>CAVRMO010000019.1:0-354032 GCA_963722405.1 uncultured Acidobacteriaceae bacterium
CTCAGGTCTGTTCCATATGTTTCTCGCAGGATCGACAGCGCCACCCGCCGCGGTTCTTTCACCGCCTTCTCGCCGCCGGGCAACTGAAAGGTCCGCAAATGCGCGACCCGCTCGAACCCCGCGGACGTGATGTGCAGAAATTCCCCGCCCCAGACCGTCTCATCCGGACCGTATCCGCTGCCATCCCAAGCAATGCCCAGCCCGGGAGCGGCGACCTGGTTTTCGGCCATGCACGACAGCGCGTGCGCGTAGTGGTGTTGCACCGCGACGACTTCCACGTCGCTTTGTTTGCGGGCGTACCGCGTCGAGAAATACTCAGGGTGCAAGTCACAAGCTATGGTCTTGGTCTGTAGTTCGTACAAGTCGGTAAAGTCGTCGAGCACTTGCTCAAATGCCCCGTACGCCGGCACCGTTTCTAGGTCTCCGATGTGTTGGCTGATGAAAACCTGATTGCCCACGGAGGCTGCAATTGCATTCTTCTGGTGCGCACCAACGCCGATCACGTCGGGAGCGGCACCGTCCACCAGCACCGGCAACGGCGCAAAACCACGCGCGCGGCGCAGCACGAGTTCCCGCCCAGCCATGACTCGCGCTACGGAGTCGTCGACGTGGCGCACGATTGGACGGTTGTGCACCAGGAATAAATCGGCGATACCCTGCAACCGTACGATCGCTTCCCGCTCATGAATGCAGATCGGCTCGTCGGACACGTTCCCGCTGGTAGCCACCACCGGCATTCCGAACTCCTGCATGAGCAGGTGATGCAGCGGTGTGTAAGGAAGCATGACACCCAGATAAGGATTTCCAGGTGCGATCGACGCCGCTAAGTCATCGCGATCCCCTCGGCGAACCAATACAATCGGCGCCTCCGGCGACTGCAGTAACCGTTCTTCCATCGGATCGACGACGGCGTACTCGACCACGAGCTGCAACGAAGGAAACATCAAGGCAAACGGTTTCTCTTCCCGGCGCTTGCGCTGGCGTAACCTGACAACCGCCGCTTCGTTGGACGCATCCACCATCAGGTGAAAGCCGCCCAAGCCCTTCACTGCCGCAATTTGTCCCGCTCTGATCTCGTCAACCGTTCGCTGCAGTGCGTCGCCTGCACGAGCAGTAACCGCGCCAGTGTCGTCCCACAACTCCAGATGCGGGCCGCACTTCGGGCAGGCGTTCGGCTGGGCATGAAATCGTCGGTCGCGAGGATTGTGGTATTCCTCCGAACACTCCGGGCACATCTCGAACATTCGCATCGACGTGCGCGGTCGATCGTAGGGCAACGCTTCGATGATGGTGAAGCGGGGCCCACAGTTAGTGCAGTTGGTAAAGGGATAACGGTAGCGCCGATTGGCTGGGTCGAAGATTTCCCGCTGACATTCGTTGCAGGTTGCAATGTCAGGCAGGATCAGCGCGGTCTTGGCACCGTCGGTGCTCTCCCGGATCTCAAACTTGTCGTAGCCAACGGGATCAACAAAGCTATGTTCGAAACTCTGGATGAACGAGATTGCCGGCTTTTCCCGGTCGATGCGCAGTAGAAATTTCTGCAGCACTTCCGGCGCCGCCTCGGCTTCGATGAAAACTCCCTGGGTATTGTTGATCACCCAGCCTTTGAGGCTCATCTCCTCTGCCAGGCGGTAGATAAACGGGCGGAAGCCGACGCCTTGCACGGCCCCGCGGATGACGACCCGGACACGTTGGTTTAGGCTCGTTCCCACAGTCTCAGACTAGGCGTCATTATCACACGTGTCTGTGATGACTGACCACCGCCCGTGCTACCAGTAGCACCGGCACGACCAGAGAAGGCCGTGCACTGGCAAGCTCTCCAACGATCGCGGTCGGCTATTTCTCTTTCTTCTTTCCTGGCAGCGCGGCGGGATTCTCGTGTGTCCGTTCGCGAAACTGCGCCTTCATCCCGGTAGCGAGCGAAATCGCGTTCTCTCCAAACTTTTCGCGCAACCGGTCGGCCGCTGATAGCGCTTGGTTCCACTTGTCATGAGTGGTCCGGCCTTCCAGGCTCAGTTGCTCGCTTTCATCGTCGAAGTGGGCAGCATGCACGCCGAGCAATCGCACCGCCCCATTGTTCCAGTTTGTGCGGAACAACTCGCTGATAGCAGCGAACACCTCGGAATCGACTGCAGTCGGATGGTCGAGAGTGCGCGCTCGTGTGATCGTCGTAAAGTCAGAATAGCGTAGCTTCAGCTGCAGGGTTCGCGCATGCAAATTTTGGTCCCGCAGACGCCGGCACACCATCTCCGAGAGCCGTGCGAGCATAGCTTCCAACACGTGCGCCTCAGCCGTATCGTTGTTGAAGGTATGTTCATGGCTGATGGAGCGCGGTCCGTCATCCACCCCGATATCACTCTCAAACCACGCTCCTGCATCCAGACCGCGTGCCTTGCCTGCGAGCGCCAATCCCAGCGCGCCGAAGTTATGTTCCAGCCAACGCTCATCGCGAGCAGCCAGGTCGCCCACTTTTTGGATGCCCTGCTCCTGCAGTCGCTTTTCCATGACTTTTCCGACGCCGGGAATTTTCCGCACGTCGAGTGGCGCTAGAAATGCGATTTCTCCGCCGGGCAGGATGTACAAGACGCCGTTCGGCTTCGCTTGATCTGAGCAAACCTTCGCAATTAATCGCGACGTCCCAATGCCGATGGAGCAGTTCAGGTTGGTTTTCGCCCTCATTGCCTCGTGCAGAGCATGAGCGGCGCGCAACGATGTCCCGTGCAGGCGCTCGGTGCCGGTCATGTCGACATAGGCTTCGTCGATGGAGACCATCTCCAGTTTTGGCGAAAAGCTGTTCAGTACCTCGAACACCTTGGTGGAATATTCCCGATAGCGCTCCGGATGCCCGTCAACAAACACGGCTTGCGGGCAAAGTTTGGCGGCGGTACGTAAGGGCATGGCGGAATGCACTCCGAACTTGCGTGCCGCGTAAGACGCAGCCGAAACCACACCGCGCTCATGGGCCTGCCCGCCCACCACTACGGGCTTGCCTCTCAGCGACGGATCGAACAGTTCTTCGACCGAAACAAAGAACGCATCCATATCGACATGAAAAATGGTGCGTTGAACGGGTGCCATGCTGACCGTGATTTTATTCCAGTTGGTGGAAAAAAAGCGGCGGCTCAGGGGTCTCTTAACGACCGATATTCTGCTCCGCGATGCAGGCAGGACGGAAATCGAGCAGGCTAGGTTGAAGCTCCGACGGCGCTTCCTGCGATCATTTTCTCGTATTCTTTCACCGCTCGCCGAGCCGCTTTGATTCCGTCAGGCGTCGTGGACACCGGCCCCTCAGAATCGGTGTTGGCAAAGAAGACGCGCTCCATGGGTTGACGCGCTTGTGGCAATACCTGCGTATAGTTGCCCGGCAGCGACTGGTAGATCGGGTGTCCCCTCCGATAGATCTGCACCTCGACCGGATCTGCGTTGGTCTCCGGCAACAGCTTCTTGAAATCGCGCAGCACGTTTGCCGCGAGCTGCCGACTGCCTTCCTCGGTGAGAAGAATTCCACGCTGTTCGCGGCGCAGTGGCGTATAGCAGGTGAGAATGTTGAATTTCTGTTTGTAGCCCGGCTTATTGCGGACAGTCCAGTCGGCCACGATGAAGTCAGTAAAGCTGTTTCCCGGACACCACGTGTCATAGCCGCCGTCGAAAACTGGCGTGTCGTACACCAGGTTCACCACTGCATACGGGATGTAGCGCATCTTCGCGATCGCAACCTTCTGTTTCTGCGGCATACCCTCGACCATGCGCGCCGTAATGAACTTCGGGGTCGCCATGATCACACCCTTGGCCTCTACCGTCTGCGGCTTGCCGTCGCGTAGATAGGTGACATTGACCCCGTGCTTCTGCGGAACAACTGCCACGGTGGCCGCGTTCAGCAGCATGCGATCGCTGTGCGGCTGCATGGTCTCTGTCAGTTTTTTGTTGATGGCCCCTAGTCCACCCGGCCATGTCATGCGATCATCTTTGCGATTGGCCCCCGCCGCGTTCTGAACCTCGTAAATGCCGAGGATCGCGGCACTCTCATCCGTGCGTGCTCCCCAATTCGATGGCCCGAATCCGTCCCACCATGTCTGGAGCTCCGGCCCGTAGCCTACAGTAAATTTCGACAACGGCACGTTGTCCAGTTCGACCGCGCGCTTCCTCAAGTCGATTTTCAGCATCTCGTCGCGGAACTTCCGGAAGCTGTCGCGCACGTTCCGCGGATACGGCAGACGCTCGAGACCCTGGCCCCAGGTGTCGGCAACAAATTCGCTATTCACGAGGGTACCGTCCCAGTTGTCTACGGGTAGATAAGGCAGCCCAAGGCCCGTCGTGAACTCCCGCATGGTCTCGCCTTCAGTGAAGGCGCCCCCAGTGGCGTAGGCAACGCCGTTGTACGCTTCTAGATAAGAATTCCCGCCCCAATGCGGCTCTTTCTCCAGCAGAAGAAAATCCTTGTCGCGCATCAGGTATGCCGACATAAGTCCGCTCACCCCACCACCTACGATCACGACATCGTGCTTCTGCGACGCCGGAGGATGTGCGAACTTCTTCCCATCGCGAATCTCATGGCACACCTGGTTGTGTTCGCCATCCACCCCGATATTCGATGGCTCTGCCGCCAACAGCGACAAATCCACGGGGCAGCCCGCAACTACACTACCCGCCACCACAAACCGGATGAAGTCCCTGCGGCTGGTGCTCATGCAGACCTCGACATGCGTTCACCTCAAACAGATTTCTAGAACGTTGGCGGCGTATTCACCCAAAGAACGACGGTCTCCGTCTTGCCGGTATTGCGCCAGATGTGCGGCGTGTTGCTCTCGAAGTAGAAGCTGTCGCCCGGATGGAGCACATACCACTGTCCTTCCAGCGCGATATTCAGAGCGCCCCGCAGCACATACAAGAACTCCTCGCCCTCGTGCGCGTAAGAATCGCCGCTGTCGGCACCAGGAGCGATGGTGAACAAGTGAGGCTCCATAACCGTGTTACCCCAGGCCAGCAGTTCCATCAGTACTCCGGGTCCAGCATCCAGACGCTTCCGCTCATTGGGACACACGCGGTAGGGGTTCGATTGCGCCGGATCAAAGAAGTCCAGTATGTTCAGCTTGTAATATCGCGCCAATTTGCGCAGCGTTCCCACCGACGCGCTCATGTGCGAGCGTTCAATCGCGCTGAGGAACCCCACTGAAATGCCGACGGCGCCAGCCACTTCCGCAAGCGAAAGGTCCCGGCTCAACCGGAGCTGACGCAGACGCGGGCCCATCACGCCCCCGGCGTCGTGACGCGCCGACTTCACGAGTCCCTGCGATTTCAACAACTCCACGATGGCCGGACCGTTCAAGCCGCGCACTCGGCTGAGAAAGCGTGCGCGTTTCAATACCTTGAGATCGTCTCTGGAATACAGCCGGTATTTGCTGCCAGTGCGCTTGGGATGGATGATCCCGAGCCGCTCCCACGATCGGATCACGGAAGCCGAGACACCGGTGAGATCGGCAACGTCGCCGATCTTCAGATAGCCGTTGAGGATGACACCGGGCTTCGAATCGGATTGCGAACGGCCGTGCTGAGCGCGGAGTTTCAAAGTTTCACTTGACAACTACGAAATGGATTCTCTAACCTTGCGGGATTATAGCAAGGTTGGCTGCCGCCGCAAGCGGTTTGTCGTCCACGCGCCAATGTCCACAAAATCACACGCTTCCCAAAGGGGGTTTATGACCAAGTTGGGCTGTCGCTTCTGCGCGCGGGCGGTGCCTGCGGCGCTCATGGCGGTATTGCTGGCTCTCGGAGCCCTTGCTCAGAGCACGGGTGGACGAATCAACGGACGTGTCACCGATCCCAGCGGCGCTGTGATTCCCGACGCCACCGTCACCATCACCAACGAGGCCAACGGCGTCAGCAGCCACACTCAGTGCAACAAAAGCGGCGACTATTCTTTTCCGACCGTCGCCGTCGGCACTTACACGGTCGAGTTCGAGGCCACTGGCTTTAAAAAGCTGACGCACAAGCAAGTTGCACTCGACCTGAACCAGACCCTTACCGTCAATGGAACCTTGCAACTTGGTTCCGCGACCGAAACCGTCGAGGTCACATCCGAGGCCCCGCTGGTTGACACAAGCTCGACCCAGCTCGGCGCTACGGTTGATTCCCTCATGGCTACGCAGTTGCCCCTGAACACGCGCGATACTTATCAGCTACTGCAATTACAACCCGGCGTGATGTCTAATGTCGGCGGCAGCAACTCCATCGCCTACGGAAGCGACCAGCCGGGCGTAGTTTCGGTCAACGGCGGACGGGGACGCTCCAACAATTTCAACGTCAACGGTGGCGACGCCAACGATCTGTTCGCGAACCTTCCTACGGTGCAGCCCAGCCCCGACAGCATCTCCGAATTCCGGGTGCTGACCAACACTTTCGACGCCGAATATGGACGCAACTCTGGCGCCGTGATCAACGTCGTCACCAAGTCGGGCACTAACGAATTCCACGGTAACGCTTTCGAGTTCTTCCGCAACAGCGTGCTGAATGCCCAGGGCTACTTCAACGTAGTTAAGCCCCAGTTCCAGCAGAACCAGTTCGGCGGAACCTTTGGCGGCCCCATCAAGAAGGACCGCGCCTTCTTCTTCCTGTCGTATGAGGGACGCCGCATTAAGCAGGGCATTCCGAGCGCGCAGTTCTACGTGCCTAACCAGAACCAGCGCAACGGAGACTTCAGCAACGTCGCCGGCGGATTTTCCGGCCAAATTGCTAATCAGGCGGTTGCCGACTTGTTCAACAACCGCCCGGGCTGTCTGGGCGCCCTCGGTCTTTCCTCTCCGCTATCCACCCAGGGGGACACCGTCCCGATTCCCTATTCATCGATCTTCACGAACAACCAGATCCCGACGCCCTGCATGGATCCCACTGCAGTCGCCCTGATGCAGCTCTACGTTCCGTTGCCCAACCAACCCGGCAACCTGTTTCAGTCTGTGCCCAACCAGATCGTCAACGGCGATCAAGGATCGATGAAGTTCGACTACCGCCTCACCAACAATCAGAACCTGAACGTTTACTACTACATCAACGATTCGGTCACGAACCAAGCGTTCTCATTCTTCCAGGCCGCCGGTGCCAACGTACCGGGCTTTGGGGCGCAGGTTCCCACCACCGTGCAGCAACTGAACGTTGCCCACATCTGGACGATCAGTAACAGTCTGGTGAACGAGGCTCGCTTCACTTACATGCGCGAGAACCAGACCGGCTTCCAGGCGCCCGCGCGCACCAACCTGGTGCAGGACTCTTGCGGTAGCCTTGTCCCCTCCAGCCAGTGTTTCAGCGACCCCAACAACCCCAGCGCAGGAATCACGCCCGGGCTTGGCAAGAACTACGAAGGAGTTCCCTTCATCGTGGTGCCGGGTTCGTTCTCCATCGGCAATAATTTCGAAGGTCAGCTTCCACAGATCGGCAACAGCTATGTCTGGACGGACAACATCAGTAAGCAACTTGGCGCGCACGCTCTGAAGTTCGGCGCCGACATTCGCTATATGCAGTTCAACCAGACGCTCTACTACAACGTCAACGGCTATTACCAGTACAGCAGTACCGATCCCAACAGTCCAGGCTTGCTCGCCGATCCCGTCAACGGAATCTACAACTATCTGCCTGACTACCTGCTCGGCTTGCCTTACAGCTACTCACAGGGTTCAGCGCAGGCCGAGCACGTTCGCAACAACGCCTACTATCTATTCGGGCAAGATAGCTGGCGCATCAAGCCGAACGTGACCCTCAACTACGGCCTCCGCTGGGAATTGGATACTCCGCTCGCCGATGCTCTGGGCCACGTGCAAACGTATCGCCCCGGCCAAGCCACCACGCAGTATCCTTGCCAGCTCAGTCCCAATAATCCCCTGGTGCAGGTTTACGGATCCACCGACTGCAGCCCTACGGGCCCCGCGAATGCTGTGAATCCGCTCGGCCTGGTCGTGCCGGGCGACAAGGGCATTCCTCCTGGAATGACGCAGACCTACTACAAGGCTTGGGCGCCCCGCATAGGCCTGGCTTGGAGCCCTAGTGCCAGCAGCGGATGGCTGCATAAGATCACGGGCGATCCCGGCACGTTTACCATCAAGGGCGGCTTTGGCCTCTTCTACAACCCCATCGAGCAGTTGGTCCTCGAGCAGTTTGGCGCCGAGCCTCCCTTCGGTGGCAGCAGCACCATCTACAACACCAACTTCAACACTCCGTTCGTCGATCAGACCGGCACGCAGTATCCCAATCCCTTCAACGGCATCATCTCGCCACCGCGGGGCACTCCGATCGACTGGTCTACCTACCGCCCCATCCTGCTCTACGGCGATATGCAGCCGCACATTCGGACGCAGTATTCCGAGCAGTACAACCTCACCATCCAGCGTGCTCTCGGCCGCAATATGATGATGCAGGTGGGTTACGTGGGCTCGCAAGCGCACCGCCTGCTGGTCTCGCACGATATCAATTATGGAAACGCCCAATCGTGTCTCGACCTCATGAATCTGTCCACTTACAACAATGATTCCAGCTACAACTGCTCGCAGAACTCGTCCGACAATTCGTATTACATCCCTCCGACTGCCACGCTGCCCGCAAATTTCACTTTGCACTTGCCTTACGGAGGATCCAACGGCGCTCCCTTTACCGTTAGTGGAGGCCCTAACGGCACGCCGGTGTCGGCGATCGCGCCGAATGGCATAACTCTGGTGGGATTGCGGCGCTATTCTTCACCGCTATGCCAGCCCCTGACCGGGACCGGATGCCCCGCTGACGGCATACCAGTATTCTCCAGCATCTTTGCCGAAGACACGATCGGCAACTCGAACTACAACTCGTTCCAGGCGATGGTGCAGCGGAATTTCTCCAAGGGGTTACAGTTCCAGGTTGCTTACACCTGGGCCAAGTCCTTTGATCAGGGCTCCAGCTTCGAGGGCCAGCTCAATCCGGTCGATCCTCGCTTGAGCTATGCACTCTCCGAGTTCGACGCGCGCCAGCGCTTGGTCGTAAACGGCTACTGGGAGTTCCCCGTCCCGAAGTATGAGGGTGCTAAGGGCACGCTTCTCGACGGATGGGCCATGTCCGGCATCCTTACCCTGCAATCCGGCTTCCCTATTCGCATCACCGCAGGCGGACAAGACAATGAACTGAACACGAGTTACTTTTTCGAGTCGGCCGGAGAGCCCAACCAGATGCAGCCCTTCAAGACACTTTCGCCACAGGGCAATGGGAACTACTACTTCAACCCCAATACTTTTTCGATCGATCCGAACTCCATCAACTACCTCACCGGACAGCCACTGTTGGGCACTTACGGCAATACCCAGCGCACCGTCTGCTGCGGTCCTGGTATCGCCAACTTCGACATGACCCTGGAGAAGTCCACTAAGATCGGTGAGCGCGTGAACACTCTCTTCCGTGTGGATTTCTTTAACCTGTTCAACCACACCCAGTTCTACAACCCAGTGGGGGACGCAACCAGCCTGCAATTCGGGCAGGTCACCACCACCCGTGACCCTCGATTGATCCAGTTTGCGTTGAAAGTCTCGTTCTAACGTTTAGGCCGGAGCTCACACTCCGGCCCGGTATTCTTGACGATTCTTAGGAGAGTTTTATGCACGATCAGTTACGCGACGAAATCGCAATTTTCGAGAAGCGCACGCCCAAATCCGCCGAGGCCCACAAGCACAATTTGCAGCGGCTGCCGTTGGGAGTGGCGAGCAACTACCGCGCCTACGATCCCTATCCAATCTTCGTGAAGGAAGCCAAGGGCAGCAAATTTCGCGATCTTGACGGCAACGAATACATCGATCACAACCTGTGTTTCGGAGCCTTGATGGCAGGCCACTGCCATCCGGCGGTTATGAAGGCCGTAGAGAAGCGCCTGACCACGGGCACCATGTTCGGCATGCCACACGACATGGAATGGGAACTGGCGGAAGAAATCTGCGACCGTTTCCCTGTCGAGATGGTGCGCTTCGGCAATAGTGGGACGGAAGCCACGATGCACTCTGTGCGTCTGGCGCGTGCTGCTACCGGGCGCGACCGCATCATCAAGTTCGAAGGTGGCTATCACGGATTGCATGACGCGGCGCTGGTCAGCGTGAAACCACACGCAGATGAAGTCGGCGATTTTAATGCTCCTAACTCGGTTCCCGGGGGGCTCGGCGTACCCAAGGCCAGCATCGCCAATGTCCCTATAGCCAGCTTTAATGATCTGGATTCAGTAGAGCACCGCTTCAAGCAGTATCCCGGCGAAATCGCGGCCGTGATTCTGGAACCCATCATGATGAACGTCGGCCTTTGCATGCCCGAACCCGGCTTTCTCGAAGGTCTGCGCACACTTTGCGACAAGTACAGCGCACTGCTGATCTTCGACGAGGTAAAGACCGGCGCCAAGCTGAGTTGGGGCGGCGCATCCGAATACTTCGGCGTGAAGCCGGACATGATCTGTCTCGCCAAATCCATCGGCGGAGGCTTCCCGCTGGCCGCCTTCGGCGCGTCGAAAACGGTCATGGACCTCATCTCGCAACACAAGGTCTTCCACGGTGGAACCTACAACACCAACCCGGTCTCGATGGCCGCCGGGCTTGCAACCTTCCACGACGTCCTTAGTCGCGAAAATTATGCGCACGTCGAGAAGCTCAGTCACAAGCTCGCCACTGGGTATCGCGAAACCGTCGCCAAGGTTGGTCTGAATGCCTACGTCATTTTTGCTGGAGCTAATGGCGCGCTGATGTTCGCCCCGAAAGAAATACACAACTATCGCGACTGGCTCAAGGTCGACACCGATCTCTGGAAGCAGTACTGGTTTGCCATGGTGAATCGCGGCGTAATGCCTCAACCGTACTGGTGGGATGAGCAGTGGACCATCTCCGTCCAGCACACTGAGGAAGACATCGCGATGCATCTCCAGGTCTTCGCCCAGATCGCTCCCGCCTTGGCGGAGGCCCAGAAAGAGAAGCCCGTCGCCGTCGCGGCGCATTAGGTCGCAGACCTTGGGGGCAGGTTGATCTTTTGGGGTAGTACTGGCCTTCAGGCCAGCGTTTAAGCCGTCTATTTTTATTCCCCCGCGCGGGCTTTAGCCTGCGCGCAGCGCGTACGAAATGTCCACCACCAATCCACAACACGACGCGGCACACCTTAAGCGAGTCCTGGGACGCTGGGACCTGGTGCTGCTCTTTGTGGTCGCCATCGTCAACCTCAACGTGGTTCCCTCGATCTCGGCCAGCGGCGGAATGACAGTCTGGCTTTGGCTGATCTCTCTCGTTTTTTTCTTCTGGCCCCAGGGCATTGCCGTCGTGGAACTCTCGCACCGCTATCCCGGAGAAGGCGGCATCTATCTCTGGACCAAGAAGATTTTCGGCGATTTTCACGGCTTCCTGTCCGGTTGGTGCTACTGGACCAACAACATCTTCTATGTGCCGACTGTGGTGTTGATCTTCCTTGGTATCGCCGTGTTCGTCGCCGGACCAAGGGCCGTCGGACTTGCCAATAATCAGATGTTCACGCTCGCCACTGCATTGGTGTTGCTAGTGTTGCTCGCCGCCTTAAACGTTGTCGGCCTGGGAGTGGGCAAATGGGTCAATAACATCGGAGGCATTGGTACCGCCGTCGCCTCACTGATCCTGATCGGCCTCGGTATCGCCATGACCCGTCGCTTCGGCGTCAACCTCAAGCTGCACGACATGCGCATTCCCTTCGACCTGAGCTTGCTGTCTGCCTTCGGCGTCGTCTGTTTCGCCTTGGTCGGCCTGGAGTTGGCTTCGATCATGGGTGACGAAATCCGGGAGCCGCGCAAGACCGTTCCTTTCGCTGTCGCATGGGGTGGAATCATCTCCGGCCTCTTATATATTGGCTGTACTCTGACGCTACTGATTGCCGTTCCGCGTACGGAAATCTCTGCCCTGCAAGGCATTCCGCAGGCCGTCAGTCGCATGTCTGACAAAGTGGGAGTCCCCTGGCTGGTCGCTCCCTTCGCCTTTGTGCTCAGCATTTCGATCGCGGGCATTGCATCTGCATGGCTGTCGGGCTCAGCCCGGATTCCCTTCGTCGCCGGGCTCGATTCTTATCTGCCCAGCGCGCTCGGCAAGCTGCACCCGCGCTTCTCCACTCCCTACGTTGCTCTAATCGTCCAGACGGGAATTTCTATCCTTTTTCTCGCGATGAGCTTTATCGGCGCACAGGTGAAGGAGGCCTTTCAGACACTCTTGAATCTCGCCGTCGTCTTACAACTCGTCCCGTTCCTCTATATGTTCGCCGCGCTCATCAGGCTGGCGTCGCGGAAGTCAGACCACGCAGGTTATTACAGCAAGACGACGCTGCGGTTCGCCGGGATCAGCGGCCTCACCATGACCATTCTCGGCACGACGCTAGCGTTTTTTCCTCCTCCTGACATCACTTCTAAGGAAACCTTCGAGATCAAGATGTGGATCGGCACCATTGTCCTTCTTGCTTTAGCTGGGTTTTTCTTCTTCGTTTACGGAAACCGTAAGACCGCCCCGCAGATCGATCCCACCGGGGCCTAGATTTATGGAGACGCTATGAGTTCATCGGCCCCCACACAGACGCAGACCTACCAGATGTACGTGAACGGGGAATGGGTCGCGAGCGACAGCGGCAACACTTTCCCGGTGTACGATCCTTCCACCGAAGAAGTCATCGCCGAAGTTCCCGATTCCAATGCCAAGGACGTTGACCGTGCGGTGGCATCTGCCAAAGAGGCTTTCGAAAACGGACCATGGGCCAGCAGCACCGCCCAAGATCGCGCCCGGGTACTGTTCAAGCTGGCCGACGCTGTTCGCCAAAACACAGCCGCCCTCGCCGAACTCGAGGCCCGCAACAGTGGCAAGCCCATCGTCGAAGCCGAGTACGACATGGCTGACGTTGCAACTTGTTTTGAGTACTACGGTGGTCTTGCTACCAAAGTTACCGGCCACGTCAATCCTGTGCCTGACAACGCGCTCAGTCTCTCGCTGAAGGAGCCCGTCGGCGTCGCCGGACAGATCATCCCGTGGAATTACCCGCTGCTTATGGCGGCATGGAAGCTGGCGCCGGCGCTGGCCGCCGGTTGCACTTGCGTACTCAAGCCCGCCGAACAAACCCCGCTCACCATCCTCGAACTCGCCAAACAGTTCGAGGCATGCGGACTACCCAACGGCGTGGTCAACATCATCACCGGATTCGGTGAGACCGCAGGGGCGCCGTTGGTTCAACATCCCGACGTCAACAAGATTGCCTTCACCGGCAGCGCCGCAGTGGGCAAGCAGATCGTTAAGATGGCGGCCGACACCGTGAAGCGCGTCACGCTCGAATTGGGCGGCAAGTCCCCCAACATCTTTTTCGCCGACGCCGATTTCGAAGCAGCCATCGACGGCGCGCTCTTCGGTGTCTTCATCAATCAGGGTGAAGTCTGTTCGGCCGGAAGCCGCATCCTGGTTCAGCGGCCCATCTACAACAAATTTGTGGAGGCAATGGCAGCGAAAGCCAAAACCATCAAGCTCGGCCCTCCCCTCGAGCGCGAAACCAAGATGGGCCCTCTCGTCAGCAAGGAACAGTACGAACGCGTTCGCTCCTACCTCGAAATCGGCAAGAAGGAAGCGAAGCTGGCCTCGGGTGGCGATCGCCCCAAAAACTTTGACCATGGTTACTATGTTGAACCCACAATTTTTTACGACGTGGACAACAGCGCCCGCATCG
The DNA here is from genome assembly GCA_963722405.1 of uncultured Acidobacteriaceae bacterium. Classification (GTDB taxonomy): domain Bacteria; phylum Acidobacteriota; class Terriglobia; order Terriglobales; family Acidobacteriaceae; genus DASRAA01. The sequence continues at coordinate 13,687 of CAVRMO010000019.1, forward strand.
CCCGTGAAGAAATCTTCGGCCCCGTCGCCACTGTCATTCCGTTCGACGACGAAGCCGACGCCGTCAAGATCGCCAACGACACTCCTTACGGACTCGCAGCGGCCGTCTGGACGCGCGATATTTTCAAGGCCTTCCGCGCGGTGAAGAAGATTCGCGCCGGCATTGTGTGGGTGAACCACATGCAACCTACCTACGTGGAAGCACCTTGGGGCGGCTTCAAACAGTCTGGCTTTGGACGTGAGCTCGGCCCGTGGGGCATTGAGGAATATCTCGAGACCAAGCAGGTTCACATCAACCTCAACGAACAGCCCATCGGGTGGTACTGATATGGGAGCAATTTTCTTACGCACCGCAGTGCCCGGCCCGCGCTCGCAGGAATTGCAGCGGCGACGCGAGCGGGCCGTTCCTCGCGGCCTCTCGCACGCCACGCCGGTTTATGTCGCAAGCGCAGAAGGCGCGCTGCTAAAAGACGTCGATGGCAACACCTTCATCGATCTCGCCGGAGGTATCGGCTGCCTCAATGTGGGACATCGTAATTCCTTGGTGACCTCGGCGATCCATCGCCAGGTAGACCTCTTTCTGCACACCTGCGCGCAGGTTACGCCTTACGAAGATTACGTCGCGCTTGCTGAAGCCATGAACCGGCTCACACCCGGCGGTTTCGCCAAAAAGACGCTGCTCCTGAACACCGGCGTTGAGGCCGTCGAGAACGCGGTGAAGATCGCGCGTGCTTACACCAAGCGCCCTGCCATTGTGTGTTTCGAAGACGCGTTCCACGGCCGCACTTTGCTGGGCATGGCGCTAACCAGCAAGACCCATCCCTACAAAGCTGGGTTCGAACCTTTCCCGGGCGATATCTACCGCGTGCCCTATGCCTACTGTTATCGCTGCGCATATGGCAAGACGTATCCCAGTTGCCAGGTCCACTGCGCATCGCCGGCCTTCGATGAATTCTTCCGCCGCCATGTCGCCTCTGAAACCGTTGCGGCGATCATCGTCGAACCTGTTCTGGGCGAGGGTGGCTTCGTCGTTCCGCCTCCAGAATTCTTCGCCGGACTCCGCGACACCTGCGACAAACACGGCATCCTGCTTATCGCCGACGAAGTTCAGACGGGATTCGCCCGCACCGGCGCCATGTTCGCCTGCGAGCGCTTCGGACTCGTCCCCGACATTCTCATCACCGCAAAATCGCTAGGAGGAGGACTACCTCTCGCAGCCGTCACGGGCAAAGCTGAGATCATGGACGCCGCAGCTCTCGGCGGATTAGGTGGTACCTTCGCCGGCAATCCTGTCGCCTGCGCTGCCGGACTTGCAGTGGTCGACGCTATCGAGAAGCAAAAACTCTGCGAGCGCGCCGAATACCTGGGAGAGCATTTCCGGCGACGCGCTCACGATTGGCAACAGCGCTGGTCCATGATTGGCGAAATCCGCGGGCTCGGCGCCATGCGCGCTATCGAACTGGTACAACCGGGCACGCACCGGCCGGCTGCCGAGGAGACCAGCAGGATTACGCGATACTGTTACCAACACGGAGTCGTCGTGCTGTCCACCGGCTCCTTCAGCAATGTGATGCGCCTGCTGATGCCCCTGGTAATCACCGACGAGCAGTTCGACGAGGCGCTCGATGTACTCGAAGCCGCGATCGCCAACGCGACCGTCGCGAAAACCGAGCAGCCCCAGGCCGTGCATTCGTAGATTTTGGGTAGTGCCGACCTTTAGGTCGGCGACATGCTGTTCTATTGAGCATAAGGGGCTTTAGCCCCAACGTTGAGGAACTCCGCAATTATGACCACCACTGCACTCACCCAAGTCGCCGACGTCCTCAATTACGTCGGTGGTGAATGGCGCAAGAGCGTCACCAAAGAAACGCAGGACGTCGTGAATCCCGCTACAGCGGAAGTCATTGCCCATGTACCTATGTCGACCGCCGCTGAAGTCGACGCCGCCGCCGAGGCCGCTGACCTGCGCAAGGACCAATGGCGCCGCACTCCTCCGGGCGAACGCGTCCAATATCTATTCGCGCTTAAGCAACTTCTCGAAGACAACATCGACGAACTGGCGCGCACCGTGGTTATGGAAAATGGCAAAACGCTGGCCGAAGCCAAGGGCGAGGTCCGCCGCGCCATCGAAAACATCGAGGTCGCCTGCGGCATTCCCATGCTGATGCAGGGCTACAACCTCGAAGACATCTCCGAAGGCATCGACGAGACGATGATCCGCCAGCCCGTAGGCATCGTCGCCGCTATCACGCCGTTCAATTTCCCGGCGATGATTCCTTTCTGGTACCTGCCTTACGCTATCGCCTGCGGAAACTGTTTTCTGCTGAAGCCATCGGAAAAAGTGCCGCTCACCATGCAACACGCGTTTCGACTGCTCGAGCGCCTCAACCTCCCCAAGGGAGTTGTCGGCCTTATCAACGGCGGTCGCGAAGCGGTTGACGCCATCCTCGACCATCCTAAAATCCGCGCCATTAGTTTCGTGGGTTCCACTCCAATCGCCAAGTACATCTATTCGCGTTCGGCCGCCAACGGCAAGCGCGTGCAGTGCCAGGGCGGAGCCAAGAACCACGCCATTGTGCTGCCCGACGCCAACCTTGACACCGCCACTAAGGTCATCGGCGAAAGCGCATTCGCCTGCGCCGGCCAGCGTTGCCTTGCCGTCTCCGTGGCGATTACGGTCGGCGATGCGCAAAAGAATTTCCGCGACTCCATCGCTGACCTCGCCGCCTCCATCAAGATGGGCTACGGTCTCGACGACGGCGTCCGCATGGGCCCAGTGATTACTCCTGACAGCCGTTGCCGCATCGAAGGCCTCATCGCCAAGGGAGCCAGCGACGGAGCGAAAGTTGTTTGCGATGGACGTGGCGTGAAAGTGTCTCACTACGAGTCAGGCAACTTTGTCGGACCAACTGTGCTCGACGCCGTTTCTCCATCGAGCGAACTGTCCGCGACGGAAGTCTTCGGCCCCGTTCTCAGTCTCGTCCACGCCAACACGCTCGAAGAAGCAATCGCAATCATCGAGACGAGCAATTACGGCAACGCCGCGTCCCTGTTCACCACCAACGGCGCTACGGCCCGTCGCTTCAAGTATGAGGCGCCGGCGGGCAATATCGGCATCAACATTGGGGTCGCAGCGCCTATCGCATACTTCCCCTTCAGTGGCTGGAAGTCGAGCTTCTTCGGCGACCTGCACGCCCAGGGACGCGACGCTATTGAGTTCTACACCGAGAAGAAAGTCGTCATCGAGCGCTGGGCGTGACGTAGCGCCGCTCTGAAGCGCAGTGTTGAGTCCAGTTTTGCAAGGGCACGCTTCAGCCGTGCCGACAAACGGCCTTTTTGATTTCTCTTCGCGGACTTTAGTCCGCGAGGGTTAGCGAGCAAAGGACATATGAGCGACACCATCCAGCAATACAACGACTACGTCATCACCAGCTTCATGAAGGCCGTTCAGCCAGTCGTGGTCGAGAGCGCCAGAGGCTGCATCATCCGCGACGCCTCGGGCAAAGAATATCTCGACTGCTTCGCAGGAATCTCTGTCGTGAACGCCGGCCACTGCAATCCCAAAGTTATCGCCGCCGCCAAGGCGCAGATGGACAAGTTGGTACATTGCGCTTCTTACATTTATTACTCGCCAGCGACCGGTGCGCTCGCCGAAAAGATGGCGCAGATCATGCCTTCGCCACGACTGCGCAAATCGTTCTTCGCCAACAGCGGCGCTGAGGCCATCGAGGGCGCGATGAAGGTCGCGCGCCTGTACAGCGGCAAGCACGAAATCATCTCGCTGCAAGCTTCGTTTCACGGGCGAACCTGGGGCACACTCTCCATCACCGGCAATCAGGGACGCAAGAAGCGTGGCGGCCCCTACGCTTCCGGAGTGTCCTTTGCGCCCGCACCGTACGTCTACCGCTCCCCATGGCCTGATGATCCTCGGCGCTGCGTTGATTTCTGGAGCCAGACGCTGGAAGACATCATTCGCTTCTCCACCGCGGGCGATGTAGCCGCCTTCATCGCCGAACCCGTAATGGGCGAGGGCGGCATCATCGTTCCGCCACCTGACTACTTCAGTGAGATTAAGAGAGTGCTCGACCGACACGGCATCTTGTTTATCTGCGACGAGGTCCAATCCGGCTTCGGCCGCACCGGCAAGATGTTCGCTATCGAGCACTACGGAGTCGAGCCCGACATCATCGTCACGGCCAAGGGCATCGCCGATGGCTTCCCACTCGCGGCCTTCACCACCCGCAACGAAATCGCAGACTCATTCAGGCCCGGTGATCACCTCTCGACCTTCGGCGGCAATCCGGTTTCCTGCGCGGCATCCCTCGCCAACATCGAATTCATGCTGGAAGAGCGCTTGTGTGAGCAGGCAGCAGAAAGAGGCACGTACCTGATGGACCAACTCAACAAGCTAAGGCGAGACACGTCTTTGATCGGCGAAGTCCGCGGCCTGGGCCTGATGGTCGGCGTCGAGTTGGTGCAGGATGACAAACTCACCCCCGCCACCGCCGAGACCGAAGCTGTCCGCGACCATTGCCTCGCCGCTGGCGTGCTCGTCGGCGTCGGAGGCGTTTATGGCAACGTGGTCCGCGTGCAGCCGCCACTCGTAATCACGCGCCAGCAAATTGATCAGGCGGTCGATGCCGTCGCCGTCGCGCTCGAGCAGGTGCAAGCTAAGTCCGCCGGGGCGGTATCTCGCTGATTACGTCTGACTCATACTTGTGTGCGAGTTCGAAGTTACGCTGCAACCCGAGACCTGATTTTGCCATCTCCATGAACGTACGGCCGAGCGCCGTGCGGCGAGGTGCTCCATGAGCCACACCACATCGATCCCCACTCGCAGCTTCGGTTATTACCTTGATGGCAACTGGAGCACCAGTGGCCGCGAAGTAGTCGTCACTTCACCCTTCGACCACAGCATTGTTGCCGTGGTATACGAAGCCTCGCGCGGCGCCGTCGAAACCGCCATCCGATCCGCAGTACGGGCTTTCACCGTCACCCGCAAGATGACCAGCTTTCAGCGCGCCACTGTACTTCGCAAGATCGCTGAAGGGATCCGGCATCGCCGCGACGAGTTCGCACGCACTATTTGCCAGGAGGCCGGCAAGCCCATCAAGACCGCTCGAATCGAGGTTGACCGCGGTATCTATACCTTTGAGGTCGCCGCCGAAGAAGCCACTCGCATTTACGGCGAGTACATTCCGCTCGACACCCTCGAAGCTACAGCCGGACGCTGGGGACTGGTGCGCCGATTCCCTCTCGGCCCGGTGTTCGCGATCGCTCCGTTCAACTTCCCGCTGAATCTGGTCGCCCACAAAGTAGCCCCCGCCATCGCCGCCGGATGTCCGCTGATTCTGAAGCCCGCGCCGCAAACTCCCGTAACCGCGCTCATGTTGGCCGAAGTCGTGCACGATGCTGGATGGCCAGAGGGCGCACTGGCAGTGATGCCGCTCTCGAATGATGACGCCGCAGCGCTGGTCACCGACGACCGGATCAAACTCCTTAGCTTCACCGGCAGCGCCGCGGTCGGTTGGGCCTTAAAGAACAAAGCCGGCAAGAAGCGTGTCACGCTGGAATTGGGAGGCAATGCCGCTGTGATCGTTCATAGCGATGCCGATCTCGAATACGCAGCGCTGCGCTGTGTCGCGGGAGGCTTCTCCTATGGCGGCCAGACCTGCATCTCAGTGCAACGAATCCTGGTTGAGCGGTCCGTCTTCGACCAGTTCACTAAGCTGCTGGTCGACGGTGTTCACAAACTCAAACTGGGCGATCCCATGCACGACGACACCGATATTCCCCCGCTCATTCGAGAGTCAGATGCCGTCCGCGCCGTGCAGTGGATCGAAGAAGCAGTTCAATCTGGCGCCAAGCTCTTATGCGGCGGCAAGCGCAAAGGTTCACTTGTCGAGCCGGCCGTGCTTACCGACACCAACCCCGAAATGCGCGTGAACTCAGCCGAGGTCTTTGCACCAGTGGTCACCGTCGAACCCTATGACGACTTCCGCGATGCCGTGCGTCAGGTTAACCACTCCAGCTATGGCTTGCAGGCCGGGATCCTCACTCGCGACGCCGGTCTCATTCAATTCGCTTTCGAGGAGCTCGAAGTGGGCGGCGTGATCGTCGGTGACGTGCCCAGCTTCCGGGTTGACCAGATGCCGTACGGCGGCGTGAAAGACTCAGGCCTGGGACGCGAAGGTCTGCGCTACTCCATTGAAGACATGACTGAGCGCAAGCTGCTCGTTATGGCCCTGCGTTAGGCAGGTTACTGCACAAATCGGGATAGGGGAGACGGTCGCCCGTCCTCCCCTCCCACACCACCGTACATGCGGGTCCGCATACGGCGGTTCGGCGGGTTGAGCTAAGACCGTATGACCATGGCCGGGAGTCCCAGTGAGGCAAAGTAGGCATTGGGTAGTGCCATGGCTAACGCCGGGGAGTTCGCGATTCGCCACGGACCGTGCGCACTCCCAGCGGTTTGCGCCGCCAGATCTTTGCTCACGCCCCGTTTGCGAAGTTCTTTGAATCGCGTCCGTCCGCGCTTCCATTGCTTCCACACCACCGACCTGAGTCGGCGGCGTAACCAGGACTCAAGGCCCTTCAGCACCGACGGCGTTTGACACTCCCCGAAGTAGCCGAGCCACCCGCGCAAGTAGGTTGCCGTTTCGGCAATCATCTTGGGCAGGCTGATGCCTCGGGTTCGACGCGTCAGTTCCCGTATCCGCTCCTTGAAGCGGACGATGGCCTTGGGGGCAATCCGCCGCCTTGGTTCGCGCTCGCTGGTAAAGCTAAATCCGAGAAACTTCCTCTGCCACGGTTGGGCCACAGCGCTCTTTGCCTGATTGACCTTGAGTTTGAGTCGTTGCGTGATGAAGCGCGTTACGCTCTTCATCACTCGCTGCCCCGCTCGCTCGCTGCCCACGTAAATGTTGCAATCGTCGGCATAGCGCGAGTAGCGGTGACCGCGCCTCTCTAACTCCCGGTCCAGTTCATCCAGCACCAGATTGCTGAGCAGCGGGGAAAGCGGACCGCCTTGCGGCGTTCCCTCGTCGACCGCCGTCACCAATCCGTTCTCCAGCACTCCGGCCTTCAGGAAGGCTCCGATCAACCGGAGCATCCGTGGGTCGGCCACTCGCTTGGCGACCGCCGCTAGCAGGCGGTCGTGATTTACTCGGTCAAAAAATTGCTCCAGATCCAAGTCCACCACCCAGCGGTGCCCTTCGGCGATATACTGCTGTGCCTGTCGCACCGCTTGCCGCGCGCTGCGCCCCGGTCGGAAACCGTGGCTGTGTTCGGAGAACGTCGGGTCCCAGCGCTTCTGCAGAACTTGCAACACCGCTTGCTGGACAAAACGGTCCAGCACCGGAGGAATGCCTAACTTTCGCATTCCCCCGTCCGGCTTCGGGATTTCCACCCGCCTGACCGGTTTCGGTTCGTAGTTCCCCGTCAGCAACTGCTCCCGAATTTCTGGCCCATGCTGCTTCAGGTAGTCCGGTAGTTGCTGGACGGTCATCCCGTCCACTCCCGCACTCCCTTTGTTAGCCTTGACTCGCTGTAATGCCTGCTTGCAGTTTTCCCACTCGCAGACCTCTTCCATCAGTCGTTCGGTTTCAGCCAGGTTTTCAGGCCTGCGCTTCGCCACCAGCGTTTCGGTCCCTTTCTCCACGGCCTTCGGAGCTTCACTCCTACTCTCCGTCGGAAAGGCCAGCACCCCTTGTTCGGGCCGGTTTTTCTGCCGCTGTCCGCTCATGAGTCGCGCTGCTTACTTGCCCTTCCCTTTATTCCCCTTGCGGGGTACCGTTCGGGCCTTTCTCCGCTCTTCTGGAGTAATACGCCCTCTGCTGACTTCTGCGGCACGGTCAGAGTGAATCGCTTCACCCTCAGTCACGTTTTGTGACATGCCGCAGATCTCCCGAGGTAATTTCGACCGCCTTCAACGCGCAACCGCCGGATTTACCACCAGTGCACTTGATGGATATGGGCTTCGCGGTCAGTTGCCCGATCGCCCGTCACTGTAGGCCTCGTATCCGTTGAATTGTTCATCAGCTCGCGTCTTTGCTCCACGCTTCTTTCAGGCCCCGCCTCGCGGCGAGTGTTATTTCACCCTTGCGCTTCGCTAACCCTTCACCTCCATCAGGTTGGGTAGAGGACTCGCACCTCCCAGCTGTCGACCATGCTCGGCACACAACAAACAGGCGCAAAACCTATGGGTTTCGCGCCTGCGATCTCGGTTCTGGATTCTCAATTACGGCTGGCTGCCGACGAACCCCGCAACTTCGGCCTCGGTGGCCTCGCTCGCCTCCGAATTGCTCTTGGGAGCCGCGTACTTGTCGCTGTACTTCTCAAACACCACTACGTGCAACACCGGCTGCCGCTCTTCAATGGGATTGACCATCCCTTTCTGTTGCAGGGGCTGCAGATAGGCCTGAATCCACTGGTACTGCGTATTGCTCAGTCCGCGGCGGGAAAGATCCACCGTCACGCCGGCCAAGTGCGTGGAGGCCGTGTCGCCCTCGGCAGGCGCCGCAAACCGATTATGGCGTTGCAGTGCTCGCTGCTGATCGGCAGTGCGTACCAGCGAATTCACCTGTATCGGCGCGTGGAACACCTCGTAAAAAGCATGGCTGAGATCTTGCAGAAAATCGCGGGTCCACGGACGGCAATAGCGATGGCTGTCCGTCAGGTTTTCTGCAATCTTCAACTCATCACTCTCGTTGACCGGAACCAGATCGTTCGATATCTCCGACTGTATCAACTGGTACTCGTTGTTCATGCGAGGCAATTGCTGCCGATCAAGCTCAGCATTCTGCTCCACCAGCAAGTCGTGGGAGCCGGGAAACATCGGGTTCCATTTGGTGTAATGCAGTTTGGTGTAATGCAGGCTATTTCGGGATCGGGCCGCCGCAGTGGAGGAAACTGCCTTATGAGTGCTCTTCTTTTGCGTGCTTTTTACCGCGCCTATCGAGGGAACACAGAGCAGAAGCACCGCGCAACACAGCAGAGCACTCTGCAGGCACAAACCTGCGCGGGGTTGCCCGGTAATAATCGATTGGCCAGAAAACAAAATTTCCCGCAGTAGTCGCACTCTCATGACTTAGTGTGAAGGGGCGTCAGCAACTCTCTTACTACTACAGCATTAAAGCACATTGACCGCATAAGAACCAAGCGTTTCCGGCACAAAAAATACACCAAAAGTGGCATGTTGTCCGCCTTAGGTCATCCCCTGTAGGTCATCTCCGTCACGGTGCAATCGTCGCTGAGCGGGGTATCTCCACGGAACTTTGTCACCGCCTGCTCGATCGCTAGAAAGCCTTCATGGCAACAATTGTCCAACCGTTCGCTCCCAAAGAACTCGCCGCTCGCGTCCTCGGCTTCCGTAACGCCGTCCGTCACCACCACCAGCCGGTCCCCCGGCTTGAGTTGGTGCATGACCGCCGTATATTTCACGCCCGGCATCAGTCCGACCGGCAGGTTGCCATGTTCCACTCTGGTCACGACGGTGCCCGAAACGATAACCGGCGGCACATGTCCGCAGTTGACCAGTTCGAGTTGTCCGTCCGGAGACAGGCGGGCAATGACCAGCGTCGCGTACTTCTGCCCTCCGATTTTTTCGAACAGGAACCGGTTCACCGTTCCTAGCATCGCGGGCAACGAAGAGTCCTCAGTGAGGTGGGAATACAGCATCCCCTGCAACGTCGAAGCCACGACAGCGGCCGATACTCCTTTCCCCGACACGTCCGCAACTACCAGCGAGAGACCTTTCCCCGTGTGCACCAGGTCGAAGAAATCTCCCCCAATATCTTTGCAGGGATAGCTGACCGCGTTGACCTTGGCAAATGGCACCTCGGGAACGGTCACGCTCATCAGTCGCTGCTGAATCTCCGCCGCGATCGCCATTTCCTGCTGCACCCGGCGCGCCGCTTCTTCCGCCTGCACCAGCGCCGCATTTTCCACTAGCGTCGCAGCCCCATTGGCGATGGTTCGCAGAATATCCTGGCTCACCGACGATAACTTCCCTGAAAGAAAATGCGAGTCGAGATACAGGATGCCTTGAAGTTCCGCCCCACCCGTCTTCGACTCCTCCAACGTCTTCTCCTGAATATTGGTCTTGCGCAGCGGAATGCAGATCACGCTCTTCAGGTTTTGCGCGACGATGCTCTCCCGGCCAGACAACTTCTCGCTATCGGAGGTGTCAGTCACCAGGAATTCAGATGCGCTACGCATCGCGTCCCGAAGCACTGACTTGGAGATCGTGCTGTCATCCACAATGATCTCGCCAGTCTTATCTCGGCCGGCCGCCATGCGCAACTCGCCCATTGGATCGCGAAGAAACACGAAGCCGCGTTCCGCTTTGGTCAGGCGCAATGAAGCTTCCAGCAGGGTATGCAACACGTCTTCCAATACGCCAGTACTGTTCAGCTTGCGCGCCGCCTCGAGAAACACATTGAGCATCTCGAAGTCGGAGCCCGCTCCGCTGCTCGGCTTCCACGACGAAAACTGGCTGATGAACTGTTGCGCTACGCTCGACACCGAGCGGTCAGGATTGAACAGCACAAACGACGCGCCCTGCACTCCGAATTCCAACCGGTCGTTACGCAGCAGTTTTTGCCGCGCGACCCGCTCGCCATTGATAAAGGTACCTTGACGGCTGTTCTGGTCCTCCAGGTAGATTCCGTCATTCTCGCGCATGAAGAGCGCGTGCTCGCGCGACACCCGCGGATCGGTCAGGACGAGGTCGCGATCGGTCCGGCGGCCGACCGTAAATGGAAAGTGATCCAGCACAATCGTGCGACGGTCCGTGCCTTCGACCACCACCAGCACCATTGGGTCGCTGCCGGTCGAATGGTCGAGTTTGCGCATCCAGATTCCAGTTGCGCCCATGTTAGGGTTCTCCTCCTGATCGCCGCGGACAGAACTTTACTAGATTGGTAGCAAGGAATATATTCCAAACGCAAACCAATCTTCCAGTATAGTTCCCTTTCTTTTATGCCATACGATGGCTTCAGATTGAATCCAGGCTCCGGGCATCGCTTGGTGCTCGTCTTCATTTGCGCGACGATTTTCACGAGCCTCACGGCCCAGAATCGGACTCCTTCCCTCTACATCATGGGCTTCTCTCCAGCAAGCGCCGCCAACGAGTCGAAGCTTGAGACCCAATACAAGTCCGCGATCTCGGCTGACAGTATCGGCGACTATCATCGCTATTTCACTTCCAAGCCCCACCCGGCGGGCACCAAAAATGACTACGAGGTCGCGCAATATATTGCGGAAGAATGGAAAAAGCAGGGTTTGGAAGATGTCATTATCCGCCAATACGACGTCCTGGGAACGCGGCCCGTATCGACCATGCTGGAGATGGTGACGCCGAAGCCCTACAAAGCCGTGCTCCGCGAACAACCCTACGACATCGATCCCGACACCAAGAATCCTGACATCAATCCCGCCTGGATTGGCTTCTCTGCCAGCGGCGAAGTCACGGCCCCGGTAGTCTACGCGCATAGCGGAAATCCGGAGGACTACGAACTCCTTCATCAACAGGGAATCGATGTCAAAGGCAAGATCGTGCTGGTGCGCTACTCGAACCCCTATAGCTATCGCGGATTCAAGGCACTAACCGCCCAGCGCAGGGGCGCCGCCGCCCTGCTCATTTATTCCGATCCTGCGGAAGACGGGTATAAGAAAGGTGAGGTCTTTCCAGACGGCCCGTGGGGTCCCGAGTCGCACATTCAGCGCGGTGCCATCACCTACGACTTTATGGTTCCCGGCGATCCACTCACCCCGGGGTGGGCTTCCATTCCGGGCGCCAAGCGCATTCCCGAAAGTGAGGCGGTCTCCCTTCCCCACATCGTTGCGTTGCCCTTGTCGTGGCACGATGCAAAACCACTGCTCGAAAACATGGATGGCCCCATCGCTCCCAAAGATTGGCAAGGCGGTTTGCCAATCACCTATCGCCTGTCGGGATCGGTCACAGCGCACCTTAAGGTCGAGATGGACAACTCCACCCAGCCTTACTACGTGGTTGAGGGGCGCATCAAAGGCAGTGAGTTCGCCGACGAATGGGTGCTGCTCGGCAATCATCACGACGCATGGGAATATGGCGGCGTTGATCCTGCCAGCGGCACTGCTTCAATGATGGAGATGACACGCGCCTTTGGATCCCTGCTCAAGCAAGGCATTCGCCCGCGCCGTACTTTGATTTTCGGTAGCTGGGACGGTGAAGAGGTCGGACTCACCGGCTCCACCGAATGGGGCGAACAATTCGCCGACGAACTTCGCGCCAAGCTTGTCGCCTACCTTAACGTGGACTCTTCCGCGGCAGGCCCAAACTTCCACGGCGGCGCCTCCGGCTCACTCGCGCCGATGCTTGTAGAAACGAGCGACTCCATTCACAATCCCGGCGGGGGGACGCTTCACGCCGCCTGGCTGAAGTCCACGGCGACCGAGCGCAAAGAAGAGCACAACAACCAGCCCGTGAACGACCGTAACGTCGTCAACACCCGCATTGGCAGCGGCTCGGACCACACAGTATTCCTCAATTTCCTCGGTCGCCCTGTGATCACGCTCGAGTTCGACGGGCCCTACGGCGTCTATCACTCCATGTATGACGACTATTTCTGGGTGAACCATTTTGGCGACCCCGGCTACAAATATCACGCCACCATGTCGCAGCTGTGGGGCGTCACCGCTCTGCGGCTGGCGCAGGCCGACATCCTTCCGCTCGATTTCGAGTTCTACGGTGACACCGTGAACCAGTTCCTCATGGAATTGGCACAGAACAAGCGCTATGAGCCCTCCAAGCTTGACCTTGCAGCCGCGCACAAGTCCGCCCTTGAACTGAGATCCACAGCCGCCCAAACGAACTCACTGCTCCGGAAGGCAACTGCGTCCGGCAAGCTCAATGCAAAACAACTCGGCTCGATCAACCAGTTGCTCATGCGGGGCGAAGCCAACTTCATCCTCCCCGAAGGCATTCCCGGACGCCCCTGGTTCAAGCATCTCCTCTACAGTTCTCGCTACACCTACGCTCATCTGGAACTCCCAGCCATAACCGAGGCCGTCGAATCGCGAAACTGGATTGAAGCCCAGCGCCAGACGGAAATCCTCACTCGGGCCATCAACGCTGAAACCGCGCTCATGACGCAGATCGCCAATCAACTCAAACCCAAGGCCCAATAATTTCCCACTCACCCTGCCGAAACGGAACGCTGCTCCAAGGCGCTCGTCCCATTCGCCCGCATCCCCGTTCCCCCTGTCGTAAACTGATTGGCTAACATTCACGCGGGGCGCGTCCGCCCCACCTTGAAGGAGACTCGCTTTGAAGGCTCTACTCCGCACTCTGCTTCCGGCTGTCCCGGTTCTGCTGCTGCTGCAATTCGCATCGGCGCAACTTCCGCATCTCACACCGTTCTCCGCCGATTTGGAGATAAGTTCCACCGGCGGCGATACCGGCCAGCGCGATATGCAGGGCAAACTCTTTGTCGCTACTGGTCACATGCGCATGAACATGGATAACCCCACCGGCCGCCAAACCGCCATCATTACTGATTTCGCCACGAAGACGGTCGACATTCTCCTGGTGCCGCAGCAGATGTACATCGAACACAAAGCGGGCGACCCGACCGGTCGCGGCCCGGGCGCCCTCACCCAGGATCTCAAGCCCTATGATCCCGACCACCCGTGCGCCACTCAGCCCGACTTGACCTGCAGGAAGATTGGCGTCGAAGACGTCAACGGCCGCACCAGCGATCACTGGGAGATGACCGACAAAAACGGCAAGGTAACGAATTTCTGGATCGATCAGAAACTGCACTTCCCCATCAAAACCGTGTCTCAGAACTCGACCATGCTCTTGTCCAACATCAAGGAAGGTGAGCCCGACGCCGCTCTCTTCACGGTTCCGGCCGACTTCCATAAGGTGGACATGCGTGGCATGATGCCCCCCAGCGGAGGCGGTCCGCCGCAACAATAAGCCAGCAACCAAGGCTCAACCGGTGCCCCATTCAAGCGCAGCTTGAGTGGGGTCTTTTTCGCCTTCGTATGTCCTCCCTCCCGATTCAAGAAAAATCGATCTTTTAAAGGGCTTCTGTCCACTTTGGGCTTGCCTTCCCACCGGTTTTCCTATTCCATAAGCTGTACTGCAGAACTCGCCAACACCGGCCTTCTGAGGAGTCCTCATGGATCGCAGAAAGTTCTTTGGCGTAACCGCTGGCGGCATGGCTGCTACGTTACTCGCCAAAACGAATCTTCAGAGTGCGGCACTTCCCTTCGATCAGGACAGCAAGTTTCAGCCCGACTATCTTCCCTTCGCGCCCGGCGTGCCCCCCGAGTCTTACCAGTTTCCTAAAAATTTCCTCTGGGGTTCCGCCACTGCCGCCTATCAGGTCGAAGGTGCATGGAAGGCCGACGGCAAAGGCGAGTCCGTCTGGGACCGCTATGCCCACACCATCGGCAAGATCAAGGGCGCGGCCACCGGCGACGTCGCCTGCGACTCCTACTATCGCTACAAAGAAGACATAGCTCTTGCGAAATCGTTAAACCTAGGCAGCTATCGCTTCTCCATCAGTTGGCCGCGCATCCAGGCCTACGGAACCGGTCCCGCCAATCCCAAAGGCCTCGACTACTACAAGCGCGTTCTTGAAGAGTTGCACAAGGCCAACATCCGCCCGCTCGTTACCATTTATCACTGGGACCTCCCGCAGGCGCTCGAAGATAAGGGTGGCTGGCCCAATCGCGATACCGCGGGATACTTCGCCGATTACGCCAACATTCTCGTCAAATCCTTCGGCGACCAGGTCAACGCCTGGTGCATTTTCAACGAGCCCAACATTTTCACTTGGCTCGGCTATGGCACCGGCATTCACGCTCCCGGCCGCACCGACTGGAGCGCCTTCATGAAGTCCACCCATGTCGTCAATCTCGCGCAGGGTCACGCCTTCCGCGCCATTAAGGCCACGACGTCCCAGGCCGAAGCCAGTTCCTCGGTCACTATGGCCGACTGCATTCCGCGCTCCAACTCCGAGGCCGATAAAGCCGCCACCGCACGCTACGAGGCCTATCGGAACTTCTGGTTCTTCGATCCTGCGTTGAAAGGCGAATATCCCAAACCTCTTGCATCGGACGAACTACTCGCATCGATGGACGTCCGTCCCGGCGACATGGACATTATCAAGGTGCCGCTCGACTACCTCGGCATCAACTACTACGACCGCTCCATCTGCTACGCCTCAGACGGCAACGGCCCGGTTAAAGTCGATACCCAGCAGGGCGATCAGGGGCCCAAAACCGAAAACGGCTGGGAGGTCTGGCCCGAGGGCTATTACAACCTGCTCACCCAGGTCAACGCCCGGTACAAACCGAAGGCCATTGAAGTGACCGAGAACGGCTGCTCCTACGGCGACGTGCCCGACGAAAAAGGCGTCGTCCCCGACGAGCGCCGCATAGCTTTCTTCCGCGGGTACATCGGCGCAGTCGCCCGTGCCCACAAAGAAGGCGTTCCCATTCGCAGCTACAACGCCTGGAGCCTCATGGACAACTACGAGTGGGCGGAAGGCTATTCCCAACGCTTCGGATTCGTCTTTATTGATTTCCGCACCCTCAAGCGCACCGTCAAGCAATCCGGCCACTGGTACGCCCAACTCGCTGCCACCGGCAAGCTAAGCTAGCGACCTTCTACTTATCCGGTTGACTCAGCAAGCCCCAATATGTAGTGTGGAGCAGTGCCCAAGCCGCCGTTTCCCAAAACGCTGCGGCAGTTTCAAAGCGACTTCGCCACTGAGGAAGCCTGCCAGCAGTACCTGGCGACCTGCCGCTGGCCCGATGGCTTCATCTGCCCCCGATGCGGACATCGGCGCGCGTACGAACTGCTGAATCAACGGCGGTGGCAGTGCGCCGGCTGCCGTCACCAAGTCTCGCTGACAGCCGGGACAGTTCTTCACAGGACTAAGATCCCGCTGACTCAGTGGTTCTGGACCGCCTATCTGATGACCACCGACAAGCGCGGGGTGTCTGCCTTGCTCATACAACGGCAGCTTGGCCTGTCCCGTTACGAGACTGCTTGGATGATGCTTCACAAGCTCCGCCGGGCTATGGTGAATGCAGTTCGGGAGCCGCTGCACGGCGAGGTAGAAGTTGATGAAACGTGGGTTGGAGCGAGCAGGCCGGCCTTCGCGGAAGCCGGCAGCTCAAGGGGCGACGAGCGGCGCTCGTCCTGGTCGCGGTGGAAAAGCGGGGCAGGGCCTCGGGGCGCGTCAGAATGAAAGTGATACCCGATTTCAAGTCCAGGACCATTATCCCCTTCCTCCAGCAGAACGTCTCTCCCGGCTCGATCGTCTACACGGATGGCCTCAAGAGTTTTGAGGGTCTTACGGCGGCTGGGTTCAAACATATCGCCCGTACTCAGCCGTTGCGATCGGCGCTCCGTAAAGGCGCCAAGTCGGCTGTTCCCCTTGCCGATCGCGCTATTGGAAACCTCCAGCAATGGCTGATCGGCACCTACCACGGAGTGAGCAAGCCTCAACTCCAGGTCTACCTCGACGAGTTCGTCTTCCGGCACAACCGCCGCAACACACCCGCAGCCGCCTTTCAAACCCTCCTTGGCCTCGGAACCGGTCGAAAATCAACCGAATACGAGCAGATCCGCGGAGCGAAGGATCTCAACCCCAACATATTGGGGCTTGCTGAGTCAACCGGATAAGCAGAAGCGACCTAGTGCCTCCCAGCCACATGCCGGAAGCCGTCTCGCTAGACTGGTATTCCGCACCGAAAGGGAAAATGACTTTCTTTTTCAATAACATAGCCCTGTAGCCATGCCGCCGTTCGATGTGAGATATTCCCGCTGAACCGCCATTTGCAGCCATTTACCCTATCTTCGTTGGCCGTCACGCCCCCACCCCGTAATCTGTAAATGTCGTAATGTGTGGCACTAGTCCTTACTGTCTTTATTGGGACAACGCCGCCACCAACTTCATCGCGAGGCGTGAATGCACAAACCTATCAAGTACGTTGAAAAAGCGGTCACCATTGCAGCCAAAGGCGCGTGGGCCGTATTCGACCGAGTCAATAGCATCAATCAGAATCCTTCGTTTACGCCCAAGTGGTCTGATAAACCTCTTCTGAAGTCGTACCAGAAATCCAAACCGCCGCTCGGCTGGCCCCGCTCCACCGATTCCCTCTGCCCCAAGTGCGTGCCTGAAATCCGCCAGCAGATCATTGACGGCAAGCTGCCGCTCGAAGTCCTGATGAACGAGAAGGCCGGCGAGATCAAGGCCCAGATCATCGAGCGCGACGGCAAAATTCTCATGGTGAAAGACTGCCCCGTCCACGGCCACTTCGAAGACGTCATGGCCATGGATACCGCATTCTTCAAGCACCTCGAAGAAGTCTTCCCCGGCCGCGATATTCGCGCCCACAATGACGAGAAGCTCCATCACCATGGCAGCAGCACCGTGCTGCACGGCCGCGGATCAGTGCTCACCATCGATCTCACCAACCGTTGCAACATGATGTGCGATCCCTGCTTCATGGATGCCAATCAGGTCGGCTTCGTCCACGAACTTACCTGGGACGAAATCAAGACCATGCTGGATAACGCCATCACCATCAAGCCGCGCCGCCAGATGTCGGTTCAGTTCTCCGGCGGCGAGCCCACATTGTCGCCCTACTTCCTTGACGCGGTCGCTTACGCGCGCAAGGTCGGCTACAACAGCGTGCAGGCCGCAACCAATGGCATCGAGTTCGCCAAAAGTCCCGAGTTTGCCAAGCAGGCATTTGAAGCCGGTTTGCGCTACGCCTACCTGCAGTTCGACGGCATCGGCAATGCTGCCAACTCGCACCGTCTCGTCGGCAACCTGTTCGACGTGAAGCTCCAGGCCATCGAGAACCTGCACAACGCTGGAGTCGATATCGTGCCAGTGGTCACCATCGTCAACGACCTCAACAACGAGCAGGTCGGACGCATCATCCAGTTCGCGCTCGACAACCCGAAGCGTATTTCGTTCCTCTCGTTCCAGCCGGTTTCGTTCACCGGACGCGACGAGGCCATCACCGACGAGCGCCGTCACGCGCAGCGCTACACCCTGTCTCATCTCGCGCACGACGTAAAGAACCAGACAGGACTGGGCGAGCCCACCCGCGATTGGTTCCCCATCTCGTTCATGAGCACCTTCTCCGACTGGGCCGACCTGGTTCACGGGCCTGACAAGGACTGGGGCTCGCTGAGCTGCGGCTGCCACCCCAATTGCGGCGTCGGCATGGCCGTCATGATCGACAAGGAAACCAAGGAAGCCGTTCCCGTCACCGCATTCCTCAACGGCGACACCATCGCGAAAGACATCGCCAAAGTGAACGACGCGGCCCGCGGCAAGTGGATGTCCATCGTCGGCATGACGCTGGCTCTGTTGAAGAACTACGACCCGTTCAAGTCGCCGACGCACTTCAAGTTCGTGGATCTGCTGAAGAAGTTCGACAAAACCTTTGCCGCGACCGGCAAGGACTACGGCAAGGTCAGCGGAGACCGCACCGAGACCGACATCGAGAAGCGCCGCCGCGATCGCTGGAACTTCCTGTTCATCGCGGGAATGTGGTTTCAGGACTTGTTCAATTACGACTTCCGACGCACCGAGCAGTGCATCATCCCTTACGCCACGCAGGAAGGTGAGATCAGCTTCTGCGCGTACAACACCGGCGTTGGCTGGCGCAACATCGTCGAGAAGATGCACATGACCGCCACCCTGACCAAGTGGTACGAAGAGCACGGCCGTCACGAGATCTTCGCCGGCAACAAGAAGGTGAGCCTCGCAACCACCGACCACACCCTCAAGCTGGTGCAGGAGCATGTTGACGCCGAAGCCAACCACACGCTCGACGATCTCGGCATCGCCAAGAACGCCCGTCAGGAGAAGTTCAAGGCGCGCGACGAGAAGATCAAGCAGGAAGCCGAGAACGCCCGCATGCTCGCTCTCTATAAGGAGCACGTGCTGGGCGAGAAGCTGCCCGAGGATAGAGGTGGCTTCGTTCCGCTAGGCAGCATCGGCGGCATCAAGCCCGCTCCGGCGAAGGAAGTACCCGAACCCGCCTTCGGCGACTAAGCAACCAGCAACTAGAAACGATTGGGTGCCCCGTTCAAGCGCAGCTTGAGCGGGGTTTTTCGTCGCTGACAGCGGTGATGCGAGTACCCATTCTTTCCCCCTTTGGGGAAGGACGGGACAAAATTCTGCAGGATTTTGTCATCCTGCGCAAGGACCCGCCGAAAGGGCGAGCGTCCGAGTCGGAGACCTCCATTTCAACCGGTCGCGCAAGCGGCCGGTTTTGTTTTGCTCTTTCTCATCCTGAGCGGAGCGACCGCAAGGAGCGAAGTCGAAGAGCCTGCCCTGAGCTTGCCGAAGGGCCCCCTATGCCCACAATCCACTCTACATTTTGTGATCACGAGCGCGCTCCGCCGCAAGGTGTCTGTTTTCGCTGTCGCCCTCGATGGGCTTGGGGGCCTTCCGTCAGGTGTCCCGTTCAAGGGCAGTGTTCAGTTCCATGACATCCTTTACAAAGTGTCCCGGGGACTGGACACGAAGCTCCGAGTGGAGTTTTGTCCTGCACTCGACAATCCAGTCCCGCCTCGCGGGACGATAGAAGATAGCCCAGCGCTTCAGCGCTGGGTAGGCTCGTATTAAGAATCCAGAGTCGGCTTCAGCCGACGACACTCTTCTGCGAGGGCTTGAGCCCGAGCGACGGCCGCCGCGTTCCCTTACGCTTCATCTCGCCCATAGATTTTTGCGTTCCATTGTTGGGACGCATCGACTCATTTACAAAATCCTTCTTCCCCCACCCCCCCAGTTCCAGCGCCGCCGCGACGCACGACGCCCGCAGCTCATCGGCGTGATCGCGATCCACCAACGTCCTCGCCACCACCATTCCGCCGATGCTGAGCGCCGCGATCGCCTGCGCTGTCCTGCGACTCGCACCGTTCCTGTTCGTCATGCTCCGCTCCAACACGCTCACCATCGCCCGGAACACGGTCTCGAACGCGCGCCTTGCCGCCGCGCCGCTGCGCGCCACATCCGTTGGCAACGCCACCATCGGACACGAATTCTCCACGTCCTCAAAATGCTGCCGCGACAGGTAGGCCTTCACGATCTGGGCACCCACGTCCGTCGCCGAAAGATCTACGTGCACTCCCTCCCAGCAGTTTTTCCATTCCGGGTCGGTGAAGAAACAATTCATGACTTCGGCATACAAATCGCTCTTGCTATCGAAATACGAATAGAACCCTCCGTGAGTGAGACCCGCCCCCGCCATGATCTGCCCGATCGACACGTTTTCAAAACCACGCCGATTGAAAAGCTTCCGCGCGCTGTCGATGATTTTCCTCTTCGTCTCCGTTCGATGAGCAGCCGTATATGGCATCGTGATTCCCTCCCGAAAGACCCGCACTATCGTCTGGCCTAAATATTATATTGATCATATTTTGCTTTGATGTTTCCATTCACTGACTGCCAAACCTCGGCAGATTTTCTAGACAACTCGTCCCAGGAGGCACTTATGGATATCCTCGACTTGCCACAGCCGGTCAACTCCCGCACCCGGCGCCAATGGATCACCAGCGCGGCCGTCGTAGTTGGCGGTCTCGCTGTCACTTCGCGCGATTCCTGGGCTTCTGACAACAACGGGCTCTCGCACAACGCCGAAGCCATTCATCAGGAGACCGTTTTCAAAGCCAGTCCGCAACGCCTCTACGACGCTCTGCTAGACGCAAAACAGTTTCAACAGGTCGAACTGCTCAGCGGCGCGATGAAAGGTACGGACCTCAACGCCAAGCCCGCCAAGATCAATCCGCAGACCGGCGGCGCATTCAGCATCTTCGGCGACTACATCATTGGCTGGCAACTCGAGCTGGTACCCAACCAGCGCATCGTTCAGGCTTGGCGCGAGACCAGTTGGGAACCTGGCATCTTTTCCGTCGTACGCTTCCAACTCGATCCCCAAGGCTCCGGTACCAAGCTCATCTTCGACCATACCGGCTTCCCGACGGGAAATGGCGAGCACCTTGCCATAGGATGGAAAGCGCATTATTGGGAGCCTCTAGCGAAGTTCTTGACCTAGCGGCGTTTACCTCAACGCTGATTTGTCATCACGAGCGGCGGTTTTCGCCGCGAGGGATCTGCTTTTCATCCCCGCTCTGAGTAACGGCCGTGAGACGCAACTCGTCCGCGAGGTCTTGGGCCGGGTCTCCCCCACTGCATCCCCCGCAGTCCCGATAGAATCAAACTCCTGGCCCCTACGGAGCACTCTATGTCCCACAATCTCGATCACACCATCTCGCTTCTCGCCCGCACCCCGGCAACGCTCAATGCCCTTCTGCGCGGTCTGCCTGAGTCTTTCACTCACGCCAACGAAGGCGAAAATACCTGGACCGCCTTCGACGTCGTCGGCCACCTCAATCACGCCGAGCGCGCCGATTGGATACCCCGCGCCCTCATCATCCTGCGGCACGGCGAGTCGCGGCCCTTCGACCCCTTCGATCGCGAGGGACATGTTCGAGAGGTTCAAGGCAAATCGATCGCGCAGTTGCTGGACGAGTTCTCCCATCTGCGCTCTCAAAACCTGATTGAATTGCGTGCCTGGAAACTCAAGCCCTCCGACCTCGACAAGCGCGGACAGCATCCCTCCCTCGGAATCGTCACTCTCTCACAACTGCTGGCCACGTGGGCAGCTCACGACATGACGCATCTCCACCAACTCTCGCGCATCCTCGCCCATCAATACCGCGACCCCGTTGGTCCCTG
The DNA here is from genome assembly GCA_963722405.1 of uncultured Acidobacteriaceae bacterium. Classification (GTDB taxonomy): domain Bacteria; phylum Acidobacteriota; class Terriglobia; order Terriglobales; family Acidobacteriaceae; genus DASRAA01. The sequence continues at coordinate 35,453 of CAVRMO010000019.1, forward strand.
GAGCCAGTACCTCGGCGTCTTAAAGTGCGCTGGCCACAGTTCCTGATCAACCAGAAATCAGCGCTTTGATCTGCCTACAGCCAACACCTCACTCCCGCTATTTTTTGCACTCAGCGTTTTTCCGCTGTGCAGTGTCATCCCACCCGTAACTCACTCTCTGGCCGTACCTTGTGCCGCGTTTTAACACAAAGCGCCCCGCCGCCCCGTTGTAGCGCGCATGAATCCTATCGCGTCGCTGCATCGTCGATTGTTGGCAGAGCCATTTCGACATTCAACCAACCAGGCAACGCGAAAGGAATGGCAATGACGACGACTCAATCGTTTCCCGGGTTTGATAGCCACCGTACCACCGAGACTTGCTGCGAGTATTGCCAAAGCGCCGAGCTCCATGAGTTCTGGTGCATAACGCAGAACCTCGAAGTCTTGCGCGCATGGCAAGCCGTTCTCGATCCCGCCAAGCTCACTTTGCATGACGAACTTATCCTGCACGCGCTTGGTGTCGCTTGGGTCGACAAGAAGCAGGCTACGAGCTGGAACCGGCTCGCAGTCGTCTGACCTCTGTCTGTCCTGTCACCTCGCGGGACGAGCGCTTAGTCCAGTCCGGCCGCGATGTCAGGCTGGACATCCTCGCTTTAAATCGCAGGCCAGAACTCCTTCGCATGATCGCGCACTAACCTTGCGATACTGGCCGTCGCAATCCCCACTCCGCACCACGACCTATCGCGCCCCGAAAAATTGCGCGCGCCCGCAGTGCTGCACACCGGACTTAGTCGCCGGCCACAAGGTTATGTTGCGACCTATTCTGCATCTCAACCGAAACAGTCTATGATCACGTCGTCCGTCTCCTAACGCGTCGCCAATACAACCTACGGAAATCTCGTCGGCTGATTGGCATCAACAACTGGAGAGTCTAACGTTGTCCAAGCGGTCTCGGCTGATTTGTTTCTTCTGCTTCAGCGTCACGGTTTTTACCGTGCTCCTTGCCAATCGCCCCGCTGCGACCGCCGCTGACACCTCGCCCGACTCCTACATCGGTAACGAAGCCTGTGCACGATGCCACTCGGCCATCTACGACTCCTATGGCCATACAGCCATGGCTCACGCCAGCGGCCCTGCAAGCGAGAACCTGATCGCCGGCGGCCTGCGCAGCAACAAGTCAGGTATGGACTACCGCATCTACACCCAAAACGGAAAGGTGTGGCTCAGCTTCGAACGTCCCGGCGACCCCCTGGTACGCGGCAAACGCGAACTCCTCTACTACATCGGACAAGGTCGCCGCGGTCGCACATACCTGTTTTCCGTCGACGGCTTCGTCTTCGAGTCCCCTGTGAACTGGTACACCGACCGCAACCTGTGGGACATGGCGCCGGGTTACGCCAATGCCACCGAAGCCCCGATGAATCTTCCCGCCCTCTCTTCCTGTCTCGACTGTCACGTCAGTGGAATTCGGCCGCCCATCGAAGGCACTGAGAATCGCTACAAGATGCCGTTGTTTGCGCAATCGGGAGTCGGTTGCGAACGTTGCCACGGACCAGGAGCCGCGCACGCAGCCGGAGGCGCCATCGTCAATCCGGCAAAACTCGCGCCCGCCCGCCGCGATGCCATCTGCATGCAATGTCATCTCGAGGGCAACGCCGCGATCGAGCGCCCCGGCAAGCATCTCTACGAGTTCCGTCCCGGCGACGACCTCTCCGACTACGTGCGTTATTACGTCACTGTCAACAACTCTCCCGCAGGACTAGGCGCGAACAGCCAGTTCGAAGCACTGGCGCAAAGCGCGTGCAAGAAGAAGTCCGGCGACGCGATGTCGTGCATCAGTTGTCACAACCCGCACGGTTCGCCGTCGCCTGAAGAGCGCACTGCTTTCTATCGTGGAAAGTGTCTCGCCTGCCACGGCGCGGCGTTTGGCGCAAAGCATCATGCCAATCAGCCCGACTGCACAAAATGTCACATGCCGGCAGATCCCAGCATCGACATCGCGCACACCGAAGTCACCGACCATCGCATTCCGCGTCGTCCCACCACGATTCCGCCGCCTGAAATCGCGCCCGCGAATTCGTTGTCCTCAGTGCCGCGTCTGGTTCCGTTCCCTGCATCGGCTGCAGCCGACCACGATCTGCGCGACAAGGCTCTCGCCTGGGAAACCCTCGCCGAAGCCGGCAACGAAGCCGCCGCCAAGCCCGCCGAGCAACTCTTGCGTCAGGCATTGGCCGAGTCGCCCAACGATCCCGCGCTGCTCTCCGCCTTGGGATACATCGAGCAAAAGCGCGGCCACACTAACGATTCCCGCGAGTTGTACCAGCGAGCGCTGGCACGGGATCCCAACCTCATCGACGCCGCGACCAATCTCGGTGTTCTCGAAGCCAAGTCCGGACACATGAACGATGCCATCGTGCTCTGGCAGAGCGCGTTTCAGCGCGCACCTGGCAGGAGCAGCATCGGCATGAACCTGGCGCGCGCCTTCTGCAGCGCAGGGCAAACCGACAGGGCGCGAGATACCACACTGCGCGTGCTCGAGTTCAATCCCGACCTCGACGCCGCGAAACATTTGTTACATGACCTTAACCAACCTCCATCCAAGTGCGGGATGTAGTTGGCGCCCCATTCAAGCCCAGCTTGAGTGGGATTTTTGTTTGAGCAAACTTGAAGGGGCGCGGCTTCAGCCGGCGCCGGACAGAACTCTATTCTTGTCATTCCGAGCGGCTTTCGGGCCGCGCGGAATTTGCTTTCACTTGTTTGTCATCCCGAGCGCTGCGACCGCACGAGAGTGCGGTCTAGGGGCCTGCCTTTTTCTATCCACTATCCACTGACCTCTATCCTTTGATGCTACCGGTGAACTCGGAAGGCCGCACTCTACCTTCCCCGCGCACCTGCATGATATCGTCTATCGCGCGAGCTTCGTTTGTATCTCTCGATTCGGAGGCCCAGACAGTGGGTATGAAACGGCCAATTCAGGGAATATCACCGGGTCTTGTTCTGACCGCGGTTATGCTGCTCGCGGCGTCTAGTTGGGGACAAGGCACCATTCAGGCGCGCATTACGGGCGGAGGTGGCAACGGCAAGTGCACCTTCGAGGTGCGCGTGGACGGAGTGGCCAACGTGCAGATTCGCGGCAACCAGGGTTACATCCAGACCAAGAGCGGCATGCCCGCGCAGTGGGTGCGTCTGCAGTGTAACCAGCCACTGCCGCGCTATCCCAACAACTTCCGCTTCTCGGGTGTCGATGGACGCGGCCGGCAATATATGCTGAAGGACCCCGCTTCCAACAACGGCGTAGCGGTCATCCGCATTGAAGATAATCGCAACGGCATGGAAGGTTACACCGGGGACATCTTCTGGAGCGGCGGAAACAATAACGGTGGCAACTGGAACGGCGGCTGGTGGAACGATAACTGGAATGGCGGCGGCGGTTGGGGCGGAGGCGGTGGCGGCGGTGGATATCCACCCCCGCCACCCTCTGGCGGCGGCAACGGCCAGTGGAGCAACAACCTGGTTCCCAACTGCCAGAACAACATCCGCAACAAGGTCAGATCGCAGACCGGCGGGGCGAACGTTTCGTTCAACGGCAATCCCAGCCGGAAACAGGCGGCCTCGTTCGTGATGGTGGACGGTAACGGCAATGCCCGTGGCAGTAACGGCCGGCAGGGCAACTTCAATTACCACTGCACTATGCATCCCGGCGGGAACGTGGCCGACTCGAGTTACAACTGGACCAGCGGGAATTTCAATCCGCAGCCGCAGCCGCGATAGGGCGTACGGTGCATAAGAACGGCGGGCTGCGAATTGCAGAGCCGCCACTTAGTTTCAAAACCTGTTAACTGACTTTCGGAAGCGCTGCGGTTAATAGCGTTGCGCTACTTCCTGGTGCCGGAGCTTTGGCTCCTCGTAACCGTGTGACTTCTGCCGCGGCGGCAACTTCGGCGCCTTGTACGGAATCTCCTCGTACGGAATGCGGCTGAGAATGTCCGCAATGCAGTTGAGCCTTGCCCGCTTTTTGTCGTCCGAGTGGACGATGTACCACGGCGCTTGCGGAATGTCGGTCGCGGCCAGCATGGCATCGCGAGCGCGGGAAAAGTCGTACCAGCGACGGTGCGACTCCAGGTCCATCGGGCTCAGCTTCCAGCGCTTCGAGGTGTCCTGGATGCGTGCCAGGAACCGCTTGTGCTGTTCCTGTTCCCCAACTTCCAACCAATACTTGAGCAGGATGATCCCGTCACTGACGATGGACATCTCGAACGAAGGACAGTTCTTCAGGAACCGCGTGTAGTCCAGTTTGCTGCAGAAACCCATTACATGCTCGACGCCTGCTCGGTTGTACCAGCTGCGGTCGAAGATGACAATCTCGCCTCCGGCAGGAAGTTGCTCAATGTAGCGCTGCAGATAGATCTGCGACTTCTGCCGCTCGGTCGGGGCGGGCAGCGCGACCACGCGAAACACTCGCGGGCTGACGCGCTCCACGATGCGCTTGATGGTTCCACCCTTGCCCGCCGCGTCGCGCCCCTCGAAGATGATGACGATCCGCGCTCCGGTTGTTTTCACCCACTCCTGCAGCTTCACCAGTTCGGTCTGCAGCTTGAACATCTCGCGCTCGTACTCCTTGCCACTCAGCTTCGCGGACTTGTTGGCTCCTGCTGGCGCCGCTGTCTCTGCAACTTCATGATGGTCGCGCTTCTTCTTCGATCCCTTGCCCATGAGACCTCCTGATCGTGGCCCAGAGATTTATTGCGATTGACGGCACGATTGTACGCCGCAGCGCCGATACAAGCTGTGATTCCAGGCTCTCTACGGACGAGGATCTGGGCGCCAACGCCCCACAAGGTCGCATTGAGCCGGATGGAATTTAGCCCGGAGGCCACTTCAAATCGCGCCCACCGAGCAGATGAAGGTGCAAGTGGAACACGGACTGTCCCGACTTTGGACCGACGTTGTACACGGTGCGGTATCCGTCCTCGATGCCGCGCTCGCGCCCCAGCTTGGCGGCGACGAGTTGGCAGTAGCCCAGGATTTCCGCGTCTTCCTGCGTGGCTTCTTTCAGTCCGGCGATGTGCCGCTTGGGGACGATTAGCACGTGGGTCGGCGCCTTCGGATTGATGTCTTCAAAGACAAATACTTTCTCGTCTTCGTACACTTTGTTCGCCGATACTTTGCCTGCGATGATTTTGCAGAAGAGGCAGTTTTCCATGAGACGCTCTGCTCCTTAGCTTTTTTCGTTCCGGCGAGCCAGCAGGTAGGCGCGCATCAGTTCGTTAAGATCGCCATCGAGCACGCGATCGACGTCGCCGATTTCGGTCCGAGTTCTCAGGTCTTTGATCATGCGGTAAGGCTGCAAAACATAAGACCGGATCTGCGAGCCGAAGTCGATGTCGAGCTTGGAGTCTTCAATGTGCTTGGTGGCAGCTTTCTTCTTTTCCAGTTCGTGTTCGTAGAGGCGCGAGCGCAGAATGCTCATTGCCTTGTCTTTGTTCTTATGCTGCGAGCGCTCGTTCTGGCACGCGGCCACGATTCCAGTCGGGATGTGTGTGATGCGCACCGCCGAATCCGTCGTGTTAACGTGCTGTCCACCCTTGCCGCCGGAACGGTAGGTATCGATGCGAATGTCGTCAGGCTTGATGTCGATTTCGATGCTCTCGTCGATTTCAGGTGACACGTACACGCTCGCGAAAGAGGTGTGACGTCGCTTGGCCTGATCGAATGGCGAGATGCGCACCAGGCGATGTACGCCGATTTCGCTGGTCAGCAGTCCGAAGGCATAATCGCCGTTCACCCCGAAGGTCGCGGACTTGATGCCCGCTTCTTCGCCCGGTTGGTACTCGTACATCTGGGTGGAGAAACCCTCGCGCTCGGCCCAGCGCAGGTACATGCGCATGAGCATCTCGGCCCAGTCCTGCGACTCGGTGCCGCCCGCTCCGGGATGAATGGTGATGATGGCATTGCGCTCGTCGTTCGGACCAGAGAGCAGCGTTGCAATCTCCAGTTTGTCGACCAGGGCGCGCAGTGCGTCGATCTCACGACGCAAATCCGCCGAAACGCTTTCGCCTTCCTGTGCCAGTTCGAAATAGGCGGCGATGTCGCCGGAGCGGCGGGCGAGTTCCGACTCAGTGTTGAGCGCGGATTCCAGCCGCTTCTTCTCCCGCATCACCAGTTGAGATTTTTCGGGATTAGACCAGAGCGTGGGATCGGCGGTTTGCTTTTCGATCTCGCTCAGTTTTTCGCGCAGCTTGGGCGCGTCAAAGATACTCCTGAAGGTCGTGGACCTTGTCGCGGAGTGCGGAGAATTCCTGTTCTAGCTCTTCGACCATGGGGTGTGAGAAACCTCTCTAAACCGGCGCGGGTTGCATCACTTCCGCAGGTTCGCGGAAGCGCAACACCACACCGGCCAAAGTGATTATCGCACAGATGAACGGGAACCAGTCGCCGTGGCGAGTGTAGAACGTGGTCGTTTCCACCAACGAATACGCGGCCTGTAACGAAGTGCGCTGGTTACGCGGACCCTGCGCCACCATGCGTCCGTAAGGATCGATCACAGTGGTGACTCCAGTGTTAGTGTCGCGCAGCAGCCATCGCTCGTTTTCCACGGAGCGCATGCGCGCCATGTTCAGGTGCTGCAAGGGTGCGGACGAGTCGCCGTACCATCCGTCGTTGGAGACATTGATGAACACTTCTGCGCCGTTAAGCGCGAACTGCCGTACCTCGTTGGGGAAGACCGACTCGTAACAGATGAAGATTCCCACCTTCATGTTCCCGGCATCGAGTGGCACACGACTGCGGCCGCGAGCGAAGGTGCCGATCTCGCGGGTGAGCGGCTTGACGAAGGCGATGAGATTCTCGAATGGAATGAATTCGCCGAACGGTACCAGATGGATTTTGTCGTAGCGCGCGATCCACTCCCCGCTGGGTGCGATCAGCGCAGCTGAGTTGAAGATGTCCGGCGGCCGATTGCGATCGCCAGCGTGATCAATGCCCATCGACCCGGTGATGATGTAGGAATCCGTCGAGCGCGCAAGTTCACCGAGAGTACTCCGCAGGTGAAGATCAGTGACGAAGAAGGGCGCCGGAGACTCAGGCCAGATGATCAGTCCGGGCGATTTCGGCTTCGCATTTTGTGGACGAACGCTCAGCTCGCGCAGTTCGCCAAGCGTCTGTTGCAGGTAGTCGAGCGTCCACGCATCGGAGTCCAGGATCGGGATGTTCGATTGCACTAGCGTGACGTCGCGATTGCCTATCGGTACAGGGCTGGGAACATACTTGCCCGCATGAAGCACGAGCGCCGACGCGAGTGATGCGGCGAGCAAAGTGTTGCGGCGCGCGCGCGGAACCAGGAAGGCCGCTGCGACCGCCGTGTTCACCAGCGCAATCTCAAACGAGATACCGTAAACGCCGGTCACCGTGGCGATGCGCGACAACGGAATGTTGTCGATCTGCGTGGTGCCCAGCAGGTCCCAGGGAAATCCGGTGATGTAAGAGCGCGCGAGTTCCACTGCGACCCACGCAAAGGGAGCGAACACCAGCGCGCGCAGGCTGTAGCCATTGCGACGGCGCGCGATCAGGGCTAGCAGCAATCCGAAAAGCCCGTGGTACAGACCGAGATAGAGCGCAAACAAAAACAGAATGATGACGGAGGTGGGAGCGTTGAGCCCACCATACAGATGCATCGTGTGGTAGACCCAGTAGCAACTGCCGAGATACCAGATGATGCCGCTGGCATAGCCGAGCAGGAACCCCTGCCAAGCGGTCGCCGGCGCGAACCATTTGCCGTCTTCGACCATGGTGAGAAGCGCGTCCTGGTTGCGGCATTGGAGTACGGCGTAAATCAGAGGCGCGAGCGCGACCCAGCTCAAGAAATAAAGCGCGGGTTTAGGGAAGATCAGGACCTGCAGAACGCCTGAGGCGCAGGCGCAAATCCAGGCGTTGCGTCGGATTCGGGTCACGAATTGAGTGTAGCAAAGGGGGGAGGAGGTAACTGGTAGCTGGTAATTGGTTCCTCGCGATTAACGAAACACTCTCGATCCCACCCTTTCCCAAAGGACGGGAAAAGATGGGGCACGCAGTTCCCAGTTCCCGATTCGCTATTTAATCGCTACCAGCTTGTTGATCAGCTCCGAGTAATCTTTCTTCTCCACGCCATGAACCTGTTTGTTGTACTCGTCCACCTTCGCCGAATAATTCATCGAGCAGAATTTCGGACCACACATGGAGCAGAACGCCGCCTCTTTGTAATACGCGTCAGGCAGCGTTTCGTCGTGCATGGCGCGGGCGGTCTCGGGATCGAGCGACAACTCGAACTGCTTGTCCCAGTCAAAGGTGTAGCGGGCGTAGCTGATGGCGTTGTCGCGGTCCTGCGCACCGGGGCGATGACGAGCTACGTCGGCAGCGTGCGCCGCGATCTTGTAGGCGATGATGCCGTCTTTCACGTCTTTATCGTTGGGTAGTCCGAGGTGCTCTTTCGGCGTGACATAGCACAGCATCGACGCGCCATGCCAGCCGATCATTGCCGCACCAATGGCCGAGGTAATGTGGTCGTAACCGGGAGCGATGTCGATTACCAGCGGGCCCAGCGTGTAGAACGGCGCGCCGTGGCAAAGCTCGACTTCCTTCTCCACTTGCTCTTTGATCTTGTCGAGCGGCACGTGCCCGGGGCCTTCGATCATGACTTGCACATCGCGTTGCCAAGCCTTCGTCGTCAGCTCGCCCAGCGTTTTGAGTTCGGCGAACTGAGCTGCGTCGCTTGCATCAGCAATACAGCCAGGACGGAGGCCGTCGCCGAGCGAGTAGCTCACGTCATGCTTGGCAAGGATCTTTGTGATCTCGTCGAAGTGCTCATAGAGGAAATTCTGTTTGTGGTGATGTGCCATCCACTGCGCCAGGATCGCGCCGCCGCGGCTCACAATACCGGTGATGCGGCTGGTGATCATGGGCAAATACTCGACCAGCACGCCGGCGTGGATGGTCATGTAGTCCACGCCTTGCTCAGCCTGTTCTTCAATCACTTCGAGCATGACGTTGATGTCGAGGTCTTCAATGCGCTTCACGCGCGAGACCGCCTCGTAAATCGGCACGGTGCCGATGGGCACAGGCGAGTGCCGCAGAATGGCTTCGCGAATTTCGTGAATGCCGCCGCCGGTGGAGAGGTCCATCACCGTGTCGGCGCCATAATGCACCGAGGTGTGCAGCTTCTTCAGCTCTTCGTCAACATTGCTGGTGATGGCCGAGTTGCCAATGTTGGAATTGATCTTGCAGCGCGACTCGATGCCGATGGCCATCGGCTCCAACTCAGGGTGGTTGATGTTGGCCGGGATGATCATGCGACCGACGGCCACTTCGTCACGGATAAGCTCGGGCGCGACTTTTTCGCGTTCGGCAACGAAGACCATCTCTTCAGTGAGCAGGCCCTTGCGCGCAAAGTGCATCTGAGACATGTTGGTGTCGCCGCTCCGCGCGACCTCATCTCGGCGCCTGGTGATCCACTCAGCGCGGGGCTTCAGGACACTCGTACCATTGCCGTTACTGCCGTTGTTTGCGGTCATAAAGTTGAGGAACCCTCCGGACTTATTGGTTATTATAGCGCCGCAGCAGGGCACACCTGAGAACTGGAATGGGCCGAACACACCCATTTGCAGTGGCGAGGCGGACTGTTTTCCGACTAGGAACCGCTCTGCAAGCAATGTTAGCCTGTCGAGGACACGGAGGCGGTGAGAATGGCGGAGAACAAGACTAAGCCCACTGAAGTAAGTGTCGCGGCATTCATCGAGGCCATCACGGACGAGGCCAAGCGAGCAGACGCCAAGGCGCTCGTTAAGTTGATGCAGAGCGCGTCGGGCGAGAAGCCGAAGATGTGGGGGCCGTCGATCATCGGCTTCGGAAGTACCCATTACAAGTACGAGAGCGGACGTGAGGGAGACATGCCGCTGATCGGATTTTCGCCTCGTAAAGCCGCGAGTGTACTATACGGTGCGATTGGGTTCAGCGGCGCTGAGAAGCTGCTGGCAAAGCTCGGTAAGCACACGACCGGCAAGGGCTGCCTCTACATCAAGAAACTGACGGATGTGGACAAGAAGGTGCTAGCGACAATGCTGGGGAAGTCAGTTACCGCGAAGCGGGGACGGCAGGCGGGGTAAGGCGATAGGGCAGAATCGCGTATTGTACCAGGACGGGTGACCTCCATCACTGCGAGCCCTCCTGACGTGACTTAGATTGTGGCTGTAATCCCAACGGACGCTGGCGTCAGGGCATGACTTTAGTCGTGCCGATGACGGGCGCAAGTCGGAAAGGGCTTCGGCCCCTGGTCGTGTCAAGACCTTCGAGACCATCGTCGGCGCAAGAGGCGAGAGCTTTTTTCGCCACCAGCAGAACCGCAGTGGCCAAACATTACTGCAATCCGACCGCATGGCCGGGCTTTTCATCGACGTGCTTCGCGGCTACGTGCGAGAAGGGAAGTTCAGGGTACGCGAATTCGTCGTCATGCCGAACCATGTCCATTTGTTGGTCACGGTAAGCCGCGAAATGACGATCGAGAAAGCGATGCAATTGATCAAGGGCGGCTTCTCGTTTCGGGCAAAGAAGGAACTGGGATTCCTCGGCGAGATCTGGCAGCGGGATTTTCGGACGTGCAGATCAAGGATGAAGGAGCTTGGCCGTGCATCGTTTGTACATTCACAACAACCCCGTCAAAGCGGGATCGGTGAATGCAGCGGAGGAGTACACGCATAGTTCATTGTATTTGCGGCGGCTAGAGGCGCAGGGGCTAAAGCCCGGAACTCAAACTGCGCGAATCGGTGCGACTGAAGTCGTGCCCTGACGCGGGATCGTTCGCCACGGCGGCTCGAGTCAGGCCGTATCCTCATGCAATATCCCCTGAGCACCAGGTCACGGGCCGATCTCCGCGTTTCTCGCCCTGCGCTTCCCTGACGCGTACAGCAGCATTCCTCCGCCGATTAGCAGCACGCTGAAGAACACGACCTTCCCCACTGCCAGCACTTTGTTCGGCTCGCTCGGATCGGGTACGACCGAAGCAATGATGACCAGGAAGGTTGTGACCATGCCGACGAGCGCGAGTGCGGTAGCAACGGCTTTGCCGCCGGGAACGCGAACCACCCCGGACTCGACAGGCTCACGCTGGAGACGGATCAGCGCAGCAAACATGAACAGGTAGGGCACGAAGTTGGTGATGATGGTCATGGTGACCAGCACCTGATAGGCCCCGTGAACCGTGCTGCCCGCCTGTCCAAGCAGGATGAAGACTATGCAGCACACCGCCTGCGTAACCAGCGACACTGCGGGTGTTCCCCATTTCGGATGCACGCGTCCGAAGGCGGGCGGCAGGTAGCGGTCGATTCCGACCACAAACGGAATGCGCGCGAGAGCGGCCAGGTAGGCGCCCACTCCTCCGAGGTTGGCGAGACAAATCAGCAGCGCGACGGCGGGGCCGATGCCATACCACCCCACGCGCGCAGCAGCGCTGGTGATGGCTTGCATGATGCCTTCCATGCCGTTGACCTGTGAGGTCGGCAACGCGACCAGGATCGCGACCGTCCCGAGAATGTAGCCGGCGGTGATGACGAAGCCCGCAACGATCAGGGCGCGTGGAAGGATGCGGCGCGCGTCCTTGATTTCATCGCCCATGAACGACGCGGCCTCGGCGCCGCTAAAGGCGTAAAGGAGCGTTGCCCACACGCCGAATATGCCCGGGTTCAGCGAGGGCGTCATGCTGGCCGCGTCGAAGCTGGTAGCAGAGCCGAATTTCACCCAGGCTACCAAAGCGACGGCACACAACAACCCGACCGGAATCCAAGTGCCCTGCGAGCCGATATTACTGAGCCATTTGCCGATGTTGAGGCCAACCACATTGAGCGCGAGCGCGAGGCCGACTCCGAAAAAGGAAAACGCAATGAAGTACAACGGACTGCGCTGCCAGGCGTTCCAGCGTGTGCCTCCGATGTAAAGCGCGTTGCTGGCGGCGAAATAGAGCACGGCGGGGAAGTATGGGAGGTTGCTGGTCCAGTAAATCCAGCCAGTGAGGAACGCCGGGAAGTCGCCGAACGCGCGCTTGGTCCAGAGGTAGAGGCCGCCCTCTTGCGGATAGCGCGAGGAGAGCTCCATGACGCACAGCGCCAGCGGAATGAAGATGGTGAGCAGGCCCACCATCCAGATGACGATCGAACTGGGACCGACGCTGGCGGCAACGGGAATCCACCGCAAGCTGAGCGTGGTGACCACGTAGAACATGACGAGGTCGCGAAAGCCGAGAACGCGCTTGGGCTGCGGCGAGTCGGGTGGTTGTCCTGGCAACGTGGCGTTCATGGATGGGGAGGATTGTTTCATACGGACGAACGAAGGAACGACACGTCTGCGGTCCCGGGGCTCCGGATTGTAAACGCGCTAGAGCTCAGACCGCCAGGAAGTAACGGTAGAACTCTTCGTCGCGCTTCCAGCCGAGGCGTTCGTAGAGCCGTTGCGCAGTGAGATTGCTGGTGGCGGTCTCGAGCATCAGTCCGTCGGCCTGCGTGCTCTCGGCGAACTGGCGGGCGCGATCCATCAGCGCGTTGGCAACGCCATGCTTGCGCGCTTCCGGAGCGACATACAGGTCGTTGAGGATCCACTGGCGCGTGAGGTTGGTTGAGGAGAACACAGGATAGAGGTGCACGAATCCGACGGCATCGCGCTGCTGACGGGCGAGGAAGAGTACCGACTCGCCTTTGCTCAGGCGAGCGAACAGGAAACGGCGCGCCGCCTCCTGGTTCGACGGCTTCTTGTAAAACTGACGATAGGCATCAAACAAGGGGGCGATAGCGCCTACGTCGGCGGGCGTAGCCTGCGCAACTTCGATTTGGAGGGCTTCAGAGTGCATTCCGACAAGGAAACACGCCCGTCGCGCTGCGTCAACCTTATTGTGACTTTGGAGGATGCCAGGTGCCGTGATGCCGTGGCAGTTCGCCTGCTCGAATGGCGCACGCGGTTGCTCCTATGGGCGTAGTTTTGCCACGTCCAGCGATTATTTCGGCAATCGTATCGCGGTCCGGTGAAAATAGTTTATGATTCGCGCAAGCACGAAAGCGCGCATGCTACGTCAGCGGATGCGCGCCGCAACTGGGGCCCGCGGAAAGTCAAGGCTGTAGTCACTCTCATCGCAAGGCCATAGGAGTTCGTATGTCCGACCACACGATGAACGACGGCGCAACCATTGTGCAGGCGCCCCTGAAGCGCTCTGTCCAGAAGCGCTCGCTCATCCTCGATACCGCGATGCGTCACTTCGCCGAAAACGGTTACGAGGCGGCCCACATGGGCGAAATGGCGAACCAGCTGGGCATTGCCAAGGGATCGGTGTTCCAGCACTTCGGCAGCAAAGATGGACTGTTCTTCGAGGCCTACAAGTCAGCGCTGCGGTCGTTGCCGCCTTATCTCGATGTCCCGCCGGAAGTCAGGGAGGCCGGTTTCTTTGCGGTCGTGCGCCATCGCCTGTCGCTGGCCCCGCAGTTCCTGGAGAGATATCGCATTCCCTATCGCGTCGTTCTGCTTGGCAATTACGGATCGGATCTTGCGCTGAAGAAACGAATTGTCAGTTTTGTTGCCAGCGAGGACCCGCTGGGGATGGCGGCATTTGTGCAGATGGGGGTCGATCGCGGCGAGGTCCGCACCGATGTCGATCAATCGCTCATCAAGAAAATGTTGGAGTGCAGCTTCGAACACATGCACGACTTTCTGCTGACCGAGGAAATCGATCCGGAACTCTTTCATCGCGCTGCTGCCTTGAACGGCAACCGAGACCAGATGATCGACCAGTTCGTAACCGTGCTGCGCGGCGCAATTGGGGCTCCCCAGCAGGCTTAACTCGCTACGGCGCGCCTGTTATCATGGCCTCCCGCGAGCATCCTGGGAGGCCCAATGGACTTGCCGCTGCACGAAATCCTGCAATCCTACAATGACCGGAGCCCGCTAGCGGAGGCTCATGCCATTCCCGCTCCATGGTATGTAGACGAGCGCATCGCGCAACTAGAGCGGGAGTACGTCTTCGGCGGGACGTGGCAGGTGGTGGCGCGACTTGACCAGTTGCAGCGGCCCGGACAATTTGTCACGACGCAACTTGCAGGCGAGCCGTTGGTCATTGTGCGGACGGCGGATAGTGAACTGCGCGCCTTTTACAACGTTTGCCGGCATCATGCTGCGGCCGTGGTTCAAGAGGCTGAAGGCGATGCGACGATATTTCGCTGTCCGTATCACGGCTGGAGCTACGGACTTGATGGGTCGTTGAAGGGCGCACCGGAGTTTGAAGGCGTGTGCAATTTCGATCGGGCAAAGAACGGGCTGGTCGCCGTTCATTGCGCGGCGTGGGAGCAGTTCGTATTCGTGAACCTCGATCCGCGTGCTGCGCTGCTGACGGATTTTCTGGGCGGACTCGTCGCGCGAGTGACGCCTCTTGAGATTTCTAGTGTGAAGTTTTTCGAGCGTCGCGTCTATTCGATGGGATGTAATTGGAAGGTCTTCGTCGATAACTATCTCGACGGCGGTTACCACGTCCCCCATCTGCACAAGGCGCTCAACAGCGTGCTCGAGTACAAGCAGTACACAATTGAGAACGAAGACCGCTATTGCTTGCAATCGAGTCCAATGGTTTCGTCCGAAGTCGATGCAGCGACTTCGGCGACCCGGCAGGGTAATCGCGCGTGGTACTTCTGGCAGTATCCCAACTTCATGATCAATCTTTACCGGGGATACATGGACACGAACCTCGTCCTGCCTGACGGCGTGGACCGCTGCACGGTGATCTTCGATTTTTATTTTGACGATGTGAGCGAAGCGGCCGCCGAACGCAATCGTCAGAGCATCGCAGTGGGTGAGCGGGTCAATGACGAAGACGTGGGGATCTGCGAGTCGGTACAGCGGGGATTACATTCGCGAGCATATGGAGCAGGACGGTTGTCGGTACGGCGCGAGGCAGGGGAACATTTGTTTCACCGGCTGCTGGCGGCGGATTTGAAGCGAGGGGCGCAGGAATAGGCGGCCGGGTGTAGCCGCTCAGCGGCTCTAGATTCGGGACACGGTACGTCAGCGTTTTCTCAGCCCCTTGACGATCTCCCTCGCGGCATTGGAGCCGGAACCACCGGTCAAGCCATTTCCGGGATGCGTGCCGGAGCCGCATAAATACAGGCCTGCGACGGGCGTGCGATACTGCGCCCAATCCAGCAGAGGACGCATGGTGAAGAGCTGGTCAAGCGCCAGTTCGCCGTGGAAGATGTGTCCGCCGGTGAGGCCATAGGCCTGCTCAAGGTCTTTGGGCGTGATGACCTCGCGGGCTTCAATCTTGCCGGGCAGGTCGGGAGCATATTCAGCAAGGGTTTTGACCACGACATCACCCAGAGCGTCACGCTGCGAATCCCAGTCGGTATCGCGAAGTTTGTAGGGCGCGTACTGCATGTAGATCGACATCACGTGCTTGCCGGCGGGCGCGAGCGAAGCATCGAGCAGTGTGGGAATCGTCGCTTCGAGATAAGGATGCTGCGAGAACTCCCCGTACTTTGAAGCATCGAAGGCGTGCTCGAGGTAATCCACTTCGGGCGAGACCTGGGTGCGGCCGCCCAGGAGCGAAGCGTTTCCGCCGACGCCCATGAACGAAGGCAAACCGTTGAGTGCGAGGTTCACCTTGGCGACAGTGCCGTTCATGCGGTAATGCTGCAGGCGTTGCAGGAAGCTGGGCGCAAGATGCTGCGGATCGACCATGCCGAGCAGCGTGCGCTTGGGGTCGGCATTTGAGACAACAGCGCGCGTGTCTATCTCGTCGCCATTGCTCAGCACGACCCCTACGGCCTTGCCGTCTGTCACCTTGATCTGCGCAACCTCAGCATTGGTGTGAATTTCGACGCCGGCGGCCTGCACCGCGATCGCCATCGCGGTGGTGAGCGCGCCGGTTCCACCCATCACATAGGTCGCTCCACCCGCGGGGTTTCCATCAGAGGCGGCGCGCAGCAAGAGCGACGCGCCGGAGCCAGCCGACCAAGGGCCGAGAAACGTGCCGAAGATACCCTGCGCTGCAATGGTTCCGCGCAGCAGCTCGTTCTCGAACCACTCCGCGACCAGGTCGGCGACAGCCATCGGCGCCCAGCGGAAGAGACGATACAAATCTTTGTCGCTTAGGCCGCGAATTTTGCGGCCGGTCATCAGCAGGTCCCAGACGTTGGCGGACGCGGGGTCGTCGATGTCGGGCGGCGTCATCTGCATCAGGTGATCGATGACGACGGCGATGTTGGCTAGAGCTTTCTGGAACTCCGCGTAGTTGGCCGCTTCCCTGGTGGAGAATTTCGCAATCTCCAGCTGCGTGAGGCCGGTGTCGGAATAAAGCGCGAGGTTTTGCCCCGACGGAGCGAGTGACAGCACGCGCACGTCAGGGATATAGGTGCGCAGGCCGTGGCTCGCGAGTTTCATGTCCGCGACGATTTCAGGGAGCACTGGTCCGGTGGCGTGCGCCAGAGTGGAGCAGCGGAACCCCGGATGAAATTCGCTGGTGATGGCGCATCCACCCACTTGCGAACGGCATTCTAGGATTAGCGGTTTGAATCCGGCCTTGGCGAGGTAAAAGGCCGCGATCAATCCATTATGTCCACCACCGATGATAACTACGTCGCGAGTCTCGGCCATGGCCTACTTGCTTCCCTTCGAATGCTTCAGGATTTCCTGGGCGGCTAGTCGGCCGTTGGCACCCATGATTCCGCCGCCGGGATGCGTGGCTGAGCCGCACATCCACAGGTTCTTAATGGGCGTTTTGTATTGCGCGTAGCCCGGGACGGGACGCAGGAAGAACAGTTGCTCAAGCGTGAGTTCGCCCTGGAAGATGTTGCCTTCGGTCAGCCCCCACTCGCGTTCGAGGTCGAGCGGCGTGACCACTTGCCGGCCGACGATGATGTCTTTGATGTTGGGAGCGAATTCGGCGATGGTGTTGATGACGTTGTCGCCGAACTCCTCCTTCTTCTCGTCCCACGTGCCTTCTTTCAGCTTGTAGGGCGCGTACTGCACGAAACATGACATCACATGCTTGCCCGGAGGCGCGACGGATGGATCAGTGAGGCTGGGAATCACCATGTCGATGTAGGGGCGGCGCGAGTAGCGGCCGTACTTGGCGTCGTCGTAGGCGCGCTCCATGTAATCGACGCTGGGTGAAATCGAGATTGCCCCGCGCAAGTGCTTCCCTGCTCCTGGCAGGCAGGTGAAGTTGGGCAACGCGTCGAGTGCGAGGTTCACTTTGCCGGACGAGCCGCGGAATTTGTAGCGCTTCACTTCCTGACGGAAATCGTCGGGCAAATGCTGGGCGTCGATCATCTGCAGGAACGTCAGGTTGGGATCTACGCTCGACGAAATGACAGGCGCATAGTACTCGTCGCCGGCGGTGGTCGCTACGCCGACTGCCTTGCCGTCTTTGACCAGGATCTGCGCAATCGCTACTTGGGTTTTGATTTCCACGCCAGCTTCGCCGGCCGCGCCAGCTATGGCGTTGGAGATGGCACCGGTCCCGCCGCGCGCAAATCCCCAGGCGCGAAATGCTCCGTCGATCTCTCCCATGTAATGGTGGAGGAGGACATAGGCGGTACCGGGCGAGCGCACACCGAGAAATGTGCCAATAATTCCCGAGGCCGACATCGTGGCCTTGAGCACGTCGGTCTCGAACCACTGGTCGAGGAAATCGATGGCGCTCATGGTCATGAGCTGCACCTGGTTGTATTTGTCTTCGCCCTTGAGGTCTTTGAAACGGCGGCCCAGGAAGAGCAGCTTCATCAGGTCTTTGGGATTGAGCGTCGTGGGGTCGGGCGGCACCATCGCGAGGATCGGCTTCACGAAGCGGCACATCTGCAACATCGCTTTGCCGAATTCCTCATAGGCTTCGGCGTCGAATTTGGAGTGGCGCGCAATTTCGCGGCGTGTCTGTCCGTGGTCGTTGACGCGCCAGAGATAGTCGCCGTTGGGCATCGGAGTGAATGTTCCGTCGAGCGGGAGAATCTCAAGCCCGTGACGCGGCAGATCGAGCTCGCGAATGATCTCGGGCCGCAGCAGTGAAACGACATAGGAGCAGACAGAAAATTTGAAGCCGGGAAAAATTTCCTCGGTGCAGGCGGCACCACCGAGAATGTGACGGCGCTCGAGCACAAGAACTTTCTTCCCTGCTCTCGCCAGGTAAGCGGCGTTGACAAGCCCGTTGTGTCCGCCGCCAATTACGATGGCGTCGTATTTTCCGGATGCGTTGGAAGCCATAGGGTCCTTGCGAAATGAAGGTGCAGCGCAATTAAGGAAGCGCCATTCTAAATGGCGCGCAGAGGGTTTGTCTGTAGCGCGACGAATATGGAGCGATTCAGTGTTGGCGTTCATGTGTCCTTGCCGCCACCTCACGGGCGCCGCTATAATCCGCGCTGATCCACTGCTGCGAGGAATTCAATTGCCTATCGGTACAGCGGTCCATGAACGCACGCTCCCCCTATGCACCAGCCTGAACTATCGCGAGTGGTCGGGCTTCTACGCGGTCAGCGTTTACGAGACGCACCATGAGCACGAATACAACGCGATTCGCAACGCGGCCGCGCTCATCGATGTCACACCACTGTTCAAATACCTGATCACCGGGCCCGATGCTACGCGCTTCGTCAACCGCCTGCTGGCGCGCGACATCAACAAGGTCGGGGTCAACCAGGTCATCTATTGCTGCTGGTGCGATGAGGACGGTAAGGTCATCGACGACGGGACTATCACGCGCCTCGAAGAAAACTGCTACCGCTGGACCGCCGCCGATCCCAACTTGCGGTGGTTGCGGCAGAACTCGATCGGCTTCGACGTTCAGATCGAGGACATCACCGAACAACTGGCGGCGTTAGCGCTACAGGGTCCGACATCAGGCAGATTGCTGAAAAGTGTGGCGGAAGCTGATATCGAGAACTTGAAGTACTTCCGCAAGACGAGCGGGAGGATTGCCGGAGTGCCTGTAGACATCTCGCGGACCGGATACACCGGCGACCTTGGGTACGAGATTTGGATCCCTTGGCAGGATGCCGTCAAGGTGTGGGACGCACTGATGGAAGCGGGACGCGGGTTCGATATTCATCCCACTGGCATGCTCGCGCTTGACGTGGCACGCATTGAGGCTGGGCTCATTCTGGCCGACGTCGATTACGCGAGTTGCAAGAAGGCGCTGATTGCGTCGCAGAAGTACACGCCGTACGAGATTGGGCTGGGCAAGCTGGTGCATCTGGAGAAAGATAATTTCATCGGAAAGCCGGCCCTGATGAAAGAAAATAAGCGCGGGCCGGAACGCGTGCTGGTGGGATTGGAAATCGATTGGAACGAGGTGGAGACTTTGTTCGATGATGCCGGGCTTCCGCCGCAGACTCCGGCAACGGCATCGCGCGTCCCAGTGCCTGTTTACCGCGCACGCGATCAAGTAGGGAAAGCAACCTCGACTACGTGGTCTCCGCTGTTGAAGCAATTGATTGCGCTGGCCAGCGTTGAACCCGAGCATGCCAAGTCGGGCAGCAAGCTGCAAATCGAATTGACTGTCGAAGCAGTGCGGCACCGCGCAACCGCGACAGTGCGCCAGTTGCCGTTCTTCAATCCACCGCGAAAGACTCAGACGCCAGTCTAGGACAGAGGCGATCGCGCCCCCAGGACGAAACGCTGCCCTCGAACCGGAGCCGAACGCTCGCAAGCAGATCGTGGTTGATCTCCTGCAAAAAGCAAAACCGCCACAAGAGGCGGCAGTGATCCAACCAAGGGGGGTTGTCAGCGACGAGTAGCGACTACGGCTTTAGCCTCCGAATGCCGGTGATAGAGCAAGCGCTCAACCGTCTGGTCCATGTTGTCTAAGAGGCTCTCCACCGGAGCCGCGTTGCGCGCATCTTCCAGCGCATAGTCCCATTTTTGCGATGCAGCGGCTGCGGCCTTAACAGCACCGCGCTCCTTCATGGGGAGCGCCGTGTATGCCAGCCAAACCAGCATTGTCGTGGTGTAAGCAAGGGCGCTGATCGTGCTCAGCACATGCCTCGAGAAGATAGTGTGATGAGCCAACGCGGCCGCGACCAGCATGTGGACGGCAGCAAAGAACCCGAACCCGACGGAAATTCCGAACAGCACATTTCGCCGGGAAATTCCCAGATACTCGCTGAACAGCAACATGAAGAAAACCAGCCCGCACTGCATCATGCGCATCGTGCGGTCGATCAAGAGGATCGCATTCGTGACATTGTCTATCTGGCTTGCCTGCCACGAGGTGACTGCCCACATTCCGCCAACCAGCAGGATTACCAGCGCACACCAGCGAAACAGAATCACGCTCAAATCGCGGAGGGCCTCATAGGGCCGGAATGCGTCCTTGAAAATCTCCTGCAAGACCGCGAAGGTCACGATGACGCTAAGCGCGGTGAACGTCCAATAAACGTAGTAATAGTTGACCCACTTGTGGAGCGAAAACTCCACTGTGAACGTCACGATTTGGAACAGAGCGTAGTTGAAGAAGAACGGGAATTGGCGATGCAGTCCGCGCCGGTACATCGATGCCACAATCGCCGTCATGAAGATGGGCGTGAGACACCAGAGCACGTAATCAATCGTGTTGACTCGCATGGCAGCAACTCAATGGTATAGCCGATGGCCGCGCGAAACAAGATCATTTGTTAATTCTGGCTTTTGCAACCGTCAAAGTCGCAGACTTTATCTATAATCGCCTCTTTTGGGTCATAACTATTCCCTTTTTGGGCCAGTCGATCTGGCACGATCAGGACAGTTCAGCAAGACCTATCTGGTTGTTCCCAAACCGTCCTTCGAACTTCACGCGCATGTCACCGGCCTGAGCTGCAATCTGCTGCAGTTGATCATCCGGGTTACAGTTGGTGCCCGGACGACACGTCGGGATCGGTCCCGTTCCATCGCCCGCGATCTGACGCAGTTGATCATCCGGGTTGCAGTTAGTTCCGGGACGGCAAGTCGGGATCGGTCCCGTTCCATCGCCCGCGATCTGACGCAGTTGATCATCCGGGTTGCAGTTAGTTCCGGGACGGCAAGTCGGGATCGGTCCCGTTCCATCGCCCGCGATCTGACGCAGTTGATCATCCGGGTTGCAATTGGTGCCCGGACGGCAAGTCGGGATCGGCCCCGTTCCATCGCCCGCAATCTGACGCAGTTGGTCATCCGGGTTGCAGTTGGTGCCCGGACGACACGTCGGGATCGGTCCCGTTCCATCGCCCGCGATCTGACGCAGTTGATCATCCGGGTTGCAATTGGTGCCCGGACGGCACGTCGGGATCGGCCCCGTTCCATCGCCCGCTATCTGCTTCACCTGGTCATCCGGGTTGCAATTGGTGCCGGGGCGACACGTCGGGATCGGCCCCGTTCCATCGCCCGCGATCTGGCGCAGCTGATCATCCGGGTTGCAGTTGGTGCCCGGACGGCACGTCGGGATCGGCCCCGTACCATCGCCCGCAATCTGGCGCAGCTGATCATCCGGGTTGCAGTTGGTGCCCGGACGGCACGTCGGGATCGGCCCCGTACCATCGCCCGCGATCTGGCGCAGCTGATCATCCGGGTTGCAGTTGGTGCCCGGACGGCACGTCGGGATCGGCCCCGTACCATCGCCCGCGATCTGGCGCAGCTGATCATCCGGGTTGCAGTTGGTGCCCGGACGGCACGTCGGGATCGGTCCCGTTCCATCGCCCGCGATCTGACGCAGTTGATCATCCGGGTTGCAATTGGTGCCCGGACGGCACGTCGGGATCGGCCCCGTTCCATCGCCCGCAATCTGACGCAGTTGGTCATCCGGGTTGCAGTTGGTGCCCGGACGACACGTCGGGATCGGTCCCGTTCCATCGCCCGCGATCTGACGCAGTTGATCATCCGGGTTGCAATTGGTGCCCGGACGGCACGTCGGGATCGGCCCCGTTCCATCGCCCGCTATCTGCTTCACCTGGTCATCCGGGTTGCAATTGGTGCCGGGGCGACACGTCGGGATCGGCCCCGTTCCATCGCCCGCGATCTGGCGCAGCTGATCATCCGGGTTGCAGTTGGTGCCCGGACGGCACGTCGGGATCGGCCCCGTTCCATCGCCCGCAATCTGGCGCAGCTGATCATCCGGGTTGCAGTTGGTGCCCGGACGGCACGTCGGGATCGGCCCCGTACCATCGCCCGCAATCTGGCGCAGCTGATCATCCGGGTTGCAGTTGGTGCCCGGACGGCACGTCGGGATCGGCCCCGTACCATCGCCCGCAATCTGGCGCAGCTGATCATCCGGGTTGCAGTTGGTGCCCGGACGGCACGTCGGGATCGGTCCCGTTCCATCGCCCGCAATCTGGCGCAGTTGATCATCCGGGTTGCAGTTGGTGCCCGGACGACACGTCGGGATCGGTCCCGTTCCATCGCCCGCAATCTGCTTCACCTGGTCATCCGGGTTGCAATTGGTGCCGGGGCGACACGTCGGGATCGGTCCCGTTCCATCGCCCGCAATCTGCTTCACCTGGTCATCCGGGTTGCAATTGGTGCCGGGGCGACACGTCGGGATCGGCCCCGTTCCATCGCCCGCAGTCTGACGCAGTTGGTCATCCGGGTTGCAGTTGGTGCCCGGGCGGCACGTCGGGATCGGTCCCGTTCCATCGCCCGCGATCTGCAAATTGTGCCTCGATTGGACGCGTGCAAGCTGAGAACCGACTAGTCCCGTTGTCACGGCTAATATGGCGAGAGTGAAGATAGATACGAGCAAACACTTTTTCATGATCATTTCTCCTGAGCCACAAGGGGGCTCTAGTGGGGTTTATTTTCCCAGCGACGGCCTATCGCTGGTTTCGATTTCTGTTGTCGGCGCTAAGGGAATTGGCGCCGAACCTTCGCCAACAAGGACGATCACTCCAGGTGTCGTATGGGTTGGCGCTCCGCTGACTGCGGTAATAGCACCAGCCAGCATCAAACTTGCAAAAGCTCCGACGAACACTTTTTTCACGGTTCGCATTCTCCTTAGGCGAATTGGGCAATCAAGCTAATGTTTCGCAAAATAGTGCGGAAACCCTTCAGAAACTCCAGTAATCAACGGTGCACGCGGGCGCTGGGAAGGTAATCATTGCTAAGGTTACTAACAATGGTCAACCTGACGCTTTCCAAGGCGATTGCACCTTAGACGGCATGAACGGAATGAACCCCAACCCTGATCGAAAACGCCCGAATATAATGGCATGAGACTGTATAGCGCCTTCTTGCATTATAGAAGTGAAGCCAAGAGCCATCTTGCGATTGTTATCAGGTTGAGGCACAGGAGTACATGTCCTTCAGCGTGCAAGTCTAGTTACTATTGGCCCAGGTTCCAGGAAACAAGGTTACTTTCGTGCCAGAATGCCCTGCTCTCTGGTATCTTAGAATACGAGTGACCAACCCTGATTTGCCGGAGAGTGCCGACACTACTAGTTCCGCGGACTCCAGCCACCGGAGATCGCTCAATGCAGTGTGTACGATACAGGTCTGTCCCAACTGTTCGAGTCTGCTGCAAAATAACCATTGCAAACTGGCGTGTCCGCAGTGCGGTTTTTATTTGAGTTGTTCTGACTTCTACTGAGCCTCTTACCAACGACACCAGGCGGAGAACGAAGGGCAATAACCCAGCGACAGCGCGGCAATCTTTCTGCCTCGCGCGCAAGAAGTCTACCCTTCGTGTAATTTGAGTCCAGCGGTATCCCACAACTTCACAGGAGGACGAAATGCAACGCAAAGGCAGCGCCCATTGGTCAGGTGGTCTGAAAGACGGCAAAGGCACTGTTTCAACACCCAGCGGAGTCCTTAAGGACGCGCGATATTCTTTCAGCACTCGTTTTGAAAACGGCATTGGCACCAACCCCGAAGAACTCCTCGCCGCCGCGCACGCCGGATGTTTCAGCATGGCGCTGTCGGCCCAGTTGAGCAACGCCGGAATGACGGCCGAAAGCATCGATACCACCGCGACGGTCACATTAGACAAGACGGACGCGGGATTCTCCATTACTTCCTCGCACCTTGACGTAACCGTCAAGATTCCCGGCGCCGACAAAGCAAAGTTTGACGAAGCCGCCAAGGCCGCCGAAACCGGCTGCCCTGTATCGCGCGTACTCAACGCAAAGATCACGATGGACGCGAAGCTGATTTCCTGACAACGGCAGCTGCACGCCGTCGTTTTTCCTCACCCATTGACGTAACTGGCTGCCTGGTCGGACCGGGCAGCCGCTCACAATCAAGCGTCCCGCGCAATTGTCTTAACGGCCACTCCTCAATTCGCCATCAGCGCGAACGGAGAAAATATCAGCAGAAGGGCGCCCGGGGGGATTCCCAGTCAACTCTGGGAACGCAGGATCTCGCGGATTTCGCGGTTGATCTTGGCGGCTTCCTGCGCAGCCGTATCGATCATCTTCAGCCATTTCTGGTTGGCCTCCTCCGGCTCGGACTGGGCCAGCAGATAGGAGGCCTGCATGACGTTTTCGATGGAGTTGCTTAAATCATGGGCCAGTACACGGAGTTTGGCCACGGTTTCCTTGTCCATGTTCCTGGATACATCTTCCATCGCAAACTGGTCCCGCACTCGATCTGGCCCGACGACTTGACACCGAGGAATGTCTCGAAAAACCTTAGCATAAAATCAACGGCCCGGGTGCGACCGCGACGGCGTCCACGGGCACATGCGGGCACATGGGAGTCCGAAATCGGGGGCCATTGACGCTTGTCCCACGGTTCAATGCCCAAGTTGCAGGCCCACGGCGTGTCTCCCAATCGCTGCAACCGTAAGGCCATTACTGCTATGATGCCCCCATCGCCAGGCTCGTCGCGAGCGTTTTCATGGTAAGAGTCCGCCTAAAAACTAAGTTGGTCTTGGCTATTAGTGGCATGGTGTTTGTGCTGGTAGCACTGTTCTGCTACGTCTACGTCTCACGCCGGGTGAGGGAGAGCACAACCGCGGCCGATAACCGCGCAGACTTCGTGGCTAAGGAAATCCAGGCAGCCGCCCGTCAGGCTACCTCGGTCGATCTGCGCCAGTTGGATGTTGACGTCAATGACCCACAGGCATTGCAGCAGGCGCTGGAAAGCCGGTTGCAGAACGACAAGGAACTCAGTGATCTTCTTCTGAACATCGTGTCCTATTCAGATACCACCTATGACGCCGGCATCGCCGATGTTAACGGCCGTGCGATCGTTCACAGCACGGCCGCCGTTGGGACGCAATTGAAACCTCGCGAGCGCTACGACGACTTTTCCTCCGCCAGCCTTCTCCGCCAACTCCAGATACTTTACGGAGAGCCGCGAGTTTACGATTTTTACCTCCCTATACAACGCGGCGACGGCCAACCTTTTGGAAACATCCGCGTGGGAATCTCCACCGTGTTGCTGCGCGGCGAAATGCAGCAGCAGTTGGCTCGTGCTCTGAGTCTCTCCGCCATCGCGATTCTTTTTTCACTGGCGCTGGCGGCCGCTGTTTCCAACATTGCACTTCGCCCGCTGGAGGCGATTGGACGCCGCCTCGACCAGATGACCGCGGAGGTGCCCGACACCCACCCTCAACCCGATCCCGGAAGGGTGGATGAATACAGTCTGGTCAACACCAAGATCGACCGCCTGGGCCGGCAGATCCGCGATGTGAAGGAAGTCTTCTCTGCCCTCAAAGGCAATCTCGAGCAGATCATGGGTACGTTGCAGGACGGCTTGGTTTTGTTCACCAGCAGCAACCATGTGGTGCTGGTGAGCGCCGCGGCCCAGCGATTCATCGGCTTGTCCCAGGAAGAGATCCTGGGCAAAGACGTCGATCAGATTTTTACGGATGCCAACATGCTGGGGCGCATTGTGCTCGACTCTTTCGCGCTGCACCACTCCATCCCGCAGCGTGAGATTGAGCTGGAAAACGGGCACCGCATTCAGATCGCGCTCGACTTCATCGCCGAGCGGGGAGAGCGCATCGGTGCGCTGCTGACCATGCGCGACGCGGAGTCGGTGCGCCGCATAGAAAATGAGATTGAACTCTCGCGCCGGTTGGCGGCGATCGGTCGACTCACTTCGGGCGTAGCTCACGAGGTGAAGAACCCTATCAACGCGATCGTCGTTCATCTGGAGCTGCTACGCGAAAAAATGCGCCAAGTCGACCCCGACACCCGCCGCCATATGGACATTATTGGCAGCGAGATTCATCGGCTCGACCGAGTGGTGGAGACGCTGGTGGACTTCAATCGTCCCGTGGATCTTCGCCTGACGTCATTCGACCTGCGACGCCTGGTGGAAGACGTCGCTATGCTGGCCTCACCAGAAGCCTCCCGCCAGGGCGTCAAGGTCGAGACCCAACTGGGAGCTGATGCGTTGCCCGTCAAGGCCGATCACGATCTGGTGAAGCAAGCCCTGCTGAACGTTACCTTGAACGGTTTGCAGGCCATGGCCAACGGCGGGACCCTGACCCTTGTTGCTCGTCGTGACGATGCGGCCGCGTCTATTGAAGTGCGGGATGAGGGCTGCGGCATACCGCCGGAGATTCGCGACAAAGTCTTCAATTTGTATTTCACGACCAAGAAGTCAGGAAGCGGCATTGGCCTGGCCATGAGCTATCGCGTATTGCAAATGCACAGCGGCTCTCTCGACTTCACGACGCAAGTCGGCTCGGGCACAACATTCCGGCTTTTCCTGCCACTGGCAGGGACGCAAACGCAAGAAAACAGTGTTGTTATGACCAGCACATAAAACTGACGGCAAATCCGGCATGAATAGTTGCAAACGGCGAGGGCTTATCAATTTTGACTTAGCCGAATATACTGAAAGAATTGCTACAGCTCACTGGCTATTCGGCGTAGACCGAAGATACGAGCAAAAAACTGAATGGTCCTTCTGCGCAAACTCGTCACTTTGCTTCTGGTTTTCGGCTTGTTGTTTGTTGAAGCCTGTACCAAGAAGAAGCCCGTGGTACTTTCCCGTCCCTCCGCTCCCACCATTGCAGTAGCGCTGCCAGACGAGATCCCCGAGACTGCCCCCGACGAGGAACCTCCCGCTCTCGCACAAGAAAAGCCGCCAGAGCCGCCGCCCGCCAAAACCAAGCCCAAGAAGACTACCCGTTCGACGGCCAAGAAGACCACTCCTCCGGTCAATACGCCAGCACCGGCGGTCGCATCACCTCCAGCGTCGAACAACAATCAGACGGTTGCGAGCCTACGGCCTTCCGCTCCTCCTGACACCGCAATCGCTGCCGCAATGCCCAGTCAGGCGATCAACCGGCAGAAAGAAGAGACCACACAGATTGTCGATGCCACCGAGAACAACCTGAAAAACCTTTCCCGGTCGCTCAACGATGACGAAAAAGCCATGAAGACCCAGATCCAGTCGTACCTGCAGCAATCGCGCAAGGCAACGACGGACGGCGACTTCGAGCGGGCTTACAATCTCGCCAAGAAAGCACAATTGCTCGCTGACGCGCTCATCAAGAAGTAATTCGGCGCACAACCCCGTGCTCCAGAAGTCCCTCCGAACCAACGCCAGCAAGTACTGTTATTTTATTTTTTCGTCGGCGCCCCCGCGGCGCTCACCTTGGCAAGCATGTCTTTCGCGGGCCCCTGATAGGGACCGCTGATGGCCGCCGCCTTCTGTAACGACGCCACAGCGTCCGCTTTATGATTCTGCTTGGCGTAGGCATAACCGAGGTAAAAAAGCGCGGGTTGCTGGTCCTGAGGATCGTCCTGTAACAGGCTCGCCGCTGTTTTCAGGTCGGCCACTGCAGGCACGAGCTTTTCCTGATTGAGTTCAGCACGGCCCAACGTAGTGTGTGCCAGGCCCGCATACGATCGCTTGTTTTTGTCGTCGCTCGGCGGATTCGGACCCACCAGGGTTATCACTTTGTTGGCGTAAGTAGCCGCCTTCGCCGCTTCTTTAGGATCGCCTGCATAGGCGTCGGCCATCATCAGCAACGTCGGAATGCTGTCGGGGGTCGTCGCCAGTGTTTTCTCTCCATAGGCGATGACGCGATCGGGCTGGTTCAGTTGCCGCAGGCTGTACAACGCGAGCTGAGTAATCTGGTCGTCGAACTTCGACTTCGGAAACGCGGGCGTATACTTTTCGATTTCCGTCATGCGCTTGTTAGGGTCCTGCTCAGACGTGATCGCGTTGTAAGCTGAAGTTTCCAGAAAGTCGTAGGCGTTTTGTGCTGAACTCTCTTCGTCGTTGATTCGCGTCTTCCAGTCGGATTCGGCGACGTCCGCCGGCCTGGCTTGCTTGGCGATCGAGTGGAACACCCCGGCTCCCTGAACGGCGTAGTCCACGACTTTGCTGTTGTTTTTCATGGCCTGCGCTACGCTGGCCTGCGACATAATGATGTCGAGGTTGCTGGGATAGGCCTCAACCGCTTTATTGCCGTACTCCATTGCTTGGGCCGTGTCGCCGGCGGCAAGATACTGCTGCGACAATTGCCATTCCGCGTACGCCATCGCCGCCTTGTTATCCGCGTATTTCTTCAGGAATTCCTGATAGTCCGCGATCCGCTTCTGGGTATCAGACTCGGCGGCAATGGCGGAGAGGTCTTTGTCTTCCGGAGTTCCTGCGGGAATCACAATGCTGGTGTTCTGTGACCAGACGCAAAGCGAAAACAGTAAGACACAAACGAGTACCAACCACGTGCGATGGACGACGCGCATCTTGCACCTCGAAGAGAAATGCGGACAGCAAACGGGCTGAAGGTGATCCGTCGCGCGCACGGTTCGTGCACGAAGCTGCCTGCAACTTTATTCGCAAGGATGCTACTGCTTTTATCCTTCGAAGGCTATGAGATACCGCACAGGGCCGAGTGAGATGCTACTTCCGGCCTTCGCGCTTCTGGGCCACCACCAGCCCACGCGGAGTCGGCATCAGCACGACTGAGATCAGGCCATCGCGTTCCATCTTCAGGGCGGCGTCACGAACCTGCTTCAGGTGCGAGCTGGCGTCGTGCATCAGGATCAACCCGAAAGGCGAAATCTGCGGCAGGAAGCGCCGCACCTCCTGTTCTCGAATCGGCATATCGCTGTCGCTGAAGAACAGGTCGATGGTGCCGTTCACCTTCATCTCGAGGCTCGACTCGTTGCGCAGATCGATGAGGTCGTTGAACTCCGACCCGGCAAACTTCTCCTTGGCCGTCTCGTAGACCTTGGGATCGTATTCGCACGTGACGATTCGACCGAAGCGGTTCAGCCGCATGGCCTCGGCGATCCACAAGGTGCTGACGCCCATAAACGTTCCGGTTTCGACCACCAGATTCGGCTTGATGGTCGTCACCAGAGTACGCAGAAACTCCAGTACCTCGAGCTCGGCGGTCATTGAGTCGTACATGCTCCAGCGCTCGGGGTGCGGACACTCCGGCGTCGCCCGGTGATATTCAGGGACCAAGGCGCCGGCGCGCTCCTTGGCCTCGCGCAGGATGCGGTGTTCCTGCTTTTCTTTCTTTCCGAACAGACGCTTCAGCCCCAAGGAATGCCCTTTCGCGGCCGCAATTCAGCGTCGATTTCACGCGTTCAGCGGCGATGTTTGCTCACTCAGTATATGGGACGGTAGTCGCGGCTCGTAACCGGGTTACAGTGGAGCATGCGCGAGATGTTCCAGCACCGTGGAATGAGGCTACTGGTCGTGGCCAATCTCATCTCCATGATCGGCAGCGGCATGAATGCCGCGGCGGTGATCTGGTACATCCTGCAAACCACGCACAGCGAGGTCTCACTCGGTCTGCTGGTCGCGCTTCAGACTCTGCCGTCGCTGCTGCTGCTGCCGTTCACCGGTGTGCTGATCGACCGCGAAGACCGCCGCCATCTGATGATGTGGCTCGACGTCTGCCGCGGGCTGGTGATTCTGCTGGTCGCGGTGCTTGCGCTCACTCATCACGTGCGCGTGTGGCAGCTGTACGGCATGACCATCCTCGTGGCGATCGGCTTCTGGATGTTCTGGCCAACCATCAACGCGCTGGTGCAGGAGCTGACACCCGAGGACAAGCTGCTGGACTCCAACTCGCTCATGCTGGCTGCCGTACAGGGCGGCTGGGTGTTGGCGGGAGCCATGGTCGGCTTCGTGTACAACAAGATCGGGCTGGGCGGAATTCTGCTGCTCGACTGCGCCACCTATGCGGCTTCGATCGCATGCGTGTACCACGTGCGCAAAGGACGAGTGACGGTTTCTCACCTCGCCCCGCCCTCCGCGGCAGCGCCTGTTACCGCCGTGGCGCGTTATTTTCACGAGTTGGGTGAAGGCTTCGGATACGTGCGTCGTCACCGTCGGGTACTGCTGCTGGGCCTGGCGTGGGCGCTCTTCATTGCCGCCATGATGACGCAGGGCGTCACCTCCGCTCCGCTGAGCGACCGCATTCTGCATCGCGGCGCCGTGGGCTACGGATGGATCAACGCCGGCTGGGCGTCGGGAGCGTTTACCAGTATGTTCTACGCGTCACAATTCATTCGCCGCAATGGGGCGCATCGTTCGGTGACTCTGACGATGTGTGTCATCGCGGTGGCGCTGGTTCTGCTGCCCGAGATTCCCTGGATTGCCTTTGCCGTGTCCGTCTATTTCGTCATGGGATCGGGCCGCGGGGTGGGTGGTATCGCCATCTCGTCCGAGATGATGGAGATGGTGCCGAAATATTTCATGGGACGCGTGCAGAACACCTTCTTCTTTCTGGCAAGTGCGTTGCAGATTTGCACCGCGCTGCTGGCAGGCGAACTGGCTCACCGCGACGGCCTGAAGTACGGCTTCTGGATTGTTTCTGCAATGTATCTCGGTGCTGCCCTCGCTGCGTGGTGGCCCGTGCACGAGCCTGAAGTGGCGCTGGAATCAAGCGATAACGCGGCGGACTAGGTTGCCGTGTCGGCGTCAGTCTTGAAGGGGCGCGGCTTCAGCCGCGCCGTACAATCCTAATTCTTCTCATCCCGAGTGGAGGGAGCGAAGCGACCGCGGCCGAGGGACCTGCGTTTCCCTCTCGACTGGCATCCGTCCCCATCGGCCGAAACGATTCTTGCAGCGACTCATTTTTGCTCGCGCTTCTGATAGCTCCGCCACAGCAGCCATACAACCACCACCGCCAGAGCGAACACCACCAGGTTGGCCTGTCCGACGATTTCCAACAGCCTTTGCCAATGCCCTCCGAAGAAATATCCCACGCATGAGATCACCGTAACCCACAGCGATGCGCCAAGAAAGTTGAACAGCACAAACCGCCGCCACGGCATGCGGAGCACGCCCGCCAGAGGGCCGGCGATCACTCGCATCCCGAAGACAAAGCGCGCAAAGAACACTGTGGCCGCCCCGAACCTCTCGAACAACTTCTCGCCGCGTTCGATCTTTTCGTCCGATACTCGGAACACCCGTCTGATAGCGGTGTAGCAGCGGCCGTCCACCGTGATATCCGATCCAGTAGCCGAGATTATCGCCCAGCGTACACGCCAACGTACCGACCGCAATGATGAGCCCGAGGTTCAGCCCGTGGTGCTGGAAAGCGAGGAAGCTGGCGAACAGCAACATGGTCTCACCCGGCAGAGGGATGCCGGCGTTTTCCAGCGACAGTGTGACGGCGAGCGTCCAATAACCGTGGGTGGTGAAGTGGTCACGCAGCACCTCGAAGAGGTCAGGCAGTACGGTCACGCGCGACCATGCCAGCGGAGGCCCTCGCTAATGGCGAAGCCGTCCTCAACGCCGTCAACCGCGGCGATCGCGCGTACTTTCACCGTGATGTCACTCCGCTTGGCACCCTTCACTGCCCTTCACCGCTGTTCATTCTGCGCCTTTTCAAGAACCGTGTCGAAGCGCGTCATTTTGAAGAGGCGCGACTTTAGGATCGCCCTGAACGTAGCCGAAGGGTGCGCCATACCGTGGAAAGAGCGCGCGCACCCATCACTCCTCCCCGCGCATCAGAAGACTTCCAGTCCCATAAGAAAGGATCTTCTCTTTGGCTCTCCTCTTCGAACCTCTCACCTTGCGTGGTACTACCTTGCCCAACCGCATAGCCGTCTCGCCCATGTGCGAATACTCCTGTATCGACGGCCTCGCCAACGATTGGCACTTCGTCCATCTCGGCAGTCGCGCAGTCGGCGGCGCGGGGCTCGTTATCACCGAAGCGGCGGCCGTGACGCCAGTAGGCCGCATCAGTCCCGATGACCTCGGATTCTGGTCCGACGAGCATGTCGAGCCCCTCGCACGCATCGTGCGATTCATCCGTTCCCAGGGCGGATATGCTGGCATCCAGTTGGCCCATGCCGGACGCAAGGCCAGTACGCCGGCGCCCTGGAAAGGAACCAAGCGAATTGAGATCTCCGACGAAGGATGGCAGCCGCTCGCCCCGTCGGCGATCGCCTTTTCGCCGGACTCTCACGTCCCCACCGCAATGACGAAAGATCAAATCCGCCAGACTGTTGCGGAGTTTGCTGCGGCCGCCGCCCGCGCGGTGGCCGCGGGCTTCGAGGTCATCGAGTTACACGCCGCCCACGGATACCTCGGCCACGAATTCCTCTCGCCCCTCAGCAACCAGCGCACCGACGAGTACGGAGGCAGTTTCTCCAACCGCGTGCGCTTCGTGCACGAAATGGTGGCAGCTGTGCGCGACCAATGGCCCGAGCGTCTTCCGCTCTTCGTCCGCATCTCCGCCACTGATTGGGTCGAGGGCGGCTGGACCCTCGACGAGTCGGTCGAACTCGCCAGGCTGCTGAAAACTGCCGGTGTCGACCTGATTGACTGTTCCTCGGGAGGCCTGGTCCCCTACGCGTCGATTTCTGCTGGTCCCGGATACCAGGTGCCGTTTGCCGAACGCATTCGCCGCGAGGCTGCCATACCCACCGGAGCCGTAGGCATGATTCTTGCCGCAGCGCAGGCCGACAGCATCCTTCGTACCGGACAAGCCGACATCGTCCTGCTGGCCCGCGAATTCCTGCGCAATCCCTATTGGCCGCTACATGCCGCTGAAACTTTGCACCACAAAGCGGAATGGCCAGTTCAGTATCTCCGCGCCGCGCCGTCCGGGTCGCAAGCACGCAAAAGCCACGAACCTTGAGGGGCCGCTGAAAAGTTCGGCTTCGGACAGGGTCTTGAAGGGACGAAGCTATCTTGAGCGGCGCTCTATGACACCGCCGTGGTTGTGGAGCGCTCGCTCAACGCACGAATGTCATAATTCATAGGTGCGAATTCTCATCTCCGCGGGAGAGGCTTCTGGCGAGCTCTATGGGGCGCAGTTGATCGAGGCTCTACGCCAGGAAGGCTTCCGGCGATCGCCGCAGCTTGCGCTGGAATTTTTTGGCGTGGGTGGCGAGCGGATGCAGGAGGCAGGATGCGAACTCGTCGTCAACGCGCACGACATCGCGGTGGTGGGGCTGGCCGAGGTCGTCGAACACCTGCCGCGCATTTATCGGCGATTTCGCAATGTGGTGGCTGAAGCCGAACGCCGCCGACCCGACGCTGCGGTACTGATCGACTTTCCCGATTTCAATTTTCGGCTGGCGCGGGAGCTGCACAAGCGAGGCATCCCGGTGATTTATTACGTCGGCCCGCAGTTGTGGGCATGGCGGCAATCGCGAATCCAGCTGGTGCGGAAGTACGTACGTAAGATGATGGTGATTTTTCCGTTCGAGGAGAAGTTTTATCGGGAGCGCGGAATCGAAGCGGAATTCGTGGGGCATCCGTTGGCGGACCTGCCACAGCCGTCGATTACACGCGCGGAGTTTGCCGCCGAGTATGGCATCGATGCGCAGCGCCCGTGGATTGCGCTTTTGCCGGGAAGCCGCAAGGGCGAAGTGTCGCGCATCTTCCCCAAGCTACTGAGAGCAGCGCAACTTCTAGGTCCGGAATACGTTTATATAGTGCCGGTAGCTTCAACGCTCGATGTCCACTGGATGACGTCTTTTCTCGAAAGCCACTCGGGTCCGCCAATCACGTTCACCAACGATGCCCGGGCCACATTGCGTCACGCTCGCGCGGCTGCCGTGGCCAGTGGAACGTCAACGCTGGAGGCGGCGCTGATTGGTACGCCCTTCGCCATGGTGTACCAGGTGGCTCCGCTCACATGGACCTTCGGCCGCCGTCTAGTAAAGGTGGACCGGTTTGCCATGGTGAACTTGATTGCCGAGCGCGATGTCGTGCCGGAGCTGGTGCAAGACGATTTCACCTCCGAGCGAGTATGCGCCGAGTTGCGGAAGGTATTGCCTGACGGCAGCGCGCGCGACGCCATGATGCAGGGATTCAACGAGGTACGACACAGACTGCGCCCGTCTGACACGGAAGGCAGCGCGAGGGAGCGAGCAGCGCGGGCCGTGCTCGCCGTTTTGGGACAGGCATCGTGAGAACGAGGCACGCATCCTTCCGTGTAGTTTTTCCATCATTTATAGTCAGAAGGGCAGGAGTTCTCTCCATAATGCAAAGCGCGGCGCGGTCTTTAGGGCGCGTGGTCCTCATCCTAACTCTGGCGGCACTGGTACCGGCCTGTTATGCGGCTGATCGGCAGCGCGTTCAGGTCGAAAGCTATGTAATTCAGGCGGTTGTTGCCCCGGAGACGCACCAGCTCAAGGCCATCGCCCGGGTGAAATTCACCGCGCTCGACGACATCAGCATCGCGACATTCCAGCTTCATAACGGCCTGCGCCCCACGCGCGTGCTCGATGACAATGGCCAAACGCTTTCGGCCGAGCGCATCAGCCAGGATTCGACGGTACGTGTCTCGCTGCCCGCCGGGCTTAGCAAAGGTGCGAGCTCCAGCCTGACGTTCGAATATGAGGGCACCATGCAGTCGGCCGATGACAGCCCCGTACCCGGATTGAAGCTGGCCTATATCGGCGATCCGATCAGCTATCTGCTGTATGCCGGCGCGTGGTTTCCGATGGTCGGGTACGGCACGAACCGCTTCAGTTCGACGATCGGCATCAGCGTGCCTACGGGATATGCCGTGATTGGCAGCGGAAAAGCAGCTACCGGAGCGATGCCCTCGCTGGGAGAAGTAGAAGCCCCGCGGGCTGCAGCCAAGAAAGGCGCGGCGAGTTCCGGCCCGACGAAGCTGGTGATTCCCGCTGGCAACACGACCTACACATTCACCTACCCGAAGGCGAGTTTTCCGGGAACCGTTCTGATCGGGAAGTACGACCAGACGAAGAGCTCCGAGGGCGGGCTGGACATCAACGTCTATACCCTACCCAAGAATAAAGGCGTGGCGCAGGCCTATGCCGACGCCGCAGCGAAGGCGTTCTTCTTCTACACGTCGAGCTTCGGTCCGTCATATACCGGCAAGCTGAACTTGGTTGAGTTGCCCGATGACACGGTTCCCTCGGCGTGGGCGCCGGAGATAGCGGCTATCGCCGGGCGAGCATTCTCGCAGAAGGTGAATTATCGCCTGCTGGCCAACACCATCGCTCACCAGTGGTGGGGAACGATGGTCAGCCCTGCGACGCGGAATGATTGGTGGATCTCCGATGGCTTCGCGCGCTATTCCGAGGCCATATATGTGGAGCACGTGGCCGGAGAAGCGGGGTTCGAAGAAGTTACCAAGGACATGGCTGTCGGTGCGCTCGCGTACATCAGCGTTCCGCTGTCGCAGGTGGGCAAGCTCGATATTTTCTCGCCGGAGTTCCAGTCGCTGGTGACGGATAAGGGCGGCAGCGTGCTGAACATGCTGCGCTGGGTGATTGGCGACCAGGCGTTCGACAAGACTATGCGCGATTTCCTGGCGCAGTATGCGGGCAAGCCTGCGACCGTGGACGACCTGCGGAAAGTTGCCGAGGCGGCTTCGGGTCAGCAGCTCACGTGGTTCTTTACCCAGTGGCTGGACTCGACGGGCGCGCCGGAATTCAAGATGAAGTACACCATCTACCGTACGCAGAAGGGCTTTCGCGTGGTGGGCGAAGTGCAGCAGGACCTCGACCTGTTTCACATGCCGGTGGAGTTGAAGATCGATACCGACGGCAAGACGGAAACCAAGCGCATCGAAGTGTCGGGCACGGACTCGGCATTTGCGGTGGAGACCTTCGGCAAGCCGAGAAAGATTACGGTCGATCCCAACAACCGCGTGCTGAAGAACTCGCCGGAGCTGCAGGTGCGGACGTCAATCGTGCGCGGCCAGCAGGACGTCGAGCAGGGCGACCTGACCGAGGCGCTCAAGGAATTCCAGAAGGCGCTGGACGTCAACAAGAACAGCTCGCTGGCGCACTACCGCATCGCCGAGGTCTTCTTCCTGCAGCATAACTACCAGTCGGCGGCCAACGCTTATCGTGAGTGCCTGAACGGCGATGGCGAGCCGCGCTGGACTGAAGTCTGGGCGCACATTCAGCTAGGCAAGATTTTCGACCTGACGGGATCGCGCGAACGCGCCAGCAATGAGTATCGCCAGGCGCTGCAGACCAACGACAACACTGCGGGTGCGCTGGATGAAGCTCGCAAATACCTGCAGGCTCCGTATACGCCGCAGACCGCGCCAAGCGGGCAGTAGGGAAGTTTAGCGCGCGAGTTTCAGGCCGCTCAGACGAGCGGCCTTTTCTTGTGCCACATCGTGGGACATCACGAGCACCTGGAAGGTTTCACCCATAGCTTCGGGGCTGATCAGGTGCTTGAGTTGCAGCGCGACCTTGGCGCGCTCCTGCGGGAGCTCGCAATCCTGAAACGCGTCGGCAAATTGGGTTTCTTCTCCGATGCCAAGCAGAAATTGCGATTGCGTGAGCAACGCAATCCGCTCAAGCCCGTGATCAGCGCCGCGCGAGCGAAGCGCTGTGAAGTTCACGTGCGCGGTGATGTCCTGCTCGCCGGGAGCTTCGTAAGGCGATGGACTGGCCTGGTGGCGGCGATAGGTCATCAGGGTGTCGCGATGGCGACCGGCAAGCTGCTCTTCGCGGGTGTAGCCGTAGTCGATCAGAACCACGAAGCCTTGTTTGCCAGCGAAAGAAGCGCCGATGCGGTCCATCCAATCTAGCGAGGCGGGTGAGACCTCTACGCGCTCGCCGGGTTCTGGATGCACGCTGTAGGTGTCGAGGTACTGCAGTTCGGAAGGTGACGGCGAGGTTAATTGCTCGGTAAACCTGCCATCGTGCTCCGCCACTCGCACCGAGCCGCGATGATCCACGATCTCGACAGGCAAGGCGTCGAAGAATTCGTTCGCGAAAATGATGAGCTGTTGACCGGCTGCGGATGTTGCAGCTTCCAGCGTCTCAAAGATCGCTGCCCTGCCATTGGCGATATGGCTGGACAGCCGCTCGTTCAGGCGTCCGCGAAAGGTCGACGATTGCTCGACCAGCTGGTAGCGCAAGGCGCGCGCGAAGTCGGGAAACTGTTTGGCTGACCAGTCGAGCATGTCGGAGGCGAACAACCCGCGGCCGGGACCGAGTTCGATCACATCGATGCGTTCGGGCGAGTCGAGCACACGCCACATCTCCTCGAACTGGCGCGCCAGCAGGCGCCCAAACACGGCGTGAACGTCGCTCGAGGTGTAGAAGTCTCCTGCCTTCCCGAATTGCTCGGTCGCGCGCGAATAGTATCCGAGCTCGGGATGATAGAGACTTAGCTCCATGTAGCGGGAAAAGCGCATGGGCCCATCGCGGCGGATTTCGTCCGCGATGATCTGGCGAAGGTTCACAGCTTGCCCTCACGCTCCATCCGCTGGTGTTCTTTGCGGTGCTGCGGAGTGCGGATGAACATCTCGACCAGGTAGTCATGCAGGCAGTCGAAGAGCTGGCGCTGAAAGGCCCACTCGAATTGCGGATCGTCGAGGTCGCGTGGGTGCAGCTCGAAGTAATAAATATGGACGGGCGGATCGGTGAAGCGGGGGCGAATGATGACTTCGACGGACTCGTCCTTAGCGCGGGCATCGAACTCGACGAGCGGATGCTCGTAGAGGCGAAGTTGGTGTTGCACGCGCGCGAGACGGTCGGAGGACATGCGGCGATTGTAGCCGACGAGTTCTATTCGTACCGCAGCGCCTCGATAGGATCGAGCCGCGAGGCTTTAATCGCCGGCAGCATTCCGCTGATCAGGCCCACTAGCCCGAGGATGATGGTAGCCACGACCACGATGGTCGGATCGATGATCAACCGGATGTCAGCGGCCTCCGCGTTCTTGGCCATGGCACTGTAAAAGGTGATGCGCCCGGCGAATATCGAGACGGCGTAGGCAAGGATGATTCCCGCAATCCCGCCAACAGCGGTAATCGTCAGAGCTTCAGCGAGAAACTGGAAGAGGATGTCGCGCCGGCGTCCGCCCAGGGCCTTTTCGACGCCAATTTCGCGAGTACGTTGTGTCACCGATACCAGCATGATGTTCATCAAGCCGACTCCGCCAATGCCCAGGGTCAGCGTCCCAATGAAGCCGAGCAGGATCTTGAGGCCCATGGTGATGACCTGGAACTGGTGAAGCTGCTTCATCATGTTGAAGACGTACACAGCGCGCTTGTCGTCGGGCTTGAACTGGTACTGATCGGCGAGAACCTGACGCACCTGGCGCTCGACTTGCTCGAATTGATCGCCCTCGTAGGCCACCCAGATGCCGTCGAGATAGTGGGTGTTCTTCAGGTCGCCCATGGTGGAGAACGGAATCTCGATGACCCGGTTGACGCCGTCGTCGCCTTCCTGCATGCGCGCCGCAAGAACGCCAATCACTTTGAAGCTAACGCCGTCGATTCGGATGTACTGTCCGAGGGCGTATTGGCCGGAAAACAGCTTGGTCTTGGTCTCGGAAC
Organism: uncultured Acidobacteriaceae bacterium; assembly: GCA_963722405.1. Lineage (GTDB taxonomy): Bacteria > Acidobacteriota > Terriglobia > Terriglobales > Acidobacteriaceae > DASRAA01. The sequence goes on from CAVRMO010000019.1 coordinate 74,085, forward strand.
CGATCACGGCGACGCGTGCCTTGGCTTCTTCGTCTTCTTCGTTGAAGAATTGGCCTTCGTCGATGTGCATGGCCTGGATCTTGAACATGCTGGGATAAATCCCCTCAACGTTGAAGGTGTAGCTGCGAACGTCGTATTGCACGGTGGACTGCTTATAGGCCGCGGGAGAGATGCGGCGGACCATCGGCGCAGCGTTGACGATGCGATCGACATCGTCCATGGTGAAACGAACCTGGGTGCCGGCCTTCTGTCCACCGGCCTGCTGCGAGGTGCGCCCGGGAAAAACGCCGATAATGCGCGTTCCCCATTGCGCAAAGATGGTTTCGATGGCGCGACCGAAGCCGTTGCCGTACGCCAACAACAGCACCACGGTAGCGATGCCCCATGCCATTCCGAGCATGGTCAGGGTAGTACGGCGGCGGTTGAACCGCATCGCTTCGTAAGCTTGCGAAAGTATATCGGCGACCATAGCTACTCCGACCTCAGAGCGTCCACGGGCTGGAGCATGGCCGCCTTGCGCGCAGGATACAACCCCGCGACCGTACCGGCGATCGCCAGCGTTCCAATGGCTAATGCCGCGGACATGAAGGACATGGTGGGGGGATCAAAGCCCGGCGCGCCTCCGGCCATCCCGCTCATAACGGCCATGAGAAGGGCCGCGCCGCCCATTCCAATGGCGCCACTTATCAGCGTCAGAAATGCGCCTTCCAAAAAGAACTGTAACAGGATGCTGCGGTTGGTTGCACCCAGGGCCTTGCGCAATCCGATTTCGCGGGTGCGCTCACTGACCGCCACCAGCATGATATTGACGATGCCGATCGCCCCCAGGGCGAGCGTCACTATGCCAACCCCGCCGAGAAAAATGTCCATTACGTCGAAGATCTTGCCCACGGCCTCTGCGTTCTTGACAGTGTCCCAGTCCTCGAAGGCGTCATCGTTGCGCCAGTCGAAGCCATGGTTGCGGGCGACAATCTTGCGAACTTCCTCCCGCGCCAGCAAGTGCTCATCGCGAACCCGGGGGCGATAGTTCAAGAACGAAATCGCATTCTCTTCCCGATCAGCTTTGAGCGGAAAGAACTGGTGCATCATGCTGTAGGTCAGGAACACGCGATTGTTAGTCGAGTTATCATCACCGTGGCCGACGCGCTGGACCACTCCGACCACCTCGAAACTGATGTCGTTTAGCAGGATCGAATTGCCTACCGCAGTCCGGCCTCCGGGAAAAAGGTTCTTCAGCATCTCGTCGCCGATGACGCAGACGAACCGCTTCTGGGTATCGTCGGCCTCGTTCAGCCAGCGCCCCGCAGCCAAGGGCAGATAGCGAATGGTGTTGAAATGAGGCGGGATCCCCACGACCTGACCGTTAGTGTTGCCGAAGTCGCTGACCTCGCGGATGTCCTGTCGCTGCAGAACCGGGGCGACTGCACGCACGTGCGGCGCTTCGCGCTGGATGTCGAGGTAGTCCTGATAGATGAGTTTGTAGGGATGACCCGAACTCATGTTGCCCGCCACCGCCGGGGCCCGGCCGGGAAACATGAACATGATGTCTTCGCCCAGCGAGTTCAGTTCTTTACGGTTGCCCGAGCGGAACCCCTCGCCGAGTCCGACCAGCAGGAGAAGCGAACCCACACCCCAGGCGATCCCGAACATAGTGAGGAAGGAACGCAGTTTATGCGCCCATAGGGTACGCAGCATTTGCCGAAGGATTTCGAAGAAGATCATCGCCGCACTCGCGCCCCGCTTATTGATTCATACGAATGCCAGGGGCGGTTAGTTCCCAAATCCCAACCGCGCGCCGTCGCTCTCTGTCTGGTGAGTTAGACACCGCAACCCGCATAAGGGGTAGCAACTTAGCGCAAATCGGGGATAGATTGCAGAATCTGGTTCCGAGGCGGATGAATGTTGTGGAAAACGGCACTACGGGACGGCAAATTTCGACCGGATTCGGTATCATGGAGGTAACGCAACAGGCGGCGCACAGGGTTGGGTGCCGGGCGGTTGCAAATCACACCAGAAAACACAGGAGTAACAAGAAAATGGCAAAAGCTACCCCCGGAACTGAAGCCAAGGCCCCTAAGAAACGCACCACCAAGGCGAAATCCGTTCCCGACAATGGCGCGGAAGTAGCAGAAACAGCAGCAGTTACCACACCTATTGCGAGGGAAGCGAAGTCATCCGTCTCGCTGGAAGAGAAGGTTCGCGCTCGCGCCTATGAGTTGTTTCTGCAGCGCGGAGGTCGCGGCGGTTCTCCTGAGCAGGATTGGCTCCAGGCAGTGTCGGAAATTCAGAACCAGACTGGCGCCTAAGACAGCCTGACCGGTTGTAAGTTTGTAACGCCATTCCTATCCTGCGATGACCGTTTTTGAGCAATCGCTTCGCGGGTAAGCCGACTGCGGTCAAAATACCTAAGGTAAGTCATACCAATAAGGCGGGAGCCGCAGAGTTTGGCCGGCTCCCGTTCTTGCTTCCTCCAGGATGTGGCCGCGTTCCCGACAGAACGCGTCACAGACTCTTGTGATCTGAATCACCTAGCAACGGGTTGCCAAACGCAGTATCCTTACGACAGTGTGGAGGTCGGGTCGCCGCTTTCTCGCGGTAACTCGGGTTCACGAGGTGTAAAGCCGTATGTCAGTGCAGGGACGCAGGTATTTGCGCTTTGGCGCAGTGATCGCGGTGATCGTAGTGTCGCTGGCTTATCTCGCCTACACGGGCGTGCGCGACAGCAAGAGCTATTACGTCACCATCAAGGAACTGAACGGCATGGGCGCTGATGCTTACAGCAAGCGTCTGCGCGTGGCTGGCAACGTCGCTCCAGGTTCGATCAAGCGTCAGGGAACCCACCTAGAGTTTCAACTGTCCGAGGAAGGCCGCACGATTCCCGTGGTTTACAGCGGCAGCGAGGCCCCTCCGGACACCTTTAAGGACAATGCCCAGGCGCTCGCCGAAGGCAAGTACGGACGCGATGGCGTGTTTCATGCCACGAACATTCAGGCCAAATGCGCCTCGAAGTATGCTCCCAAGCAACCTGGGCAGCCAGCAGCGGCTCCGGCTGCCGGGGAGTCGAAGGCGGAGTTAACTGGAAGTCAGCCGGGAGGCCAAGGCCAATAGCTTGCCGCCCGGTCTCACGGCAACGCAATCCATGACAGGTACAAGCGACTCTCCCATTCAGCCTGTCATCGTTCTACAAAACCTCGTCAAATTCTTTGGACGTTTCGCCGCGCTACGCGACATTTCCGACAGCTTTGCCCCAGGACGACTATACGTCGTGGTCGGAGACAATGGCGCCGGCAAAAGCACTCTGTTGCGCGTGATTGCCGGGCTCATGCAGCCCAGTCAGGGATCGGTGACGTTGCTGGGCTCCGAGAGCGTACGCGAAGTCGCCAGCCGCATCGGTTACATGGGACACGCTCCCCTGCTCTACGACGAACTGAGCGGCGTGGAGAACCTGCGCTACTTCGCTGGCCTGTACGGTCTGCATGACGACAGCCTTTGCAGCGGCGCCATGCGGCAGGTCGGACTCGATCCTGATCTCGAACGCCGCGTGGGACAGTACTCGCAGGGAATGCGCCAGCGGCTGTCTCTCGCCCGAGCTGTGCTGCATGATCCCGAGCTGATGCTGCTGGATGAGCCATTCTCCAACGTTGACGTGCACTCCGCCCGGGACATGGCAGCGATTCTCGGCCGGGTTCGCGATCAGGGGAAGACAATCTTCGTCGTGACCCACCAGGCGCCGCTCATGGAGGCGGTGGCGGATGAGTTCGTGCAGATGGCGGCGGGCAAGATCGTGTCGCGCAAACTGATGACGCGGAGCGCGCCGGTGAGCAGCGTTACCGGAGGACCGCGGTGAGTTCCTTCGGAGTGGCCCGAGCGACCTTGATGAAAGACCTGCGCATGGAGTGGCGATCGAAAGACGCCATCAACTCCATGTTGTTCTTCTCGTTGCTCGTCGTGGTGATCTTCAGCTTCGCTTTCAACCCGACGGCAGAAGAATCGCGGCTGATCGCCGGCGGATTGATCTGGGTAGCGTTCCTGTTCGCGGCGGTAGTGGCGCTCAATCAGACCTGGGCGCGCGAACTCCGCAACCAGGTGCTGGACGCGTATCGCGTGTCTCCGGCTCCGCCTCACGCGTTATTCATTGCGAAAGCACTGGGAAACTTTCTCTTTGTCATGGTGCTGGAAGTCCTGATGGCGCCGCTGTTCGTAGTGTTCTACCAGTTGCGTTCCATCGGGCCAGTGTGGCAGTTGGTGGTCGTTGCTTTGCTTGGGACGTGGGCACTTGTGGTCAACGGGACGTTTTTTGCTGCAATGTCGATCCGCACGCGCAATCGCGAGATTATGTTGCCGCTGATTCTCTTCCCCATTTCGATTCCGGCGCTGCTCGCCATGGTGGACGCGACCACGATGATCCTCACCGGCGACGGTACGCCCGACTTCTGGCTGAAGATGCTGCTGGTTTACGATGTCATCTTCACCTCAGTCTGTCTTTTGCTTTTCGAAAGTGTGTTAAACGCGGAATGAAATCACTCAGCATCGCTTTTATTATTCTCACGCTGGCTCTGCTCGGATTCAGCACTTACCAGGCGCTGGTGGTTGCTCCTACAGAAGCGACCATGGGAGACGTGCAACGGATCTTTTACTACCATGTGCCGTCGGCGTGGGTGGCCGGGGTCTGCTTCTTCGTCAACTTTCTGGCGTCAATCGCCTACGTCTTGAAGCGGGGCTCGAACGCCGATGCTTTAGCCGCAGCCAGCGCCGAGGTAGGCGTAGTCTTTGCCACCATCGTTCTGATCACAGGCCCAATCTGGGCGCGCCCCGTGTGGGGCATCTGGTGGACCTGGGATGCGCGGCTGACAACGACTCTGGTGCTGTGGCTCATTTACGTCAGCTACCTGATCCTTCGCCGATTCGCCGCCGGAGGCCAGACGCAAATGCTGGCGGCCGTGCTCGGGATCTTCGGATTCGTGGATGTGCCCATCGTGTACTTCTCGATTCGCTGGTTCCGTACGCAGCACCCTTCGCCCGTGATGGGCGGCGGTGAAGACTCGGGACTGGCTCCGCCGATTCTGCATGCGTTTCTCTGGAACCTGCTGGCATTCACCCTTGTCGGCATCGTACTCGTGGCCGTGCGCTACCGCCTACAGAAGATGGAGAACCAGGTTGAGGAAGCCCACGCGCAACTGGCCCTCGAAGGAGGCGTGCGATGACAGGAGCCGTCGCACTGAAAGCCGCTTACGCCGTTACCTGGGCCATTGAGCTGGGGTATTTGTGGTATCTGCTTGGGCGATATCGCCGGGTGCGCCGCGAAATGAAGGACCTTAAGCGATCTTCATGAGACTTGTGTGACCAGCGAAAAGCGCGGAACCCTGCGGCTGATTGCCGCGGCCAACTTCATTTTTTGCGTTCTCTTCGTGGCGTTCAGTCTGCCGTTTTTCTGGAGGCAGGTGCAGGTCTTGCGCCACTGGCCTGAGACAGACGCGCAGGTGCTGCGCAGCGAAGTGGTGACCGAGTCGTCTACAGGATACGAGCAGTTGTACCGGGCGAAACTGCAGGTGCTCTTCACCGTCGGTGGGAATCCCGTAACTTCCGATCTGACCAGTTTCGAGAGCACGAATTACGAAGCGACCCGGCAGCGAACCCAGCAGTTCCCTGTCGGCAGCCATCACACGGTGCGCTACGACCCGGCGAATCCGGCTCAAGCGCGAATCGGGGCGGGATGGAGCCGAACCTACTTCGCGCTGCCGATCATCGTTATGTCAATGGCGGCGGTATTTGCGTTTGCGGGAGCAGTGCTGTTGGCCATCGCAAAAGCAGTCTAGTGCGTACAGTCTAAGTCGGATTGGCGGTTGGGTAAGTCTTCGTCAGCGGAGTATTATTCTCACGGCCTTAGCAGTATCGCGACTGCTTTACATACAACTTAAGTCATATGGTTGCTTTCAAATACGGACGAGTATCCTGCATAACCCGCGCAAATGACGGAACTTTCCCACTGGGTCGGGTGAAATACTAATGGAAACGACATCGGATCCCTCGCCGAGGTGGCGTTGCTGAACGAACAAACCGACGAACAGCTTCTGGCGATGGCGCTGGACGGCAACGAAGATGCCTTCACGTCCCTTTACCGGCGGAGGCAAGCGCCCGTTTACCGGTTCGCTTTGCACATGAGCGGCTCGCCACAGGTCGCCGAGGAAGTGACGCAGGACGTGTTTCTGTTTCTGCTGCAGCGCGGTCGCGGATTCGATCCCGCGCGCGGCGCGGTAGGTGCCTATCTGTTCGGCGTGGCCCGGAATTATGTTCGGCGCGCGATGGAGAAAAGTCATTCTGAAGCGATGATGACGACTCCCGCCGAGGATGACGATCCATCGCTGGTGACCAACTGCGATCCGGTGGACGAGATTGCGCGCAGCCAGACGTCGAAGGCCGTCCGCAAGGCGGTGCTGTCGTTGCCGGAGCATTATCGCGAGGCGGTCGTGCTGTGCGATTTACAGGAATTGAGCTATGCCGATGCTGCCGTAGCGCTGGGATGCGCGATCGGTACGATTCGTTCGCGCCTGCATCGGGCGCACGAGATGCTGGTGAGAAAGTTGCAGAGCTCGGCCCCTGCTCGCGCAGGGTTTTCGAGTGATGCTGCGAGGTGTTTGTCATGACATGCCGTGAGTTTGTAGAAGCTGCCGAGTCCCTGACTCCGGTGCAGTTGCGGCTGATGCAGAACGAAGACGAAGTGGCGTTGGCCCATGCCCGCGAATGTGCGACGTGCGGCGAATGGCTGCAGTCGCAGAAACTGCTGGGCGGCGCGTTGCAGGTACTGCGCGCCGACACTGCGCAATGCGAAGCCGGACCTCAGGTGGAGCAGGCGGTGCTTCGAGCGTTCCGGATAGAGGGATTCGAACCGGCGGTGGATGAGAGGCCTGAGCGCGCCGCGCCCGCGGCGTGGAGACTGAGTCGCTTCTTTGAGCTGGGTGCTTACGCTGCCGTGGCTGCCGCGCTGATCGTCGGGATCTTCCTGGGCGCGCGGGTATGGCGTGACCGACAAAGTGCGCCGGTGCGAGCGCAACTGCCCGCAGCGATGGCTGTCCAACCTGACAATTCCGAAAAGGTGGCGCTCAACCGCGACAGCAAGCCGGCGGACGACGGGCAGTTGGCGATGGCACGAGATTCGGCCAACGCTGCGACCGCAAGGGGCCTCGCAGCCAGCGCGAGACGAGCGCGCAGTGTACGTGAGGTCGCAACGGATGGGAATGTCGACGGTCAAGGATTTGTGGCACTGATGTTTTGCGATCCTTTGATTTGTTCAGGAGAAGAAGAAGTGATTCGAATGGAACTGCCGGGGAGCGCGTCCTCGGCAGACGGCAGCCAGCCAGTGGTCGCCGACGTTGTCGTCGGAGAGGACGGCCTGGTGCGAGCCATGCGAATCGTGAACTAGGCAAGTGAACGCCACGGACTCGAGGTAGAACGTATGAACTCTTTGAAATTGGGGATACGAAATTCGATTGCGGTAATTCTTCTGGCCCTGCTGGCGGCGACGCTAGCTGTCGCGCAGCCCGCACCACCTCCTCCACCTCCGCAAGGTGCGCCGTTCGGGCATGGTCCCGGCATGGAGATGATGCGAGGTGAGTTCGGCGACGGTAAAACCGTCAAGGGTGCGCCCCTCAGCGGTGACTTCATTGTCAGCCGCGATACGACCTTGGCTGACGGCAACCGCATTCATAACGAATCGCAGTCAAAGGTCTATCGCGACGCAGAAGGACGGGTCCGCCGCGAGATGGGCGTGGACCTGGCAACGCCGGCGACTGGCAGCGTGAAACGCAACCTAGTGATGATCGTCGACCCAGTGGCTGGAAAAAAGTACATGCTGAATCCCGACAACAAGACTGCGCGTGAAATGGCGATGCATGGACCGGGGCCGAATGGCGAAGGTCATGACAGCCACATGAAGGCCATGGGCGGCCCAGCCGATTCGGCGGCAGCCAACAAGGAACAACTGGGCACGAAGGCGGTAAATGGCTTTCAGGCGGAGGGCGTACGCGTGACTCGTACCATTCCCGCCGGCGCCATTGGCAACGACAAGCCGATTGCGGTCATCACCGAGCGCTGGTACTCGTCTGACTTGCAAATTACAATCCTGACCACGCATACCGATCCGATGATGGGGAGCGTTACCACCAAGCTGGTGAACGTTACCCGAGGAGACCCGGATGCGTCGCTGTTTCAAGTTCCCGCGGACTACAAGATCGAGGTCGGCAAGCCCAATGACATGATGTACATGCCCATGAAGCCATAGCGGATTCAGGAGAATGGATTCGGCGGAAGTCCGGTAAGGATTTCCGCCTTTTCATTTATAGGGGGTCCGAATCTGCAGGAAGTTGACAACCTTCCAGCCGGAACAGGCGTACAATTCTGCCCACGGAGGGTGATTGGCATCGCACTCTGGAGGCTGCATGTTGGGACTCACTCCAGCTCGGGTTGCCCGATTTCTTCTGTTCCTGACACCCACCCTGTGCGTGGCCCAAGGCGCCTCTCCTGTCCATCAAACCAGCGCTGAAATTCTTGTTCGCGTTACCTACGAGAATGACCGTGCTGCCGGTGACCAGATACGGGTGGAACTTCGCGACGACACGGAAACTCCCGTATATCAGACCTTTACTGACTCCGAGGGAAAGGCCAGATTTCACGTTTCGAAGGCAGGACAGTACCGGGTGATGGCTTCTGGCACGCCTGTCTTGGGGACCGGTTCCGAAACAATCCGGATCGAAGAATCGGACAAGAGCAGGACTGTCTATGTCCGCGTGAAGCCGAAGGTTGAAGGCACCACAGCGGCCGCGACCAAGCCGAAAAACGGTCCGGTAACTTCGGCCGCGGAGTTGCGGGTTCCCGCGGACGCGAAGAAGGCGTTCCACAAGGGGATGGAAGCCTGGGAACACAACGACTATCCGAAAGCGGCCGAGCAGTTCGAAAAGGCCGTTAGCCTCTACCCGCAATACGATACTGCCTTCAACAACCTGGGCGTGATGTACTTCCAGATGAAAGAGATTGAAAAGGCGCGGGCGGCATTCGAGAAGTCAGTCGCGCTGAATGACCGGAACGCCGACGCCGACCGGAACCTGGCGCGCATCCTGGTTCATGACGGAAATTACACGCGCGCGGAAGAACTGCTGAAGAAGTCGCTGGTCGTTGAACCACTGAACCCTGTGAGCCTGACTCTCATGTGTGTCGCAGAGGCGCAGACGGGCGACGATGAAGCAGCCTTAGCCACGGCGCGCAAGGTCCACCAGCTTCCCCATGAGGGATATTCGGTCGTGCATTTGGTTGCTGGTCAGGCGCTGGAGCGCAAGAACGATCCGCAGGATGCCTACGCAGAGTACGAGACCTACTTACGCGAAAGTCCCAACGGACCTGAAGCGGGCCAGGTGCAAAACGCGCTGACTCGACTAACGGCCAGCAACCGTCCTAACGCTCAGTAAGACTGCGATAATCGCCAGCGCCTGAGCTGGCGAGGCACCAAGCCCTCGACTCCATTCATCTGCGATATCCTATTCAAACTCCGATGATGACCAAGCTCTGTCTCGCCCTGGTACTTCTCTACATTGCGAACGTTTCGATCGCTGCCGACAAGTCCGCCGCTGTACACGGCGGTAATGGGGTCACGTTGCCTCCTCCGCCACCGACAAAGGCGGAGCCAGTTGTAGAGACGGTCAATGGCGCGGCGATCACCGATCCCTACCGCTGGCTGGAGGATTCGAAGAGTCCCGCGACTCGGGCTTGGCTTGTGGAACAAATGAAATACACCGAGGACTACCTCTCGCAGGTGAAGATCCGCCCTGAGGTCGTGAAGCGCCTCACGGAACTGATGCGGGTCGAAAGTTACGGTATTCCGGTCGAACGAGGCGACAAGTACTTCTTCAAGAAGCGCCTCCCCGAGGAAAACCAGGGATCGATCTACATTCGCACGGGACTGAAGAGCGCCGATGACCGGCTGATCGATGCGACCAAGTTGAGCGCCGATCAGAATACTTCGGTCAACATCGCGGACGTTTCCAAGGACGGGAACCTCCTGGTGTACGACGTTCGCGAAGGCGGAGCCGATGAACAGTCGGTCCACTTGCTCGACGTGAAGTCGCGGCGGGAACTGTCTGACGTGCTGCCGGCGGCGCGGTATGCCGGAACAAGCCTGAGCCCGGACGAGCAGGGTCTTTACTATGCGAAGTTTGAGCCGACGGGATCGCTGGTGTTTTATCACCGGCTCGGTACATCTGTTTCAGACGACCGGATGATTTTTGGAAAGTCGTTCGAGGGCGAGAACTTCGGTCCAATGGACCTGATTTACCCAGAGGTAACTGAGAACGGCCGCTATTTGATTTTGCACGTCGCTCATGGCGTACCTGCGAAACGAGTCGATATCTACGTACAGGATTTGCGTGCGGCAGACTCACCGATCAAGCCGATCATTCATGGCATCGACAGCCGCTTCTCTCCGCAGAACTACGGGGATGACCTCTATGTGCTCACCGACTATCAGGCCGAGAACTATCGCATCCTCAAAATCAGCTTGAGCAACCCGGCGTCCGAACATTGGGAGACGATCGTTCCAGAAGGCAAAGACGTCATCGAGTCGATTTCAATCGTGGGTGGCAAGCTGTTTGCAACTGGTTTACATGATGTCATCTCGCAAACGCAGATTTATTCGTTGGACGGAAAACCTGCAGGCAAGCTTAGTTATCCGACGCTGGGGGCGGCGTCCGGAGTCTTTGGCCAGCAGGGGTCGAATAGCGGCTTCTATAGCTTTGAGTCTTTCAATATTCCGCCGGCGATTTATCACTACGACGTCGCGACTGGGAAGACGGAGGTTTTCGCCAAGCCGCAGGTCCCGTTTGAGTCTGCCCAGTACGAGGTGACGCAGGTGTTCTACACCTCGAAAGACGGTACACGGATACCGATATTCGTGTCGTCGAAGAAGGGACTGAAGCACGATGGTGAGGCGCCGACGCTGATGTTCGCGTACGGCGGATTCAATGTCAGCCTGCCTCCGCACTGGGACCCCGAGTATGCCTGGTGGATGGAGCAGGGCGGCTTTTATGCGCAGCCGAACCTGCGCGGGGGTGGCGAGTACGGCGAAGCCTGGCACAAGGCTGGAATGTTCGAACAAAAACAGAACGTTTTCGACGATTTCTTCTCAGCCGCCGAGTACCTGATCAACAAGAAGTACACTTCGCCCGCACACCTGGCGGCACGTGGACGTTCTAACGGCGGATTGCTGATGGGGGCAGCCATGACGCAGCGGCCGGATTTGTTCGGGGCGATCTGGTGCGGGTATCCCCTGCTCGACATGATTCGCTTCCAGAACTTCCTGGTCGGACGATGGTGGACGGCGGAGTATGGCTCGTCCGAGAAGGCCGACCAGTTCCCTTACCTGCTGAAGTACTCGCCCTACCATAATGTGAAAAAAGGCGTGAAGTATCCCGCCATCATGTTCAACACCGGCGACTCGGATACGCGCGTCGATCCGCTGCATGCGCGCAAGATGACCGCACTCATGCAGGCCGACACCGGCAGTGACCGGCCGGTGATCCTGCATTACGAATTGAAAGCGGGGCACAGCGCAGGGGTTTCGATCACGCAGTTAGTGAACGACACCGCGGATGAGTTATCATTTTTGTGGAATGAGACCAGCGGGAAGTAGGGCAAATGTTCCACGTGGAACATTTGTTCCATTTTGGGGACCGTGTTCCAGATTACACTTGACGTGCGCGTCATCACGCCCCGACGTGACCCGTCTCACAGAGTTCCAGACAAAATAGGCAGAGGCTTAAGTTAGCAGGATTGCAGCCATTCATCGTGGATGGTTAAGCACCTCCTGCGGCTTTTGGTTGGACCGGAAAACGGTCCCGAGTGCTGGTGTCTTGCGAAAGGAGCGCCCACGCACATGTCCGCCTCGCCGACTCTTCCCGATAGCGCCGACCAAGCCTACATCGACCAGGTCATAGCCAGGAACACTGGCAGACCGGGAGCTTTGCTGGGCATCCTCGAAGCCGTGCAGGAACATCATTCGCACAAATATCTTTCCGCAGAAGCGCTGCGGTATGTGGCGGGGAAACTGGACATTCCGCTGTCACGCATCTACAGCTTCGTAACGTTCTACGCTCTGTTCAACCTGGAGCCACAGGGTGAAAACACGGTCTGTATTTGCCGAGGCACTGCCTGTCACACCCGAAACTCGCGCAGCCTGCTCGAGAGCCTTCGCCTCGAGCTTGGGCTGGGATGGAACGATGAGGAAGAGAGTGGCGACGCCGACAAACTGGCGCTCACGACTAAGGATGGGAAGTTCACAGTGCGAACGGTGGCCTGCTTCGGACAATGTGCCCTGGCGCCGGTGGTGGAGGTCAACCACCGGATCTGCGGGCACGTGAACGAGCGCACGCTGCAGCGCGAGGTGCGGGCGCTGGAACGGGAGAGTGAGTGATGCCGCGAATTGAGGACATCGGCGTATTCAACGCAGTCCGCGAGAGCGGTCTCAACAAGCTCATGCCTCCGGTTCCGCGCATCGGCGTGGGCATGGGAACGTGCGGCCGAGGCAACGGAGCCGAGGGGCTGTATCACGCGTTTCTCGAGGCGATCGAGCGCAGCGGCACGGACTTCTATCTGACATCGGTCGGGTGCTTCGGCGCGTGTTGCCAGGAGCCGCTGGTCAATATTCGCGTGCCGGGCCAGCCCTTGCTCATGTTGCGGCAGGTCCAGGCCAACGATGCGGCACAGATTATTCATGACATTTCCGGCGGCAAGATCACGCCGGAATTGGTGTACTGCAAGATCGAAGAGTGGGACCACATCACTGGCTCGATCCGCTACGGACATGGCTATCCCGAGGTGCCGGCGTGGAACGAGATTCCGTTCTTCAAGGGACAGAAAAAGATCGTGCTGCGCAATTGCGGCCTGATCAATCCCGACGACATCGAGGAATACATCGCCGTGGGCGGCTACCAGGCGCTCTACAAAGCCCTGATTGACGCGAAACCCGAGAGCATCATCGAGCAGATCAAGGCTGCGAAGCTGCGGGGGCGCGGCGGAGCCGGATTCCTCACGGGCAATAAATGGGAGTTCCTGCGCAAGGCGGTGGCCGACCAGAAGTTTCTGATCTGCAACGCGGACGAGGGCGATCCCGGGGCGTACATGAACCGCAACGAGATCGAAAGCGATCCGCACTCGATGCTCGAGGGCATGATCATCGGCGGATACGTGATGGGCGCGACGCAGGGAATCATTTATGTGCGCGCAGAGTATCCGCTGGCAGTGCATCGCCTGAAGAGAGCCATCGAACTTGCGCACGAATACGGAGTGCTGGGCGACAACATCCTCGGTCGCGGCTTCAAGTTCGACATTGAGGTAGTGGAGGGCGCGGGCGCATTCGTCTGCGGAGAGGAAACCGCACTGATCGCTTCGCTGGAGGGCGAAGCGGGACGGCCTCGGCCGCGTCCTCCCTTTCCCGCTCAGAAAGGGCTGTGGGGCAAGCCCAGCAACATCAACAACGTCGAGACGTGGTACAACATTGCGCCGATCGTGACCAAGGGCCCGGCCTGGTTCACGGAAACTGGCAGCGCCAAGAGTCCTGGAACCAAGGTTTTCTCGCTGGTGGGAAAGTCACACAGCACTGGGCTGGTGGAGATGCCGCTGGGCACGCCGCTCAAGACGTTCATCTACGACATCGGCGAAGGTGGCGTGGGCGGACGCAGCATCAAGTCGGTGCAGACCGGCGGCCCGTCCGGTGGATGTATCCCGCACGAAATGTTCGACACGCCTGTTGATTATGAAAGCCTGGCGCAACTGGGCTCGATCATGGGTTCGGGCGGCATGGTGGTGATGGACGAAGACAATTGCATGGTGGACGTCGCGCGCTACTTCGTGGAGTTCACTAACTCCGAGTCGTGCGGGAAGTGCGTTCCGTGCCGGGTGGGTCTGAACAAATCACTGCGCATCCTGAACCGCATTACCTCGGGTGCGGGGCGCATGCAGCACATGGAGACGCTGGATGAACTGAGCCGCTACATCCGCGAGTGCTCGCTTTGCGGGCTGGGACAGACGGCGCCGAATCCAGTGCTCACCACGATGAGGCACTTTCGCCATGAATTCGAAGACCATATTGTGGCACGGCGCTGCCAGGCGGGCGTTTGCACAGAGCTGGCGCTGTCGCCGTGCGAGAACAGCTGTCCGCTGCACATGAACATTCCGCGCTTCCTGCAGTTGTACAAGGAGAGCCGGCTGGAGGAGGCTTTCGATTCGATCATCCTCGACAATCCTCTTCCGTCGTCGACCGGAAGGGTGTGCCAGCATCCGTGCGACGAGCGCTGCCGTCGCCAGACCATGGACGACTCGGTAAACATGCGCGAGGTGCATCGATACATCGCGGATGCCGTTCTGTTGTCGGACCGGTTCGACGCGGCCGCGGAGCGGGTTGCAAAACGAATGCTGGAACATACGGGACGGAAGATTGCCATCGCCGGCGCCGGACCGACGGGACTGACTGCTGCGTTCTATCTTGCGTTGTTGGGACACGATGTCACGGTGTTCGATCCTCTGCCCGAGCCCGGCGGCATGCTGCGATTTGCGCTGCCGGAGTATCGCCTGCCGAAGCCCGTACTCCGGCGTGAGATCGACTTGATCGAGCGTCTGGGAGTGAGGTTCACACTCAACACCCGGGTTGGAACAGACATCACACTCAACGAATTGGAGGAGCGCTTCGATGCTGTGTTCCTGGCAATCGGCACTTGGAAAGAGTCGTGGGTGTATCTGCCGGGCACGGAACTGAAGGGTGTGTATCCGGCGCTGCCTTTGCTCGAGTCAATTGCAAAAGGCGACTCCGTCAACCTTGGGCGCAAGGTAGTGGTCATCGGAGGCGGCAACGCAGCCATTGATTCCGCGCGCTCGTCGTTGCGCAAGGGAGCAGAAGTCATCGTGGTGTATCGCCGCGAGCGCAAGGACATGCCCGCGATCGAAGAAGAGACCGAAGCCGCCGAAAAGGAAGGCGCGCGGATTGTATTTCTGTCAGCGCCGCACCGCATCATCGGCGACGCCAAGGGCAATGTCAAAGCGCTGGAAGTGGTCAAGACGCGGCTGGGAGAATACGACACTTCGGGACGGCGCAAGCCGGTTCTTACCGATGAGGTGCAGCGTATCGAATGTGACTCGGTGATTCTTGCTGTGGGCGAAACCGTGGACCTGGATTTCTGCAAGGCATCAGGTCTGCAGATAAAAGAAGGCGGAACCATCGAGGTGGACCGCTATCGACTGGAGACCAGCCGTCCTCGGTTCTTTGCCGGCGGCGACCTGGTGACCGGCGCATCGAATGTGTCCAACGCGATGGCGTTCGGCAAACGCGCGGCGCGGGCCATCGACGAACAACTCATGGACGCCAAACGCTGGGAGGAGCTCTTCCCTGCCGTGGAATACGACCAGTCTCCACCGAAGGATGTGAGCGAGTGCCGGCGTCACTCGTCGCATGAGCTGTCCGTCCGCGAGCGCATGCAGTCGTCGGCAGAAGCGATGGTGGGATTGACGGCGGAAGAATCGCATGAAGAAGCCTGCCGCTGCCTGCGCTGCGACGTAAAAGTACCGGTATCACGTTAGAAAGGGAGGTCAACTTTGCCGCAAAAGAAAGTCTCGCTCCGCATCGACGGCGAGTTGGTCAACGCTCTGGAAGGGCAGTCGATTCTGGACGCTGCCCGGGCCAACGGGAAATACATTCCAACGCTGTGCTTCCTGGATGGATTGAGTTCGGTCGGGGCCTGCAGGGTGTGCATGGTAGAGGTTTCGGGCGTCGATCGCCTGTTCCCGGCCTGTACGACTCCGGTGCAGGACGGAATGTCGGTTACGACCACGTCTCCCAAGCTGTCGCGCTATCGGCGAATCACCGTGGAGTTGCTTCTGGTGGAGCGCAATCATGTGTGCGCGGTGTGCGTGGCCAACGGCCATTGCGAATTGCAGGACATGGCGTACTCGCTGGGCATCACGAGCGTGCGTTTCGCCTATAACTTCCCTAAGCTCAGAGTGGATGCGACCCATCCGCGGTTCGTGCTCGATCACAATCGCTGCATTCTTTGCACCCGGTGCGTGCGGGTGTGCGCGGAGGTCGAGGGCGCGCACGTGTGGGACATGGTTTCGCGGGGCATTCACGCCCGCATCGTTTCCGACCTGAACCAGAACTGGGGAGACTCGAAGACCTGCACCAACTGCGGAAAGTGCGTCCAGGTTTGCCCGACCGGCGCGATGGCGGAAAAAGGCAAGGCAGTAGAAGAGATGACGCGCGCTACCACTTCGATCAGTTCACTGGCGCGTCACCGGGGAGGAGTAAACACATGAGGAAACTCAGGCTCGCTACCGTATGGCTGGACGGCTGCTCGGGCTGCCACATGTCGGTGCTCGATCTTGACGCCGCCATTATCCCCATCCTTCGCAAAGTCGAGATCGTTTACGGTCCGCTGGTGGACGCGCAGGAGTTTCCAGAAGATGTTGATGTGACGCTGCTGGAGGGTGCAGTGAGTTCGCAGGCGGACGCGGACAACATCCAGAAGATTCGGCAGCGCACGAAGACGCTGGTTTCGCTGGGCGACTGCGCGGTCACCGGCAATGTGGCCGGGCTGCGGAACACGATTCCGGTCACAAAGCTTCTGCAGCGGATTTATGTGGAAGGGGCCGACGCCAACAAGTGCATTCCGGGCGATGGATTGCCGCAGCTCTTGAAACTGGCGCGTCCGGCACACGACTTCGTGAAAGTCGATTTCAGCGTACCGGGTTGTCCCCCGCAGACGAAGGTGATTTCGACGTTGCTGACGAATCTGCTGGAAGGGCGCAAGACCGAGAACAATACCAAGATCAGGTTCGGATAGGAGCGGCGATGAAGCGCATTACGATCGAGCCGGTGAGCCGCATCGAAGGCCACGCCAAGATCACCATCCAGCTGGACGACGCCGGCAAAGTCTGTGACACGCGGTTCCAGGTGACGCAGGTGCGTGGTTTCGAGAAGTTCACCGAAGGCCGTCCGTTCTACGAAATGCCGGGGATCACGTCCCGCATCTGCGGCATCTGCCCGATCAGCCATCAGTTGGCGGCGTCGAAGGCGTGCGACGCCATCATGGCGGTGCGCATACCCAAGGCGGCGGCGCTGCTGCGCGAAGTCGTGCATTGCGCGCAGTTCGTGCAGTCGCACGCGCTGAGTTTTTTCTACTTATCGGGACCTGACTTGCTGCTGGGCATGGACGGCGATCCCGCTACGCGAAATGTTGCCGGATTGATTGAGGCCAACCCGGATTTGGCTCGGGCGGGCATCGAGTTGCGCAAGTTCGGGTTGCAGGTGATCGAGAGCCTTGCCGAAGAGCGCGTGCATCCTTCGTGGATCGTGCCCGGCGGCGTGAAGACGCCCATGCCGGCGCAGACGCGCGATCGCCTGCTGGGCGGAATTCCCGAGGCCATCGAAACCACCAAGCTCGCGCTCGACTTGTTCAAGAGCAAATTGGATTCGTTCCAGGAAGAGATCGAGAATTTCGGGTCTGCACCCACCATGTACGCTTCGCTGGTCGATGCAGCAGGCAATTTGCAGCTTTACGACGGCGCGCTGCGATTTGTCAACGCGACCGGGGAGATCGGTGCAACAGGCGATTCCAGCCGAAGAATACGCCGACTACATTGGCGAGGCTACGCTGCGCGAGTCTTATCTGAAGGCGCCATACTACAAGCCGCTGGGCTATCCCGAAGGCATTTATCGCGTCGGGCCGCTGGCGCGAATCAACGTCGCCAATGCGTGCGGCACGCCTCTGGCCGACGCGGAATTACAGGAATTTCGCCAGCGCTTTGGGCGGGTTCCGCATAGCGCATTTCTGTATCACTATGCGCGGCTCATTGAAGTGCTTTATGCGCTGGAGCGCATGAGCACGCTGCTTGCGAAGCCGGAGATCCTCGACACTCACGTTCGTGCGACGGCGAACGTGAACGCGCTGGAAGGCGTCGGCATCATCGAAGCGCCGCGGGGAACGTTGATCCACCACTACAAAGTCGATGAGAATGGCGCGATCGTCTGGGCAAACCTGATCGTTGCCACCGGCCACAACAATCATGCCATTGGGAAGAGTGTGCGGCAGGTGAGCGAGCATTTTGTCAAAGGCACGCACATCGAAGAAGGCATGCTGAATCGAGTGTCGGCGGTGGTTCGCGCTTACGACCCGTGCTTAAGTTGCTCGACCCACGCCTTTGGGGCGCCGGCAGTGAGCATCTCGCTGCTGGGCGCGAATGGAGAATTGCTGGATGAAGTTCGAAGCGAGATGTGAGATTGAATATCAATAGCAACAATTCATTGTTTATTCAGGAGAACCCGATGTCTTACGTAGTTCATGTCACAATGACGGAAGAAGAGGAAGCGGTAGAGAACGCGGTCCATGCCGGCAAGTTGCATGTTGAAGGCCAGTTTGAGTACAGCAATCTCGAAATAGCCCGCGAGGCGGCCGAAATAGCCTGCACTGCGGCTGCTAAGATGAAGCCGTCACGGTCGAAGACCACCGACGATGACGATTGGACCGAGCATCCAGACCGCTCGGACTAGTGGGAGCGTTCTTCGATCCACGAGCTGCGGAACCTTGGAGAGTGAAGCCAGCTTGAAATACTACGTGATCTTGTTCGCCCTGATTTGCGTGCTGTCGGCGTTCGTGGGAGTTGCCTATTCTGCCGACGAGAAGGAAAAGGCAGCCACGGAGGCCGCAACCCAGTGGCTGGCGCTGACTGACTCCCGCCAGTACGCGGAAAGCTGGTTCCAAGCTTCCAGCGCGTTTCGCGGGGCGGTGTCGAAGGAGCAGTGGAAGAACGCGCTGGACGCGGTCCGGACTCCGCTGGGCAAAGTCGAATCACGTCAACTGAAGAGCGCGACATACACTACGACAATTCCCAATGGTCCGAGCGGTGAGTACGTGATCCTGCAATACGAAACCAGCTTCGAGAATGCGCCCCAGATGATCGAAACCGTGACACCAATGCTGGAGAAAAACGGCAAGTGGAGGGTGTCGGGCTATTACGTCAAACGTCCTGGGCAGTAAGCAATCCAGCACACAAGACACGGGCTAAGGCAAAGCCGCGTGCTGCGCCAGAATCTGCGCCCACTCATTCTTAATTCGCTGTTGCCAATGTTCGGATGGCAAACTTCCCTTCGCGCGGTAGTCGCTGCGGCGTTTTGTTTCGGCGACGAGGGAGTCGCGCACTGGGTCGAAGTCGCCGAGTTCAAGCTGCGGGTAGAGCTGCTCAATTCGCCCGACTGGATCGGCGACCAGCGACTCGTAGGACATCGCCTTGAACCGATTCTCCGGCAAGTCGGCGGTGGCGGAAGCGAGTTTCGCCTCGAAGCGGAGACGATCGGCGAGGACCGCCTCGCGGATGTCGTCGTCGGCTGGTAGCGGCTCGAGCGCATAGGTTTCAAACATCTTGCGCCACATCCGGACCACCGATTCGAAGTTGGTCATGGGATCGCGCATGATGAGGACGTAACGCGCATCGGGAAGCAGTTCGCGAAGGGTGTCGATGCGAGCGCCGTGCGTGGGTGACTTGAGTACCATGGGACGTCCCGCGCCCCGCACCGAGACTCCCGCCAGAAAACTCAGAAACACTTCGCGCCAGCGCTTTTCGTCTTGCGGCGAAAGGTCGCGCGGGTCGGTGAGCTTCAGGGCCTCGGGCAAGATCCTGGGAATCAGCAGCGCCTCGTAAGGGGACCGAGCGCCCAGCGACAGCAGGGCGAACTCGTCCTCCTGCGGTGAACCGGACCGGACCTCCATCTCGTCCATCGGCCGCTGCACGCTGGCACCTTGCTGGGCCAGGGCCGAGGCTTCCGAGAACAGAAAGTGATGAGGGTTCATGCAAGCGTGTGTCGTGGGATAGGTGTAGCGGGAATCGAGGCAAAGCAATTCGTGCAGCAGCGTCGTACCAGAGCGCCAGTAACCGATCACCACGTACGGCGTCGCGCAAATTCGCCTGAGCGAGTTGCTGACGTGAAATCTTCTCCTGCAACCCGGCCAAGGCGGAGAAGACTGTACCGGGGGCGAGCGTTTGCCACAGCAGCATGGGACTCGGCCGGAGATGCCAGTTGCGGCGGAGTTGACGCCAGGCGCTCCGCAGTGAGATTTAGATATTGGTGGCTCACGAGGGTTTCTGCACCAGCTCGGGAAATCGCGCAATGATCGCTGCACGCAGTCGCTCAGCCAGCGCGGGGTTTTCGGCGCTGCGGTCGAGGTTCCAGATCTGGGCTTCGTTGAGCGGTTTCAACGAACCCTTCTGGGCATCGATGTCCCAGACGTATTGGTACTGGGACTTGCCGTCGATCACGCCTACCGTTCCGTGGTGAAGGGGCTTGAAAACGCTGTTCTTCTCGAAGTACTGGCAGAACGCCATCCCCTCGCCTTCCCCCTGACCATTCCGGTTCAACCACTCTGCGAGCGATTGCGCCGTGCATCCAAGCAGGTTTGGGCTGACCAGCGAGTTCGAGGATGGTGGGTGCGAGCGATGTCTGGTCCGCGGTAAAAGAGACCGTCCGGCCTGTCCTGCTGGCCGGGCGTGCGGATGATGAGAGGTACGTGGATGACCGGCCGGGTCAGATAGGCGCTGCCATGTTGGAAGATGCCGCCCTCAAAACTTTCTCCATGATCGGCGGACACGATGACGGTTGTATCCTGCAGTTTCCCGGTGGCTTCCAGCCTCCGACATAAACGCACCGAAGGCGCGGTCAGCGGTCAATATGAACTCGTCGTAACGCAGGCGCCAATGGTCTACTTGGCCCTGCTGGTCAGGCTGGGTAATGCGGCTTCCAGTTAGGTTTGCCTTCCCCCTCAAAAACTTGCTGTTCGCTGGCAGAGAGAAAACGCCCTCGTTCCTCCGAATCGGGAAGATATGGCCCGTGGGGAGTCATCACGTGAATCCAGAGAAAAAAACCATCCGACAGTTTGGCAAGCATTTCGCGCGCGTGTTTGGAAACTCGCGGCCGCGCGAAATCGTTCGTGGAGATTGCCGGGTAGCCGCCATAAAGGGTTCCACACGTCCTATGAGATCGACGTATTCGTCGATACGGCTTCCAAACCCCGAATTCTGGTGCAGCGGCGTGGTTGCGTCCCACAAATACTGGAGACCGCCGTTCTGGAAAGTCGGTTCGGGCAGGAAATCGAAATTGTTCTCAAGGTGCTTGTCCGAGATAGTAGGCGTATGGGTTGGAGAAGAACGCGCCGGTGGCATAGCCGCCGGCCCGCATCGACTCCGGCAGGCTGCCTACCAGAATTCGTTGCCGCGCAAATAAGCCTTCGAGTTGGTAGACCTTAGTCTCCGACGGGTACATACCCGTCAACATCGTCGCTACGCATGGTGTTGTGAAGGTCGACGCCGAATAGAAGCTGTTGAAAACTGTGCTCTTGCGGGCGAAAGCACCGATGTTAGGCGTTGTCGGTAGTTTGTACCCGTAAAGCGACATGTCTTCTGCGCTCAGGGCATCGAAAGTGATCAGCAGGATGTTGGACTTGGGCCGCTGCGGAGCCAGGCTGCCCTCGCTACAGGCGACGCCTTCGCCAGAACGAATTCCGTGGCTACCAGCGCGGCGGTACCGGCGACTGTTGCGATAACAGTGCGCCGCGTCATCTTCTCGCCGAGGAAGCCGTCGAGGCTCGTCACCACCTCTCGTCGTGCGCGGGGAAGGCAAAGCCGCCACGATGAAAGCCACGTAAAATACGCCAAGCAAGAGAGTGTCAAAAAGGGCACCGTGGTTCCACCATGAGTATGACCAAATAATCAGCGTTTTCAACGCGAAGCGGGAGTCGAAGAAAACGACAAGAAACGCTGCAACCTTCGTAGCCCGTTCGGCAATGAGGCTCGCGCTTTGATTTGTAATGCCAGAGGAATGGCGCCAGGGCTGCGGTGCAAATGGTTCCGAATGCGACGCCGACGAGAGCCGCGAATATCAGGCGCACCATGACTTCGAAAACAACTTCCGGAGCAGTGAGATAAAACGACCAGCCCTGGGCTTTTCCGGGCGCCAGCACGAGTGCCTCGATAAATGCGAACCCGATGATCCCCAGGGTGATCAGGCGGAACCAAAGCGACGTTAAAATGGGGCGAAAGTCAGACTTGCTTGACATCAGGCCGTCGGCGGAAGCGCCTTGAGAGCGCGGAGAACACATCTCCGATTTGCTTTCTAAGGAATGTGACGGCCGCCGCCGCCGCTATTAAAAGAGGAGTAATGATCTGGGAAAACAAACCCGCCGCATTGGGATCAATGTACGCGTATGCCGGAGTTGCGATGCATACAAGGCACATGACAGCTACCACAAGAGCGATTGGGGCGTTCCGATGGCGCTTCATCAACTCCTCCGGATCCGATAGGGGTACGTAAACTCGTCGATTGTCCAAAATTGTAGCACGGGCGCTACTTGGCGTTCCCTTGCGTAAGCTTTAGGGCGTAATACCGGCCGTCTCCCAACTTGCGCCATTCTGGTCCGGGCGCGTGTGCAACGTCCGATGGGACCTGCTCCGCCACGATTACCGTGACACCTAACCGACGTAGCGTCTCAATCGCCTGCGCTTGTTGTTCGGGCGCTGTATACCAGAAGTCCATCGAGTTTTCGACCGGAACCTGAGCCACCACCGTAACCCCGAGCAGCCGCGCCCAAGCAAGACCGTAGTGCGCGGGGAATCGAGCGACTCGGTCCCCCGGCTTGACTCCCATGGCCTGCAGTTGCTGCGCCACCTGCCAGTGGTTATGGGGCTGTCTCCTGAAAACCTGGCTCACCTGGCCAGCAGCGGTCAAAGCCGTCGGGGTCGCTGTGGCAATGACCACGGCCAAGGTGGCCAACAAAACGAGGCGCCGTCCTCTGAGGTCGTCTGGTATCGCCAAGCCGGAAAATAGCCCGACCCAAAACAGGGTGAAGAATACAGCGACGTAACGCAATTCCACATAAACCAGGGAATACATTCCCAAGCCTGCCAAGGCTATCAGCCAAACCGGCCACCGTGCCGCTATTTGCTTGCGAACGAGATCTCCTCCCGCTATGAAGCAGAGCACGATGAATCCGACAAAGAGCGCGGTCTGGGCAGCGAAAAAGTTGTCGAGATAAACCGCCAGCCAGTGATGAATTACAGACAATTCTCCCTTTAGACGCACCCGCGGCACCGCGCCCTCGGCCCAGTAAGAGGGATCGTACCAGACCGGTAACGTGCCCTTTAGAGGGGTAGCAAATTCGTAAATCGGTGGTGCCTCGAAAATCTTACGAACGGGGTGAGTAAACTTGCCACGGGCCGTGCCCAGGTTCTGTAAGTACCCGTTCGGAGAAGCGTCATTCACGTGAAGTACATAGTTAAACCTCGCGCTGTCACCAAATGTGAGCCGGCCCTTCGCCTGTGAAAGACCAATGAACCACGGGGCTGCCACAGCTAGAAATACCAAGACAGCGGTCAAGAGGCGAGGGGTTGCCTTGCGCCAATCACCGCCCAAGAACCACGCCATCGCGAAGAAAAGGAAGGCGAGAGGAAAGACAGGGGCCTTCGCGAGATAGCCGAGCCCCAATGCAGCGCCCAACAGGGCAAAACGTAAAAACCCTTGGGGGTGCGCCCACACTTGCAACAGCAATCCTGCTGCCAGGTAAACGAACCCAGCCATCAGCATGTCGGGAGACACCAAGTGAATCGTGATTAAACTGAGGGACGACCAAAGAAAGACTGCGTATCCTACCGCGAATACAGCCCACTTCGGTATCGGATTCGTTCTGCCGGCGACGTCGCCTAGCCGGGGTGGGTCTGCTACCGCTGCTCTCAGCAAGAAGTCGAAGCACCCCAGGGCAAACAGGAAGACCAAAAAGTTCACGCCATGAACTACCGTGAATTGCCAGTAAGCATTGGGATGGAACAGTCTATGCGTCGCGCCTTGCAGAAATGGATATAGCGGGCTCCAGACGCCATTAAAAGCCATCTTCCAATCGCCGCGCACGATGGCGTCACCCATGTCGAGATAGGAAATGCCGTCGTCCTGCATCGCGTGGCGGCTGACGATTGCTTCGATCAGGCCCATAAGCGCCAACAGGCACAAGCTCGTGACGCGAACACGAGAGGTCAGGACGGCGTCATTCGAAATTGCGGGACTAGCGGTTGTGTCGAAAACCGGTGGCCGGTCAATACTTTTCACAGTACCCCCGAACAAATACTAGATTGACCGGCAGATTTCAGACCATCGCAAATCGCAGTGCCAGATTAGTAGTATTTGTGTGAGGTAGTAGGACTTGTTTCATCATGTCGTGATCACCTCCGTTGTCAATTCGGACGTGGGGTTCAGATCTCTTGGCTCATCTTGACGGGGGCACAAAGTCTGGAAATCGCGAGTGGATGGCTGCGTGCAAGGCTTCGGCTCGCGCAGGATGTTCGGCACTGCGATCGAGGTCCCAGATTTGCGCCTCGTTCAACGGGCGAAGCTCACCTTTTTGTGTTTCGAGGTAAAAGACGTACTCGTACAGGCCATCGATCACTCCTACCGATCCGTGCCGGAGAGGCTTGAAGATGCTATTTTTCTCCAAGTACTGAGTGAACGCCAGTCCCTCGCCTTCGCCCTCGCCGTCACGGTTCAGCCAGTTCGCGAGCGACTCTCCCCGCATCCAATCCGGTTTGGGCTGGCCAGCGAGCTCGAGAATAGTGGGAGCGAGCGACGTCTGGTCGGCAGTGAAGGCAACCGTTCGTCCGTCCTGCTGGCCTGGCGTACGGATAATCAGCGGGACGTGGATGACCGGGCGGGTCAGATACGGTGTTTGATGTTGATAGACGCCGCCTTCAAAGCTTTCACCGTGGTCGGCCGATACGATGACGGTCGTGTTTGACAACTTTCCGCTCTTCTCCAGATCCGACATGAAGCCACCGAAGGCGCGATCGACGCTCAGCAAGAACTCGTCGTAGGCGAGACGACGCTGATCTACCTGACTCTGCTGGTCAGGTGCATAATGCGGCTTCCAGACCATTCTCGGACTCCGCTGCATAGCTGCGAGAGTCAGCGTCGTAGAGAAAACGTCCGCGGTCCCCCGTATCGGGAAGATAGGGATTGTGCGGCGACATCAGATGGACCCAAAGGAAAAAGCCGTCGGGCAATTTGGCAAGTGCTTGGCTGGCGTGTTCGAAACTCGCGACCGGCCGGAACTGAAACGACGAGACTGTGTGGTATTCGGCCCACAGAGTCCCATACCTCTTCGAGATCGAAGTATTCGTCGACCGTCTTCCGACACCTGAATCTTGGTGCAGCGGTCTAGTCGCATCCCATACGCGCGACATCCCGTCCGTACGAAAGACGGGCTCCGGCAAGACGTCGAATTCCTTCGCGAAGCTGTTCCCGAGGTAGTACGCCCACGGGTTGGAGAGGAACGCGCCGGTCGAATAGCCTGCGGAGCGCATCAGGTACGGTAGGCTCTTCTCAGCATTCTCAGCGGACACTCGGCCTTTGAGTCCATAAACGTGGCTTTCCGACGGATAGTTCCCCGTGAATATCACTGCAACGCATGGAGTTGTAAAGGTGGAGGCGGCGAAGAATTTCGTGAAGACGGTGCTCTTGCGGGCGAAGGCGTCGATATTCGGGGTCGTGGGCAAGCTGCGCCCATAGAGCGACATATCCTCTGCAGCCAAAGCGTCGAAGGTAACGAGCACGAAGTTCGACTTGGGCCGTTGTGGATCCAGCGACGTCACGACGGAAGATGCCCTTTTACCCAGCGCAAATTCGATGGCCACCAGGGCAGCGGTTCCGACAACGGTCGCGACAGCGGTGCGGCGTGTCATCTTATCGGTCAGCAAGTCATCAAGGCTCGTCACTACTGCGCTCCGTGCGCGAGGAATGAAGAGCGCTATGGCAAACGCCAGGAACTGGCCCCAGAGCAAGGCCTTGTCATATATCGCGCGATGCTCCGACCACGAGTAGGACCACTTGATCAGGACTTCCAACGCGTACCTGGACGCCAAAAACACAACCAGAAAGACGGCAATCTTCGTCACCCACTCGACGAGGCGTTCGCGCGACGATCTGAAATGCCAAAGTAGAGGAGCAACGACCGCAGCACAAATGGATCCTAGAACGATTCCGGCGAGTGCGGCGGCAATCACGCGCACCACTACCTCAAAGGCGAGCTCAGGAGGGGTGAGATAAAACGTCCAGCCCTGGGCCTTACCCCGCACCAGTATGAGCGCTTCGGAAAAAACCAGGGCGACGATGGCGAGAGTGATCAGCCGAAACCAGAGCGAAGTGACCGCGCCGCGGAAATCGGCCCCTCTAGACATCCGCGCGCCCGCGCAGCCGCCTCGACAGGCTGGCGAAGGCCGCTCCGATCTGCTTCCTGAGAAACGTAGCCGCAGCAGCGCCGGCTATGAAGAGAGGAGTCAGTACCTGGGAAACCAACCCCGCCGCGTTCGGATCGATGTATGCGTGCGCCGGAATTGCAGTGAATACAACGCACATCGAACAAAACACAAGAACAGTAGGAATTTTCCGATTGTGCATTAATGGTTTCCCTCTGCTAGAGCGAAAGCGGCGCGTACCCCGAAAAGTTTGCCGCCATTGTAGCATGGACGTGCGCACCTGCAACTTCGGTTGTAAGTTCAGACGCAGGACACCAAAGTGTCTATGGCAGTTCCGGCCGGGGTCTCATCGCGGGCTGGCGTTGATGCCGGAAATCCAGTCGACAGGCTTGTCGTGGCACAGCTTCTTTAGCACCAGGGCGGTAGATTGAGTCCTTCTACTTTTCTCCCTGATATTCGAAGGTGTTATCAGTAGCAAAGTAATGCCAATCGAGGGCGTATTGGTTCTCCAGGTTTGTGAGGCTGTCTGGTCGGTTGATCCTGAATCAGGAAGGTCTGTACCGTACAGAATTCTATCCTGATACTTCAGTATGAAGGCCCGCACATTGTCACGCGGTTGCATAGTGAGCCTCCGCATGCGAGCGGCAGTGTCGACAGCGACGTTCGGATATCGGTCTAAGCGATTGGCTAGATCGTCAAGCTGATTTTCCATGCTTCCGAGATGTGCTCCCATGACGCGAAGCTCCGGATTCATTGCGAGAAGGTGATCTCTCGCATCGAGAACGGCCTTTCTCTAAGGCGCATCCGGCTTCTTGGACATGTCCCACTGCGGATGCTCCGAGTAATATTTAGCCCCGGAAGCCGTAGTGTATTGGGCGTCCCAGGCGACATCGGGATATGCGGCGTGGATGATCAGCATCTTGCCCTGTGCGGCGATGTCCTTGTAAATTGGCTCGAGCCTTGGGTCATCCGGCATCACTTATTGACCCGACCCGTCCTTGATTTCCATTCCGAGGTTCTTCCAGATCTTTGCTGCCACCGCGCCGTTTGCGAAGTCCTGGTTTAGGGTCTTGATTGCTTCGTTGGAGAAATTAGCGTTGTTGAACTGGAAAGGGTCGAAAGTGGTACAGAGCTGGGCGTGACCATTGCTGGAAGCTATGAACTCTAGCGCGCCTTGCTTCTGCGGCTCCATTGAAGTGTGGTTGGGGTCCGTGTCGTCCACATACAAGATGTCGAGAACATGCATGTGCAGGCGCTCGAGCGTTGTGACGAACGCTGGACCGGTTTGAGAGATATGAGTGTGGGCATCGATTGGTTCAAGCGCCGTGAACGCCGCCAGCGCGGGGCCGGTGAGCAAATACTGATGGTTCTTATCTTCGCGATTCGATCGGCAGGAGACGAGGAACCAAAGACCTAAAAGAACGATGAGGAGAGGCACAAACCGAGCGCCCCTCGGATGAGCCACCTCCACCTAGGATCGCTATACGGCCGTTGACTCATTTTGGAGGAGTAGCTGGGCAGCGATTCTACACCCTTGACGGCCACAAGGTATTCCACGATCAACGCCTGATCAGCCTCAGGAACTGGGGCACCGTAAGCATCTACCATCTTCTTGACCTCATTCTGCCACACGGTTTTGGAGAAATGAGGTTGCATAGAAACATAACGGGCCGTGTGGCAGGTCAGGCAATTCCTTTCGTAGAGCTCCTTGTTCGGACCGTCGGTTATCGCAGACGGATATTGCGGAAGGACGATGCTGTGCACGGGGTTCGCAGCAGCCTTTCCCGATGGCTTCGGCGAGCCAGTTGACGGTTGTTGCGCATTGGCCGACATCCAGACCATGAAGCTCGATGCGGCAAGGACGACATGCAGGATTCTACGGCAGGGGGCGGCTGGACTCATATGACCACCACATCGACGTGCTCGATCACGTCACGCTGATAACCGCTGCGGTTCCACTGCGCGGTGCGCTGGGTTTCACCGCCGGCACTGGTGGCACGCACCATCAGGCGATACGACCCCTTCGCCGGGGGCGTCCACTTGGCTTGCCATCTTCGCCAGGAGTACTTTCCCAAGTCGGCACCGAGGGTTGCGTCGCTCCAAGTTTGTCCGCCATCTTGGGAGACTTCGACTCGGCGTATTCCTTCCACCCCGTCGTTGGCGACGCCCGCCAATTCGTAGGGCTGGCCAGCGTGCAGTTGCTGGTTGGGTTCCGGCCGCACAAAGATCGAATGAACCGCCATGCGATTGACAGGAACCGTCACGGCCGACAAATGCTGAGGCTCTTCATTGGCGTCGGGGTTATCCGCAATGCGGTATGCCTTGTCCATCCAGAAGGTCTTCAATGGTTGATCGAGAACCGTAATGGAGGACAGGGCCTTCACCCAATACGTTGCATACCAGCCGGGAACGATGAGCCGAAGCGGAAAACCGTTCAGCATAGGTAGCGGCTCGCCGTTCATCTCGTACGCGATCATCACTTCGCCGTCGCGCGCGTGATCAATCTGCAGGGACTTTTCGAAGGGAGGCGTCTTCGGCATTGGCGGAACGTCGAGCCCACGCAGGCCGACCTGAACGGTGCCGGGAAGCACTCCAGCCGCATCCAGAACGTCTTTTAAACGCGCGCCTTTCCAGCGTGCATTGCCCATCGCACCATTGCCCCACTGCCCGCCAGGCACTTTCGGTTCGAAGAGACTGCGCGAATTGCCGGCACATTGAGCCAACGCCACCAGCGAAACCGGCTCAAACTTCGATTGCAGGTCTTTCAGCGACAGGCTTAGCGGCTTGCTGACATGGCCGGTCACGTCCAAGCGGAAGGTCCGCAGGTCGACCGTGGTGGGAACTCCCGACAGGTGCCAGCGCACGAAGAAGGCATCGTTGGGCGTCAGGTCCGTCTGAAAATAGCTTAGCGGCGTTTCCAATTGTGGCGGACGGTCGGTCAGCAGAATGAGCTCGGTTTTCTGCGGATATCGCGCCATCTGGCGCGCGGAGGATTCCGGGGGAGCCGTCGTTCTTTCAGCGTTCGAGTAAAACTGCAGGGGACTTCCGAAGGCGTTGCTGACGGCGGCCAATCCACCGAGAGAAGCCAGCATCGAGACGAATCGACGACGATGAAGACGGCCGGAGGTTTGGGTGGGCATCGAATCCATGGTGAATGATCATTCCATAGGTCGCTGGAATGAGGCAAGACTCAGACATGAAAATCGAGGGTGGAAAGGCAGTATTCGATTGCAGCGAGAATGGCGGGCCGCTATTGCCGCTGAGGGCGTTCGAGGACACCGGAGTCTACGACTTGCCCGCTGCGCGATATCGCCTGGAAATAGAGCTTGTCGCCGGCAATTTCTGCCAGCATGAAGGAGCGGTCGGTATCAAAGCCCGCTACCATATCCGGGGAACGCTTTAGATCGTGATAACGAAGCTCGCCGGAGTTTCCCAGGAGAAAGTAGTAAGCACCATTTTCTGGCTTGAATCTTTCATACACATGATCATGTCCAGACAAGACCAAGTTCACACCGTACTTTTCGAAGATTGGGGTAAGTACTCCACGGAGATCAAGATCGGGCCCGTGAAATCGAGCGTCCGAGTACAACGAGTGATGAAAGAAACACACCTTCCACGCCGAATTCGTAATCTGCATCTGGCTATTGATCCAGTCCAACTGCGAGGGATCCATGTAATTGCTGTCCAGAGCGAAGAAGGTAGCGTTTTCTTTCTTGAAGCTGTAGTAGCGAGCGCCTCCCATGTTGAAGGGTTTGTAGAGGCGCTCATTCGGATCGTCATGGTTGCCAATGGAGGCGTAAAACTTTACACCCGCATCGAGCAAAGACTTGTAGGGTTGTTCAAACTTGCGTTCAAAGTCCTGCTGACTCTTTCCTCCATAAATGTTGTCGCCCAGCATTAGAACAAAGTCGAAACCAAATTTTTGCCGGCACTTCTCCATCTGTTGAGCCACTTGAAACTGCTCTACTCCTCCGGTACCACTATCGCCAATGACCGCGAAGCGGACAGATTTTTGCTCATTGGGCAGATCGCACGCTGATTCATATGGGCTGATTGCCGGCCTGACGGCGGCATCGCTGGCCAGCGCAGTAGCCGCGGTCGCGAGCACGCGTCTTTCAGCTGCCTTTGCGGTGGAGCTGAGGGAGGGGAAAGCAATTCGCGCTGTGCCTGCTGCAGCAGCGAGCACGGCAAGTACGGCGATTACGGAGCGACGTCGCATAATATTTATCATGCCTTATGAAAAAGGAATGGCGCCGGGAACGAAGTCCACGATCATGTTAGCCGCAGCGTCGCGAAGCACCAGATCGTGTCCCACAATACGGTAGTCAAGTTCAGGCGGCAGCGGAGGCAAATTCAGTAAGAGGGACGGAGGTGACGACTGCAATGGGACGTGTTCAGGATACACCGCGTTCACCTGCAACGGGATCTTGCTCACGGGCTCCGCATGACGGAGGCTCGCCCGGACCTTCGTGGCGTCCGGGCCCTGCATTGTCATCGCGATGAGGCGCTTGAACTCCTGGCTGATTTCCGGCGTGAAGACGTCGCCTTGCTTCGCGTCGGGCCGGGCTGCGCGAATATTGCTCACGAGCAACCTTTGATACTCGTTTATGGCGTGGGCTGAATTCGTGGGTTTGAGCGGAGGGACTCCGGCCTTTGCCTTGTTATGAAGCTTCATGTATTCCTTAACAGAGTTCTCGAAACCTGCGATGACCAGGGAGTCTTGATTTACTCCGGGTTTTCCTGGCGCTGCAGTTTGTCCGTAAACCGAGCAGCACGCGGCTAACAGCCACAAGAAAATGATACGAGCGCGATGAGTAGTCAAGACCGCCATTTGTATTTCTTCTGCGAAGCAGACTAGTGTCGCTTCTTGGATTGCTTCCCTTCTACCGCTCCCTCAACTACCGCTCTCACCGCTTTCCTGACTGCCTTCTTGACCGTCGCTTCTACCATCTTGTGATCAATCTCGACATCAACCGTGTCGCCAACCGACTCCTGAACCACCTGCGTCACAACCGGAGCCACGGGCGGCAGGTCGCGGACCACTGCATTCGCAACTTTGGCTGCTGTTTCACTTGTCGGGGAGACGGCTGGTTGCTGGGGGGCATCTGTCTTGCCTGCGGCAATTGAATCCCAGTCCGCTTCAAAAGTCCGGATTACCGAATTCACTGGTTTCGAGTCGTGGATTATTACTCCAACCTCGCGTCGCGCGTCGAGCTCGAGCTCACGGAGGCTCTGGCTGCCCAGGAACATCTGGTGGCGATCTCGAACAATTGTTCGGGTGTGTAAGCGTGTGCGTGTCGGCTTACGCACATCGAGTTTGCTTTCCCGGCTTACCATCTGCCCAATAATTCGGATGTGGACACCCTTTTTTGCACGCTCCTCCAGGAGGCGAATCATCGCCCTGTCGCTGATCTTGGCGTCGTAGATCAGCAACTCGCGTTTGGCGCCCTTGATAAACGCGGCCAACTGCTCCCGCGCATTTACCGGACTCACCAAGAACTTGGTGGATCGAGCTGAATAGGGCTGGCGTTTTGTGTCGCATTCAAAAAGTCTCACAGCCTCCTGCACCAATTGATGGTTTCCTGTGACGATCCCAAAGCTTCGACTGCGATCGATGTCTAAATGCGTAAAGTTGAAGGCGAGGACATAGAGATCCTTGCGATCTACGATCATCATCTTACCGTGGTAACGAACCAGGTCATCCGAGGTTCGAGCGACAGTCACGCCCTTTGCCAGTAAACGCATTTCAAGCTTACGCAGGTTTCTCTCACCATTGCGATTTGTATCAGCAATCAACGTGTGGACAAAGACACCGCGATTCACGGCATTCTCCAAAGCGTGCTCGACTTCTTTGCGGTCGAAGCGAAAAATCGCGATCTCAACGCTCTTCCTAGCGGCGTCGATGCCGCGTACGAGAGGTTCGACCCCGTCCTCCGGCTGGATAATGAGCCTCACGCCTTCCTCCTTGGGAATCCGCAGTTTGCTGCACGATTGGATGTTGGTTATGGCTTAAAGATTGCGAAGTACAGAATAGACCGTAGGTGGTTCGACTTCCCTACGGCATTGACCTTACGTCGCAAGGCACAGCCCCCTATAATTCCGCGTTTTCTAGTCGCTTCACCGTATAGCGACCACTACCGTAAACGAGGTATCTGATACTAGGCAACCGAGTGCTGCCTTTCTGTGAGTGATGGAGCGTCGAAGTCGTTGAACGATAGTTACAGCAGTTAAGGAGTCAGTAATGGCTACAAGAGGGTGCCTCAAGACGCGCCGCCCATTCATCTCCGTGGGAACGATTGCGATCCAGGCGATCATATTGTGCGTAGTGGGAGTTGGCAGGCCAGCGCTGGGCCAACGGAACGAGAAAGCCGCTCCCGTAGAACAAATGAACTCCGACGTGCAAAACATGGAATGTAGTGGCCCGAATTTGTGCGGTCAGCAGGATCAAGCCGGATCGTCCTTGCCCAATGCCCCCTCGGCTTACCCGCGTTGGCCTGGCAAAGTAAGCTCGCTAACTTTTGGCGATCGAGCCCGCATCTACAGACAGACGGTCCTCCGTCCCTATACGTTGGTAGGTCCTGCGCTTGCCGCTGGAGTTGGACAGTGGGAGGACGAACCGCCGGAGTGGGGACCGGCTTCTGACGGTTATGCACGCCGCCTTGCGTCCGGAGTGGGACGGAGCGTGATCGCCGAGACGATTCGTTTCGGCTTTGCGGCTGCGGATGGCGAAGACCCGCGCTACCACCGGTCGCAGGAAAGCGGCGTCTGGAACCGCGCTCGCCACGTTATCGCTGAAACCTTCACCTCTGAAACTGTGAACGGAACTCGTATTCCGGCTTACTCTCGCTTTGCTGGTGTCTACGGCGCAGCCTTCATCTCCAATGCCTGGTATCCAGAATCCAGGGCCACCACCGGCTACGCACTCAAACGCGGGTCAACGGCCCTTGCTTCCAGCCTGGGGTTCCATCTGTTCGAGGAATTTGTCCCGCAGAAGTACTTTAAGGCCCTTCATATCGGGGACTAGCCGAGTGGCGTGCAGGGCAACCGCTTCGGCGTATGAATTCAGATTCAACAGTTCAAGCGGAGACGATAGGGGGAACTAAATTGACTGCTGAAGTCACCGCACCAGGCTTGGACGCCGATTCTGAGACGTCCACCGCCGAGGAATATTACCCGGCAGAACGTTCCACGAGAGCTCCTCGGGAATGGACAGGGTTAGCGGGACTCCTCCGACCCCACACGCGAGCACTACTGCTGGGCCTGTTTGCGGTTGTGGGAGAAGGCGCTGCAAATCTGCTTGAGCCGTGGCCGTTGAAGTTCGTCTTCGACAGCTTCGGTCACAGCGCATCCAAGCACGCTGGATTGAACCTCTGGATCCAATCGACAATCGGGCCAGACAAGCTCGCAGCGCTGGAGTTTGCTGCTGTTGCAGTTGTGGCCATAGCTTTGCTCGATGCAATCTGCTTCTATGCTGAGAAATATTTGACTACCAGTGTGGGTCAATGGGTCATGCACGACCTGCGGCTGCTCCTATACGCACACATCCAGCATCTCTCACTTAATTATCACAACCAGAAACAGACAGGCGAGCTCATTAGCCGGATGACTAGCGACATTGACGCCATCCAGAGTTTTATCGTTTCCAACTTGCTGGAATTCTTCGTGGACGCTATGACCTTAGTCGGCATGATCGTCGTCATGTTGTATCTCAACTGGCGTTTTACTCTGATCGCCCTATCCGTCGCCCCCTTGTTGTTCGTAGTGACCTACTCATACACACGCCGCAGTAAAAAGGCGTCGCGTGAAGTCAGGCGTAAGGAAAGCGAAATCGTTTCCCGCCTGCAGGAGGTTCTGTCCTCCATTGGAGTGGTGAAAGCCCTCGCAAGAGAAGACTACGAACAGCAGCGACTGGAGGAAGAGAGCGCGCAGAGCGTGCAGATCGCTCTGCGCGCGCGCAGCCTCAAAGCGCGACTCTCCCCTTTGGTTGGGCTTATCGTCGCGGTTGGGACCGCCCTGGTGCTTTGGTTCGGCGGCAAGCTGGTCCTCGCAGAATCGCTATCTGCGGGTTCGCTGATCGTCTTCATCTGGTACTTGGGAAAGCTCTACAAGCCCATGCAGGACTTTGCCAAGATGATGGACACATATTCGAAGGCCTCGGTGGGATACGAACGCATTAAGGAAGTATTCGATACTAAACCTCAGGTGGAAGACCTCCCATCGGCTCAGCTGGCGCCGCGTTTGAAGGGCGAGATCGAGTTCGATCATGTTCAGTTCAGCTATGCTCCGGGCCAGCCGATACTTAGGAACCTCAGTTTGAGAATATCTCCTGGGCAGATGACTGCCCTGGTTGGGCCTACTGGAGCCGGCAAGACGACTATCGCCAGCTTGATCGGTCGCTTCTATGACCCGAATTCCGGAGTAGTGAAAATCGATGGTCAGGACATTCGGAATTTCACGCAAAAGTCGCTACGCGAGCAAATGAGTTTCATCTTGCAAGAGAGCATTCTGTTTCGCGCACCTATCTGGCAGAACATTGCCTATGGCAAGCCAGAAGCGTCTCGCTCCGAAATTTATCGGGCTGCAAGACTCGCTAACGCAGAAGAGTTTATCGAGCGCCTGCCGGAAGACTATGACACGGTACTTGGGGAAAGGGGCGTCACATTGTCCGGCGGACAGCGGCAGCGCATTTCCATCGCGCGGGCCATTATTCGCGATACTCCAATCCTCGTTATGGACGAGCCCAGTTCGGGTCTCGATGCCGCGTCAGAGAAACTCGTTTTCGAAGCGCTGGAACGGCTGATGAAGGGCAAAACCACCCTGGTAATCGCCCACCGACTGTCCACGATTCGACGGGCGAACGCCATCTTTCTGATAAAGGATGGCAGAGTCGCCGAAAGCGGAACTCACGAAGAGCTCTTGCGCGCGGGCGGTTTGTACACGCTGTTGTACGAACTGCAGTTCCAGCATGAAGACGAGGTTCCTGATGAGGCTCGCGTGATGCCGCGCTGGCAGGCCCGATAGGCTCGCAAAGAGCCGGCGGGAACTCGCATACGAATTCATTGAGGGAGTAGCAACCATGATGCCTACGTCGATTTCATCCACGCGCCTACGCGCTGCGATCATAGCCATCGTTCTGGTGATTCCCCCTGCGCCCGGTGCAGCAGAAAGCGCTCACAAGTCAGGTGGGTCAGACACCAGTCCAGTCGCTAACGCTTCCGCGGTACTGTGGCAGTATCCCGCTGACATTGCGTCTCGTGACTTGTACTACGGTCCGGGAGGCAAGGAACACGCGCCCCATACCACGTTCACTTTTGTAAAAGAAGACATGAGCGGCACGAATCCAAAGTTCGAGGTGCGGGACGAGGACGGCACCAAGTGGAAGGTGAAACTCGGAGTAGAAGCACGACCTGAAACCGTCGCCTCGCGCCTGGTTTGGGCGGTCGGATACAACACCAACGAGGATTACTTTCTTCCCACTCTTCGGGTCGAAGGCATGCCGCGCTTGCGGCGCGGTCAGAACCTGGTGGAGCCGGACGGCACCATGCAGAACGTGCGGCTCAAACGATACTTGAAGGGCGAAAAGAAAATTGGTGACTGGAAATGGGTCGACAACCCCTTCGTTCGCGAGCGCGAGTTCAATGGCTTACGTGTAGTCATGGCGCTCATTAACAATTGGGACCTCAAGGACGAGAACAATTCTATTTACGAAGAGAAGGACGCGGACGACGCTGAGCCGACATTACGCTACACAGTAACGGACCTCGGCGCCAGCTTCGGAACCACAGGCCGTAGTTGGACGCACGCCCGTTCGAAAGGCAATCTAAAATCCTACCGGAACTCGAAATTCATCAAGAAGGTGGGTCCCGAATATGTGGACTTCAACGTCCCAACACGGCCATCCCTCATTTTTATCGCTACTCCCAAAGAGTTCATGGATCGAATGGATATGCGGTGGATTGGAAAGCACATTCCGCGCTCGGATGCCCAATGGATAGGAAGCCTGCTGGCACAGCTCTCCTCTTCGCAGATCCGCGACGCTTTTCGGGCTGCAGGTTATTCGCGCGAAGAAACAGATGGTTTCAGCGCTGTGGTGGAGAAGCGGATCGCCGAACTCAACAACGCTGTGGCAAGTCACCCCTAGTGACGTTCAAAGAGCCTTTCGCCCATATCAATTAATCTCGGATAGAGAGGTCCTGTGGAAGGGGCTTGTCGTTAGCGGTACAGTACAGTCTGCATTTCCAACATTTCCGCATAGCGGCCCCCCAGGCTGGCGAGTTCTTCATGGGTGCCGTCTTCGGAAATCTTGCCGTCTTGAAGCACGACAACGCGATCCGCCATGCGTACTGTCGAGAACCGGTGCGAAATGAAAAGCGCTGTCTTCCCGCAGGTTAGTTCAGCGAAACGCCGGAACACCTGAGTCTCACTGCGGGCATCAAGCGCAGCTGTTGGTTCATCGAGAATGAGTAGTTGCGCATCACGAAGATAGGCACGGGCCAACGCAACCTTCTGCCATTCACCACCAGAGAGTTCTACACCACCCTCGAAGCGTCGGCCCAGCATTTGGTCGTACCCACGAGGAAGGCGGTTTATAACATCCGTGGCCATGCTCTTACGGGCGGCGACCTCGAGAGCATCCATTCGGGCAGTGGCGTCAACCTCGCCGACCGCTATGTTCTCCCGTACGCTCATCTCATAGCGCATGAAATCCTGAAAAATGACTGCGATCTCGCGATAAAGATCGTCCAAATCGTACTCACGAAGATCCACTCCATCCAGGAGAATCTGGCCCTCAAGTGGGTCGTAAAGGCGCGTCAGCAGCTTAACAATAGTGGTTTTACCCTGCCCGTTTTCACCTACCAACGCAACTCGCTCGCCGGGCGTGAGCTTAAAGTTCAAGCGATCCAGAACCAGCCTGGGGTTGCCGGGATAGCGGAATGAAACGTTGCGGAATTCGAACCCGCGTTGCATCGGCCTCGGTGCCGGCAGTGCGTTCGGCTTGGAATAGATAGTGGGGCGCATTTCCAGGAATGCGAGCAGATCGGTCAGGAACAGCGCCTGATCGGCTACACTCGCGAGCGCTGAAAAGATCTGCTGGATATTGGTGCTCGCCTGCATGATCGCGCCGGAGAGGAACGTCAGTTCTCCGATGCTGAGCGCTCCGGCGATCGTCCGCCAAACGATGTAAACATAAGTGGAGTAATATCCAATTGTTCCGACCATTGACAAGAATGCACCGGCGGTTAGCCGCCGGCGCGCCAGGCTGACATTCTCGTGGTAGATCTGGTCCGATAAGCTAGTGAACCGCTGAACGAGAAATTTCTTTAACCCAAAGAGCTTGAGTTCCTTGGCCGCTTCCCTGCTTCCGCCGAGAACTCTTAGGTAATCGAGTTGACGGCGAATAGGAGTCTGGCGATGAACTGTCGCGTACCCGAGAAATGCAAAGTGGCTTTC
The DNA here is from genome assembly GCA_963722405.1 of uncultured Acidobacteriaceae bacterium. GTDB lineage: Bacteria > Acidobacteriota > Terriglobia > Terriglobales > Acidobacteriaceae > DASRAA01. The sequence goes on from CAVRMO010000019.1 coordinate 111,846, forward strand.
TCCGAGAAAACCGGGAATCACACTGAGGGTCAGCAGAAACAGCAGCCATGGCGAAAACAAAAATATGGAGACGGACAGAGAGAACACGGTAATTGACTGCTGCACTAACTTGCCAATCGACTGAATCATTCCCAGACGGTCAGTTGCCTGGACGCGGGCGCGTTCCAGACGATCATAAAAAACCGGATCCTCGTATGCAGCCAGGTCCAATTCGGCAGAGTGTTTTATGACCTCGATACTGACGTAGCGGGTGTACTTGTCTGACAAGAGAGCGTCGAGGTAATCGATGGCGCGGCCGAGAGTGCTACCGCAAAGCGCCAGAGCAAATTCGGTCGCAACTAGCCACCAGAAACTTGGTTGCACGGGTTGATGGTTAGCGACCGAACGGACGATGCTGTCGATGATGAGCTTCGCAATCCAGAGAAGAGCAATTGGCAGGGTTGAAGCGAGAAGCCGGAATACGAGGCCAAGGGTGACTACCAGCGGACCGGAGCGCCACACGATAGCGAGAACAGGCGGCACGTGACGGAGCGCCGAGAGACGTTCGCCCCATCCGCTCCAGAAGGTCTCGTCCTTTACGTCAACGTCCATAGGTTCCGCGAACGATTCCAACTTCCGTCGATAGAACAACCGCACATAACTTCTATACTTCACGTCAAGTGCCACTGTGGTGCGAGAACCAGTTTCTGGGCTTAAATACTTGCGGGTCTCAGGTGATAATGAGCTATGATCCTCAAGACATTGAGGTTAGGCGGGGTTGAAGGGGGACGAAAGGGATAGGTCAATACCTCATCAGAGTGAAAGAAGCTCGCCTGAACAGTCGCCTGGCGACCTTGAGAGGTAAAAAATTCATGGTTTTTTGAAAAAACGCCGTCGCGACTTCGCAATCGTCGTCGGATTCAGTAGGTCTTGAACCCCGCCCTTTCCATGCCACGACGTGCTTCCGGACTCTTCATGAAGGTGTTCCAGACAAATCCAGTCCTCGCGTTCTCTGCCATGAGCATGGTGATTCCAGTATCGATTCCGATGAAGCTGCTGTCGTACCAGTTTCGAAGTGGATTGAACGCATTCACAAATCCGTACTTGCCCCATGCGCCCGAATACTTACTCTTAATGGTTCGCAAAACCCGCATCGTGGGTTGGGGCAAGAATGGCAATGAGCCCGCCGGGGCACTGGGCACGACGGTGCCGTCAATAGGCCCCATGGCCGGCGGCCCACCCCAGATGACGTAACCATTTTCCGAGTCAGAGGCGGTTATTCCCCACAGATCGTCACTATAGCTAGGGAATTGGCCAGCCAACTCCAAACAGAAACGGCGATGAACATCGGTGGCAATTGCCGAGTTGTGAAAGTAGTCCGCGTACTTGTCTTTCTTGCCCCGAAAATCGAACCATGCTTGCGAATACTGGTGCACAAAAAGCGGCGCGAACGAACCGATATAGCGCAGGCCATCGTATTCGAACGTCAGCCGCTTCCACGCGGACCAAGTCTGTTCTGGGAGTGGGTTGGCCGAAGATCCCAAGCCCAACAAATACATCATCATCAGTTCGCTGTAAAGATCCCAACGATAAGGCAGAAAGCCTATCTCGGGACTCCATCCGTGGGGCAACAAGGGGGTGTCTTCCGACAGCCAAGTCCAGTCCACGCGGTTGAAGATGTCGTTTGCCAGTTTGGTGATCTCAAGTGAACGGAAATGCTCCCGACTAGTAAGAACACCGCAGAGCAGGATGGCCGTATCCACCGAAGAGATCTCCGCATCCCACACTCTTTCACCCGTATTTATATTTGCCCAGTGGTAGAAGAACCCACGATGGTTCGGCAACCGTTGCCAAAGGGATCGCAGAGTGTTAAGGACCCGTTCCCGGGCTTCCGAAAATGAGACAAACCCGCGTTCTTGTCCAATGCATATGGCCGTGAGACCGAACCCGGTGGCCGCGATGCTTCCGACAATTCCGTTATCAGCAGTCTTTACACTGCATCTGTCCCTAATGAGGCCCGTTTCGGGATTCGCCTGCTCCCAAAAATAGCGGAAATTCACCTGTTCCAGGGCGTCCAGAAACTGGTCATCCTCGGGTGAAAGCGCTGTGCTGCCAGGAGGACGCGCGGGAACAGTGTGGCGCTTCTCGTCCTGAGTCCAGGCAGCGAGAACCGTTGAAAACGGCAAACAAAGACCCGCCCCAAGGAGATGCCGCAGCACTCTTCGGCGTGTGAGTTTCGTGTGATCGTTGTCATTCATCCGCGTGATTTTGATGATCTTGGGTAGTCTCCGGATGACGTAAATGCCCCGACAACAACCGGAGGCACCGTCGGAATCTCTCTTGACGTAAAACTGGACGTCGTAAAATACCATGATTGGCGTCGAATGGCTCGAAAAGCAAAGATTGTTCTTTGGATCGCATCGATTGCGATCGCGATCGCCATATTGACGGTGTCGTTCCGCTTTTTCCTGCATCGACAACCTGTATCACTCAAAGGAGCGGTAATTGTGCAGGATTCCGACAGCCGGGAAAGACTGCCTATTGCCGACGTTGAGGTTGCCGTGAGCAACGAGGCAATCGTCGCAAAGACGAAATCTGATTCTTCTGGGCTCTTCACGGTCCAACTGCCCGAATCAATCAGGAGAGGACGGCAGGTGACCCTGCAATTTCGTCATCCTGCCTATCAGCCTCTTGACCTGCATGAACTCGTTTCCGACAAACTGTACGTCGCTCAAATGGCGCCAGTGGGTCGGAAGTCTTCAAACATGTCCAACCGGCCGGCGACGACGATCTCACGGATGAGAGTGAGATATTCGATAAAGGCAATGAGCACAGTGAACATAGGTAGCGCGGCGAAACCATTCCAAGTGGTGAACACTGGGAATGTGCCTTGCCAGCACTATTTACCGTGCTCACCCGACGGAAAATGGAAAGCTGCAATCGGGTCTGCGTTTCTCGACGCTGGAACAGGAAACGAATTCCGCAATGCCCGAGTTTCCTGCATCGCGGGTCCGTGTCCTTTCACAAGAATCGAGAAAGATGGGTTTTCCAAGGGTGGCCAGATGATCCGAGCGTCCGCTCGAAACTGGTCGGACACAACGACATTCTTGCTGGAAGCAGAAGTCTTCCATCCTATGGTCAGCGAAAGCGTCCACGAGTCTCAACCTGTGATCTTTGGCCGAGCGCTCGATTTCACATTGCCGGCCTCGGCGGAAGGTGTGTGCCTCGAAGCCGATATCGATGGACAGACTATTATTTTTCCGCTCGGGCCGGCGCTTTTCTTGAGCTGGGCAAATTGCGACGCTACCGTCAATCGAGACCAGTCCAAGGTTTATCGCTGTGAACTTAAGCCTGATTACCAGTTTCCGGCGACATCACCCTAACGGTCGGGAGAGGTTGTTCCGGCACGATACTCGGGCGCAAACGGGCCAGGCTCATTCGAAGCTAGAACACTCTCTCTGCGCGACGTTGGCTCTCACGACAGGCTTGCAGCCACCGTGTTAGAAACTCCAGTAAACCTCCCGGCGGCCTGATCCACAACGCGGCAGCAGTTGCGCGCCATTCGGGGCGAACCAGCACGCTTAGACCCCGGGTGCCAAGAGCGAGGAAAGCCCTCTCGTCAGTGGCGTCATCCCCCAGGTAGGCAACGGGAGCCCCCTGGCCAATTTCATCCAGGATGGTGCGGACTGCATCCCCTTTATCGCGACCTTGCGTGCGCATTTCGAGCCCACCATCGAATTCCAACAGTTCCATTGGGGCACTTTGAGCAATGGGGCGCCAGCCACGCAAGACCTGGCTGCCAGCCTCCTTCGCCGTCGCTTCGTCGAGGCCGCGCAAATGGATGGCGACGGCGCCGGTCTTGAACTCAGCACGGCTGAGCAGCCCCAGATACCTTAACCAGCGATCTGCGTCAGCCAGTGCGCGCCGCACATGCTCCTCTACGCGCGGCTCTTCACAGGTCCCGTCTGGTCGCAACCGCTCCCATCCGTGGCATCCCCAGATCTCGGGAATGGGGTGAACTGCAAGCAGCGGGCCCACGTCGTGGGCGTTCCGACCTGTGACAATGACCACACGGGTGCGGCCATTGTCGATGATCTCCTGAAGGAGCGCAGTCACCCCAGGATAGGGGAGAGCCTGCTGGCGATTGAGGCAGAATGGCGCGAGAGTTCCGTCATAGTCGAGCAGCAGCGCGGATGCCGGCGACTGTGCCACCGCGTTCATGAACCGCGCGACTTCGACGGGATTGACCGTGCGGGACAAACTCCTGCTCCTCATCCCCAGGCAGCAGTAGTCGTCCGGGGCTTATCCGTGCTCTTGTCCGACGAGTTCAAGCGGAGCTCACAGAGTTCCGCGATGAGGCTCGCGGCCCAGCGATAAACATTGTGTTCCCTCACCGTTTTCCTCATGCGTCGCATACGGACTTGTTGTTCCTCTGGAGCCATCTCGAGGGCGAAGCGAATTGCCTCGGCTGTCTGGTCGATATCGTAGGGATTTATCTGTAAAGCATCGAGTAGCTCGTGCGCGGCGCCGGTAAAACAGCTCAGGATCAAAACTCCCCGATCATCATGCCGGGAGGCTACGAATTCTTTCGCCACCAGGTTCATGCCATCGTGCAACGAAGTTACTAGACACAGATCCGCGGCGCGGTAATAACTTTGAATCTCCTGGTGGTTATGCTGCCGGTTTAGAAAGGCAATGGGCTTCCATTTCTCCGTCTGGAATCGCCAGTTGATACGATCGGCCTCCGCTTCCACTTCTGCCATCAGATCGTGATAACGTTTGAGGTGGCTGCGACTCGGAGCGCCAATCTGCACGAACGTAAATTGCCCTTGATACCGAGGATACTTCTCCAGAAAACGTTCGATGGCTAGAAAACGCTCCAGAATGCCTTTCGTGTAGTCGACGCGATCCACACCCACACCCATCAAGGTGGCTTCAATTCCCAAGGCCTTGAATAGAGCTGAACGTTCGACGTAGGAATCCTGTGTTGACTCTGGTTGTCCCGCATCCGTTAGGTCTACGCTAATGGGGAAGGGTTGCACCAGGGTTAGATGGTCAAGGCGTGTTACAGAAAAATGCTCCCAATCGACGCGTGCTTCGAGCACTCGATCGACAGTCTGCAGGAAGTTATTGCAGTGCGACTGGATGTGGAACCCGATTAGATCGGCACCCAGCAGGCCGTCTACTAGTTCGCGCCTCCACGGAGATATATCGAATGCCTGCGGAGCAGGCCACGGGATGTGCCAAAAGATCGCTACTCTTGCCTCCGGTCTCCGTTCTTTAATAATTCGAGGCAGTAGAGCAAAATGGTAGTCCTGCACCAGCACTATGGGCTTCTCAACATCTGTCATTTCTTCCAGCAGGGCGTCGGCGAACTTCAGGTTTACATCCTGATAACACTTCCAGTCCTCGGCGCGAAAGATCGGGCGGGTGTGGGCGATGTGACAGAGGGGCCAGAGACCTTCATTTGAAAAACCGTAGTAATAACCCTCTTCTTCCGCTCGATCCAGCCAGACCCGACGCAGGCTGTAACGCGGGTCCTCCGGAGGCACGCGCAGGCGATCGTGCTCGTCGACCGTTTCGAGATCGCCGTCGCCGCTGCCGTGGGCAATCCAGGTTCCGTCACAGACGCGCAATATGGGTTCGATCGCAGTGACCACTCCGCTGGGAGGCACAACGACTTCAACTGATTTACCGCGGCGCATGTGCATATAGGGCTCGCGGTTCGATACGACAAAAAGACGACCGCCGTCCAGTCGCTTGCGCACGTGCACGGCAAGCCGGTCGGGCGTCCAAAGGGACTCACTGGACTCACGCAAGTGGGCTTCCGTCTCGGCCGCCGACCGCGCCTGGTTAAGGCTATCGGCGAAGGCGGCGACTTCCCGCACCAGGGGACGAAAGAGATCCATGTCGGTGGCATTCTGGCGTGAGGAGATTCGCCCCGTCCGCAAAGCACGCATCCATTGCGCCGTACGCGCGATGGGACCGGCGATACTCCAGCGAACAATCAGCAGCGTGATCAGCACGATGAGAAAAACGTACGCCAACACGCGCAGGAAAGTTTCTCGCCATATGTGAAGACTCTCTTCACGGATGTATCCGGCGTCATGAACAATGACGAGTCCGCCAATGACCTCGTCGCCCTCATGAAGAGGCAAAGCGTAAATGTGGAAAGACGAAGCGCCAATTCGTTGAAACTCGCCGGTCCCATGGTTCTCGCGCAATGCTTGAGACATTACGGGTGGAAGCGTGGCGAGGATGGATGACAACTCAGGCGTAATTGCCAGCAAATTGCCCTGCCGACCGTAAATAGCCAACCCCGCCAGATGTTCCCTATTCCCGAAATGCTGGACGATGCGCTGCAAGTCCTGAGCGGACCCCTTCTCCAAGTCGCGCTCGACATTTCCTGCGAGACTCTCCCCCAATACCTCGGCGCGTCGCTGCAAGTCGCGGCGCAGACCGCGCTTTTCGCTCAACGCCTCGTAGTACGACGATGACAGAGACACCAAGGTAATCCCAACGATCAGGGACACTATTAGCCGGATGCTCAACAGTCGCATCGTCTGTCCTTCCTGGAGACGAAGGGAGGATACTGCATCCTACAGCAAACAGCAGCGAGTCGGCATAAGGGTCTACCGTATCGCGCCAGCAGTTGATGCCTCGTCCCGAATTACTGCCTAGTTGTTGCCTGTCTCACGAATTTCGCGACTCTCGACGAGCCTCCCTAAAGTGGTGACAATTCGTCTTCGTTCTCCTCCTTGTTCTCACGAACAAACCGTTTCTCCAGGAAACGCTGAGCCAAGTCTCTGCCTCCGAAGCCAAACGCGATTGCCAAGCCGAACATCAAGGCTCCGAAGACAATTCCGAATGCCACCAGCATGGTTTGTTCAGCCAGTCCCAATTCTTCGAATACGATCGACAATACGAACACGATAATGATGCTTCGCACAGCAAGGTTTAACACCCGGGGCGAAGGCACATTCGCGTTTACTGCCGCCAATAGCGCCGCACGGGAAAAGAAGCTTGCTGCCAACATTCCGAAGAACAGAATGAATATGGCTACGAACAGACGCGGCAGGAAAAGAAAGAACCTGGCGATTTGCTCTTGCAGGCCCAGAATCCCGAGCACACTTATACCTAACAATATGAATCCGAGCCACGCCACCCAGAAGACGAAGCGGCTTAACAGATCCGTCGCCGACGGCAAGGCCGCTTTGCTCAGCAGTTGAGAGGCACCCGCTTTCTCTGAAAGCCTGTCGAACTTGATAAGCCGCAGAATACCGCGCAGAGTGACTTTCGCGACATAAGCGATTAACCAGCCTGCAAATATCAGGATCAGCATCACGATAAGACGAGGGAGGAAGTGGGCAAAGCCCCTGGCAAGCTCATCCACTGCTTGACTCAGTTCGCTGATAATCATGTCCTTCATAGTTGCCTCACTCTCTCGGTTTCCATATCTGCAGCAGATACGGTTTCAATCGCTCGAACTCCAGACACAACCCTTCGATATTGTTCTCGACGTCGTCCGGGGAAGCGTCCCGATTCTCCGTCACGAACGTGAATGCTCTTCCACGGAAAAGCGGCGCCAAGGCCTGGATGATATGGTCCCGGCTGATCACAGACTTCTGATACGAGGCGGCAAACTCGTATATCGTTTTGGCCCACAATTCTGCGGAGTAATGAAGCTCCTCTTCTCCCAGTTGGGAGATTCGTTGCAATTCTGCCAGGGTTGACGGGCAGAGAATCGATTTAAATACAGAATCTAATTCAAGTACCCCGGTCGAGAACATCTCTCTCAGCCGTTTGCGATTTACTCGCAGTGGTTCAAGAAGCACTCGCTGGTCGTCATCAATAGTGGCGACCGAATGGGATCCCGCCACGCGACTCCAAAACGGAAAGTCCGCCTCCAACGCGGAGAACAGCGTGCCCGCAGTTTGTCGCAAAGCCGGAACCAGGTCGGCGCCGCGTCTCTCAATGTGATCTTTTTCTCCCAGATACGATTGGCACACGCGGGACCCTCCCGTGATCGCTGCCAGCGTAAAGCGGAGGTCTACCCCCTCGCCGTCGTCTGCATCGTTCCAGACATTCTGTCCAAGGAATTGACTCCCGAGACGGCCGGAGAATCCGAACTCCGACATGTACGCTTCACGTATTCTTACCCCGTAGAGGGCGCGAACCATCGGATATACCAAATTCGTTATAAGCAAGCCTTCGAACTTGTGCCTACGATACGTAGGGGTGACCAGATCGCAGTCGTCACGATAGATGGGCTGTAGAAGCTTCGGAAGCCAGTCGGATTCAATCTTCGCCGACTCAGGAGACATCACCACACAAGCTTTGGCGCGAAGCAGGTCGGCAGCAGTGAGTATCGTTCGCAGCGCAAGTCCACTGGCCGGACTGGTCGCGTACCGTGTGCTAATCGAATGCAGCGTCCGTAGCGCAGACAGGTTAGGCGTCCGGCGCACGTCATCGATCGAGATCCCCGTGACCAGTTCCGGGGTGCCATCGCGGGAACCTCCATCGGCGTTAATGATGACGGCTCGTTCCCGAGGAAAGCAACGGAGAATGCTGCTTTGAATCGTGTGAACTATCGTTCCGATCGTCTTGGCGTTATTGTGAGTAGGAAACCCTACCAGGATGTCCACTTCGCCAACATTGATCAGTTGGCGAAGAAAATCATCCGAGAGAAAGCTTTCCTCTGCCAATTTCATCTCCGTGTGAAGCGGCCCGACTTGTCCTTCAGTAGACGCGCATCAAGCTACATCGGTTGCACGGTCTCGTTGAGTTACTCAGATTCGCCGAAGCCGAAACCAGTAAAACTGGTAGGGCCCCAGCGTCAAAAGGTAAGGAAGATCGCCCACGCGCGGAAAGATGTTCTTCCCGAACATCTCGATCAGAATGTTTCCCTTATAGCGCCCCAAATCCAACTCGACAGCTTGCGCGGTGCTCGATAGATTGTTGACCACGAGAATCGTCTCATTGCCCAATTGCCGCACATAGGCCAGTATCCGGTGACTGGCCGGGTGAAGGAACTCGATCGACCCTCGTCCGAACGCCGCCAAGGATTTGCGAACCGTGACGATACGCCGCATCCAATGGAGAAGCGAATGCTCGCTTTCGGTTTGCCGTAGGACGTTCACTGCCGGATAACCATAAACCGGATCCTCGATAAGTGGCGCATAGAGCCGTTCTGGATCAGCGGTGGAAAAGCCGCCATTCCATCCGCCGGTCCACTGCATCGGTGTTCTCACTCCGTTTCGATCACCCAAACTGATGTTATCGCCCATTCCGATTTCATCGCCATAGTAGATGATCGGGGTGCCAGGCAGTGACATCAACATTCCGTTCATTAACTCGATGCGCCTTCGATCGTTGTCTAGCAAGGGGGCGAGCCGCCTTCGGATTCCGAGGTTAAGGCGCATCATCTTGCTCCCCGCGTAGGTGTCGTACATATAGTCGCGTTCCATGTCGGTTACCATTTCGAGTGTCAGCTCGTCATGATTGCGCAGGAACAGGCACCACTGGCATGATGGCGGAATTTCCGGGGTCTGCTGCAGGATTTCGGTGATGGGCTTGCGGTCTTCCAACTTTAGGCCCATGAACATCCGTGGCATCAACGGAAAATGAAATGCCATGTGGAATTCATTTCCGTCAGCGAAGTACGGGCGAAGGTCAGCGGGCCACTGGTTGGCCTCCGCCAGGAGCATCCTGCCGGGGTATTTCTCGTCAAGTTTTCGCCGCAATTCCTTCAGTATTTCGTGGGTCTCAGGCAAGTTCTCGCAATTTGTGCCGTCCCTTTCCACCAGGTACGGTACGGCGTCTAACCGGAAGCCGTCGACACCCATTTCCAGCCAGAACTCCATCACTTTCCACATCTGGTCCCGGACCGCAGGATTGTCGTAATTCAGATCGGGCTGGTGACTGAAGAAGCGATGCCAATAGTAGGATTTCGAAATCGGGTCCCACGCCCAATTGGACTTCTCGGTGTCGAGAAAAATGATGCGAGCTCCCTGATAACGGTTGTTGGTATCACTCCAGACGTACCAATCGCGCCGTGGATTGTCCTTCGAGCTTCGCGATTCTTGAAACCACGGATGCTGGTCAGATGTGTGGTTCAACACTAATTCGATAATGACGCGGATTCCTCGATAGTGAGCCGAGTTCAGAAAATTCCGCAAATCCTCCAACGTTCCGTAGCTAGCATGGATCGAGTTGTAATCCGAGATGTCGTAACCGTCGTCGCGCAGAGGCGACGGGAAGAACGGCATGAGCCATATCGCGGTTATACCCAATTCCTGCAGGTAGTCGAGCTTCTGTTCAAGCCCTTGAAAATCGCCGATGCCATCCCCATTGCTGTCCTGGAAAGTGCGGACGTGGACTTGATAGATGATCGCGTCCTTGTACCAAAGCGCATCCCGATTGAGTTGCAAGGCGCTTCCTCCTCCCACTTTTCGTTCTCCACTGACACACAAGATTATAAGGACGAAACCAGCGCGGAAAGGTTCGCGAAGAGTGTGACATTTGTCCACCACAAATCGGGCCAAGAGCCACAGTGGATTCTAGACCGCAGGTTCCTTGGCTGCGTCAGAGATTCGGCTTTACGTTCGAAGATACCGGGCTGCAGGCTCTCTCCGCATTGCGGCGAATCATCGGCGATTTGTCGGACCGCGAGAAGGTGCTATTTGGGCTGGATTTGAAGACTAAGACATAGGTGCGATATGCAAGCCGTGAAAACTCAAGCCGGACGGGGTTTGAGCGCAGAACTGAAGCAAGTGCGGGCCCGCCTCGCCGAGTCGGAAGCGACCATGAAAGCCATCCGCAACGGCGAGGCGGACGCAATCGTCGTCGATGGGCTACAAGACAGCCGCATCTTCACTCTGCAAAGCCCGGAAGAACCCTACCGGATTCTGGCCGAACGCATGAACGAGGGCGCGGCCACTTTGTCCACCGACGGAACCATCCTCTTCTGTAATCAGCACAGGGGAGTAGTTAAGAGCATCTTCCAGAGCAGTTTAACTGAGCGGTTCCATGTCAACGGCCACTTTGAGTACATGTGCCCCGCCGCCTAATATTAAGCCGCGCAGAGGGCTGACGTCGCTATAGTCCCGACCCCATGCGAGCGTTACGTGCCCGTTGGTAGGGGCGACGTTGTTGGTTGGATCCATGTCAATCCAGCCCACTCCCGGACAATATGCAGACACCCAGGCGTGGGATGCATCGGCACCCACCAGCCTGGGTTTCCCGGGCGGAGGATAAGTTCGAAGATATCCGCTTACGTAGCGAGCTGCCAGATTCAGCGAGCGGAGGCAGGCGATTTGCAAGTGCGCGAAGTCCTGGCACACGCCCCTCCGCTTCCTAAACACCTCTTCAGTAGGCGTCCGGACGTTGGTGACTTTTGAATCGAAACGAAAGTCTTTGTGAATGCGTGCAGTCAGACCTCGTAGCGCATCCGGCATCGCACGCCCGGGTGTGAAGGACTGGCGCGCATAAGAGGCAAACTCCGGCCGTATCCTGATTCGCGGTGACTCAAATCCAAACTGGTAGGCTTCCAGCCCCGCAGGGCTATGATCGTTGGGAATCGATCTTGCTGCCTCTTCCCACGAAAGCGACTGCTGCCCCGAAGGCTTCGCGTCACCATTCATCATCACTTCGCTGCGCGCCTCTACCACCAACTCCCTATGAGGCTCCTGCACGGTGAAAAAACAAAGACAGTTTCCAAAATAGTCCACCCGCTCGGTGAACGTTGCAGGAAGCGGTAGAATCCGCAGCTCCGTGTTCGCCAACTGCTGGTGCGGCGACGACCGCGGCTTCAGGCACGCCACGTGGTTTCCGACTGAGACCGGATATTTGTATTTATACGTAGTTCGGTGGACTATTCGGTAGATCATTGACCTATGGTGGTGGGCAGGATGCGAGCGTGACTGAAATAGGTGCCCGATATGTTATTGGACCAGGAAGGCAGCAATCGCTCCAACCCTCCGAGCAGCCGCTCGAGTAGGGGAAGCCCGTCCGAACCGTTCGCCACCGTTGTGGCACCTGGCAACGGATACTTCAAGTCCTGCAAATCGAAACTGCGTAAGGATGCCAGCGCGTCCCGCATCGCTTGCAAGTCATATGCCACGTGCCGAGGAAGCCTCTGGTATTGATCAACGATTCGGTTCAGTTGAAAGACCAATGACCTGGGATTCGTTTCATCCGACATGAGCACATCCAGAACAGCTACAGGTTGCAGGGTTGTGTAGTACCGCGCCCGATAGATCATGGAGCTGTCTGCGACCTCCAGCAAGCATTCCAGAAGTGGCCAATCCTGCTCAGCGAGCGGCGTGGTGATCTCTCGCAGTTCCCTCGTCAGGTATATCGCGCGCTCGATACGCCGACCGATGCTTAGGAACGACCAGCCCAATCCGCGGTCGATGTTCTCGTGCTCCATCCCTGAAAATGCGGAAAGCAGTTCCAAGCATGTGGTGAGCGTCGCCGGAAGCTCGAGGAACTGTGTATCACGGTCGAACTGCATCGCGTCCCGCAATTGGCCGATGAGGAACATCATATCCGCCGACAACCGTTCGCGAACACTGCCGCCAATCCGTGATACCTCTGCCAGGGTTGAAGTCAAGCTATCCGCTCGCTTGCGATCGGTCATTGCGGATATCAATTCCTGTTCTAATTCAAGCGGAGTCCGCTGCGTGTTCTTGGTCCTCGCAAGCTTACTGTGCCGCGACTCCAGGCAACTGTGGAGTCGAAGGAGGTACCCAAGCTCAGCGTCCTCGGCGCGCCGCACCCGAGGGATCATCGCACGCACGATCCGAGCTATGTTTTCCGCCCGTTCGGCGTATCGACCCAACCAGAAGGCGTTGTCGGCTACGCTGCTTGGCACAGCCCGCGAGACGCGATGCAACTCAACTGGTTCATGGCGAGGGCGCAGCATACTGAACGTATCGACGGGACTGTCCCAGAGGACCCATGCGTCCTTGCTGTGGCCGCCGCGTTGCATGGAAACTACCGGCCCTTCCGCGTCGGCAACACGCACCAAACCTCCCGGAATCGCGATCCATCCCCTGCCGGTGTTGAGCACGTACGTGCGTAGAACAACACTGCGCGAGTTGAGCGATCCGCTGTCCCACACCGGCGCAGTAGACAAAGCGATTTGTTCCTGTGCCACATATTCGTGCGGGTGGGCCTGCAACCGCTGGGCAAGCTTTCCCCTTTCGGCTTGCGGTAGCTCGGCTCCGAAGACCGGTTCCATACCGCGTGATGGAAACGCCGGTTTTACCACCACGGAATCGAGATGGTTGAGCACCCAGTCCAACGCATAGGGCTGCCCGCACCACCAAGTCGCGACGGACGGAAGCTTGAGATTCTCGCCCAGCAGATGCCTGCACAGACCGGGGAGAAAAGGCATGACCCCGGCTGTTTCAATGAGACCGCTTCCCAACGCATTTGCAACCTTCACATTTCCCGCGACGATCGCGTCGACTAGGCCGGGCACGCCCAAAAGCGAATCGCTGCGCAGTTCCATAGGATCGCAGAAGCTATCATCGACCCGCCGCAAAATAACATCGACTTGCTCCAACCCGTCGACAGTCTTCAAATACACGCGTCGATCGCGCACCGTAAGATCGGCTCCTCCGACCAACGTGAATCCCAGGTATCGCGCGATATATGAGTGTTCGAAGTAGGTCTCGTTGTACGGGCCGGGGGTCAGCAATACGATTCGTGGATCATCGCACTGCGCCAGGCTGTTAAGTACCTCGCGTTGAGCACGGAAGAAAGGAGCGAGGCGCAACACGTTCGAGGTCCGGAAAAGATCGGGCAGAACATCGGAGACAATTCTGCGGTTCTCCAGTGCGTATCCGCTGCCGGACGGTGCTTGCGTGCGATCGGCCAACACCCACCACTGGCCGTCCGGAGAACGCGCAAGGTCGATGGCCAGGGTATGCAGATAACTGTGTGCGGGTACCTGCACTCCCACCAGCGGCCGAAGGAACGCTGGGTTTGCAAAAAGCAGCCCTGCGGGAAAGTGGCCTTGTGCCACCAGGTCTTGCGATCCGTAGAGATCTTCGAGGAGCCGATTCAGCAGCTCGGCGCGCTGAATGATGCCGGCTTCGATAAGGCGCCACTCATCCGCCGCAATCAACAGCGGAACAATATCGATCGCCCAAGGTCGATTTACCCCGAGCGGGTCGCTGTAAATGTTGTAGGTGATCCCGTTCTCGCGAATGCGTCGCTCGGCGCGGGTCCAGCGTCGTCCCAACTCCTCCGGGCCGATCGCTCGAAGTGACTCCATCAGGTGTTCCCAGTGCGGCCGAGGCGTCACGCCATCGGCTGACAATTCATCGTACGAGGCCCCGTAGCGGAGCGGAGTCTGATATAGATCCCAGGTCACGGGGCAAACCCCGGTTTCGCGATGTCAGACTTGTATCCAGGCGCCGGTATTCGCAGGTCAAGAGTCATTGGAAAGATCGGGTTGATCTCGTCCTCGGGCGCCGCCATCGGGCCGAGCTCTGGGCTACACTTTTGGAAGCGCTCGACACGCCGATATTCGGCCTCCTCAACGTTGAGTGGCCTGGCAGGATATACGCGACCGTCGGGCGGACCCACGTGGTAAATGCATCTTCCAATCGAGCGCTCTTTCCATTGGTCGATGATCTCAAACACCAGGGGCGCGTGAACAGGGATTGTGGGGTGCAACTCCTCTGACAACCGTCGGGCGCGATAGCGTACGCCTGCGACTGCCTCTCCAACATTCCCGGTGGGATGGAGCGGCATTCTACGTCCATTACATACAACGACGTAGCGCGATTCCGTCGTGAACCCGGAGACCTTCACCTGCAGCCGCTCTAGCGATGAGTCCACAGTGCGGACGGTCCGGCCTGAAGTAGACTCTTCGGCAAGCACGTTCCAAGGCTCAAGGGCCTTACGTACCTCGAGGTGAACTTCCTCAACGGCAATCGACCCGATCTTCGGAAAGCGGAATTCCACGTGCGAACTAAACCACTTCTCCTCGAAGTTGTAGCCGCACAGACGCAGCCGGGCGAGCACATCGGAAAAGTCGCGAGTGACAAAATGCGGCAGCATGAACCGGTCTTGAAGGGCTGTGCCCCAGCGTACCAAACTGCCTTCGAATGGCCGTTTCCAAAACATCGACACCAAGGCGCGGACGAGCAGCATCTTTGCGAGACCCATTCTGACATGGGGAGCCATTTCAAAGGCACGTAATTCGAGCAAGCCCAGGCGCAGCCCGCGACCCTCGGGCGGATAAAGCTTGTCGACGCAGAATTCTGCGCGATGAGAGTTTCCAGTGACATCGACAAGCAGGTTGCGGAACAAGCCATCCACAATGAACGGGGGGCAGTCGGATGCAGGCAACTGGCTGAAGGCGACCTCCAGCTCATACAAAGCGTCCATTCGTGCTTCGTCCACGCGCGGATGCTGGCTTGTCGGGCCGACATACATTCCGGAAAACAGATACGACAGCGATGGGTGGTTCTGCCAGAACGCCACCATGCTCCGCAGCAGATCGGGACGGCGCAGGAAGGGGCTATCCAAAACGGTCTCCCCGCCAATCACGATATGGCTTCCTCCACCGGTGCCGATATGGGCGCCATCGTAGGCGAATTTTTCAGCGGTCAACCGGTTACGGCTCGCTTCCTCCGACAGCACTGTGTAGGTTTGTTCGAGCTCGTTCCAATTTCTCGCGGGCGGCAAGTTTACTTCGAGAACTCCAGGATCGGGAGTAATGCTGAACGATCGCATTCGTGGATCCGCAGGCGGAGCATAGCCCTCCAGCCACACGGGCCTTTGCAGATACAGGCAGGTGTCTTCAACCGCAGCGACCATGTCCAGATAGTCCGCTAGTTTGGACAAATAGGGCAGAAACACGTGCAAGCGGCCCTCTCGAGCTTCCACGCACAGCGACGGCCGGATCAGCTCCGGTGCCGTTTCCGCCGAGCTCGAGATAGCCGGCAGCGTATCAGCCGTGGGTTTTCGGTCGAAGAGATCCAAGCGATGGGTACGAGACGATGGGAGCGTGACTCGATCGGCGAAGGGACCTTCATCGTGCTCGTATTCAAGCTCATCCGGTGCTACCCAAGGCACCGGCTCAGTCGGAATGCGATAACCCATGGGCGAGTTCCCCGGCGTTAGCAGCAGGCGTTCTGGGCGCGGGAACCACAACTGGCTCGACCAGCACAACCGGCCTTCCGGTTGCCGGCGGCGAATGGGCAAAATGTACCCGACTGGACCCGTCGATTCGACTCCGCCATTGTAGGCAGGCAAAAGATTTTCGGAACTCACCTCAAGGCGGCGCGTCAGCGCTTCCGCGAATGCAAGAGCGTCCGCCAAGCCCAATCCGTAGTCCTGATCCTCGCGGGCGATGAGATCGATATTCTCCCAGACAGCGACGCCGTCGCTCCGCCAATAACAACCCAGTGCCCAACGCGGCAAAGGCTCGGCCGGATACCATTTGCCTTGTCCATAGTGAAGCAGCGCCCCGGGCGCCATCTTCGCGCGGAGGCATCGGATAAGAGCCAAACCGCGGGTTCGCTTCATCTCCCCCAAAGCATCGATATTCCATTGCGGACTCTCAGTCTCGTCGATACCAACGAAAGTAGGTTCTCCCCCCATGGTCAGGCGTACGTCTTGCGCATCCAGGTCAGCGTCGACGTGATACGCGACCTGTTCGAGCCGCGCCCAGTCCCCTTCGCTGAAAGGCTTGGTCGTCCGTGCGACATCGTTCAAACGGCGAATGGACATGGAGTGGTTGAACTCCACCTTCGCCGGCTCGACCGTCCCCCCAATGGGCGCAGCCTGGGAAGCGTTCGGGGTGCAGACCAGCGGAATGTGACCCTCGCTTGCGAACAGCCCCGAGGTCGCATCCATGCCAATCCAGCCAGCACCGGGTAAATAGGCTTCTGCCCAGGCATGCAAATCCGCGGAGTCCGCTTGCGGGGTGGTCGAATCTTCCGGCGCTCTCTCGTCGGGCGCCAGTTGAATCAAATAGCCAGAGACAAAGCGTGCGGCTATCCCGAGTTGCCGGAGAACCTGCACCAGCAGCCATGCAGAATCACGACAGGAACCCGAGTGCACTTCGAGAGTCTGCTCGCAGGTTTGAACACCCGGATCCAGCCGCGTTACATAGTCGATTTCGTCTCGAATCCTACGATTCAAGTCGACCAAGAAGTCGACCGTTCCCCGCCTCCCGTGTGAGAGGGTCGCAAGAAAAGCTTGCAGTCGTAGGCCGGCCCGATCGACCGAGCTGTACGGTTCGAGATCCTTGACAAGCTGCGGGGGGTATTTGAATGGATATTCTTCGACTCCCGGTTCCAGGAAGAAATCAAACGGATTGATTGGTGACAGATCTGCGGAGAGATCCACATCAACAATAAATTCGTTGGTCTTGCTCAGAAACAGCACGCGTGCCAGATAGTTGTAGTGGGGATCCATCTGCCAATTGAGACGGTGCTCGGCGGGGGTCACGTTAAGCGAGTAGCTAAGAACCGGCGTTCGACAGTGCGGGGCGGGACGCAGCTGTATAACCTGTGGACCGAGTGAGACTGCCTTGTCGTACCGGTACTGTGTTCGGTGATTTAGAGCGACCTGTACGCCCATTTACCCTCATGCGGCCCATGCCTGGAGTTCCGGCTCTTTCACCCCGGGCACGACAGGGCCGTGAAGTCGCCAAGCACTCCGTGAAAGCTGCTCCTGTAAAACTACCTTAACGACGACGCAAGTGGTGCAATTTTTCTGAACCTTGCAGCGCGGTTTTGAACGAGAAATGCGATCTCCAGTCAAGCCCATTATTTCGAGCGCATTGGATGGAAGAAATTTTGTCCCGCCGGCATTGCCCACGACCCCAGTTGGCGGTTGTTAAGAGTGCTCGACCGGGCTGACGATTGCCAAATGCGCTTTGCTACCCCGGGCGCCTTCGCGACGCTCCTTGCAATGAAACACGAGGGTTTGCGGCGGGCGAAGCCTTGCTGGTCTACCAGCCCGAAGTTGGCCAGAAACCGGATCGACGGAATTCTTCGCGGTGCTAGCCGTCACTTCCGATTCGTATCAGTCGAGCGCAGTTATTGTTGCTGATCACCAGCCTGAGGCCGGTTGTGCTCGTCCGTGTTTAGGGTCTTAATCATTTCAACGGTAGGAACGTGGTGCCTTAGGATGTCCTGCTGGAAAATATCCAGCTCTTCCACGCCCCCTCCTGAGCTTATGGAGGCGGTTCAACCTAATGGCTGCGAACGACCGAGAAAAATACCGGACCTGCCTGAATGCACTCGAAACTTCGATGCGTGGGATGGCTCTTCGTGCCGCGGCCCGAACCGAGCGAACGAACGAAGCCGCCGGCAGTTCTCGCGTGGCACCTCGCCGACCGGCGCTGATGCGCGAAATCGAAAGTCATCGCAGGCAACTCTCGCTGCTGTATTCGCGCGACTCGCCACCAGAAGCGATCGTCGAGTTGGCGCCAGCCGACGATGAACTTGGGTACCCGCCCCGTCGCCGAGAACCTCATCTCAGCGATTTTTGCCTCGATGTTACGCAGCTCTTCGGCCAGCGTCGCCACATAGATGGCGTCACCGGCGTGCTTCTCGGTTAGCAGCTTGGCTTCGACCAGCACCGGGCGAATGACGTATGAGCCAAGGTGTGCAACGTGTTTTGCTTTTGCCATCGCCATATTGCACCTAGGACTCCCTAGCTGTCGCGACCCTGGAAGTAAACATGTTGTTTGTGCCACAGCGTAAGGTGCTTGAGCCCTGAGAGCCATCTTGAAGCTGCCTCCAATCTCGCACGGATCACCACTGAATGCGGCTGCCCCATCAAAACTCGAGCTGCCAGCAACAACTGCGTCAGCATCCCCACTCCGCTTCACCAGGCTTGGCAAAGTAGCGCCGCGAGTCTGCCTTCATGCGGCCGTCGGTGTCCAACTCCAGAATCGCCAAACGCGCGGCTGCAACGAAGCGGTTGCGCTCTTCGGGAGACACCGCATTCCATGACACGCTCTCCGGTTCCGGTTCGTGCGAAAGGGCTTCACGGTAGTGCTGAAACAATTGGGCGAACTGCTGAACGAATACGTCTTGAGTTGACATTTCTTTCTTAGCGCCTCTCTGCGCTCATTCCATTGGACGTCGGCAAGCATAAAGCGGGAATCAATGGCTTATAAGTAGTTTGTAAAGATGTGCAGCTCGCGATCAGTCGCCGGAGGAATTGGACGCAATCGTCGAGCGTTGTTGTCATCTCTATCGCTCGCCCCAATCGGTGTGTGCAACCAGTCAACTCCGCAATCCATCGCTGGCCGTTGATTGCTAGGAGCTATCGCTTTCGAATCCTGTTCCCATCGCCGGAAGAACATCGTTCTCGCAGATTGTGAGACGAATTGTAACCCTCACCCCTACGCATTAAGATTTAGAGCCGCCTCACTGCGGTTCTTTAACCGGTACAGTGCAGAGGGGCTCAAAAAAGGGCGGCGAAGCTAGCCCGCGAGTCGGCCAAAGGTCGGACGGACGGAAGATTGAGCTAGCTGCTAGTACCCCTTCGCCGATCCAATCTGCGGCGCGCGAACAGGCTTAGCCATTCCAAAAAAGACAGTCACTCCCTGGCCGCCGCAGCGGGTCGAAACCGCCTCAGGGGCTCCGAAGAAGCAGCTATCGATGTCCTGCCAGTTGTCCCTCACCACCGTTTCATTCAAAGCTCCGCGGGCTCGCCGACCTTCGGCCAGAATTCCTGGCCACGAAAAAAACGAAACCCTCCAACTGGCGCGACACTGGGCGACGGAAATTATCCGGTTGGATTTCGCATGGAGTGAGCTCCAAAACCTCAGATACGCGAGCCGTTACTGTTTGGACTTGAATCAATCGTGAACGGGTTGCGCCGGAGACGTTGAGCGACGCCGTTGGGAGAAGAAGCCGCCGCATGCACCACCCGCGAGTTTCAGCGCGTGGGCGACAATGTATGCGAAAGGTTCGGGCTGCGCGCGCGTCAAGGCAACGTAAATCAGCGCCGCGACTACTCCTACCAACGTCCCGTGCAGAATGAAATGGGATTCGACCCGCCGACACACCCAGAGCGCTCCCAGGAAGCACGTGACGAAGGACCCTGGGGGAGCAGTGTAATGTAGGAAATTGTCGCCGAGACGCAAGCCGAGGGGAACAATCGCGAGAATCAGAGCTACTTCTGCGAGCAGCCCACCGACCACAATTCGTCCCCAGTGGATTCTTGTGCTTCTCATTTCCCCACTCCCGTGCCGCATGTAGAACGATCCGCGATTGTAGCAATTCACGATTCATCCAAGCCAGTTGAAGATGCATGTCAATCGGCGGTAACAGGGCTTTGCGTGAATTAGCGATACGTCGTCAAGACAAAGAAGATTTCCGGCAGGCCGATCACTGATAGTGGGTGATATGGTCGACAAGCAGGGAGTTGGCCAGAAAAACCGGCTTCTGGCCCACGTCAATGGGAGTCTGTCCCGGCAGACACAGCCCGTTCTGACGGCGGCAGTCTGACGGTGCATTTCATCACCAGGAGTGGACCGCGAGCAAGTAAGATTGTGTGTCCCTGAGTCGGGGAGGAAAGCGATTCCGAAGCAGACTCACAGTTCGCGTGTCCGCGACAACAGAGCACAACTCTGGAAATCGGTTCCTCGCAGTTCGCAAGCGGTCGCAATTATCGGAGTTTTTTCGCTCTTCGCTTCCATCGGCTTCGTTACGATGCTCATGTTTCCGGTGCGACAGACCGTCGCGTCGGCCTTGTGCACAGTAGCCATCTATGGCGGGTTTGCCATCGGCTACGCCGCGCTGTCGATCGCTCGCAAGTTCTGGCTGATTCCCGTCTGGGCGCTCGTGCAGGGCGCGGCTTTCGCCCTCGTCGCAAACTTTTTCCACGCCGGCATCATTGAGAACCGCAAAGAACTCCAGCACCAGCTGCTGGTCTTCGGAGTGTTGGCGATTCTGGCCATCGTTGGCGGGTACATTGTCTTTATCATCTTCGTTCGACTCGAAGGAACCCGATATTTTCGCGTCCACACAGAAATCGAGCTCGCCCGCGAGATACACCGTTCTTTGGTTCCAACCGTTGAGCGGAAGTTCGATGGGTTCGAGATCTTTGGCGCTTCGGTCCCGAGTGGCGAGGTGGGCGGCGATTTGGTCGATCTCGCAGAGAGTTCGGGTGAGTGGATCGCCTATATCGCCGATATTTCCGGGCACGGCGTCGCTGCTGGCGTTCTCATGGCTATGTTTAAGACGTCCCTTCGCAGCGGGATGGGAGCCTCTGGTTCACTGGCCGATTTACTCGAGCGCGTGCACCGCACCCTGTATCCCCTGAAGATGCCGAACATGTTTGTCACAGCCGCGGTCTTGCAATTTCGACCGGGCGCCACGTCGGTGAGCTACTCACTCGCCGGACATCCGGCACTCATGCGTTACTGCAACCAGCAGCGCGCGATCATGGAATACGCATCGCAAAACTTGCCTCTGGGCATCCTCCCGGAGCAGCAGTTCGCGGCTGATCGCATGGAGTGTGATCCCGGCGATGTGCTTCTGCTGTTGACCGACGGCTTTAGTGAGGTGTTCGACGCTGACGGCGCCGAGTTAGGATTGGAACCCATCAAGAGCGCTTTTCTCGAGGCCGCAGCAGACCTGCCCCTCCCTGAAATCTTTGAGCGTCTGCGTAATCTCTCTCTAAGTTTCGGCAAGCAGGACGATGATCAGACCATACTTCTGGTCCGATGTACTGGAAAATATACTTCCACAGGCACCTAGTGATAACGAATGGATGACGAGATTTGCTCGCCACTCCGTGACGTCACCGTCCTCACTGATCGGCTTCGTACGGCCCGAAGCGGTATGGGGTTTGCTGCCGACCTGAGCCTCCGGTAATCCGACTAGGGGAAATCGAAAGCTAGCGGTCGTCAGCTAATGACCTTCCCCACCGAGAGCATCTGCTTCATCTTCTCCACTCGGCGGGCACGTGTGTCCTCTTTCTTCGCTTCGGAATACCACACGACAAATTCTTTCTTGTGCGTGAACGACAAGGCATTCAGCTTTCGGGTCAGCTTCGCGCCTAGTGCTCTCTGTAGTGGGGTGGGAACCTTGATCTCGCGCTTTTCGGTGTCCGGCTCAAGTGTGATGGTCACGAAATCGCCCGCCTTCACCCCTGCGCCCCGGCGTGCATCGGCATTGACGACGATGTACTGAATCCCACTCCTCTTCCCGACTGTGCTGCGCCAAGTGTACCCATTGGTAGTCACTTTGACGGGCACTTTGGCTTTGCCCCAGACATCTCGCGTGTCGAAGGGCAACGTGAAGGATGCACAGCGTCAGTCTGCGACTCATCGCCGTTCAATTTCACTCTGATTTCTTTTCGCATCTTCGTAACCAATCTCTTCCCTGAGTCATTGGGTGTACCAGTGGGAATGTGGCGACCACCGACCGCACGAGAGGCACTGGGTCTCAGTCCACTGATGAAAGCACGCTGGACACACGGCCTCCGGTATCGAAAGTGTTCCACTCATTACCGCAGGTGCAGAACCATTCGTCTTCTTTGCGGGGCGACCAGCCGCACAACGGGCATCGAATGCGCGGACCGGATGGCTCGTGGGTCTTGTCTTGCTCAAGATCAGGCACAATGGTGAGAGTGTCAGTCTTTGAACTCATGCTTTTTGTTTACTGGATTCTGTCTTCTTCGCCGAGCGTACTTCTGTTCTTCCCGATCACAGGCACTTCTTTTCCACGGAGGCCAGCGTACTTGATCGCCATGCCGAGGAGCATATATTCGTCCTCTTGGTAATCGGCGGCAAAGGCGTCTTCGTGAAGCAACACCAGTTCCGTGTCATCCGCGCACGCAAATGGCCACAAGCTTCTCGGCATGAACGCCTTATTATTCATCATCGCACCGTTGCCAACCGCAGCGAAGCTGGAAATGGTTGGCGCGATTATGTCCGCATAGTCGGCTTGGCGGCAGAAATCCGGAACGCAGGGCCCCGCAAACGATACCTCGATGCTATGGCGTTTCTCGTTACCTATGTGGTGAAACTTCCCAGAACCTGACTTCTGGCCCACGGGGATAGGCTGTCGTGAACGCCGCCTCGCGACCTGACCTGAAACGCCACCAAGCAAGGATTACTTACGAGATGGCGATGTCACGGAGGTAATCCACTGAGTCCCTACAGATGACCTCCAAGAGCGCCGCATCTGCCCTCGGCGAGGGATGTAATAGCGCAAGCCTTCCTCAACATCCTCAATGTTGAGGAAGCTTGTAAATGCAATTTCTGAAGTGGCGCCAAAAATAATCACCGTCGCAAGTGCGTCCGTCCTTGCTGGCCTAGCGAGCAGTCTGGATTCACATTCTGGATGTAGATATCGTTCCAGCCGTTACGGTCGTCCTCCCATGCCAGGGCGGCGAGTCCGGAGGATGCGATGCCGGCGGACAGCCTTATCTTGTCGGCAGAAGCCGTCGAGACCCCAAATTGGGGACACACAACGCTGCCAGTCCCGTCGAGCTTGATGGCCTGAATGGTGCCTGAGCCAAATCCCGGCTGATCGAACCAGAAGGCCAGCGCATCGGTGCCAACCTGCACA
The DNA here is from genome assembly GCA_963722405.1 of uncultured Acidobacteriaceae bacterium. GTDB lineage: Bacteria > Acidobacteriota > Terriglobia > Terriglobales > Acidobacteriaceae > DASRAA01. The sequence goes on from CAVRMO010000019.1 coordinate 135,392, forward strand.
CTGGTTGCGAAGATCTGTGAATCGCTTCCGAGAGGAACAATCACGCGTCCAGTGTCGCCCCATTGGCGATTGCCCGCTGCGTCGAACTTCTGTGCCGAAATTCCATTGAAGAACTGATTGGAGTCCTCTTCCGTCCAGAAAAGGAAAGTCTCGTGGGTTGCCGGCCAGTAGGAGATGGTCGGCGCAACTCTCACATTGCTTAAGTCAGTGGATGCCGGCGTGCCGTTGTGAGGAAATCCCTCCGCGCCATTGGCGAGAATGTGTTGGGCAAAGCACTGCAGGTTAGGAGAACTGCTGTACCAAGCGAAGACTGCTCCACCGTTCCCGTCGGAGAGAAAGTACGGAAACTCTCCAAACTGCAGTGAGCCGCCATCGAAGACCTTGACGTGCCCCGCGCCCCACAGTAGATGCCCGGTGGCAGAGACCTTGTTGGCGTAGAGATATTTGTTGCCGCTGAAACCCCGGCTGCGCACCCACGAAATGATCACAGATCCATTGTCGGAAGCGTGCATATCCGCCAGGACATAGCTGTATCCAGGTTCGCCCAGCACGATTCCGTGATAAGACGTGCTACTCCAAGGCCACTTGGGATGTCCGTTGGCATCAAGCCTTTGAAGCACAACGTAGTTGTCACTGGTCCAGCCCACCACGGTACCGCCGTCACTGGTGGCTGCGATTTTCGGATCTGCGTGGAAGCTCGTTAAATCATTTGTGAGTTGTACCCCGAGCGACCCCCAAAGAGGCTGACCGGAAGGACTCATCTTGGCGGCAGTGATCTGCTGATTGCTATTTTCGCGGTCGTCGAGAAACGTCAGCAAAGCGTTCCCTTGCGAATCGACATCGAGGCCATAGTCCTGTGTGGAGCTGACACCGAGCTTGGCGACCTGCACTCCGTCATGCGGTAGACGCTCTACGCCGCCCGCGCTGAGGAGCTGGTAGTACACGTCGTAGCCGTTTGGTGGCGGATCGTTGGGATTGGCGTTAAACCAGCTCACATACCAACTGTCGTTAGGCAGAGGTAGCAGCTTAGGCTGAACCTGGTCGGCGTTGGGGATGTCGGACAAGGCGAGATTCTTGTTCGGATCAGACGACCACTGGGCCCACGCGGCGGAGGTGAAGACAACAATGGCGAGAACAAAACGAGTCACTGACTTCATGAGTTCTCCTCTTGCGTTAGTAGCGACAACAATGATTGTGATCCGAGGATCTTATCACCATCTTGACATGTAGACCCTCGTGCATTTCGCTGGTGGTCAACTAGTATCTGGCGGGGGAACCCGTGGTTCCGGTTTCGGTTTGGCGACGTCCTCCCAAACGGGGTTCGGGGAAGCTTCGCCGGGCCGCTCGTGAAGTCCACTTACGTCAATTTGACGTAAAACGCCCTACTCGCGGATGTGGCGCGCCGAAGGCGTGGGTCTATTACACTTCTACGTTTAGCCGACTACACGCTCATGTGGATTCGGTTCCGGATCGCTGAACATACGCCAAGCACACGATCAGATAAGACAAGTCTTGTCTTGCGAACGCTTCTGTTGCCGCGAAGCCTCATTGTTGACCGTTGGCTACTGCGGGACCTACCATTTCCGTCGATGGCTGCCCCGTCCCAACTCGTCGGGCAAACCATTTCGCACTACCGCATCATCGAGAAGGTGGGCGGCGGCGGTATGGGTGTGGTGTACAAGGCTGAGGACATGCGCCTTCACCGGTTCGTGGCGCTGAAGTTCCTGCCTGACGACGTTGCCCGCGACCCTCAGGCTCTGGCGCGTTTTCAGCGAGAGGCACAAGCCGCCTCTGCACTCAACCATCCCAACATCTGCACGATCTACGACACCGGCGAGGAAGATGGCCGCGCCTTTATGGTCATGGAGTTCCTCGACGGCATGACGCTGAAGCGCCTCATCTCGGGGCAACTGCTGGATACGGAAGACACACTCTCACTCGGGATTGAGATTGCGGACGCGCTTGATGCAGCGCATGCCGAAGGTATCGTGCATCGCGACATCAAGCCAGCGAACATTTTCATCACCAAGCGCCGTCACGCCAAGATTCTCGATTTCGGACTGGCCAAGGTGACACTTAAAGCCGACGCCAGCGCCGACACCCTCACGGCCTTGCCCGACGCGGAACCGAAACACCTGACCAGTCCGGGAGCGATGTTGGGCACCGTAGCCTACATGTCGCCGGAGCAGGTGAAGGCCAAGGAGCTGGACGCCCGCACCGACCTGTTTTCCTTTGGCGCGGTCCTGTACGAAATGGCGACGGGCAAGATGCCGTTTCAGGGAGAGAGTCCAGGCGAACTTTGCGGCGCCATTCTCCGCGACGAACCGACGCCGCCATCGGAGCTCAACCCGCAGGTATCGCCCGGACTGGAAGCCGTGATCGGAAAGGCGATGGAGAGGGACCGCAATCTTCGCTATCAGAGCGCGGCGGAGATGCGTGCGGACTTGCAGCGGCGAAAGCGCGACACCGAGACCGGGCGAGTTCGTCCCCAATATCTCATCGAGCCGACCGAACCAGAACCAGCATTGGCCGAGCCCAAGCCGCGTTGGAGATGGAAAGTGGCCGTGGCAGTTTTGACAATTGTGATTTTGGGAGCCGGACTTCTTTACCCACGGATCAAGGCATTGATCGACGGGCAGATCCGCATCGCACAGCTACAACGACTGAGTGTTTTCCCGCTCACTTCTTTGCCGGGCAACGTTATGTCCCCGACGTTCTCGCCAGACGGTAACGAAGTCGCGTTCGCATGGGATGGCGAAAACAACGGAAAGGGTTCGACCTTTACGTGAAGGTGATCGGGAACGAAAAGCCGCTTCGGTTGACAACCGGCCCGGCGCATATTACGCGGCATGGTCACCAGACGGCAAGAGCATTGCGATGTCGCGGAACACAGGCGATGATGCTAATTCGGGAGTTTACCTGATATCGCCGTTGGGAGGTCCGGAGCGCAAGATCACTCAAGAGTGCAACTACACCGGGTACGGTAATGTAATCGGCTGGTTTCCGGACAGCAAAGAACTGGTGTGTGTTCGCCGTTACTTTCGACCCGCACTTGGAATCGCAGACACAACGCGTCTGTTCACTGTTTCTTTAGATTCGCTGCAAGTCACTCCTGTCAAGACAAACTGTACGATGACGTCGACACCCGCGTTTTCTCCCCGTGGGGACTATCTCGCCTGGTCTTGCGTCGATAGCTCCGGCACTGACTCCATCGAACTACAGCGACTCAGCAATGGTAGCGTTACCGAGCTATTGCGCAGAGCGGACATCATCGGAGGGTTGACGTGGTCGAGGGATGGGAGCCGCGTCATATTCAGTTCCGGCTTCCGCGGCGGCGATATATGGGAAGTTCCGCTAGCTAACCCCGATCACCCAGTCAAACTTCCAGTCGGCCATGATGCTACTGATCTGGCTGTGAGCACAGCAGGCAATCGGCTTGCTTTTACCCAGAATCGTACAAACACAAACATCTGGCTCTTGGAGTTAGCGAACACACAGCCGCAAGCTCGAAAAATCATAACCTCTTCCCGTGAACAAACCTCGCCTGACATTTCTCCTGACGGAAAAAAGATCGCGTTTGAGTCCAACCGATCCGGCAGCAATGAGATTTGGGTCTCGGATGCGGACGGTTCGAACGCCGTGCAGCTAAGCTCGTTTGGGATTCGCATGACCGGCACACCACGGTGGTCTGCGGACGGCAAGCTGATCGCATTCGATTCGAGGGCAGGTGGAGAAGCTAACGTCTATCTCGTCGATCCTCGTGGCAGGGTCCCCCGCAAACTTAACATTGATATCCATGGAAATTCGCAGCCTTCCTGGTCGCGTGACGGCAAGTGGATCTATTTCTCAAACGCCGGCGATGCCCATAACCCAACCGTCTGGAAGGTGCCTTCTACTGGTGGACATGCATTGCCTGTTGCAAAAGGCGAGGGTTTTATGCCTGTCGAATCGCCAGATGGCCAGGTCGTATACTTCGTTCGCCAAACGCAACTCTGGTCAGTCCGAACTGATGGAACCGACGAGCGAGAGGTTGGGGGAATGCCAGAATCGATAAGGCCAGATGCATGGACACCAGTCCAATCAGGCATTTATTTCATGGGCGTAGAAGGCTATTTCAAGGGCGTGGAAGGCGATAAGTGGGCAATCGAGTTCTTCGATTTGCAGACAAAGAAATCGCGGGTGCTTTACATACTCGAAAAGGACCTTCCGGACTGGGTTGGCGGACTGCCTGTATCCAGCGACGGCAAGTGGCTCTTATTCCCACAAGTGGACGAACAGTCCAGCGACCTGATGATGATTGAGAACTGGCGGTAGTGGATAGACTTCAGAAGCTTAACTGGGCTGTTGTCTGCCCGCGGCGGGACGATTTGAGTCGCTACGGCAAAGTCCCGTATCATCGGAGAATCCTGAAACAACCCGGGTTGTTGGCGTAACATTCGCCATAGCACTCACAACCCGATATCTGTTCAGATCACGAGTCACGGCGTGGCGGGAGACTGGCTCGCGTCAGCCGGCGTCAGCTCAACTTGACCTATAAGGCCCGTTCCGTAGAAGTAGGCAGCCCAAACTCCCCGAAGTCGGGTTCTTCCATCTGGGAAGTAATCTCATAAGCGTTCGCGTGCATCCAAAAAAGGCGGGCCTACTTTCAGTGGCGTTGTGTCATGCGTGCACGTTTAGCAATCTCGATCTGTTTATCGGTAGTAACTTCATTGATGCTTGCTTGGCTTTTTACCAGCCGAAGGCACAGCGACACACCTTGTGCCAAAACGGCTGCGGCAATCCCGCGTTCATCAGAAGCCGGGAAGACAACCGCTACTTCTGATGGTCGGGGTCCTACGAACGTGTACGCGCATAATCTGAAGTTGGAGAAAGGACCGGATTTCCGAGTGTACGTTCGCTGGCTTAGGGGGCAAATGGTGCGAACTCGCCGCGACGATGACCCTTCCTTCGACGATCTCGAATCGTTCAATCTGGTGATCGCCGACGGTGTTCTGCGCGCCAACATCGGCGATATCGCTCACCTCCTGAACTCGATGGGCGCACCCAATTCTCCGCTGAGAAATATTACTCTCTCGGGTGATGGAGATCAGATCACTCTCCGGGGAACCCTGCACAAGATTGTTGCTCTGCCCATCGAATTGGTCGGCACAATCTCCGCTGAGCCAGAGAACCAGATCAAGGTCCACGTTACCAAGCTCAACGTACTGAGGATTCCGATGAAAGGTCTGCTGGGCGGCTTCCGGGTCACGCTCGCCGACTTCCTCCACGCTTCGAGCCTCCCTGGTATTCAAGTCACCGGGAATGACATCGTTTTCGACCCCTTGAAACTGCTTCCGCCTCCGCATATTCGAGGACACCTCACTAGTGTGCGCGTCGTCAACCCCGATCTGGAAGAAGTCTACGGGGATGCTGCTCAAGATGTCGCCCACGTCGAACAGTGGCGGAATTTTCTGCGACTCAAAGGCGGCGTCCTCGATTTTGGGAAACTCACCATGCATGATGTCGATCTGATCATGATCGATATTTCTAATGATGCGTGGTTCGATCTGGATCTGGCGCACTACCAGGACCAACTGGTAAACGGATATACCCGTATGACACCTCAGGCGGGTCTGCAGATATTCATGCCGGATCTGGATGAGCTCAAAAGCGGGAAGGTCCGTGGGCAAACAAATATCGAGTGGATGAAGAACCGCAATATATCACCTCCTCCGAACGTGACATCAAAGTAACCTTCAGGAAACTCTCGTTCAATGACGTGGGTGAAGAGCAGACTCCGATCGGCGGAATTTGCCTTTCGAAGATTGTCCATATGTCTCATTCGGGGAAGTATGGAACATCCTCCCCTCGTCCCCTCCCCGTTTCGGCGCGCGTAATGGCGCCTTTTGAGTCTCTCGGAAGGAGGTCAGAGGAGCTAAGTGATTGAGAGAAATGGTAGGTACGAGGAGACTCGAACTCATAACCTCTCCCTTGTCAAAAGAGCGACGCCAACCTGTTGTTGCAAACGGCCCACTTCTACTGAAACCGACTACACACATAAGTGAGTTCGGGTGCCCTGGGTGAATCCGCTTGCTCACTTCCTGATACGGCACAGATCACTGACAAACCTAAGTCTCAAGGGTGAAAATCTATTCGCGTGGCGTTCACGACAGAATATCGGCCCTTAAACCCATCTCTGATGACACCTCACCGAGAGGTGCACATTCGCGGAGGAAGTCATGACTGCCGCACCCCGCTACCCTGGCATACGAGTCACCGCAAACGGCAATCAACTTGTCTCCTACCATACGGAAACGCGGATCGCCGATGCTGGAGTCTTTTACCCCATTACGCCCTCCACCGAGCAGGGTGAACTCTATCAGCAGTCTTACGCTGAGGGACGCCTGAATGTATTCGGCGGGAGCAGCCTGGCTGTAGAAACCGAGGGAGAGCACGCGGCCCAGGGTGGAGCTATCGCCCACTCGGTCTGCGGCAAGCGCGTCGTCAATTTCACCTCCGGGCAAGGCGTGCTGTATGGCGTCGAGCAGTACTATCACGCTCCCGGCAAGTGCTCCACCATGGTCTTGGAAGTTGTGGCCCGCGCACTCACTAAGCATGCGCTCAACGTGCACTGCGGACACGACGACGTCTACGGCGCCCTCGACACGGGATGGATCATCCTGTTCGGCAAGGACGCTCAACAGACCGCCGACCAGGCGCTCATCCTGCGGCGCGTGACTGAGCTGAGCCTGACTCCCGGCATGAATTGCCAGGACGGATTCCTCACGTCCCACCTGGAACGTACCTTCTACCGGCACGAAGCCGAGCTGATCCGTGAGTTTCTTGGCGCGCCCGACGATCTAATCGACTGCCCCACCGAAAGCCAGCGCGCGTTGTTTGGACCGAAGCGCCGCCGCGTGCCCCGCATGATTGATCTCACCAACCCTGTGCTCCTTGGGCCAGTGCAGAACCAGGAACACTACATGCAAGGTATTGCGGCGCGCCGCAACAACTTCACCGAGCCTATCCTGCCCTTCTTCGAAGCCGCCTATGCGGAATTCGGCAAGCTCACCGGCCGCCGCTACGGACTGGTGACCTGTTACAAGACCGCCGACGCCGACACAGTATTCGTGTCGCTGGGTTCTGCGGCAGAGAACATCGAAGCCGCGGTCGATTACCTGCGTGAGAAGCATGGCGTGAAGGTTGGCTCCATCCACCTCAACGTCATTCGTCCCTTCCCCGAAGCCGCCGTGGTAACCGCCCTGTCGGGAAAGACGAACGTCATTGTGCTGGAGCGCACCGACGAAGCCATGGCGGGCGACAATCCCATGGGCCGCGACATCCGCACTGCACTCAATAAAGCTTTGCAGATCTACGGCCATCCCGCGGTAGCCGGCCTGCCTGCCATCACGCCCGCCCAGATGCCGCGACTCTTCTCCGGCATCTACGGCTGCGGATCGCGCGACTTCCGCCCCGAGCACGTCTTCGGCGCATACGAATTCGCCACCGGGACGCGCACCCGCAAAGACGGCAAGCATGCCTCCGACGGGACATCGTTCTTCGTGCTCGGAATCGATCATCCCTACGAGGTGAGGTCTGACGACACGCCATCGCTACTTCCCAAAGGCGCGGTGGCCGTGCGCTTCCATTCCATTGGCGGATGGGGCGCCATCACCACAGGCAAGAACCTCGGCGCGATCATCGGCGACCTGAACGATCTGCTCTACGAGCGCGACAAGATCGTTGACGAGTTGGGCAATCCCAAGGAAATCATTCACGTCAGCGCCAATCCCAAGTACGGCTCCGAGAAGAAGGGAGCCCCCACTGCTTACTTCATGGTGGCTGCGCCGGAACGCATTCGCGTCAACTGCGACTTGCGGCACGTGACCGTGGTGCTGTGTTGCGACCCCAAAGCGTTCACCCATACCAATCCGCTCGACGGAATCGCCGAGAGTGGAAGCCTGGTGTGGGAGTCCGACCAGGAAGGCGAGATGGCGTGGGAGCAGTTGCCGCCGTGGGCGCGCAGGCAGATCATCGAGAAGAAGATCCGCGTCTTCACCCTGCCGGGCTTCCAGATTGCCCGCAAGGCCACCGACCGAGCCGACCTGCAACTCCGCATGCAGGGCAACGCCTTCCTGGGCGCGTTCTTCCGGGTTTCACCGCTGCTGGAAGAGTTCCGGATCACCCACGAGCAGTTTCTCGAAGTCGTTCACAAGCAGTATGTAAAAAAGTTCGGCCGCTTGGGCAGCGCGGTGGTGAAATCGAACATGGAAGTCATGACCCAGGGCTTCGAGCAGGTGCGCGAGATTCGTGTGGGCGAGATGAATGCGCCCGATCGCTCGAGTCTGCGCGGTGTTGCGCTGCTGCCGTCGTTCAGCGAAGACGGCGACGCCTGCGGTATCGGATGCCGCTCCTTCCCTGCTCCCGCCGGGCAATCCGAGCGCACTTCGGTAACTCGAATCGCGACTTTCGACGGCCAGTTCCGTGCCGGTCTCGGCTATAACCAACCATCAAATGCCTACGCGTCCGTCGGCGTCATGGCCGCGGGCACCGGCGATACCTCCTCGAAATATGTCGCCCGCCGCGAGACTCCACTTTACATCGCCGAAAACTGCACCCAGTGCATGGAGTGCATCGCGGTGTGTCCTGACACCGCGCTGCCCAACTGCGCGCAGGATCTGCTCGACGCTACTGAACACAGCCGTAACGCGCTACGTCACCGACCCTGGTGAGCGGAGGAAGATGCTGCAGTCCCTCCTCGAGATCGACAAGCGCGCGCGCCAGAGGATGGCCGACGCCGCCGCAAAGAATGTTGGCACTCCGCTGCCCGAGATTCTCCGCGAAGTCATGACCGACGTGGATGGCTTCTCGCCCGATGCCAAGCAGCAGTTCTTTGCCATCATCGACAAAGTTCCCATGGCGTACCAGAAGGTCAACGCCATCTTCTCGACTCCGGAGCGAAAGAAGCCGGGGACCGGTGGCATCTTCTCCATCTTCGTTTCCGATCTGTGCAAGGGCTGCGCCGCGTGCGTCACCGCTTGCGGCGAGCACGACGCCCTGCGGATGGTGGACGAGACCGAAGCGGTCAACGCCGAACACGAGACTGGCACCGGATTCCTGAATCTGCTGCCCGACACGCCACAGAAATTCCTCGGGCTCTATAACGATTCGAAGCCGCAGGACTCGAAGACCGCGACCCTGCGTAACATGCTGATGGTGCGCCACAACTACGACGCCATGGTTTGCGGCGACGGATCCTGCGCGGGCTGCGGCGAGAAGAGCATGTTGCGCGCGGTCGCGGCCTGCCACTGAGGCCTACATGCGGCCTCTCTACTACGCCAAAGCCGATCGCTTGCGCGCCAAAGCCGACGAACTCGATCAGGCTGGCGTCACAAAACTCGCTGCTCTGAAGCAACGCAATCCGGAGGAATACGACTTGTTCCGCCAGGCCGTGGCCCACTTGATCATGGGGCTTAGGCGGCGAGGACGACCGCGATACCAAGGCCCGTATGGCGAGCTATGGCGCGATCTCTGACGCAGAAATCGTCAACGCGATTTGCGCTGTCATGCGGCAGGAAGCCTTCAACCACCGCGATCTGCAGGCCGTCGATGGTCGCCTCGCCAACGGCATGTGCGTAATGGCGATGACCGCACACACCGGTTGCAACACCGTTTATGGCTCCACGCCGCCCAACAACCCGCATCCTTATCCCTGGATGAACTCGCTCTTCCAGGACGGCGTCACCGTCGGCTGGCTGCTGGGCGAAAGCTTCATCGTCGATCACGGGCGGCGTTCCGTCATCCCCGAGCGTCTCGCGGATGCGTTGCTTCATCGCGACGAAGACGTCATCACGCCGCTCGACTTCTACGCCTATACCCACTTCAGCGACCTGCTGATGACTGACCAGGAGATTCTCGAACTGCCCAAGGTGTGGGCCATCGGCGGCGATGGCGGCATGGGCGACATCGGCTACCAGAACACTTCGAAGGTGGTGCTTCAGAATCGGCCGAACGTCAAAGTGCTCATGCTCGACACCCAGGTGTACTCCAACACCGGCGGACAGAATTCCGACTCGACGCCCATGCTCGGCGGCAGCGACATGAACGTGTTTGGAGAGGCCACGCAGGGCAAGAGCGTGGAGAAGAAGACGGTGGCCGAGACGTTCCTCGCGGGACACGGCTCTCCCTTCGTCGCCCAGATCTCGATTGCCAACGCGCCGAAGTTGTTCCGCGCCATTCTCGACTGGATCGAGTACCGCGGCACCGCGTTCCTGCAATGTTTCACCACCTGCCAGCCCGAACACGGCGTGGGAGACGACATGGCGCTCACCCAGGCGCAGCGCGTGCGCGACTCGCGCTGCTCGCCCGAATTTGTCTTCAATCCGCGGCTGGGAGAAACCTATCCCGATGCGCTCGATCTCAAGGGCAATCCTTCGCTCGACCTCGACTGGTACGAGGCCAAGCCGAAGGGCAGCGATGAACCGCAGCGCTACACCATCGCCCACTGGTGTGCCACCGAAGCGCGCTTCCGCAATCACTTGAAGAAGATCAAAGAGGATCAGGCCGCGACGCTGGTCCCGCTCGATAACATGCTGGTCCGCATTACCCAGCAGGACGCCGTGTACCGCCGTTATCTGCAGCCCGAACACCGCTCCTTCATTCCGGACTTCGGCGTGTACATCAAGCTGCAGGGCTCGAATGGCAAACCGGAATACCGCGCCATCTCGCGCCAACTCGTGCTGTTCTGCGTCGAGCGCCGAAAAGCCTGGAGGCTGCTGCAAAGCAAGGCGGGCATACGTAAATAAGGACTACGTTGCGCAGAAGGCGCTGCTGGCCGAGGTCGATGCCGGCAAAATCTCCAAGGCGGAATTGTTCGCCCGCGGCGTGCAGATAGTGAGGGAACGCCAGCAACCCGCCGTGCTGGCGCATTAGGGAGGCATTCAGTATTGCTTTCGACACCACTTCAGTGAAACTATTCTGGGCCAGAAGTCGGGTTCTGGGAGCGTGACAGCTGCCGAGGTGAAGAAGCAAACACCTCACATCGCGCTGTAACGTAGGTCACTGACGTGGTTCGTCTAGCGATGATAAGAAAGCGCTTAATCGGCGATGCCCCGTGCCTTGTGGCTGACCCTGACAGCTCTGACGAAGGGGCGTACAACGCATCGCTAAGTCATACAAAATGCCGTCTGTGGGGAGGCCTTATGTTTAGCCGACGAGATATGCTGCTTCTGATCGGAGTAGCCACGATAGCAATAGGCTGCTGGTTGTTTCTTCATCCCTATCAAGATGAACCATTGTGGACTGAGTGGCTGTTGGCCCCGGTTCTCGTTTTTCTGGGACTTCTAATGGCAATAATAGGAGCCACAATCCGTTCCTTCGGAGAAACCGCTAACACTGCGGTTTCCAAGGTTGTGCCAATCGCGGCGAAACCCCATCGTTAACAGTTCAGCATGACTGTAGTGTTGTCGACGAAATAGTCGGCAACCCGCGCCGGGCCAGCGAGAGTCACGAGCAAACGGGAATTGTCCGGGCCAGAAGTTTCCGTTGTGGGACGTGACGACCCCGTCAGGTGTCTTCCAGTCCAAGGTTGTCGTTCACCGCTTGGCTGAGTTTCTGCTTGCAGCCCAGATAGCGTTCCGTTGTCTGCACCGAGGCGTGGCCCCCGCCCGCCAAGTGGCATAACCGTGCACAGGTGCGGCGCCTATACCGCACGCGGCATAGGCGCCGCTATGCCGAATCCTGGACTATGCCGAATTCGATGGCCGCGAGCGCCGTGGTTAAGCTGGAGCCAGTGAAGGGTTCGGCATAGTTAGGAGTGCCGAGGGGAGCAAACTGGGGAGATGAAAACTTTCATCGATCCCAATCTTCTCCATCGGCTTCGGATAGGCCCGCTGGCTCCCTATCTCGACGCATACCTAAAACATATTGAGCAAGAGGGCTTCTTGCCGTCCTCCGCACCAATGCAGATGTACGCGATCGCTAGGTTCAGCAAATGGCTATGCGATCAGTCGTTCGAATTGCGTCAGGTGGATGAAGCTACCATTAGTCGATTCCTAAGACGCGATCGGGACATTGTTCACAGCGGCGAATCTGCAACCCTCCGTCGGCTTCTCGCGATGTTACGCCGAATCGGCGTAGCACTCGCCACGACGTCAGAACCAGGGAGCTGTCAGCAGCGATTCTTAGATCATTACCGCCGCTACCTCCTCCAGGAGCGCGGCCTCGCGGTAGACACATTGGTGTACTTCGGCCAGTTTGCTGAGCAGTTCCTGTGCGATCGTTTCGGCAATGGAGACCTAAACCTTTCCGAACTCTCTGCCAAGGACGTCACGGATTTTGTCCAAAACCGCGCCCATCAGTTAAGCCCGGGGCGTGCCAAGTTGCTGGTGACCGCTCTTCGTTCCCTGCTGCGCTACATGCGACACCAAGGAGAGATTTCCGTCGACCTGGCAAGATGCGTGCCGCCGGTGGCTAATTGGTCTCTTTCTTCCCTCCCTAAGTTTCTACCCGCCGGCACAGTTCAACACCTTCTTGATCACTATGAGCGGGACACCCCACTGGGAAAGAGGAACTATGCCATTCTCTTGCTGCTCGCCCGCCTGGGGCTGCGGGCCTGCGAGATTGTTGCGCTGGAATTGGATGATATCGATTGGGATAACGGCCGGATCACCATCCGTGGCAAAGGTAAACGCTTGGCACAGATGCCGCTGCCATCCGACCTGGGCGAGGTTATCGCACTCTACTTGCGCTTCGGCCGCCCTTGCTGTACCTGTCGCCGAGTTTTCCTTCGACATCGAGCCCCAGTGCGTGGTTTTGCAGACTCCATCACCGTCTCCTCTATCGTGAGGCGGGCGCTGATCGACGCTGGCGTCGATTCTGTTAGGAAGGGAGCACACCTGTTCCGCCACACGCTGGCCACCGACCTACTCCGGCAGGGCGTTTCCTTCGACGAGATCGGCGAACTGCTCCGCCATCAAAGTCCAAACACAACCGCCCTCTATGCCAAGGTGGACTTGGCCGCACTGCGCAGCTTAGCGCTTCCCTGGCCGGGAGGTGCTCGATGAAGACTCTGCGCGAAGCAGTCGTGGACTATCTTGCCTTGCGACGTGGCTTGGGATTCAAACTGAAGAAGCACCAACGCCTTCTGGAAGAGTTCGCGTCGTTTCTCGAACAAGAGAGCACGTCACAGATCACCTCTCGGCTTGCTTTGCTGTGGGCAACACAACCCAAGCAGATACAGCCGGCAGAGTGGGCTACCCGGCTAGGCGTGGTCCGCGGATTTGCACGTTACTGGAGCGCAACCGACGCAACGATTGAGGTCCCGCCTAACGGTCTGCTGCCGTATCGCCCAAGCCGCGCAAAACCCTACCTCTATTCCGATGAACAGATTCATCAACTACTGGAATCAGCCAAGAACATGCCAGCTGCTCATAGCCTGCAGCCGTGGACCTATTACTGCCTTCTCGGTCTTCTAGCCGTCACCGGTCTGCGCATCAGTGAGGCACTCAATTTGCGGTCCGCAGACATCGACTGGTCGGAAGGCGTGCTCACGATCCGCGATGCCAAGTTCAGAAAGTCTCGACTGGTCCCCCTCCACGCTTCGAGCCTGAAGGTTCTCTCCGATTACGCGGTTCGCCGCAACCACCTGTTCGCGAGCCCGGATCGCGGTTACTTCCTTTGTTCTCGCCGTGGTACACGGCTAGATGAAGGGCAGGTTCGTCGCACTTTTTACAAACTGTCACGGCAGATTGGCATTCGCGGTGTCTCGGCTAACCGAGGGCCCCGCTTGCACGATTTTCGCCATCGCTTTGCAGTCCAGACGTTGCTGCACTGGCATCGCAACGGAGAAGATGTCCGACGCCGTTTACCCGTACTATCTACCTATCTCGGTCACGCCCATATCACTGACACGTACTGGTACGTGAGCGGTACGCCGGAACTGATGGAGGCGGTCGTAGAACGACTGGAGAAACGCTGGGAGGTTCGTGCATGAAAGATGCAACTAGCTTCCCAGTTCTCTTAGAATCTTTCTTCACCAAACGTCTGATTGCCCAGCGTAGAGCCAGTCCCCATACGATTGGCTCTTACCGAGATACTTTTCGTCTACTGCTGCAGTTCGCAGAGAAGCGATTGGTCAAAGCGCCGTCAAGGTTAACGCTAGAGGACCTACAGGCGCCGTTTCTGGGAGTGTTCTTGGACAACCTCGAAAGCGCTCGTGCGAACGGGGCACGGAGTCGTAATTTGCGACTGACTGCGATTCGATCTTTCTTTCGCTATATTGCGCTGGAAGCACCCCAGTACGCTGGGCTGATCCAACGCGTGCTCGCGATGCCCAACAAGCGCCATCCCCGTCCGCTTGTGGGTTTCCTCACCCGACCTGAGATCGATGCACTACTGGCGGCTCCAGACCGAGATACGTGGTTGGGGCGCCGCAATCATGCGCTCCTCTTAACAGTGATTCAGACTGTCTCCGTCTCTCCGAGATCACCTCGATTCGACGACAGGACGTCAGCCTCGGCAAAGGAGCGAATATTCGATGTGAAGGCAAAGGACGCAAGGAACGATGTACCCCATTGGCCAAATCCACCGTCATCGTGCTGACTGCGTGGATCAAGGAACAGAGTGAGGATGATGGTACAAGAATCCTGTTCCCCACAGTGCGAGGTGGTCAGCTCAGTGCCGACGCAGTTCAGCATTTGCTCCGAAAGTACGTTACAGTGGCGCAAAAGACATGCCCGACCCTGGCAGACAAACGCGTTTCGCCTCACGTCCTTCGGCACACAACAGCAATGGAACTGCTGCAGTCGGGCGTCGATCGTACTCTGATCGCCTTATGGTTGGGACATGAATCAGTTGAAACCACACAGATCTATCTGGACGCCAATCTCGCCATCAAGGAAGCGATACTGGCGAAGACAACCCCAATAAACGCAAAAGCAGGTCGCTATCGGCCTGACGATGACCTATTGGCCTTTCTGAAAGGCCTGTAACTCTCTTCCGGCTATGCCGAATCGACTCAATCGTCTCAGTGCGCCAACTCAGCGCCATATGCAGATGCCTCATGTTCGATTCGGCATAGTTCGGAACGCGGCATAGCGGCGCAAGTCATGGGGAGCAAGGTTTCTGATGCCGACACGCTTCGCGGGCGCTTTCACGATGTGCCAAATCGCCTTGGGCGTGATTCCATCGCCCCAGATCTTCCCCAGCCGATTTACTCGCCGGAAGATCGCGCCACCATTGATGGCAGCTGCCGTGGTCCACTCATCGACGGCGCGTTTCGCCCACATTGGAACCGGAACGGTACGGATGTGCTTTCCTTTGCCAATCAAGGTCAGCGATTATCCAATGCTCCTCGCGAACCTGGAAATCTTCCATTCCGAGTCCAACCAGTTCAGCTCGTCGCAGGCCGCATCCGATGAGCAGCGCCAGAATCGCCCGATCACGCTTGCCTCGGAGACTGTCTGACGGTAGTTCGACGAGCAAGGTTCTGGACTGCTCTATGGTTAACCAATTGCCAATACGAACTCCGAGACGCTTTGCGCCTTTGACGCGGCGGATTCCGGCGGCCACAGATCAGGTCTCAGAAGCCCAGTGTCGGAGGCTTCATAAGCGAGCCGCCTCACAGCCGCCAGGCGCACGTTGATGGTGGAGGGTGCGAGGTTCTTCTGTTCGAGGAAGAACCGATAGCGAAGAACGACAGTGCGGTTAAAGGCCAATCGCGGTTCGGAACAGTACCACCCGATGAATTCGTCGATGGCATGACCGTAGGATTCCTGCGAACTGGTCGCGGCGAGCGAGTGAAGGACTGCAGTCTTCGACTGCTCCAAGTCGGGCAGCCGAAGTACTGTTTTAGACTTGGAGCGTTTCGATGTCTTCCGACGTGCCATACTGGCGGCCTCCCACGCCGCAGTCAGTATGGTCGTTCAGTTGGGGCTGATGTCCGCGAAGCCGGTATCTCGGGAGTTTGCACTCGAGTGGCAGTTCAACGGTTTGCCGACAACCCGTCAAAGTGGATTACTTCCGGTGGCCGACCACTCGGAAGCTATCGCGCGGTAGGTTCGAATCGCAGGGCCGAGTGCGGCCACTTCTGAGGATCACGGTTATACGTCAATGTGACCGAGCGGGTAGGTGGTGAAATGGGAAGGCCGCCAAGGAAGTTCGGGAGCATTACCCGGGTTCGAAATAGCGAGTTGGCGTTGTACCAAGCTGTCTTCTGAACATGGAAATGAACGCACTGGTACTGCTATAACCTACGTCCAAGGCAGCTCCGGTCACTTTTTCTCCAGAAGCCAGTAGCTGCATCGCATGCAGCAGTCTCAGTTGCTGACGCCATTTGCTAAAAGTCATTCTAGTTTCCGTAATGAAAAGACGCTCTATCGTCCTCTTGCCTGCGCCGCAGTCTACGCAGAGTGTTTCCAGTGTCCGTTGTTTGCCAGGATCGGCAAGCAACACTTGCGCAACTCTCATGGCTCGGGAGTCGGTTGGGTGAGGCAACTGCAAGGGGATGGAATGGGCTGCTTCCAATTGATCGACGATGATTTCGATGATAACCCTCTGAACGGAAGCTTTCTTGTTCAATTTCGGAAATTTGCAGGCGTGCAGAATCAACTCCCTTAGGAGCGGCGACACATTCATGACTAGACATTTTGCGGGCAAGGATCGAACAAGCCTGGGAAGGAAGTATAGAGTTCTCATCGAAACCGTCCCAGACATCGCCACGGAGTGGGGCGTTTCCGCCGGAATCCAGACGGCCCGCATTGGGGGCACAACCCAAATTCCCTGCCTTGTTCGGACAGTCATGACGCCCTTGGAAGCAAAGACCAGTTGGTCTTCCGGATGGAAATGTTCAGGGACAACGTGTCCGCCATCAAACTCATACGACAAGGTTGCCACCTGAGCCGATGGACGGCCCTTGCGATCACGAAGGATGCTGTGACACTTTTGCGACATTTATTGTCACAATAGCGAAAGAAAACACGAGGCGCAAGTGTTATATTTCGGGATCGCAAGAGCAATTGGAGGCATCGATGTTGGCTTCAAGCAAGATAGTTGGCTTTGTTCCTACCAGGGACTCCAAGAAAGCCAGAGACTTTTATGAGGGCAACCTGGGATTTCAATTTGTCAGTGATGACCAATTTGCCTTGGTGATGAGAGCCGGCGAGACAATGATTCGAATCGGCAAGGCTCAAGATTTTACTCCCGCCGGGTACACCGTCCTCGGTTGGGAAGTGCAAAACATTGAGGCGGTCGTCACGTGGCTCAAAGAACGCACTGTCATGTTTGAGAAATACGCGTTCGTTCAGGATCAGGAACTTGGTGTTTGGACAGCGCCCACAGGTGACAAGGTTGCTTGGTTCAAAGATCCGGACGGAAACGTGCTTTCTGTTAGTCAGCATCAATAATTGGATTTCGCGGATTTGATTAAGTCTGCGAGGATGTCGGAGAATGCCGGGCCGCAAAACCGCCGGAGGAACCATGATGAGAAGGCTGGTTCTGTTCTGTCTGCGGTTGGGCCAGTGAGGAATTTGCCGTCGGGCTGAAGATCACACTGTTGACCAAGCCAGTATGCCCTCGCAGTGTGAGCAACTCCCGTCTACCGATCGATCTGGGCGTTTCTGGCTCAAAAGAGTTCTGGGCGGAACTGAATAACTCATGGCCGACGCTTACCGGCGCAAGTTCGACGGCGTGATGGTGTGGAAGATCAATCGTTTCGGCCGCTCGCTGAAGCATCTCGTCAACGCCCTCGCAGACCTCTGCGCCTATGGCGTCGCATTTATCAGCTTTCGAGACAACCTCGACTTGAGTACTCCTTCTGGCCGGCTGATGTTTCAGATTATCGGCGCCATGGCGGAGTTCGAGCGGTCGCTGATTCAGGAGCGGGTTAGGGCAGGTCTCAGGAACGCTCGGGCGAAGGGAAAGAAGTTCGGACGTCCCCGCGCCCAGGTTGACTCTGCCCGGGTGGCTGAACTACTCCGTGAAGGGCTTTCGTGGTCCCAGGTATGCCGGACCCTAAAAGTGAGCAAGGGTAGCGCACAGCGATCAGTTGCAGGGTGCGACAAAGCGAGAGTTAACCGGATAAGGTAAGAGTGGCCGACCGGTAGCAGTTATCGTCTCGTTGCTTGAGATTCGATGAGCCAGACCTCTGACTCGCTCTTTGGGGGTAATCGCATGCCGACTCTCAGCCTGAAGCCAGCGACCTTATTGTTGCTACCAGGCTGATAGTGGTCGGCACAGCGATTCCGTAGCGCGCTCCGCCATGCACGATAGGCCCCGCGATGCCGTCCAGTTCCAGCCTGCGGCCAGCAACGAGATCCTTTGCCATGGAGCTGCGCATAGTTGCGGGCGCAGTATCGAAAATGGCTTGAATCTTGGCGGGGTCAATTTCCGCTCCCGATGACTCGGCTACCGCACGGGCCTCGGCGAGAGCGCTGTCCAGCGTGGCCTTCCACTCCGGGTCGCCAAGGATCTCCCCCATGTTTTTCCCCGAGGCGGAGGTCATCAGTGCGAAGGGTCCGAGGAAGCAAAGCTTGCCCCATAGAAGCGTCTGCTCATTGGCAATGAACTGGCAAACGAATCCGAGTTCTTGCAACCGCGCTACGATAGTCCCCAGTACAGGCTCTCCACCGGCGGCAACGTTGAGACGTACCGGCGAGCGATGCACAAAATGGCCATCCGCAACGCGCTCGGCCTCCACGGCGATGGTCGCTGGAATGACCCGATCGCGTCCAAAGCGAGAGCGGAGCACTGCGATGTGATCCACTCCATTCAGCAGCGGAACCACGATCGTAGGCACGGTCCCGATCGACTCCAGTGCAGTTTCGAGTTGGTAAGTCTTCGTGGTGATCCATAGCACGTCGGCCGGTTCGGTGAGGCGGGAGATGGCCCTCGCTGGGGCGGTGAGAGTGCCCGAAGGACGCGCCAGCAATAGAGTTCGCGGGTAGCCGGCGAGTTTCTCGGGCCGGACAATCAAGATGACTTCCTCGCCCAGTGACGCAAGGGCAGTACCTATCAGCCCGCCGATGGCGCCTGCGCCGAGGATTGCATGTTTCATCAGTACAGTTTGCGTTGCTTAGCTTGGAGATTCAAGCGCCTTGATTCTTGGATGTTCTCGATTGACAAACCGGGGATTGACGGATTGGGGAAGAGTTGCCGACCACTCCACAAGCGGTGTCTTGGTGGCTACATTAGTCTAGTGGGCGGAGGCTAAACCCAAGAATAAGCGGGCCTCCTGAACTTGCCCCTTACGCGGAACAACTAGCTGTTGAATGCAGCCAACGCCGCTGCCTCGTCGTCCATTACATGGAAGACCGAGTATAGCTTCGTAATTTGCAGAAGGTCGTGAACAAAAACCGGCATTGCTTGGATTCAGGACCGCGGGTTAAACCGTCTCCGAACAAATCCACCAATGTGTAGTCAGGATTCGAGTTCGAGCGGTCGCTAATTCAAGTGCGGGTCAAAGCCGGGCTGCGCAATGCGCGCGCCAAGGGCAAGAAATTCGGAAGACCCCGCGCGCTGGTTGACGCTCTCCGGGTAGCTGAGATGCGCCGCGATGGCCTTTCGTGGTCTCAAGTATGTCGAACGCTCAATGTGAGCAAGGGTAGCGCCCAGCGGCGGTCGCACGGCTGGGAGCTTAGCCGGGTCAGTGAGAGCTGGCCATCCTGTGCCCGACCGTCGGTTAGTAACTTCCCACAAGCCGGTTTCTCGGGTTGCGACCTGAAAGCTGTTGGAATGATTGTTTGACAAAGGAGGACTGATCAGACCGTGCGTCCCGTCGCACGTAGCCTACGAGGTAGAGCGGGGAGGTAACGAACCGTTCGAAGCCCTCGGACAATGTACCCACACTCGCAAGAGTGGCATTGGAGCCGTGAGGCGATAATGCATCTGCCAGCATGAGGTGGAGAGGGCCTAGGCTTGGTAGCAAGGTCAGAATACACAAATGCTCGTAAGCGTCGTCAACCGGAAAGAGCCTAACATGCTGCGGGGCTTTTTCTTCTTGCAGTGGGTACAGAGGCTTCCGAGTCCTCTGTCATGGGCAAACAACACTGCCGGCGTATAGAGCGGACCTAAACTACCGCGTCATTCCAACGGAACAGGGTAAGCCCGTATCGTTCCCTGTGGAGGGAAGATCAACCGTAAGGCGGATCGATGGCGGTGCGGGTATCGGAATTGCGAGGAAGCGAATGCTGCCCTGTAATCGGGCAGATAGTGGTTGCGTTGCCTCGACGGGACAACATTACCTCACCGGAAACGGGGCTGACTTCGCGATGGTGTTCAAACTCGAGACCATTTGTGGAACCGATGAAGGAAGCAATGCAAATGACGGCGGCGCAAGCCGCTGGTGCAGCCTCCCACACGCCCGATGGATTTTCCATCGCCGTGCGAGTTGGCCGCAAATCAGTATCGAGTAGGTTTTATTTGTTCTTGAAATAAGGCCGCGTCCTCGTTCTTCAAGGGGGCGTTATTGAATGCTCGAGCCGTGTGATGCGAAAGTATCATGCACGGTTCTTAGAGGGCTGGGCGACCGCAAGGTCGCCCGGCTACTCGGGAGTTTGCCGCTCCACTTGTCCGAGATGGCGACTACCCGCTCAAGTGGATTTCCGCCGCGAAATGCGCCCAATAGCATTCCTAGACCCTGGCGCGTTTACGGGAAGTAATCCTGAGATTCGCGCATATCCAACGTTCAATGAGTGATTTGGCCTGTTCACGTCAACGCACAACGAAGATCCACCTTGCGGAGCTTGGTTTGTGACCGGTGGAATCCCGTTATCCTTCTTGCCAACCAGGTGGAGCGCCACGCATACCCCGAATCCGTCGCAATTCGTGTCGAGTCCGAGCTGCGGCTTACAGTTCGCGAATCGCGGTCACGGGGTTCCGGCGCATCGCTCGATGTGCCGGAAGGTAGGATGCTACCAACGACATTGCTCCCAGGAGCATGACGACGGAAACGACGGTGACTGGATCGTTGGCTCCGATTCCGTACAACAGCCGGGCGATAAGACGTGTCAGTCCCAACGCAAACGCCAGTCCTAGCGCCATCCCAATGCCTGTGAGCCACAATCCCTGCAACAGCACGAGCCTCAGCACGTCGACGCGCGAAGCGCCCAGAGCCATTCGTACTCCGATCTCGTGGGTCCGCATTTGAGTCCGATAGGCCACAACTCCGTAGATCCCGGTCACCGCAAGGACCAGCCCGATCAGCGCGAACATGCCCGCCAGGGCGCTCTGTACGACAGCGAAACTGCTCGCCATCTGGGTACTCTCTCGCATGGGACGCACATCGAAAACTGGCAGCCGTGTATCGATTTCGTGGATGGCGTTTTCCACCGCTGGCGCAAGGTCGACCGGATTTCCCTCGGTCTTCACCTGCACGATAGTCTCATACCCCACCTGGAAAAAGCTCATATACACGATGGGCTCCGGTGACTCATTCACGAATATATGTGTCGAATTTCTCGCGACGCCGACAACCGTGAAAAGGCCGCCCCATATCCTGAGTTTCTTTCCCAGCGGATCCTGTCCCGGCCAGTATCGCCTCGCCGCGGTCTGATCCACGATGAGTACCCGCGGGGCCTTTTCATCGTCATCCGGTGTAAACTCGCGTCCTTCCAGAATGGGTATATGAAGGGATTCGAAATACCGCGGGGCCACTTCGGCGTGGTACACCTGCAAAGATTCATGGGGGTGTGGCACATACCCTTCCGGATACGCATCGTCCCCCTTGTGGCCCAAGGTCATCGGAATCCAGTCCGTAAGAGACGCAACCTTCACGCCAGGCAATGCCGACACGCGATCAAGAATCTTGTGACGGATCACCTGTTCCTCGTCGTGGCTGTAGCCGGCAATATTCAGCCCCACGGACGCAGTGAGAATGTGGTCCTGTTCAAATCCGGGATTTGCGCCGGCGAGATTCCGCAGTGTTCGCAGAAATAGCCCGGAGCAGACCAGCAGAGGAAGTGAAAGCGCGATTTGCGCCACTACCAGCCCGCTGAGCAATTTCCGGTTGCGTGAGCCGCCGGAGATGCTTGCAGACTCTGCCTTCAGTACCTCAATGGCCGGCGCGTGGGACGAACGCCAGGCGGGAAGAGCGCCGCACAGCATGCCGACCAACAGGGACGACACCGCAATCCCGATTACCACCTTATGGTCCATGCTTCCGTTGAGTATGAGGGGATTCGAGTTCGCCGGAAAGAACCATGCGAATGTCTTCGATGTCCACGATGTCAACACAAGGGCCACGGCTCCTGCGACGATGGAAAGCACCACGCCCTCCAGCACCATCTGCCGCACCAGTTGAATACGATTCGCCCCGAGCGACTGCCGGATGGCAAGCTCACGCCGCCGGGATACAAACCGCACCAGCGTGAGCGTAGCCACGTTCGCGCTGGTCAGCAACAGCACCACAGCGGCGAAGGCCAGCAGAATGGGCAGCGTCGCCGCCATGTATCCGTTGGCGCCGAATGGTGAGCGCCACATGGGATCCAGCGTGATCCGGTTATCGCCCAGATGATGGTCCGGAAACGCCGCGACAATATTGATGCATCACGGTATCGAGATCCTGGGCTGCCTGGCCAAGGCTCACGCCGGGCCGCAATCTTCCTATTACGTTCAGCCAGACCGCACCACCACTGCGATGCGTCATCCGCCACACATCCGTCCCGAGGGGATCGAGCGTTACCCACAGATCTTCACGGATCCCGGGCATTGCTCCGACAACCCCCTCCGGCGCCACGCCGATCACCGTCACAGGATGCCGGGCGATCTCGATCGATTTGCCCACAATTGCCGGGTCTGCGGCATAACGGGTCTTCCAAAGCGAGTAACCCAGGACCACGTTGGGAACTGGACGTGACTCCTCTTCAGGCAGAAAGAAACGCCCCAGCACCGGCTTGATGCCGAGCACGTCGAAATAATTCGCCGACACGTTCGCAATATAGGCGCGCTCCGGCAGTGCGCCACCGGTCAGCGTAATCCAATCGTGATGATAGGCAAGTATCCCGGTGAAGGTGTGGTTCTGCTCGCGCAGATCGCGATAGTCGAGATACGAGAAGGGCGGAGTCGGAGAGAAGTTCCGTTCCCCCCGCTGCAGGCTCACAAGGTCGTCCGTGTCCCGTGCGCCAGGAATCGGACGCAACATTGTACCGTCGATCCAACTGAATACGGTGCTGTTGGCGCAAATAGCTACGGCCAGCATCGCCGTCGCGGTGATCGTGAAGCCGGGGCTCTTACGCAGTTGCCGCAACGCATAACGGACGTCCCGGCCTATTTGTTCAAACCAGCCTCCGCCCCACATCTGGCGCGTCACATCTTGCACCAGGGGAATATTTCCAAATTCCCGCGCCGCCGCTTGTCGCGCCGTCTCTGCCGTCTCGCCTCGCGCCACTCGATCTGCAATCGCCATCTGCAGGTGCGCATCAATCTCTTCCTGCAATTCGCGCTTGCGCCGCTGAAAACCGAAGCTCGGGAGCCACTTCATGACTCACTCTCCTCCGGCTTGACGTACATCACCGACCCAATCGCTTCGACAATCCGCTCCCATCGGCCCAGATCCGAGGCCAACTGCTTTTTCCCCTTGGCCGTGATTCGGTAATATCGGGCTTTTTGCTTGCTCTCTGACTGCTTCCACTCAGACTGCACCCAGCTCTGACGCTCCAATCGATGGAGAGCCGGATACAGTGATCCGGTCTCCACCTGAAGCACGTCTCCGGATCGCAAACGTAAAGCCTGGACAATTCCGTATCCGTGCTGCGGTCCCCATTGCAGGGTCTGAAGAATAAGCATGTCGAGTGTTCCCTGCAGCAACTCAATCCGGTTCTTATACTGGTCTTTTTCGCTCATAGATGTAGATACTCTACTCCCAATGGAGGTAGATCGTCTACTTCGTTTTGTATATCGCACCGAGCAGCTTTGCCCACTCAGCAGATTTAAAAGTACGTCAGTTCTCAGGACGAAAATTGGTGATTCTGCATTGGCGCTAAATCGCCAATGCGCCCACGGAGGCAGATTACTCCTCAATAGTCGGCCCGCATCCGTTACGGCATGTCGCGCCAACTTGACGTAAAACGCCCTACTCGTAGAAGTGGGCAGCCAAAACTCCCCCCGAAGTCCTGTTGTAGAAGTGTGGGTACGGAGCACTCATTGCGCACTGATGTCCTCGAAGCCGGTTTCTGGACAACTTACGGCTGGCCGACCCCCACGCCAGGAATCCACCGCTATCACCTCGAGGCGCGCGTGACTACTTTCGGTCTTTCTCACCCGCGCCGTAGATGATCTTGCCTTCCCGAATCGTGCAAGCCACCTTGGCAAAGTTTCGGACATCGCCGGCCGGGTCGGCATCGAGAATTACCAGGTCGGCGTCCATTCCCTTCTCCACCCGGCCCTTGGAAGTCGCCTTGAAGAAGGCGGCAGGATTCGTAGTGAGTGACGCAAGAATATCCCGCCACGGCATCGCTCGTCCCATGAACTCGAATTCTTGCGCCGTGTCGTACTTCGATTGGAATCCCACGTCTGTCCCGAACAGAATGATCCCGCCTTGGGAGAAATGAGCTTTCAACTCATCGACTCCTGCTTGCACCAGCCGATCTTGTACGGCGGGGTCCTGCACCACCGTCGTCCAAAGAGTGAGCGTCGGAATCAATGCCACGTGTTGCTGCTTCATACGCGAGAGTTCTTCTGGCGTGTATTGGCCTTCGGTAGGAATCGTATGCGCCAAT
Organism: uncultured Acidobacteriaceae bacterium; assembly: GCA_963722405.1. Lineage (GTDB taxonomy): Bacteria > Acidobacteriota > Terriglobia > Terriglobales > Acidobacteriaceae > DASRAA01. Next base: position 160,081 of record CAVRMO010000019.1, read on the forward strand.
ATGTTGACTCCGCCCGCCAGTGCGTTGTCCACTCCGGTTCGATTTTGCGGGTGAGTGAACACCGGCTTGCCCTGAGCTTGCGCAACATCAACCGCCGCTTTCACGATCGCAGTGTCCATGTTCACCGTGGGCTTAGCTCCCATGAACGCCCCAGTAAAAAGTTTGATGCCATCGAGGCCCATCTCCAAATACTGTCGCGCCATTTGAGCGGCTTCTTGTGGAGTTGCGGCCTCCGGCAATTGCATCTCTGCGGGAAGGTAAACGGGATGCCCGTTCTTAGGAAAGATGTCCCCGGCCATCAAGATCTTGGGGCCGGCGAGCTCTCCGGATTCAACCCGGAGGCGGATAGCCATCGTGTTGTTAGGATCCGAACCCAGATCCCACACGGTGGTGAAGCCCCAGCGCGTCAGCATCTCCTGCATGTGAGCTTCGAGTTTGTCGCCTGGAGCGTTCGCCGCATCCTGCCAGCCGGTCTCGAAGTGCACGTGGCTGTTCCAGAAGCCGGCCACGATCACTTTGTCCTTGCATTCAATTTGTTCCGCCGAAACAGGGAGATTGCGCTTGTGACCGCCGGTCGCCACGGTGCTAATTTTCCCGTCCTCAATCAGCACCACGGCGTCTTCGATCGGGGGACCTGTTGGCGACGGATAGACTCTACCTCCCACACATGCGAGAACCCTGTGATCGGCCGCCACTGCCTGGCCAGGAGGGAGGCTAACGAGAGCCGTCAGCGCAAGCAAGCATTTGTACAACTCATTCATTCGAAACCTCCCGCTGCGCCTAGGGGGCAGTGCGGTTCCTCTTCCCGTGTATCCCGTGCGGACACCGGCCAGAGCGAAACCAGGCCGCTGAGCGTCAGTCTATCCGCGTCCTTGCGGATCGGGCGCTATCTTCAGTTGAATTCGCAGATGTTTAATCGCGTTGTGTAACGTCGTAATGATGAATTCTGGAGGGGCATCGAAGATTTCCGACAGCGTGCGAATCTTCAGACGTTGAAAATGCTTTAGGTGAAAGACCATGCGATCCAGAGGTGGGAGGACAAGCAATGCTCGCGCCATAGTCGGCACAGGGTAGTCGTCCGCGGCACTCAGCCCAGCGCCCGAACTGCGTCGGCAATATTCAAGGCAGTGCCTGACCAGTATCCGATACAACCAAATGAATACCGAGCTGCCGGCTCCCAGTGTGTTCGCGGAAGCGAACGCATCTCTGAAAACCCGGCAATAAATTTCCTGCGCAGCGCCTTCAGAGGAGGTGAGAGTTAGGGCAACCCGCATCACCATCGCATCGTAAGTGTGGATCAGTTCCAGAAATGCAGCCCGGTCGCCGAGTTGCGTGGCAAGTAGCAATTGGTAAGAGCTCAGATTCCCATGGTGGAAATCGAGTCCGAATCCTTCCCAACTGGTTCCTCGTTCCACTTCCACAACTCCTACCTAACCCCCAGTGGTCAGATCCTCTCCAGATCGCGCTGAATCACCGTCAAGCTTACGTCGTCGGCTGGCGGGTTACCGTTAGCGAAGTCCTGCACCACGGCAAGCAGGGTCATTAATGTCGCTTTGGCAGACGGCTGTCTCGCCTGCTGCAAAGCGGCTAGTAATCGGTCCGGGCCAAACTCTTCACCTGCAGTGTTTCGGCACTCCAGCACACCGTCGGAGTAAACGACCAATGTGTCACCGGGGTCGAGGACTACATGATCTGACTCGAAGTTTGCGTCCGCAACCGCACCGAGGAGGGGACCACCGGTTTCTAGCAGTTCAGTCCGTCCGTTTGCACGAAGGAGGATCGGCGGGAAATGTCCCGCGTTGGCGTAGATCACTTTCCCCGTATTGCAGTCGACCTGCGCGAGAAACGCGGTCACGAAAGGGGCCGTCGGTCGCAGATAGCACAGGTGACGGTTAATTTCTGAGGCGACATCGGCGGGATCAGAATCGGGATGGCCGTAACACTGCAAGAGCGCGGCCAGGTTGGTGAACCACATCCCAGCTGCGAAGCCTTTGCCGGCGATGTCCCCCAGCGTGGCGAGCACCTTGGAACCACTTTGCGAAAGAATCGTGAAATCACCGGAAAGATAGCGAGCCGCGAAGACTTCAATGGCAAACTCCATGTTTCCGCAGTGCAATGCGCGAGGACCGCTCAGCTTGCGCTGAATCTGTGCCGCTTCGAAGAGCTGCGCATGCAGGTCGAGCCTTTCTCGAACCAGCGAATCCATTTCGTCCTGCAACGGCACGTTGACGGCGAGAGGCGTGACGGATGGTGTGCTCACTGCGCCCCAATTTATGAGGTTGTTACCGCCCCGTAATCTGACCCGACTTCCTGGCATGCAATTCTCCATATTCAAAGCCGTTGGTCCGTCAATTTTGTCGTGCGCCTTCCGCGACTGCTCTAGCCCACAAACCGATACCCAGTTCCGTGCACGGTGAGAAAGAACTGCGGCTGCTCCGGATTGGGCTCCAGCTTTTGCCGCAGCCGAACCAGGTGTGTATCCACGGTGCGCGTCGTCGGGTAGTTGTCATATCCCCAAACGTCTTCCAGCAGACGAGCGCGGCTGAGCGTTTCACCGGAATGGCAGATGAAATACTTCAGCAACTCAAATTCCTTTGAAGAAACGTCAATAGACTTGCCAGACTTGAGAACGCGGCAACGTCGCAGGTCCACTTCAATCTCGCCGAAGCTATGCTGATCCTGATCTTTGGGAACCACGGCAGTCCGCCGAAGAACCGCTTTCACTCGCGCCAGGAGTTCGCGGATCGAGAAAGGCTTGGTCACGTAATCATCCGCGCCAAGCTCAAGACCGACTACCTTATCGACCTCCTGGCCGCGGGCCGTCAGCATGATAATAGGGATCGAACCGCGCTTGGCGCGCAGTTGCTTGCACACTTCCAGTCCACTCATCCGCGGCATCATCACGTCGAGCACAACAAGGTCGGGAGACTCTTCGAGCGCCTTCTGAAGACCCTCAACGCCGTCGCGCGCGGTGATTACCTGGTAGCCTTCGAACTCGAAGTTGTCGCGCAGTCCAGCCACCATGTTGGGCTCATCTTCCACGACCAGAATTTTCGGTACAGCCTGCGAGTCGCTCGACTTGACGTGGTCTTCCGATTTCATGCTGACGCTCCCTTTGCCTGCTGAACCTCTGGACCCTGCACGGGAAGAGTAATGATGAACTTGCTGCCTTTGCCGGGAGTGCTTTCAACAGCGACTTCGCCGCCATGGGCCTGGACGATGTGGCGCACCAGCGACAGTCCCAAGCCACTTCCCTTGGTGTTGTGAATGAGCGGATCACAGACGCGATAGAACTTCTCGAAGATCTTGGGCTGCTCGTTGGCGGGAATGCCGATTCCATGGTCGATGACTTCGAGATTGACGCTGCCATTCTGGCGATACAAGTGAACACCCAGATATTTCTCGTCTGAGGAGTACTTCACCGCATTGTTGACCAGATTCAGCAGGGAACGGGCAATGGCTTCGCGATCCACCTGCAACGGCGGGAGGTTGCTCTCGATCTGCTCTTCGAACTGGAATCCGTTCTGTTCGATTTCAAATCGGTACGACTCCAACGTGCTCCGCACCAGGTCGGCGACATCGGTCTCGCGGAAGCTGTACTCTTTCTTTCCTGCTTCGATCCGCGAGAAATCGAGAATGTTGTTGATCAACGCGGTCAGCCGCTCGCTCTCTTTGCGAATGATCTCGTGGTATTCGTGCTGTTTTGCCGGTGTCGAGAGCCGTCCCAGCTCAAGAGTCTCCGCATAGAGGCGGATCAACGCGAGTGGCGTTCTCAGTTCGTGCGAAACGTTGGAAACGAAGTCTGATTTCAGTTTGGCCAGAGCGAGTTCCCGGGAGACGTTGCGATAGGTGAGCCACACGCCCCCAGCCATCAGCAGCGATAGTGCGCCCAGGATCAGGAATTCGGTCCTGAGAAACTTGTTGCTCATCGACTCGATCGTGGTGCCACGAAGTTTCATCCCCAGGATGAGCCCGGGGAAGACGCTTTCAAAACCGCGCTCTACTTCCGGCACACCGCCGTCCCAACAGATTGAAGCCGCCAAGGGGCTGTTTTCTTTGGCGGTGCGCACCATGATGGCCGGTTGCGGATGCGAAGTGTCGTTCGGGTCCTGCTCGGGCAGCACGGTGTTCAGCACCTGGGGGAAGAATTTGGTTGCCAGGAAGTCCGAGTCATAGGCGAAGCCGGCTAGAGCAGGATGATCGAGGGTTGAACCGCGAGGCTCAAAAAGTACTACAGACTGGTATTGCCACTTGTCACCCCGGGGTACCCAATTCGAGGTGATATAGACTTTCCGGCCTTCCAGGGCTGCCATCTTCTTTAACTTGAGCGCATAGTCCTTTGACCCTACATCAAACCAATTCCCTACGTTCGACGCCAGCTTCCTGCCTTCTTCGCGAAACTCAGGGTCGCCCATCCGGCCCGGTTGCGAGACAAAAGCCAAGTTCCCCCCGCCTCTCCAAAGAAAGGCATGGGCGATGTCTGGATGCGTCGCCAGGAAGCCCTCGAGTTCCTCCGGATGATCGGTGTCCGGGAACTTCGCCTTGGCCGCTTCGTTCATTTCGTAAGCCCGCTCGGCGATGCGCTTTTCTGCGATGGCTAGGACCTGCTGATAGTCCCTCTCAATCACCGCTTCCACCCCTTTTTCGCGCTGAATGGACCTGAGGTGGTACACGCCTGCCACAATCAGGGCCGCGGCAGGTAGCATGATTGCCAGCATAAGGACCAGCATGCGCGACCGTTCGGACCAACGTTGCATTTGCAGCTTTACCATACGGAACTTCTTAGAAAAGTACTGGGGGCCCATCGAGCATGAGCATAGGGCAGTGGATTCCGGTGTGTGTCACATAGAAGCAACAAATTGCAACAAATTGTGAACTGTGATCCGACTCGGCACCTCAGGCTCCGGGAAAGTCGTTCCCGTCAGGTGTGCGTCTGAACGTTTGGCCATGACGAACTCCCGTCGACGCGGTCCAGAAGCCAGTTTTCTGGCCAATGTGACAGGCGAATGCGGCTCGAAGTCTCTTGGTTCAGTTAGGTTACGACATGGCTTGATTACACCTGTGGTCCGGCGATTTCCGGGTATCAGGTCGCCGCGAGAGCGACTCATTTCGCAACTAAGCCAAAATTGTGCCCCGGCGGGAATCGCGACTCAGCAAGAAGGTCTCATAAATGCGATTCGGAGAGAGTTTGACAATCAGCCTTCTGAAACGCTAAGTGCGGGCTTTCATCAGGTCGTACCAATTGCGCATAACGATGACTCAGTGAGAAGATTGTGCCTGGCGGAGCGCGATATGAGCAGGCAGTTTGTCGTGTTGACTCTTCCCCTGATCTTCAACCTATTCGTAGCAGCGCTGCAGGTGTCCACCACCCAGAATGCCGTTGCGCACAAGCAGACAGCTCTCCCGGCTCCGACGAGCGCGACAGCATACGATCCATATTTCTACGAAGGACGCGGATATTGGGAACGCAACTACCTGATCTATGTTCCTCCCCTTGACGTGCGCGTTGACCTTTATGACAAGGACACACTTCGTTCTTCGGTCAAAGTTTCGATTCCTAATAGCAGAGACGTGGACGTGTCCGATGCCACCGTGACGGAAGATGGCCGACTGATTGTCTCTGGATGCTACCTGTCTGAGAACGGCCGGCGTCACTGCTTCTTGGGCGTTGCCAATCCGGATGGCCACGTATCGCCAATGGTCGATACAGGGAAGTTCTCGCCGATGCAAGTCAGCACCTGCGAAGGCGCTTCAGTCTGGGCGATCGGATGGCTACGAACCGGCCCGGATTGGGACAGAGAAGCACTCAATGAGCCCTATCACATTCTCCGGGAGTATCGCCTCTCTGACGGGAAGATGGTGGCATCGACCTTGGAACGGACGACCTTTCCAGCTTGGGCCCCGCCCTCGCTCACCCCAACCCATTCTGTCTTCACCATGCAATGTCGAGGTACAAGACTGGGCATATACGCGGGTGTGAGCGACGAATGGATCGAATACGATCTCGAAAAGGACAAACTGCACCGATGGCAATTGCCCAAGCAAGATCACCCATGGGCTGAGTATGACGAGAACGGAGAGCCCCAGCCGATGTTCAACAGACGCACGCGGATTAGTGGTGTGGCGATGCTGAACTCCGGCGACGTGTATGCAAGCTTTGTGCGACTGATCAAGGACGGTCCTCCAGCCGAGATCCAAGTTGGGCTCTTTCGCTTGCAAAAAGAGGGCAGTGGGGGCGACTGGGTCGCAATCGCTGACACCCTTGATCGCGACGGCCAGCCCGGTGCTTTTGAAAGTTTGAATGGCACAGACGGTGCGCATTTGGTTTACTCACGCTTTGGAGAACACGGTTGGTTCTTCTCGCCCGCGCCGCACTAGATCCGACGATAGACTCTATACCATCGATTTCGAGGCTTTCGTACTGGAACCCGCTATCTGATTTTCCTGCGAAGAAAGCGCGATGAATGAGGGGTCTCTGTCCGCTTTATCCGCTCGAGGTCAAATTGGTCTCTGCTCGGAATCAGGCAATCGCTGAGGAGTTGGAGACTGCAGCAGCACCCCTGCTGCCGGAACCTCAGGCTGGTATGACTGTTTATGCGCCATGGTACTTTGCGCCTGTTGTTGACGTGATCGGTGGTGCTTCGCGGCCGGAGAGCCGCGAAGTTCCCGAGAAGTCAGGTTCTTCCATCTGGGAAATGTCTTACGGCGGTTGAGTTGCCTGCGCGCTGGACGTCTGAACTCTGCGGGATTCAGATTGGTTGTATGCTCCGTCGAACACGACTTCTCGCACGAGGACTCATCGCGGACATTACCATCTACTGGAAATTCAGATCGAGCGCGTAGATCTCTTCGATGCTGATGTCGCGTATAGCGAGTATGGAATCGTCGGGTCCCAGCCCTGTCCACCAGCCAAAGCGCCCCATGGCCAGGCGGCCGAAGTCGCCCAGATTGACTATTTTCTCCGGCTTGCGGTCATTCAGACAAACCCGGTAAACGGGCAGGTCCTTAACAAACGCATTGTTGAAGTAAACGCACTTCCCATCATGCGACCAGTTGGGATAGGCGGGCGGGATGGTTTCCAGATCTTCCCATTTCTGTGAGTTGAAATCGTATAACACGAGTTTTTGAAAATCTGCAGTCATGGCCAGCAGGTAGCGTCCATCGGGCGACCAGCGGGGCGAAAATAGCCCCGCCGAGTCCGGCAGCGCTCTGATCTGACGGGTCTTGAGGTCAAGGATGCGAATCCAATTCTCTTTTGACGTTCGGGCTCTGAAGGGATCGCCGGTAATCGCCAGGGAGTTTCCATCCGGTGACCAGGAAGGATCTATATCGTCGAGATCGCCCGACGTGAGTTGCTCCGGGCTTCCACCTTCGGATGGGACAACATAAATCTTCCAGGCCTTGCCCGGCTCGCGACCCGAAAAGGCGACTTGTTGGCCATTCGGCGACCACCGCGGCAGGCTCACTTCCTGCGGAGGGAAGGTAAGCTGGTGACGGTCGCTGCCGTCCACCTTGCTCTGCCACAATGCGCCTTCGGGAAAAGAAACGTAGGCTACTCTTTCACCGCTCTTCGAGAACGCCACGCCCTCCGCTGACAGGCCGGAAAGGTATGGGGTGAATTGCCGCGTCTTGGGGTCGAACCGCGTCAACTCGCCACGCCGGCTGGAGCCGACGAAGAATACGCGTTTTCCATCCTTGCTGGGCAAAGGGGCCATCGCGCTCATCTGGCCTACCGTCAACCGCACTGGCTCCCGGCTGATTTTCTGCCACAACTCCGCCCGCTCGCGCGTGGCCCACAAGTTCGTAACGCCGCCGTGCGTGGACTGAAAAATGAAATACTTCCCGTCGCTCGTCCAGTTTCCGCAACATTCATTGGTTGGGCTGGTCCAGCCGGGAAGCAATGGCCGCAAGTGGCTGCCATCGGATTGCGCCTCCCACAGAGAATTCGTCGCTGACTTCGGGTTCGCAACACTGAAGCGCAGCTGACGTCCATCCGGTGACAAGCGGGGCCAAAACGGACTCCCGTCAACGGTAAGAATCTTGTGCGAGTCGCTGCCATCGCTCTTGGCGGTGAATATGTCTGAGCCCACGGTATAAAAAATCGTCGTTCCGTCCAGCGACCATGTCGCATCTGACACCGAGAGATTCCCCAAGCGGCGGGGTTGGCCGCCGGGGACTGGCAGCATCCAGAGCGCGGCGCTCATTGGCGTCCTGGGCGGCCCCTGAATGAGGAGTTCGGGCCGGGTGGGCGAGATGTCGTTGAGACCTAAGAGCGAAAATGGAAGCTCAATAGGGACCGGATCTCCGCCCTCCGTCGATACCTGCTTGAGGGCTGTGTCTCTCACACCTTCTTCGAAGTAAACTCTCGATCCATCCGTGAGCATCGGGGGAGTGGTGTCTCCGATTCCGAACAGTTTCGCCGCGCCATCCCGGGTCAACTGGGTGGTGCCTGTGACCTGGGGAGGGGGCACTGTTGACCGCAGAAAGTACGCGAGGACCAGCACCACCGGAATGACAGCGCAAAACGCCGCCATCTTCCACCGGGAAGACACCACAACCGCACTTCGCCCGGATGAAGTTTCGCTGGCGGCCGCCACCGATGCACTGGTGGCAGTATGTGAGTGGCTGGAATCCGTATCGCGCTTCAGCCGCTTGAGGTCGGCGCGCATGTCGGAAGCGTGCTGGTAGCGCAGGCCGCAGTCCTTCTCCAGCGCCTTGTTGATGATCTGCTCTAGGCCTGCCGACAGATCGGGGTTCAAGCGGACAGGCGGCACCGGATGCCGGTTCAGTATGGCCTCGAAGATCAACGCCGAGGTGTCGCCGCGAAACGGCAGTGCGCCCGTCGCCATCTCGTACAGCACCCCTCCGAACGAGAACAGGTCTGTGCGGGAGTCGAGCGCCTTGCCCCGCACCTGCTCCGGCGACATATACGCCACCGTGCCCAGCGTCGAGCCGGGACTGGTCAGGTGCAATTCGTCGATTGGCCCGGTCATTGTATTGCCTAACGAATCGTTGGCCGACGATCCAGCCGCGGGCGCCATCTTAGCCAGCCCGAAATCGAGGATTTTGGCGTGTCCGCGTTTGGTGACAAAAATGTTGGCCGGCTTGATGTCGCGGTGGACGATCCCATCGCCGTGCGCGGCATCCAATGCATCGGCAATCTCGATCGCCAGGTCCACAAGGGTTTCGGTGTCCACCGGCCGATTCGCAATCCGATGCTTCAGCGTCATGCCATCGAGAAATTCCATGGCGATGAATGCCTGCCCGTCCTGCTCGCCCACGTCGTAAATGGTGCAGATATTCGGATGATTCAGTGCCGATGCAGCCTGCGCTTCGCGCTGGAAGCGGGCCAGGGTCTGCGGGTCGCGGGCGACACCTTCGGGCAGGAACTTGAGAGCGACAAATCGGTGAAGGCGGGTGTCCTCGGCCTTGTACACGACACCCATGCCGCCGCCACCGAGCTTTTCGGCGATGCGGTAGTGGGAGATGATCTGGTCGGCCATGCTTGGGATTTGCGGTTGAGTCCCATCATCTTACGAGCGTTGTATTTCCCCGTCAACGAATAACATCTCTACCAGAAGAGTGTGGTAGACAGAACCCAACCTTGTTTTTGGGTATCAACGGAGCTTGCCACGAGCCTTCTAATTCCAAGGAGTACGCATTGACTCTCGCACCGTCGGCAACTAGGAAGCAACAGCCGATCGGCGAGTCCATCTCCCCGAAGATTGTGCCGAAGCCGGGTTGTGGCAAGTTTTGAACCACTTGTGAGCGATCGCGTCGTTGTTCTGCACAAAGACGTATTACGCACTAGCGGCCGAAGTTGCGGCGAGCAATATTCCCGCTCTATAGGCCGGGAGGCTCGTCGCCTTCGAAGTGCGGATCGAAACCCGTCGAAAAATAAGCACTCCAGCCGGTCCGCCTCAGAGAGAATTCTGCCTGGCACTCGCTTTCTCTCCAGCCGGAGGAACAGCGGGAGCACCATTAATGAGGACACGGGCAGGGAGAGTCTGCTGCCTTCGTCCTTATCGACGACATCATCACAAGCAATCCTCTGGCTGGGGGTGGCGGGCGGTCAGTAACCTTCAATTCGTGGCTCGTGAGGCGGCCCGTAGTTCAACCTCGCGGTGGCTGAAGAAATCTTTCAGGAATTTACCGATATCGGTCACCGTCGAAAGATCAATGGCCTTCAACCGACCGAAATCTGAGCCCAGCTTGGGCAGATTGGTTACTCCCTTGGTCAGGGGCAGTATGCGCTCGTCGAAGCGCTTGTCCGCCATGGCGGTTTTTACCTCATCTGACACCCATTCGCTACTAGCTGAGTTCTCCGTGACCAGCACAAGGACCCAGTCACACCTGAGCAAGCCGGCTTCGATTTTCCGAACATAGTCCTGCCCCGGGATAATATCTGCGTTCGAATACCAGGTCTCGATGCCATGCGTGGTCAAAGGTGCGGTGATGCACTTCTCTACGAACTCGCGGTCCTGATGACTGTGGCTGATGAACACTCTGGCCGGGCGGTCGGGAGTAAGCCGCTGCAGATGAACATGACGATACTTGGCGATCAACTGGCCGGCCTTCACCACTTCGAACGACTCTGGATCGTCATGCTGCTCGACGATATCCCGAACGCAATTCCAAGTAGCGTTATCTACCAGTACACGCCGTCCATTGCGCGCTGCGAACTCCAGAGAGTTAGCCAGGTTCACAATGGTTCCGATCGCGGTGAAGTCCCGCACCATGCCGCTGCCGAACGCTCCGAAGGCGACCGTGCCGGTCGAAATGCCAACACCAAGATCCAGGAAGCTGACGTCTTCGTTGCATAATTCCGCCCAGAGGCGGCGCAGACTATCGAAGCGCTCCAGCATGTCAAAGGCGGAGCGCACGGCCCGCACGGGCCCATCTTTGCCGCGGAAGATGGCAAACACGGCGTCACCTACAAACTTGTTGACGATGCCTCCGCGGCTGAGCACCCGGTCCGCGTACATGGTGAGCAAATCGTTCATGATGTTCTGGGTTCGCTCCGGGTCCGATGCCTGCAATTGGCACAGTTGTGTGAACCCTCGCAAGTCGGCAAACATCACGGTCAGCTGTTCGCGCTCGGCCGGCTTCTCCAGCCGTTGCACCAAGTCATCAGCAGAATCGCGCGAGTAAAGGCCCATTTGTGCCGTGAGCTTGCGGACGAGGCGCGAATGATTGATGGCAGTGGCCGCCAACTCGCCCAAGCGCATCAGCAGGGTGGCGTCGTGCTCGTCATAAGCAGCCGGCTGTCCCACAGCGCTGGTCTTGTTCAGCACCTGCAGCACACCAATGCTCTTGTCGCCGATCAACAAGGGAACGGAAATGATGGATTTCGACCTGTTTCCAGTTTGCTGGTCCACGCCCTTGTAGTGTTCCGGGTCAGCGCCGCCAGCGCTCTCGAAGTTGATTTGCCTGGTGGTGAAAGCCCGTCCGGCGTTGCTCTCCATGGGAACCCGCTGGCTGGACTGCTCGCCCCATTTCTGCATCAGCTCCGGACCCTTCGTGCCAAAGGCAGCGGCGAAGTAGAGCCCTTGGTGCACGGGATCGTAGAGCAACACAGAGCCGTCGGGCGAACCTGTCGCTCCGCAAGCTCTTTGCAGTATGGTCTGCACTAGTAGGTCCTGATCGGATTGAATCGCCAATTCCCCGGCGATTTCCAACAATCCCTGCAGCTCTTCCCGCGAAAGTTCGCTCTCATTACCCATGGTTGCATGGAGAGTATACGCCCGAGGAGTACCGAGATCATGGCACGTGCGGTAGTTGGAGACGTATGGCCTGAACCATCGCGGGCAAACCGGAGCTAACGGGATTACGAGCGATAAATCGCCTCTCTTACAACGCCGGCTGTGTCAAGTACTTTTTTTCAACAGTACTTTTTTTCAACAGTACTGTATGCACTCAGAGTAGAGCGCCATTTCGCTCTAATTGAAATCAGTGCCATACCAACCAAGGCTCGCTCGTAATCAGTTTCAGGTCAGATATCTCGATCCGACCCATCCATCTCTTCGCAAGAGTGCTCTCGACGTCGAGATGCACGATCTGCAATTTCTGTCGAACTACGACGCCGCTGCGGGAGGGCGATACGTCGGAAGGCTGTCCTATCGTCAAGGACGGCTGCACTGGGACTTTAAGGCTCCAACTTGCTCCTGTTGAAGCGCGCATCCATCGTTGGCATAGGTCCAGGAAATCGCCGTTCGCAGGAGGAGATGATTCGAGCTATTGAGCAATCCGGCTTTTAGCTCATCCGAGAGTGGTGCGCTCTCGAGTGCCCGAGCGTGCCCGGAAACGCAGTATCCCCGCCACTAGGGCTCCCGCCGCGGCGCTTAGTGGCACGACGGCAGTGTGCCAAACAAGCACGTGCGCGGCTTGGAAGTTCGGGCAATGCAGCTCCAGCATTCCCACGCCAGCCAGGCCCCCAAGAGTGCCCGCTGCCAATCCCGCGGATACAGAGTCGACTGCGAAGCCGCGCCGCAGCAGCAGCCAAACGAGTAACGCGGCGGGAATGGCGTGGAGCAGGCCGGTGAGCAGGCACACGATGCCAACGGAGAGGAAGTGGTCGGTTTGATAATCGCGGAACAGGAGCGCAAACACGCCCAGCAATCCCGCTGTGCTCGATCCCATTAGCGCGCCCGATGAGACGCGGCGCAGGCTTCCCGGAATCATTGCGTGGACGAATTCGTTCCCGGCCACACACGCAAACATGAGGAGCGCGGGGAAAATGAGCGCACGCTCCAGGAGATCCATCTTTGCGAACCCGAAAAATCCCGCGCGGGCCGCGCCCGCCAGAGAAACGGCCGCGCACAGCAGGACCAGTCCGCCCGTCATCACCCAGGTTTTCGGCAGCGGGCGAACCGGGCAGAGCGACGGCTTGATCGTGGCCGCGACGCGTTCGAGCGTCTCCCGCTTCAGATCATGCGGAGCTCGCGCAGCCTGCTTCAGGACATCGTCAATCTCTTCATCCTTCACGATCGTCCTCCGCTCTGCCCCTTCCTGAACCCGTGCCGCTCCGCGTTTCCCTCAACTTCTTGTATGCTCTGTGCACTTTCTGCTTCACTGATCCCACGCTGGAGGACGTGGCTCGCGCTACCTCTTCCAACGACATCCCTGCGACCTTCAACATCTCGATCACCTCACGCTGGCTCTCTGAAAGCGGTGCCAACAGTGCCTCCAGGCCGTCAGCCCGACCGGATTCTCCCGTGACGGCCGCCGCTTCTTTCGATATTGTCTCCAGTTTCCGCTTGCCGGCAGTGGTCCGGACCGATTTCCGAAAGTGGTCGACGCGAACGTTCCGGGCAATCGCGTAAAACCACGGAAGCGCCGGTTCGCCGGGGCGAAAGGTGTGCCGCACCTTGTGAATGCGAAGCCAGGTTTCCTGCAGCAGGTCATCCGCGTCTCCACGGCTCCCGGATTGTGCAACAAAAAACCGGTGCAGTTGCGGGCTGATCCGCTCGATCAGATCCGTGGCCGCGCCGAAATCGCCCTGTTGATAGCGGGCCATCAGCATCTCGAGATTGCTGTCCGGATACATGAGTTGAAATGTCTTCCTGCAATCCTTATTAGTACCAGTGTTCGCGCAAACCGTTCCCCGCCGTACACCGCATTCGCGGACCCATTTCAATCCCGTGTTGAGTATTCGATTGGGAGCGCCCAAAAGTTACGCCGGAACCAGGCAAATTCAGAGGTTAGTAACTTCGGAAGGTCCGGGTTGCCAACCGTAACTCTTTACCGGTCCAGAGCGAATACTCATTTGTGAAAATGCTCCGTCTCCGTGACGAGTCCGCAAAGCCGCGGCCGGGGCACACTTTCAACACAAATTCCAAGGAGATGGTGATGAGTTTTCAAAGGGTCCAAGAATCTGGTCTGTGGCGCTCCGGCATTACGCTGGCGGCCCTATGTCTCACCGGCGCTCTGGCCGTTGCCAGCCAGAATGAACGCAGCGCACTGGTGATCACAAGCACAAATGACCCGAGCGGCAATGCGGTCGTCGTGTTCAAGCTGAACAGTGCTGGAACGCCCTCGCTGGCATTGGCTGAGACGCTGCGCACCGGCGGCAAGGGCGGCGCGAGCACGAACGCGGGAATACTCCAGTTCAAGGACGATCTCGGAGCGGTGGCGAACTACGGATCGAACACCGTTAGCCAGTTAGTCCGGTACGACAATTCCATTGCCCTTGGAAAAACAATATCTCTGGGGCCTGACTGCGTGAACCCGGATTCTGTCGCGCTGACTCAGGAACATCTCTTCGTGGTTGGCGCCAACTGTGCCGAGAGTCACGCGTGGCCTTCAGGCTTTGTCGATGGACCCGTAGTGAGTCTGTCCGATCCTTCGGCGGCGCAAATTGCAGTCGGCAGAAACTGGGCGGCCGTCACTATGAGCTCCGGATCTCTGCTTCAATTGCCGCTCACGCAGGAGGATGGGGTATTGAACGGAACCGGTGCCTCCGTTCCGCTGCCCAGCGACGCTGATATGGTCCCGCTTGGGGCTGCGTTCTGGGGAAACGTTCTGGGCTTCACTCCGGCCCACAGCCCTGACAGCTTCGCCATCGTAGACGAGAGCAGGAATCTTTACCCGATCGTCGGGCCGTCACCGTCCTATCCCACCAACGCCCCGTGCTGGGTGGCCAAAGGTCCGGGGAACATCTGGTACACGGGCAACTCCCCCGGTCACGCGATCTCCATCTTCTTCAGCGACAATCAGGGCGGAGTGTTTTACAAATCGGTGCCTCTGCGGGGCTCGCCGACAGACATCACGGTATCTCCTGACCGCAAGTGGCTCGCCGTCATTTATACGGCAGGGACCGACGCTTATGTCGCCGTCTTCTCTATTGACGGGCATGGCGACCTGAAGCCTGTCGCGACCTCAAGCTCAATCGGCGTTTCCGCCTTCAGCGGCGTAGCGATCAGCCAATAGTTGATGGATTCATCCTCGTGTTGCCTGGCGGGCCCTGCTCGCCAGGCAACACGACGGTTTACGGGGAGATCAGGAGTTGGAACAGGACCAGATCGCTGGCATGGCGAGATAGCCTCAGCAAGCGAAAACAGGTTAATGCGATCATCGAGCTATTTGGCTCTACGTCTTCGCCAAGTGGCTGTGCACCGGCGCTTGTGACGTTGTTCATGCCTCCCAACTGTAGGAGATGCCGACAAATCGTCAAAGTGGATTACTTGCGTGTAGCGGTCTTAACCGGCCAATCTCGCGTGTTGAAGCCGCTCTCGAGCGGCGACGACGACATCATTTTTCCTTCAGACGACGTTGTCATATTCTGCCAGTGATCACTGCTAGATCCAATTGCAGCCGCCGTTTCGAGTACGCCTTGTAATCGGGTCTACGAAATGCGATAAGAGAGTATCGGCGGCCGCCGTAGACCAGTTCCACCACCAGCGGGCACACGAGCAGAGATTGGCCGGTTATGCCGACAATCCGGGAGCGTCGCCGGGCGACTCCAGTCGAAACCAAACGCAATCACGTTATCCACGTTAGAATCATCCCCATTCTTGACTGCTGGTACTTCGAAATTGGCGCTTGACAATAGTTCGATGATTAGCTAAATATAGACTTGTGAACAGCGTGTTCAAAGCTCTTTCCGATCCAACGCGCCGCCGCGTGCTGCAACTGCTGCGCAAACGGCCGATGTCGGCCGGTGAGTTGTCCGACCATTTTGCCGTCTCCAAGCCGACCATGTCCGCCCATTTTTCCGTACTCCAGAATGCGGGGCTGATCGAAGCCGAAAAAAACGGCAGGACAATCGTCTACCGCCTCAGAATGTCCGTCCTCGAGGAGGCGCTGCTCGGCTTCGCGCAAACGGTGGGTTGGGACATGAAGGCACAGGGCGGTGGGCGTCGGGCAGCGTTAAAGAGCGGGACAAGATTGCGTCCACTGAAGCAGGAGGGCTAACGATGGCAGCCAAACCGATCTGGAACTACATCCCGCCGGCGTTGATCGCGCTCAACACTCTGCTCGTCGCCGAAAACTGGTATCTGCGGCCCCAGAGCGCGGGGCGCTGGTTCGTGGTCCTGCTTGTTCTCATCGGGATGACGCTGGCTCTTGTCCTCGCTTCTCGCGAGCCTAAGGAAGAAGCCGCGCGCCGCGATGCCGGTGGTTCCGTCCGAAGCGGGATCGTGACAGCCGGTCTGATTCTCGTGATTTCGCTTGGCGCGAAACTTGCCGTGGCGCTCGGCGCGGTCCACCACGGCGATATCGCGCTACGCACGACGATGGCGATCGGGGGCGCCTTCCTGGCCGTGACCGGGAACGCCATACCGAAAACCCTCACGCCGTTGGCGGCGCTGCATTGCGACCCCGCAAAGGTTCAGGCTGTTCAACGTCTCGCCGGCTGGATCTGGGCGCTGGCGGGTCTCGCGGTTGCGATTGCATGGCTCACGCTGCCGATCAATCTGGCAGAGGCGATGTCCTTCCTCTTGCTGCCGAGCGCCATCCTCGTCACGGTCGGGCAAACGGTCTGGCTGCGACGGGCGAAGCCGAGCGCACTCTGAAGCGCCGCGGAGATTAAAGAGCAACCATGTTCGCCCGATTGATGGGCCTCAACGTCATCTCGCCCGGCAAGCTGCAGCAATTGATGCAGAAGCAGCCTGTGAGCGTCCTCGATGTGAACTCGCGGCAGAGCTGGCTCACGGCGCGTGTGCCGGGTGCGCGGCCTCTCGACCCGATGGGCTACGACGAGAGCGATCTCCCAGCAGACAGAGATTCCACGCTGGTGTTCTATTGCTCGAATTTCATGTGTAGAAAGGCGCCGAACGCGGCCCGCCGCGCGAAGGACATGGGATACCGGAACGTCTACTAGTCGGCGGGAATCAGCGGCTGGGTCGGCGCTTCCTTGCCGACGGAATCCGGCGAGAAGCGCGACACTTAGATTTTCAAAACGCTCATCGGGAGATCCCTCGGTGTTGCTCGGGACAAGTTTGGCGTTCCCAGGAATTACTCCTGCGTTTGGACAGCCAGCTCTTACGGTCGCGGTGACTTCGCGGTGCAATTTCAATCGGACAAGTGGAATCCCGCTGACTTTCCAGAAGTCTGGTTATGGGACGTGACGGCCCAGTCAGGTGTCTTCCAGTCCAAGGTTGTCGTTCACCGCTTGGCTGAGTTTCTGCTTGCAGCCGAGATAGCGTTCAGTTGTCTGCACAGAGGCGTGCCCAAGCAGAAACTGAATCTGTTCAAGTTCTCCACCCGCCAAATGGCATAACCGTGCACAGGTGCGGCGCCTATGCCGCGTGCGGTATAGGCGCCGCTATGCCGCGTTCCGAACTATGCCGAATCGAACATGAGGCATCTGCATATGGCGCTGAGTTGGCGCACTGAGACGATTGAGTCGATTCGGCATAGCCGGAAGAGAGTTACAGGCCTTTCAGAAAGGCCAATAGGTCATCGTCAGGCCGATAGCGACCTGCTTTTGCGTTTATTGGGGTTGTCTTCGCCAGTATCGCTTCCTTGATGGCGAGATTGGCGTCCAGATAGATCTGTGTGGTTTCAACTGATTCATGTCCCAACCATAAGGCGATCAGAGTACGATCGACGCCCGACTGCAGCAGTTCCATTGCTGTTGTGTGCCGAAGGACGTGAGGCGAAACGCGTTTGTCTGCCAGGGTCGGGCATGTCTTTTGCGCCACTGTAACGTACTTTCGGAGCAAATGCTGAACTGCGTCGGCACTGAGCTGACCACCTCGCACTGTGGGGAACAGGATTCTTGTACCATCATCCTCACTCTGTTCCTTGATCCACGCAGTCAGCACGATGACGGTGGATTTGGCCAATGGGGTACATCGTTCCTTGCGTCCTTTGCCTTCACATCGAATATTCGCTCCTTTGCCGAGGCTGACGTCCTGTCGTCGAATCGAGGTGATCTCGGAGAGACGGAGACCAGTCTGAATCACTGTTAAGAGGAGCGCATGATTGCGGCGCCCCAACCACGTATCTCGGTCTGGAGCCGCCAGTAGTGCATCGATCTCAGGTCGGGTGAGGAAACCCACAAGCGGACGGGGATGGCGCTTGTTGGGCATCGCGAGCACGCGTTGGATCAGCCCAGCGTACTGGGGTGCTTCCAGCGCAATATAGCGAAAGAAAGATCGAATCGCAGTCAGTCGCAAATTACGACTCCGTGCCCCGTTCGCACGAGCGCTTTCGAGGTTGTCCAAGAACACTCCCAGAAACGGCGCCTGTAGGTCCTCTAGCGTTAACCTTGACGGCGCTTTGACCAATCGCTTCTCTGCGAACTGCAGCAGTAGACGAAAAGTATCTCGGTAAGAGCCAATCGTATGGGGACTGGCTCTACGCTGGGCAATCAGACGTTTGGTGAAGAAAGATTCTAAGAGAACTGGGAAGCTAGTTGCATCTTTCATGCACGAACCTCCCAGCGTTTCTCCAGTCGTTCTACGACCGCCTCCATCAGTTCCGGCGTACCGCTCACGTACCAGTACGTGTCAGTGATATGGGCGTGACCGAGATAGGTAGATAGTACGGGTAAACGGCGTCGGACATCTTCTCCGTTGCGATGCCAGTGCAGCAACGTCTGGACTGCAAAGCGATGGCGAAAATCGTGCAAGCGGGGCCCTCGGTTAGCCGAGACACCGCGAATGCCAATCTGCCGTGACAGTTTGTAAAAAGTGCGACGAACCTGCCCTTCATCTAGCCGTGTACCACGGCGAGAACAAAGGAAGTAACCGCGATCCGGGCTCGCGAACAGGTGGTTGCGGCGAACCGCGTAATCGGAGAGAACCTTCAGGCTCGAAGCGTGGAGGGGGACCAGTCGAGACTTTCTGAACTTGGCATCGCGGATCGTGAGCACGCCTTCCGACCAGTCGATGTCTGCGGACCGCAAATTGAGTGCCTCACTGATGCGCAGACCGGTGACGGCTAGAAGACCGAGAAGGCAGTAATAGGTCCACGGCTGCAGGCTATGAGCAGCTGGCATGTTCTTGGCTGATTCCAGTAGTTGATGAATCTGTTCATCGGAATAGAGGTAGGGTTTTGCGCGGCTTGGGCGATACGGCAGCAGACCGTTAGGCGGGACCTCAATCGTTGCGTCGGTTGCGCTCCAGTAACGTGCAAATCCGCGGACCACGCCTAGCCGGGTAGCCCACTCTGCCGGCTGTATCTGCTTGGGTTGTGTTGCCCACAGCAAAGCAAGCCGAGAGGTGATCTGTGACGTGCTCTCTTGTTCGAGAAACGACGCGAACTCTTCCAGAAGGCGTTGGTGCTTCTTCAGTTTGAATCCCAAGCCACGTCGCAAGGCAAGATAGTCCACGACTGCTTCGCGCAGAGTCTTCATCGAGCACCTCCCGGCCAGGGAAGCGCTAAGCTGCGCAGTGCGGCCAAGTCCACCTTGGCATAGAGGGCGGTTGTGTTTGGACTTTGATGGCGGAGCAGTTCGCCGATCTCGTCGAAGGAAACGCCCTGCCGGAGTAGGTCGGTGGCCAGCGTGTGGCGGAACAGGTGTGCTCCCTTCCTAACAGAATCGACGCCAGCGTCGATCAGCGCCCGCCTCACGATAGAGGAGACGGTGATGGAGTCTGCAAAACCACGCACTGGGGCTCGATGTCGAAGGAAAACTCGGCGACAGGTACAGCAAGGGCGGCCGAAGCGCAAGTAGAGTGCGATAACCTCGCCCAGGTCGGATGGCAGCGGCATCTGTGCCAAGCGTTTACCTTTGCCACGGATGGTGATCCGGCCGTTATCCCAATCGATATCATCCAATTCCAGCGCAACAATCTCGCAGGCCCGCAGCCCCAGGCGGGCGAGCAGCAAGAGAATGGCATAGTTCCTCTTTCCCAGTGGGGTGTCCCGCTCATAGTGATCAAGAAGGTGTTGAACTGTGCCGGCGGGTAGAAACTTAGGGAGGGAAGAAAGAGACCAATTAGCCACCGGCGGCACGCATCTTGCCAGGTCGACGGAAATCTCTCCTTGGTGTCGCATGTAGCGCAGCAGGGAACGAAGAGCGGTCACCAGCAACTTGGCACGCCCCGGGCTTAACTGATGGGCGCGGTTTTGGACAAAATCCGTGACGTCCTTGGCAGAGAGTTCGGAAAGGTTTAGGTCTCCATTGCCGAAACGATCGCACAGGAACTGCTCAGCAAACTGGCCGAAGTACACCAATGTGTCTACCGCGAGGCCGCGCTCCTGGAGGAGGTAGCGGCGGTAATGATCTAAGAATCGCTGCTGACAGCTCCCTGGTTCTGACGTCGTGGCGAGTGCTACGCCGATTCGGCGTAACATCGCGAGAAGCCGACGGAGGGTTGCAGATTCGCCGCTGTGAACAATGTCCCGATCGCGTCTTAGGAATCGACTAATGGTAGCTTCATCCACCTGACGCAATTCGAACGACTGATCGCATAGCCATTTGCTGAACCTAGCGATCGCGTACATCTGCATTGGTGCGGAGGACGGCAAGAAGCCCTCTTGCTCAATATGTTTTAGGTATGCGTCGAGATAGGGAGCCAGCGGGCCTATCCGAAGCCGATGGAGAAGATTGGGATCGATGAAAGTTTTCATCTCCCCAGTTTGCTCCCCTCGGCACTCCTAACTATGCCGAACCCTTCACTGGCTCCAGCTTAACCACGGCGCTCGCGGCCATCGAATTCGGCATAGTCCAGGATTCGGCATAGCGGCGCAAGTCATGGGGAGCAAGGTTTCTGATGCCGACACGCTTCGCGGCCGCTTTCACGATGTGCCAAATTGCCTTGGGCGTGATTCCATCGCCCCAGATCTTCCCCAGCCGATTTATTCGCCGGAAGATCGGGCCACCATTGATGGCAGCCGCCGTGGTCCACTCATCGACGGCGCGTTTCGCCCGCACTGGAACCGGAACGGTACGGATGTGCTTTCCTTTGCCAATCAGGTCAGCGATTACCCAATGCTCCTCGCGAACCTGGAAATCTTCCATTCCGAGTCCAACCAGTTCAGCCCGTCGCAGGCCGCATCCGATGAGCAGCGCCAGAATCGCCCGATCACGCTTGCCTCGGAGACCCTCTGAAGGTGATTCGCCCAGCAAAGTCCTGGACTGATGGGCAGTCAACCAGTTGCCGATCCGAACCCGAGACGCTTCGCCCCTTTGACGCGGCGGATTCCGGCGGCCAGATCAGGGTTCAGAAGGCCAGTGTCGGAGGCTTCATAAGCCAGCCGTCTCACAGCCGCTAAGCGCACGTTGATGGTGGAGGGTGCGAGGTTCTTCCGTTTGAGGAAGAACCGATAGCGAAGAACGACAGTGCGGTTAAAGGCCAAACGCGGTTCGGAGCAGTACCACCCGATGAATTCGTCGATGGCATGACCGTATGATTCTTGCGAAGTGGTCGCTGCGAGCGAGTGAAGAACGGCGTTCTTCGATTGCTCCAAGTCGGGCAGCCGAAGTATTGTTTTGGCCTCACGGCGTTTCGATGAGTTCCGACGTGGCATACTGGCGGCCTCCTATGCCGCAGTCAGTATGGTCGTTCAGTTGGGGGCTGATGTCCGCGAAGCCGGTTTATGGACAATGTGGCAAGCGAGCCTCGCCGACCATCGTGCCGGATTCAGATAGGGTTCGAGATGTCCTGTTTACAATAGGTAAGACCGACACGCCTCTTCTGGCGTCAAAGTGAACGATGAGGCAAATGATTTTCAGCCTCGCAGTGTTAAGTCTTTCGTTGTGCGCTTCAACACAGCCCCGCTCGTCGAATAACAGTACCCAAGCTGCCATTCGGTACGTGAAAACCCTTTCGACTTCATCGTTTGACAGCCGATTGCCGCGAATATCTTTTGCAGACTTTCTTTCCTATGAAACCGGCAGCGTACAAGGGAAGTGGGCGATCGTTGAATGCGAAAAGCAGATCGTTCCTGAGCGTAACTACGCAAACCAAGACGTTCCGACTTGTGTACAGGCTGACTATGACGTCAAACGGACCGAGCATTTTTATACGCCAGCGCGGTCGCTCTCGGGCGGCGGTTTGTTAACTATTCTCATCAGCGTTGAGACGTCTAAGAACGGCCAGTTTCGGGGCGAGACCATCCTGAATGTGGCGGTCACCGACGCGACTGGGGCGGTTCATCAAATTCGCAATCTCGCTGATCTACCCATGGAGTTGCACAGACCGCCTCCGAGGACTCCGAAGGACTTACCCGTTCCCGTCGGTTAGTTAAAGAGCGCGTTTCGGCCCCGAGCGGGTAGCGAGTGATAAATCCCCATATCGTGGGTAATCCCTGATGGGTCGCCTGCTTCGCGTCAGGTCGCAAGGCGGCGTGTTCACGACGGCCTATCGACGCGGGCCAGAAGTCGCATTCGAGGAAGTGTGCTGCTGAATGTTGCTGGCGCTCTGATCTCCCCGAACGTCGTTTCTCGGGAGCTTCACGGACCACTTCGACGGTTTGGCGACAACACGTCAAACTGGACTTCCGAGTGGCCGATTATTAGCGGCCAATTTCGGGGGTTGAAGTCGCTCTCGAGCCGCGACGACGACATCATTTTTCCTTCAGCCGACGTTGTCATATTCTGCCGGTGATCGCTGCTAGAGCCAATTGTTGCCGCCATTTCGAGTACGCCTTGTAATCGGATCTTCGAAATGCGATAAGAGAGTATCGGCGGCCGCCGTAGACCAGTTCCACCACCAGCGGGCACATGGGCAGAGATTGGCCGCTAATGCCGGAAATCCAGACGGAACTGACGCCCTACGCCACCGGGCCAGGCCCCAGCTTCAATTTGGGGAGCGTCAGACATCACGAGTACACCACACGGTTGTGGCATCATGAGCCAGTGATGTTCGCGATTCGACACGAAAGGAACTACCCCCGAAGTGGAAACTCTGAATACTGAGCAGCTTTCCTCCCGAGTGTGCGAACGGCTCTCCGAGCCGGCGATGCTGGAGCTTACGAAGCGGTTGATTGCGATTCCATCGGAAAATCCACCAGGCAACCAATACGAAGAATGCGCCCGCACTCTCCTCGACGAATTGGACAGGCTCGGCTTCGATAATGTGAGACGTGAAGGCGCGTGCGTACTCGCGTCGGCGGGAACCGGCCCGCGAACGCTTTACTTCAGTGGTCACTACGATGTGGTTCCGGCGCAGAGCCGCGATCAGTTTCAGCCCCGTGTCGAGGGCGTAAATCTGTTCGGTCGCGGCTCTTCGGACATGAAAAGCGGCTTGGCTGCAATGATTCACGCTGCGGCCGCGGCCCGGGATGAAGGGCATCTTAAAACCGGCCGTATCGGAATCGTGCTGGTGCCCGATGAAGAAACTGCTGGTCCAAGAGGGTCTCGCGAGCTGGAGGCACGCGGGCTGCTGGGGATAGACGGGGTCGGTATGCTGACGCCGGAGCCCACCGGCGGCGTCATTTGGAACGCCAATCGCGGAGCCATTTCGCTCCGCGCCACCATGCGCGGGAAACCAGCGCACGTGGGCCGGCAATTCGAAGGGGTAAACGCGTTCGAACGCGCGGTGCCGGCCATGGCCCGGCTTCTCGACCTCAAGAAAGAAGTAGAGCTTCGCGAAACCCATTACAACATCGCTCCGGCGGCGGCGCGTAAATCCATTCTGATGCTCGGCGGGCGGGCTGAGGCCGGCACAAATTTCAACGTGACACCCGATTTTTGTTCCTTCACCATTGATCGCCGCATCAATCCCGAAGAAAACCTCGAAGAAGAAAAGCGCCGGTTGCGCAATACGCTGGAAGGCTTGGAAATCGAGACGCTTCAGGAGGAACCCGCAGCGGCAACTCCGGCGCGAGATCTGCTGGGCGTAATTCTGTCGCGTCACACAGCGAGCCTGACCGGCAAAGAACCCGCGTTCGAAATGTGTCCAGGCCTGGTCGAAACGCGATTTTATGCGGCTCGCGGCATTCCCGCATTCGCCTACGGGCCGGGATTATTGACCGTGTCCCATGGACCGAACGAGTTCGTACCCATCCGCAACATTACCCAATGCGCGGCGATTTACGCGCTTACTGCGGCCGAGATGTTGCGCTAATCGACCTTATTAGTCCTTGGTTCTATCGTCTCCCGTCGTTGTGCGGTCGATCCAATTCGGATGGACTCCCGAGTAACGGGCCAACCGGAAGTTGGCCTGTTCGGAGTCAATTTGACGTAAAACGCCCTAATCGGACAAGTGACTTTCTGGCTCACGCCCCAGGAGTCAGCTTCTGGGAAGTTCGTTGGGCTGGAGTCGATCCCGGTCGCATGACGCGCAACTTGGAAGTCAGCCAAAGCAACCCGACGGAGCTAGGAGAATTGGTCCGGCGAGTCGCAAGACCAATCCCTCGGCGTGTGGCGCTACTTGGCGGCGACCACCGGCTTGACTTGATTGAATTCCGGGCTCTTCCACAGCTCGCCGCCATACTCCAGGAAGTCGGCGGTGACTTGCGCGACCTCTTGTCCGTAATACCGCTCCACGATGTGCAAGGCGAGGTCAATGCCCGAGGTCAGGCCGCCGGCCGTGGCCACCTTACCGTTCTCGACAAACCGGGTCCCACTCACGAAGTGCACAGCGGGGTACTGTTTCTGCATGTCGGCCGCGTACATGTGGTGCGTGGTGGCGGTCCGGCCGTCGAGCAGGCCATACTTGGCGAGCATCGATGCCCCGGTGCAAACCGACATGGTGACGTCGGCCGTCGCCGAATTGGCCAGCAACCATGCTTTCTGGGCGTCACTGCGGCCTCCCTGAGCCGGGATGACAATTACCTGTGGTTTGGGCGCATTCTCAAAGCTATAGTTGGGAACGATGGTGAGCCCGTTGGCGGCATTGACGGGCTTCAGCGAATCGGAAACCGTGTAGGTATTGAAGGGCATCACCATGTCATCACCGTCGGTTTGATGCCAGGGCTTCCCCTTGGAAGTAAGCATAGCGTCGCCGAACACTTCCCAAGCTCCTGCAATGTCCATGACGTTCGCGCCCTCCGAGATGACGAAGGCCACATTGATCTGCCCCTTGGCGGGCGGCTTCAGCGGCGTGGTCTGTGCCGTTGAGGCGGAAACTTTGTCCGGCGCCTTGGCTGCCCGGCTCACATAGACGGCAGTGTCCAGCACTGCAATCACGGCTACGGCGATCCAGAGCATCTTCTTAGTTGTTGTCATGACGGTCCTCCTCTGCAAGGTGTGCTTGCGGATGGGAACAGAATAAGCGCAGAATGAAAAGTCTGAAATGACATTGACCCGGCACTTTGAGACATTAAGGATTATTGCGATAATGTCCTGAATTGCCCGGTAAACGTCATATCGGACAATTCACCTGGTCCGCTATTCTTGACGGTTACGCGCTATGACACGCAAGCATATCGTCATCGTCGGGTACGACGACATCACATCGCTCGACTTGGCTGGCCCCTTGGAAGCGTTCAGCAGCGCTTACAGCGAAGACTCGCGAGGAAATCGGCAGCCTTGCTACAAGGTAACAATCGCGGCCCTGGGCGCAAAGACATTCTCCTCAGAATCAGGATTGCGCATGACCGCCGCGCGCTTTCTGAGTTCGCTACGTCACCTGGACACCTTGCTGATCCCGGGCGGCAGGGGAATGCGGACCTCGGCTGCGGCCCTGAAGCTGGCGAGCTGGATCAGCCGGCACGAGCACCGAATCCGACGGATTGCCTCGGTGTGCACCGGGATCTTTGGCGTAGCGCCAACCGGACTGCTCAACGGACGCAAGGTCACGACGCACTGGAAATTCGCCGCCGAACTGGTGGAGCGCTATCCCGAGTTGAAGGTCGATGCCAACCCGCTATACGTTCGCGACGGAAAGTTCTACACGTCGGCCGGGATTACGGCGGGAATCGATCTGTCTCTAGCGCTCATCGAAGAGGACTTCGGTGCGCAAGTGGCACTCTCGGTGGCGCGCGAACTGGTGATGTACGTGAAACGCCCGGGCGGACAGGAGCAGTATTCCGAGCCCTTGAAATTTCAGGTCGAGTCGACCAGCCGTTTCGCCGATCTTGCGGCCTGGATGGTGGGACACCTCGATAACGATCTTTCCGTCGACGCGTTGGCAGAGCGCATCCATCTCTGTCCACGGCAGTTTACTCGCCGCTTCAAAGACGAATTCAAAAGCACGCCGGCGGTGTTCGTACAACGGCTACGCCTCGACGAAGCGCGCAAACGGTTGTCCGCGGCCGACTGCACGGTTGAAAGTGTCGCCGATTCCGTGGGCTTTCGCGATCCAGACAGCTTCCGGCGCGCATTCGTGCAGCAGTTCGGCCTTGCTCCTACGCAGTACCGCAGCCGCTTCATTTCTGACAAACGAGCGTAGCGAGCAAGCGGTTGTCTTGCCGAGACGGTTTGGACGTGATTTCAAAAGTCTGTGTCTTGATGATTCCCGTCGAGCGACGGACAACCCTGAAGTGCCGGATTGGGGAAAAGTAGCCGACTTGTGGGGACTAATCTTACCGCGGCACTTCGACGATATGGCGACTAACCGTCAAAGTGAATCGCTCGCGGATCGCCGCAACGTGTCATTTAAGCAATTATGGGAACCGACTCAGGCGCATGTTAGGGCGCATGCTGCCAGGAAGAAGCCGGTCCGGACCGCAATCGGCGGCCAGGTGTGGATGCTGAAAGTGGACGTCTACGACAGCTTCGGCGAGGACGCATTCCGGGTGCGCATTGATCCGGCGCCGAAGCTCGATCCCTCGGCCGCGCCGCCCTTCACGAAGAGACAGGGGCAGTATCTGGCATTCATTTACAACTACTCGAAGATTCACGGCCGGGCACCTGCGGAATCGGACCTCCAGCGGTACTTTCAGACCACGCCGCCGGCCGTTCACCAGATGATCAAGACGCTCGAACTCAGTGGCTTCATCGAACGAACTCCCGGGCAGGCACGATCCATACGGCTGGTCGTGCGACCGGAGCACCTGCCGACGCTGGGGTAGCGCCGCGATCCTGCAGCGCTATGGTTTGCTCGTTGGAGGCTGCCCAAGGCAAAGAGAAGAGAACGATAAACTGAGTGCCTCATGCGTCGGAGCCGATCGGGCGTTGAATGCTCCGCTTGCACTAGCGGAAGTTTCCCGCGACTAGCCAGCATTTTTATCTGAAGTGATTGATTTGAAAAGGATTGAAGCGCGCTCTTGTGTATATACGGAAATATAACGGGCAGTTACTCCAGATATACAAGCTAATATTGGTTGTTGACAACTAGACTCCGGTTTATGTATATACGTAGCTAAATGGCTTCGCTCCAAGCCTACCAGTCGCACGGCATCCGCTACTACCGGGTCGTCGAATCCTTCCGCAAGGACGGCAAGCCCTGCCTGCGCGTGCTCGCCCACCTCGGCCGGGTCGACGACATTCTGCGACTTCATCAGCAGCACCAGGAAGTGCCGGTGAAGGTTTCGTCGGTCTCGGCCGGTGCGGTCACTGCACTGTACCGCCTGGCGCAGGAGTTCGATGTGGCGGGACGAATCAACCGTGCCATCGCCCCGGAGGGGGAGGCGCAAGTTCGCGACGATCTGACGGTGGGCGCCTCCCTGGTGGCGGCTATGATTGCCCGCGCCTGCGCACCGCGTAGCAAACGCGCTTTTGCCGATTGGGCCCGAACCACCTATCTGCCCGAGTTGATGTGTCCCCGCTGGCGGCGGATTTGGGACGTAGGTTGGTGCTGGCAATGTGGGTAAAGAAATGAGTCGTGTCGTAGGCTGCCCGTGCAGCTGCAACTGGTCGACATCGAGCAGGCCTGGTCGAACCAAGGCCTGCTCGAAGTCGCCAGTTGAGTGCAGGCGTGGCAGGGCACGACGATTTCTTTATCTACATCCCAGCACCAACATGTCCCAAATGGCTCAGCGGGGACACAACAAACAAGGCCGGCACGATCTGCGGCAACTGGGCCTAGCGCTGGTGGTCGATCAGGACACGCGGTTGCCGTTGGCCCATGTTCTCTACGCCGGAGCGCGCTCGGATATGAAGACATTCGCCGAGTTTCTGCAGCCGGTTCGCAAACGCCTGCGCGAGCTGACGGGCCAGCCCGAGCAGCTCACCCTCGTCTTCGATGCCGGAGCTTCGTCGCGAGCCAATCTGGAGACCACGGAACACTATGTGACCGCCCTGCCTCCGTCGGATCATCGCGCCTTGCTGGCGGAAGCGGCCGGTGCCCTGGCGGTGGTGCAACTGTCCCACGGGGCGCAAGTGCGGGCCTGGCGAAGCCAGCGGGTGTTGGCAGGAAAGCCGCGGGAAGTGGTGGTGGTTTTCAGTCCCCAACTGTATGAGGGGCAGCTGCGGGGCTTGCAGCAGGCGATGGCGCGCTGTCTGCGTGAACTGGAGGAGATGAGCTTGCGTCCGCGGTTGAGTGTGAAAACGGCGCAACGGATGTTGGATAAGATGCGCAGCCGTCAGTATTTTCGCCGCTTGCTGGACTATCGGGTGGAGGAAGACGAGCAAGGGGTAGTGCGGGTCAGGGTGTGGAGTGACGGGGAAGAGTATCGACGTCTGGCCACAGGCTATTTTGGACTTCGGGTTTTGATTACGGATCGTGCGGAGTGGAGCACGGCACAAATCATCGAAGCCTATCGTGGGCAAGCGCAAGCCGAGGCCGCGTTTCGCGATCTGAAAGATCCACACATGCTCTCCACCCGGCCACAGTTTCACTGGACGGACCAGAAGTTGCATGTTCATGCATTCCTGTGCGTGACGGCCTATCTGCTGGTTACCCTGCTGCACCGGCGTGCCGCACAGAAAGCAGGATTTCAAGGCAGTACGCGCAAGCTGCTGGAGGAACTGTCGGAAGTGCGCTGCTGCCGACTCATCGACCTCACGGGGCGCAAGGGAAGGCCACGGGTGCGCTGGCAGATCGAAGAGACCGACACGGCCCGACAAACCTTGGCGCAGGTACTCGGCGCAACGCCGATGATTAGTTAAGGTTAAGACGCGTCGTATATACGCAACGCGCCTCTAGGTTCTTGGTTCTGAACCACATCCCAGCCTCTTTCTCTTAGTCGTAGGAAAGTCCCGCTAGTTGGCTGTTTGTGGGCGAGTCACGGGCAACTCGCAAGTAACGGCCAGGACGGTAGTCCGCCGACGCTGTCCCGAAGTCCTCATTCTGGTCCATCACAGTATTCGGGAGAAATTGCTGTGGCACATGTCCCCGAAGCCGGTTTATGGCCAACTCCGATTTGCTGCCAGACCAGGCACGACGGTCCTGCAGCGAAAACCTTCCTCGGTATGAAACCAGAAAAGTGGCTGAAAACACCGTGGCGATTCGTAGTCGGGCTGCATTTATTTCGACGGCGCGAGGATCGCATCGAGGCGATCGGGCGTTCCTTCCACTCTTTCCAAGTGCGGGTATCGCGGACCACCGTGGTAATCCAGAGTCACAGTAACAAAGTCATCGCCGCGCTTCAGCAGAAGCTTGATTGGCTCCTTGCTTTTTTCTCCGGACAACATGGCTTCTCGCAGCCCCGCAACTGTGAACTTCTGGTCGTTGACGGCTTCCAGGTGCATGTCCGGTGTGATGCCCGCCTTGAACGCCACACTATCCCACACTACGTTGGTGAGACCATTGTCTTTGTCTACCGAGAACCCTAGCGACAGCACGAAGCTTGCTCCGCGAGAGCTGTCCAGGTGCTTCATCCAGTCCGGCTGGACGTCGTTGTAGACGAGCCGATATCCCCCTTGGCTAATCCCACTTTCCGGTACCTGCGGCGCCAGGTCGTAAACCCGCGCGCGCAGGAAGCCTGCCCAATCGAACGGCTGCACCTTATTCAAAGCCGCAACCAGATCGTCGAACGTATAAGTCCTCGTCGCATAGCTCCCGTTGTCGATGCCGAAGAAGAGCCTGGCGAAATCGTCGAGCGACTTGTTTCCGCCGCTCAACTCGCGAATCTTCGTGTCAGCCTCGAGCCAGATAAGGTCTGATTCCGGATAGTAATCGTAGGAACGCTGCCAGGTCTGCCAGATCTCCGGATTGGCGCCGTGAGACGAAATGATGGGCTGGTTCGTAGTATCGATCAGGGGGCGCCACGTAAGTCCCGGTCTGATTTCGAAGGATGCAGCGATCAGCGCGATGTCGTCGCGCGCCTGTTCCACGGTACGCATTCCAGAACGTGCCGTCAGGACGTTGCCGTAATAATCGGTCAGGCCTTCATAGACCCATAGCAGGTCGTTCTGCATCGGCACGTTGAAATTGGGCGTCCACAGGTCGGCGGGCCGGCGAAACTTGCCGTTCCACGAATGGGTGTATTCGTGGGGCAGAAGAGCCCGACCGAAAATGCCCGCAGGCCAATCGGTGAAGTAGTTGGCGCGGGTGCCATCCTCGCTGGACTGATGGTGTTCCAGCCCCTTGCCGCTGACCTTATCGCTCAGCGAAAAAAGAAAGTCATAGTGATCGTAGTGGCGGGAGTTGAAAAGCTTCTGCGCTTCGATCACCAGGTTCTTGTGGTATTGCAGCTCCTCAGGCGTGATCTCAAGGTCGGCAGGCTTGTCGGAGAAGACATCCAAGAACACCTGGTTGTCCGCACCAGTGGAAAGGTCCACACGCTTGAAGTTGACGCCAGCATAGAGCGGCGAGTCGACAAGCGTATTCAGCGTAGTCGGTTTAAAGTGAACCAGGCTGGCATCCTGCGATCCCGTCTGTAGAGCAGTCGCGAATTTCCACCCTTCCGGCAGCTTTATGGTGGTATCAAACTGGATGCGCGGTGAGAAGTAACCCGCGGGATACAGCAGCACGCTGTTCCAGGTAACGTCGGCGAAGCTGGAAGAGATACGACCCCTTTTCGGGTCCTGCGGCGCCAAATACTGAAAGTTAATTTCGAGCGTGGTCACGCCCGGCTGTACGTGAATATGGAAGGCGTACATGTTCACGCGATCGCGGACCCAGTCGACACGTTTGCCGTTCGCGGTGATCACCAGCCCTGCCATATTGCCCACCGGGTTCGATGGGGAGTGCGTGCCGGGAAGCCACTCGGGGTAGAGCAGCGTAATCTCGCGGCCTTTTACCGGCACGGTCTCATGCACATTCATCACCCGATCGTTGATGTTGGTAATATCGACGCTCAGAGAGATTGTGCCGGGATAAGCCGTGTCGACCGGTGCGACAATGGGTGGCGGCAGCGGCACAGGCTGTGGGTCGCCAGCCTTCTGCGCATATACCGCACCGGTTAAAGCGATGGAAAGGGCTGCAACAAGTGCCGCTACGTTGCGACGACGAAAGAGGGAATAGGGCACACCGATCCTCCAGAATTCCGGATAACACTCTACACCAGTCGATTCCGCGCGGATGACGCGCAATCTTTAGAGGCAGAACCGAATCTGTTGATTGCTCCGACAAACGGTCTGCTCCCCGAAGTCCGCTTCGAGGAAATATGACGTTACGGAGAGCTGTTTGCGCTGCGATCTCCTCGAAGCCGGTTTGGAACGAAGCCGCAAGACGGCGGACGCTTTCGCGTATGTGATATCAGCAGTAATGGTGTAAGGGGATAAAGTTAGGTCATATGGAGATACCCTATGACCCATTTTTCCAAAACGAAGCTAAGAGGCCAGTCGCGGCCGCGGAAGAAATGAGTCGGCCGTGCCTGGAGGTGGCCGACCTCGTACGTGCGGCCGGAACAGCTTTCATCGAGCGCAACCGCAAGCGGATCGGCTGGGCCCACATCGTCACGTCAATTACATCCCCTGCACCTCATCTTTTCGGCGCCGAGGACACCGGATTGTATTGTCCGTGCAAATATGCGCGTTTCCGTTTGCGGTAAACACTACGTTCGTGAACACTCCTTCCCTCTCTGATGCTAGTGATGCTCGACATAGCTGACGCATTCCCCTTGATTCTTGAAGGGGCCGGCAGGCGGACCGAACTTCAAATACCCATGATGCTTGCATTGCTCCTTACTCGTCGGGGTCTGTGCCACAGGAGTGATGGCTACCGCAACAGGACCCACTCCAACAGGAATGGTCGCAACCACGGTGTTGGTCGCCGTGTTGATGACCGACACGGTGTCAGAGTTATCATTAGTCACATAGGCGCGAGTCCCGTCTGGCGTGATTGCTGCCCCATCTGGACCTACTCCAACAGGAATGGTTGCAACTACGGTGTTGGTCGCCGTGTCGATAACAGAGACGACGTTGAGGAAATTAATCGTCACATAGGCGCGGGTCCCGTCTGGCGTAATCGCAACCCAAAAAGGATTCTGATTTGTACCAAGTTGAATAGTCGCAACCACGGTGTTGGTCGCCGTGTTGATGACCGAGACGGCGCCCTCCCCGGGACTGGTCACGTAGGCTTGGGTTCCATCTGGTGTAATGGCTATCCCCGCAGCACCGCTAACCGGAATGGTCGTAACCACAGTGTTGGTCGCGGTGTCGATGACCGAGATGATCAAGTCCTGTTGATCGGGCACGTAGGCTCGGGTTCCGTCTGGCGTGATGGCTATCTGAGAAGGACCTAGGCCAACAGAAATCGTCGCAACTATGGTGTTGGTCACGGTATCGATGACCGAGACGGTGTTGTTGCCTTGGTTGGTCAGGAATTGATTGACCACGTAGGCTCGGGTTCCGTCCGGCGTAATGGCTATTCCCGTCGGAAATTGGTCAGAAGGAATCGTCACAACCACGGTGTTGGTCGCGGCGTCGATAACCGAAATGGAGTTGAAGATATTCGTTACGTAGACTCGGGTTCCGTCTGGCGTGATAGCTACCCCAGAAGGAAATATGCCAACAGGAATCGTTGCAACCACGGTGTTGGTCGTGGTGTCGATCACTGAGACAGTGCCGGACAGATTCGTCACGTAGGCGCTGATCCGGGACTGTGCCATCGCGTTGACGAATCCTGCTCCGAATGAGAGCAAGATGATCAGCACTCTCGAGACGTACTGCCAAATAGCCGCGTGCAACCGTTCGTGGGAAAGGCCACTATCCGAAGGCTTACAAGCAGCATTTCCTTTCGGTTGCGGAACATTCTTCTCAATCTCGTACATGGGCGACCTCGTTTGTTGCCAGCTGACGAAGCAATGGACAAGGTCCTTGGCTGCAATGGCCGCTTCGTAGGTTCCCAGCACATCTTCGGTGGGAATGGCCAGAGACGGACTGAAAGCCAGAAGTACGAAAAGGATGAGAGCTGAGTGCGGCCATTTCAACACGCATCCTACGGGTATTATTCGCCCGTTTGGAGGACCCCGAGTCACGAATGCACGGAGAAATGTGATGCTGCTTCCCTAATCGGAACTGAAGACGCCTTCGTCGTGGGGCCAGCCCGCCTTGTTCGGATCGGTGTTGTGACATCGCCAAGTCGCAGGTAATCCGGGCTGAGCGGGCCAGACCCTGTTAGGGTTCGAGATGTCCTGATCGCGGAAGCTATCCGATCAGAGGAGAGGGCCGGAATTGGCGTACGATATGGCTCAGTGAGGTGGCAGCATGAAACGCCGAGTTGCGATCTGGGCGGTTGTTGGCGTTCTCGTTGCGGCTTGCTGGGCGGTAGTTAGTTGGGCAGTTCGGATAACTCCAGCAGAGCCGATTGTGTGGAATCTCGCTCTATTTAGCTGCCCACTTGTGCTCGTTGGGTTTCATTTTCATTTCGGCGTTCGTCTTTACTGGGTTCTAGTTGCGAACGCTGCAATGTATGTGCTGGCCGGTGTGATCGTGGAAACCATGTTACGGGTGCACCATGATTTTCAACCGACTCTCGGACCGTCCAAGTAGCGAGAAATCCGTAGCGCAGCACCAACAGAGCTTCTCACGCAGGAGGTTGGGGGGACTACCTCCGCGAAATCGCCATCCCGCAGGTAATCCGGCCGAGCGGCCCGTTTGGATTAGGCTTCGATAAGGCCTGTTATCGCCAGTAACCGTAAGTGCTAATCTTCAACCGTGATTAACGACAAACAATTCAACGTGATAGAAGTCCCCGATTTAGCATGGCCAAGCTCATTGAAGATACCTACCAAACGATTCCGACTATTTGTGGCAGCGGACACGCTTACGACCTCCGCTGCTTCGATTTCTACGTTTGCGGCCAGTGCGTTGAACGCTGGCATGGTGTATTGCTGCGCATGGGTAGAGGCTGCGAGAGGTTACACGACGTCATAGACGAGTGCATCGCCGAAGATAATCTCGGCGCACGTCGGTTCGCTGGACCGAGGAAAATGACGTGGTAATGACAACTTGGCACAGCAACGACAGCTTGGTGGAAGCCCTTGATTTCTTTGCAATGTCGGCAGTCCCTACCGATAGCTTTTCAGAAGACAGCGGTTTCTGGTTGGTTATATGCGTCGGGCGTCCCGACTGGTCAGCGACTGCGAGGGGATTCCTTCAATCGGCTGCCTTTTTTATTTAGTTGACGAGAAATCGCCAACTCGTAGGTAATCCGGCTGAACCGTCCTGGTTTGCTATCACCCGTAAGTGGACTGGCCTCGGCAACAGCGCCTCAAGAACACCATCTGGGCCGGCTGGTGAGGATGCAGTCGAGCTATCTTCCCCGTTCGCCTGAGGTCCGAGATTCACTCACAGCGACTGTTTCCATATCCACGCGCTCGAAGGTCAGGTTGACAGAATAGCTACCCGCTGGCAGCGTCCGATGTCGGACGCCTCGAGAGTCAGTGAAGATCTGTCCCGGTTCCAATTCGATCCGTCGATCCTCCAAGTCCAGAATTAGAACTCCCTCTACACCAAGAAACATCTCATCCGAGTTAGGGTGAAAATGCCAGAAGTACGGTTTTTCCATGCGGCTCATACGCACAACATGATCATCGAAAGTGGTTAGAACCACATTCTCGTAAACGCCGCATAGGGCCTTTGCCCGCTGTATCAGATCGATCGTCGGTGGCACTTCTTCCATAGCTGCCTCCCAACGTTAGATGCAAAAGCTGGGCGGCCCGGTTTCCGTTAGGGTACAGAATGGCCTGTTCTCGGTTGTTATCATGAACCGCCGATGTTGAACAGCTGTATCGCAGCTAATTCACACGGGCCCATGAGCGCTTGTCGTGGCTATTACCTAGCTGCGAATCAACGAATGCTCGCTAGGATTTCGAGTACTCTGCAACCCGCGCCGCCAACAGCTTCCATTGCCCGGCTTGGTTCTTAATGAGGAGCGTGGTACGCAGATTATTGCCGCGTCGAGGCTCAACGGAACCTAGAGCCGCAGGAACGCTGTTTCCGGATGGAGTTGCGTGCCTGACAAACTGATATATGTCCACTATCAGCAAGTCCGATGTGAGGGGCCTAACTTCCCACTCCTTCATTACGAGGCGCCCATACTGGCCGAACATCTGATTTGCCGCTTGTTGGAGGTTCTCGTGGTCAGAGTATTCGCCGCGAGGCCCACACCACGTCGCTTCAGGAGCAAATGCCGATGCGTAATACAGCCCGTTCTGCGTCTCAGATGCATCTTGAATTTGCTGAATGAGACCGCGTATTGCCTGCATCGCCGCATTATCCGGGACTTTCTGAGCCATACACGACATGCCGAAAACAAACAGCACCACCATCAGAAGACTGTTTTTCACGGTTCAACTCCTTTTCCGTGCGGCAGATTACCCATTGTGCCACCGGGCGGCCATTTGCGGAGCATACGGACGATTCATTTATGTTTCTAACGCAAAATCGCATAGGCAATCCGGCTAGCGGGGTCTTATGACTGGAACCTCTCGCAATCCAACCTTACCGCTGCTGTAGACCTGACGAGAACGCCTCCACCGCTGCTTTCAGCGAAGTGCCAACGAAGCAAACCTGACCCTCTGGATCGATCACGACGTTGGTCGGTGCTCGCTGCACGTTGTATGCTCTGGCAGTCGGATCGCCGAACGTTCCTCCGACCAGAGCTACATAAGGAATCCGCTCGTCCCGAACAAACTTCTGGAGTGTTTCAGGCTTGTCGTTCAAGGCAATACCGATCACGTCCAACTTCGATGTGTAATGACTGCCTAGCTCCTTCAGGGCTGGCAATTCGTCGATGCACCCGGGACACCACGTGCCCCAGAAGTTCAGCAGCACCCACCTCCCTCGTAGAGAGCTGAGGGTATGTAGCTGACCGTCGAGGTCTGGAAGAGTGAACTGAGGGGCTGGGGCGTCACGCGTCTGCAATTCGTTCATTGAGAACGTAGGAGGCTTTTCTGTATCCGTTTCCCGAACCGCGAACGGCTTCAATGCCCACCGCTCGCCATGACGCAACACCTCCATGCGGACAGTGCGGAATGGCAGGTCCTCCAGTATTCCCGCTATAGCCCAGGGACCGAACCGCGAAAGATCGAGGCCATCGACGCCGAGCA
Source organism: uncultured Acidobacteriaceae bacterium (assembly GCA_963722405.1). Taxonomy (GTDB): domain Bacteria; phylum Acidobacteriota; class Terriglobia; order Terriglobales; family Acidobacteriaceae; genus DASRAA01. The sequence continues at coordinate 196,240 of CAVRMO010000019.1, forward strand.
GCAAGTCTCCTGTTAGCAGGTTGCAGTGGCGAGCCTGCGGAATCGTTCCCTTGTTTTCCTTGCTTGGAGTGACGAGACCACTTGTGCTAACCACCTTCCAGCCTTGGTCCTCCTGTCGCACAACAATCCATCCGGTATCCACTTGGATGGCCGTCTGCGCCCAAACGCACGAACCGAAAATTAAGGCGATAATTAGCAGCCTCGCCACGCTCTCAGTATGTGCCTGTTCTCAAGCAGAAGCCAACTGGAGCATTACTGTTGCGAAATCGCCGACTCACAGGTAATCCTTGGCTGTGCGGCCCGTTCGGGTTAGGCTTCGATAAGGCCTGCAATCGACAGCTATCGAGGCCGTTCGCCAGCGGACAGGCGCTCCAGAGGCCTGACATTCCGTCGAGGAGGCAAAAAGAATTCGGATACGTAACTGGACTCGGCAGGCGCTCGGTTCTCTTGAGGACTAGTGAATAGCTCTTGCCCCCTTCCATCCAAGTCCCATCTATCACGGTCTTTTCTTTGTTGACCGTCCCTTGGAATCTCCCAGCAAGTTGCTACATCTCAATGTCCAGCGAAGCATCATGGCGGGTGACAGATGTCGCTGCCCATCCCAAGGTGTCGTTATCGGGCATGTTCCACGTCGCAGTCAGCCCATCAGCTGTGTTGGTGATTTGAAACACATACAGATATTCGTGCAGGGTGCGCTCGCATCCCGGTATCGGATCGAACTTGACGGTTCCCATCCAATAGCCGCTGAGATCGGAGGGGCGAATTTCTGGTGCAGCTTTGTTAGCCGCTGTGCTGCGACTGAAAATAATGGGGCCTTCAAAAAATTGCGTCTTCCAGGCACCGGAAATGGCGGAACCATCAGCGTTGATGATCCCCTCATACGACGCTTGTTCGGAATCAACACGGAACACGAGCCTGGATTTGCTTACGGTTATGGCAGTTACCGGAACCACTGTTCCCCCGGTATCCAAAAACTCGATGGTGGCCGACAATTCCCCCTTCTCAGTCTTCCAGATACGCAACAAATCGCGGTACTCTCCCACGCCAAGTTGCTGCGTTCCTTGCCAATATCCTGTAATGTCCTGCGCCTGAACGTTCCGGACGAACGTCAACATGAAAGTGAAGAAAATGGCCATCCATGCAGCGATCGGCTTATTCATACAGGAAGAATGTTACCAATAACCGCACTGTGGGCGCGTCAGCTAATGATTAGGGGAAGACATGTGCACAGTGGGTCAGTAGTTGGCGATAAATCCGTCGTGCCGTATCGACAGTGCTCCGCAGGCAGAACGTGAGCGGTGGCGGGGCAGGCTTCCCGGACCTTCGGCGGATTACCTCGCGGAAATCGCCATTGCGTACCCTATCCGGCTAGGTGGGGCGGTTCGCATTAGGGTAAGAGATGTCCTGATCACGCCAGCTATCCGCGACCAGCTTAAAACACCACTACGCCGAACCGGCGCAGGCTGACGCCGAAGTTAGATCCTGTTGGCGTTTGTCCGCTCGGGCGGCGGAGGGCGGGCGTTCCCGCCCCTTCGCACAACTGGCTGGGTCCCATAGCAGAAGCTCGGCGGATTATTCGGGGTTCGGTTTGGTTGAACCGTCTTTTAGAAGGGCTTGTTTCTGTTCCAGTAGCCGGGCGATTTCGGGATTCACTTTCGCCAATCCGTCCTTCGCATGGTGCTCATTGGCTTCCAGCAAACGATTAATTTCGGCGACGAGCGCCATCAGCTTTTCAGAATCCTGCTCCTGGGATGCCAGCTCGGCGAGTTCCATCCACGACTCAGGGCCCCCATCTTTCGCCATACCCCACTCCTGCTGTGGGAATCACACTTTTGTCCTAGTGACTACTGCGCAATTCTTGGTCCATCATGTGATCTTGAATCTAAAAGGACTTAGCAGTAAGGCATAACATCTGCATGCGCAAGACCTTGCACACATTATGGTACGCAGTTTCCTGCCGTTGGCTCCACATTGGGAAAGGACCGTTTACACTCGGATGGTCGTTTGACGTGACCAGCCCCATCATCGTTACCGATCTGGCGGTATACCACGACAATGGTGTTGGTCTTCTGACTAGGTGGCGAAGGGATTGCAAATGTAAACGGCCCCAGCGTTGTGTTCCTTCAGAATGAGTACATTGCTGGAGGGTTTGCGGACCCGATCAATACCACAGGCGATTTGAATTCGTATTTCGGCCCCAATTTCGTCTACACCTCCAGCACGACCACACCCGAGCCAGGCACGCGCATGTTGCTGGGAAGCGGGCTGCTCGGAGCGGTTGGAGTTCTTCGCCGCAAGCTCAACGTCTGAGCTTCCAGGATGACCTTTGAGACCGGGGCACGCCCCCGGTCTTCTTTTCAGGATTCCCCCTCATGCCTTCTTCGGATAGGTGTTGCGAAATTGATGGGATAAGGACGAAGGTTCTGGCGACCTGTATGTTTTGTTGAGGACAAGAGCATCCGGGTCAGGAGAAGCCTTTATGATCATCGTAGGGTGTGATTTCCATCCGGGTTGGCAACAAGTAGCGGTTTTTGATTCTGCGACCGGAGAGATCCGGGAGGAGAAGCTGAAGAACGGCAATGGAGAGGCGGAGCGGTTTTATCGTCGGCTTCCGTCACCGGCGCGAGTAGGCTTTGAGGCGAGCGGCAACACGCATTGGTTCGAGGATTTGCTGGCTGGTTTAGGCCATGAAGTGTGGATCGGCGATGCGGCGGAGATTCGCGCCAGCTATGTGCGTAAGCAGAAGACGGACCGGCGTGATCCGGCCCACATCCTGAAGCTGCTGATCGAGGAACGCTTCCCACGGTTATGGCGTCCGAATGAAGCCGAACGTGATCTTCGCCAGTTACTGATTCACCGTCATCGTCTGGTGGGGATCCGGACGCGAGTCAAGAACGGGTTGCAGCACCTGATGTTGAACCGGGGAGTGCAGCTCAAACAGAAACCGTGGAGCGAAGCTGGTCAAAAGGTATTGCGCGAACTGCGGTTGGAGGGTTGGGCGGCTCAGCGGCGTAAGGATTTGCTGAAACTGCTCGGTGAACTCAACCCACAGATTGCGCAGTTGGATCAGGCGGTGGAGCAGGCTGCGAAGCAGCACCCGCGAGCCTGCCTGCTGATGACGCAACCTGGGGTCGGTCCCATCACGGCCTTGGCTTATGTAATCACGATGGGAGATGTGACACGCTTCCAGCGCGGCAAGCAAGTTGCCAGCTACCTGGCACTGATCCCGAGCGAACACAGCTCGAGTAAGCGACGCCACCTGGGGTCGATCAGCAAACAGGGGAATCCGTTTCTGCGCATGCTGCTGGTCGAGAGTGTACAGACGGTGTGTCGGCTGGATGAAGGATTTCGCAAGCAGTACAAGCATCGCTGCCATCGCATGAAAAAGGCGGTCGCGAAGGTGGCAGCGGCGAGGAAGTTAGCCGTGCGATTGTTCTGGATGCTGCGCACTAACACAGCCTATCCGGAGATCGCTCGCATCGAGAGCAGCCCGCGAGATGGCGTGGTCGATCGCCACGGCGATTAGACCGGGAAATTGATTGGGCACACTCGCATCCAGACTGACCCGTGCAGAAGACGGCGCTAACGCGCCTTGGAAAACGAAACACCGTTTTCCACTTCCGCACCGGTCCGGCGGCTGGATGTTCGCAAGCAACATCATGGTCGAGGGTACAGCCGCATAGATGGATGGTGGAGCGATAAGCTCCATCGCAGGTGATTCAAGCGTGATGTTCGGAGCTCTTGGTCCTCAACCGAACTCTGGTCCACACGCGGCGTTACAAACACCGGACAGGAGAACTCTGTCCTTGACACAGCCTTCGTCCTTATAGACGCCATCCCGTAGGTAATCCGGCTGAGCGGCCCGTTTGGATTAGGCTTCGATAAAGCCTGTTCAGAACAGGTATCAGAATTTGAACGGAAGAATCGCTCCTCTTTCGTCAAGATCCGTTCGGTGCCCTCAGCTATCACTCAACGCTACCCCATACGTCACTGACAAAGGCTCGCCCCTAGTGTGAAATTCTCATGGCGGAGAAGTATCATCCCCGGCCTTTTTCCCCACCCACTCCTGGCCGAGTCCGCGCGAGAAACAAGACCCTCGACCTCCTGCTCCCCCGGCACCCGAGTGCGCCTTCTCGTAAGGTCCGTTTTCTTTTGGAACATTCGGCAAGGAGGTAAGCCAATGCATAGCAAGCAGTAACTCTTCAATTCACTTACCCGCGCAGGTCCTCTTCAGTACCGGCCCAACGACTCGCACAGTCAATTCCTTGGACCATTAAGTTCTAACCTTTGAAGGAGGCGGATCATGAGAATCTTTACGGTCGCGATGCTCTTGCAAATAGGCCTGGCAGCGGCGTGTGGGCTAAACGCGCAGACTTCCAGCGTTACTATGTCCGTTGACTCGCACACGGACATATATAAATCGGGGGGATACAACGACGGCAGCGACGGGGTGGCCCCTCTTCCTTACGTCTTTCCTGCTGGTCCCGGGCAGGTCTTGACGTTTCTCAGCGTGGTCGGGGAATGGACATGTAATACCAGTGTCCAATCGCCGTACAGTGCTGACGGAACGATCGGGGTTGGGCCTTGTTACCCGAGAGCAAATATCAATCCGACAGGCCCCTTCTCCGGCTACGACAACACGGACTATCAAGGCGCTATGGTCGGTATGTTTTTGGACTGCGGGCTGCCCACGACGGTGGCGCCAACTTTGCGCTTCTATTTTAGCGACGGATCGCAAGGCGGAATCCAAACCGATTTCGAGGTGTTGGAGCCCGCGATTGGGCAAGTGTTCTTCGTGGGCGACGGCCTGACCGGAACTGGAAGTGGCAAGCACCAGTCGTTTCTGATTCCACCAACCGCGACCCATCTCTATCTCGCCTACGTCGATACGTGCTATCCCAGTGGCTATGCAAATCCTGGTTGCTACTTCGACAACGGGGGGAGTACTACCGTGACCTTCAGGATTTATCAAATCCTCCCGAAAAACTGAACCGATGCGAATTCACACAATGCGCTGCCAGCCCCCACTGGCAGCGCGTATCATCGCCTTAGTACGTCGCTGATTATCGGCAATTTAGAAAGTGGCACCTCGCTGCGTCCGGGATAGCTGTTGTGACATCGCCATATCGTAGGTAATCCCTGATGGGTCGCCTGCTTCGCGTCAGGTCGCAAGGCGGCGTGTTCACGACGGGCTATCGACGCGGGCCAGAAGTCAGGTTCGAGGAAGTTTGCTGCTGCTGGATGCCTCTCGCACTCTGATCTCCGAGAAGCCGGTTTCTGGGGAGCTTCACGGACCACTTCGACGGTTCGCCGACTACCCGTCAAACTGGATTACTTACGAGTGGGCGACCGTACGGAATTCGCAATTCGGACCAGCATTTGCCCTGGAAGAGTAACTCGATCTGTCAGCGGTTGAGTTCGTCCAGGCCCGGAATGGGTCACTCGCCAGCGACAAGCCGAAAACGGCAGCTCAGCTTTCCCCTCTACTTAACTCGCAACGCAGCCATTACTAAATTACCTCGCGGGAAAGATGAGTTTCCCGCTCCGGATTACGTAGCGCACGTTGGAAAACGCCGTCACGTCGTGCGCTGGATCGGCTCCCAGGACCACTAGGTCGGCGTCCATGCCATTCGCGATGCGTCCGCTATGGCCGGAGGATTTGAACCGCCGCGCTGGATTCGTCGTAAGCGAGGCGAGGATTTGCTGGTATGTCATCCCCGCCTGCGACATGAGCGTGAACTCCAGCGTGGTATCGAAATGATCCGTGTAGCCGACATCGGTGCCAAACAGGACTTCCCCACCCGCCTTCGAGTAAGCTTCGAGTTCCGCGACCATTTTGTCGATCCACGCCTTGCGTTCCTGGTCGGTGGCGCCTTGCACCTTGCGTGCCTCAAAATCCCAAAGCGTCAAGGTCGGTATCAGCGCGTGATTTCCTTTCTTCAGTTTCGCGATAAACTCCGGGGTCCACGGCGGTGAATCGGGAACTGTATGGGCAAGCACGTCTACGCCGCTATTGATCGCAATCTCGACGCCTTCGAGGTTCTGAGGATGTGCGAAGACCGGCATACCGTGGCGATGCGCTTCCTCGACGGCGACTTTGGCGGTGGCCAATGGCAGGGCAGCGACTTTACCCCCGTCCTGTGCAGAGCCGGTAAACAGCTTAATGCCATCCGCGCCCTTCGAGGCATGGTCGCGTACAAGAGCAATCGCTTGATCGGGTGTTTCTGTGTCTGGAATATGAATGCTGTTATCGCGCATATACTCGCGCACGTACACCGGCTCGATCGTCCAAATCGGCTCGCCGACCGTGAGAATGTGCGGTCCTCGTACTTCGTCGCTCTCGATTCGCCGACGAAGTGCGAGGGTATTGTCGAGGACCGACGCGAGGTCGAAGACGGTGGTAAAACCCCACCGATTAAAAATTGCGTCGAGTTGCTCATCGAGCTCCGCGGTGGTTGAATCGCGCGCCCGAAGCAGACCGGGCGTAAAGATATGAACATGGCTGTTCCAGAAACCCGCAGTTACGATCAGGCCTTTGCAGTCGATTATGGTTGCGCCGCGCGGGATTTTGATCGCGCGGGTCGGTCCGACGGCAAGGATTTTGCCTTGATGCACCAGAATCGAGCCATTTTCGATGGGCGGCTCCGTCGGGGAGGGATAGACTTTCGCGCCGACCAGGGCCAGGTCTGAGGCGCGGCACGGACCACTCGCAAGAAAAACGACCGTCAGGATCAGGAAAAGCATCCGCACAATTCGAAACCGCATATGTGCAATATATGACGTCATCAGCGCGAATGTTCCGAAGTAGCGTTTAAGAACGGCGATCCTTGCGAAAAAATGAACCGCCGGCCCGATTGTGGCTCCGGACATTGAGCAGCCCTGCACATCTCTTACAAGCACATTTCGGGATAACTTCCGAGTTATGCCGACCACTCGGGCATGGTCAGCAAGAGGCCGTTTTCTCTGACGAATCAAGTGCTAGAGTTTGTCCCAGGTGTGAAGTAACTCCAACAGAGCTTGCGTCTTACCTTCGGCATCCCCAAGCGGCATGTTGGACAGACAGATGACCGTGAGATGTTGTTCCGGGAAACGGACCATATACGTTGATGTGTCTGTGTCGCCGCCAGAGTAGTCGAGCATCGGATGGCCATACGTGAGCGCCACACCAGACCAAACGCGTCATTATCCTTATCATGCTGGAACTTCTCGCGACGGTTCATGAGATCGGTGAATTTCTGGCCCGCGAGGGTCCCCGTGTACCAGTTTTTGTCCCAATCGAGCAGATCGTTCAACGTCGTGAAGACACCACTACCTCCGAAGTGCGGAGATACACGGACTAGTCGAACCCAGCCATCGCCGGGCTTGATGGCGACGCCTACAGCGGCCAGTTCCTTGACCACTCTGGGATCGGAGCGCGATGCATAGCCGGTTGCGCGGTGCGGAATGATCTCCGTGGTGTCGTCATCGATCTCCGTGCGGGACATTCCGAGCGGGGTGAAGATCCGGTACTTCATGAATGCGGAGAAGGACTGGTGGCTCACCACCTCAACGATCTTCGTCAGAAGCATGTAATTGATGTTTCGGTACTCCCACCGCGTTCCCGGAGCGAACTCCAAATGGTCGGGCCGGAGTGCGGTCGCGATCGCTTCGTCGCGCGTGAAGTAATAGAACGTCATCCAGGGGTCTCCGCTGGCCCGGGGCAAGTCGGAGTATTCGTGCAGCCCGCTGGTCATATACACCAGATGCTCGATCCGCAATCCATCGCCGTACTTGGCCGCCTCCGGAATGTACTTGGATACGGGATCGGTCAGTGCGATCTTATGTTCGAGGGTCAGGAGCGCAATCGCGGCACCGGTAAACTGCTTGGACAAAGACGCGAGATGAAACGAGGTCTCCGGCGTAATCGGAATACCGTCGTCCAGGTTCGCAAGCCCATAGCCCCGGGACGGGGCAAAGTCACCATCCTTAATGACGGCTACGGCGTATCCCTTGGATGCTGGTGGGCGAGCAAAGAGCCCATTGATCTCCGCCTGCTGCGATGCGTTCAGCCATGAACTCCCACTGTACTCGGGGGAGGCCGGAGCACGGTTCTGCGCGGCAGCGGGCCGCGGACAAAGGCCCGTGGCTACAAGAAGAAGCAAGGAAAATGTCAGGACCTTCCGCCGATCTACCATTTGGCCAATGGTACAGCGTCGTCCTTTTCTTGTTCCCGTTCGATCCTGGCCACTGGCAATTTGAGCCGATCAGAGTTTGGCCGTTAGATTCCCAACACATCTCGGCCCGATCTCTGCGTCTAGCCGCAGGATGTCTAGTATTGACCATCGTGGTTGGCCGAACTGAGGTACTAATCAACGGAGTCAATTCTGCATTGGAGGCATTTCGCAAGATGCGATTTTTTGGGCTCATGGTAGCACTGCTTGCCCTGTCCGCATCGGCTGCAGAGGCTCAGGCGACCGAATCCATCCTCCGTCTCGATGGATCGAATATCTCGATCCAGGAGGCCAACGCCTTCGCAACGAAGACGTTCGCAGCTGCGCACGTGACCGGAGCCGAGCTAGCGGTCATTAATCGCGGACGGCTTGTGTGGATCGCAACGTACGGACTGCGTCGCAGGGCGCCGTTGCTGCCGATGGATCGGGAGACAACGACATGGGCAGCTTCCATTACCAAGAGTGTCTTTGCGATTTATGTGATGACATTGGTTGAGCGTGGCGAGTTCAACCTTGACCAGCCGGTGGCGAACCAGCTGGAAAAGCCGCTCAACGAGTTTGAGCCATACAAGGAGACCGCCTCAGACCTGGTTCACGACCCGGCATGGCCGAGCGTGACGCCGCGGATGCTGCTATCGCATTCATCGGGGCTGGCGAACTTCGCCTTCATCGAACCCGACAAGAAGATGCACCTGCACTTTAAGCCCGGGACACAATTTCAATACTCAGGCGAAGGCTTCGACTTGGTGCAATTTGTGATCGAACAGAAGATGCACAAACCGCTGGATGAGCTCATGCAGGATGCGCTCTTCACGCCGCTGGGAATGACGCGCACGGGCGTCATCTACCGCAAAGAGTTTGAAGGTGATGTGGCCGACCGGTATGATCGGAGCGAGAAATTCCGGTCGCAGACGAAGCGATTCCCCGCGCGCGCAGCGGGGTCGATGACCACCAGCGCCGACGACCTGGCAAAGTTCATCACGGCGTTTCTGGATGGAAAGATCGTCGGAAATGCGACGCGGACGGAGATGCTCCAGCCCGTGTTAAAAATCGATACGATGGCTCAGTTTGGCCCTGGCGCGAGCCAAGGAAACGGCAACGAAGCGGAAGCTGCCGGTCTGGCCTATGGGGTGGGGTGGGGATTGCTGACTCACACCCGGTTTGGACCGGCGTTCTTCAAGGAAGGGCATGGCGACGGGGCCGAAAACTATATGATCTGCTTCGAGCGGCAGAAATCCTGCATGATTCTGCTAACGAACAGCGATAACGGAGAGCTCGCCTTCCGTCCACTGCTTGAGACCATCCTCGGCGATACGGCAACGCCCTGGGAGTGGGAGGGCTACACGCCTGCACTCATCGAGGAATACTGGAAGGCTAATCCTTAGCTGGGCGCGCCTCTTTCGCTACTGCGCTAATAGCACATGCGGCGCGGAGACTCTGGGCATCGGGTGTTGCCTGGGCCGCATGTAGGAATGGGCTTGTGTCGCTTGATGTGCCAGTTTGCGCCAAATCGACAATGCACTCAGCTAACAATACGGACAGAGCGATTCTCGCAATTTCGGAGTTTTGGACGGCTGACGGGCAACTCGGAAGTCCACCTGGACGAAAAACGCCCGTTCCGTACAAGTGGGCAGCCCAAACTCCCTAGAAGTCCTAGGGCTGTATCGGAAGCGCCCCCTGCGAGGAATCATGAATCACATTGGAGTGCGTGGGCGCTTTCGATACAGCGACTTGAAGGAAGCCCCTAGCTATGGGATTTGATAGGCGCGGGGGTGAGACGAGAGGTGTGGCGGGCCGGTGTCGAGCACGAAGGAGTAGTTGGATTCGAGATGGCGTCGTGTTGTGTGAGGAGCGACGCGGGAACGGCTCGGCGGTGAAAGAAAGGACTTGAGAAGAGGCTCGCGCGACGCAGAAGTGGTGTGCGTGTCGAGGCACGGGGACGGATCGAGGTTGGGGATCTGGTTTCATGCTGCATGCTCGCGTGAAAGCGGCGGAGCGCGGAGTTGGATCTGTGCAGCGGAAAACCTCTCAATCACGTGCATTGGTCCACCGCACATGGGGCAGATCCAGAAAGTGAGTGCGCGAACAGGGCGCGGAGCCGGCGAATTGCAGAGTTCGATTCTTGCACGGAGTGCAGTAAGTGAGCACAGAGCGGTAGTAATCGAGCGCGTCGGCGGTTGGCGAGAAAGCCAAAGTTGCGAATGCGAACGAAGCCGCGGGGAAGCAGATGCAGGAGGAAGCGTCGCAGGAACTCCTCAATCGAAAGCGTCATGAGGCGCTTTTTGTTTTTGTGAGCTGAATCCCGCCAGCGAAACGTGACTTGGCCATCGGCCAGGGAGACGAGCCGGTGATTGGAGATGGCGACGCGGTGGGTGTAAGCGCCGAGATAACGTAGGGCATGCTCCGGACCACCGAAGGGCGGTTTGCAATAGACCACCCAGTCATGGCGGAACAGTTGGCGGAGCCACGCGGAGAAGATCTTGGGCTGAGCGAGTTGATTCAGATCGCCATAGAAGCGAAGCTCCCCTGCGCTGCCGGCGCGCTTCAAGGCGGCCACGAACTTACCGCGAAAAACCCGGCTCAGCACCTTGATGGGAAGAAAGAAAGAGTAGCGGGTGTGGATCCAGTGGGTGTGATCCAGCGCGAGTCCACCGGCGGGGACCACGCAATGGACATGGGGATGATGTTGCAGCCTCTGATCCCAGGTGTGCAGCACGCTGAAGAAACCGATCTCGGCGCCCAGATGTCTGGGATCGCGCGCCACTTCGAGCAGGGTTGCGGCGCTGGTGCGGAACAGCAGGTCGTAGATCGACCTTCTTGTTCTGCAGGGCGAGGGTGCCAGTTCCCGCGGCAGAGTGAAAACGACGTGCACATAGGAGGTGGGCAGCAACTCGCGCTGGCGTGCCTCCAGCCAGCGGTGGCGGGCATTGCCCTGGCATTTTGGGCAATGACGATTGCGGCACGAGTTGTAAGAGATGACGGAATGTCCGCAGTGGGAACACTGATCACGGTGTCCGCCGAGGGCGGCAGTGCGGCAGCGAGTGATGGCCAGCAACACCTTCTCATGTTGCCAGTTCAGCCACCTGCGACTGCGGTCAATAAAAGACTGCCCCGCGCTGCGAACTAAGTCGGCCATCTCCAGAGGAGGGCGACTCATTTAGGGCTTTAGTGAGGGTTCTCGTTTCTGCTTGTCAGCGGACAAGGCTAAGGAGTCCAACGGGCTCGCGGTGGCGCTGAGATGGCGTTTGGACAGATGCAGGTAGATGGTGGTTTCTTCCAAATCGTGATGCCCCAACAGCAACTGAATGGTGCGCAGATCAGCACCGGCTTCGAGCAGGTGGGTGGCGAAACAGTGCCGCAAGGTGTGGGGATGGATGTTTTTCTCCTGCAGGCCAGCCCGTCGGGCGGCCTGGCGGCAGGCGTGATAGACGGCCTTGGGGGTGATCGGATGATCCGCCCTATGGCTACATCCCCCGGGGAACAACCACTCGGAGGGTTTGCGCTTTAAGCCACGCCAGTACTCACGTAAGGCATCCAGCAGCTTGGGGCTGAGCATGACGTCACGATCTTGGCGTCCCTTGCCGCCCTGGATGTGGATGACCATCCGCCGACTATCAATATCGCTGATCTTCAGGCGCGCCAGTTCGGCACGCCGCACACCGGTGGCGTAGAGCGTCATCAGCACGATGCGATGAAAGGGAGTCAGTGCCGAGTCGATCAGACGAGCGACCTCCTCTTGACTGAGAATGATCGGCAGCTTCAGCACTTTCTTGGGATAGGGAGTTTCGGCCACGCTCCAGGCCCGCTTGAGTGTCTGGATGTAGAAGAAGCGCAGAGCCGCCAACCGCTGGTTCACCGTATTCGGCGCCAACTTCCACTTCTTAAACAACGCGGCTTGGTACTCGCGGATGTGTTGCGGGCCCAACTGTTCGGGCGACCGGTGGAAGTACCGGGAGAAGTGTTCGACGGTGCGAACGTAACAATCGATGGTGGTCTGCGCGTAGTTCCGACGCTGCAGTTCTTCGAGCATGATCTTGCGAAGATGGGTCACAGAGATGCCTCCTTCTCTGCGACACAACTTAGATCAACTCACCTGCGCTGTCGCATGGACAACGCACGCGCAAGCGTCCGCCGTACTACGGCTTCGTTCAAGTCTGGTTGTGGGAAGTTTGCTGCCGTCAAATGCCGAGCCAGCCCAAGGTTCCTCGAAGCCGGGTTCTCGGGAGCTTCACGGACCACTTCGACGGTTTGCCGACAACACGTCCAAGTGGAAAGTACTTCAGTGGAAGCCGTGAACACTAGGGCGCGGTACTTATCTCAAACGGTAGTAAGAATGGAGACGCGATGGGCGGGTCGGTTGCCTAACCGATTCCACAATACACGAGTCGATTTTTCGCCTTATGACTAAGGCCATCCGATTCCTTCCGACTATTCCAGAGAGTCCGCGATAAGAGAGTTATCGCGTAACGACCAGAATCGAAGGACAAGCGCGGCCATCTCGCCAACTGCTACCGGTCATGCAAAAATCCCCGCCCCGGCAAAGGCGGCTGGGACGGGACACGCGCCTTCAGGTTTTCGAATCACGAGAGACGTTGACCGGGGCTGGATCTCAGAGAACGCTCCCTTTCGCGAGCGCGGGAAAGAGTTTTCTGTTGACTTCCCAAAAAAAAAAAAAAAAAAAAAAAAAAAAAAAAAAAAAAAAAAAAAAAAAAAACTATTAAGGGACTCTCCACAACACCCTGATCACTCAACCGAAATACGTTCTGCCGTGACGTTGCCGGCCACCTCGAAGAGAAAGTTGCCGGAAGGGTCGTAGAAATCCAGGACGAAGGAACCGCTGTGCGTATTTCCGTTGTCACCGAGAGTGAGCATTTCAGTGAGACGGATGGTTCCCAGAAAGTTTCCGTTTGTGTCGTACGACCATACGCGGTGAGCAAGTTTGTAACCCCGCGGAGCTACGGTCGTCCACACCCCCAGGCAGACGCTGCCGCTTCTGGGATCAATGTTCGGGTTGTGAATCTCGGTCCCGCCGGTGTTCCAGGCTTGGAAGGCCTCTTGGATAGTCTGATCGCCGACCATGAACCGGGTGTGCCAAAGGCCAACGATAGACGGGTTGACGGCGCCGTCGCTTGAAAACGCCGTGCCCTGTTGCATGGGGCTGGATTGACTGCTGGATTGACTATGCGCGGAAGCCGCCGTCGCTGCTGCCATCGCAGCCATGGAATCGCCGCATGACGCTAACGCGCTGCCACTGAGTCCAATTACCAGAACCATACAGGCGGTGAACTTGACGAAGTTCAGAGTTCGGGTTGTTTGCATGACGTTTGTCCTTGTTATCGTGACTTTGCTTTTCATGGTGTTGCTCCTTTCGAATTCTGTTTCTTGCGATTTAGGAAGAGGCCCGCTCAAGCTGTGTGTCCAGTCCCATGTCGGGTTCGAATTGTTGATGGATATTGCGCTGGTGAGTGCGCCACCACAAGGGACTGGGCAGCCCCCGTTCCTCCTCAAGTTGTCCCCTAGCTGTTTCAGTGGGTTACGTTGCGTTGTTCTGGCGCGAGAGAGTGGTTTGACATAAACTCTCCCCAAGCAGGAATCGCGTATGGGGTCGCAAGCTTCCAACGGCACGGCTCGTTTTGCCGGATTCGAGCTCGATCTTCGCACCGGCGAGTTGGTCAAGAACGGACGCCGCACGCGTTTGCAGGCCCAACCCTTGAAGGCCCTGCGGGTCCTGCTGGAACATCCGGGGGAACTCGTCACCCGGGAACAACTCCGGAGAGAAGTCTGGCCGCAGGACACTTTTGTCGATTTTGACCACGGACTGAACAAGGCAGTGGCCAAGCTTCGTGACGCGGTTGACGAGTCGGAGACGTCGCCGAGCATTATCGAAACTCTGCCTCGCCTGGGCTATCGATTTATCCCTCCCGTTGAGTGGTCGGACAAGGATCTTTCCTCCATCGGCGACTCTTCCGACAACCCCCGCACCGTGGAGACCCTCCCGCGCCACGGCTACCGCTTCATCACCCCGGTCGAGGCGAGTGAACCAGAGGCGAAGACAACCAGAACTGCGATGTCAGCCCCAGACATCGCGATCGAACCTCCGCCGCCCCCACCGAGGCGACGCTGGACTCCAGCCATAGCCTTCATGCTGTTGTTGCTGATTGCGGTCGCGACTCTTCTCTTTGTGCGCCTGAGACATCGGGCTTCGCCCTCTTCCAGGGCCGAGGTTCAGGAGAACCTCCGCGTCACCCCGCTCACCACACTGCCGGGACGGGAGGTCTTTCCGTCGTTTTCTCCCGATGGGAGCCAAGTCGCCTTCGCCTGGGATGGAGGAAACAGTAACGCCACAAGTCCTTTCAATCTCTATGTCAAAGCCATTGGTTTTGAGAAAATCGAACAACTCACCCATGAACCCGCTGACCGCATGGTTCCCGCCTGGTCTCCTGATGGCAGCACCATCGCTTTTGCTCGCCAGGGTGGTGACAGGCCGGGCATCTTTTCCGTTCCGGCAAGAGGTGGGGCCGAGCGGAAGCTTGCCGACGCCAACCTTGACCTTCCAGGGTTTATGTCGCTTGGGTGGTCACCCGATGGCCGGCAACTTGTGTATTCCACCACTGAAGGCATCCGCCTGGTGACGACGGAGACTGGCGAGGTTCGCCCAGTCGACACCGGACGATGCGAATCATACGCGGCTGCGTTCTCACCTGACGGGAAGTGGATCGCGTTTACCTGCGGGGTGAGCGGCACTTACTATCTGGATCTTCTCTCCACAAATGGCGGACTCTCGAAACATCTGAGTACAGGTGGGGGGCGCGTGGCCTGGACAAACGACAGCCAGCGAATTGTTTCTGATGGGCTTTGGGAATTCAACATACACGGTGGCGAGCCGCGTCGATTGATGTTTGCCGACAATGCCATTCAACCGGCGATCGCGGCAAGGGGCGACCGCCTGGCGTATACGGCTTTTCAACTCACGTCGAATATCTGGAAGGCTGACACACGGACCGGCTCCCGACGCAGCGTTTTCGCTCCCGCCACCGTAGAGCAGCGCCTGCCTGATATCTCCCCTGATGGTAAGCAAGTCGTCTTCATGTCAACGCGTTCGGGCTCCGAGGAGATATGGTTGGCAAATCTGGACGGCAGCGACACCGTCCAGCTGAGCAATTACCATGCGAAGACCGGTACTCCTCGATGGTCGCCCGACGGACACTGGATCGTCTTCGACTCCCGCGTGACGGGCAAACCGGCCCTTTACCTTGTCGATCCGGCAACAGCCCTTCCGCGGCAAATCTCCACAAAGGGCATAGACGCCTCACGCCCAAGCTGGTCTGCTGACGGTAAGTGGATCTACTTCCATTCAGAATCGTTGGAACCAGCCGAGCGCGACGCTCTCTACCGTGTTTCTCCGCAGGGAGGAACTCCTGAGCGCATGGCTCAGGCTCGTGGTATCGCTGCTCAGGAATCAAGAGACGGCAGACTGCTCTACTTTGCCGCCGGAGAAAGAGATGCGGTTATCTACGTTTTAAATATTGCTACTGGAGAACAGCGGCCGCTTGCCGACATGCCAAAGCCCGGAATCGGGAGCGACTGGGTGTTAGGCTCCAAAGGCATTTTTTTCGTCGACTTCGGCCAGCAACCGGGTATCGATTTCTTCGATTTTTCCTCGCATCGGGTTACAAAAAGGATTCCGCTCGACAAACAGCCCAGATTGTGGGGCGGCCTTTCTCTCTCGGCTGACGAAACGTGGCTGACGTATGCCCAGATCGACGAAGTCGGCAGCGACCTGATGCTCGTAGAAGGCTTCCGATGAATCCTTCTTCAACCGCGCCCTTCTCTCAACCCGAGCGGCCGGATGGAGAGTACGTGTACTTTGCTCGCGTTAACAGCTATGGCGTGCCAAGACCGACGGTTCGATGGAGCAGCAGGTAGACGGAATGCCTGAGCTGTACTTTCAGGCGGATGAATGGTTCCCCTTTGGATCGGGCATCTACTTTCTATCCCACGAAGGCAGCAAGACCGGGATCACTCTGTTCGATCTCCAGACCAAGCAGGTCCGGCCGACCTTTACGCTGGTAAAACCCACGCCACCCTGGCTCGGTGGGATGGCCGTGTCGAGTGATGGTAAGTGGCTGCTCTACTCGCAGGTGGATCAGGCCTCTAGCGACCTGATGCTAGGAACGAAAAGTCGGCCAGCATCCGGCAACCGCATTGCATCGCCACTTGGACGGGTAACGGCCGTTCCGTAGAAGTGGGCAGCCCAAACTCCCCAGAAGTCTGGTTCTGGTCCATTACGTCGTTGGCGAGATCTTTCTGTGGCACATGGCCCACAAGCCGGTTTCTCGGGGCTTCACGGACCACTCCGATGATAAGTTCCGAGTTGCCGACCACTCGGAATGCCTAGTCCGCAGGTGGCTGAAGCGTGGAGCTAGCCGAGGCTTGTCATCAGTTTTAGTTTTAGTGGCTTTGGAACAACGCTAGGGGAATCGCATCTCCCTCAGCGCGGCAGCCCGCATTGTTGGGATGCAGGTGGTCGCCGCTGTCGTAACTCGGGAGCAATTGGGTAGGGTGACTTGGATCCCGTAAAACCGCGTCGAGATCCACCACGCCGTCGAATTCACCGCTGCGGAGGATCCAAACATTGACCTTCTGTCGCACGCTTTCTTTCTCGGGCGTATAGAAAGTAATCGGAGGCGTCGGCGGTCCCAAATCCAAGAACGAGTTTTCGAACGGTGGGTTAGTCGTGCCGATGATTCGAATTCCCCTTTGATGCGCCCGCTTAATGAGCTGTCGATAAGCGGCAATGATACTCTCGGCCTTAATGCCCTCGGTGGCAGGTGTCAAAGAGCCGGGAAAGGCGATGTCATTGATCCCTAAACCAACGACCACATACTTAACGCCAGATTGCGCAAGCACGTCGCGTTCGAAACGTGTCAAGCCTGCTTGTCCGAGGACTGACCCAAATCGACCGCCAGCCGCCTGCGCAGGGCTGTCATTCAATAGCCGATTGCCGATGATGCCTTCATTCAGGACGCCCAATTCCGCTTTCCAGCCGGCGCTTTTCTGCAACTGCTGTGCCAGCACATCAGGCCAACGTACATTGCTATCCAAGTCGGTTCCATCTCCATCCGTGAGTGAGGAGCCAAATGCGACAATGGCTGCTCCTCGAGAGGAGGCCTCGACGTCGACTCCCGCAAGAAACGGCCAAGTGCGGATTGTCACTGCCACTGGAAACTTCACTTTGGCCATAGCGTCCCCGGTCTCAGTGGAAACGTAGCTCGTCTGCTCTGCCAGAACATGCGTCGTCTGCACTTCGCTGCTCGCGGGCAGAAACAAGCTGACCGCCAGATCCGACAAAGCCGGCACTTCCAACGCGACCGGATCGCTCACAACCATCGATCCTGCTGCGACGGTGGTAGACGACTTTCCGTCAAATCTCAGGGTTCGGTCGGACGTGGGATCGATCTTCGCCCCGTCGGTTCGGCGGGCAATGTGTGCGCCTCCGATGAGCAATGGGTGGTAACCGAAGGTGTTCGAAATCTTTATCCTTACTTTCGTCCCGCCAGCGCTGGTGTGCACGATGAGCCGTAGAGTTTGGTTCCGGAAGCTCTGGATATGCCCTGGCGTGGGTGGCTGCGGGGCCGTCGCCCATGTTCCGATCCACTGTTTGCCGTTAGTATTCTGCGCCGCCATCGCCAGCATGGACAGCAGTCCGATGAGGCCGCAGGTAAAGATATGCGCAAACAGTCTCTTCATGGCGCCTGCTCCACAGATAATGTCTTGCTGATGTGGAAATAGTTAGACGTTGAAAAGCTGGTTACAGTAAGCACATTTGGAAATTAGAAATCCCTGCACAACGGGCCAGGGAGTCCTTCCTGAGCTCTTTTGGCTCCTTGCCACAGTTTTAGAAGCGGATGACGGACAACCCGGAAGTAATTCTCAAGTCCTAGTAAACGCCCGTTCCGTAGAAGTGGGCAGCCCAAACTCCCCGGAAGTCTCATTCCAGGAAATGTGGCGTTACGAAGAGCTTGAGCCGCGATCTCACCGAAGCCACATCGCGTGCAAGCGTCCGAGATTGCATTGGTTCGACCCAGCGCGATCAATTGTCCATCTCACTTGCAGAGCCCAAACGGCCTCCGTTCACCCATATGGTTGCCTGCTGATCAGCTCCTGTCCTTGAACCTGATGGTCTTACGCAACTCTTTACAGGCCAGTCGAGCGCGTTTCTTCGCTTCCCGCGCTGCACGAAGGTCGACTTTGCGTTCAAGCGATGCCTGTTCCGCGCGCAGCTTAAGAAAGTTCGTAACGCGCCCCGGATCGAGCTGTCCGGCTTCCACAGCAGTACGAACTGCGCACCCCGGCTCCGACTGATGGCTGCAATCCCGATAACGGCACTGCACGGCAATCTCGTCGAGGTCGTCGAATGCGGCACTGAGGCCAGTCTCGATGTCCCAGAGTTGCAGTTCACGCATGCCTGGAGTATCGATCACCAGGCCGCCGGAGCTCAGCGCAAACATCTGGCGCGACGTAGTACTGTGCCGCCCACGATCATCGTGCTCGCGAACCGGCAGCGTGGACTGCGCTTCGTTACCCAGCAGGCGATTGATGATCGTCGACTTACCAACTCCTGAAGAGCCGATGAAGGCTGCTGTTCGACCCACCTTGAGATAGCAGAACAAAGCATCGAATCTGGCGCCATCGGCCGCGCTGATGGCGTGCACCGGAGCACCGGGAGCGCTGAATTCGGCGTCGGCAACTCTTGCTGGCACGTCTCCGCAGAGGTCGGCTTTATTGAGAAGCACCACCGGTTGTGCGCCGCTCTCCCACACCAGCGCGACATAGCGCTCCAGGCGGCGCAGGTTGAATTCCTGGTTCAGGGCGCAGACGATGAACACGGTATCGATGTTCGTCGCGATGATTTGTTCATCGACCACTCGTCCAGCGATCTTGCGCGAGATTTTCGAGCGTCGCGGCAGCACATGGTGAATGACGCCGCGGTTATCGCCCGCTTCGCTGTCGATGGCTACCCAGTCGCCCACGGCGGGGAGGTCGCGGTTGGACTTAGCTCGAAAGAGCAGCTTACCTGAGAGTCTGGTGAGTCCATCTCCGCTTTCACCCCAGACACCGAAGTGTCCCTTCATTACGCTGCTAACGCGTGCAGGCACAAAGTCCTGGCGCGAGAGCTTTTTGAAGTTGCATTGCAAATCGGCATTCCAGCCCAATTCCAGTAAAGTCACTTTGATTCCTCGTATGCGCGCACACGTGTGGCGCCGTTCAGACATCAGTGAATGGACAGGCTGTGGTGAGTTTACTGCGCGATGGAGGCAGACCTGTCCGCAGACATGGCGGGACTGGCTTTCATAGGCGCCTCCTTAGAATGGCAGCGGGCAAGCCCGCGGATGGAATTATACCGCGGCCCTAAGGCGATTTGCTTGGGCGCAAGTGCCCTCTCGGACTTGCTTGCCGACTCCCGACGATTAGTGCATGACGAACCGGCATTTCAAGTCCAAACCCCCGAGCCTAACTCTCATGCGATAGCTCACGGGAATCAATTTAGTACGTAATCCTGACCGCGACTCGCAGCCGGCCTACGGTGGGCGACCTGCCGCCGTCAGAGCGGCTCTGTATGTGCCAGGACGGATTCCGACTGATGCGGGCCAGAAGCCGGTTTATGGCCAACCTCGTGTTCGCGGACACCAGATCGGAGAGAAAATCTTGGCCCCCAATTTTTCCTGGCGCATTTCTTGGTTTGCAGTTTTGGGCGCGATGCAGTTTTTGTCTAAGAAGTTAGACACCGCGACTCGCTGCTGTGAACGCGGGTCGACCGATCCGACGATGGGGCAGGCACCTCAGTCATTCGAAGAGCTCGAAAGTGTGGGGGTACCCGGCGCTCCACCCTAAGAATGTTGGCGTCCATGGATTGCATGGATTAGGATGGCGTCGATCGAGCTAACAGGAAAGATCGACTTCTACAAGTCTCATCCGGTGCGGCCGGGCAGGTAGGCCGAGGCGTGAGCCGTATATTCATCAGTTATCGGCGCGGTGACACCAACGCGTGGGCAGGACGGCTATCAGATAGCCTCAAGGCGATTCTCGGTCGAATCAACGTCTTCAGGGACATCGAGGATATTCCTCCGGGCGTGGAATTCGACACCTACATCGCCAGGCAGGTAGGGTCCTGCGATGTTCTGATTGCGTTAATCGGTCCCAATTGGTTGTCCGTCCAGGACGAAGTCGGAAGGCGAAGGCTGGACGATCCGAAAGACTTTCTCCGCTTAGAGATTGCCACGGCGCTCAAGCCAAACATCCCTGTGATTCCCGTATTGGTGGCTGCCGCTGCGATGCCGAGCCACGACGACCTGCCGGAAGAACTGAAGCCGCTTTCGCGTCGCCAAGCTTTCGAGTTAACGGATACGCACTGGTCGATCGACTGCCAAAGACTCACCGCTACTCTCAAACCGTACACACATGGCACCATCGGTCGCCCAATTGTCGTGCGTCGCATTGCTGCCGCGGCCGTTGTCGTCGCGGCTGTCGGCGTTGCGATCCTGTGGTTTCGTGTAAGCATTGGGCATAAATCGAGTGAAATCTCAACGAACTCAAATTCTACCGCCCCGCTGCCAGTCGCTGGAGCACAAGGTGACGCGAATGCTAAGTCCAACGGCAGCCCTGCGACTCCGAGTCTCGTCGGTGCATGGCCCAACGGCGCTGTCATTAGTGTGGGTTTTCTGAACGGATCGTTGGCCCAGAGACAAAAGGTCGAACAGGTCGCTCCAGAGCGGTCCCGATTTGCCAACCTAAAGTTTCAATTTGTCGATCAAGCGAAGGGAGACGTTCGAATCCGTTTCTCCGCTGACGTCGCCCCGTGGTCGTTTCGCGGCACCGAAGAGCTCGGCATTCCCGCACAATGTCCGACTATGACACTCGTTAGCGTTGGCGACAATAGTTCGATTAGTCCCTACGACCTAAATCCGGCGCATTCTGACGTTTAAAAAGCGGCCCAAATGCCCTTCTGGAGCGGGTGGGAAGGCTATCGTGGTACCGTAAGCCTCACATCACTTTCGGTGAGGTGAGGCTTTAAGTGCGTCGATCGCCTAAGAATGTCAGAATCGCCTTTAACCATGCTGGTCTAACGCACTTTGGTGGCATTCACTTACTGCATGAATTTACGCGAGTGCTGCATTTTCGAGACTTCCTCGCGCAGCAGATCCGTTATCCTCGCCGAAACCGACACTACAGTGTTCCGCAAATGCTCATGGCATTGGTCTACCCCATCGTGTTGGGATTAGATCGTATTGAGACCGCGTCGCTGTTGCGTGCAAACGGAACCTTTCAATACTTGACCGGATTGCCCAGCTTTCCTGATCCACAAACCTTGCGACGATTCTTGCTGAACGCGCCGGTTCATCTCCGGGAGCAGTTACACCGTGCCAACGATCGTCTGCTGCAAAGGTTCATCCACTTGCCAGAACATCGCTCGCGTCTCCTTTTCGATCTGGACAGCACAGTGGTGACATCCTTCGGTCATCAGGAAGGCGCTGAAGTTGGTTACAATCCGCGTTATCGTGGCAAGCGGTCTTATGACCCACTGCTTTGTGTAGAAGCTAATTCCTCCTTCCTCTGGGATGTCGAATTGCGACGCGGAGATGCGGGAAGCTGGGCGGGCAGCGAGAAATTGTTGGCTTGTTGTTTCCTCTCTAACCCTTCCGCCATTCGCGAGTTCCGAGTGCGAGCGGATGCTGGCTTCGGGTACGGGCCTGTTTTAGATTTGCTAGAACTGCGTTCGACGGCCCAATACGCCGTGGTTGCACGCATGATCCCCTCGCTGAAGCGCGAACTCGGGAGGTTGCGCTATGAGCGACTGAATCCCAGTTGGGAAATCGCGGAATTTGAGCACCATCCCCAGGATTGGCCACACGCCCGGCGCTGCATTGTGGCACGTAGGCCAATCCAGGAGAGTGACCCAGAGCCGACCCTGTTTGTCGTGAAGCGTTATGCTTACCGAGCCTGGCACACGAACCTACCGCTGACACCAGCCGGCGTGTGGCACTTCTACGATGGTCGCGCCGCAATGGAGCGGCGCATCCGGGAAATCCGCGAGGACTATGCGCTGTCAAAGATTCCCACTCGTGCATTTGAGGCCAACGCACTCTATCTGGAAGTGGTTCGACTGGCCTACAACCTAGTGACAGCTTTTCAGCGGACGTGTCTACCTGAAGAATGGCAAAGCCTGACCTTAAGCAAACTCCGGCATAGGCTCTTCTGGCTGCGGGGGGAACTTACGCGCCCACAGAACCGACCTACTCTGCGATTAGTCAACTCACCTCTCATAGCCAAAACAGGAGAGAAAATCCTGCATCGAGTTCACAAGTTGAAAGCGCTGGAAGGCTGAAGCAGCTCCACTAACACTTAGATCGACTGCTGCATAAACTCCGCATGCAAATGCGCATTTTTCGGCTAAATTCATATGGAAGCACTGAATTTCACGCCGGATTTAAGTACGACCGCGCGGCGATACTACACGAGTTCGGGCACGTGCTCGGCTTCCTGGATGAAATTCAAAATCCCAACGGGCAAATTCCATGGCGTCCAGAAGTGAAAGCAGCACCCAGCGATTACACCTACATCGAACGCGTGACGGACTGTCGCGCCCCGCTTAACCAACCAATCACCCATCAGGAACAACTCGAGAACTACAGGGCGTTCGATCCCAAATCGATCATGATGGCCCAAATACCACCCCAGTATCTGACTGAGAAAGTATCGCTCGGTGGCTCGACTGATTTGTCAGCCAGCGACGAGGCGTTCGCGATGAAGCTGTATCCGAAGCCGGGCGCGGACTCCCAGGCGCTGCCACGGGGTCAATCAGGCACGAAGCCCTAGCGCTTGGCCACAAACATAGAACGCCGCCGAAGGCGTTGGGTGTACGACGTTTCCCACTCTGGATGCCAAGAGAAAATCCTGGATAAGGTGAACACAACGAAGACTGACCGACGGTATCCGGCGCAGAACTCGCCACCCTGACGAGCGAAATCATCCTAATCCTTAGAAGTCTCATTCTGGTCCATTACGTCGTTGGCGAGATCTTTCTGTGGCACATGTCCCACAAGCCGGTTTGTGGAATGGGTGATGTGCTTGTGTGGTTCAAAATCAGCCGTCCTTAGCGGCTGATTGAACTTAACAAGGTGAGCTAGACGGCGTCACGCATGCTTGCCGAAAACTCACGATAGTTTCCGTGTTGCCATCCTGGATGTATTCGTAGTTAACTCGGATTACCCCAACCCGGGCAAAACGGAAGAGGCGGAGCCGAAGCCCCGCCCATCCATTCGGCTGCGACTGAACGCCGTGAATCGCCGCTAGTTCTTCTTTTCTTCGGGCGCAGGCGGTTGCTGCTGTGCAGGCTTAGCTGGCTGCTGCGCGGGCTTAGTCTGCTGCTGCGGCGCAGGACGTGCCTGCGGTTGTTGCAGCGCGGGTTTAGGCTGAGGCTGTTGGGGAGCAGGTCTGGTCTGCGGTTGTTGCGGCGCAGGCTTAGTCTGCGGTTGTTGCGGCGCGGGCTTAGTCTGCGGCTGTTGCGGCGCGGGCTTAGTCTGCGGTTGTTGCGGCGCGGGCTTAGGCTGCGGCTGTTGCGGCGCGGGCTTAGCCTGCGGCTGTTGCGGCGCCGGCTTAGTCTGCGGTTGCTGCGGAGCCGGCTTAGGCTGCGGCTGCTGCGGAGCCGGCTTAGCCTGCGGCTGCTGCGGAGCCGGCTTAGTCTGCGGCTGTTGCGGGGCAGGTCTGGTCTGCGGTTGTTGCGGCGCGGGCTTAGTCTGCGGCTGTTGCGGCGCGGGCTTAGTCTGCGGTTGTTGCGGCGCGGGCTTAGTCTGCGGTTGCTGCGGAGCCGGCTTAGGCTGCGGCTGCTGCGGAGCCGGCTTAGCCTGCGGCTGCTGCGGCGCGGGCTTAGTCTGCGGCTGTTGCGGGGCAGGTCTGGTCTGCGGTTGTTGCGGCGCGGGCTTAGTCTGCGGTTGTTGCGGCGCGGGCTTAGTCTGCGGCTGCTGCGGAGTCGAGCTGGTCTGTGGTTGCTGCGTAGTCGGCCTGGCTTGCGGCTGCTGCGGAGCGGGCCGTGCCTGCGGCTGTTGCGGAGTCGGCTTGGTCTGCGGTTGCTGCGGAGCAGGACGAGCAGGAATTGCCGGAGCGATCGGCTGGCTTGCCGGAATAGGCTTGGCCTCTGCATAAACGGCCGGACGTCCTTTGTTCACCGCGGCAAACTGCTGGCGGTTCTGTGCTGCCGCCTGCTGGTTCTGCAACTGCGTGGTCATCGGAGGAATACGCTGCTGACGAAACGCGGCGGCCTCCGCCGGCAGAGGCCTGCGGGTGACGCCTCCCGGCCCGTTGTAGCTGGCTCGGTTAATCGTCACGTTGTTGACGGTGCGGTGATACACGTTAACGTTCGTGATGTTCACATTGTTGACGGTACGGTTGTAGTTGAAACGATTTCCGCTCCAGTAGCCACCCTGATAGCCGGTGCCTCCGTAGCCGTATCCATAGTTAATACCGCCGTAATAACCGACATATCGTCCCCAAGAACCGTAGTGGTAACGATAAAAGCCGCCCACGAATCCCCAGAATCCGGGCGTCCATAGGTAGCCAACTACTGGCGGCTGCGCCCAGACGCCCGGCACCCAGTAGTAGCCCTGGGGAGCATAACTCCAATAGCCCGGCGTCCATAGGTAGCCATCGGCGGGGCACGGAGGCTGGGTATATTCCGGCAGTGGTGGTGGTGGTTGCTGTGCCTGCAGCACCGGCTGGCCATAGTTCGTGTCCTCGTAGCCGGTGTCGTAATCGGAGCCGGAATAGTTCTGGTCCTGCGCCTGCTGCTGCTCGGCGGGAGGTGGAGCGCTTTGTTCCGCCGGCGCGGGCTGCTGATCGTTCTGCGGCGGCGCCTGATTCACCGGCTGCTGCTGCTGAGGGGCCTGTGCTGCGGGGTACTGCTGGGCCCCGTCCACAGGAGCCAGATTGTCATTCGCTGCCTGGTCCTGCGACTGGTTGGCTTGTGCAGGCTGACTTTGGGCGTTGTTGTCCGCGGTATTTTTATTGCATCCCGCAACTCCAAATGTCAGTGCGATAAATGCGGCTGCAAGGACAATAAGAGAAGATACTTTGCTCGACATGTCCCCTCCTAACAGGAAAAATCGAGAGTACAGCCCAAGTTATCGTACTCTCCCCCCGGGCTCCTTTGGGCCTGTACAAAGGCAGTGGTCGCAAATTCGCTCGCCTCGCATCCCGCTGCATCTCTTGACTGCGCCCAGACGGGCAACCCGGAAATTATTCCGGGCCAGAAGTCAGGTTCTGGTCCATTACACTTCCGGCAAGATCTTTCTGAGGCACATGTCCCCGAAGCCGGTTTATGGCCAACTTCAGGTTGGCCGACCAACCGGGGGTTGTTAACACTGCCCTCCCGGCGAACGTCTATCATCTAACGGGGATTTTGCGTGCATGGCCAGGTCCGGAGACAGAGGTGACCTGCTCGCGGCAGGCCTTCGACCCGGGCCTCTAAGGGAGCCGTCCGCGTTGGAAATCTCCGAGGACGCGACATGGGTGGCTGCGGCGCGCGACGGCGACCGCGCAGCGTTTGGGCAGCTCTACGAGCGGTACGCTCGCATGGTCCACGGAGTTCTGCTGGCGAAGGTCCCGGTCGGCGATGTGGATGACCTCGTTCAGGATGTCTTCATCCGGGCACTTCGCCGGCTGTCAACCCTGCGCGAAACCGCAAGCTTTGGAGCATGGCTGGCAGCCATCGCTCGCAATGTGGCGCATGATTATCACCGTCGATCGATGCCAGAGGAACCACTGCCGGATGATGCCTCAGACCAACAAATTCAGTGTGCAACGTCCTGCGGAGATCAGGATGGCCCGTCGGCCGCAATTCTCGAGGTGGTCAGGAGTCTGTCCGAGACCTATCGGGAGACCTTGATTCTGCGGCTGGTCGAGGGCATGACCGGTCCTGAAATTGCGGCTCGCACTGGGATGACGCACGGCTCGGTGCGCGTCAATTTGCATCGCGGCATGGAGCAGCTCCGCGCCAAGCTAAGCGCGGGCCTGAGCCGCGTTGGGCCAGAACAGGAGAAGTCCTAGTCATGGACACGGGCAACAATCGAACCGATAACAGACCGTCGATAGAGAGTGACGACTATCTGTGGGACCGATCTGGCGAACCCGATCCCGAGATACAGCAATTGGAAACGTTACTCGG
Source organism: uncultured Acidobacteriaceae bacterium (assembly GCA_963722405.1). GTDB lineage: Bacteria > Acidobacteriota > Terriglobia > Terriglobales > Acidobacteriaceae > DASRAA01. Next base: position 222,670 of record CAVRMO010000019.1, read on the forward strand.
GAGGTTTCGACATGATTCTCCAACCCCGGTTTTTCCGGAGATCGTCCCCGAGCGACGATGGGCATCCTTTCCCTGGCGCGTGCGGTTGTTTCCCGTTCTAGCTACGGCAGCGGTTGGCATGGCAGCCATCGTTGCAGTCGCATTTCTGGTCTACAGAACGAAGCCCACGCCAACTACTCTCGCGGGTTGGGATGTGTCCGACGTGCAAGGGACACTTCGAATCGGACAAAAAACGATCAGCGCGAAAGAAGGAGCGAGCCGTCTCGGCATTGGCCAAATGCTTGAAACCGACAGTCAGTCGCGGGGCAGCCTTCAGGCGGACGATACCGGCAAGATCGATGTGGACCCCAGCACACGCTTGCGCCTGCTCAGCATGGGCTCAGGGCTCAAGCGGATGGCTCTGGATCGGGGAACGATTCATACCTATATCTGGGCGCCTCCCGGTCAATTCGTGGTTGACACGCCATCGGCTGTAACGGTGGATCTGGGTTGTGCCTACACTTTGCAGGTCGACGATTCGGGCGCAGGCATGGTGCGCACATCTCTGGGATGGGTCGGATTCAAGCTGAATGGCCACGAATCCTTTATCCCGGCGGGCGCTGCTTGTGCGACCCGGCCGAAGGTCGGTCCCGGAACGCCATACTTCGAGGATGCCTCCACAGAGTTCCGCTCTGCTTTGGCGAGGTTCGATTTTGAGGACACCACATCGCAGCAGCGCGCACACGATGTGGCGATCGTACTGAGCGAGGCTCGCAAACGCGATGCCCTCACGCTGTGGCATCTCCTGGCGCGTGTCGATGACCAGCAGCGAGTCCTCGTCTACGACCGGTTGAGCCAGCTCGTGCCTCCTCCTGCCGCTGTCACGAAGGAAGGGATCTTGCGACTCGATCAGCCCATGCTCGACCTTTGGTGGAATGAGCTTGGATTTGACAACATCTCGGTCTGGCGGCATTGGGAACGCTCCTGGGCTGGAACGGCGACGCCAGTTCGCGAAAAGTAACCTGCAGCATTGCACCTCGTAATTAGAGCTCCAGTTTCGTCTGCATAAGGCCGCGTCGGCTTGTTAACAGTTTCCTTTCTCCCGGCGTCTCTTGGAGCGTGGGTTAAAGCAGCAAACTGGGGGAACCAAGAAATGAATGCACATGCTCTTTCACGCCTCGCGCTTAGCACCGTGGTGGTTCTGCTGGGGTTTACAAACTTCGCACAGGCCGGACCGCCGCTGATCTGCCATCCCATTGAAATCGGGCAAGCGAAGTCCCTGCCGTGGGTCGAGTTCAACCACCGAGGAAGTACGGACTATGACCTGAAAGACCTCAGCCGTGACACGCTGGCCATTCTCGATTCGCACACGCCTGTCTTGGTGCGCATGGAAACCCTACGTCGGGCCACAATCTACGCTCGCCAGGACCCGCAAGCAGCGAAGGAGCTGATCACGCGACTCCAGGCGCGCGCGGCGAACTCAGATGCCGCGGGTCGCCCGGACGCCTTCGCGTGGTTCGACGTCGGCTACCTGGCCGAGGCATACAAGCAATGGATGGGCAAAGGCGAGCCCAACCCCGCGGTCGGTCTCGACGGATATAGCTGGGTAAGAAAGGCAATCAGCTTGCGCGGGTCGGATCCAGAAATGGAATTCGCGGCTGCCATGATCACCCTGCCGGGCCCCGACGGCGCTCACCTCGATCACGTCCAAAAGGCGATGGCAGGAGCAAAGCACGATCCTCTCCTCGCGCAGAACCTGGCCTCAAAGTTCAACCATGAGACGATCTCCGAGCTTCTGGTCGCCGCGCCGGCAGGAAGGTTTTAGCAATGAACCCGGTAATCGGCAAGTCTCTTACTGCAGGGGAAGTCAGATCATGGCTTCCCGGTCTGTTGGCATGTGGGCTGTTGGCCTTCTCGCTCGCGGGCTGGGCCACAGACGAGCAGCACACGGCTCCAGACCTCACGGCCCACGAGTGGGGAACGTTCACCGCAATTGCCGGCAGGGATGGTCGAGCGGTCGAATGGTTGCCGTTAGGGCCACGATTTACCCCGTCCACCGATCTGCCCCAATTCGTGGAGCATATCAACGGCGTCAACTTCAAGCTGGGGCTGCGTGGCACCATTCGCATGGAGACGCCAGTGCTCTATTTTTATTCTCCGCGGGACCTGACCGTGTCGGCGAGAGTGTCCTTCGCTAAAGGACTCATCACCGAGTGGTATCCCCATGCTGATCGCGTTCAGCCGGCCGGAGTCATGACCGAGACCAGCTTGAGTCAGTTATCGGTGGATGGGAGCATTGGGTGGAATCACGTCGCCGTCTCTCCGAAACTGGCTGGCGAGTTCCCGACCGAGCTGCAGCCGAATCCCAACTACGCTGCTCGCGAGACCGCTTCCTCGCCACTCCGCGTCCAGGCCAGTACGGCGGAGCAGCGAGAAAAATTCCTTTTTTATCGAGGAGTTTCCGCCAGCCCATTGCCGATTTCCGCCCGGTTGACCCCAGACGGAAAGCTCGTGATCGAAAGTCTTAGCGAAGACGAGATTCCCAACGCGATCCTTTTTGAGCGCCGCAGCGAACGAGTTGGCTATCGCCTAACCGGCGCGCTAACCGATGCGACGACCGTGGATCCTCCGGTGCTGAATGGAAGCGTTGATTCTCTGTACGGCGATCTGGAAGAGATTCTCGTCGGTCAGGGTCTATATCGGGACGAAGCCCACGCCATGGTTGAGACGTGGCAGGACTCGTGGTTCGGAGAAGGCAGTCGGCTGATTTACATTGTGCCGAGCGGGTTCATAGACAAGGTCTTGCCTCTCACAATCGATCCAGCGCCGGGGCAGATTGTGCGCGTCTTTGTCGGTCGGCTTGAAATCGTGACGCCCGCCACCGTGATGGCCGTAAGAACAGCGCTAGCCCACTACGATGAAGCCACGTTAGACAAGTACCGCCGCTTCCTGGAGCCGATTCTCCAAACCGTCAAGCAGGGACATTAAGAGAGGGCAACGCAAGAACGCAGAAGCCTGTGAAGTGACTTCTCCGAGGAAGGCGGAGAGTGAACCAGGTCAGATCGCCAATTATTCCCTGATTACGGACAAACCGGAATCAATGCGCCCCGGGACGGACTCCCGTCGACGCGAGCCGTAAGTCCGGTTCTGGTCCATTACTTTGTTGGCGAGATCTTTCTGTGGCACATGTCCCACAAGCCGGTTTCGAGGGAGCTTCACGGGCCACTTCGACGGTTATGCCAACCATCCAGGAGCTGGCGCGAGTTTGCTCTACACCGCGGCGTCTATCATTGCCTATCCACGTTCCCAGCTCAGGCGGTCTACTTGCCGGGCTCGTGGGATTTCAGAATCCGTAGCACTGAGAGTATTGTGTTCCAACTGCGCGTTGTCGCCGGCGCCCCAAAGAGCCTGTCGATCTGGCCGAGATAGCCAATCGTTTTCATGTGGCGGCGGTACACCCCGTACACGAGACGATTCTTCGAGCCAATGATTCGCACCAGCCACTCCCCACCTTCGGGAAGAGCAATCGGAAAAGAAACTCTGCGGCGTCCAGCCTCCGACAGGATGCTTACAAATTGAACAACATCTGCGGGCGGTGGCTCAGTTCCAAACGGATTGTCCATCTCTAGTCGAATCAGATCCCTGCCGTCGCAGAAAGCGATTGTTGTTTCAAACGGCAGCTTCCGGCGCAATGCGGCAAGGAACTTTGCGCGCAACCCAGGTTTGCGAACGACAAGCGTGCCTGCGGCGCCCACGTTCACGGCATCGTAGATGCCCAGTTCTTTGGCGAGCACGCTCGGACGAAAAGCCCTGCGTCCTCCAACGTTGATACCCCGGAAGAAAACGATCAAAGCCATGCTGCCCATTGTTGCAGCACCGAAGTATCGAGGAGAAGCGGAAGCGGTCGAGCCTGAAGAGGGCCGACGAATCGCCTGCCCGGAATGTCCGGCCTTTGCGGGTTGTGGTCGGCCCGGCTCGGGCGTTGCAGGTTGCGCCACGGGGGCTACTTCCTTAGTTCGGCTGTCCAGTTGGTGACCAGGGTGAGGGGGGTGTCGTTCATTTGGAGGGACATGGAATGCACCAGAAACTTCTTGCCGTCGCGGGTGACATCGAACGGACCGTTCGGCCCGCTGACCGCCGCTGCGGTTTGAAAGAGGGGCTTGGGCGTGCCCAGCCTGAGCGTGGCGCCGTCGAGTGTGACATCCACGGCCATCATGTGATCGCTGATAAAGAAAAGTTCCTTGCCGTCGCCCCGCCAGTGCGGACTGCCGCCCGGTCGTTGACACCTGCAACTTGGGGCCGCCGCCGGGAAACGGCGTGAGGTAAACCTGCATCCGGCCGGTTTCATCGTTGTTGTAAGCCAGCCACTTCCCGTCGGGTGAGATCATCGGGTTGACGTCGGTAAACTCGGTAGCAACAATCGGGAACGGCTTGCGCTCGCCGAACAGGGGCAGCACCCAGATATCGGTACTGGTCTTCATCACGGGGTCGAACCGAGTGTATGCGAGGTAGCGTCCATCCGGGGAAATCGATCGCGGGGATTCCGAAACGTTGCCGGTTTCCAGCACGGTCTCTTCCCCGCCGCTGCCGTCCGCGGCCTTGGCGTAGATATGGCCCGCGCCTTTGCGGTTGGATGCGAAGTAGATCTTCTTGGCGTCGGGGCTCCAGACCGGGTTCGATTGATTGGACGGATCGAAGGTGAGTCGCGTCTTGTGTTCCGCCGGGTCGAAGGTCCAGATGTCCCGGTTTCCCTGGCTGGCGGCATTCTCTTCGATGGAGACCGCAACTTGCTTGCCATCGGGCGAAATCGCCGGCCGGAGGTAGAAGTTCGGCTCTCCGACGGCGCCGCTCGGCTTACCGTCGCGTTCGAACCACAGCAGGCTGGTTCCGCTGCTGCCGCTGCCGGGCTGGTATAGCAGGATGCCATTCTCGGACGCGGAGACGATGGGGAGCCAATTCTCGCCATTCACCGCCACCTGCTCGGCTACGGGAAAGGCGTCGCCCTTGGTCGCCAGCTTGCTGAGACTGAAAGGCTGGGCCATGAGCGTCTGGTCGCGCACGAAGAGCAGATATCCGGGCGCAACGTAGAACCCGGCCGACTCGTTGCGGAGCACCAGCGTGTGGCCGGGGGAGTCGAGCGCGCCCACATAGATCCCGTTGTTGCCGGGCTTGGAGCCACGTACGAAGAAGAGGAAATTCTTGCCGTCGGGCAGGAACTGAGGCGAGCGGTGGGTGTTCTCGCCGTCCTCGAACGTGCTCGCCGGCACGGGCGCGCCGCCTGCGGCGGGTACCCGTACCAGCGGATCATTGTTGCTGGCCTCCAGAAGAATCACGCCGTGGCGGTTCCAGGCGCCGCCCCGTGGAGCGGCGGTGTCGCACAACGCCTGGGCTGGACCGCCAGTGGCCTCCACTTTCCGCAGTTTTCCGCCGCTGAAAAAGCCGACCGAATGCGAATCGGGAGACCAGAAGGGAAATGCCGCGTCCTCGGTCCCGGCCAACGGCTGGGCGGTGAGGGAACTCACCGGGCGAACGTAGAGCATTGACTTGTTTTTGTCGTCGCGCGCGGTGAACGCCACGTAGGCGCCGTCGGGTGAAAGCGCAGGCATCCCGGGGTATTGGCCACCGGTTACAAACGTAGTCTTCTCCGGCGGCAGGATGTAGGAGCGGACGACGCGCTTGGGCTGCAGCGCGAGATTGGCGAAGTAGGCCGCACCCGCGATGGCGACCAGCAGTGCCGTGAGGGCGACGCCACTAGCGATCCAGGCCGAGCGGGACGACCCGGCGGCCGCCGCTTCCATTGGCGCGGGTGCAGGCGCGTCCACTATCGCCTGCAAATGCAACTTCAAATCGTGCGCGCACTGATAGCGATCGTCAGGGTCCTTTTCCAGGCAGATACGCACGATCCGGTCCAATGAGGCCGGCGCGGACGGCTGCAGCGAACTGACCGGCGGTGGATCGGTGGCGAGGATGCTTCCTACGACCATCGACTGCGTTTTCCCGGCAAACGCGTGCTTGCCCGTAGCCATCTCGAACAGCAGCACACCAAAAGCAAAGATGTCGCTGCGCGCGTCGGCCTCAGCGCCATGGATTTGCTCCGGCGACATGTACTGCACCGTGCCCACAATCGAGCCGGCCGAGGTCAGAGGCGAAGCCGGGCTACTCATCGTCATGGCCCCGGAGAGCATCGTGGCAGACGAACCGGAACCTATGCGAGATGCTCCGGACGAAGGCGCAAGCGGTTTTGCCAGTCCGAAATCGAGCAGCTTCGCGCCCGCCTTCGTCAGCATAATGTTGCCCGGCTTCAGGTCGCGGTGCACGATGCCCGCTCGGTGCGCCTTGTCCAGCGCATCTGCCACCTCAATCGCAATCTTCAGCAACTGGTCCGCCGGTAGCGGCCCGTTCTTCAGCCGCGTTCCCAGCGACTCGCCATCGATGAACTCCATCACCAGGAAGTCGGTGCCGTTGTCGTGACCGATATCGTGGAGCGTGCAGATGTTGGGGTGGTTGAGTTGCGAGATCGCGCGAGCCTCACGCTCAAAGCGGGCCTTGAGGTCCGGAGTGGCGTCGAGCGACGAGTTCAGCACCTTGATGGCAACGGTGCGGTCCAATCGAGTGTCGCGGGCGCGATACACCTCGCCCATCCCGCCCGCGCCCAGCGGCGACACAACCTCGTAAGGACCCAAGCGGGTTCCCGCTACCAGAGTCATTCTTGCCTTTGAAGGAACGTCGGTGCAGTCTAGCGTAATGGCCGGATCCACCAAGGGCGCGGCCAAGGATTGTCGTGTAACGCCCAACCCGTGCTGTTGAAGAGTTCTACCACGTCGCGGCCACAACGACGGAACGCCGACTAACCGTCAAAGTGGAATGAATTATGGAATACCGCGCGAGGCGGAAAAACGTAGCTCCGTGCTAGTCTTGTCTGCTTACAACTAGGAGGAAGCAGTTGGACTCAGGCGCGAACGATATTGCTGGATTCCACAGTATCGGCTCAGGCCAGCTAAAAGGCGGTGCCCGGGCAGCGCTCATCTGTGCTTCTTTCGGCTCTGCTTGGATGTATTGGGCTGTTGTATTCTCCGGCAGCCAAAGCCCGGTATGGTTCTCGATTGTCACAGTGCCAGCAGTCGTGCTAACGCTTTGGGCGATCCTTCGCGTTCGAGCGTTTCGCCACCTCGCCTCTTCTCCAGGCGAGTTAGCGCACTGGATGCGCTTTCGTAAATTTTTCTGGATCGATTCCGCTATTGAATGGGGACTGGGAGGTGTCACGGTGTTCGTTCTCGGGCACCTTGGCCGTTCTGACCTAATACCGCAAGCCCTTGGTGTGATCATCGGGTTGCATTTTCTTCCGTTGGCAAAAATCTTCGCGGCACGGCTCTACTACTGGACGGGTGCCATCATGGTGATCGCAGCGATTGGGTCTTTTATCATCCCGCGCAGCGACATCCGCAGTGTTGCCGGATGCACAGCTATTGGCCTCATACTCTGGTTAACTGGTCTAGTTATCCTTCGGCGGATCACTTGGCAAAGTAACCGCCTTGTCAATTCTGAAATCTGATAGACGACGACTGTCCGACCTTAGTCAATTGACGAGAAATCGCCATAACCGGCCAATCGGTGCTCATTTTCATTTAGGCGGTGCGGAGCTTTCTTATTTCGGTAAGGATCTTGATGAGGCGATTGGAGAGCCTGTGGAGACGATTGCGGGTAGTGCCGTTTGGGAGCGAACGGCGGAACATCTCCATGACATGTTGGGTGGCGAGTAAGGAGTCGATGAGGCCGTCGAGGTGTGCACGTACGGGTGCGGTGGCGGTTTTGGGTTGTGGAGCCAGATGCCTGGGCTGGGAGCGAGCCAACTGGAACTCGCGTTCGAGATCGGTGAGGGCCACATCGACGTAGCGCATGGTCATTGTCGGATCGACGTGCCCGAGTAACTTCATCAGGACAGGGAAGCTGATACCGGAGCGAAGCATCTCGGTTGCATAGGTGTGCCTGAACTGGTGGGGAACGATGCTTGTGGGGAGGCCGAGGGAATGGCAGATCCGATGCAGGTAATCGCGGAGTTGAACGAGCAGAGCTACCTTGCTACCTGGACGCGCCAAGAGCCGTCCATCGGCAGGCAGAGGGTCGAGGGAGCGGAAGAAACGCAGGCGATGTACGAGATCACGGACGAAGGCATCGACGGGGACCATGCGTTCGGTTTTCAGTTTGCCGAGGGGGACATGAATCGCCCATTGGTTCGGCCCCGTGGAGCGGAGACAGTCATACGAGAGATCGGCGCATTCGCCGATACGCATGCCGGTGTAGCGGAGCAAGAGGAAGACATTTCCGCCGAGATCGTTGCGGCGCATGAACTCCTGCTCGAGGAGTTGATCCTGCTCGGCGGTGAGCGGTCGTGGCAGGGTGTGGGGCGCGCGTGGGATATCCTCGCGCAGCAGGAGGTAAGCCAGTTCAGCGAGATGGCTGGTGCGAGCCAGCTCATGGAAGATGGTGCGCAAAGCAAAGAACCGGCCGATGCAAGTCGTGGTTGCCAGAGGCGGATTCTGGGCGCGTAGGTACGCCATCCATCCGAGGATATGGGGATCTCGGCGCAGTTGTTCGAGACCAGTAACCTCCGGATATGTGGCGCCGAGATAGACGAGGAAGTTGTGTACGACCATGTTGTAACTACGCGTGCTGCCGGCGGTGAGTGCGGTGCACAGAGACTCGACAGCATGCGCAAAGGCTGGCGCGAGGGGATGCTGGAGCGGAGGACGGCGCCAGCGCTTCACGAAGAGATCCTTGGCTGAGGATGGATGCACTGCGCCGCCGCGCGGGCATACTGCAGATAGACGTCCTGTGGGGAGACCTGCACATAACGCAACGTGGTTTCGATGTCGGAATGACCCATCAGCTGCATAAGTGCAGGCAGGCTCATGCCTGCTCGCACCATATCCGAAGCGAAGGTATGCCTAAAACGATGGGGATTAGCCAACTGAATGCCGGTAGTGTTGCGATGGTGCCGGAACAGGGAGCGCAATCCGGCGGGCGTCATGCGGATGCCGCGAGCGGGCCCTTTCAACACAACGAACAGTGCCGCGGAGCAGGGATCGGGCCGTTCCAGTCGCAGATAGTGATCGAGCAGCTGTGTCGTCTCTGGCGCCAGTGGTAGCAAGCGCAGCTTGCTACCCTTACCGCGCACGCGCAGTTGTCCTTCGGAGAGCAACACGTCGTCGCGGTTCAAGGCTATGACTTCGGCGGAGCGGAGTCCGTGCAAGAGCATCAGGCCTACGATGGCCAGGTCGCGCGCGTTGCGGAAGCTGGACCAGAAGCGCGCCACTTCATCGACCGAGAGGGGGACGATGTTGAGCTTGGGTTCGCGCAAGCGTAGCCGGCTGATCTCGAACCTTGGACGTCCCAGGCCCATCGGCCTGCGGTGCAGGAAGGCCTGATGAAAGCCATGCGCGACCTGGCAGGGCGCGTCGGGAAACTCGTTGCGAATGGCGCGATCGGCGGTAGCGACGCGGTCGTTGATGGTGGTGGCAGAAGGCCGCTTTTGCAAGCTGGACTGGAAGCGCACGTAATCGAATAGGGTCGATTCAGTGAGGTCGGCCTTCGCTATGTCGCCGGTGTGATGAACGCTCTCCCACCAACGCACGAAGTGCAAGAGGCTGTGCGCGTAGCTGTAGAGGCTCTTGTCGGCGAGTCGGCGGACATACTCGCGGTCCAGGTAACGATTAATCCACCCGACGCCCTGACCGGTGTCTTGCTCGACCACCTGAATCGGGCTGTGTGTGCTCGGTGAGGCCTTGTGCTTGATCACGCGAAACTTCATGGCTGAGCGGCCTCCAAAAGAGAATGGAACTGTCGCGTATCCCCGCCTTCAACGAAGAAGGAGTTCGGATCATGCCCCTGTGGCAGGAGGACGCGGCGAGTGGAGACACCATGCGCGCCAAGGCGATGGGCTAACTGCTCGGCGGCTTGCTGGCCGCTCTGGTTGGCATCGACGTCGAAGGCGAGATAGACAGTGTGCGGGCCTTCGCACAGCTGACGGAACTGGTCCGCGTTGAGATGGGTTCCCAACGCACAGGCCACGTTGTGAAAGCCCGCCTGCCGCAACGCCGCATAATCGAATAGTCCCTCGACAAGAATCACCTCGGGGCAGTTCCGGACCTTCTCCCATGCATACAAGCCCCCCCTGGAGCCACGGAGGAATCGATGAGCGAAGGCAGCGCCCATGCTGCGGCCGTACAGATTGACGAGGTGCCCGTTCTGGCTTAACGGAAATACGATGCGCTGATAGAAGGCGTCGTAACCCCGCGGGTTGAGCAGACCGGTCTGCCGCAACAGGTCGAAGGAATGACCTTGTGCCGTGAGATGGTGGCGCAAGTTTCCTCCCGCGGCATAACCGATGCGGAGTTCTCTGATCAGAGCCGGATCGTGCAGTCCGCGCCGGATGAGATAGCGCATCGCTTCGGAAGAGTTATCGAGCTGCTGCTGATAGAAGACGGCAGTGTGCTCGAGCACGGCGGCAGACTCATCTCCAGGTAGGGTTGAAGCTATGGTCTGTGCCTCAATGCAGGCGATGCTCTGGCGGAAGGACAGACGGCGGGATAACTGGATGAAGCGAATCAGATCGCCACCTTGGCCGCAGCCATGGCAATAGAAGACATTTTTGCGGGTGTTGACATAGAACGAGGGCCGAGTCTCTTGGTGAAGTGGACAGAGTCCGACAAACTCGGATCGACTCGCAGGATGACCAGTCCAGTTATGCTGCCGCAGATACTCCAGAAGCGGCAATCGCCGGTTTAGTTCTTCGACGTCTTTGCCCACAACGCTTTTTCGCCTCCGGAGCCAAGCGTAGGCGGGTGACGCCACCAATCCCAGGCAAGGATGGTGGGGGAAAGGATTTTTCCTAAAGACGCAAAGGCCAGAGGAGCTGCAACGCCGGAGTTATCCACGCCGGTGGCCCTGCATGGTCAACAGCCTGATGCCCGCGAGCCAGCCAATGGGCCACACGAATAACGGTCAGGTTGAGAAAGGAAAGAGCCCACTGGAAACCGTCCAGCCCACTTGACCAGCGCCGCACCGTGGACGGATCGGGCAAACGATCAGAGTCCTTGAGCTTGGGTAATGCCTTCTCCCATGAGCACTGCTCCACAAAACGCTGCTGCAATGCATGGCAGCGCGCCGGCAGGCTGTAATGCGTGTAAGGCAGAGAGAACAGCGGAAGGAAGGTGAATGTCCTCCCGCAAACGGCGCAGCGTCCACGACGGACGCCAATCCAGTCGTGATGCTCGTCATGTGCCTGCTTGCGCCGGCGTCCGTGACCGATGATCGACTCCTGTTCACAAACCGGGCATCGGCGTAAGATGATCTTGTCGCAGTCTTTCGCCCAGTCGGCTTCAAGCCTATCCGGCGGAGCGGAAACTGGGACAAAGCGGATCGTTACCTCAAAGGGGTTCCGCCTCTGACGTGGACCCGCCAAGATCTCAGCTAGGGCGGAGCCTCTCCTCCTGAAGAAAATCCAACTGAATGAGAATATCGCTTCTCACTTAAAACCTTGTGGTGGGATTTAAGGATATTGGCCGGTTATCTTCGCCATAGCACTCACAACCCGATATCTGTTCAGATCACGAGTGACGGCGTGCCAAGAGACTGGCTCGCGTGAAGCGGGCGTCATCTCAACTTGACGTATAACGCCCGTTCCGTAGAAGTGGGCAGCCCAAACTCCCCGGAAGTCTCATTGTGGGAAGTTTCCCAAGCAAAGCAAAGATTTTTGGCAGATGCTGTTCGACCGCTATTTGGGCAGTTGGAAGTCTACACCCCGGTCGTCGTTGGCCTTGGTGGTCGCGGGCACGTCTAGGCTCGCGATAGAAATCTTCCGTGCGCGTAGTTCAGTGAAGATCCAAAGCGTATTTCCGACAATAGCGTAATTCTGGATTTCCTCGGTGTGTTTATCTCGGAACACCAGCACCGTCTCCCCGTGACTTTGGGCTTTGGGTTGTGCCCGTGACGGCGCCACTTCCGCCTCTCGCGATTCCCGATCCAGCAAGCGGTCCACTACATGGCTCAGACGATCAATCTCATCCTGCTGAATCTGGGTGTTCTCAGGGTATGCGCTAGAGTCATTGGGATACTCATAAGCATTCGAGGGATACGCTTGGTCCGGATATGCGTAGCTGTCGCCGACCACAGCCGAAAATCCCAAGCCCGGATAGGAATACCAACCGTATCCGTAGTTCCCGGGATATCCCCAGCGATACAGATAACGCCCCGGATAGATAGCATAACGATAAGGATAGCCGTTGGAGGGGTGCCTCCAACCCCATCCGGAAGGAGCGCCGCCATGAACTGGGCCGTGGCTGAATCCGCCTCCACCGTGCGGGACAGATCCTGCATGACCGGCGCCACCCATGGCCATGCCACCGTGACCGCCTCTCTGCCCCCACAAAGGAGTGATGAGCAGAACTGAACCCAAGGCCGCAATGGCGAGCCCGCGCTGCATAGGCACATTATCGCGCTAAGAGGTCAAGAAGAAAAGGGTCCGAGCTGTGTGGGCGGATTGTCGCGTTTGACAGGACGGAGCAGGCGCTTGCCCGGTCGCTGCCGCAAGAAGCGCAGCATCGGGAGGACACAGCTTAGTTAGGTGCGCAACCTGACGGACTCCCGTCGGAGCGGGCCTGAAGTTCTTCTTCTGGGACGTGACGACTCCGTCAGGTATCTTCCTGTCCAAGGTTGTCGTTCACCGCTTGGCTGAGTTTCTGCTTGCAGCCGAGATAGCGTTCAGTTGTCTGCACCGAGGCGTGGCCAAGCAGAAACTGAATCTGTTCAAGTTCTCCGCCCGCCAAATGGCATAATCGTGCACAGGTGAAGTCGGTGGAAAGTTTCTTGTGATTGACGCGCAGGGAATAGCCCATCTGATGGAGTAGACGAGCGACGGTGTTGGGACTGACGATGACCCCGAAGTCAGCCAGCGCCAGGGCAATCTTGTCCGTCGTTCGCCGGGACCACTTCAGCCCGGTGATGGGATCGCCGGCGGTGTCGTATTCCAGCAGGAACTCGATCAGAGTGACGATGTCGGCAGTTTTTTTTCCACTGATTTACGTCCACCTCCGGAACGGCGAGTCCGCCCTGCGGTTACATTCTGATCGAGCAGTTGCTGACGTCCACGGGCGACGGTGTGCGGATCCAGGCCGAGGAATTCGGCCAGAATGCTATCCCCGCCGTGTCCGAGCTTCATGGACTCCAGACCAGCGAACAGGCGACGCTGCTGCTCGTCGAGCAGGCTGTAGAAAAGCAAAATGGCGGCCTTGAGTTCTTGGGGAGATATCTGGAGAGCGGAAGCATCGGCCAGCAGAGGAACCGACTGCACGGTTTGCCTGGTGCGGAGCTGATCCCGGGCCTGCCTACTATCGGAGGCCGTGTACAAGAAGCGTCCGGCCAGCTCAGAACGGCGCAGACGTCCCGCGCGCACCAGGTCGTGGAGGGGATCTTGGACCTCGGCATGGAGCGTGTCGGCCAACTCGTCGGCGAAGCAACCGTGCGGGGACTGAGGGACTAAGGCCTCGAGTGTGGCAACCAGTGTGCCGTGGTGAGAAAACCACACGGCATCGTGAGACCACAGGCCCTGGTCGTCGAAGCGGGCGGTTTCGCGGAGGGCATAGTAGCGGCCACGATGGGTATAGCTGGAGAGGTAATCCAAAAGCTTCAGCTTGCGAAAGACGGTGAGGTCGGTCGTGGTGCCGAGAGCCTTCTTGAGTTCGGGCAAGGTGGCGATTTTGTGGCGCCGCAGGTACTTGCGGAGGGCTTGGGGGTCAAAGGAAGGGGGGCGCATAATGTTATAGTTCCGACTCATTGCCTCTTTCAATCGGAACTATAACACAATTGCCGGCTGCGCAGGAGCGTCAGCGAATAGGCGCTTCAACGGTTGTGATTCAAGGCTTTCTGTGATGGTCAACTCTTCCGGCGAAGCAGCTGACCAAGCACCCACTAATAATTGAATTCCGATTCCAAATGAGCAGTTGTTTTTGCGTCAGCCCTTAGGCTGGCATGGGTGCGAGCGTAGCTTGCGATGTCATATAGTGCTTAAAGTTGCCGGTTTGACTTCCTACCCGTCTTAGCGCCCCGAGCTCATCTCCATCCCTGTTTCGGGCTGCCGGGGAGGACCCCGTTCCACCATTTTCGATTTACTATCTTTAGAGCTGAATCGCTGGAAGGAATCCTGGATGGGACATTACTGCAGGATCTGCGGTCGCCAACGACCGAACGAGCAGTTTTCCGGCAAGGGCCACAGAATTCATGTATGCAAGCGGTGCCAGCCCAAGCCAAAGGGCGAGCGGCGAGTCATGGACGAAATTTTCCGGTTGATGCGCCAGTCGCACATTTCGGAAAAAAACGTGGTGCCTCTGGAACAAATGGTGAAGTCGGACTTCAGACAGTGAGGAGAGTTCGCTCGACCGCTTGATCCAGCCTGTCTGGGTACATGTGATCGGCGCAACGGTGGGAATCAAACGCGGCCAGGGTCGCGCCCACAAAGGTTTCAAATTGCACTGTTGGTATGGTCGTTTGCCAGTCGCATCCGTTGCAGCGGCAGCGAATTGAGTCTGGCTTATTGGATGGCGAGACTACCAGTTCACGAGAGTCATTCATTGCGTTAGCCGAGTCGCTTAAGTGCGTGCAATTCCTACATCGGCAGTTGAACGGAAAACGTGAGAGTCGGTGCGTACACTCAAATCCCCATCTCGTAGATAATCCGGCTGACCTGCCTATGGAAATTAATTGCGTTCGGTGACGGTCGATTTCACCCTACTGGGCACAGCTTGGGCACGATGATTGGGGCTGGCCGGGGGGGATGCATGGCTACTCCAGTCCGTGAGTTATCGATGCCCTTCGCGCTGGGGACTCAAATTCCATGAGTCTGATTCGGTGTCTGGCCTAGGTCATCGGCAGCGCCCAGCATCTCCTCCGCTGATTTGAAGCAAACCTACGCGTTGGCTCTGAGAATCCACCACGTAAAGGCAAGAACCCGCGTGAATCCACATGCCGGAAGGGTGTCCAAAGTTCGCGCCCTTTATTGTGCTCGGGTCAAATGTATAGAGCCGCAGCCCTTCGCGACTGAAGACCTCAACCTGGTTGAGAGCTGGATCGCTGACATAAATACTGCCTTGGTGGTCTATTGCCAATCCGGTTCGACGACTCACGAACGCGAGCGTGATGTCACGCTGGAAGCGGCCTGCTGTGTCGAGGATCTGAATGCGCATGTTACCTGCATCAAGCACGAAAAGTTGCCCACCGCCCACAGCCACCTGGCTCGGCAGTCGGAACTCGCCCGGCCCATCACCACCACCCCGCTTGCCGAACTTGGCGATCACGCGTCCTCGGTCGTCCATAACAATGACCATGTTTCGACGCATATCGCAGATATAAACTCGGCCCGTTGTCTTATCAATCGCGATCCCTGCTGGACTGTCGAAGTACGATTCGCCTCCTCTCAGCTTCCCCAGGTAGCGAAGGAACTTACCTGCCGGGTCGTAGACGAGGGCTGTTCTGCTGCTTTCGTCGATGACATACAGATCGCCTTGGCTGTCCACGGCGACCGACCCAGGACTTGCCAGACGTTTGCCGTCTTTCAGAAGACGATATTCGGAGCGGTAAAAGTCGAACATGTGTACGCCTTTGGCACCGGGATCGGACACGAATACACGCTCGTTCGAGTCGGTTGTTACGGCGGATGGTGATTGCAGCACTTCTGCGTGAAGCTCGGGTTCTTTGGGTCCTGCAATGATGTCGAGCGTACGATCCACAACAACTGGTGTTGGTCGTCTTAGATCGTCCGCGGACGAAAATGAGCGCACAAAACTCAGGGTTGCTAACGTCGGCTGCACATCGGCTTTCGCTGCTTGAGAGGAGGTTGCAGGTTCTAGGTCCTGGGCCGACGCTGGGTCGAGCACGATACAACACGCCAGCAGCACGTAAGCACCTCGTCGGACGGATTCGCCCACAAACACGACAACCCAACCTTTTCTTCGATTCCCGTATGCGTCTGGTTCGCGGTTTGGACGAGACTCGATTCTTGCATTCTAAGTCTCGGTTTTACTACCTTTGTGTGACGAGCGTCACCAATCGTAGGGAGTGTCAGCGGTCCCCCGTGAGAGCACCCTCCCCAACATCCATTTCCCGCGGATCAGGGCATGGTTGACTGTTGTTTCGTTTCCAGGCGGGGAGTTCCCTTAGGGTACGACATGTCCTGTTCCCGTTCATAATCTGGCACACCCCCGCAACGGGTAGCTTTGGTCGTGTTTTGCGGAGACTCAGCGGCGATTTACTGGTTTTCCGCCGGCCAGGTCAGGTAAGATTCTGGCGGATCCGGATTTTTCGCTGGAGGTATCCCGTGCGACGTTCGACTTGGCTGATCTCTTTCCTGCTGTTCGCGGCGGCTTTCGCGTTTGCGCAAGGGTATGATCCTTTGCCAAAGCTAGTGGTGCATGCCAAGTACGTGCTCGTCACCACCAATAATGGCTACGACCTCTCCAGTCCCAGCGTTATGCCAGATGATCGGCAGGCGGCCGTTGACGTCCAGAATGCAATCAAGAAGTGGGGTCGCTACAATCTGGCGTATCAGCCGAAGGATGCCGACCTGATTCTGCTGGTGCGCAAAGGCCATGTGGTCGAATCGCAGCCTCAGTTGAGGATTGGCGTTGGCTCCACAATCTCGCCGACGGTAGGGGTTGCCGCGCCCACCGACGTCGGACCCGCCCGCGATATGCTGGCCTTATACGACGCGAAGGAAGGCGGAATTGACAACGCTCCGCTGTGGCGAGACCTCATGATGAACGGACTCGATACCCCTCAGATGCCGCTGATGGGAGAGTTGCGTTCTGCCGTTGATAAGGCGGCGAAAGTTCCATAGGTGCTGCTTCGTAGCACGCCAATGGGGCTGCCGTTGTTTTTCTAAGACAAAACGCGAGGGCGAAAACTATCGGCGGCCAACTTAGTCCCAGATCTTTAGCCAAGTTGGCGAAATATCCCCAACCAGTAGGGAATCCCGGCGGAGCGCCGCCGTTTCGGTTAACCTCCGACATGACATGTCGGTTTGTCGCCGAGCTGTAGCGACGGAGCGCCTTTCCCTGTTGTGGGAACATCCGGGCCAACGACCTCGAACTCGACGCCATTCATCCAAACCTTCCCTGACCCAGATAGCAGAACGCCAAAGGTGATGTCGTTCGCGTCTGGCTGCCAGGAAGCCGTACCTTTGATCGGCCGGTCATACATATTGTCGAAAGCAACGGCTTTGGACAATTACGGAGAAGAGATAGTAGCGGAAGCCATAGTCCACAAGGTTACTCACCAGATCTTGGCGGAGATGGTGGGCACAACCAGACCCCGCATAACCCTCTTCATGACGCGATTTAAGAACCTTGGATTGATCGAATATAGAAATGGCGAACTCTACCTCAGGCGTTCCCTCCTCGACCATGTCAAGCGGGGCAGAAGCGAGAACGCTGACCGGCGGCCGAGCTAACTGGCACTATATAGTCCCATGTTGCTCCTTGCGTAATTATTTGCCAATTGTGTGCAATATTGAACAGACAATATTTGGGCTCGCTGAATAATAGTCCTCACTGAGGTCCCCGGCTAAGGCACGAATGTGGGTTCTAGACAGCTCAGAATGCGAACCGTAGGCCGAGTCTCTCAAAAGCTCCCACGACGCGGATCTCGGTATCGGTTGCGCTTTATGGAAAGCATCATCCATACCGTTCATATGCAAATCAGCCCAACATCAGTTGGAGGGCATTCACGCGTCTGCCTCCGGAAGGGAGCGTAGATATTCATAAGACCTTCGTAACCGACAGGGCTCTATCGCTTCTTGGTAGTTTGTACGACAAACGCTGGAGTACCTAACAAACTAACGTCAGCCCGAGGACGGGAGAACCTCCTCCCGTCCTCCAATATGCGCAGTCCTCCCAGAACCCTTGTATGTGGTTCCGGTCGCCGCGCTCTTCGTGCCGCTCAGGACAGCGGAAGGTGGGGATCCGCTCATTTCGGGTGGGTGTTTCGTGGGATGGACGGCGGAGAGGAGTTTTCAATGGTATCTAAGTGTTGTAATCCTGCCTGCAATTGTGTGTTCCGAGAGCTGAGCAAAGGGAGACTGTTTCTGCTTCCCCCGACGCATTTCCACTCGGATTCGATCAAGCTGTCCGATTATTGCTATTGGCTCTGTCCAGAGTGCGACGCAGCCTATACGGTCACACGGTTGGGACCAGAGATTGTAGTAAGTGAGCGAGGGTCGGGCACCACGCATTCCACCCCCGCCCTCACGGCTCGCAGCAAGAGACCTGGGCAGATTACCTTGCGGAGTTACACGGAAGTGGGGTGATAGATGAGGTGGAATGCGACCGAAGGGCGATTCCCCGCCTACGGCGCATTTCAATCAGCTCCAGAGAGGACATCTTTAATGTTCATTCAGATATGGGCACTTGTGGCATGTTGCGTTTGCGCGGAACCGCCGCTTGTTGGCGCAAACTGGTGAAATTTTAGATGCGATCCTTACGGAAGCGGGCAGAATGGCTGTGCCGATTGTTGTGTGTTCCCGGTTAAATGATCCGAACCAAATACTTGGAAGTAATGCAGAAAGGAGTATTCGACTTCCTTTTGATGCCTTATTTCCGGTCTGAGATTGCACGCCTTGTCACGAAGCTGATTGATAGATCCGAGCCTGCTGCCCAAGAGAATACTGTGTCACGATCGAGCAACCGACCAGACTAAGCCTAGAAACACCACACGTCTAAGCGGGGCTGCTGCCCCATAGAAGGTTATCCTCATGAGTGCGCCACTAACTCTTCTTTTCCTCTGCGAGTGTTTAAACACCTGCCTCCGTTTCCAGGACTGCCTGGAGCGTGAAGGTTGTCATTTGCTTCTGGCGACGGACAGGAAGAAGGTAGCCGAGGCGCTGCTGTTCCCACGAGCCGTCGATGCTGTGCTCATCCACAATTCCACCAGTGTGGAGGGCGGGGTGATCGCCTCCGCCTTGAAGCTGATTTCTCCTGACACACCGATGTTGCTGATCACTGGTGAGCCGCAGAGAAACGACGGAGCATGCCCGCCTGGTCTCGACGGACTTTCCCACGCACCGACCCTGAGCCGCCGAGCAGCCCGCGACATTGTCCGATTTGCTCGCCGCTTTGTCGAGGCGAAATCCATGAACCTGGCTGACGGGCCACAGGATGACCAAGGCTCTTTCGTCGTCAGGACGCCTACTTATTTGAACTAAGTAGAATGACTGTAATTGCGAGACTCAACGAGATCGAGGCCGCTATTCAACACCCGCGCCGCCCCTCGTAGCGCGGCTACAAGTTGACTGGTTGCTTTGAAAGGACCCAGCAGCATTCACCGCCAAGGATTCTGCGACGACTGGGTTTCTCAGAGAAAGGGCGCAATGCAATCGCCATATGGGATGGAACCGGTCGAAAACTGCCTCTCCTGCGGCCCTTGCTCTGAAGGCTTCTTCTGTCGTTTGCCTAAAGTGGACATGGAAGCCTTTCAAGAGATCAAGCTCACACTCTCGTATCCGGCTGGCGCAACGCTGTTCACCGAAGGTCAAGCCTGTCGTGGCATCCATGTCCTGCGCAAGGGTAGGGTAAAACTGTCGGTAACTTCGAGCCAAGGCCAGACTCTGATATTCAAGGTTGCCAAGCCGGGTGAGGTGCTAGGGCTCAACACAACCGTGTCCGGAATCCCGCATCAAGCGACTGCGGAAACGGGTCAACCGTGCCAGTTCAACTTTGTAAAGCGGGACGACTTTCTCAAGTTCTTGACCCAACACACGGGAGCCAGCATGCAGGCGGCAATCTATCTAAGCCATGAGTGCCAGCAGGCTTACCAGAACCTTCGCTCGTTTGTGAAGTCCTCTGCACCGCAGCGGATCGCCCGCCTGATGCTGGATTGGTCGCACGAGGATGCCGGAGTCACTAGCACTCGCAGAATCAAGGTGGCCTTGACCCATGAGGAGATCGGGCAGATCATCGGCATGTCACGTGAAACCGTTACCCGCACACTTGCCGATTTTCGCAAGCAGCGCTTTGCCGCGTTTCATGGTTCGACCCTGCTTATCCAAAACGTGGCGGCGCTTCGAGAACTCGCCAGCGAGACAGCCAACGACCGGCCTTTCGTCGGTTTCACGCTTCCGTGTCGTAAGCTTCGGACAAGGCTTGATCGCTCACGCAGGGGTGTACTATGAATCCTAGTCCTAGGTTGTCCCAATGGCAGCGCACCTGAGTTGCGCCCAGTGCATCCTGAACGTTGGGCACGCTCACACCGGGACCGTAGTATACGGGACTCCCGTGGTAGCACATCAGGTTGTCTCTTTCCCCGGCCGTTATCATGTCGTTGACAAACCGCACATGCTCAGGCTTGGTGTAGGTCACCCCCTTCCACTCTATCTTAGCGATTTCTAGCACACCGCAATCGTCAGCTGACTCGTGCAGCGCATTGACCAGGCTTCCCATCTCCCCGATGAACTGCTGCGAGTTGTGATTGTAGCTACTATCAAACCATATCGACCGAATGCGCCGAATGAGTTTCTTCTGCTCTTTTGTCACTGTCTTTCTCCTTTCTAGGAATTTGTTCAACGGAATGAAGCCCTGTTTAAGGACTACGAATACGGAAGTCACTTCGCTCCGCAACTCGTCCGCTCGGCCAATCAGCCCGGGTTCCGCGACCGGGGGATGGTCAAGCACCGCGGTCTCCAGCCCATATGGTGTCACTACGTCAATTCCCTTGGCTTCCATCGCAACTCCGACCAGTGCTGCTACCAGCGGTAAAGGCTAGCGCCCCAGGTCCAGCCCGAGCCGATGGCCGCGAACAGGAGAAGATCCCCTTCGTGAATGTCGCCGTCGCGGTTCACCTGGTCCAGCAGGAGCGGGACAGAGGCTCCGGCCGTGTTCCCGCACCACTCCATGTTCGTTCGCATCCGGCCATAAGGGACGTCGAGCACCTCGGCGGTGCGCCGGAGGACGCGAGTCGAAGCCTGGTGCGGAAGGATCATGGAGACATCACTGAGTCTCAACCGGTTCATGCAGAGAATCTGCCGGATACACTCGGGCAGGGCGGTGGTGGCCTTCTCGAAAACCGCCTTTCCGTTCATCGTGAAGTAAGCCGCGCCCTTCTGGACCGTAAAGTGTTCCACCCCTTCGCCGTCGGCCAGCAGGATGCTTGAAAAGAGCCCGTTGTCTCGAACTTTCTTGTCGAGGACCACGGCACCAGCGCCATCACCGAAATAGGGGCAGGTGCGTTGGTTCCAGTCCGTTATCTTGGAGAAGGTATCGGCACCAATCACCAGTACGTGTTCGCAGGTGCCATTCTGGATGAATTGTCCGGCTATGGTGACGGCGTAAACAAACCCGGAACATACGGCCGCTACATCGAAGGCAGCGCAGCCGTTATGAATCCCCATCTTGGTCTGTGCAATACATGCGGAGGATGGCGCCTTACGGTCGGGTGTCGAAGTAGCCACGATAATCAAGTCAATTTGGTTTGGCTCCAGCCCCGCAGAGGCGATAGCGTTGAGCCCCGCACAGGCAGCCAGATCTGAAGTGTATTCCTCTGGTCCCGCGATACGTCGTTCGCGGATCCCGACGTTTTCGACGATCCACTCCGCAGAGGTCGGCAAATCCCGGACTACTTCTTCGTTCGTGACCACCCTGGACGGAACATACGAACCTGTGGACTTAATGCGAACACTGTCAAAGTGGCTGTTTCGGCTTGTCATCGTCTCTCCAATCCTGCAAATCAAACTCCGGGCAACTCGCCAAGGCGCATTTCGGCGAGAAAGGAACTGCAAGTGGCGAGACGGGCAAATGGGACTTTATCCCAAGGCCTTCCGGAAAATGGCGGCGGAACGGACTCGTGTTACAGCACCCTTAAGGTATTGCGATTGAGATGAAGCGGCTTAGGCCGCCTCCGGCCAGGAGATTTCCGGTTTCACCAGACAAACGTCTGCATGGATCTCCTCAACGGCATCAAGCGGCGTGTATCGATCTGTTCGAATCGTAGTGGAGCAGAATCGACACACACTCTCGCTCTCGGATTGGCGGGTGAACATGGGTTGAGGGCCAGCATTACTTGAACTACTCACAAAACACCCGGACCCGCAGGCTAAAATGTGCTGCTCACCTGGGGCTCCATTTCTTATGTCAAGTACTATCGCCTGAATGAAGATTACGGTCTGTGATTGCAGTCACTCTGACTGTGTGCTGAAAGGCACGGCTGGCGCAATCTCAAGCATCGATCAGACGCGTCCCGTATGGCCGAAAAACGGGCAGGTTGGCCAGAAACCCTAGTGCTGTATTACAGCACTTCGACGAACCTGAGATTGTTTGGGTGCTGCTATCTAGCGAAGCGGCTTTATGAAGGAAATGTCCGATCGACGGCCGATTCCGCTGGAATAGCAGCAAGCCCTATCCCACCCCGACAGTGCCAGGAAGGCCTGTTTCAGAAGGCGCACGCATGAGCAACCTCCTCAGTGGGGCCAATTACGAGTCGTCGGCACTCGACAATTTTTGCTTTCTGGCGGCTTTCTTAATCGCTTTCTTTACTGCTTTGTTCTTGAAGACCTTCTTGATGGCTTTATCAACTGCCTTCTCTACACCCTTTTTTCTGAGGCTCTTTCGCACCGTCTTTTCGACGTTCCTCTGGATTGCTTTTGCAACTGCTTTTCTCTCTGCAGTTTTCTTTGCCATTATGGCTTCCCCAAGTACCGCTCAAGTCTCTGTTCCTTACCAAGGCATTGTAGGGCTATGTATAGAGATATCTAGCCCGGCAGTATTACAGTCGCGTGAATTTCACTTATTTCCAAATCGCAAACACCCCCTGTTCTGGCCCAACTGGCCTCCATGGATGAGCTCGCAACTGACCATTGAGGTGCGGGGTTCATCCGCCGCGGCGAAACACCCTGCGGCGCCCAGCGCTGGAGGACCGCGCCCACTCAAGGCGGTTCACAGGCACGGAATCAAGAAATGAGCCGGCTACTGGCCTGTTCCTTCCACCGTGCGGAGTCCACGCCCATCACCATCAGCCACAACGTCAGCAGTCCTTCGCCGATGCCACCCATGATGTAGTGGTATGGAGCCAGGGAATCCGAAAGCGGCCCGTAGACAAAGGTCAACCATCCCAAACCGGCCATCGCCATAAGGACGCCCAGAATTCGCGGCACGAAAGTCGATCGGAGAATCAGGTAACCAATCAACAAACAGTAGCACCCAAAGAAGACCAAAGGGTGAACCTTGAAAGGGAGCAGCGGTGCAGCGTACCCATCGGCACACCCGGCCAGACTGAAGAGTGCCGCTACGAGAGAAACTGTCCGGCTCACAGGCTTGAAAAGGTAATAGAGGAGAATCGTCACGGCAACATAGCTTGCCGTGGCCACCAGCCCGGACGTGACACCGAGCCAGTGGCCGCCCTTCCCCGAGAAGGCGACAAGAGATGTCACGATGTTGACCAAGTAAAAAGTCCCCGCAAGCTTCGCTCGGGAACGCGGCGAAGCTTTCCCAAACCAGTCCGCAAATCGATCTGTGCCCATACCTCCCCTGCCTTTCCATTCCGGGGTTGAACTCACAACCTCATCGGCTCCGTCCACAGACACAGTCCCACCTCGGCAAATCTTTAGCTTGTTGGAACATACGGCAATCCTGCCAGGAATGTTCCTCGTGCAGCCTCCGCTTTTGCCAAATCCCCTATGCGCGCCCGGCGTCGGCCGATCAGTCCTCAATAGTAGGCTAGCGCAATGAATGGTTGCGGTGACCTGCCCTCGAAAAACCCAGCCAAGGAAAATTGGAGTTCTCCCGTAATCTGCGAAGGAGGACCGAAATGAGGAAGAGCCGGTACACCTGAAGAACAGACTAATCGTTGCCTCTGGGCGCTAGGACCTACATCCGGCGCATTCTGACGTTTAAAAAGCGGCCCAAATGCCCTTCTGGAGCGGGTGGGAAGGCTATCGTGGTACCGTAAGCCTCACATCACTTTCGGTGAGGTGAGGCTTTAAGTGCGTCGATCGCCTAAGAATGTCAGAATCGCCTTTAACCATGCTGGTCTAACGCACTTTGGTGGCATTCACTTACTGCATGAATTTACGCGAGTGCTGCATTTTCGAGACTTCCTCGCGCAGCAGATCCGTTATCCTCGCCGAAACCGACGCTACAGTGTTCCGCAAATGCTCATGGCATTGGTCTATCCCATCGTGTTGGGATTAGATCGTATTGAGACCGCGTCGCTGTTGCGTGCAAACGGAACCTTTCAATACTTGACCGGATTGCCCAGCTTTCCTGATCCACAAACCTTGCGACGATTCTTGCTGAACGCGCCGGTTCATCTCCGGGAGCAGTTACACCGTGCTCACGATTGTCTGCTGCAAAGGTTCATCCACTTGCCAGAACATCGCTCGCGTCTCCTTTTCGATCTGGACAGCACAGTGGTGACATCCTTCGGTCATCAGGAAGGCGCTGAAGTTGGTTACAATCCGCGTTATCGTGGCAAGCGGTCCTATGACCCACTGCTTTGTGTAGAAGCTAATTCCTCCTTCCTCTGGGATGTCGAATTGCGACGCGGAGATGCGGGAAGCTGGGCGGGCAGCGAGAAATTGTTGGCTTGTTGTTTCCTCTCTAGCCCTTCCGCCATTCGCGAGTTCCGAGTGCGAGCGGATGCTGGCTTCGGGTACGGGCCTGTTTTAGATTTGCTAGAACTGCGTTCGACGGCCCAATACGCCGTGGTTGCACGCATGATCCCCTCGCTGAAGCGCGAACTCGGGAGGTTGCGCTATGAGCGACTGAATCCCAGTTGGGAAATCGCGGAATTTGAGCACCATCCCCAGGATTGGCCACACGCCCGGCGCTGCATTGTGGCACGTAGGCCAATCCAGGAGAGTGACCCAGAGCCGACCCTGTTTGTCATGAAGCGTTATGCTTACCGAGCCTGGCACACGAACCTACCGCTGACACCTGCCGGCGTGTGGCACTTCTACGATGGTCGCGCCGCAATGGAGCGGCGCATCCGGGAAATCCGCGAGGACTATGCGCTGTCAAAGATTCCCACTCGTGCATTTGAGGCCAACGCACTCTATCTGGAAGTGGTTCGACTGGCGACAACCTAGTGACAGCTTTTCAGCGGACGTGTCTACCTGAAGAATGGCAAAGCCTGACCTTAAGCAAACTCCGGCATAGGCTCTTCTGGCTGCCGGGGGAACTTACGCGCCCACAGAACCGACCTACTCTGCGATTAGTCAACTCACCTCTCATAGCCAAAACAGGAGAGAAAATCCTGCATCGAGTTCACAAGTTGAAAGCGCTGGAAGGCTGAAGCAGCTCCACTAACACTTAGATCGACTGCTGCATAAACTCCGCATGCAAATGCGCATTTTTCAGCTAAATTCATATGGAAGCACTGAATTTCACGCCGATTTAGAGGAGCCTTCTTCTCGTACGCGGAGAAAAAGACAATCGCAAACAAAACTACTACATTCAGAGCAGCTCTGACGAAAACCACAAGATTGGGGACCGACCCTTTTCTTTCGCGAGCCACGCGGCAACGACGCCGCATAGAATTGCAGTTACTATATAGATCTCGTAGGTGTTCATTTTCAATCCTTCTTCGTCGGCAGCACCCGGGGGACACCCCGCAGCGCGGTGGAATCACCCGGCAAGCTCCCGGGATCTTGGCCTTAGTCCACTATTCTCAAATCCGAACACCAACGGCATCACTCACTTGAGTTTCTCTCGGCCGAGTCAGACGTCTTTTTTTGCCGTTGCGCCTGGTCAGCCTGACATGCTCTCTCCCAGTACTCACGACTCCCAGAACCTCGGCTTATCCGCCTAAACGTCACAGACTCACGAACTTCCCATTTTGGAACCTAGACGCTGTTTTATATGGCAGGTAACTTTCACAACCCGCTGATCGAGGGTAGTTTGGAACTGTTGGAGGCATCCGAATGCACGGCGCCGCCTGTCTGCCTGACACCAATACCCCTCTTTGCGACCCCATCGAATGCCCCCTTCGCATTGGCCTGGCTAAATTCAGTCGCATGGGGATTCTCGCAGTCCTCGGAATAAAGGATGACGGGCTTACGGCGCAAGTTTGGAGTTTGGAAGAATTGGTGGAATTGCTGGTATCAAAAAAGCGGAGGGAGCAACGGAGTGAAATCATAGATGGCGTCGGTCATTGCGGCGAGCCTAGCGGTTCAATTCAGGGGGCAGACATGGAGCACACCCAGATTCGTCCCATTGGCTTCACGCACCGTAAGAACGGTGACGCGACCATTGATTCGATTTGCAAGAGTTGTTTCTTAGTGGTGGCTCGGGCGTTTAAGGAAGGAGATTTAGGATATCTGGAACTCAGGCACGTGTGTCAGCCAGTTGAGCGCCGTAAGTACGTCCGAGTTGCTCACCGAGTCTTCCCCTACCACGACGACTTTTGATTGCTCTTCTGCTTTTCCATAGCAACAGGCACCCCTTTTCTGCATCTGTGACTCGTCACGCCTTCCCGTTACTTACTGAAATCAACACTGTACTAACTTGAGAGTGAGCAGTTTCCTCAATTGCTCTCCCTTTCTCCCGAAGTTAAGACAATTTCTGGGACGCCGACCCCATAAATGTCGCTGGTCAATAGGGTGAAACTTTACGAGGCGAAAATAGCCGCTACGTCGTCTGCTTGTCGTCCCAAGACTCCGTGCGCTTCCGGCCTTCGAGGTAAATGCGTGCGCCTTTGTGAAGGTGTTCGTCGACGACCTCCGCACGGCGGCCGAAGGCCTTTATGGCAAACCACTCCGTGTGTGCCTGCGGTTCGCCGTCTTTGTCCTTCCATCGTTCCGTGGTGGCTACTGAGAGCTGCGCGATGGCCGTTCCCTGTTGGCCGTACTTAACCTCAGGATCACGGCCGAGATATCCAATCAGCAGAACCTTCTGCATGGCGTTTAGCCTCCTTATTGAGAATGTGAGATTGATTGCGAGAGTGGTGAGGCAGGATATTTGACGACCAAACGGCGGCACTGACCCGAGGCACGCAGCCTTTGGCTTCATCATTGATTCGTACTACTGATCAGGAAGGATTGGGTCGAGGTATCAGGAAAGACCGTTTATCTCAAGAACTAGGAAGACTCGACATAGCCTGCAGATACGCATTCTTGTCCGATCGGTCGGAATCTGACGGCTTTTCCGAGTTAGTACTTCCCTGCCTTTTTAAACGCGGCCTCAATTGTCGCGAGCGGCAACACAAGGGATAAGGGCGCGTCCAGCAGCGGCACCGCACCGTAGCCGGCATACCATTCTGCCACCCTTTTGTTCTTGGCATCGATGACGAGCACGACGCCGCCAACCTCAGCCGAGGCCAACAGGCACCGTCGGCCTGCTGCGAGCAGAAGTTGTCCGCCGAGTCCCTTTCCCTGCATCCTTCGATCTACAGCCAGGCGCGCTAACCGGAAGCCCGGAACGTCATGGCGTGCCAACTTGCGCCGTATGATCTCCGGCGTCCGGGCATAGTCAACCGAGGCAGGGCTCAGACTATAGAAACCCTGGATGGTTTTGTTATCCGAATCGTCAATCGCAAGGAACGTCTTCGCCCCGCCCAAGTCGTGGCTCTTGCGCGCATAACGACGCAAGTATTCATTCAGCGCTTCTTGGCCGCAGTCGAACGCTTCCCGATCATGCTTCTTGCTGATCGGCTCTTCGTGCCATGCCGTCACGATTAGGACCGCCTTGGCATAGCCCGAGCGGCCGCCAACAGTTTTTTGTTCGGCGCCGGCGGGTTCTCCAGCAGGTTCAGGACCCGCAAACTGTCTCGGCCGGTGAGTTGCACATGATCCGCCTCTTCGATGACGGCCTTGGCGGCACGTACGGCGTGACGAATGACAAAATCCGTCAGGTCGGTATGATTCAGCGCTACCGCGCGCAACAGCAACGCTTTTTCCTCTGGCCTGATCCGCAGGGACATCCGGCTGTTGTCTTCAACCGCCACTCTCGGCATGACAATGACTCCTCACACTCTGTACATATTCAATTAGTACATACAGGCGCTTGTAAGTCAACCGGGTTGCCGTGATTGTAGTTGCCATTAACCCGTCACCTCCTTCTGGCAAATTTGCGAATCCGGGGCTCGTGTTTGCCATTTCCCACACGGTTTTCGGGTGTGTGGTGTCGTTAGATAACCCGGAATATTTTTTCTGTCAAACGGCCGCCTCAGGCCGAATTCCGGGCATTACCATCCACCGCAAACCGGGCCGCCAAAGTCCTGGCCGCTCAATGAGATCGAGGAAGTTACAGTCCTTCAGGAGCATTTCCAGTTGGCTTACGCTGTACCCACCGAATTGTTCATCCTCGAAGCCCACGGCGTACCAGGTTCCTTTCTTGCGGTCTGGACATAGACCGCCCCCCAGAATCCGGGTCTCCGGGCACGAGCAAGAACAGCAGGACCGACCCTGGCAACTCGATCCAACGAACGATCTCGACGTTTTGGCAACCTTTATCAGTGTGGCTATCACTGTCTGCAGATCGACGCCGAGGTCGAGTTGCACAACAGGATCAACCATCATTTGTCCAAACATCAGAGTTGTCCTTTCCGGGCAGTCCGCCCAAGTCGTATTGTGTTGAAAGCCAAGACGCCACCGATGAAGCATACGTCAGTTGGCGGAGGGGTTGAAAGTGCGTTAAGTGTCTTGTTTTGTGGGCAGTACTAGGGTTGAGAGTGGGGGTAGAGCAGAAAGAAGATCGCTAAGCAGGACGATGTCTATATATAAAGGATGCAAGTCGCACGCTCAGATTGATCACTACCAGGCGATCGCGCCGAAAGGTAATGTCTGAGCCACCAACAATGCCGCTGGTACCACGGTTCGGCATCTCCCCAGATGCCGGCTTGGGGCCAACTTCCTGTTGGCCGGAAATTACCGGCCAATTTCGCGGGTTGAGGCTACTCTCGAAAGGCGCCGACGGCGTCATTTTCCTTCAGTCGAACTTGTCTTATTCCGCCGGCAAGCCCTGCTTGAGCCAATGGCAGCCGCCATTTCGAGCACACCTTGTAATCGGACCAACTTAATGCGATAAGAGAGTATCGGCGGCCTCCGAAGACCAGTTCTACTCCAGGGGGAAAATCGGCAGAGATTGGCCGCTAAAGCCGACCATCCGGACAGCGTTTGAGGGGAAGGGAGACCCGTTTAGGCGCTTTTTTTTAAACTTCGTGCTTGTTGCTCGCATCTGAGACTGAGTTAAGGAAAACGTTCAGATTCAAGGAATTGTCGATGCCAGAGCCTAAAGCAAACATTCTCGTTGCGTTTTACTCTCGTGATGGCTCCGTAGAAGCGCTTGCTAAAGCCATCACTGAAGGAGCCCGTGAAGCCGGAGCCGAAGTCCGGCTCCGCCGCGTGCCCGATATTGTTTCTCCGGCGGTTATGGCCAAAGTGCCCGGCTGGGAGGAGCGCAGCAAAAGGATGCTCGCCGAGTATGGTGCCCCAACGCCAGCTGACGCAGAGTGGGCCGACGGAATCATATTTGGCACCCCGACACGATTTGGTAATACATCGGCGGAGTTGAAGGCATTCATAGACAGCCTTGGTGGTCTGTGGTTCCAAGGTAAATTGAACGGAAAAGCGGCTGGTGCCTTTACTTCCACGGCAGGGCCGCACGGCGGAAACGAGACGACAGTGGTCTCGCTGTACTTCCCAATGGCGCACCTTGGATTCATCATCGTGCCGAACGGCTACACTCACGAGAAAGTTTTTCAGGGCCACGGGACGCCGTACGGATCGTCATCGACTTCCGGACAGAACAGCGCCCTGCCGACCGCGGACGAGCTTGTCGTCGCGAAGCATCAGGGTACACGCATCACGCAGGTGGCCGCAGCTCTGAAGGCTTCGCGGTAATGCGAGCCTGAACAACCCAAAGAGTACTTCCACCTTGTGGCTGCCGGTCCGTGTGGCATACCAACGTTCAAGATCGGGTTTGATCATTCTCTCGCTTCCGGCTACCAACATCCCGCTTGCATTGCTTCTCTAGGCAGGCGTGGTGATGACTCCTTGAAACGGGGTTTCGGGAAAGCATCCTGACAGGAATCTTGAGCGAGGGAAGAGCAATGGAGTTCAACCCACTGGCAATCAAGGATTGTGGCGCGGGTCAGTGACGCTCGCACCTTCAGAACTGCTGGTTGCAGGGCCGAATGGTTTGGCTGCCCGGTTCGCAGTTCCTGCTCTTGAGCGGACAGCCTCTTCGGTCTGGCGCAACGAGATCAGAATGGAATTCTTCGAGACCCTGCGCACAATGGGATCGACGACCCAA
Organism: uncultured Acidobacteriaceae bacterium; assembly: GCA_963722405.1. Classification (GTDB taxonomy): domain Bacteria; phylum Acidobacteriota; class Terriglobia; order Terriglobales; family Acidobacteriaceae; genus DASRAA01. Next base: position 252,930 of record CAVRMO010000019.1, read on the forward strand.
CGGGCGGCGAGCGGAATGTCCCGGCTCAGGGCTATCGCCTCCAGTTCAACGTAGACACCGCCGTCTTTCTCCTCGAACCTGGCAAAACTGTAAAGGCGCCAGATATAGCCACTGCCCTGGCCTGATGGAAGTTCCTGAACATCAGACCGGCCGTAGTGCCGAACCTCCTGCACGCGCGTGGCGTAGGCAACGCTGTACCAACGTTCTTCGTCGACCCGGTGGTAGCAAACTTCGTATTCGCTGTCGAGCGCAGTCGAGGCCACCTCCTCTTTATTGGTCAGAAGCATCGCGTAGTTGTCGCATGCTCCGGCACTGCCCAGCGGCTTGGAATCGACTACTGTAGGCTTGTAAAACTCTTTGTATTGACTGTAATCCCGAGCCGTGGACAGGACGTCTACAAGTTTGGCACCGGGAATGAAGGCCGCCCCTATCCAATCGTGAATTAAGCCGGAGGGCACAGGCTTCGGGTTGTGACCGACCGACCAAACCAGAATGTCACCCGCACGAACGCGTTGCATGCGGTCCGGCACTTCCTCGACCCAGAGGAACGGGCCGTGTAGCCGGTCTCCCATCTCTGAATTTGCCTTTTGGATGTATGCATCCCAGGCGTTCAGGGTCTCCTCCTTCAGCTCAGCTCCAAGGGATGCCGCGGGGGCAAGCAGAAAACTCGCGCACAGAAAGCCCAGTAGAGCGCTGCTGGCACACCGAGCGTGTGAATTCATTCTGCTCATTTCCTTGCGGAGTCTCCTTAAGCCCACGGCTAAGTTGCAGTGTCGAGGTGGAAGGGCTGCTGGTATGGCTCGACCGGATACCCCTTCGCTTTCCAGGCTGCCAATCTCTGAGACAGATTCCACAGGAGACAAAAAGATTCCTCGCATGTGTATCCGCATTATTTAGGGCGACAAGCCGGGATCGAGCGGCTTGGAGCCTACCCGTCGAGATTGACAGTGTCCAGTCGCCGAACCTCTCGATATCGAAAACAGTCGACGAGGTGATCGTTCACCATGCCGACCGCCTGCATGTGCGCGTAGACAATGGTCGACCCAACGAAGCTGAATCCACGGTGTTTGAGGTCCTTGCTAAACGCGTCCGACTCACGTGACGTCGCCGGAATCTGCCGCATTGCCTTCCATCGGTTGAGTTTGGGACGTCCATCGACGAACCGCCAGCAATACGCGTCAAAACTTCCAAACTCTTCCTGAATTGCGAGAAACGCTCGCGCGTTGCGTACGGCCGCTTCGATCTTCATCCGGTTTCGAATGATCGCCGTATCCAATATGAGCTTCTGAATTCGCTTCTCGGTATATCGCGCCACCTTCACGGGATCGAACTCGTTAAACGCACTGCGATAACCTTCTCTTTTCTTGAGCACGATCGACCAGCTGAGCCCGGCCTGCGCCGCTTCGAGCACAAGGAACTCAAAATGTTTGTGGTCATCGTGGACCGGTACGCCCCATTCGCGATCGTGATACTGGAGCATAAGCGGATCGTCCATGCTGACCCAGGTACACCGTTTGGTGGTCATGAACTGACTTCACCCCGCAGACTCTTGAAGAAGGGTCTCGATCTTCGAGTCTAAATTTCGTGCAACAGCGAGAGCATCCTGGTTCCCATACGGAGCCAGAAGACTGCTCATCCTGTCATATGACAAATGGACGCCGTCAGCGCGTTCGTCCACGAGAATTGTGACCGGAGCGTAAGCGCCCGCGTCTGGTACATGCTTTGCCATTTCCTTCATGATGAGCGGATTGCCAACCACAAATCGTACGATTTTCGGTGTATCGAGCCCGCTCTCCTTGCGGAGAATCGCGCCGTGATCAAGCACCATGAACATCATCAACCCCGTCCTACCCAGTCCTTTCTGAACCGCACTTTCCAGTTCAGCGAAGGTCGGTGCGGCCTGGGTTGCCTTACCGAACTCGACCATATCGGGATGCCCAACAGCCGCCTCGAGCGCCGCCACGACCGCCTCAAATGACTTGGAAGACGTTACACTGAGCCTTTCGATCTCGACCTTTCCGACCGTCATCTACTCATCTCCTTACTTTTTGCTACTTGCTAAGCGAATTGCTCGATCACTCACTGTGCCGAGGGAGGTTACCCAGGCTCGGCAGCTACTGAACAAATGGATGCGAAAACGCACCCAAGGGACGGATTTGGCCCCTAGACGCCAAGGTCGCTCAGTCCCGGATGATCATCGGGTCGGCGCCCTGATGCCCAGTGGTACTTGCGCTCTGTCTCCTTGATCGGCAGATCGTTGATGGAACCAAACCTCACGCGCATCAGCCCGAGTGGGTATCAATCGTCCATTGGTTGTTCCTCTAGCTTGTCTGTCTTACGGTCCCGCGTCTCAGCCGTGAATCAGCTGGGCGGCTCGGCCCGCGACCATGTGGGTCGACGCGTTGGTTCCCGGCCCCGTGATGATCCGTGGCATCACGGAGGCGTCCGCCACGCGTAAACCCAAAATGCCGTGCACGCGAAGCTCCGGGTCGACAACAGCGAGTTTGTCCACGCCCATTTTGCACGTACCAACTGCGTGTCCAAAACTCGCCGAGGCAAGTCTGGTAAGTTCTCGAATCTCCTCGGCACTCGCCTTGGGCCCTGGAATGAGTTCGCTCTCGCGCAAACTGTCGAAGGCATGCTGATTCCCGATTTCACGCGCGGCTTCGATGGCGCGCACGATGGCCGCAAGATCGTAGTCCGTGCCGAGATAGTTGCCATCGATCACGGCGGCATCCTGAAAGTTGTTGGTCTCCAGGCGGACGGAACCTTTGCTGGTGGGCTGCACAAGAGCTGGCGCGATTGTGAACGCGTCCGGTGGAGGAGTTCCAAAGCGCGAGGCTACTTCGGGCGTAACCACGGGTAGTTGATGAAGCACAAGACTGATGTCTGTGTCACCCGAAGGCCCGCTCGACAAGTAAGCCTCTGCCTCGACTGCGTTGCTGTCGGCCGGCCGATCCGGCATCTTGCCTTTGTATTTGAATACGACGCCGGAGACGAGCACATGGTCCTGCAGGTTCTCGCCAACGCCGGGCAGATTCTCGACGATGTCGATTCCAAGGCTGTGAAGCGCCTTCGCTTCCCCGACGCCTGACAGCATCAGTAGTTTTGGGCTGTTGATGGAGCCCGCGGCAAGGACGACTTCCTTGTCGGCCGCGATATCCTTTACGACGCCGTCTGTCACTAGCTTGACGCCCACGCAACGAGTGCCGTTGAAATTGAGTTTCACCACGTTGGTGTTGAGCAACAGAGTGAGGTTCGGCCTCGACAACGCTGGGCGCAGGAAAGCGCGAACGGCGCTCACCCGAGTCCCATCCGCAGCGATGTTCATGTTGATGTAACCGGCGCCGGGGCGCATCGGTCCGTTCAGGTCATCCAGAATGGGCATTCCCATCTCCCGAGCGGCTTCAATGAAGGCGGGCGCTGTGGGATGAGGATCTTTCGGCCGGCGGATGTGTATGGGGCCACCGGCTCCGCGCCAGGTATTGGCGCCGCCCTCCCAATCCTCCTGACTCTTGAAGACCGGAAGCACGTCGGCGAAGGCCCAACCCTTGGCCCCGTTCTCCGCCCACCCGTCGAAGTCCCGTTGCATGCCGCGTGTCCACACCATGGCATTGATGCTGCTGCCTCCGCCAAGTACGTGACCAAGGGCCATGTTGAACTTGCGATTGTTCAATTGAGGCAACGGGGTGATGGGTAGGTGGTAATCAAGGGGCCCGCCGACGTTGTAAAACCAAATGCTTGGGTTCATGAGGGTCGGTGCATCGTCGGGTCCTCCCGACTCGATGACAAGGACTTGCGCGCCGGAGGCGGACAACTCCGCGGCAAGAACTGAACCGGCCGCTCCTGCTCCCACCACGATGAAGTCGTATCGTTTTTCTGCATTTGGTACGTTGGTCATTTTCGAATCTCCTGACGCCTTAGCTTTGATGTCTCCGGTGGCCGCTTTGTGCGCTCGTTTGCAATGCTCCCAGCTGTAAGCCAGGAGCTCTCTGACTCGTTAGAGATGTCTAGGCCACACGAAGCACGATCTTGCCGTGTGACCTGAGTCTTGCCGTTCGCGGCTCACTGGGCAACATGCCATGAACCCTTGGCAAGTTCTCGGCGATGTCCTTCCAGTCCTGGGCTGCATCCTGGAGCGCATACACGGTCGCAACGTCTGGTCGTTTGGTCCCCTCTTCCAGCAGTTGTGCGATCCTGCCGAGCACCTCCCCTGATGGCGCGAGCCTCATCATCTCGCCCGACACATGGTGCCTCGTGGTCTCTTCCTGCGATACGGGCTGGGTTGCAGAAAGGAGATGGCCGCCTTCCTTAAGAACCAGGAATGACCGCTGCTGTGTATCGCCGCCGATCAAGTCGAACACCACATCGACCTTCTCTCGCAGAACCATCTCGAACTGCTCCTCCCGATAATCGATGACCCGGCTGGCCCCGATGGAGTTGAGGTACGCCTCATCGTCGCCGCTTGACGTGGCAATGACGATGGCACCGGCATGCGATGCCAATTGCACCGCATGGCTCCCACAGCGCCGGCAGCACCATGGATCAGAATCGTTTGTCCCTTTTCCAGGTGGCCGTGGGTGAACAGTCCCTGCCATGCAGTTTGCGAGGCCACCGGCACTGATGCCCCCTCCTCAAATGAGAGGTTGGGAGGTTTCCTTGCGATTGCCGCCGCCTTGACGGCCAGATACTCCGCGTACGCGCCGCCAGTCGCGTTGGCAGCGAACACGGCATCACCTGGCGCGTATGCCGCAACGTCACCGCCAATCTGTTCGACCACTCCTGAAAACTCATGACCAGGTATCCACGGTGGTTCAATCGGGAGTATCTGTCTTGCCGTTCCGGAGGCCTTAACAAGATCAAGATGATTGACGGCAGTACTCTTGATCTTCACGAGGATCTCGTCATGTGCGATCGTCGGCGTCGATACATCGTCGAACGCCAACTCCCCACCGTATTCCAACAATCTGACAGCTTTCATGCGAGCTCTCCTTCCGGTTCTCTCGTTTCAGTGTCCATTCGGTTGCGCGTGGCGGCGTGCCCAATCGCCGCATCTTTTTACATATCACTCTGGGAGACAGGCAAGCGCCTCCACGCCGACTTCAACCCCGGGTTCAGGCCAAGGGATGTCCAGAGCCTTGCAGCTCCGTCCTGCATCGTCGGATCTGAAGAGTCCGTTGTTATTGGCGGCGTAGATGACGCCTGGTTCGCCAGCAAGAGTGGCGAACCGGCTCACCGTCGTGCCCTTCGCCGGCAGGCCGCTCATTGCCAGATCCCATCGCGTGAGCCCGGTCTTCCGATAGACGTACGACTCGGCCCATCGCGGCGAGTAGGCCGACCCGGGGCCGTCTGTTGCGGACACGACCACAGTATCTGGATCCACAGGATCCAAGGCAATTTCCACGAGGTAGCGGTGCTGCAATCCATCCTCGGGCGATTTCCACGAGTCCCCAGCATCAGCGCTTTCAAAGTACCCGTCGCCGGCGGCCGAGTAGATCCGCCCGGGTGCATGCGGATGCGTGATGGCTGTGTGCGTGTCGTACGGACCGCCGCGAACGCGATCACGCCAGGCCCGCCCGCCGTCGAAGGTGCGCACGAGCGCTCCAGCCTCGATCGCGACGAAAACGCGATCCGCGACGTTCACGTCGGCTTCGATCCACCGAACGTGATGAGTGTGGGGCCGTGGGGGAAAACTCCAGGTGTCAGCCGAAGGGAGCGCGCGCAAGCCTGCGAGGTCCATCCAGTTGTCGCCGCCGTTGTCGGAGCGAAACACCGCACTTGGTTCGGTGCCGGCATAGACGATACCGAAGCCGTCAACTTGTTCTGCATAACCCACACCAACCGCGGTGATCATCGGGTGGTCGATACCAGATCCGACCGGTTCCCAATTCCGGCCACTGTCGCGGCTTCGGAAGAGACCGTCACGCGCAGTTCCGCAGTACAGTTGGGCCGGGCTGTGCAGGTCGACCGCCACACATTGGGGCGATAGTCCGCCCAAGTATTCCTCGACGGTCCAAGTGGATGCGCGCCGTGCGATCAAGAGGGCCGCTCGTGTTACGACCACGACGCTGGCCATGACTCAATCTCCTTCTGTTTGTGGTTCAGTTTGTCGACTCATACGTAAACGCCGCTGCTGAGATCAATTCAACGTGGGCCTAGCTCACGGCAGTTTGTCGAAAAAGAGATAGAGAGCGGCGATCCGACCGTCGCGGGCGATGAGGAAATCGGTCCCGCTGTAAGCCGGTGCCTGCCTCGGGATGCCCGAGACCCATTTGACGCGTCCGCCATTGCCCAGTTCCTCGGGCTCGGCGATTGGCTGATATTGGAAGTCAGGATGAGTAGCCCGGAGCGCGCCCGCGATGCGATCGATTTCGTCGTGGCCACGGTAAACGCCTTTGTTCGGATCGTAGAACACACCATCCTCGTTCCAGAGCTCTTCGAGGGCGGCGCGTCGGCGCAGGGGGTCGCCTTCCCCAAAGACATCAGAAAGATTGCGGAGCAGCAAAGTTGAAATGCTATTGGACATGATTTGTCTCCTCCCGGTCTGGCGTGCATCTTCAAAGGATGCCGAATCCATCGTTGGATGTGCCGCAACGATTTTCGTTCCAACATAAGATTGACCCTGCCAACGCCATGACGAACGAGAATCTGGTAAGTCTGCGGGCGACACCGATTTTCATGTGAACCTCCGATACTTCTTTAACGAACAACGTCAGCGTTGGGTCGAACGCTTGACGGCGGACGCGAAGTCAGGCGGCACGCCCATTTGCTTGAGCATGATGTTGAGCGCGGGGTAGCAGTCGAATCGCTCGATTTTGCCGTTCCTCAGGTAGAAGAAGTCCGCGCACGGAATGTCGACCTTTTCTCCTGTTGGCTGGATCACGCCGGCGGGCGTTTCCATCGGGCCGCGAAAGGTTCCTTGAATGGACAGCTCAATCGCGACGACGTCGCCCATGACATTTACCCGGTAAAGTTCGCGGTGGACGTCGGGAAACATCCTTGCAAAGGTAATCACGATGTCTTTTAGATGCTCGCCTCGAAATGACTCTTCGCCGGTGACGTTGTTAAACACGCCATCGTCGGTGAAGCTGCCGACCCATCCGGGAATGTCCAGAACGTTCCCCTCAGCAGTGTGGTAGGCGTTTCGAACGATTGCCTCGTTGTCGTAGCTCATTTGAGAATCCCTCCTGGTGATTGGTTAGTGGATGGCCGCCTCTTTGTTTTACAGTTCTGCAGAAACAAACTTGTCGAACCCCTTCATCGCTTCGGCTCGTTAGCAATACGCCCAGACGTACGCCAGGAGGTGTGTCGCTCGTTGAAGATGACTCAATCTCCTTTATTTCTTCCCTGCTTCTTCTCCGGAGGTTCGATCCTCAGCGCGAGCGCCGGGCGTCAAGACTGAACGGTCCCGCGCCGACCTGGCTGATGAACAGAGCAGCGCCGGTCATGGAAACATTCTTAAAGAACATGATCATCTGCATCTGCTTCATCATGGGATCAGCAACGGCCCAGAAGTTGTGCATCATGAAGGTGACGGGAACGAGAAACAGCACGATGAGCCAGGCACCGATGCGGGCGCGATATCCAAGCAGGATACTCAAACCACCGGCAATCGCCATGAGTCCTGAGAACGGCACCGCGAGCGAAGCCAGCGGCACGCCCTGCGCTGCCGCGTATGCGATAGTCTGCTTGGCGAAGTGATTGGTGCCTGACATGACGAAGATGAGCGCGAAGAGCACACGCCCGAGAAGAACTACCCAGCCCTGGGCTGCAATTTCTTTTTGACCTTCGTGCGGAATTGCGATTGAAGTTGTTGCCATGGTTTTCCTCCGAGTATTTGTCTCGCTCTCCAGCGATTTGGTTCAAAAGCCTTTGTACGAAGAAAAGATCCGTGTCGCTAAGGCGTGCTCCGGCGCGGCGATCATCAAACTGAGACTGCCTCCGCAAGCTCGGTCAAGTAAGGCGAGAGGAACTCGCCGGCAGAGACGCGGCCTTGCATGACGGCGCCGGTTCCGCCCGCCTGGATGAAGCGCACATCAGTTATGCCCATAAAACCGAGGATGAAACGAAGGTACGGCGCCCCGTAATCCAGAGCGGCCAGCCGGGGATCTCCTGTGTATTTACCGCCGCTGGCGATGATTACGAGAACTTTGATGTTCTTGCTGGCGAGCAGCCCTTCAGGCCTTCCCGCAGAGGTGTAGCGGAAGGTCTTGCCAGCGCGAACCGTGTGGTCAATCCACGCCTTGAGCACGGCGGGAACAGCGAAGTTGTACATAGGAGTATCGAGGATGATCTCGTCAGCTTGCTGGAGTTCTGAGATCAGCTCATCGGAAATCGCGATCGCCCGTTTGTGGCCTTCGGTGTGCGTCTCGGGCGGAGAAAAGGCGCCCGCAATCCACTCAGAATCGACGAACAACAGCGACGTTCTTTCCAAGTCACGTTCGACGACGCGGCCTCCAGGATTATGTTCCTTCCATTCGTGGACCGCCACGGCGCCAAGCTGGCGTGATATCGAATGGTGGCCGCGCGGACTTACGGTGATATGAAGCAGGGTTGGCATCGCTCAATGACTCCTTTACATTTATACCGAATATATCGATATCGATAGAGTTGATGTTGTGTATAATCGATGCGATTCAACTTTTGTGGCAACCCGACAAAAATCGTCCGAAGAGCTGCACGCCTGGCTCATCATGCTCAAGGTCTGGCAGGCCATGTCACGCTATCTCTGGCCGCCGATCCTGAAGGCGGGCCTGGGAGACTCTGATTTTCGCGTGCTTGAGCTGCTGTTGCACAAAGGCCCGACGCCGGTGAACGCCATTGGTCCCAAAGTCAATCTGAACCCGGGTTCTGTGAGCGTGGCTGTCGACCGCCTTTACAGGAAGGGGCTAGTCAGTCGCGTCGAATGCCCCTCCGATCGCCGCGTGAGGACCGTGTCAATTACGCCCAAAGGGCGAGAATTTTTCATTCCTCTTTTTCGTGAGCATGCTGCCCTCGTCAAACGCGCCTTCCGGGACATCTCTCCTGAAGATCAGAAAAAACTGCAGCTGCTGCTCAAGAAGATCGGCAAGCGTGCGGAAGTCCTGGCGAAGGAAGAAAAATCTGATCTTTAGCGCGGTACGTGGGGCCGACGCCACCGAGCACTTCAGCGTGTTCGTGATCGAAGGAAACGAGATAATCAACGAGAACGACGAATGTGGCCTGCATATCGCGGGCAACTGTCTCAATGAGTGTGGCGACGATTTAGTGCCAGCCGAGGGCTGGGGCGACCGTAGTCAGAATTGCCTGCATGACGTGCGCGTTGTAGGCGACACCTAGTTGATTTGGAATGGTTAGCAATAGCGTGTCGGCCTCCGCGATCGCCTCGTCGTTTCTAAGCTGCTCGACGAGAATGTCTGGCTCAGCAGCGTAGCTCCGGCCGAAAATCGCCCGTGTGTTTTCGTCAAGGAACCCGATCTTGTCATCTTCCTGACCGCCTTGTCCGAAATAGGCACGGTCACGATCATCGATCAACGCAAAAACACTGCGGCTAACGGAAATGCGCGGAGTGCGCGTGTGACCAGCTTCCTTCCAGGCTGCGCGAAAGGCGCGAATCTGCGCGGCCTGTTGGATGTGGAGCGACTCGCCGGTCTCGTCGAATTTGAGAGTGGAGGTCTGCATATTCATTCCTAGCTTCGCGGCCCATTCTGCCGTCGCGTTGGAAGCAGATCCCCACCAGATACGATCACGCAAGCCTGCAGAATATGGCTCAAGACGCAGAAGCCCCGGCGGATTGGGAAACATTGGACGTGGGTTAGGCTGCGCGAAGCCCTTGCCGCGCAGCAACTCAAGAAATTCTTCGGCATGCCGCCGGCCCATATCTGCATCGTCCTCACCTTTTGTCGGGCGGTAGCCAAAATGGCGCCAACCATCGATGACCTGCTCGGGGGAACCACGGCTGATTCCCAACTGCAATCGGCCGCCAGAGATTAGATCCGCGGCCCCAGCGTCCTCCACCATGTAATGAGGATTCTCATACCGCATGTCGATCACCGCGGTGCCAATTTCAATCTTTCGCGTTTTCGCACCAATCGCCGCGAGTAGCGGAAACGGTGACGCCAGTTGCTGCGCGAAGTGATGAACGCGGAAGTAGGCTCCGTCCATTCCAAGTCGCTCGGCTTCCACGGCGAGGTCAATGGACTGCAGAAGGGCGTCGGTCGCCGACTGCGTCCGAGATCGTGGTGAAGGTGCCCAATGACCGAATGAGAGGAAGCCAATTTTCTTCATACAATATCAGTCTCGCATATCGTCGCTATGGATCTGCACCGCTTCTCCGCGTCGCGCTCGCCGAATGCTTCCATGTTGTTTCTTGAGAACTCGCTTACACTTCTCTCTCCGTTTCCGGGCAGATCGCTATATCTGAGGCAAGCTCCCGACGACGCAAGCTAGGTAACCGGCGTCGAGTTGTACGTCGATGGCCGCTTGCCATTAACCTTTATTGACTGCGCGCACGTCTGACAAACGCCGCACCTCGGCGATGAAGTTCGCCAGCAAAGGAGAGGTATTGTCCCTTCTCCATGCTAGAGCCAGCTGCAGTGGCATGTTCAAATCGACCACGGGTAAGATGACCACAGTTTCAGGGGACCGCCAGCGTGCGGCTCCAAGGGCCCAGCTTCTCGCCAAAACTTTGCACGTCAGCAGAATCAAGTACTTCCAGGTGAACCTGCGGGCGGCCTCTTCGCGATGATTCCCAGATGTTTGTGTGGCTCCCGTTCCTTTCCTCTGAACCTTGGTTGCTTTGAGCGCACCAAGTGTACCCGGCGGCCGGGAGCCGACACGGTTATCTAATCAGCCATAATTGCAAAGGGGTGCGCGACTTAGAAGTGGACTCACGCCCGCCGTGCCTCCCAGTAATCCTCGAATTTGCCACTGAGCTGGCAGCAGCGGAGGGCGATGATGGCATTGGCTCCCCGTACGGTCCAGAACATCCCCGACTGTTTGAGGCGGCCGATGACGGTTTTGCATCCGGCTTCGATTACTCCTGAGCCCATGAACAGACCCTGTTGACGAAACTTGGGATAGCGCATGCGTTTTTGATTCCGTTCGAAGTAGTTGGCTTCGGTGAGAATCGTTTTCACCAAGTCGGGGTGGGATGCCTGCAGAGAACGCAAGGCAGCAACGAGGCTTTCGATCTCCCCTTGGTCCAGTTTGTTTTTCTCCAGCATGACCCAGCGCTTCTGCGAGGGCGAATCGTTGGGGTAGAGTTGGGCGGCCAAATCCCAGAGGTGCTGGCGGGCATGGTAGAGATCGACGATTTGGGTGGCGTCAGGAAAATGCAGATCGGCCTGGTTCCAAATCCATTCGGCGCCATCCCCCAAGACCACCTTTTTCAGGGCCCGCGCCCAGCCCCGGTGCCAGGCTTCGGTATAGAGTCGGCGGCCGAATTCCTCGGCGGTCTCGATGGCGCCGGTGTAGGTGGTAGAAGCTTCGTCGCGTATCGGATAGCCTTCTTCATCTACCGTAGTCTGGGTGAAGACACAACCCAGCTTGGCTTCGCGGGTATGGGCCGCTTCGCCCTCCTGTTTGCCGCTGCGTCCTTGTGTTTCCTGGCGCACCGCAGGCACCCCGGTGCCATCCATCTCGACATAGAGAATGGGAATGCGTGGTCCCAGAGGGATGGGTAACTCCAGCTGCAGCGCCTGTTGGATGGCTTGCTGCTGAGCCACTGCGATATCTTCTCCGATGGCTTCGCTGGTGCGTTCGACGGCCTTGGTCGTAACCGATAAACCCGCCAGTAGCTCCATCTGTTGGCGACCCTGCTCAAAGGGGGCTTGGTGGCCAACCCCAGCCAGCATGCGGCGGACGCCGGGAGAGCATTCGGTGTTGCTGATGTCCAGTTCGACATCGATGGGAAACTGGCCGTGATGGCAGTTGGGGCACAGGAAATAGGGGCGTGAGACTTCCACCTTGCCCACCACGGTGAGCACCGGTTTGGAGCGCAACTCCTGGTAGTGAGCCTGACCCCCACAAGCACAAGCCAAGCTCCGCTGCTCGGTCGCCGGGGCTTCAAACTGCAGCAGTTGGGTCAGGGCTGCAGCTCCGGCCTGATGCACAGCGGAGCGCACCGCCATCTCAATAGCCTCCAGGTCCAGAGCGCCCGTCTTCTGGTGACCATGGAAGATGACATGTAATAGTTGGTCTACTTCGCGTGCGACTTCTTGGCGGATGGCTTCGGCCTTTTTTTTTCTGTGGACGATAGGGCCTGCTCGCCGACCGGCCGCAAACGGCAGATCTGCTCACTGACCTGGACCAGTTCGTGGCACAGCTGCTGGAAGCGGTGAAACTCGGCCACTTCGCGCTGCGCCTTTCCCAAGGCCGCACGCGTGGGGAAGGTTTCAGTCACCGTCTTGCCTTGAGCTTTTCGGGTCAAGCGAAAGTTCGGGCCATGCACAGCAGCCTTAGACTTGGCACAGTAACAAGAAGGCTTGCCACACTTGCCTGAGGTCGTGGTGATGGAGCCGGGACGAAAGTCGGCGAGGGTGTGGAACTGAGCCAGTAGCGCCGCGCGCTGGCTTTCCAACTGGACGGGGGAATCGGCCATAAGAATACCTCCTTGACTTAGCGTATATAGGCGCTAAGAAAAATGCCACAAAAAAAAGGCCTCGTCCGAGGGATTCGTGGGTGATTTGACAGCTCAGCGCTGGGGTTGGCTGAGGAAGCGGTAAAGTTTGCGGCAGGTCGAATCGAGGGAGCGTTGCTCCTCTTCCGAGCCGTTGTAGATCAGTGGGCCGCCGTCGGCTCCAACCACATCACGAAGAAGCTTCTGGGCAGCGACCTTCCGCAAAGCAGGGTTGTAGTTCAGGTCACGAATGATTTCTCCACCCAGCAGCCAGAGATTGTCCACGTGCCGGCGAATGGTTTTCGGGGAAAGACTCGAGGCGGCCAGATGCTCGAGGAAGGGCCGAAAGCAAACTACCAGTGCTTCTCCTGGTGGCAGGTCTTTTTCCAGCCCCATCCAGGAGTGTGGCCAGTTATCCAGATCGCGGCAGTAGGCGGAAGCAGCGGAGGCGGACGCCGGTGTAGCAGTACGGTTTACTTGGGAAGTCTTCGCCTTGAAAATCGTCCGCACCATGGAATTGATCACGATTCTAAATCACTGCCATCGCCATCGCGGGTTCGTCTACCAGCACGCCCGCTTCGCAGCCGACCAGCAAAGCATCGAAGTCGACGTCCGACCGCGGGCGGGCTCGGCGGCAATCTGTTCGGGGTGCCACCAGCCGGCACCGGGTTACGATCATCTTCCCCAGCGGCGCTTCGAGTTCATCCCGCTGTGGGGCTTTCTGGTGTTTCCTGCTGTACCGCATGCGGCGCGTCGAGTGCCACAACTGTGGCGTGGTCGTCGAGGAGGTTCCCTGGTGCGATGGTAAGCACCAGTTGACCCGAGCCTATATGCTGTTTCTCGCCCGCTGGGCGCGTAAGCTCTCCTGGAAGGAAACCGCCGAATCGTTCCACACTTCCTGGGACAAGGTGTGCGACGCCGTCGAGTATGTGGTCGGCTGGGGCCTGGAGCATCGCACTCTGCAGTCGATCCGCGCCATCGGGGTGGATGAAATCCAGTACGCCAAAGGCCACAAGTACCTGACCCTGGTCTACCAGATCGACCAGGGGTTCACCCGCTTGCTCTGGGTCGGCAAGGAACGCACCCTCGAATCCTTCCAGGGTTTCTTCACCGTCATCGGAGAGCAACTGGCTTCGCAGATCGAGTTCGTCTGTTCGGATATGTGGCAACCCTACCTGGATGTGATCCGCCAGAAATGTTCCCAGGCGTTGCATATCCTCGACCGCTTCCACATCGTCGCCAAGATGAATAAGGCGTTGGATGAAGTCCGCGCCGCCGAGTCCCGCAAGATGGCCCGGGAAGGTCATGAGCCGCTGTTGAAGAAATCTCGCTGGTGCGTTCTGAAGCGCAAAGAGAATCTCACCTCGCAGCAGAATCTCCGGCTGCGAGAGCTGCTCCGCTACAACCTGCAGACCGTCCGCGCCTACCTCTTAAAAGAAGACTTTCAGCAGTTCTGGGAATACAACTCGCCCACCTGGGCCGGCAACTTCCTGGATTTCTGGTGCTATCAAACCATGCGCTCTCGCATCGAGCCTATGAAGAAAATCGCCCGCACCCTGCGCGCTCATCGCTCCCTGTTGCTCAACTACTTCAAGGCCAAGAAGCAGTTCTCTAGCGGCGTTATCGAAGGGCTGAACAACAAAGCCAAAGTCACCATGAGAAGATCCTATGGCTTTCGCACCTTCCGCATCCTGGAACTCGCGCTCTATCACTCACTTGGCAAACTACCTGAGCCGGAGCTCACCCATGATTTTTTCTAACGAATCAAAAAAAGAAACCACAGACCGGGCACCTCCAAGTCGCGCACCCATTGCAATGAACCAGCTTGACTTTCGAATTCAATCTGTACTAACGTTCGCGCCACAGGTCAGCCTGATAGATCTCCAAAGCGATCCTTCCTGGAGGTACTCATGCCAGCCCTTCGCCAAGACTCCTATCCCCTCGCTTTCTGTTGCGTGCTGCTCGCCTGCCTGGTGACTTCATCGCAGGGACAAACGCGAGCAACCGACGCGTCAGCGGTGGGCGGTTTTGCGGTACTTGCGCCCATTACATATTCGATGCCAGCTGCGCCGGACGGCACGGTCTTACCCGGCTGCGTGGCCACGGCAACACACGACTGCAATACGCAAATCGCGGGACGTATCTACCTGCCGGCGGCAATCCGGATCGATGACGGAGTTATGTATCCGATACTGGTCCTGCTGCACGGGAACCACCTAACGTGCGGACGCCCCTACAATCCGGCAACGGACCGAGCGGACCTGAACAGCACTCCTCCGCCGCATATCGACGACAACAACCGATATGCGGGCCTGGGCGGCTGTCCTGGTGGTGTTCCGGTGTACACCGTGGTGCCGAGTTATCAAGGCTTGGACTATCTTGGCAACCGGCTGGCCAGTTACGGATACGTAGTGATTTCGGTCGATGCCAACCGCGGTATCGGGGGACTTGACGAAGTCGAAGGAGTGGCGAATGACTTCGGGCTGATCCTGGCGCGCGGACGACTGGTGCTGCGTCACCTGGAAACGCTGAGCGGATGGAACGACAACATCGGGACGTCCAATCCCTTTCTGGGCGGCATCGACTTATTCCAGAAACTTGACTTCACGCAGGTTGGAATGTTCGGCCACTCGCGCGGGGGCGAGGGTGTAATGGCGGCGTACAACCTGTATTTCAGCGATCCGGCGGGGACTAACTGGAGGGTCCGCATCGGCGCAGTAGGGTTCCAAGGAATCTATGAACTCGCGCCCACCGACATCCGGAATTTTCTGGGCGATCCGCAGGACTCCGACGATGTAGCCTGGAACTCTCTACTTCCTGGATGCGATGGCGATGTGGAAACCCTGGACGGCATGCACCCGTTCGATCGCATGCTCGATCGGGGTGCGTCGTCAGCACGGATCTCCACGTACCTGGTATGGGGCGTAAACCACAATTTCTACAATGACCAGTGGCAGACCACAGACGGCATTGACCCAAGACGCAGCCAGCAGAATGTTCCAGCGCCGACCTGCTATTCGCCTCCGAATCTGAGGTGCGTCGATCCCAATGTGACCTTCCCCGATAACACTGCTCTGTTCGGCAACTCAATTTTCACCATGAACCGATTTCGCCAGCAGAACAGTCTAATGTCGAGTTTGACGGCTTTCTTCCGGTCCACAGTCGATGCAGGAACGGGGGTGCGATTCGACGCAAACTTCAATCCCCTGGTCGGCGTGCCCGGCACGGTGACTAACCCGATGGGCGCCCAGCGGTTATATCCCACGAGCTGCATCGAGCGCGAGTACAGCCGTCCGCCAGTGTCCCTGACGGACATCGACGACTTTAGCCAGCCGGAGCCCTTCAATAGCCACAGCACCGCCGCGACACCAGTGCGGAACTCTACCGGCGGGGCCACCATCCTGCAGTATGTACATTCGTTTGGAGTGGTGGACCTCAACGATCCGACTCAGCGGATTGCGCGCATCCGGTCGAGGTATAACAATCCGGCCTTGCCAGTGCCGTTCTTTCAGGACAACTGGACTCCGGCGGGAATGGGGAGGGACATCACCGGGTTTGTCACGCTCGACTTTCGCATTGCGCGTCAGGTCAATGACGTGCAGAACCTGAACCCCGGCGTCAGCACGGACTTTTCGATTTACCTGGTCAGCGGTTCGACCCCGCCGGTGTACGCCGGGCCGGTTCAGCTGAGCACGGCGCTGGCGCAAGGCTTTGCTTCTTTGACCGGTCCTTTGGGCGAGGCGCTGTCGGATTCCAA
Organism: uncultured Acidobacteriaceae bacterium; assembly: GCA_963722405.1. Classification (GTDB taxonomy): domain Bacteria; phylum Acidobacteriota; class Terriglobia; order Terriglobales; family Acidobacteriaceae; genus DASRAA01. The sequence goes on from CAVRMO010000019.1 coordinate 269,285, forward strand.
GGTCACCTATCACCCGTATATGGAGACAGCGAGGGTTCGGCTGAGCGCCTTCCAAAATCTTGCCGCTGTGCAGGGAAACCTACGTGGAGTGATGTTCTATTTCAGTCGGACAACCACGGGCGCTATCTTTCTGGCGGACATTACGCTGTCACGTGATCTTGGACCGGGAATTCCGGCAACGGGTGCGCCGGCTTCGGTATCAGCATCGCAACCGCCACTCTTGACCACCGTGGTGGCGCCGTCGGGACCGATCGTGCACGCCGGGACGATCACTTCGCTGCAAAGCGGGGTTCGTGTTCATGGCGTGGATGGTGTGGCGCATTCCAGCGGAATCAAGCTTGAATTCGCTTCGGCAGATCCGTTTCCCGCGGGCGACGCTCCACTGATCTTGAAGATAGGGTCGAGCTTTATCCTCACCGGAAACCTGGTTGACCTGTATCACGCGGTGTTTACCCTGACGCCGGACGAGTTTGCCTCACTTAAGGACGGCGACCCTGTAATTATGCAGAAAGGCCTTTCGAAAAATCCCAGTCAAATTTGGGATTTCGGCAGGCTTAACAAATCGCTCGCTCAGCCACAGAAGGAGTGACATTCAGCGAGCCGAAGGGAAATGGAAAGGATGTGTTGCAACTTTCAGGATTGCTGGCTGGTGACGTGAAAGAATCGCGAAATGGTAACCCGACACCCGATCTTCAAATGGCGGCAGACCGAACCCGGCCTGATACTTTGTGCGGTGGCCCTTGCTGTACTTGCGTGTCACTCAGCGACGCTGCAGTCGTCGCAGGACCGCGCGTGCCGGAGGATAATCAGGAGCGATCCTCAGGGCGATGTTAACTTCCACTGCTGCCTCCTGATACCGATTCATTTCAGCCAGCGCGGCTGCTAGGTTCGTGTGATATTCGGCATCATCGGGAGAAATAGCAATGGCAGATTCAAATTGCTCAACGGCTGATGGAAACTGCTGGAGATCACCATAGACGCCACCCAAATTGTTGTGTAGCGAAGCCTGAAAATTGTCCTTCGCAGTGTGTATCGCAAGAGCGCTGGTAAAAAGCTCGACGGCTTCATCGAGATGCCGCTTGTAGTCCCACGCGAGAAGACCGAGCGCGTTGAGGACGTTCTCATCGTGGGGGCGTACCGCGAATGCCTGGGTCAGCAGAGGCTCCGCTTCTTGCCACCGTCCCGATTTCAAGAGAATTAGGCCTTCTTCGGCATCCACTTGAGCATCGTTTGGAACAGCGTCTCGCCACCGGTGCAGTACCTGCAGAGCGCGAGCGTAATCGCCCCGATCGGCATAAAGAGAGGCCAGTCCTTGGTAGCTTCGGGCCATATCGAGCAAGTCCGGTGGATTCTCACTTTGCGCCAAGTCAATCGCTCGCAGATAGTGTGATTCGGCCGATTGTGGTCCCGCTGAATTTTCATTCTCCGTGGCGGCAACCATAAAATGGACAAAAGGTGCGTCGGATGAGAAAGCCACAGTCTTACGGAAAAGTGTCGCGTCATCGTGCCAATCCGGGTTCCGCGCAATCGTCTCCGCGGAAAACCACACCACGACTGCCACGAGGAGCAGCGCGCATAGCGGACTCTGGACTTTTTTCGGCAATCGCTGCGTGGCCGAAGCCACGATTACGACCGTGAGGAGACAGAAGCCAACCGATGGAAGATAGAGATAACGTTCAGCAAAGACGTTTCTGCCCAAGGCATAAATGTTCATAACCGGCAACAACGTTATGAATATCCACAGTGCCGCAAACGCAGCCAATGGAGCACGACGAAATCCATACCAAAGAACATAACAGGCGAGAACCAAGAAGAGAATGCTGGACATCGCACGTATGTCCAAAATCGAACGCACCGGCGAGAACACATAGTAGGCGTTCAGATGAATAGGAGCGACGAGTTTCCACCAATACAGCACCACCAGATGGAAGACACTTAAGCCGACCTGAACGTGGGTAAGCTCCCAAATTCGCTGGCGCGTTGACAGGAAGCCAAGTATCCGAATACGCAACGCAACATAGCCGAACAGTACACACCAGAAGGGCAAACTGAGCTTTGCAGACGAGCGAAGCCGCTCTCTGAAATTGGCGGGTTCAAGGCAAAGTATATAGGCTGCAATAATTATCGGAAAAACAAAAGCTGTTTCCTTCCATAGCAGGGCCACAGCGAACGCCAGCAGCGATAGGCTAAGGGAGCCCCAATGCCTTGGAACCAAGCGCGGCGTCGTTGTCACGTCTGATCCTTGACTGCGTGTAGAAAGAAACAGTCCAAAGGCGATAAGAAAGAATGTTGCGCATCCAAGTTCCGGCAGGGCGGAAATCCAATCAATTGCCTCAGAATGAACAGGGTGGACTGCGAACAAGACGGCGGCGGCAAGGGCGATTGCTAGGCGTCCCGTCAATTCCAGATATACCGCGAATGCCGCGAGAACTGCTGCCAGTGCGAATGCAACGCTGAGAAGATGCAAATATCGCGGCTGAAGTCCGAACAGTCCCGCCGTTAGGCGATAGGACGCCATTTGTAATGGTCGGTAATAATTCGTATGCGCAGGCTGATCAACATGCGTGTAGCCCCAAACGTCCGATGAAAACAAGCGGGTCCACGAAGTACCCGCCCGGAGGTCAGGGTTCATCACGATCTGGGGGTTATCATCCCAGACGAAACCGTTGCTCAGGCTGTTGGCATAGACAATAAGGACCAGTGCGCATAGAACTGCAACGGCAATTCCAATCCGCATCCAGCGATGCGGCTGCCGCCGGCGGGGTACAGCGTTCGGTGGAGTGGCGCGCTCCAAACGTCTGCGCCTACCTCGCGCTGTCTCTGATCGTCGCACTCGAACGGCCCGCCACAACACACAGATTGGACTCAGCGATGTTCATATATCATAACTGTCAGAACAGGACATATCACACGTAATCCGGGACTGCCGTCGTGCACAAAGCATGTACTTCCGGCACAACCCAATTTGCCGAGGACCGGCCCTTAATACCTGTGACTTAGCCGCCCTACTCAGGAGGGATTTCGACACACGACAGGCGTCGGGTTGTCCGCCTGCATCTTCCAAAAACGTCCAGCACGCCTACTGCGAAAACACTTGACGTTTCAGCGCCTACATCCGGCGTTTTGGCTTTTCCAAAACTACTTCATTTTGGAAGGGACCAATTTCGGAGAGCCAGTTTCCTGGATGCCGGAAATTACCGGCCAATTTCGCGGGTTGAGGCTACTCTCGAAAGGCGCCGACGGCGTCATTTTCCTTCAGTCGAACTTGTCTTATTCCGCCGGCAAGCCCTGCTTGAGCCAATGGCAGCCGCCATTTCGAGCACACCTTGTAATCGGACCAACTTAATGCGATAAGAGAGTATCGGCGGCCTCCGAAGACCAGTTCTACTCCAGGGGGAAAATGGGCAGAGATTGGCCGCTAAAGCCAACAATGCGTCCAGAACATCCTTGTAGACCCGCGACAGCAATTAACCGACTTATTATCCACGGGCCAATCTGGAACGAACCAACACCGTCCGTTCGGGCGGCTAATCCCGACTAATCCCGAAAGGGAGCTAGTGAATGTGAGTTCATCGAGAGTAGGCTATGGGGATGCGTATCATCGCTATGCCCTGCTTTCTGGCTTTCCTATGGGGGGGAATTGTTATGGCGCAAAACTCTCGCGATGACTGGAAACGGCAGGGGAGTTCCTTTGATCTGGAGGTCCATCTCACCCATTCGTTGGCGGACGCACCCCTTCCGGGCAAAGAGCAGGCGCAAATCTACCGTGTGATTGACAACAAGACCATCCACAATTCGTTTACCGATAGCCAGCGGGAGGAAGAGCAAGAAACCGTGATGAGCGCTCGGGTCGGGTCCATCGGACTCGCCGAAGACGGGAGTCAGCAGGTCATGGTGCAAGGGCCAGCGTTATTCTGCGGTGCCGGCGGAAATTGTCCAGTATGGATTTTCGTTCGGCATAACGGTCAGTTGCAACTTGCACTTGAAACACTTGCTGGTGTTGTTGATTTGCGAGGCGAATCGAGCCATGGCTTTCGTGACATCGCGATGGGATGGCATATAAGCGCTGAAGAAGAAGGGTTCTCGGTTCACCGTTGGGATGGATCTAAGTATGACCAAGTAGATTGCTACATAGCAAAATTCGATTTGACCGATCGCGACAAACCGCCAGAGATTAGAGATTGCAAGAAGTGACCTCTTCGAACCGGCGTGCGTGAAATAGTACTCCCGCTGTTCGTCGCGAGGTCTCAACCGGTATTCGCTAGCTTGGTCGGCATAACTTGCGGTTTTACTATCTCGCTCACGAGAAACAAGTCGGTGAGCAGCGCACGGATATGGATGGAAGCGTTCAGATTGTCAATCAACTGGGAGCTGATGGCGGGTTGTGCCAGAACCAGCTCAATGGCGGCAAGAGAATCACGCGCGTCGCGATCGAGTACCGCAAAGAACGCCACGTATTTGTCGGCTGGCTCAAGGCCTTCCTCTTTGACCGCCAGCGCACAAATCTCGGAAAGTCCCGCCAGGGCTTTCACGGCGCGATGCAGGAACTCACGGACTTGTCCACCCGAGTCGCTGCCTTGGTCACTGGGCAGCCCCTGGGCCGCATAGGCCAGCATAAACTCGTAACACTCCTCTACAACCTCACAGCGACTCCAGATCTCAGCCAGCATCGGTTAACCCCTCAGTCCTCGCTCCCTGGGACCTCGCAGGTGGCGGAGACGTTTCGACTGCAGAAGTTTCGACCGGCCATCGTGCCGGATCGTGCTCTTTCAGATAAAAGTCGCGGTCCATCCAGCCGAAAATCATTGATTTCGTGATCGCGCGCTTCTCCGGCCGGAGCCCGAAGTAGACGTGCATCATGATTAACGCGATCAATCCAACGCCCGCCAGCCCGTGCAGCACGTACATCATCCCCCAAGTCATATCGCTGAAGAGATACGGATTTCGGGGAAAGAAGATGGTACGAACGCGAAACATCATGAAAACGCCGGTCACGATTGCCGACAAACCTGCGGCAATGATGGCGGTGTGGTAGAGCTTGTTTTCCAGCGGATACTTTGCGAACCTCTCAGGCGGTGGAGCGGGCTTCCCCATGAAGCGCAGCACTCTTCTCCTTGCGTCCCGCAGGTCGATCCGGTCAGGCCATATCGACCAGAAGTCCATAAAGAATGAAGCATGAATGATGTGAAACATGATGGAAAGGGTCAGCACAGCTCCAGCGATCCAGTGGTAGGTAACCCAGTCAAACTGAACAACTACCTTCGGCAAGAAAGCGGTAAACAGCAGCGTGAACATGGCAACCGCCATGATCCAGTGAAATGCACGGGCCGTCAGCGAGTGCCGGGGGACATGCTCGGGGATTTGAGCCGGGACTACAGGAGCAGCATCCGGGGCGAACTGCTTAGGCCTCGCGAAATACCGCAAGTAAATCGCATGGACGATAATGAAGAGCAATCCCGCGATCACAGCGACCCAGATCAAGAACCACGCAATGTGGATGGGGACAGTTTTTCCCCACGGATCTATTGCCCATTGTAGGGGGTCCATGTTGCCTCCTCCACGCCTCCGATGGCGCGCTTCACCAGGTTCCTCATCATCGGGATCTTGTAGGCATTGAACTGCAAGGGAACAGCACCCTGCACCGCCAGTTTTCCCGCCATTTCGCCGGTTGTTGCATTCGGTGGTTTGCCCCGGACCGCGTCTTCGACAACCTTCAAGCGTAGAGGACGAGCGGCGGCGCCGTTCACGGCTATGCGGATTCGTTCAATACTGCCACTTGACACGACCATAGCGGAGGCGACGTTCAGCAGCGGAAAGTCCCACACATTCCGGTCTCGCACTTTCTCAAAATAGAATTGCGAACCCGCCCAGGTCGAAGGAATACGAATCGTCGTCAGTAGATCGCCGGGCTTCAAGATGTGCAGGCGGGTGATGTCGATATCAGGGCCGATAAAGTAGTCCTCGGCGTCCACTACACGCTCACCTTTGGAAGTGCGAATGACGAATTTGGCGTCGAGCGCGATCAGTGCGGGAGCAGAGTCAGAAGGATTCACCGCCACGCAGCGGTCCGCGTGAAGAATCGCGTGCTCGCGGTTGCGGCCCTCCGGTGTGTCGGCATAGCAGATGTTCCCGCCGGCGCGGTAGCACGGCCAACCCGCACGGTAATACCAGCAGCGCGCGTCCTGGGTAACGTTGCCGCCGAGTGTGCCCTGGTTTCTGATTTGCGGAGACGCCACCAACTCCGCGCTCTCCGCCAGCAGCTTGTACTTCTCGCTGATGACGGGATGCTGGACTACTTCCGTCAGCGTGGTCATTGCTCCGATCTCGATGCCGTCGGGCGTTGCGCGAACTCCCTTGAGTTCCGCGATCCCGCTCAAATCGACCACCACCTTCGGCTTCTTGATGCGGTCCTTGAGCCAGTCGAAGCTGTCCATGCCTCCAGCCAGCACCCAAGCGTTCTCGCCCTGTTGCTCGAGCAGCTTTTGCGCTTCCGAGATTGAATTCGGCTGAGCCAGCTCAAAAGCTGGCATGACGTCTCGAATTACAGCCATGTCCCCTCCTTTCGCATCGCTGCTAAATGTGGGCCATTAAGGGATGTTGCATGGGACGCCCCGCTTCGAGGGAAGTGAGTATGGTGTCAGCGTTGACTGGCGCGCGCTGAAAAATGTCATCACCGAGGGCGTCCGAAAGTGCGTTCAAGATAGAGGCGCAACCACCTCCAACGGGCGGCTCGCCCACGCCGCGAGCCCCGACTGGTGTCTCCGGATCCGGAATATCGAGCGCCGCCCATTGCATATCGACGGGCACGTCCAAAATTGTTGGCGGCTTGCTCTGGTAAAAGCGCGTCGAGAGCATGGCGCCGTAGTGAGGGTCATACACCCACTTCTGCCCTAGCGCATGTCCCATTCCCAGAACGGAGCGGCCAAGCACTTGGCCTCCAAGCGCCCGGGGATGAATTACGGAGCCCACGTCGGCATAGGCGAGGAAATCGACGATATAGTACTTGCCCGTTTCGACGTCGACCTCGACCTCGGCAAAGCTGGCAACGTAGGAAAATGTCGTGCCATCACGGGGGTAGCTGTCCTTGGCGGCTGCCACTAAACCTTGTCCAGCAAGCGTGGCTACAGATGCCTTCGTGAGTTTGTGGAGGTCGGGGGAGGTTTCATGGCCATCGTAGATGCCACCCAATTGAATGGCGTGCTGCGCGGCCTGCGCCAGAGTCATGCCGGGGCCTCCACCCTTACGGAATACGCGCTCGTTGGCGACATCGTAACTCTCTGGCTTGCCGCCGAGCTTCTTCGCCGCGATTTCCTGGAGCTTGTTCTTGGCGTCCATCGCGGTCGCGTACGCCGCGCGTGTCATCGCGTGGGTCGTCTGGCTGCCGCCGGAAACGCAGGTGAACGGAAGGTTTTGCGACGAGTCGCCCCATGTAACGTCGCACTTCTCCCATGGAACTCCCAAAACCTCGGCGCCTGCGCGGTGAACGTCGCTCACCGATTCCGTCCCTAGGTTGCCGATTCCAGATTGGAAGGTTATTCGGCCATCGGGCTTGATGATGAGAATCCCATCGAAGCCGATCGTGCCACCGACAAAAGCACTGAGCGAGACGCCGACGCCGCGCACCTTGGTACCGATCCGCTTCGGTGTGCGTGAGACCCTTTCGCTCCATTGAAACTGTTCCGCCCCGCGGTCGAGCGCGTCCTTTAGGAACGCACTCGTGGCGTGTGGCCTTTGCCCCTGCACCGCCGGTCCGAACGGCGCCTTGCCCTCCGGACAATTGATTCGGCGGATGGCTACCTGGTCGAGCCCGAGTTTACGCCCAGCTTTCGCGATGATCGGCTCCATGATTGCAATGCCCTGGATGCCACCTGGCGAGCTCTGCGCGCTCCGCGGGGGCGTGTTCGTCAGAATCGTGACTCCACGCCAGCGCATAGCTTGAGGTTGGTACAGGAGCGACACGATACGGCCCGACGTCGGGGCATCGCCGACTGCGTCGTAGGGACCGTTGTCGCAAATCACGAACATATCGAGCGCAATGATGCGCCCGTCCTTCGAGAAGCCGACTTTCATCCGCCCCAGCAGGCTGGGCCGCGCACGACCAATGAAGGTTTCCTCTTCGCGGCTGATCCGCATCATCACCGGTGCGTTGGCCTTCTTCGACAACAGCGCCGGAATAATCAGGGACACGCCTGCTGTGATCTTGCTGCCGAAGCCGCCCCCTGTGTATTCGCTGATGAGGACGACTTTGCTCACATCGATGTTCAACCATCTCGCGATGGCCGGCACGGTTTGAGCGGTGCTCTGCGTCCCGGTGTGAACGTAAACTTTTCCGTTCCGCCAGTAAGCCAGGGCGGTGCGGGTCTCGAGCGTCTGGTGGCTGGTGTCGGGTGTGACGAACGTTTCATCGAGGACCAGCGCGGCGCTTTGGAAGCCTGCTTGTACGTCACCGTACGACCACTCGTCGGGCGTCTTGCCCATAGGCAGACGCCCATGCTTTTCCTCCGCAAAGTCCGCGTCGGTCCACTTGAGCACGCCGATCTTCGGAGGCGGCGGCGACGGCGGTGGAGCTCCTGCCACGGCCGTCGGCGTCGGAGACTGCACCCAGATGTTTCCGTCCGTTCTCGGGTTGGGGCCTCCGGGGCGCAGGGTCACAAGCGGATCGATGGCGAAGGGCAGCGGCTCAAACTCGATTCGAATCTTTTCAATCGCTTCAGCGGCAGTGAGTTCGTCGACTGCCGCGACGGCCAGAATCGGTTCACCCTGGTAGAGCGGTTCCATGTTGAGCCCCCGCTCGCTCTTTGGGTTGGCTTTAATTACCGTGCCATTGTCGGTGAGGGTATCTGCGGGAGGCGGCAGCTCGTCGGCCGTGAGAATCGCTTTCACGCCGGGCATCGCAAGCGCCTGGCTTGCATCGAGGTGCTTTACGCGCGCATGCGGCAAAGGGCTTAGCAACAGTTTGCAAAACAGCATGCCTTCGGCGTGATAGTCCTCGGCGTACTTTGCCTGTCCCGTGACTTTCGCGTACAGGTCGGGAGTCTGGTAGTTCTTGCCGATCAATTTGTGTCCGGCTCCGTACACACGCTCGGTGGTTGCGGGAGATTTGTCAGGTTTGTCAGGCACGGCTCGCTCTCCTCATGTTCTCCGCACCGCGCATCATCGCGGTCAGGATCTTGTCGTAGTCCTGGCAGCGGCACAGATTGCCCGACAGGCCCTGCGCCAGTTCGATCCGCGTGGGATTGGGATTCGTCTTCAGGAATGCCACCCCTGCCATGATGAAGCCCGGCATGCAGAAGGCGCACTGGAAACCTTGTTCATCGATGATGCCCTGCTGGACTGGGTGCAGCGTGCCGTCGGGGCTCGCCAGTCCTTCGATGGTGAGAACGTTCTGGTCGCGGACTGTGTACGTCAGCACCGAGCACGAATAGTGCGGAACCCCGTCGATAAGAACGGTGCAGGAACCGCATTCGGCCCGGTCGCACCCCAGCTTCGTCCCAGTGAGTCCGAGTTTGTGGCGCAGCGTCCACGCCAACGTCTCTTGTTTCATAACATCGACGCGACGCTGCTGGCCGTTGATGTTGAGGGTAAGCAGGCGCTCGCCTATGCCGGTAGCCTGCTGACCATAAACAAGAGATGAGGCACGAAAGAGATAACTCGCCGAGGAAACTGCGGCGCCACTGGCGATGACCCCTTTGATGAAGTCGCGCCTTGACACAGCTTTTGGCGAGTCCTGGATGATCTTGAAGTCTGCCTTGTCTGCCATGTTGCCTTACCTCTTATATCGCGTGCAGCAGAAGTTAGCGCCGTGTAGGATGCCGGCACTTGAGCTTCGGTCGCAACCGTGAGTCTGCCTCCAACGGTGCCTCCCCGGCACACGCTCGCTGGTTTTCCCCGAGTAGGACGGGAAATTCCTACCTCTCCATCCGGTGGATAACAATTGGACGTTATTCCCCCCGTTCGCTCTTATTCTCTTCTCGGTCTTCAGTTTTCATAGGAGACATGTGCAAACGCCATGCCAGAGATCGAACTCCGACCAAACAAACAGATTCAATGCATAAGCCACTGAATCTAAAAGTGGTACGGATGTGGTGAGGCGATGGAAGCCTGTGATTGAATCGTCTCTGGTGTCGATATTCGGACAGCACGGGGGGACGTCCCACCGCCGTTCGACACTTCCCCGCCCGCACGTCGCTTGCCCCTTGCTGAACACTCGAAGAATCAATTGCTTCCCGTGACTTAGGGCTTTCACCGCGTTTGGTAGCCAGCATGCCTTTACACAGCCAGATTCTTCTGTACGCAGCAAAGAATATTACACAGCAAACAACAAGCGAGTGAAACATGGAATTCGTCACCGTCTCAGGCACGTACTTAAAGGCATCCCGTATCGGCGTCGGTACGTGGGCGATGGGCGTATGGATGTGGGGCGAGAGCATCGAAGAGGAATCCGTTCGCACGATTCGGGCCGCGCTGGACAAGGGAGTCAACCTGATGGGAGTCCTTACGGCGCTCGCAGTAGTGATGTGTGCCGGGGCGTTTGCACAGCAACAAATTGTGCTGACGAACGTCACGGTCATAGATGGCACTGGAAGTCCCGCCCAACGCAACAGAACCGTCGTGATCAAAGGGGACCGGATTCAGTCGATTGCCGCAGGTCATGAGCGCACGCCATCGTCCGCGAAGGTCATCGATCTGCAAGGTCAAACGATCATGCCTTTGATCATCAACACGCACGGACACCTCGGGCTCACCAAGGGCACTACCCAATCAGCAGAGAACCAGACTGACGACAATTTCCGTCATCAGTTGTTGAGATACCAGGAATACGGGGTCGGCGCGGTACTCTCGATGGGCACCGACGGAAAGCGCTTCGCCGAGATCCGCGAGGAGTCCCGCCGCGGCGCGCTTCCAGGAGCCGACGTATACACCGCAGGTATTGGATTTGGCTTGAAGAATGCGGTGCCTCCGGCCTCGATGGGCTTTACACAAGTGTTTCGTCCTGAAACGCCAGCCGAAGCCCGCAGTGAGGTTGCGCAGCAGGTTGCCCAAAAGCCGGATTTCATTAAGCTGTGGCTGGATGATTTCTGGGGACAGTATCCGGAGATGCCACCTGAAATCTATGGGGCAATCATCGACGAAGCACACAGAAACGGACTTCGAGTCGCTGCGCATGTATACCATCTGCAAGATGCGCGCTCGCTGGTGACGGATGGAGTCGATGTCCTCGCGCACAGCATTCGAGATGGTGAGGTTGATGACGCTCTAATCGCAGAGATGAAGAAGCATCATGTCGCCTATATTCCAACGCTTTCGCTGGACGATTTCGCCTTTGCGTACGGAGATTCGCCGAAGTGGGTTGACGATCCTTTCTTCACCGCAGCTTTAGATCCCGGAATGCTGGCGATGATCACCAGCCCAGAGTACAAAGCGAAAGTGCAATCGAACAAGGTGACCGCACAGGAGCAAGCTGCATTGCCGCAAGCGATGCGCAATCTGAAGAAGATCTACGATGCCGGCATTCTCGTCTCGTTGGGCACGGATTCGGGAGCAACTCCAATCCGAATTCAAGGATTTGCCGAACATACGGAAATGACGCTGATGGTCCAGGCGGGTCTGACACCTATACAGGCGATCACTGTTGCTACCTTAAACGGAGCCAAGCTGCTCCACATCGAAGATCAGTACGGAACGCTTGCAGCGGGCAAAAAGGCCAATTTCATCGTTTTGGAAAAGGACCCCTCTCAAGACATTCGCAATACGCAAACCATTCGCGCCGTTTGGAAAGATGGCGACAAGGTTAGCGATGGTCCACTCGCTGCAGGGGCCTCCGCAATGTTGAGATAGTTTTAGGAAAGGTGACATCATGCGGTGGAAACAAATCGAGGATGAACCGAAAACGTTTGTCCTAATCTTTGAGACCGGCGACGAGATCGCGAGTGCGCTGCAACAGTTCGCTAGGGCACAGGGTTTGGCGGGAAGCAGCTTCAAGGCAATCGGCGCTCTTTCTTACGCGAGGCTGGGTTGGTTCAACTGGGAGACAAAAAAGTACGATCCAGCCTGCGTTCTCGACGAACAGGTGGAACTGCTTTCGCTTATCGGCGACATCGCCCTCAGGGACGGAGAGCCGCAGGTGCATGCGCACGTGGTAGTAGGACGCTCTGACGGGACCGCCCACGGTGGGCACCTCCTTGAGGCTCGCGTGCGTCCGACATGCGAACTGATTTTGACCGAAAGTCCGATTCATCTTCAGAAGAAATTCGATCCTGAGTCAGGATTAGCGCTGATCCAAATCTAATGGGCAGCTGGGCTGGCGGCGAATATGAGCACAAGAAGAGAATTTCTCAATCTTGCCGTCAAGGGGTCGGCCATGACCGCGGCCGCGGCCCTCTTGCCTGGGAGTGCATCAGCGCAGGGCAATACAAGCGGTGGCAGGAGCATGAATAACATGAACAATAACCCGAGCAGTGGCAGCAGCGTCCATTACAAGCCGCCTTTCAAATTCGGACTGGGAGGCGTTCCCCTGGGAAATGAATTTGCGGTGGTACCTGATAAAGATGCGTACGCGATCCTGGAATACCGGGCTCATCGTGAGCGAGGTGGCGCTTGGCACGATGCAGTTCGGCGGCAAGATGAACATGGGCAACCTCGGCCAGGAGGACACGACGCGGATGGTGAAGCTGGCCCTGGACAATGGAATCAACTTCATCGATACGGCGGACGTGTACAGCCTCGGGGAGAGCGAGACACTGTTGGGTAACGCCTTGAAGGGCATCAGGGAAGAGATCGTGCTGGCCACCAAAGTCCGGCTTCCCATGGGCGAGAATTTCAACCGGAGCGGCGCGACCCGCGTGAACATCATGCGCGAAGTGGAGGGCAGTCTCCGGCGGCTGCAGACCGATTACATCGATCTGTACCAGGTGCACGGATGGGACAGCAACACGCCGCTGGAGGAGACTCTGCGGACGCTCGACGATCTTGTGCGCCAGGGGAAGGTCCGCTATATCGGGCTCTCCAACCTCATGTCATGGCAGGCGGCCACCGCGGTCATGCTGCAGGAGCGCCTGGGGCTGGAGAAATACGTGACGGCGCAGATGTACTACAGCCTCGTCGGCCGGGGTCTCGAATACGAGTTCCAATCGTTCGCCGAGTACCACAACATCGGCATCCTGGTCTGGAGCCCGCTGGCCGGCGGGTTCCTTACGGGCAAGTACAGCCGCGCCAACCCGGCGCCTGCCGGGAGCACGATTCGCGGACGCAGGTCAGTTCGTGCCCTTCGACAAGGAGATGGGCTACCGCGTCGTGGATGCGCTGAAGGAGGTGGCGGCTCGGCACGGCGCAAGCCCGGCGCGCGTGGCGCTCGCATGGGTGCTCGGACGGCCGGCGGTCAGCAGCGTGATCATCGCTGCCCGCAAGGCCGAGCAACTGGAAGACAACATCCGCGCCGTAGACCTTCAGCTCTCGGACGATGACGTCCGGCTACTGGACGCGGCGTCGGATCCGGGTGTTCCGTATCCGAAGTGGATGGTCCTTCAGCTCGACACGCAGAAGACCCTCGTTCGAGACCCTGTATCCCGCGTCACCGGAGGTGGCCGCAGCTTTGGTCGTCGGCGCCAGTAATGAACAGCAGATTCTCGCAGACTACACCTCAATGCAAACCAAGATCCCGTCTGAATTCTGGGCTGACCTGAAAGCTCGGAACTTGATAGAGCAAGACGCACCAACTCCAAACTGAGGAGCCTAATACAATCATGCGGTTCACCGCGGAAACACCTGCCCTTTGCGGCTCAGAACGGGATGGATGATTGCAGCGTTAGTCGATCTGGCGGAGGACGGATATGAAAGTCGGAATTATTGGAGCAGGCGCGGTTGGCTCGGCGTGCCTTTTGTCGATGGTGATGCGTGGAAGTGCGCGCGAGATCGTGCTGGTCAACCGGGACCGCAAACGGGCTGAGGGCGTCGTGACGGACGTCCAATACGGTGCGGTCCTGTCTCCGCCGATTACGGTGCGCGACGGCGACTATTCCGACCTAGCCGGGTCGTCCGTGGTGATGATCACTGCCGGAGTAAACGAGAAAGCTGGAGGCGCAACCGATCGCAGCGATCCTGTCGGAAGGCTCCGCTTGCTCGATGCGAATGCTGCAATCTTTCAGGACATCGTCCCGAAGATCCACAACTCCGCTCCCGACGCGCTGATTCTGGTTGTAACCGACCCGCCGGACGCGCTGGCTGACGTAGTTCGTATGTTGGGACACGAGCGCGTACTGAGCACTGGCACATCTCTCGACACCTTGCGGTTTCGGTATCACCTGGGGAAGCGTCTTGACGTCAGTGCGTCGAACGTGGAGGCACTGGTCTTAGGTGAACATGGCGTCTCGTCAGTTTTCCTGTGGTCATCAGCGCGAGTGGGCGGCAGGAAAGTATTGGACCTCTTCGGGGAGAGCCCTATGCCACAAACGGTGTGTGCCGAACTCGAACGCGAGGTGCGTTACGCTAACATCACGGTCATTGAGGGTATTGGGGCGAGCCAGTACGGCATAGGGATGGTCTCCGCGCGACTGACTGAGATGATATTGCGCGATGAGAGGGCGGTGATTCCTATCGGCTGTTACAACGCAACACTCGGAGTAACGCTTTCCTTGCCCAGTGTCATTGGCCGGGGAGGAGTGCAGCGCGTGCTCGAGCCAGAGATGTCCGCCGCGGAACAACGAGGTTTGCAGCGTAGTGCCGAGGCAATCAAGACGGCACTATCTCGCCTCAGTCTCAAGGAATCCCAGCGGAGAACAGCTTGAGACGTGTCGGACGCACAAATGCCAAGAAAAAACGCCCACTCTCGATCGGGCTAGGGTGGTCGCCTAAGAACGCGAAAATGGGGACGCTCAGAATGAACTACATGCCACTCTGCCCCTAGACTAACGATTCCTTGTTACGACTGAGGTCGATCTCTTTGAGCGTTTTAGTGTTGGTCGTCGTTTCAGTCACGATCTCGTCTTGAAATCACTTGGGTGTCATCCGTCTTAAGTGTTTCGGGTTACCGTGGCAACGGCCTGATGATGCCGTTTGACCATGAGAGGCAAAATGAGGAAAGAAATAGGGCATTTCGCTAAGATTTGGCTTCGCATAGGCCTGGTGGTCGCAATGGGAGTCCTCAGTCACGCGCAGGCACAGGGTGACGGCCCGAAATTCGCAGTTGATCCCAGCTGGCCAAAGCCGTTGCCTGAAAAATGGGTGACCGGACAAGTAAGCGGTGTATGCGTGGACGCGCAGGATAACGTGTTCATCGTTAATCGGAACGACATCACGGACAAGGAAGCAGAAATTGCACAGCAGGCGCCACCGTTCATCGAATTCGATCCCGACGGAAATGTAGTGAATAGCTTCGGAGACTGGAAAGTCGTTCCTAATATCACCCACGGCTGCTTCATCGACTATGAGAACAATTTTTGGACGGCGGGCAATGGCGATGGAATCATCCAGAAGTACAGTCACGACGGAACGCTGCTGATGCAAGTCGGGAAGAGAGGCGTTGTCGACACTTCCGATGGCACTCTCAAGGGTCGGGCCCTGAATTCGAGTCACACGCAGTTTTATATGCCTTCCGACATAGCGGTGGATGCCAGCAATGGAGACATCTATGTCGCCGACGGCTATGGCAACAGCCGCATAGTCGTTTTCGATCGATCGGGGAAATTCCTTCGTCAGTGGGGGCACCAGGGGACAAAGGAAGAGGCCGGTGCGGGTGTGGGTGGCGCGTTCATGCAAGTGGTGCATTGTGTAGCCCTCGGCAACGACGGTCTAGTCTATGTCTGTGACCGGCAGAGCGACCGGATCCAGGTCTTCGATAAAATGGGAAACTTCAAGAGAAACATCTGGATCAAGAGAGGAAACAGCTTCCCCGACACTTGGGGCACCACGTGGTGGATCGGCTTTTCTCCCGACCGGGAGCAGCGGTACATGTACGTGGACGACGGAGGCGATGAGCAGGTCAAGATTCTCGACCATGCCAGCGGAGAAGTTCTCTCGAGCTTCGGGCGTCCCGGCCACCAGATTGGTGCATTCACCCATGGCCACACTCTGGCGGTCGATTCTAAAGGCAATGTTTATGTGGCCGAGACCGATTGGGGCCGACGAGTCCAAAGATTTAAGTCAGTGAAATGATGGTACCTCCCGCCGACAAGCATTTCCTGGCCTTCCTATAAGGTTCTTCGGCGCAGCTATGAGCACCGCAACCCAAAGCCGCGAAGCATTGACCGCAACGCGCGGTCGCAATTACCGGCCGCTGCAGTATGGCGCGGCGATCCTACTCGCGGCGCTGACCATTCTCTACAGCGCAGCGTGGATGTACTACGTTCGCCGTCCACTGCAGGCAACGCAGGTCGAAATCGGGTTCGACGCATTCTACTCTTCCGCCGGAGTTGAGATTGACGGCGTGCACCCGAACAGCCCAGCAGAAAAGGCGGGATTGAAGAGGAAGGACCTCATCGTCGCGATTAATGGAAGCAGCGCAGATTCCGCATCGGCATGGAACCGATTGGAGAATCGCACGTGGCTGAGGTCACAACCCGGAGACACAGTGACCTTGACCGTGCGGCGGCCGGGACAATCACAGCCCTTAATCTTCACGCCTTCGTTTCGCGCCAAACAAGGCGCTGGCGACACCAAGAGCCTCGCACGCTCGGTCGCGGCGGAAGCTCAGGACTCATATCCTCTCGCGTTCCTTATCGTGGGATTGGCGGTGCTGTTTCTGCGCGTGGATGATCGCAACGCATGGTTGCTGGCGCTGGTATTCGCGACCTTCATCACGGCTGCGAACATGCCAAACGAATTTGCCACCGCGCCAGGCAGTCTTCGGTCCTTTCTCCTCGCTTACCGTACCTTCGCAAACAGCATACAACCGGGACTGTTCTACTTCTTCTTCGCGGTGTTCCCCACGCGCTCCCCGATTGACCGCAAAGTCCCCTGGCTGAAGTGGGTGCTGCCTTTGACTGGCCTCTGCCTGGGCCTTTCAGGCTATCGGCAGGGCAATCTCGACGCGTTACCGTTTATCGCCGCGGTGTTGCCGTATCGCATCGCCCAGAACGCGAGATTGGTCACTGGTTACGGAGCCCTTTTGGTCGGCGTGTTCTCGCTGGTGTTGAATGTGTTGAGTGCTTCCAACGCTGCCGACCGCCGCAAACTCAAGGTAATTCTCTGGGGCACTGCCGTGGGAGTCACTCCGGCCGTAGCCATGCGGTTGGCCGAGGACACCCTTCACTACATCGTTCCCTTCTGGCTTAATTTCGTGTGCGTGTTCCTACTTTTTCTGTTTCCCCTCTCCTTCGCCTATGCGGTGGTGAAGCATCGTGTAATGGACGTTCCGGTACTGCTGAAGCGGAGCGCAAGATACTTTGTCGTGGAGCGCGGATTCGTCTTCCTGATTCTTGCGGCTTCGGTGGGTCTGACGTTCTGGTTCGGGCAGGCGTTCTCGCGCCACTTCTCCGCCGGATCGAGGGCAGCGATACCCGTGGGAGCAGCCTTCGGCGTGTTGCTGATCTCTGGCGCGACGCAAGTTCATCGTCGCGTGCGCACGCGGCTCGATCGCGCATTCTTCCGCAGTTCCTACGACGCGCAGCAAATACTGGAGAACCTTGCCGCGAAGACCCTGAATGTTAGCAGCCGCGAAGGGCTGGCAGAGCTTCTCCAGCAGAACATCGGGGACGCGTTGCATCCCCGTTCGATGTTCGTTTACCTGGAAGCGGGCAACGGGCAACTCGTCGCGTACGCCGGAAATCCGCCGCCGGAAGCGATGACGCTCTCCAATTCGTTGCCCGAAATTGCGGACTTGGCGGAACGTGGCGACCCGCTGGAGCTGATGCCGGAGGAAATGTATGGAACCCAGCTTGCACCGCTCGATCCGGAATGTCTCGTACCGATCTGCGGTTCCAGCAATGGGCAATTGCAAGGGTTAGCTGTGCTCGGTCCGCGGCTCTCGGAAGAGTCATATTCCGCGATGGACAAGCGTTTGCTCGCGTCGGTCGCCAGCCAGGCAGGCATTGCCATGCGCAGCATCACGCTAGCGGAGAGAATGGCCCAAACCATGGAGGCGGAGCGTCGCAGCGAGCAGGAAATGCAGATCGCGCGCCAGGTGCAAAGCCGGCTCTTGCCGCAGCAGGCGCCCTCGCTGAAGACGCTGGACTGCGCCGGTAAATGCATTCAGACGCGCGCCGTCGGCGGCGACTACTACGACTTCCTCGATTTTGGCTCCGGCCGTCTGGGACTGGTTGTGGCGGACATCTCGGGAAAAGGAATGTCAGCCGCGCTGCTGATGGCCAATCTTCAGGCCAACCTCCGCGGCCAATATGCGCTGGCGCTGGAAGATATACCTCACCTGCTGCGTTCGGTGAATCGACTCTTCTACAAGAACACCGAAACCAGCCATTACGCGACGATGTTCTTCGCGGTCTACGACGATGAGATCCGACACTTGCGTTATGTGAACTGCGGGCATAATCCACCGGTTCTTATGCGAGCGAATGGCCACGTCGAGCGGCTCGGGGCGACGGCGACGGTGTTGGGCTTGTTTGAGGAATGGGACTGCGAGGTCGTGGATTGTAGCCTCGCGCAAGGCGACGTTCTGGTGATTTATACCGACGGCGTTTCCGAGGCGGGAGAAAGCGAAGACGGCGACAGCGAAGAGTTCGGCGAAGAGCGCTTGATCGCGGCGATTGCCATGCAGCAGCGGCAATCTGCGGCCGAAGTCCTGGATGGCATTGTCAGCGATGTGGAGCAGTTCAGCCAGGGCGAACAGGCGGATGATATGACGCTAATCGTAGCGAAGGCGAGGTAGCACTGGCGACTGTGACCAGCATGTCTTACCGTAAATCCCACGATGTGGGGCATCCTGCTTTCCCGCATTTCACTTTTTATATGTCCCAGATGCATTTACCGTTCTGAAAGAATGAGATCAGCCCGTCTTCACTGATCTTGAGGACGCTCCCAAATCGCGAGGCAGAGATCGCGGCCGTTGTACGACCTCCTTCAATGTTGTCGGGATGCAGGTCCGCCAAGTCCGGGTGGCGGAGAATGGCGCCAAACGCCAGGAGATTAGAGTCGCGGTCCAGCACAATTCCGCCATCGATTCGAGCTATGGTCTCCAGAACTGCGCTAGAGACATCGAGCGCGCGCTTCTTGTGCAACAAGTAATGAAGCTGGTCCTTTGTGCCGGCGACAGGATGTTCGCCATGATCCGGCAAAGGAGAAAGTAAATCAGTCCTCGACACTAGCTTCCGGGCAGTGTTGGGATTATCGAGAACAACCAACAGCCCGCCTCGGCGATCTTCCGCCAAATTGAGGGCCGCGCCGAACAACCGCTCCGCAAGTTCGGCATCCCCAACCGCCTCCCTCCACACAGCATACTTTCGCTCGGAGTCTGTGAGTCTCCATCTGCCGTCCCAGAAACGAAAGACCTGCAGCCCGTTGGCGAAGATCTTCATTTCCCCATTGGGCGTAAGGATCATGCAAACATGTCCACCGCACAGAGTCGCAGCGCTATGGGTGTGGTATCGCGTGGGACTGGGAACCGGAAGTTCAGTGTCTGAGAAAGGTAGCGCCCACTCTTCTACATCGATGATTTCGACCAGGAAGCCGTTCTTATCAACCAGAGCCAGAGTTTGCAAACCGTCACAGAGTCTGTAAAAGCTCCGGATTGAAGTTAAGGCTGGAGAGTAGCGCAGAGCACCGGAGGGGGTGACCGGCACTTCGTGGCAAGGATCCCGGTGTTTCCCGAAGAGAAGCACGCCAGTCGAAATGCGCCGGTTTTCGTAGGTGCTGAGCGAACTGGTGCGAAGTACCTCGATCGCGTCTTCCACTCGATCGGGTCCTTCCCATACTCTCTGCGCATAAGGAGCGCCGTCGATAAAGGCGGAAACGTGTCGATCCTCGGGGAGGCCTCGAAAGAGTTCGAATCGTTGCTCGACACGTGTAGCGTCAACAATCATCCGGTAGCGGGAATCCAGAACCGCGCCGATACCGGTTAGCAGCTTCAACTCCGATTCGGAGAAAGGTTCATCTCGCGTGAGGGAATACCGGGATCCGAGCCAATTCAGGATCAGCGACGTACCGCGAGAAGTCTGCGTGATCCGATGGTCGCTTGTGTCGGGGTCAGGATCGAGCAAATCGAACTTCGCCGAGGGGAAGAAATACTCGATCCCTCCTTCAATCAATTTTCCGTAGAGTCCGTCGATGAAAGGAGCGGTCTGTGCCTGTTCGCGCATCATGTCCTGCGTACGTCGCTGTAAGGAAATCTCTTCCTTGAGATGACGGCGAGGCCATAAAAGGCTCATCAATGACAGCAGGTAGAGCAGAAGGCGCGGGATACGTCCGCGCCTTCGCTTTTACCCTACTTCGCTTCACTTACCGCGCCGGTGCTGGGTGAACTTGCATTTTCCTGACCAAAGCGTAATGACCGGTTGCTCCAGTCGATAGCCTCGAGGACTTTCGAGTTGTCGTTTCCGTCGCTGGTCTCAATGGCGCCGTCGTATTGGGTTTTAGCGTTTACCAGTGTGGCCGGCGCAGTGGCAAGTACGTTCTTCCCCTGAAGGATGGTGGCCTCCACTGATGGTCCCGTCCCTTGCCAGACGATGTGATAGTCCCCCGGGGGGACCGCGGTTCCATTGATGGTGACAGTTTCTGTGAACGTTATGTTTGCTGAGTCCTTCGGTGCTGCCAAGAGGGCAATAGGGACCATCAACATAAGTGCAACGATTGCGGTGTACTTCATTTGTTTCTCCTTAGTGGTGTTGGGTTCACGCAGCCCTGAATGACGAGCTCAACGCTTGCAATACAGGACTGGTGATCGATCACCTCCATACATTGCAATCGTCTCGCCATCCTCGCGGATTGAGGTCTGCATTTCACATGTTGCTGGGAATGTTTGAGTTGCGACGAAAGTCGACCTGGGTTGTGACTGCGAGGAATCGCATCGCACTGTCAACTGGTCGACAACCATTGACAGCATGTGCCCTCAGTAGGACAGCGCGGCAGAATCTTTGACATGAGGTGCCACCTCGCGATGGTGCGGCACTCAGGCGGGCGGCGAGATGGTTATAGGCGTCGGGATTGTGCCATATCTGTCAACCGACGCACGCAAGCGGTACTGCTCGTTTGCTATCTCGGAGTCAAAGAGACAGCCGGTAACACACACACAGGCTTCTATTCCATCGGTCAGGGCAAATGGAACTTCGCGTGCTTGTTCGATAGCGAAGGCCAAACAAAATGACTCGCGAGACGATTCTCTACATATCCAACCGGGCAACTTGCGGTGATCCGGTATCGGTCGCACTTGAGGCTGCCGGGTATGAAGTTGTAAGTACCACAAGCACAATGCAGGCGATTGCGCTGTTGTTCATCTTGCATCCGGTTGCTGCTGCTGTCCTGCATAGCCAGGAGGGAGAACAGACCAGCTTGGATGTGGCGCGAAGCCTAAAAGCGGTTCGCCCAGATGTTCCGATCATCCTGCTGTGCCGCGACCCGATCGACCGCTTGCCGCAATACGTGGATGCTTGCATCAGCGCCAATCAGTCGCTTACGAACCTCATCTCCGGATTGAAGAGCTTGCTCACTGCGAAGCAGGTCAACTCCTACGAGCACGCTTCCTGATGTTAAGATTTTGCTCGCACGGAGCCGGTGCCCCCGCATCGCTGGGACCGAGGTATGTCAAATTCCGACTCTTTTTTGTGGCGTAAGCCGCCTTTGATTTGGAGGTACGGGATCGCCGTTCTAGCGGTGACCGTTGTACTGGTCATCTCGCGGTTTCCGTCATTCCACTTGCAAGCTGCTTCCGTGTCGCTGTTTCTCTGCGCCGTGATGCTCAGTGCGTGGGTTGGTGGATTTGGGCCAGGGTTATTCGCGACTGCACTTGCCCTTCTCGCTTTCAATTATTACTTCCTGGAACCGCTGTATTTGTTGCGTGTGAAGCCTGAAGAGATGCCGCGCGCTTTCGTTTTTGTGTTAGCAGCTCTGCTGGTGGGGGCTCTAAGCGCTACCCAAAGGAGCGCTACAGAATCACTTAGGCGGACGCGCGACGACTTGAAAGAAACGGTTCGAGAGTTCGAGAAAACCAACGAGGTTTTGCAGGCAGAGAGCGGCGAGCGGAAGCATGCCGAGGTTGAGCTTCAGCGCAGCCAGGCATATTTGGCCGAAGCACAAAGACTAAGCAATACGGGGAGCTTCGGCTGGAAGGTTTTTACCGGCGAGATCGTGTGGTCAGAAGAAACCTTTCGAATCTTTCAATACGACCGAACCACGACACCGACTGTGGAGCTCATTCTCCAGCGGGTTCATCCGGAGGACGCTACCGTTGTGCGACAAACAATCGAGCGGGCGTCGCAGGAGGGGAAGGATTTTGACCTTGAACATCGCTTGCTGATGCCGGATGGTTCGGTCAAGCATGTCCACATTGTCGCTCGTGCCTTAAACGAGGAATCGGGGAGCATAGAGTTCGTAGGTGCAGTGATGGATGTCACCAAAGCGACACAAGTGAAACAGACGCTCCGGGAGAGCGAGGCATACTTAGCAGAAGCGCAGAGGCTGACCCACACAGGAAGTTGGGCCTGGAACGTAGCGCGCAGAGAGAACGTCCACTGGTCGCAGGAGCAGTATCGGCTGTTTGGGCTCGATCCGGAAAGCGATTCTCCTTCCTTCGATGTAGCTTATCAGCGCATCCATCCGGAGGACCGGGCTACTTTCGATCGCGCAGTCGAACGAGCGATTCGTGAGCGATCAGACTTCGAGGTTGATTTCCGCACGGTTCTCCCGGACGGCTCGACCAAATACCTCCGCTCGGTGGGGCATCCCGTTTTCAGCGCTTCCGGAGAATTAGTCGAATTCGTGGGTACGGGCATGGACATCACTGAACGAACGCAGGCCGAGGAAGAGCGCGAGCGACTGCGCAAGCTTGAGGCAGATCTTGCGCACATCAGCCGGGTGACCACCATGGGCGAATTGACCGCCTCTCTGGCGCATGAGGTGAATCAGCCGATAGCGGCCGCCGTCACTGACGCCAATACTTGCTTGCGCTGGCTGATGCGTGATCAACCCGACCTGGAAGAGGCGCGAGCGGCCGCCTCTAGAGTTGTCAAAGACGCAACCCGTGCCGCGGAAATCGTCAGCCGGGTGCGCTTACTCTTCCGCAAGGGTACTCCCCAGCGGGAATTGGTCGATGTGAACGAACTCATTCAAGAGCTGATTGTCCTTCTTCGCAGCGAGGCAACTCGATACTCCATTGCGCTCCGGGCGGAATTGGCGGCAGACCTTCCCCAGTTCATGGGCGATAGCGTGCAATTGCAGCAGGTCATGATGAACCTCATCCTCAACAGCATCGACGCGATGAAGGATGTAGATGGGACGCGCGAGCTTGCCATCAAGTCAGAGCGAGCTGAAGACGAGCAACTTATGGTGTCGATCAGCGATACCGGCGTAGGGCTTCCCCAGCAGCAGACAGACCAGATCTTCAACGCGTTCTTTACCACCAAGCCGCAGGGCACGGGTATGGGACTTCGGATAAGCCGCTCTATCGTGGAATCGCATGGCGGTCGCTTGTGGGCTGCCGACAACTTTCCGCGAGGCGCAAGCTTTTTTTTCACCCTGCCCACCAAAGCCGAGGCGCACGGAATGATGCTCGCAGATCCTCCGACCGTGTTCGTCATCGATGACGATGCCTCGGTGCGCGATGCTATCCACGGCATGCTTAAATCGGTGGGCTTGCGTTCCGAAACCTTTGCGATCGCCGCAAGAGTTCTTGCGCAGCAAGCATCCGGACGGGCCAAGTTGCCTGGTTCTGGACGTGAGACTTCCTGGTGTCAGCGGCCTGGACTTTCAGCGCGAACTGGCTGACGCGGGCGTCCGGATTCCCATCATCTTCATCACCGGTCATGGAGATATTCCGATGACCGTGAGGGCCATGAAGTCGGGCGCGGTCGAGTTCCTGCCCAAACCCTTTCGAGACCAGGACCTGCTGGATGCGATCCACCAGGCCCTGGAGCGCGACCGAGCGACCCGCCAACAGCAGAGTGAGCTTGCCGAGTTGCGAAAGCGTTATGACTCACTGACCGCTCGTGAGCGCGAGGTCATGGGTCTGGTGGTTTCGGGCATGCTGAACAAGCAGATAGCCTTTGAACTCGGGACCAGCGAAATCACTGTGAAGGTTCATCGTGGGCACGTGATGCAGAAAATGCAGGCCGAATCGCTAGCGGAGTTGGTCAGAATGGCGGCGAAGCTTGAGCTTCCGAGTCCCAAACGGGTAGGTGAGTCCCGCAACCTCGCATACACAGTTATCCTCGGCATTCCTCCGAGCTCTAAGTGCCAGAGGATTGGCACACCTATACCAAAGCATAATTGCGGCCGATTGGCGAACTGCTAACTTCCGATCATGGCCATCCAAGGGAAGAACAATCTAGTTGCGATAGTCGATGACGATGATTCGATGCGGAGCGCGTTGCAGGGCCTGCTGAAAGCGGTCGGATTGCCGGCCCAAGCGTTTGCGTCGGCGGAAGAATTTCTGAAGTCGGGCCAACAGCATCAGACTGGATGTCTGATCGCGGACATCCGCATGCCGGGAATGTCGGGTCTGGAACTGCAGGCCAAGCTGAACGCCGAGCATTGCAGGATTCCGACTATCTTCATCACGGCACACGGCGACGCAAAAATGCGGATGCAGGCGTTGCGAGCGGGCGCCGTGGAATTCCTGGCAAAACCCTTTGATGACGAAGCCCTGCTCGAGAGTGTTCGAGCAGCTCTGGAGAGTTGAGCCCACTTCGTCGCGCAGGCACCAGGAGGTTTCTGTGGAAGCTTTCGATAGAACCGGATCGGATGACCGGACCGCAGTCCGCGCCGATTTGAACAGCTCATAGGAAATAGTCCGGCACTGGAGTCAGTGCTCGAAAAGGTGGAACGAGTTGCGTCCACCGATTCCACGGTTTTGATCCAGGGAGAAACCGGCACCGGCAAGGAGCTGATCGCGCGCGCCATTCACAACATCAGCTCGCGGTGCGGACGATCGTTCGTAAAGCTGAATTGCGCTGCCATTCCTCTCGACCTGCTGGAGAGCGAGCTTTTTGGCCACGAGCGAGGCGCGTTCACCGGAGCCATAGCACAAAAGATTGGCCGCTTCGAGTTGGCTGATAAAGGCACGCTCTTCCTGGACGAGGTAGGCGATATTCCGCCGGCGCTGCAGCCGAAACTGCTGCGTGTCCTGCAGGAACAGGAGTTCGAACGCCTGGGCAGCACCCGGACTCACCAAGTGGACGTTCGGCTGGTGGCCGCGACGAACCGCGACCTGACCGGGATGGTGAACCGCGGCGAATTTCGCAGCGACCTCTACTATCGTCTGAATGTGTTCCCGGTCGTGTTGCCTCCGTTGCGGGAGCGACGCGAAGACATTCCTGCCTTGGTAAACCATTTTGTAGAGATGTTTGGGCGTCGGATGGGTAAACAGATTGAGCAGATCTCTGATGAAACAATGACCGCGCTCGCCTCCTATCCGTGGCCGGGCAATATCCGCGAGCTGCAAAACCTGGTCGAGCGGGCTGTGATTCTTTCCGACGATGGTGTGCTTCCCAATCCTTTGCCAACAACAGCGACTCATAGTGTCACCGGTTCGCCGGCAGCTGCCACTACTCTGAAAGACTCCGAACGGAACCTGATTGTGCACACCCTTGAATCTGTCGGATGGGTGATCGGTGGCCAGAAA
Organism: uncultured Acidobacteriaceae bacterium; assembly: GCA_963722405.1. Classification (GTDB taxonomy): domain Bacteria; phylum Acidobacteriota; class Terriglobia; order Terriglobales; family Acidobacteriaceae; genus DASRAA01. Next base: position 295,002 of record CAVRMO010000019.1, read on the forward strand.
GGCGCCGCGTCCAGACTGGGCTTGAAGCGCACTACGCTGATCCACAAGATGAAAAAGCTCGGGATCTCCCGGCCCCACCTGGAAAGCAGCGACAACTCGCGGGCATCCGTACTGCTGGGGTCGAACTCGCTGCCGCAAATGTAGCGCCGGCGATTCGGGGGCGTTCTGTTCCTAGCCGAGCCACTGTGGGTTGGCCACCGTGCCATCAAACTGATGACTAGTTTTGTAAAGTTCGAACTGGCCCGCTTCGGCGGCCTTTGCCGTTTTTGCGAGCAGCGCTGCAACCTGGGAAGAGTCCATCGGCTGAAAACTGCGAGCGGCGTGAAGCGCCTGCTGAAGGATTGGGAGCGAATCGCAGCCCGTGATGACGACACTGGTCGGAAGATTCATAGGGTAGTACAGACACTCCAGCGCTGTAACGGTCTTGCTCCCGAGGATGAAGTGGTCGCCCATCGGTTTCATGCCAAGCACTCCGATGTCATTCTTAGTCAACACCGGCAAAACCTTCTGTTCGAAACTGTTGAAGTGGGCGTCCATTACGTTGAGAGGCATCTGAACGGTGTCGAAGGCGAAGCCGTGCTGGGAGGCGGTAGCCAGCATCTTGAGATGAATGTCGGGGCTCTTGTGGCCAGTGAAGCCGATGTAGCGGACCTTGCCCGCCTTTTGCGCTTGCAGTGCGACCTCGATCGCTCCGCCTGCGGCAAAAATACGGTCCGGATCGGTATCGCGAATCACTTCATGGAACTGGAGTAGGTCGATTCGATCGGTCTGCAACCGTCGCAAGGATTCATCGAGTTGCGTTGCCGCAGTGGCTTTGTCGCGACCGTCGATCTTGGTCATCAAGAAGGCTTTTTGGCGATAACCATCGCGCAGGGCTTTGCCCATTCGAATTTCGCTTTCGCCGCCGTTGTAGTCCCAGCAGTTATCGAGGAAGTTGATCCCTTCGTCGATTCCCGTGCGAATAATGCGAATGCTCTCTCCGGGATCGCTCTGCTTGCCGAGGTGGTACCCTCCGAGCCCGATCACAGAAACCTTTTCACCGGTGCGGCCCAGCGTTCGATACGGAATTCCGTTCTTGGTCTCGGGCTTTGCGGATCCACTCAGTTTTCCGGCCATCAAAAGGGTTGCAGCCGTCATGCCGATGAACTCTCGCCGGCTCACGCCGGAGTCGCGATTCTCGAGCATTGCATCAGGCGATGGCGAGCGGTCGGAGTAATCGCTGCGCGATTGAGGGAAGTCGTTATTTTCGAGAATCATGGGGCCTCCTGCGCAATTCAGTTTGAGCTTCAACAACCAGATAGCGTCGATCGTTCTGATGAACATTCTGTGTGCCACGTTGCATCGAAGTTACTTGAGGGCCCAAGGAAGCGCAGAAGCTGTCTCAATCCTAAGTCGCTAAATCCGTCTCGACTCGGGGCAAAAAAGATCGGTTGTCCGAGTGTCGGCAACTAGGCGGCCACGTCGAGAGATTGACACTGTCGGTGAGGAGACGAGAGTATCGGCCGATTAAATTCGTTGTAGAATCGCGCCCGCGCGGAATGGCAAGGAACTTGCCTTAACTATTACGTTATTGCGGGGCTATTAACTTTCGCTGGGCCGGCAGTCAGCAGACTTCAAGTGGAGGACAATCTTGAAAGTGAGTTTTTACTCACGTTTCCTAACCGCAGCGATATTCGCCGTTCCTTACATTTTGCCGGCTTTGCAGATGGCGGCACAAGGCAAACTTTTTCATAACGCGCCGCCGTCCAGCGCTCAACTGAAGAACCCATACGCGGGACAACACGCAAGCGCGGTGGCGGGTCCAAGCTTTACGCGGCGAACTGCAGTTCCTGCCATGGCGTGAACGGAAGCGGAGCCGGGAACGTGCCGGCGTTATCGAAAGGACCGACTCAATCAGCATCGGATGGAGGGGTGTTCTGGTTCATCACCACCGGGTCTGTCAACAACGGCATGCCGGCCTGGGCCAACCTCTCCGAACAGAAACGATGGCAGATCGTTACTTATCTAAAGTCGCTGAAGGGTTCGCACGACTTCATCAGCGGCTGAGTCAACGTCCGCGAAGACAATGCCGGTCGCGACGAACGCCCCGCCTCCACAACCGCCGTTTACAGATTTCCGCTATGAACAGCCCGGGAAAGAGCACAAGATCACAGTGCAAGATCTTCCGGCGCCGTATGCCACCGAGTCAGCCGGCAATGGACCCAAGGTGGTTCCTCGTCCTGACGGATGTGGCCGAAAGCTCCCTCCGGATTCACGGTGCAGCAATACGCGACGGGACTGGATAATCCGAGAGCGATTCGGACTGCCCCCAATGGCGACTTCTTCGTAGCCGACAGCAGCAGCGGAAAGATCAGAAGTCTTTCGTGGGATCACAGGCGATGGCAAACCGCAGCAGACCAGCGTATTCGCTGATGGGACTCAATCAGCCTTACGGCATTGCCTTTTATCCTCCCGGCCCCGATCCACAATGGGTGTACGTAGGAAACACCGACGCAGTCGTTCGCTTTGCGTATCGAAATGGAGACTTGAAGGCAAGCGGGCCGGCGCAGCACATCGCCGACCTGCCCCATGGTGGAGGGCATTGGACCCGCGACGTGCAGTTCACGTCTGACGGCAAGAAAATGTTTGTCGCGGTCGGATCGTCTTCGAATGTGGACGACCCTGACAGCCATCCGGACGAGAAGAATCGAGCCGACATTCTGGAGTTCAATCCCGATGGCTCGGGAATGCGCGTGTACGCGTACGGGATTCGCAATGCCGGAGCCGGGCTGGCGATCAATCCTAAGACCGGCGAATTGTGGTGCTCGACTAACGAACGTGACGGGCTGGGAGACAACCTTGTGCCCGACTACATCACTCATGTCGAGGAAGGCGGGTTCTATGGGTGGCCATGGTGGTACATCGGCGGGCATCAGGATCCACGCCATGAGGGAAAACATCCGGAGTTGAAAAACAAAACAGTTGTGCCCGACGTCTTGTTGCAGCCCCATACTGCGTCCCTTCAGATGACGTTTTATGAGGGCCAACAATTCCCGGCTGAATATCAGGGAGACATTTTTGCATCGCAGCACGGGTCGTGGAACCGGTCGGTGCGCGTGGGATACGAAGTGATACGCGTTCCCATGCACCAGACAAACCGGGCGAGCGGCGAGTTCGAGGATTTTGTGACCGGATTTGTGGTCGATAACGGTCACGTGTGGGGGAGACCCGTAGGTATCACCGTAGCTCAGGACGGGTCGTTGATGATGACTGACGACGGCTCGAACTCCATCTGGCGCATCAGCTATACCGGCGCCGCAAGCCAGAAAAGCGCGGGTGTCAGAATCCATGAAATTCAACCCACGAAGTATGCCAGTAAGTAAGCACTTGTAATTGAAAACGCAAGAAGGAAAGTCTTGGAGGTCAGTGGTGAACAAGAAAGAAGTTTCGGCGACTTTGGCTGGGAATGTTTCGCTTGGCGGCGAATTGACGGTGCATCGGCTTGGCTTTGGGGCGATGCGGCTTACCGGAGAAGGCATCTGGGGCCCGCCGCGAGATAAGCAGGCGGCGCTGGGGGTTCTTCGACGCGCCGTGGATCTGGATGTGCAATTCATCGACACCGCAGACTCGTACGGTCCGTATACAAATGAGGAGCTGATCGCCGAGGCGCTGTTTCCCTACCCGGCTGGCCTCGTGATTGCGACCAAGGGAGGCTGGAACCGTCCCGGTCCGAATCAGTGGACTCACGATGCCACTCCTGCTCACCTGCGCGAAGCAGTTGAGGGTAGCCTTAAGAGGCTGCGTCTGGAGCGCATTGACGTTTATCAACTGCACATTCCGGACCCCGTTGTGTCGTTCGAGGCGTCAGTGGAAACGCTCGCCCAGTTGCGCAGCGAAGGAAAGATTCGGCTGGTTGCATTATCTAACGTTACACAAGAGCACATCGAGCGGGCGCGCAGGATTGTGCCGATCGTCTCAGTGCAGAACCGATACAGTTTTGCCGACCGTGAATGGGACTACGTGGTGAATTACTGTCAGCAGAATGGAATTGCTTTTATCCCATGGTTTCCGCTTGGCGCAGGTAGGGTCGCCGGTGAAGTGCTGCATCGAATCGCACAGGCACATGGGGCGAGTCCAACACAGATAGCACTAGCGTGGCTTCTGAGGCGATCTCCCATCGTGCTGCCGATCCCGGGGACTTCGTCGATCGAACATCTCGAACAGAATGTTGCAGCGGCCGCACTGCAATTGACTGATGAAGAATACGCGCAACTTGCAGGGGTCCCTGAGCTGGTGGGATCGCGGTGAAAGAATCTGACGTTCAGAGGAAGAGGAGGAAGTAGTTATGAGTTTGCGTAAGCGTTCGCTGGGCTCAAGTGGAGTCTTAATCACTGTGACTGGCTTTGGAGCCTGGGCACTCGGTGGAGGCGACTGGGCCTACAGTTGGGGACCGCAAGACGATAACCAGTCCATTCAGACCATTCGCCATGCGCTCGAGCAAGGCATCAACTGGATCGATACCGCGGCGGTTTATGGCTTGGGTCATTCCGAGGAGGTGGTCGGCCTCCTGCTGCGAGAGCTACCGGCATCCGAGCGGCCCATGGTATTCACCAAGTGCGGCCTGGTCTGGGATGACAGCAATCGCAAGGCGGAGCCGCGACGAGTCCTCAAGCCAGAATTGATTCGCAAGGAATGCGAGGCTTCCCTGCGGCGGCTCGGCATAGAACGCATTGATCTTTACCAGTTCCATTGGCCCGATGAAACTGGCACGCCCGTTGAAGATTCCTGGGGAGAGATGGCGCAGCTGGTCGAGCAGGGCAAGATACGGATGGCTGGAGTTTCCAACTTCGATGTGTCGCTCCTCGAAAGGTGCGAGGCAATCAAGCACGTCGATTCCTTGCAACCACCCTTCTCGTTGATTCACCGTGATGCAGCCGCACGCGAGATTCCATGGTGCGCAGCGCACGGCACAGGTGTTATCTGCTACAGCCCGATGCAATCAGGACTGCTAACGGATCGCTTCAGTGCGGAGAGAGTTGCGAACATGGCTGAGGATGATTGGCGGCGCCGCTCTCCTGAGTTCCTGGAGCCAAAGTTGGGCCGCAATCTGGAGTTGCGAGACGCCTTGCGCCCGATCGCGCAGCGCTACAACACTACCGTATCTGCAATTGCGGTGGCCTGGGTTAATAACTGGCCCGGCGTCACGGCAGCTATTGTCGGTGCTCGCTCACCGCAGCAGGTAGATGGCTGGATTGCAGCCGCAAGTCTCGAGTTGACCACTGCAGATCTGGAGGAGATCGCCACCGCTATTGAACGCACGGGCGCGGGGATTGGTCCTGCGATGCCGCCGCAACCGCAAGTTCAAGTCAAGTCACGTGTCGCCTAGTTCGCCAACGGTCGTGGACCGGATAGGGGTACAGCCGGCGTTTTCCTCAAGTCGGACTCATTAGCCGTCAGCGGTAGACGACAGCCACGCCGAGGAGGTTCTCCTTCGCGGGTGCTGGCCGTCCGGATTCCGCTGTCATCACTCGCTTGCCGTTGATTCCCCAGAGCGCGTACAAAGAATGCCTGCCGTTTTGCACTCGGAATATAAGTTTGGCCTGTTCCGGTTCCACGACGCTGTCGTCGAGGGGAACCATGTACGCGTCTTGGGAAGTTTCGCCGTTCTTACTGCGGAACATCACTAAAGTCGAGGAAACCACATGTTCAATCTGGTAATCGCCGGCAGGAAGAAGAGTGTCCCCAATCCAAAACTGAAATGGGATTGTTGCCTGGGCAATCTTGGGCTGCTGCCCTGTAACCGTCGTTCCAGGCAGCAAAAGAACTAAGCACAACATCGCCAGCCCAATCCACTTTCGCGTCTGCGTTTTCATATTGCTTGATGCTCCTTCTATCGAAATCTAAGAAACGCCCCGCACTGGGGATTACCTCGTACCCGGGGCTGAATGAACAGAAGCGATCCCCGCAAGTTCTTCCATTCGCCGCAGGACGACCGAGAAGTCCTCTTCATTTTTGGTGTGTGCCAGTTCATCCTAATTGACGCGAAACGCCGCTTCTGTCACAGGCATCGGGACATGCTCTTGTGCCGCCGCCGCCAGAATCAACTGAAAATCTTTGTTCATCAGACGCAGGGGAAACTGCGGACTGTAATCGTTGCTCGCGACCCGCGCCAGCTTTCCCACATGAGCTGGAGCGATAACGGCCGTCTGTGCTAAGACTTCGAGCAACCGCTCTCGATCGAGACCAGCCTTCTCCCCCAAGACAACGGCCTCAGCGATGGCTTGCATACCAATACCCAGCAGCGTATTGACGACCAACTTCATGGCAGTTCCCGAGCCGGGCCACCCATAAGATGGAATTGTTTTGCGATCGCCTGGAAGATTGGCTCAGCGACGCGGAACAGCTCTTCGTTGCCGCCTACGAGAAGTGTCAGGGAGCCTGACTCCGCCGCAGGAGTGCTGCCCGAGATGGCGACATCCATCACTTCGACGCCAACTCTGGAACCTAGCTTATACAGTCGCGTGACAACTCTGGAGAGATCGTGCTCATCTCGAGCACGATGGTTCCTGTCCGCGCTGCAGCCAACACCCCCTCAGGGCCGGTATAGACGCTCTGAACTACTTGGTCGTTGGTCAGGCAGGAGAGAAGCACATCGACAGTCCGCGCCAATTCAAGAACGTTCTTAGCAACGATGCCGCCCTGCGAAGCAATCGCTTGTGCCTTCGCGACATCCCGGTCATAGACCTGGAGTTGGTAGCCATGATCGAGCAGCCGTTTTGCGATGCGACTTCCCATGTTACCCAGGCCAATGAATCCAAGTTTCACCTGGGCTGCGGTAAGACGTTTCATAGAGTTTCCCTTTCTCTGCGAAATGGTGGAGACCAGGGTGGATTCTCAAGAGGAACCTCAGGCTCATTCCCCCCAGTACGTCGTAGCAAGTCCAGTTCCAATGGCGGCAGGGGGCGAGGCGGAGCTGAGTGCATGAGTCAAAAGAGTCCTCCACTTGGGGAAAGAGCACGCTCTCGTCAGTGCTGGCGCTGTAAGCGCTGAGCGACCGCCCGTTGACACCACTCGTCCGGATATGGTCTCGGACTAACTAACCCAGGGGCGGGACAAGGGATGACAACCGATTTCCTAGTGGAAGCAAAGGCCAACGGATCGAAGGATTTAGCGAGGCATGGCGGCGGATTCGGTAGACCTTTGAGCTTTATCAATTTTCCGCGGGATTGGAACCGCAGTTGCTATTTCCCATGAGCAGAGAGCATTTCCAAATCGCACACGGAAATTTGAAACCTAATTAACGTGAAGAAGTCTATGAGCAAAGTAACGCTGTTTGGTTCCGTTATTGCTATTGATTGGAGTGGCCACCGTGACGGGGTACTCGCAAGGAACGACAAGCGATTATGTCTCTCCGTCAGAAGCCGTTCCCAGAGGCAAAGCTCCCAAGATGCAGGTTCAGTTGCTGAACCCTGGAGACCAGACGAAGCAATATGCGGTCATCTTCTACCAGGGAGACGAGGCTTTCTCCGGATTGCTGGAGTTTGCGGAGAAGTACCACGTTACGAGCGCGCATTTCACCGCTATTGGTGCGGTGAGTGGAGCAACCCTGGGGTGGTTCGATCCGCAACGCAAAATGTACAAGAAGATTCCCATCGAAGGTCAGCACGAGGTCATCGGAATGAGCGGCGACATCGCGCTCTATCAAGGAAAGCCGGTAGTTCATACGCACATGGTGGTGGGGAATCCAGACGGTACAACCCAGGGCGGCCATGTTCTCGATGCGCACGTATCCCCCACGCTGGAGGTAATGGTCACGGTCGATCCGAAAACGATGCAGAAGCGGCTTGACCCGGCAACAGATCTGACGTTGATTGATCCAGCTTTGAAGTAGCAGCGCATCGACGGGCTGCACAGGAAAGCCAATAGGAAGGAGCGAGGTTGAACAACAATGGCTGAAGTACAGGTGATTGCAAGATCCGTGGCGCGCAAAGGAAAGGAAGATCAACTCAGGGCACTGCTGCAGGGCATGCTAACTCCCACACGTGCCGAGCCGGGATGCAAATTGTATGAACTCTACGAAGTCAGACTCGAGTGGGCGACTTCTATTTCTACGAAACATGGGAAAGCCAAGCTGCGCTCGATCAACACGTAGCAACCCCTCACTTTAAGCACTTGGAACAGAGCATCGGGGCATTGGTGGCAGAACCCTTCGAGGTAAATATCTTGACAAGGATCATGCCCGGCGCCACCCGGGCATGACTCATAGTTCCGACCCCGTATCCGGGCAACGGAAGCGTGTCGAAATCCGTACGCTGTGTCAACCGCGGGACGCAGTTTCACGACGGGTTCCCCACTTTCTCAATTGCCTCATACCTATGAAAATAGGCAGCTAAGATACCCAGCAGTCGATTGGAAAGCGACATGCAGTTTGCGGTAGGGACCGAGGAGCGGGGCAATGCCCGCGATTTTGTAGGCCGGTTCGGAATGCTGGCAGCCTCGGAAGCTCTCGCCCGGGCTAAACGAAATTTTCGACGGCGAACTTCCAACCAACCGCATCTGAAGAAACGGGAAAAAATTCTATGTGGATCGTTCGACTCGCGTTACGCCGGCCTTACACGTTTGTTGTGGTGTCAATACTCATCGTGATCATGGGCGGGCTCGCGATTGTTCGCACCCCAACGGACATTTTCCCGAATATCAATATTCCCGTCGTCAGCATCATCTGGAACTTTAACGGTCTCGTCCCTGAGGACATGAGCGACCGCATCGTTAGTGTGACGGAGCGGGCGCTTACTACCACTGTCGACAACATCGAGCACATCGAGTCGCAGTCTCTATATGGCATTGCGGTCGTTAAAGTGTTCCTGCAACCGACGGCAAGTATCGAGCGCGGGATTGCACAAATCACGGCGGTCTCCCAGACTCAGCTCAGGCAGTTGCCCACGGGAACGACGCCGCCGCTCATTCTCGCCTACAGCGCATCGAGTGTTCCTATCCTTCAGTTGGCCCTCTCGGGGCAAAATCTGTCGGAGCAAGAACTCAACGACTATGGGCTGAATTTCATTCGCACGCAGCTCATCACCGTGCCTGGGGCGTCGGTGCCCTACCCTTATGGGGGTAAACAACGTCAGGTACAGGTGGATCTGAATACGACGGCGCTGCAGTCGAAAGGCCTTTCTGCACTGGATGTTGTCAATGCGATCAGCCTGCAGAATTTGATCCTGCCTACAGGCACGGCTAAGATCGGCCCCAAAGAATACGATGTTTCGATTCCCAACGCAGCACCGCAGACGATTGCGGACCTGAATCGGATCCCAATCAAGACGATCGGCGGCACAACGATCTACATTCGAGATGTCGCCTGGGTACGCGATGGGTTTCCTCCGCAAACCAATATCGTGCGCGTCAACGGGCAGCGCTCAGTATTGCTTACGATTCAAAAGGCGGGCGATGCATCAACGCTGAACGTCATCGCGGGAATCAAAGCGCTTCTTCCGCAAATCAAGACGACCGTTCCCCCCCAGTTACAGATCAGCCCTCTTGCGGATCAGTCGATTTTCGTCCGAGGCGCGATCAGTGGAGTCGTCCGGGAAACCCTGATTGCCGCGTGCCTGACCGCTTTCATGATCCTCACTTTTCTGGGCAGTTGGCGAAGCACTCTTGATCATTGCGACCTCAATACCGCTGGCGATTCTGACGTCGATTATTCTCTTCAGCGCGCTTGGCGAAACCATCAACATCATGACGCTGGGTGGTCTGGCGCTGGCAGTTGGAATCCTCGTGGATGATGCCACGGTGGAGGTCGAGAACATAAACCGCAACCGGGAAGCCGAACCAGACAAGGACATGGACGAAGTCGTCCTGGACAGTGCGGCACAGATCGCCACTCCCTGCTTTCGTGTCCACGCTGTCGATCTGCATCGTGTTTGCTCCTATGTTCCTGTTGACTGGCGTCGCGCGATATCTCTTTGTCCCTCTCGCTGAAGCGGTAGTGTTCGCCATGCTCGCATCCTATTTCCTCTCGCGAACAATCGTCCCGACGATGGCCAAGTATCTTCTGCGAAACGATCCAATACGGCACGGAGAGACCGGCGACGAAAGCCGTAATCCTATGGTCAGGTTGCAGAGGCGCTTTGAGGAGTCGTTCGAGAGCTTTCGGCACAGATATCGCAGGGTCCTGGAAACCTGTCTCCACCACCGGTGGGTTTTCCTGATTGCGTTCTTCGCAGCCTCCCTCGGATCTCTGGCAATTCTGATCCCTTGGCTAGGCCGGGATTTTTTCCCCAGCGTAGACAGCGGCACTTTCAAACTTCATCTGCGCGCTCCCACCGGAATGCGCATTGAAGAAACCGCCAACTTATGTGATCTGGTGGAGCAGTCCATCCGGGCGCAAATTCCGCCAGACGAAGTCCAAAGCATCATCGACAACATCGGTCTGCCATACAGCGGCATCAATCTCTCTTACAGCAATTCGGCCCCGGTCGGCACATCGGACGCTGACATTCTTGTGACCCTGTCTGCCAATCACCATCCCACCGGCAACTACATTCACCAACTTCGGCAGATGCTGCCCAAGCAGTTTCCCGGAGCGACTTTCTATTTTCTACCCGCGGACATGGTCGCGCAGATTTTGAATTTTGGACTGCCGGCGCCCATCGACGTTCAGATCGTGGGAAACGACCTTGAGGCCAACCGTCGCTACGCGGATGCGCTGCTGGCGAAACTAAAATATGTTGCGGGGACCGCCGATCTGAGGATTCAGCAACCCTTCGATCAGCCCTATCTTCGTCTCAGAGTCGAACGCACGAAAGCTGAGCAACTGGGGTTCAGTGCCCACGACATTGCCCAAAATCTGCTCGTGTCGCTGAGTGGTAGCTTTCAAACTTCGCCCACGTTCTGGGTCGATCCAAAAAACCGTGTCAGCTATCAAATCGCGACCCAGACGCCGCAATACCGCGCGGACACGTTACAGGATCTGGAGAACATCCCGGTCACAGGGACAGACCCAAACGCCCCTCCATCGCTCATGGCCAGCCTGGTGGCAACGCAACGGGGGACAGGTATGGGAGTCGTTTCCCATTACAACGTAGCGCCGGTGATTGACATCTTTGGCGCGGTCGCCGGCCGTGACCTGGGTGGCAGTGTCCAGCGACATCAACAAGATCATTGGTGCCACAAGCCAGCAACTACCGCGCGGTTCTCGGGTCGTTGTTCGTGGACAGGTTCAAACCATGCGATCCTCCTACGTTGGTCTTCTAAGCGGACTGGCGTTCTCGATCGTCCTCGTGTACCTGCTGATCGTGGTCAACTTTCAGTCCTGGCTGGATCCCTTCATCATGATTTCGGCGCTTCCTGCAGCCCTTGCCGGGATTGCCTGGTTCTTGTTCATAACCCACACAACTCTGAGCGTGCCCGCGCTCATGGGCGCCATCATGTGCATGGGGGTCGCGACCGCAAACAGCATCTTGGTGGTTAGCTTTGCTACGGAAAAAATGATGGAAGGAAGCGATTCGGTCAACGCCGCATTAGAAGCAGGCTTCACACGGTTTCGCCCGGTGCTGATGACTGCTCTTGCAATGATCATCGGCATGGTGCCAATGGCTCTCGGATTAGGAGACGGCGGCGAACAGAATGCTCCTCTCGGCCGGGCGGTAATAGGTGGACTGATTTTCGCGACGGTTTCCACGCTGCTTTTCGTTCCGGCATTTTTTAGTGTTCTGCAGGGTTCACGCCGGCAGCCGGCACAAACAGGAGACAAACTCTAGGCCAGGGCATTGGAGTTAGCTATGCTGCCTCAAACCGAAGATACAAGATCGACCGAAGGGCAAACACCCACGGATGTAACAGGCGGGAAGACGCTCGCGCAAACCATGGCTTGCGCTGACAATTGCGTTAGTGGTGGTGGCCACTGTCCTGTTCTGGGGAATCTGGTCACGGGTTAGGACTGCCAGGACTGTGCGTGCGGAGACAGCGCAAGCAGCCATAACCTCCGTTTCGGTCATATCGCCAAAACAAAGCGCACCCGCGCAGGAGATCATCCTTCCCGGAAACGTACAGCCGTTCAGCTCGTCACCCATCTATGCACGCACCAACGGGTATCTGAGGAAGTGGTACGTCGACATTGGAGCGCGCGTTAAGCAGGGGCAATTGCTGGCTGTGATCGACGCTCCCGAAGTCGACCAGCAGGTGGCGCAGTCGATCAGCAATCTCGACACCGCAAAGGCGAACCTCGCGCTTGCCGAGATCACGAAGAATCGCTACCAGGGGTTACTCAAGAAGCAAGGCTGTTTCCCAGCAGGATGTGGACAATGCCGTTGGTACCTACAACGCCAATATGTCAATCGTCGAAGCCGATCAGGCCAACGTCAAGCAGCTTCAGGCGCTGCAGTCGTTTGAAAAAATCTACGCTCCATTCGATGGCGTTGTTACGGCCCGTAACACCGATATCGGCGACCTCGTCAATTCCGGGAGCGCCAGCGGAGTCAAGACCGATCTCTTCCATATCGCTCAACCCGGAACCCTACGGGTTTACGTAAACGTCCCAGAGGAATACTCGCAAGGGATCAAAGACGGCATGACAGCCGATATCACTCTTGCCGAGTTCCCGGGCCGCAAATTTCAGGGAAAGCTCGTGCGCACCGCCGACGCCATCAATATGACAACCCGCACGTTGCTGATCGAGATAGATGTGGAAAATCCCACGGGCACGCTGCTCACGGGATCTTATGCAGAGGTTCATCTGGCTGTCCCGACGCAGGGATCCGTCTTTGTGATTCCGGTCAATACTCTGATATTCCGCGCGGAGGGCTTACGTGTCGGCATTGTGAAAGATGGGAAAGTCGTGCTTGCTGCCGTGACTGCTGGGCCACGATTTCGGCAACACGATAGAGATTGTCGCCGGCCTTAAGGCAGATGACCAAATCATCGTCAACCCGCCAGACTCCATTGTTTCCGGGCAGGAGGTCCAAATCGTTCAGGCAACCTTGCCGGGGGATTCCAAGTAGAGGAGGCCTCGAGAAATGAGTGTGGGAAGAAGCCCGAAATTCACTCTGGTTGAAGCCTTGCTCGCAGTCGCGGTGCTCCAGTTCGTTGGATGCACGGTTGGACCTAAGTACCACCGCCCCCGTAGTAGAGACTCCCCCCGCCTATAAAGAGATGGGAAACTGGAAGACTGCCCAACCCAGCGACCAGAAGCTGGCGAGACAAATGGTGGGAAATTTTTCAGGACTCTCGACTCAACGAACTCGAAGAGCAGATCGAGGTTTCCAATCAAAATATCAAGGCGGCTTTTGCGCAGTACCAGCAGGCCCGGGCCGTGCTGCGATACTACAGGGCGGATTATTATCCGACTGTGACTGCCGATCCCTCGGCTGGCCGGACGAGATACTCAAACAATCGTCCACCCCACAGCCCGAGCTTTAGCGGCGTCACTTTTAACGATTTTGTCTTGCCGCTTGAGCTGAGCTACGAAGCAGATATCTGGGGGCGTGTCCGTCGAACTGTCGAGTCGTATCGCGCCCAAGCGCAAGCCAGCGCCGCCGATCTCGCGGCTGTCAATCTCAGCATGCATGCCAACTTGGCCTTTGATTACTTCGCGGCCCGTAGTCTGGATGCGGAAGAGAAGCTTCTGCAAGATACCGTTGTCCAATACGAAAATGCATCTCAAGTTGAATCAGGACCGCTATCAGGGAGGACTAGCCTCCGATGTGGAGGTCGAGCAAGCGAGAACCCAATTGGAAACAACCCGCGCTCAAGCGATCGATGTCGGCGTGGCGCGAGCACAATTTGAGCATGCGGTTGCCGTGTTGGTCGGCAAGCCTCCTGCTGAATTTACGCTTCCTCCGTTGCCGCTGACCGCCCCTCCACCGTCCAGTTCCCGCCGGCGTGCCTTCCGAATTGCTGGAGAGGCGTCCCGATATCGCCGCTGCTGAGCGCGCTAATGGCCTCCGCGAATGCTCAGATCGGGGTTGCCAAGGCAGCCTATTATCCCCTCGTGAATCTGACGGCATCGGGAGGATTCGAAAGCGGCAGCATTACGACACTGCTGCAAGGCCCGAGTGCATTGTGGTCGGTCGGAGCAGCGGCATTGGTGACGGTGTTTGACGTAGGTCGCCGTCGCGCCGTCACCGACGAAGCAATACAGGGGTACGACTATGCCGTCGCGTCCTATCGTCAAACGGTTCTTGCAGGCTTTCAGCAGGTGGAAGATAACCTCGCAGCCTTGCGGATTCTGGAGCACGAGGCAACCGTACAAAATGCTGCGGTCCAAGCATCCGAGGCCTCACTCGAACTTTCGAACATTCGCTACCGGGGTGGAGTAACGAGCTATCTCGAAGTGACCACAGCACAAACTGCGCACTTGCGGATGAAGTGACAGCCGTAAATATCTTGGGACGGCGCATGGCAAACACCGTGCTGCTGATTCAGGCATTGGGCGGCGGATGGGATAGTTCCGAGTTGCCGCAAAGGCCGGAATGCTGCGGTAAGTTGGCGAGCAATGTGAGTCCTAACTGATCTAGCGCGCAAGGAGGTCACAGGGCCATGCGCAATCGAACGATCGAATTATTGCTGGTCGGGCTTCTGACCGTTGGCGCTGTGTTGGTTTTGGCCAAGGTTGCGTCTCTGCGAGCGAGTGCGGAGCCTGCTCCCAATTCAACGCCGCAGGGACGGATGCCTCCAGGGTTCGACGCTGACGTCGCTAGAGTCGTTGCTGAATTGGACCAGATCGAGGCCGACACGCTGCGGCAGATGGACAAAACCACGCTTGATCGTCAAGGGCAGATCCATACACTGGGGAAGCTGATGCTCTTCGACAAGCATCTTTCCGTCAATCAGAACGAAGCGTGCAGTTTCTGCCATACTCCGGAGACGGGATTCACCGGCCCGATTCAATCTTTGAATCTCAGCACGGTGTCGTATCCGGGATCGGTGAGGACACGATTCAGCCAGCGCAAGCCGCAGAGTTACATGTACGCGACTTTCGCGCCTGTGCTCCATTACAACGCGCTGCAAGGCGACTTTGTGGGTGGGAATTTCTGGGACATGCGCGCCAGCGGCTATCGCTTGCAAAGTCCGAGCGCCGAACAAGCCCAAGGACCACCGACCAATCCGGTAGAAATGGGTTTACCTGACTCGGCATGTCTCGCATATCGGGTATCGAAGGCCCCGTACCGAAAACTGTTCGAGACCGTCTGGGGATCAGACTCGTTTGCGATTCATTGGCCTGCAGACGTTGAGAAAGTCTGCGCAACTCCAGGTCCTCCGCCAAGTAGCGATCCCCTTCCGGTCCATCTCAGCGAAGCGGACCGCCAGCGCGCCGACAACGTGTATGACGGCTTCGGCCTGGCCGTTGCAGCCTACGAAGCTTCGCCGGAGGTCAGTCCGTTCACTTCGAAGTACGACAATGTACAAGCCGGCGCAGACAAGTTCACTCCACTAGAGGAGCGGGGATATGCGCTATTTCGCGGTAAGGCACGATGCAACGAGTGTCACCGTGATGGCGGCCCTGGCGAAGAGCCGCTGTTCACCGACTTCACCGCCAGCAATCTCGGCGTGCCCAGAAATTCCGCGCTGCAGTATTACGTCGAAGCTACGCCCGACAAACACGGTTACCGCGCAAACCCAGCGGGATCAGCCTATGTCGACACCGGCGTCGGATCGTTCCTCCGTACGCTACAAAGCGATAGCGGCCAATTGAATCCGGACTCGCACTGGATCGAGCTGGCTCCAAAATTCGATGCCAAGTTCCAGGTTCCGACGTTGCGCAACGTCGACATGCGTCCTACGCCGGACTTTGTGAAGGCCTACATGCACAACGGCTACTTCAAGAGTCTCAAAGAGGTGGTGCATTTTTACAACACGCGCGACGTGCTGCCTAAGTGCAAGGCAGGAGATGCCGGCGAAAAGGTCACATGCTGGCCTGTGCCTGAAGATCCGACGAACCTCAACAAGAAGCAGCTCGGCAATCTTAAGTTGACGGACCAGGAAGAGAACGACCTAGTCGCATTCCTGGAAACTTTGACCGACGGCTACAAGGTTCCCGGACCACCACCGGCAAAGTAGGCAGCAAACAAGAAAACAATGCGAAAAGGAATTCTTGGGTTTGTTTGACGTTCGGCCATCTGTTGCCGCCAGTTCAAATTGGACAGTAGGAGAGGAGGAGCCTTGGCATATCAATCAGACGGCAAACATAATATGGAACAGCGGATGCTCGGCGCGACACCGGGCGAGCCCGCGCTCGGCCGCGGCCCGGCCCCGGGCAAGGATTACTCCCGACACGAGTATGACCATCCCGCCGCCGGGTGGGGTGCTGCGCGCAGCGTCTCCCATGTGCTCGAGCGCGCGGGGGAGCCGGTGGAGGGCTTCCGCGCGCTCTTCGTAATGAACCATGAAAACGGCGGTTTCGACTGTCCGGGTTGCGCGTGGCCGGACGACCCCGACGGTCTCCACCTCGACATCTGCGAGAATGGCGTAAAGCACGTGACGTGGGAGCTCGCGCCTCCGAAGGCTGACCGCGAGTTCTTCGCCCTTCACACCGTCAGCGAGCTGGCCGGCTGGGGCGACTACGATCTCGAGGCAGTCGGGCGGCTCGCCGAGCCGCTGAGCTACAACCCCGAGACCGACAAGTACGAGCCGATCTCCTGGGAGGACGCGTTCGCGCTCGTCGGCAACAGGCTCCGAGCTCTGGAGAGTCCGCACCAAGCCTCGTTCTACACCTCCGGGCGGCTCAGCAACGAGGCGACCTTCCTCTACCAGCTCTGGGTGCGCGAGTTCGGCACCAACAACCTGCCGGACTGCTCGAACATGTGCCACGAAGCCAGTGGCCGGGCGCTGACGGCGGCGCTCGGAACCGGGAAGGGCACCGTTGACCTGCGCGACTGGGCGGCTGCCGACGCCATCTGGCTGCTGGGCGACAACGCCGCCACGAACGCTCCGCGGATGCTCACCTGGTTCGCCGAGGCCGAACGGCGCGGCACGCAGCTTATCCATATCAACCCGCTTATCGAAGCGGCTTCGCGGCGAACGATCGTCCCCCACGAGTTCGCTGACATGGCCACCTTCCACACAACTAAGACTGGGACTATGAACGTGCAGGTGCGGATCGGCGGCGACATGGCAGTGCTGCGCGGCGTCGCTAAAGCGGTACTCGAGGCGGCGGACAAGGACCCGGCCGAGATCGACCGAGAGTTCATCGAATACCACACACACGGCTTCGACGAGTACCGGGCACTCGTCGTGTCCACCCCCTGGTCCGACCTGGTCCAGGGCTCCGGCGTTGCCGAGTCCGACCTCAGGAAGCTCGCGGACTCGTACACGGCGTCCAAGCGGGTAATCATCGCCTGGTGTCTCGGCATCACGCAGCACGAGCACGGCGTCGACACAGTGCGCGAGATCGTCAACCTGCTGCTCCTGCGCGGCAACATCGGCCGCGAGGGAGCTGGCCCGTGCCCGATCCGCGGCCACAGCAACGTGCAGGGCAACCGCACCTGCGGCATCAACCATCGTCCTG
Organism: uncultured Acidobacteriaceae bacterium; assembly: GCA_963722405.1. Lineage (GTDB taxonomy): Bacteria > Acidobacteriota > Terriglobia > Terriglobales > Acidobacteriaceae > DASRAA01. The sequence continues at coordinate 312,490 of CAVRMO010000019.1, forward strand.
ACGTGGCCTTTCTCGACCGTCTGGCAGAGGTGTGCGTGATCGACCCGCCGCGCGGGCACGGGCTTGGCACCGTCCAAACCATCGAGGCAATGCACCGCGGCAACGTGAAGGTCTTCGTCGCGCTCGGCGGCAACTTCGCGCTCGCCAGCCCGGATCTTACCTACACGGCCGACGCGTTGCGGAAGTGCGAGTTGACCGTCCAGGTCAGCACCAAGCTTAACCGCAGCCACATCGTGCACGGTAAGCGGGCACTAATCCTGCCCTGCCTCGGTCGGACCGACAAAGACCGTCAGGCGAGCGGAGAGCAGGGAGTGACGGTCGAGGACTCAATGTCCATAGTCCACATCTCCTACGGGATGAAGGAACCAGGCTCCCCCAACCAGCGCTCCGAGTGCGCGATCCTCGCTGGCATGGCCCAGGCCACCCTGCAGGACAGCAAGACGCCATGGCAGGAATACATCGACAACTACGACCGGATCCGTGACACGATGGAGCGGGTGCTGGACGGATTCGAGGAGTTCAATCGCCGCGCCCGCCACCCGCACGGCTTCCGGATCGCGCAGCCGGCACGCGACCGCATCTTCAGGACGCCGTCTGGCCGCGCCGAGTTCTCCCCCGTCACGCTTCCCGCCGACGTCGACCCGGGCAACGGCCGGCTCCTGCTGACGACGGTCCGCTCGCACGACCAGTTCAACACCACGATCTATTCGAACAACGACCGCTACCGCGGGCTCAACGGCCTGCGCACGGTCGTATACATGAACGAAGACGACATGCAGGACCGCGGTCTCGAGGAGTTCGCTCTCGTTGACATCACGAGCTACTCGCGAGACGGAACACACCGGACCATGCACGGCTACCGCGCCGTCCGCTACGAAATCCTGCGCGGCTGCGCCGCCGGCTATATGCCCGAGTTGAATGTCCTCCGCGGGATCGCCGACTTCAGCACGCAAAGCGAGCAGCCGGTCACGAAGCACCTCGTCGTCGAAGTGACGCCGGCCCGCTCGAAACCTTAGCCCGAATGTCTCACAGAGAGGAGGGGAGCAGTAAAACCAGCTCGATCCGGGGGTTCTCGGGTAAGGTTCAATCCGCCACCAAGCGTCACCCGACCACGAAAATGAATTCACCGCGCTTCGGTGCTGCGGTACAGGGCCAAGAGGCTTCCATACTGTCATACGACAAATGCACGCCATCAGGGCGTTTGTCGATGCGGAAGGCTGTGTAGGTGCTCTGGAGCCCACATGGGATACCTGCTCAACCATCTGTTTCGCAATCGGCGTACTACCAACAACTGAGAGGGCAAGCTGGCGACTGAAGTTTAGTGGTTTCTTGAAACCAGGATTGCTTCTCGTGAGTCCAATCAGCCGTAACTGTGATTGAGGAATTGCATATGGCCAGCCACACTTCCACAGCGCTCATCACTGGAGGAACGAGCGGCATCGGTCGCGCAACGGCTAATAAACTGGCCCAGCTTGGAATCCATGTTGTGGTTGTAGGGCGGAATGCGGAGCGGGGTAAGAAGACAGTCGACGAAATTCGTGCGGCAGGAGGCAAAGCGAATTTCATTTCCCTCCGATCTTCGAGACGCAGCCAGCGCGCGCGAAGTAGCAACAAAAGCCATCGAACTCGGAAATGGTAACGTCGATATTCTGATCAATAATGCTGGCATTTATCCGTTTGGCCCCACTCATGAAATGTCGGAAGAACAGTTTGACCGCGTTTATTCATTAAATGTGAAGGCTCCATATTTCCTTGTATCCGCGCTTGCTCCGCTAATGGCTGAGAGAGGCAAAGGGGCAATCGTAAATGTGTCGACCATGGTTGCTGATTATGGAGCGCCCGGGATGAGCCTGTACGGATCGAGCAAGGCCGCTATCAATCTGTTGACGAAGACCTGGGCTGCTGAATACGGACCGAGCGGTGTCCGCGTGAATGTGGTGGTTCCTGGGCCGACGCGCACGGAAGGTACGGAAGCTATGGGCGAGGGTATTGACCAGCTAGCTGCCCAGGCGCCGGCGCGACGTGCGGCTACAGCCGACGAGATAGCAGAAGCGATTGTCTTCCTGGCGACAGACCGTGCCAGTTTCATTTACGGCGCAAAACTCGCCGTTGATGGAGGACGCACCGCCATCTGATAAGAATTGCCGACCCTAACTGAACACCAATGCAAGCCAAACAGTGAGCCTGTCGCTCGGGAAGGAAAAGTCGGATGAACAGCAAAGCAAGCACCTCTACCGCCCAGGTATCTAAGACGCAATCGGAAAAATTCGATCTTGTGATTCTCGGGGGCGAAACCAGGTCGACCATAGCTGCCTGGACGTTTGCCGGAGGAGGAAAGCTCGTCGCTGTCATCGATCGCAGGTACCTTGGCGGATCGCGTCCGAACACAGCCCGCCTGCCAGGCAAGAACATAATCCGCGGCGTTCGGATAGGGCGATGAGCACAGAAGCGGAACTTCAGCGTCAAAACGAACGGTTTGAGCTGCTCCTCAATCTGACGACCAAGATTGCGTCGAGCCTGGATCTGCGGGAGGTCTTGCGAGCGATTGCAGCAAATATACGCGAAGTCATGCACGCCGATGCCGTAAGCGTTTCGCTGCCCGACCCAACATCTGGAAAATCGAGACTGTTTGCCATGGATTTCCCACACGGCAAGGGCATCCTCAAGGAAGAGTTACTCGTCACCCCAAGCCCCGCCGCTAACAAAGCGATGGACACCTTGAAACCGGTAGTCTTTGACTGGCGGGAACGTGGCGAATTTGCGCCTGAGGTATACGACATCGTGATTGCGGAGGGTATAAAAGCCATTTGCAACATTCCACTTGTGAATCGCGACCGGGTCCTCGGAATTTTGGCGATTTCACGCACGACAGAGACTCCATTTTCGCCGGAAGACGTCGATTTCCTCAGCAGGGCCTCAGGGCCGATAGCGATCGCAGTTGAAAATGCGTTGGCGTATCAGGAGATTTCTGAACTCAAGGACAAGCTCGCCCAGGAGAAATTCTATTTGGAGGAAGAATTTCGTAGCGAGATGGGTTTCGAGCAGATCATTGGCAATAGCGCGACATTGAAGCACGTTTTGGAACTGGTTGAAACGGTTGCGCCCAGCGATTCGACCGTTCTGTTGCTTGGTGAAACTGGTACGGGAAAAGAGTTAATTGCACGCGCCATTCACGACCGAAGCCGTCGCAAACAGCGCACCCTCGTGAAGCTGAACTGTGCTGCAATCCCGACTGGGCTGGTGGAGAGTGAACTGTTTGGACACGAAAAAGGCGCATTCACTGGGGCAATAACCCAAAAGATTGGGCGACTAGAACTCGCCGACCAGGGCACTCTGTTCTTGGATGAAGTAGGAGACATCCCGATTGAGATTCAACCGAAGCTGCTGAGGACCCTGCAGGAGCGCGAATTTGAACGGCTGGGCAGCACGCATACCCGGAAGGTGAATGTGCGCCTGGTGGCGGCTACGAATCGCGATCTCGAGGAAATGATTGCCACCAAGGAATTCCGCAGTGATCTGTATTACCGGTTGAATGTCTTTCCGATCCGTATTCCGCCGCTAAGAGACCGCAAAGAAGACATCCCTCTGCTGGTCGGCTATTTCGTCCAAAAGTTCGCCAAGGAAATGCAGAAGCGCATCGAAGCGGTTCCTGCGGCTGTCATGAAGGGACTCACGACTTGGGAATGGCCCGGCAATATTCGTGAGCTCGAGAATTTCATTGAGCGGGCAGTGCTCCTGACGAGAGGCAAATCGCTTGAAGCCCCGCTCGCGGAACTGCGAAAGACAAATACGTATGAGTCCGCGCATGCCGCCCTGCATGAAGTCAAGCAAGTCGCAGGAGAAAGACCAAATTCACAGAGCGACAAAAGCAGCGTTGCTTACGAATATGAAAGAAAGCAGCGCGATCAGATCGTACATGCGCTCACGGCATGTAAGGGGCGCGTGGGTGGTACTGACGGTGCTGCCGCGCGGCTGGGAATGAATCGCACGACTCTCCTCTCGCGCATGAAAAGATTCGGCATTTACCCGAAGCAATATGCCTAACCTGCGGCCCCTCTCCATTCGATAGCTTCGACAATTTCGACCCTTTCAGCTTCTTCAACTTCGACATTTTCGACTCCTCCCGGTCTTCTCCCAAGAATTCAGCGACTTACGGTTCTGGGAGTTTGGTGCGGGCCTTGCTCTTATAACGAGCAAGGGCAAAGGCAATGTTGAAGATCTCCATTCTTGATACTCCCTGTCGCCGACGACTGGTGTTGGAGGGGAAGTTGATCGCGCCGTGGGTCGCTGAGCTAAATACGGCGTTCGAAAATGCCAGAGCTGACCTCGAGGGTCGCGAACTCGTTATCGAGCTGAAGGACTTAACCGCCATCAACCAGGAGGGAGAGAACCTTTTTCTGCGGTTGATGATTAGCGGCGTGAAATTCCGTGGCTGCGGTGTGTTCAGCAAGCACGTGTTGAAACTGCTTGCGCTGAGAACTCGCCACGCCCTTCAGGAGAAAAGCTGATGACCCACGTCGCTCAATACGTGCTGACACATGGGGCTCTGCTGCTGTTCGCCTGGATTCTGGCTCAACAAGCTGGTGCCCCGATTCCGAGTGCGCCGCTGCTACTCATCGTTGGGTCTCTTGCAAGTTCCGGGCGCGTAAATGTCGCTTCTGCTATGGGACCTTCGTTCGGTGCTTGCCTGGCGGCGGATGGATTCTGGTACCACGTTGGCCGCTCGGGCCGGTCGATATCGAATTACTCTCGCCTGCGGACTCGCGGTTGGACAACCCGTGCACTCCGCATCATCAACCGGCATGCGGCTGATGCGTTAGTACCGGCAAAATTCATCTCCTGCTCGAATCTTGCTGCCCTGGTGGCCGGGAGAACAGGGATTGCAGTGCAGCGGTTCTTAATTTTTGACAGCCTTGCCTCTTTCCTCTGGGCGGGCGGCTATATCGCGATCGGCTACTTCGTCGGTAATCGCGTCGAAGTGGCGCTGCATTACGCCTCAGCGCCGATATTAATCCTCCTCGGGTTACTGGTCGTCTGGTTTCTAGCCAAATTGATGTGGCGCGCGCGAAGGCTGCGATTGCATGCAGTAGCGTTAGCGACTCTGATGCTCTTATCGTGCGGCGCAGCACCCGCGCCGGCTCAATCAAGCGTTGGTGCAGCCGGCGCAACGAGCTATGCGACAACTTCAAGCTCCGCTTTGGGTCAAGGGCCACTCATCGGGAGCGTTCCCACTGGCACTGCGACGGATGAAGTTCTTCGTCTGACCCTGCGTGACGCCATTGACCGGGCGCTCAAGTACAACCTCGGGTCCATCGAGGGCGGAGAGAACACCCGACTTGCGCGCGGTCAACGGTTGATTGCGCTGAGCCAGCTTTTACCGCAGATCAGCGCGGGAGTCTCCGAGAATGTCGAGCAAGTAAGCGCCTCAACCCTGGGAATCAAGACACCGCTCATTCCACAGATCATTGGCCCCTACGCCTATAGCACCGTAGAAGCGAGCGCCAGTCAGACGCTTTTCAGTTATGAGTCCATACAGCGCTTCCGCGCAGCACGAACCGCCGAGCAAGCGGCGAACCTCAATTATCAGGATGTCCTCGACGCGGTGACGCTCGCTGCTGGCAACGCCTATCTGCAGGTAATCGAAGCTAGTTCACACATTGAGGCTCAAGAGGCCGAGGTGCGCAATGCGAAGGCGCTCTACGACCAGGCACTTGATCAATTTAAGGCGGGAACAGCTCCGCGCATTGACGTCACGCGCACCGAGGTTCAGCTGCATACGGAGGAGTACAACCTCAGTGTTGCTCGCAACAATTTTGCGGTCGCAAAGCTAGCGCTGGGTCGCGCCATCGGACTACCGCTCGGACAGCAGATCGAACTAGCCGACGAGCTTCCGTATTCCAATATCAATCCGCCTACGCTCGAGAACGCACTCGCTGCCGCCTACCATACTCGCAGCGATTTTCGCGCGGCCCTCGATACTCAAAAAGCCGCTGCTCAGACGCTTGCGGCGGCCAAGGGTGAACGCTATCCCGTAGTAGCAATGAACGGCAGCTACGGTGACGTTGGCGAGACGTTCGGCCAGTCGCACGGAGTATTCGGATTCCAGGCTGGAGTCAGCGTCCCAATCTTTACCGGTGGTCGCATCAAGGGAGACATCACCCAAGCCGAATCCGTGCTGCACCAGCGGAAGGCCGAAGCGGAAAACCTTCGTGGGCAGATCGACTACGACGTTCGCACGGCTTTTCTCAATCTCAACGCCGCAAAAGAACAAGTCGAAGTAGCCCAGCGAAATGTAGAGCTAGCCAATGAGAGTCTCGCCCGGTCGAAAGACCGCTTCACCTCCGGAGTGACCGACAGCCTGGAGGTAGTGCAGGCCGAGCAGGCTCTCGCCAGTGCCAACGATCAGTACATCACCAGCTTATACAACCACAATTTTGCCAAGCTCTCGCTGGCCCGCGCTCTTGGCGTGGCGCGCACGAACTACCAACAGTATCTCGGAGGAAAGTGATGTCGAACAACACTCATGGGAATGACGCCCACCTCGCAGCACTCGACGAGGAGCCACCGATTGTCGAGGCTGAGCCAGCGTCGAGTACAGCGGAGCCAGCTGCCAACGCTGCTAAACCTGTCCCCGAAAAACCCCGCTTGGCTCTGACGCGCCGGACCAAAGTCATTGCGGGAGTAATTGCCTTTGTGGTTGTTCTTGCGGGAGCGTACTTCATTCGCAACGCCTTCCTCTACGAAGACACAGATGACGCACAGGTAGATGGGCATGTCATGCCACTCAGCGCCCGCATCAATGGCCAGGTAGTCGAAGTACACGTTATTGAGGGCCAGTTGGTGCACGCCGGAGATGTACTCGTAGCTATCGATCCGAAGGACTACAAAATCGCGGTTGACCAAGCAACGGCAAATCTGGCCGACGCGGAAGCCAGCGCTGCCAGCTCGATTTGGAACGTGCCGGTCACGTCTGCGACAGCTTGGAGCAACCTCGATTCATCGGGAGCGGCAGTTCATAACGCAGAAGCCGGTGTACAAGCAGCGGAACAAAATCTGGAGTCAGCGAGAGCTACTCTGTCACAGGCCGAAGCGAACGCTGACAAAACCGAAGCAGACTTGGTCCGCTACTCCGAGCTGGTCGCGAAGGAAGACGTTTCACGCCAACAGTACGACCAAGCTTTAGCTGCCGCGAAGTCGAATCGTGCCGGCGTTGCCTCATCTGCCGCGACTGTGCTAGCAGGCGAGCAAGCCCTTCATCAGGCCGAAGGAAAGCTCTTACAGGCAAACGCCGACCTCCGAAATGCTAAGACTGCTCCTCAGCAGGTTTCCGTGGCACGGGCCAAGGCCGATGCTGCCAGCGCTCAAGTAGAGCAACGGAAGGCCCAGTTGGATCAGGCTGAACTTAACCTCAGCTATGTCGTGATTCGTTCTCCGGTCACTGGAATTATCGGGAGGAAGAACGCTGAAGTCGGCCAGAACGTCGGCATCGGGCAAGAACTTGTGGATGTCGTTCCCCTCGATGATGTCTGGGTAACAGCCAACTTCAAAGAGACACAACTTGAACACATGCGGCCGGGTCAACCGGCTGAGATAAAGGTCGATGCCTATGGTCGCACCTGGAAAGCACACGTCACCAACCTCGGTGGCGGCACGGGCTCCGTGTTCAGCTTGCTGCCTCCTGAGAACGCGACTGGCAATTACGTGAAAGTTGTGCAGCGCGTGCCGGTACGAATTGATTTTGACCGCTCTCCGGGGCAGGACTTCAATGCCGAAGGACTGCTCAAGCCAGGGTTGTCCGTCGAGCCTGATGTGAGGGTCCGATGAGCAACTCGATTGCAGCTACGGCTGAACAGGCAACGTGGAAGCCAAGGGCCAACCCTTGGGTCATTGGTTTCGCGGTCTCGCTCGCTGCCTTCATGGAATTTCTCGATACCAGTATCGCGAATGTGGCTCTTCCCCACATCGCGGGCAGTTTGGGGGCAAGCAACGATGAGAGCACTTGGGTGTTGACCAGCTATCTCGTTGCCAATGCCATCGTGCTTCCGATCAGCGGCTTTCTGGTTGACTGGCTCGGGCGCAAGCGCTTCTTCCTGGCATGTATCGTTTTCTTCACTGTCAGTTCTTTTTTATGCGGTATCGCTCCAAGCCTTGGAATGCTTCTCTTATTTCGGGTCATGCAAGGCGCATTTGGTGGTGGACTGCAGCCCATGGCCCAGGCCATTCTCGCCGATACATTTCCTCCGGAAAAGCGTGGACTAGCATTTGCGTTATATGGGGTCTGCGCCATCTGTGCTCCTGCGATTGGTCCTACGCTCGGCGGCTGGATCACTGACAACTATTCCTGGCGCTGGATTTTCTACATCAACGTGCCGGTAGGCATTCTGGCTATTCTGCTGGTCCACCAGCTAGTCGAAGATCCTCCTTATTTGTCACGCGAAAAAAAAGGCGTGGGAAGATTCGACTATATAGGCTTTGGTCTGCTCGCCATCGGTGTTGGCGCTCTCCAGATAGCACTCGATAAAGGGCAAGAAGACGATTGGTTCGGATCACATTTCATCACCGCGTTGATCCTCATCGCTGTTTTTGGCCTGGTCTCGCTCGTGATCTGGGAGTGGTTCCACAAAGAGCCGATTGTGGATGTCCGGCTATTTAAGAGTTTCAATTTCGCAAGTACGAGTGTGATGTTCTTCGTGGTGGGTGTTGTCCTGTTCAGTTCGACCGTGCTTCTCCCTCAGTTCTTGCAGACCTTGATGGGCTATACGGCGGAGGCAGCCGGCATGGTGCTGTCTGCCGCCGCCATTCTCCTCCTGATCGTTTTGCCTGTGGTTGGCAGGCTCCTGGCGCGATACCAAGCGCGCTACCTGCTGGCATTCGGGTGGATCACGCTGGCTCTTGGCATGTACTTCTCGTGCAAGCACCTTGATCTACTCATAAGTTTTCGCGGCGCAACATGGATGCGCATCTTGCAGTACCTGCCGGTTGGGTTTTTGTTCGTACCGCTCACGGCTGCCGGATATGTAGGTCTGCCAAAAGAAAAAAGCAACGCTGCTGCCGGCCTGATGAACTTCATGCGCAACATCGGGCAGAGCGCAGGTACGTCAGCCGTGACTACATTGATTGCCCGGCGAACTCAATATCATCAGTCCGTCTTGGCCGAATACACGCACTCTCCCCGCTTCAACGAAGCGGTCGCCACGTTAACGATTCGCCTGACGCACGTCGGACTAAGCGCGCATTCCGCACACGAACAGGCGCTTGCCCGACTGTACGCCCTGGTGCTGGCACAGGCTCAAACCCTTTCTTATGTTGAGGTGTACTGGCTCTTGGCGGTGATTTCCGCGCTGATGTTCTTGCTGTCTTTCTTGCTGGCCAAGAACGAGCCGGGAGCAGGCGGCGAAGTTTCAATGCATTGAGGACGTTATGGCAAAGAAATACGAATCGAAGTCGAACATCGAAAACCTAACCGACGCAGAGATCTATGCCGCGATTCGCGATCTTGAACCAGACCGAAGAAGCGCAACCGGGTTGGACGCCGATACCACTTTCTTGATTTGCATCAGTTTGTGGATTCTGTTGTTAGGGTTCCTGGGGTTCATCTGGCTTTACCCGTAAGGACGCTGAGAGTGACTGCGCCCGAAAACCAACTGGAGGTTTAGAAACATGGCTCATACACAATCTCTTGATCACGTTCCGCAAAGTTTCCATTCGGCCCCTTTTGTTGAACTGCGGCAGTCTTTCGCGAGTCAAGTCCAGGTCATCTCGCAATTCGTAGATCAACTCATGCGGTTCATTCTGCACTTTCGATCTGCGGATGGGAGCGAGCTCGACATCGAGATGGCCCTGCATGAATCCCTTGCGAATGCCGTGATTCACGGTAACAGTGAGAATCCCTGCAAGTGTGTGCACGTAGAGTGCCGCTGCTACACCGACGGAGAAGTCTCGATCACCATTCGGGACGAGGGACCAGGGTTTGACACCACTGCTGTCCCTGATCCCACCACTGCAGAAAGCAGGCCGTGGGAACACAGTCGAGGTATTTACCTCATGAAAGCCCTAATGGACGAAGTCTCTTTCGACGAGAGAGGCGCCGTTGCGCGCATGCGAAAGAAATCCAACGTTGGCCCAGGCGCACAGACGAGAGCTGCATGAAACACGCACATAGAGTCTGGCTTGTTTTGCTAATACATCCTTGACATAGCAGCGAGGAAAATCCGGCTCGTCCTTGACAACTTCACAGCCCTCTTCTACTAGTCGCTGCTTCGCGTCGACAACATTGTCAACCGTCACTTCCAAGACTGGCCCCAAGGACGGGCCAGGCTCGATGAACAAGTTGATGTGCTTGCCATGGAGGCCGATCATCTTCAGGTTGTTGTCGGTAATTTCGAATCCGAGATGGTTGACATAAAAAAGGGCAGCTTTCTTAGGATCTGGGGCTTGAATTAGGATGTCTGGACCAAAGCTGTTTGCCATGTTATTCCTTCGCAAGGAAGCATAGTACTAACCTATGCAGCGTTAGGTCGAGACAATCCGCAACGGACGGCACGAGTGCGAATCGCCCTGCGCCGCACGGATGCACTAAAGTTTAGGAGGTGTCGCATGCTTTCTGTGGAGCTTTTGGATAAGAATCCTCGTTCTGTTTTTTCCTGTGGTTCTCATCAAGCGATCAGAAAAGCTGACCTATCCGTGAAAACTCTCTCTACATTGATCTGGGGGAGTACTCTTCTCCTGGCGGCTTTCGGTTCGGTTGGTTGTTCCGCTCGCACCGCAGGATCAGCCGAATTACTGTCGCTTACACCTGCAAGTGCTGCCGCCATTGACGAAAGCGCGCGCACGTTCATGCATACCGTGGCCCATGATGTCACTCAAGAGGGGCCGCTGGCGTGGCTTAAGTTCTTCAACACGGGCCCAGAATTCTTCATGGCCGTTAACGGACAGCTAGCGTTCCCGAACGCAGCCGCCGCAAAGGAGGGCACTCAGAATTTTGCGCGGACCATCAACCGTATCGACTTAACATGGGGCGACGATTTGCGCGTTGATCCTCTCACTGCTGAACTCGCGGTCGTCGCAGCGTCGTGGCGCGAGATCCAGGTAGATAAGGCTGGGCATCGTATCGAGGAAGCCGGATACTTTACTGGGCTGGCTGAGTATCGAGACGGTCGCTGGCGATTCCGAGACGCCCACTGGTCGGCACCTGCATCACCGCTGCCCCCGCGTTAGCAGCTCACAATTTAAGAGTGTCGCTCAGCGCCAATTCCCGGATGACGGGCAACCCTTCCGTAATCCAGTAAGGGAAGGGTTGCCGACAATTCACAAGAAACCGTGCGACCTACGTGTCGGAAGCGCTGGTGCTGGCTGTCCAAGGAGAGCAACGCGTGCTACGGACCGAAGCCGCGGTTCATATCCCAGAGCGGATAATGCGGCAGAGTGCCGGCCGGATCGCGCACGAATGCTTCCGTCTGAATTAGCAAATCCCGCCTGCGCTGGCGTGCCGCAGGTCCAATGTCGACGCGGCCTAGGGCCGGTGTCTGGGCACCGGCGCGGGTCGTTCCGGGAGGCGGTTTCAGGCCGTCAGACAGTTCGCCTCTTTTCAGCAGAGTCGTCAGCGATTCCCGAATTTCTTTCGTTGCGGTGCGAAAGCGCTTCTTCCACTTTTCCTCAATATCGCGCGTGCGACTGTAATACTCTTGCTGCGCCTTGAAGCCCGCTTCGGACAAGCGCACGAACTTGCCGCGGCCGCGCGCAGGGTCTCTTTCAACGATGATGTACGGCTTGTGCTGCCAGCCAATGCCTGCGGTCTCTTCCGAACAGCCGGTTCGTTTGGGAATCTCCGTTTCAGGGATCGGCTCGTCACTGAGAACGCGGATCGCGTTTGCGCATAGCGAAATCGGCGTTTGGGACTCACGTTCGAAATCGAGCGCGAACGCGAGCAGAACCCGGGAAAGCAGCACCGGCAGCGGCAGGCCGTCTTCCGCAGCTGATTTCCGGGGCCCGAACTCCGGCAGCTTCAGAATCGCAACAGTCAAGCCCTTCGGCAATTCGAGGTCGATCTGGTGCTCGATTGCTTCTAACGAGCGACACAACCTCGTCGCGTCGTCGCCGAAGCGTTTCGACCAGCGGGCGTCGATTTTCGGGATCAGGTCAGGCCAGATTCTGACGGCTGTTTCACCGCTGGCCGTGAGCCGAACCGGCCAATCGGCGCGGATGCCTCGGCCGCTACCGAAACCGGCGCGCTTTCCGGGCTGCAGTGCAACCACGCCCCATCGTTCGAGGCAACCAAGCCCGGCTGTGGCGCCAGCCTCGGCTGTGAGCGCGCGCGAAGCGAGCGTTCGAACCGAAACTGGTCCATCGGCCAAAAACTGCAGCACATTAAGCCAAATGACCAGCGAGAGGCGCGCGCTACGGCTCTGCGTTTGCAGCATGCGGCGCTCGAATTCGCAATCGAGCTCCACACTATAGGCGACCAGAATTTGCGAGAGAAGGGCTGAAAGCGGCTTGTGCGGCGCCGACATCATCCGATAGTCTATCGCGGGCCGGACCTGCGAATCGCCGATATATTTGACGTTGCTACTCATGTCGAGTTGCCTCCTTGGGGGAAAGGTGATTCGTATCAGCGTGGATCTTTCCCCCAAAGTAAAGTGCCATACTCCAGCACCCATCGGGAAGGACGCGCCCCCCGCCCGCCGCAGTTATAATCAGCCGGAGCTGAGCGGAGGATAGGGCCATGCTGGGAAGCAACCCGAGCGCCGACTCAGTGGCCTTGACCGATCGAGGGGGGATGCTACGGCATCCCTTTTTAACTAAGTGTTGGTCGAGTTCCCTCATCGGGACAGGCACCAAAGCGCTAAATCCTGGGGGTGCGGGGGCAAAGCCCCCGCCGCCGGGCACAGCCCAGTACTCTCTTCCCATCACACAACCGGAACGCTCAGTTTTTCGATTGCTATGCAGCGAGACGGACCGGCGCGCGCGCCACCAGCCGCTTCCGCCTTCTGAAGCGGGGCGCCCTCTTATAATGCCTTCTGAAGCGGGGCGCCCTCTTATAATGCATTGGTTAAATGTGAGTTCCCAAAGGATGGATGCGATGAGCATGGATGACTCTTAATCAACTCGCAGCGAGCGTTTGCGGCAGGGGCTGCCGCAGTTGCACGTCATCACTCCAGCCGCGCAGCAACGTGACGCAGCCGGTGACCGGCACGGTAAGGGGCAGAGCGATGAGTAGCACCCAGATAGTCCACTGCCGCGCCGCGTACGACATAACGACCCGCTGAGCGGCGTGCGCCGATTCATATGGCTGCGGCTGGTTCCACACGACGAGCGCAGCCATGAAGAGGACGGCGGGGGAGATGAGCGGTAGTTGCGCGGTGGCAACGGCGCGTATGGCATTGTTTCATAACGGTTTACTTCGTAACATAAAGTATGCAATGTACTTCGGGGCTTCCGGGGCCAGCCTCCGGTCTTGGGTTGCGGTCTGAGCGGCCGGTTTGTCCGTGATGGCGAATAGCCAATTCCGACCTGGGTTCCGCAGTATGCATCCCCGGTTCGGCCACCTGAACCCGAACGGTCGCGTCCGGAGGCGCTTCCGGCTGCGTTAACTCTGTGGGGCGTCTCGGTATCAGAACATTCACCGAAGATTCATTCCGCGGTAACCCAGTATCAGCCGCGGCTGCCCATAATAGTTTGGGGAGTATGTAACCCAAGAGGAGCTGTCCATGAAGAGAGCGTTGAGTGTGGTGTTCGTGTTCGTTCTATGCGCTGCGTCGATTTTGTCGGCGTCGACGCCGTTGAAATCCGCCCTAGTGCCTTTGAAATCAACCACTTCTGGCTTGCTGGGGCCGGGGAGCGAGCCATGCGGTGTAGCCAACCAAATTCTCTGCCAGGGTCAGGACGGCACAGGTAACCTGTTCGCCTCACAAAATGACGTAGGCAACCTCGGCAATTTCGCCACCGCCTATGACGACTTCGCGCTTACCAAGGCATGGGATGTAGAGAGCTTCCACTGGGTGGGCGGCTACTTCAATCCCGGACCTCCGGGCAACATCACTGCCTGGACGCTGACCTTCTACAACGACAACGGTGGCATACCGGGCAACCCGATCGCCTCCGGTGTGTTCGCCGGGAACGGCAACGAAACACTGCTGTCCAACGGCCTCTACATGTACTCACTGTTTTTCGGCAGCTTCGACATGGGCCCGGGCACCTACTGGGCTTCGGTCGTTCCAGACCAGGTCTTCCCGCCACAGTGGGGCTGGGCGATAGGGATTTTCAACAAAGAAGTAGGAAAGGCTGTCGTTTCGTGGCATAAGTGTTATTGCGAATAGCAATTACGCCGACGAAAGGAGACAGCCTTATGGCTACAGAGTGTAACCAAGAACCGTTTCCATTTCATCCCCTAAATCAGCGAGAAGTACGCGGTCAGTTTGACGGCGAAGCCATTACCAGTGACGCTGGGGGTTTGCTGTTGCGGGAAGTGGAAAAGCGGACAGGCATCATCCAGCAATTCGCCAGCTGCTTTACGGACTATCGGGATCCGGAACTGGTGGAACACGGGGTGGCGGAGTTGGTGGCGCAGCGGATTTACGGACTGGCTTTGGGCTACGAGGATTTGAACGATCATGAGGAGTTGCGGCGCGATCCGCTGTTGGCGGTGTTGGTGGAGAAGCAGGATCTGAGCGGGAAAAGCGGCGGCGGGGCAGCGATCAGGGCACCGCCTTGGCGGGCAAGAGCACCCTCAACCGTATGGAACTGGGGGCGGCGAAGTTGGGGACAAAGGAGCGGTATAAGAAGATCATCCTGGACGAGGCCGCCGTCGACCGGATGCTGGTGGAGGTTTTTCTGCAAGCCCATCGCGACCCCCCGCAAGAGATTGTTTTGGATTTAGATAGCACCGACATTCCTTTACACGGGGAGCAAGAAGAGCGGTTCTTCCACGGCTACTACGGGCATTACTGCTACCTGCCGTTGTACATCGTCTGTGGCGAGTATGTGCTGTGCGCCCGCTTGCGGCCGTCCAATATCGATGGAGCCAAAGGCAGCGTGGCGGAGGTGGAACGATCGTGGGCCAGATCCGGCAAGCCTGGCCGCAGGTGCGGATCATTTTGCGGGGTGATCGGATTCTGTCGGACAGTTGCTGGCTGGTGCGAAGCCCATGGAGTGGACTATGTCGTGGGTTTGGCGCAAAACCCGCGATTACTGCGCGCGATTGCGGCGGCGAGCGAACAAGCGGCGAGCCAGTATCAGGAAGCGGGAAGCGGCGCGGGTATTTACGGAGTTTGTCTATCAGACCGAAGACAGTTGGTCACGCGCCGGCGGGTGATTGCCAAGGCGGACACTTGGAGAAGGGGCGAATCCACGCTTCGTGGTCACCTCGCTGAGCCCGCAGAACGGTATTTCCGCCCCTCCCGCTGGGGGGCGCAGAGCTTGTTGAGGAGTTTTAGCGCTCGCGGGGACATGGAAACCGGATCAAGGACAGATGATGTTGTTTGCCGATCACCAGCCGTCCTGGATGCGGAGCAACCAGATCCGGCTCTCTTTTCCACCGTGGCCTACCTGTTGATGCAGGGCCTGCGGCGACTGGGGTTGGTTGGCACCGAACTGGCAAGGCGCAGTGCAACACGGTGCGCCTAAAGTTGCTCAAGATCGGAGCCCAGATTCGCATCACCGTACGCAGGTTTGGGTGTCGCTATCGACGGGCTATCCATATCTCGAGCTATTCCGCCAGGTGCATCGGCAGTTGCAGCTGCAACTCTACGCTGCTGAAGGGAGGCAGTAGCGAGACGATTTGGGCAAAACGCTGAGTTGAAGGAGAGCGTGTCTTGCCCTGACAAAAAATCGACAAACTACGGCCGAGAGCGCCAAAGAGCAGAAAAGACCGTCACCACGATTCCGGCAAGAGCGCGCTCCGCGGCGGACGAGCTGGACCGAGAGAGGCTAGCGGTACTGGTAACGGTCTGGGATACCAGTGCTTCTTCGGCACCTGCGGGGGTCTCGGGGTAAATTTCGCCCTCGCTCTGGATGGCACGGCAGTCAACGCGACTCCCGAGCCGGGCACGTTGGCTCTGCTTGGAACCGGGATCCTCGGTCTGGCTGGCATGCTGCGTCGCAAAACCAACCTGTAGTTTCAAGTTCTTCGGAACAGGAAGAAGGACACAATGCAGCCAAAAATGCTAACTAAAACTCACGATGTTTGCGGGCGTTGTACTCACGGCGTTGCTGATCACCGGCGTGGCTCAGGCCAACGCCATATATGTGCTACCAGGACCCACCTATTCAGGCACCTTCATCCTGAACAGCGACGGTACGGTCACCCCGGTGGGTGTTGGCGGTGATTACACCGGCATCCAGCAGCAGGATAAGTTATGGGACAACTTCGGCGTTGGCAACCTTCCCGTGGGGACGCTGCTCACTCTGAGCTTCGCACACGTGGGTAGCCAGGACATCCACACCATAGCGTACGACGATCCCTTCGGCGCTTTCGGGAAGGGAGCCAGCTTCCACTGGTCGTATGACATAAGCGT
The DNA here is from genome assembly GCA_963722405.1 of uncultured Acidobacteriaceae bacterium. Lineage (GTDB taxonomy): Bacteria > Acidobacteriota > Terriglobia > Terriglobales > Acidobacteriaceae > DASRAA01. Next base: position 329,001 of record CAVRMO010000019.1, read on the forward strand.
CCTGAACGGCCCGCCGCCTACGATTTCCGATGTCGCATCCGATATCGACCAAACGAGGGGTAGCGCTACCTTCATCACGACTCTGCTGGACAATAACAGCCACACCTACACGACCAATTTTACTCAGAACGGAACCCTGACCAGCGGTATCACGACCGCGACCTTCCAGCCCGGCGTCCTTTCATTGGCGGTCAATGATATGCTGACGATCAACTCGACTGGTTCGGACGTCACGGGTGTTTCGAACAGCTATACGCAGAATCTTGTAACCCCCGAGCCTGGAACGCTGGCGCTGTTCGGTTCGGGAATCATTGGGCTGGCGGCAATCCTGCGCCGCAAGATCAACCCGTGAATAATGATCATTTGAGACTAGGTTTTCAAAAGCCGGGGAATCCTTTCCCGGCTTTCTTATGTCCGCTTGCCGCGCAGAATGTCCCGAACTCGATCAGCCGTGTCTTGTCAGGATGTAATTCCAAGCCGAACTTTGCCAACCGTTCCTTAATGCTTCGTGCTACGACACCCGGCTCGCCACACCTCTCGTCTCAACCCCGCGCCTATCAAATCCCATAGCTAGGAGCTTCCATCAAGTCGCTGTATCGAAAGCGCCCGCATACACCAGTGTCATTCACGATTCCTCGCAGGTGCGCTTCCGATACAGCCCTGGGACTCGGGGTCAACGCCCCCAATCCACATCTACCAGTAGGGCGTTTCTCGTCCAGGTGGATTACTGTCGCGGTGGGGACGACCATCGCTGATCGCCCACCGGGTGGCCGGAGGCAGTCACCCACCTCCGACTCCCACAGAACGTAGCGTGCGGATTTCCCGCACTACGCTCTTCGGAAGTTGCTTCACAGCATGGCGATAGCTTGTAGCTTCCTGTAGGGGAGATACAGCTCTGGTGCTAGCAGCGGGAACTGCTCCTTGATCCGATGGAATCGCTCCCATAAGATCGCGCCTTTCCAGCTCCGACTGCTCAACATTTTGCGCCAGTAACGTTCCACGGCCCGATGCACCCGCTGCAGTGCACGGAGGTTCCCGGCAATGCCATAGTATGCATAGTGACCACGGAGCATTTGATTGAGGTGATTCATCTGCTCTTGGAGCGACAAGTGCCGCATCCGCCGCATCTGGTCCTGCAGCCGCATGAGCGCGCGTCGCAGTCGTGACTTTTCCGTACGCGTTCCAATTCCAAAGTTGCCTTTGCGATTGCGAGTGCAGTACAGGGTAAACCCCAGGAAGTAAATCGTCTCCGTGCGTTTACGGCCTCGTTTGCTTGCGTGTCGATGCGCGAAGCGACCAAATTCGACAAGCTCGGTCTTCGTCGGCTCTAACGCTCTAACGTCAGGCTGAATCTCCTCAGCCTCTTGGCCAGTGCTTGCTGAGCGCGAAGAGCGTCCGCGCGATATTGGAAACACAGCACGAAGTCGTCGATATATCGCACCATGCAGGCCTCGCCCCGTAGTCGGGGCTTAACCACTCGCTCAAACCAAAGATCGAGCACATAGTGCAGATTAGTGCAGATATACGTTACTCAGCAGTACGCTGATCGACCCCTCGTTGCGGGGTTCCCTCTTCGCTCGGATGAATCTCTCCGTTCTCCAAGACCGTGAAGTGCCACAACGTATCAACACGCTACGTACTATTCGCATGATTTGACCGACGAACAGTGGAAGACCCTTGACCCGCTAATACCAAAGCCAAGAAGACGACCCGACGGTCGGGGGCGGCATTGGAAAAGCCGCGGCTCCGTCATTAACGGCATCCTCTGAGTACTGAGGACCGGTGCGCCATGGGCGGACCTTCCCGACCGACACCACTCGTTCCAGACGTGTCATAGGCGCTTTCAGGAGTCGGTTCGCTCTGGTGTTATGACAAAGATCATGACGTCTCTGGCCTTGAAGCTTACCGCTAAAGGCGGCATCGATGTGCGTGAGGCGTTTATCGACGCGAGTTTCGCACCGGCTAAAAAAGGGGGCATAAGGTCGGAAATACGAAACGCGCCAAGGGAACAAAGATCATGGCGGTTGCGGATCGTAACGGCTGCCAGTTTCGGTTTACATCGAGAGCGCGACACCACATGAAGTAACGCTGGCGATGTCCACTCTGGTGCACCTGGCTGTCCCTGACGCGCCGCAGAACTTAGTCGCCGATAACGCTTACGACTCCGACCGCCTCGACGCTGAGCTGAGATTCTACGGCATTGAACTCATCGCCCCACATCGTCGGAATCGAAAGAACCTGACCCAGGATAGACGTCGGCTGAAGCGCTACCAGCGGCGCTGGAAAATCGAGAGGTTCTTTGCCTGGCTGCAGAACTTTCGACGTCTAGTAGTGCGAAATGAACGTCAAGCCGAGAACTCTCTTGGGATGTATCGTGTTCATGACTGTTTGGTCATGGTTGCACAGAATCAGGCCTTGAAAATCTTGATGCCGGCCGACCGGCCGGCTTTCTGTAATGCGCTGTCTAGTGTGGCCAGTGGTGCTTTTTGTTGGACTGCTACATCAAGGTACGCCGCGTCGTACGCCGAGAGATCGTATTCCCGCGCTAGAGGAAGAACATTGCTCACCGTATCGGCGACCGTTTGTGATTGTTCGACAATTGTCAGGCCCCCCAGCAGTTCCACAAACCGCCGCACGTCCGGCTGCTTGACACGCTTGCGCCGTTCGGCTACCAACACCGCATTTGTAATCTCCAGCACCCATACGGCTGGAACGATCACCGTTCTGCCTTCCAGCGCCACGAGTACCCCATCCGCGTATTCGCTCGCCTCATCAGGAAAAAACCAGGCGAGCGCTACAGAGGCATCAACTACAATCCCGGTCAAAATCGCCGTCCTTGGTTAACCATCTCGCGGACGCTCATGGAGTCAGGCTTAATCCGCTTGCGCAGCTTCCGCATTCCCTCCACGACTTCCTGGTGCGTCAGTTTAGTCCCCGTTTCTTCAACAGGAACCAGCATTGCTGCAGGAACACCGTGCCTCGTGATCGTGATCTTCTCGCCTTCCCTTACCCGGTCGAGCAGCTCAGACAGATGCGTCTTGGCCTCAAAGGCCCCTACCGAGTCCATTTTGCCCCCCCTACAATACAACTAGTCCAAACTAGTTTAATTATAACTCAAAAACCGGGTGGTCAAATCCGGAAGGCTCACGAAGCGCTGGCCCCGCCTCTACGGCAGCGTGTCAGACTCTGGGGGCCAGTAACCCTGAAGAGGACATCTGGCTCGAATGGCGAACCGTCAGGCGAGGAGACTTCGCCCACATTGCTGGTGGAACGAAACACGCCTGGCGCAATGTGTCTACCAATCCCTTTGAGGTACTTATTATCACTACACCAAAGCTCGGCCGATTTCTTCGCGAGATGTGCGAACTAGTCAAAGCTGAAGGCAAACGTTCCTCACTACAAAAGCTCCATGAGCTGGAAGAACGCTACGGATACTGGTCGGGCAGCCCGGAGGAAAATGTCGCATTGGGAATTCCGCCGTATTCATGATACCCACCATACAACGAGCGAATACCGACATGACTTGGGACTACTGAACTTACAAGAGTGAGGGAAACATGCAATCCGAAACGATCTCAGTTCAGAAGCCATTCTAGGACCACCGGCAATATCTTATCCTCCTCCGGCTGCATATGTCTGATGCATTGTCAGTTTTCAATTGACAAGTGTTAAGCAACAGGCTACAGTCTGGCAGGTGAAGATACGGAACTTCGTCCATAAGGGCCTGAAGAGGCTCTACGCGGAGGACATCGCGAAGGGCGTTCCACCCGATACGGTGGACAAGCTCCGCAAGATGCTGGCATTCCTCGATGATATGCAAGACCCCGAGGAATTACGCGCGCTCCCGGCGTGGAGGGTACACACGCTGACTGGCGACCGCAAGGGCACATGGAGCCTCAGCGTCACCGGTAACCGCCGTCTAACGTTTCGCATCGACACCGCAGAGCGAGAAATCATTGATCTAAACTTGGAAGACTATCACTAGGATTAAAGGAATAAGCGCCATGGCCATGAAAAACCCACCCCATCCAGGAGATTTCATCCGGACGGAGATTATCAGGCCCGCCGGCCTCTCGGTAACGGCAGCGGCTGCCGCGCTGCAGGTGTCCCGCCCTGCCCTGTCCAGCCTGCTTAACGGCAAGGCTGACCTTTCTGGAGACATGGCGCTCCGCATGGAGAAGGCCTTTGGAGTGAAGATGGATACCCTCATGCGAATGCAGGCCTCCTACGACATCGCCCAGACCCGCAAGCGTGAGAAGCAAATCAACGTGCGACGAATTCACCAGGTAGCACCTGTTCACACATGAGGAATTCACTATCCGGAATTGATTTTGGTTCAGGTTCAGCTAGATGAGAGTTTGAGCTCACAACACGAGACACTGGAACAACTTGGACCACGTTTTCGTCAGACTCGTTCTCACAGCAACAATATGAATAGACGCCTTACTGCACCGGTCATCGTCAACGGGCGCTCACACTGACGCCGGGCCGCTGAACAACCCTGCGCGAACCATGCGCGAACAACGAAGAGCCGAAAACAGCCCAAACCATCCTAGATGATCCTCAATCGCCTGCAGCATAAGCTCTTCCCCGTCAGTGACATCACAATCGGGCAAACACTGTAAGTTCGTCCACCTCTCTCATGCGGTCCAATACGCGTTAACTTACGCACTCACTGCGGCGGATGCGCTGAAGGCCGGCGTTCTGTGATGTCTTGCCGCTCTTCGGTGAGGAGCGGAACATGTCGCTAAGGCTAAGAGACCATTTGTTGCATTACTCGTGTGCCGCTTCTGAATTCTTCGGGCTGGACTTGCGAAAGGCCATGCCCTTCAAGTGACTTCTGCAATCAGCCGGGCTTAGCCAGACTCTGAAACAGAAGGCGCCTAGGCTGCCCGCTCAGAACGAATGTGCGCGGGAGGTATGACGATTTCAACAAGTCCGGTCGCCACGTCGTACACAAGGCCGGAGACGAGCCACTCTCCCGGCAATGCGGGAATCGCCCGGAGCAAAGCAACGTCGGCGGCAACCGCCGCATAGGGATCGGTGACCGCTTTCGTCTTGAGCTCCGCTTCCTGTATCTGAAAATAGCGCGTCAGCATCGCGGGATCGCCGGCGAGGCGAGTAATGCCGCAATCAGTGTGTTGGAGTACGACGATGTGAAACTCGCCACCACCTCCAGGAATCTCCCCTGCAACTTCGCCGATTCGCCCGAGTAGGCCCAACTGCTCCAACAACCCCGGTGTGATTCGACCGCCGATGTTGCGGATCACCACAGCCTCCCCAGGTTTAATTCCAAGTACGTGAGCCGGGTCTACACGCATATCAGCGCAACCGATGATGATTGCCTTCACATTCGGCAGCGCCCGCGGAAGCGAGGGCATCAGCGCCCCACCAGCAGACTGCTGAGCGGCAAAGTCTTTGTTACGTCGTAACATAGAGTCAAGACTGTTCATGTTGATTCTCCTTGAGAGATGGTGCTCGACCCTTTGCCGAAACCGCTTTGTCAAGCCGACAGCCGCGAGCAAGCCGGAAGCTATCCGGCGGGTCGGACCGAGAAACGTCAACGTCTTTCTCTACTCTCAACCGTTTTGATGGCGCGCCTGATCGTTTCGAACCACACGACGAAAGAAAAAATAGTTCGCCTCTGCTGTCGAGTTTTTCTGTGCGCGACGACTCTAGGATGAACGATCCAGCGGGCAAGCTGTGCTGCTGGCTCCCCACCAAGAGGTGTAGCTGAGAGGCCGCATATATAGAGCTTTGTCAGCGCCAAGATACTAAGAGTCGTAACGCTGAAGCAGAATGACAGGCCCGGCGACGCCGCCCAGCAGCAGCGTTCGCGTGAAGCACGATTATGGGTTCACGCTTAATTCGCCGAGCTTGGCTAAATCACCTGTTCTTCCGTTCTCGCTTCTTTGACACGACTGCGGGTTTCGCGGTCAGGCTTGACGCCTGCCGTTTATTCCAGCATCGCAAGTTGCTTTCGGGCCCGATCCAAGTGCGCTTTTAGCTGCTCGGGGGCGTGCTTGTTCGCCATAATTAGAAACGGTAGCACTAGCCAGAAAAGGAACGACAGCCCGAGGACCAGCAAAGTCATGCACCGCCGTGACCGGTTGATTTGGCTTTCAGCAGGAAGCATTTTGCGCACGACGAGCTAGCCGGTAAGTCACGCTATCAAACCGGGTTTGCGGATAGGTTAATTTTTTGCGAATGAGGCGGGCGGGCCGGCCGGCCGCTGCACGATGCGCCGCTCTTTGCCTTAGACTGGCCGCACTCTGACTACAGGAGACCCCTGATGCCTTGCGCTCCCGAGATTCTTCGCGATATACCGCTGTTTTCTAACATGGACGACGAAGAGCTCCGCGTCCTGGCCGGGCAGGTCGAGCACCGGCAGTTCGCCGCCCGCCAGCGCATTTTTCGCATAGGCGATCCGGCTGAGCGCGCCTACATTGTGATTTCGGGCAGTGTTCGCGTGGTCGTGATCGACGAAGACCAGCAGGAAGTGCTCCTGCAGCAGCCCGGACCCGGCGAATTCTTCGGCTTCGCTTCCATGCTCGAGCAGACTCCCCATCAGGCCGAAGCCACCGCCGTCGAAGAAACCGCCTGTATCGAAATCGACCGCAACGACCTGATGGCGTTGATCCAGCAGAAACCGCACGCGATCATCGACATGCTCGCATTTCTTGGCCGCCAGCTCCACGACGCCCATCAGCTCGCCCGCACTCGCTCGCTCCGTCCGCCCAATGAAGTCATCGATGAGCAGTCCACTTTCGGCGAACATATCGCCGACATCGTTGCCGCATTCGGCGGCTCCTGGACCTTCATCATTGTGTTCGCCCTCGTCATGTCCGTGTACTCAGCGATCAACGTCGTGCTGGGCACCAAAGCTTGGGACCCTTATCCGTTCATCCTTCTGAATCTGTTCCTTTCCGCGCTGGCCGCAATTCAGGCTCCGGTGATCATGATGAGCCAGAACCGCCAGGACAAGAAAGACCGGTTGCGCAGTGAGATGGACTTCGAGGTCAACCGCCACGCGCGGAAGGAATTGCAGGGTGTCGCTCAAAAGCTGAACCATGTCGACGACCGCATCGCCGACATCGAGGAATTACTGCGGGAAAAGGGCAGATAGCCGGTACTGGCCGCTGGCTGTGATCTTTCAACCGGCTTAGAGCTGACGCACGACAAACATTCATGTGGCTTTAACAAATCACGTTGCTAACAATCGCGTTTCGAAAAAGATCAGTTCTCGCATTCGAGAAAAACGTGGACGCGGCTTGTATTCGCCGGGTAGACCCGGGGATTTGCACCCCGAGTCCCCCACAGATCCGGACGTGAATCTCTCGATTCATCCGGCTCGTGTCACCCCGAGGAAGCCTGCCGGCTTCCGCCAAGACAAGGAGTTCCTCCGGTTGCCCGTTGACTCCATCCTGACGAGGGTGACCTGCCCCCTTTGCTCCACGGGCATTACCCCGCTTCCTCGCTCCTGACGAGGCAGTGCGCCCCTGATCGGTGCATCGGTACTTTCAGCCTCGTGGGGTCTCCACTTGTGCCTTTTCCCTTATCATCACCGCTCAGGTTCTCAAGTTCCGTACGAAAGCCCGAATGAGAGTCATGCCGCCTGTACACCGGACACCGCATGAATAGTAAGTAGGTATCTTCCATGCTTCTCCCAGAATAGATGGGAAACCCCGGTTTTGGTGTCGTCGAAAGCCTTTCGATGCTTCGTCAGCGGTTCGTTTGCACTCATCTCTCCCATCCTTACTTGACGTGATCAGACGGTCACGCCTTTTAACCATAACGTTCACCACCATGGTCATTGGACCACAGCAGCTTATGGCAGTTTGAAGCCTCCTCCTACAAGGCGGCTCCGGAGGGTCCACCTCCATCTCTCGTACAGCATGACGATTTCTCGTCTTCTTGACACAACCCATCTATGGCTTCTACGATTTGTTTTCTACTCCGAACACATGTGGAGTGATTTCTGTGCCGCAGCAACAAGATAATTCGAGACAAATCAGGGGAGCTGTTCTAGAGAGGTTCAGATGGGCGAAGGACGATGGGTTCTGCTGATTGCCAGCGAGGTTGCTGGTACGGACTCGGTCTCTGACCGGGCGATGGAACGGCTTTGCGAGGCTATCCGAGACGAGGGATATCGAGTCGTCCGCACGTCGACGCCCGAGGATGGACTGGCACTCGTCAAGTCCGATCCTTCGTTTAGCGCCATTCTGCTCGACGGGGACCTGGCGGAAAACACGCAGTTCGATGAGCGCACGGCCTTGAGGATTATTCGCGCGGTCAGAAGGCGCAACACCAAGGTACCTATCTTCCTAATCGCCGACCGCACGCTGGTGAGCGAGTTGCCGCTCGAGGTGATGAAACGGGTGCACGAATACATCCACCTCTTCGGGGACACTCCAGCGCTCATCGCCAACCGCCGGCGGCAGACCTGTCCGAACAGATATCGCTTGCCGGGAAGGAAGCCTCCGGTACCGGCAATATGAAGTTCGCCATGAATGGCGCTTTGACGATCGGCACTCTCGACGGAGCGAACATAGAAATCCGGGAAGAGGTGGGAGAAGAGAACTTCTTCCTGTTTGGATTGACCGCCGCGGAAGTCCAAGCCATGAAATCCTCCGGATATAACCCTCGGCCTTATTACGAATCGAACGAGGAACTTCGGCAATGCGTCGATTCGCTGGTTTCCGGTCAATTCTCCTCGGGGGATCTCGACCTCTTCCGTCCTTTGTACGACTCACTTCTGAATCGGGACGAATATATGGTGCTTGCCGACTATCAGTCGTTCATCGACTGTCAGGACCGGGTGAGCGCGGCCTATCGAGACCGCGATCGCTGGAACCGCATGTCGATCCTGAATGTGGCACGCATGGGTAAATTTTCGTCCGACCGTGCGATCCGGGAGTATTGCTCCGATATCTGGCGGACTTGGCCGGTCAAGATCGAATTCAATTCCTGAGCGCGAGATAGAAGGCACTCTCCCGAGCTCCGGCCCTACAGATGAGGAATGGATCAACCGCTAGCAGATAGTTTGTCGGCACTCTTTATCTTCGGCGCTGACCTCTAGGTTTTATGTTGGTCTTTCGGATGTTCATTGCACATTCTCCGATATCTCAAGCTTTTCCCGAATCACTGCCTCTTCGATTTTGACTTCTTTGATGCGTTTCTGGAGCTCTCTATCCGGCTTACGCGAAGATGCTGCGGCCTCAAGCACATCAATCCGAAGGCGGACAGATTTGAGAATAGACCGGAGATCAAAAACGTTGTCTTGGCTGGTCATCGCCCAACTCTTGGACATTATCTCATCCGTGTCAGAAGCAGACGGATCACTGACGTGGAATGCGAACGGTACCCCCTATGAGTGCCATCCCTCTGGCACCCGCCACAATCGGCGGAGAGTAATTCCCTGATAAGCAGCTTCCGCTTCCCTGATACGTCCGAGATAATTCCCTGTTCGAGTCAGAGCTCAAACTGAGTTCTGGTCCCAGAAGTCCGGCAAAATGAACGCCGGCATCGCCGCCAATGCCGCCATCACTTCTCACATTCTTCTGTTCCGGTGAAACTCTTAACCACCACAGTTTGCTTCCAGGCCTCGATCTGCTCGCGTGCGTCTTTCACCAGCTTCGCGAAACGGCGCGCCAGTTCTCGTATCCGCTCAGCCTGGCGTCGCTGGATGGCCTCGGTGGGAATCAGCTCGGTGCCGACCCCGATGGCAGTCGCACCTGCAAAAATGAAACCAGCAGCAGTTTGCTGGTTCACACCTCCTGCAGCGACGAGAGAGATTTGCGGCAGCGCTGTGTGCAGCGCCTTGATGTAGTCGTCGCCTCCGACCGGTCCGCAGGGGAAGACCTTGACAAAGTCGGCGCCCGCCGCCCATGCCTCGATCACTTCAGTCGGTGTCAATGCTCCAGGCAAGACTGCGATGTTTTCTTTGGCGGCGAATTCCACAACCGTGGGATTAAAGGAGGGAGCGGTTATGAAGCACGCTCCCGCTTCGATGCACTTCCGTGCAGTTTCGATATCAAGAATCGTACCTGCCCCGACTGCGAGCTTTCCCTTGGAACGACAGAGGTGAGAGATCAACTCCACCGCCCCCGGCACAGTCATGGTGATCTCGACAATCGGTATTCCGCCGCGCGTGACGGCTTCGGCTGCGAAGTGAGCGTCGTCGCCGGACGACACCCTGACAGCCGGAATAACGGCTATTTTCCTGATAAGAGCGCAGACGTCGTCTTTTTTCACGTGTCAAACTCCTCCTGCTCGAATACCTTGCGGCACGGTCATCCCAAGAGCGATGCTTACACGGGTTCGTTGACCTCAGCAGCCGGCAGATGGTCGTCGGGCCGCGCGAACCATGTGTATAAGGTTGGCAGCAAAATCAAGCTGATGATCAAGTCAGCAGTGAGACCACCGACGATAACGATGGCAAACGGCCGTTGTGAATCGGACCCGATGCCGTGCGAGAGCGCTGCCGGCAGCAAGCCCAGAGTGGCAACCAGCATTGTCATGGTGATCGGCCGAAGCCGCAGGACTGCGCCTTCGACCGCCGCCTCCTCGATGTCGTAGCCACGAGCACGAAGCTGATTGATGTATTCCACCATAATGACGCCGATTTGCACCGATACTCCAAAGAGCGCAAGGAACCCAACGCCAGACGACACACTGAAGTTAGTGCCCGAAAACCAGAGTGCCAGCAATCCGCCAATCGGCGCCATGGCGATGTTGGTCAGGATCAGCAGCGCCCACTTCACCGATTTGAACATCGTGTACAGAATGATATAGATGAACAGGATGGTCACGGGCAGCACCAACAGCAAACGCCGCTGCGAGCGCTTCGCGCTTTCGTATTCGCCGGACCAATCGAGGGTGTAGCCGACGGGCAACTTAACGGCCGCATTGACCTTCTTCATTGCTTCTTCGACGGTACTGCCCAAGTCTCTGCCCCGCACGCTGAACTTGACAGCAACGTAACGGGAGTTTTCCTCGCGGTAAATCTCCGATCCCCCGTCGGCTTCTTTGATTTTGGTCAGCTGTGCCAGCGAAACCCGCTCGCCGGAAGGAGTGCAGCAGACGGATCTTCTCGATGGCTTCCTTGGTGTCCCGATAGTGCGGAAGGTAGCGAAGGACCAGATCGTAACGCCGTTCTCCAATGAGCACTTGACTGAGGGCATTACCCCCGACAGCGGTCTGAATTGCGTCCTGCACGTCGGACACATTGATGCCGTAGCGCGACGCTTGATCGCGATCCACTGTGAAGTCCAGGTTCGGTTGGCCGATGACACGAAAGATGCCCAGATCCTCTACGCCTCGAACATCTCGCATCACTGCCTCAATCTCATCCGCCTTTCCTTCGAGGGTTTTCAAATCGTCGCCGTAAATCTTCACCGCGAGCGCACCTTTGACACCGCTTACCGCTTCTTCCAGATTGTCAGAGATCGGTTGCGAGAACCCCCAGAAAACTCCCGGAATTTTCTCCAATTCGCGATCCATCGCCGCGATCAGCCGGTCTTTGTCCTGATGGAAGACCGGACGCCATTTCTGCTTCGGCAAAAGGTCGACGAAGAACTCCATGTCGAAGAAGCCGGTTGTATCGGTGCCGTCGTCCGGACGTCCTATCTGGTTGACAACCTGTGGAACCTCGGGGAAAGAGGCCAGGATCTGGCGGGCCCGTTCCGCGACGCGAGCGCTCTCCGTCGGTCCTGTGCTCGGAGCCAAGGTTCCGCGCACCCAAATTGCACCTTCATCCAGATGCGGCAGAAATTCGGAACCAATCGCACCGGTGAAAGCTAGGAGACATCGCCAGCATCAGGGCAGCCACTGCTGCTCCGACGGTCAGCGGACGATGCCGAATGGCCCAGTGGAGGGTGGTCCGGTAGTGTTTGGTCAGAAATGTCATAACCGGGTTCTGCCACTGCTTGGCGCCTCTCCGGAATACCAGGCTCGCCAGGGGCGGTGCGATCAGCATCGAGAAGACCAGAGCACCAAGCAAGGCGAATGCCACGGTCCACGCCATCGGCTTAAAGAGCTTTCCTTCGACTCGTTGCAGCGTGAATATCGGGAGATATGCGGTGATGATGATGGCGATGGCATAGAAAACCGGCCGCTGCACTTCATGTGCAGCTTCGCGAATCCGTTCCACCAGCGGACGCGGTGCTTCATCGGGGCGGTTCAGATGCCGCACGATATTCTCGACCATCACCACAGCTCCATCCACCACCATGCCGAAGTCGAGCGCGCCCAGCGAAAGCAAGTTTGCCGAAATATGTCGCAAGTCCAGGCAGATAGAAGCAAACAACAACGCAAAGGGAATGGTCAGTGAAACGATAAGGGCGCCACGGATGTTTCCCAGAAAAAGGAAGAGGATGATTACCACCAGGGTCATGCCTTCGGCGAGGTTGTGCAGCACCGTGTGGGTGGTGTAATCCACCAGGTCGTCGCGGTCGAGATAAGGAACGATTTTTACTCCGGGTGGAAGTATATGGTCGTTCAGCCGTTGGACCATGGCATGAAGATCCTTCAGCATCGTCGCCGTGTCCGCACCCTTGCGGAGAAAGACGATGCCCTCAACAACGTCGTCGTCGTCCATGACGACTCCATCCTCGCGATGGACCGCTTTGCCGATCTGCCCGAGACGAATCTTCGGCCCTTGCGTGACCACGGCCACGTCCTTGATTCGTATGGGAGTGCCATTTTGCGTCTTGATGACGGTCTGTTCGATGTCGCTGATGTTCTTGACCAACCCGACGGCTCGCACATTGATCTGTTGCGAGCCCTGCTCAATGAAGCTTCCGCCTGCGTTGGCGTTGCTGTTGGTGAGCTGCTGCTCGAGTTGCGCCAGACTTAATCCGTAGCGAAACTAATTTGTCTGGGTCGACTCGAACCTGGTACTCCCGAGTAATGCCGCCGAACGACGAATCGTCTACGACGTTGGGAACCGAGCGAATGTACTTGCTGATCACCCAGTCTTGCAGGGACTTGAGCTCCATCACGTCGTAGGCAGGATTCGTGCTCTTGCAGCGTGTACCAGTAGACGGAGCCAATCGGGCTGAAATCGGGACCAATCCCGGCGGAAACGCCAGGTGGAAGCGTTACCTGCGAAAGCCGCTCCAGCACTTTCTGGCGATCCCAGTCGTTATTGGAATCGTCATCGAAGATCAGGTTCACAACCGACAACCCTGCCAGCGACACAGACCGCAAGTGCACGAGGTGCGGAATTCCGTTCATCTGGATTTCGATGGGTATCGTGACCTGTTGCTCGACTTCTTCTGCGGCGCCCCGGGCCATTGGGTGATGACCTGTACCCAGGTGTTCGCTACATCGGGATAAGCCTCTACTGGCAGGTTATGGAAAGCGATTAATCCCCAGATAAAGAGGAATACCGCAAGCCCCAGCACGACGAAGCGGTTGTTCAGCGCGAAATCGACAAGCGCGCGAATCATCACTGTTCCACCGTGTTCTGGAATTCCAGTGCGTTACCGACCACTTGTTGACCGGGGGCGATTCCGGAAATGATTTCCTGCATTCCACCGGGCAGCATGTCGCCTGCCACGACTTCGGTTCGTCGAAACTGATTGTCCTTTACCGGAACGTATACCCACTCGCGATCGTGCAGGTGCAGAATGGCGGTGGCAGGAACAGCTGCTCGCTTTTCTTTTTCCCGTCCATGAAAGGTCGCGGTCACGAACATTCCCGGCCGCATCAGGCCGGGGTTAGCCATTTCAATGCGGACTTTTACGGTGCGGATGTTCGGATCCAGAACCGGGCCTATATTGCTGATCGTTCCTGTAAAGACCTGGTTAGGATACCCATTCAGGCGGATATCGGCCGTCTCGCCCAATCGCACATTCGCCAGGTCGTTTTCGTAAACGTCGCATACAATCCACACCGTGCTCAGGTCGGAGATCGTAAAAGGGTTTGCTGAGCCCAAGCCCCGAGACGCCCGCTGCATTGGTCACCTGCTGATCGGTGATGAAGCCGGAGATCGGGGCGCGAATCTCGACAATTCCGGTAGGATGATCCAGATTTGCGTTGCCCAGCACACGAAGCTTTTCGGCAGTCGTCTGGACGTCAACCTTGGCCTTCGCTTCCGTATCCTCGCGCCACCTGAAGATCGTTCTGGCGAAATCGCGCCCCGGTCGAAAAGGATTTTCGCGCGCTCCAACTGAGTGTTCGCCAACTGTTCATCAGCCATGGCTTTCTGGTAATCGGAGAATGCGCCGGAAATATCCGCGCTCTGCACCTTGAGCAGAACTTGGCCTTTCTTGACCGTGTCTCCCAGGCGCGCGTCGATTTCCACGACTCGGCCCGTCGCCAGGGAAATCACCGGAACCGCCCGCGAAATGTCCGGATTGACCGTTCCCGTGACCTTCAGCTCGGGGCTCGCAAGGTGCTCGACAGCCTGCGTCAACTGGAACCTCTCGGGTTTATCCACTTGAAACAGATTGCGGTCCTCCACCTTTTCCAGCTTGAGTGGAGGCGGCGCTTCCGCCTGCGGGATTGCTCTTGCCGCTACTGCAGCCAATACTGCCCAAGCACAAGCCATCGACACGGCGAGTGCCGCCAATCCCGCTGCTTCATGGGATCACCTCACGTCCTACAGCAAGATTCAGTTGGCTGGCAGCGTCCAGATAGGAAGCCAATCAAATTCAGATAGTTCAACCTGTACGCTCCGGTAGTCGGCCTGGGCATTCAGAAAATCGAGAAGTGACGCCGCGCCGTGCTGGTAGGAAAACTCAATGGTGTCTCGAACCGGTCGGCTTGCTTCAGGTACCGTTCCTTGTACGGCTTGAGAAGAATCACCGTGCTGAGCACAGTTGCGTAGGCAGAATCGACATCGCTGAACACCTGCGCCCGTGTGGCCTCAACAGTTCTCGTTGCGGTCCGATATCGAGTTGCGTGCGCTGCTTTTCTCCCTGATTGCGATCGAAGATGCGCAAGAGGAATACTGACATTGAATCCGAAGTAGTGATCGATTGGCGGGTTGCGCCCGACATCGAACCCGATGGTCGGATCGGTCGATCCATTCGCCCACGCGAGACGATGATCGGTGTTTGCTTTGTCGACGGACTGCACGCGGCCCTCAAATCCGGCCGCGCGTCCAGCGCTGACTGGCGGACGTCGTCTAGAGGTGGGAGTTGCTCCGAGAAGTCGAATGGCCCGCTGACATCGAACTGGTCGACTGGCGTTCGCTCGTTCAGCAAAGCAAGCAGCTGAATCTTCGCGGTCCGCAGGTTCACGTCCGCGTTTTGCAAGTCGGACTCGTACTGTACCCGTTGCAGTTCCAGACGGCGCAAGTCGACCCGTGCAATCCGCACCGAGCCTATAGCGATCGCGACTGACGGCCAAGACTTGATCGTAATAGGCCAGATTTTCCTTCGCCAGATTTAGGACGGCCTTTTCCTGAAGCGTCTGCACAAAGGCCATGCGCAGATTGAAAAGCAGCGTTCGCTCCAGGTCGGCTTGGCTCGACACTGCAATTTTGGTCGCCTTTTGCGCGCTCTCCAGTCGCAATTCGCGTTTATGCTGCCGCTCCATCAGGTAATTGGGTTCCCGCGGAAAGAAGTAGGCAAATGGGCCGTGCGAGGGCCGCCGCTGAAAGGATCGATCTGATCGGCAGTCACCGTGAGTTGGGGTTAGGGCGCAAATAGGCAGTGATTTCCTGTGCGCGAGACTCGTCGATGCCGATTTGTCCCGCCCGAAGTGTGGGGTTGGTCGCCTTGGAATTTGTCCCGGACTTCTTGCCAGGTCAGTCCTGTTGGGCGAAGCCGCACTCTGCTAACTGCACCCAGCAACAATCCAAAGGACAACCGTTTCAAGAGCCGCTGCATGAATCCTCCTTGCCGCTCGTCCCTGGACATGCTCCGCCGGTCGTAAGCGCTTCGTACGCCCGCCCTTAGAGCTGATTATCAGGGCGGAGTACAGCAGCGACTCCCGGGTCAGGTTAATACCCCTACAAGGCAACATTGAAGCTCGCAGATGATTTGCCCCACTAATGCGGATTTGAGTACTTAGAATTGCCGAACTATCCGGTTCGCGTCCTGATGGTTACCGCAAAAGGCCTGCGCACATCAGCTACTATTTCGGAATTCCGTCCATTAAACCCGCCGCATATGAAAGGAGTGTTAATCCGTAATGCCGTATCGACAGTGCTCCTTGGGCAGACCCGCGGGGAATGGCGATGACGTGGCTGAGTTGGGCAAGCCCTCGGGCGCCGGCGCAAACCAAGATGCCGCAACTTGCCCTCCGTTGCGGCCAGTCCACGATATTCGCGCAGCGACTTGGCCCCACCCACTTGGCAGAACAGGATGGCGACGAATCGGGCTTGTGTTTACAGGCGGCTGCGTCAAAGCCGGTGCGGGAAACAAGCCGTAACATCTGCGAGAAAATGCTGCATACTCTGTTCAAGGCTGAGTCCTCCTCCGAATGCTTAAGTCTTGGAAAATTCGCGCCATCAGATCGGAGACTCAGTCTTATTTTTACCGGCTCAGGACAGCAACGCTAATTTGGACAAGCGTGGGTCCTTGGTCTAGTCTTGGTTCGTGAACCGACTGGCGCCGGTCGGATTGACCTTGTTCCTTGTTACAGTCAGCAATCCCAAAATTACCGATCACTCAAGAGTGAGACTATGACAAGCCATTACAGCGTCTACGATCTGCGCTCTATTCTCCAAGCCGTCCGTTCCCGAATCGAGATGCTTGAGGCTTCAGCATCAACGCGTAAGCCGGACCGGGAACTCCGTAAGCGCATCAAGGAAGCCAGAGTCGAAGAAGCGGTGATTCTAGAGGCGCTTGAGAGGCGTGGAAGGTCAATCAGCCTCCGACGTCGTCCCAACTCGCAAGACACCAATTGGTCGAACGCTCGCAAGGACTGGCATCGTCGACCATTAAGAACCCGACTCCTCGCTGCGGTCGGAATAGCTGATGGCCAGTCCCCTTATCCGTCCGGTAGAGGAGAGGAAGGCGTCGCAAGTCGTCCGACTCAGGCGGACAAATCTTGAGGGCAACCCGTTCAAAGTCTCATTTCGAAGGCGGGCGCCCCAATTAGGCCCTACTTGTTTCCGTGCGCCTCCACATGTTGTTTGGCCGCATCCCCAGCGTGCTCAGTGGCATGAACATGGTGGCCATGCGCGGTATGCGCATGGTGAGCGGCTTTCTCATGATTGCCGGCTTCATGATGCTTTGCGGCTTCCTGATGATGGCGCGCCGCATGCTCGTGATGCTCGGCTGCCTCGTGTGACATATTTAACTTCCTTTCGCGTAGCGGCTCCGGTCTTACATCGACGGAGCCCCAGCAATTGTGGGCCGCTCGATGGAGAGCCTAGGTTACCTGGGAATTAATTATTGTTGAATGTCGGTCTCTGAGTCCTAATAAGGGGTAGATCGACGTGGACGTCGTCTCCCATGAAAGTACCCATTTCATGACAGTTAGTGTGGAATCGAGGTGCTCTTGAAGGGCGCTTCAGATTTCGGATCGTGTCATAACAGGTTCCTAAGCGTCTGTAACATAATAATAGTTACATATAAGGTACATCGAAGATAATAGGTCAGATAGAGATTTAAAGTTATGGCATTCTGGGGTTCGTGCGAGACTATTTCCGTATGGGTACAGTACCTTCTATATCGGAAGCAGAGAAGCACTGGCTTCGGGAATTGAGTACTCTGAACGAGCTGCAGGCGCGGCTGTTCGTGGCGCAGCAGGCTCTGGAACTGGGAAGGGGCGGGGTCAGCCAAGTTTCGCGGCGACCGGTATGTCACGTCCGACGATCTACCGCGGCATCGCGGAATTGCGTAGTCATCGGGAAGGTAATCCCCCCGATGGGCGGGATCGAATCCGCCGGACGGGCGGAGGACGAAAACCGCTGGAGGTGGCAGACCCGGAAGTTTCGCGACGCTTGCGGCGGATTCTGGAGAAACCACGGCGGGAAATCCCATGAGTTTGCTGAAATGGACGGGCAAGTCCACGCGCACCATGGCGGCTGAACTGAGCCGACAAGGACATCCCGTGAGTGCGATGACGGTGTGTCGCTGTTTGTGGGCCATGGAGTACTCGTTGCAAGGTAACGTCAAAAGCCTGGAGGGCAAGCAACATCCGGATCGCAATGAGCAATTTCAGTACATCAACCGGCAAGGGAAATCCTTCCAGCAGAGTGGGGATCCGGTGATCTCGGTCGACACCAAGAAAAAAGAGCAGATTGGAGCCTTTCGCAATCCGGGTGCGGACTTGGCGGCGAGCAGAGGAAGCAGAGCAGGTGTTGACGCACGACTTTCCCAGCCTAGCCCAAGGCAAGGCCGTTCCCTACGGAACCTATGATGTAGCCGAGGATCAGGCACTGGTCAACGTGGGGATCACGAACAATACCGCAGAGGTTGCCGTGTCCAGCATCCAACGGTGGTGGCGGATGATGGGCAAGAAAACCTATCCTAAGGCGAAACGCCTACTGATTTGTGCCGATGCGGGAGGCAGCAATAGCAACCGTTCGCGCGGGTGGAAGCTTCATCTGCAGGAATTTGTCGATACGATCGGAATTCCGATAACGAAATGTCATATCCCCCTGGGACCAGCAAGTGGAACAAGATCGAGCATCGTTTGTTCTCTTTCATCAGCATGAATTGGAGGGGGCAACCGTTGGTGAGCTACGAGGCGGTGGTCAACCTCATTGGCGGCACGCGAACTCGAAGCGGATTAAAGGTGAAGGCAACGCTGGACACGCGCAGCTATGAAAAGGGTCAGAAGATATCCTCTCAACAAATCCAAGAACTTAATCTCCGCAGGCACGCTTTTCATCCAGACTGGAACTACACCATATCTCCAAGGAAGATAGCGCGTTAGGCCAAGTATCTATAAATGTAATCTTTATTTTGTTACAGACGCTAAGCTGGTCCGGGCGAACGCAGAACTTCCAAGGGCTGCCATTGCTGCAAGCCTCATCCACCCACAAACTTGGTAACGGCGGCTCCGTTCAACCGATTCTATCGCCAGTGCTCAGGCGGCCCTCTTCTCTGCATCACTCAGGAGCCTCATCGCCTGAGCACTCTAGATAGAATCCTAGTAGGTTCACGCCACCAATCTTGGCTTTCGGGGAGCGGTTTGCGGCCACTTTACCATGAGCGCGTAGATTTCCTGTGTGCCGATGTCGCGGGTGAATACCGCCGAGCCGTCCGTGGTGGTCGCCGACTTCCAGCGAGGAGGTTTGCGCAAAATTCATGCTGTCAGTGAGCGCTCAAGGCAACATCACCACACAAACTCTGAAGGCGTTCACCGAAGACGAATACCGCAAGATCATCGCCTCGCTTTCATGAACTTGCTTGCGCTGCTCATTTAGCCACCGAAGGAGCAGCGCATTCACCTATCCCTCAGAGCGCCCGTTTCCCTCGGCGCAACCGGTGTAGTCCGCCGATCGAACCCATTGCCGCGAGAAGCAGCGTTATGGTTCCCGGCTCAGGGGCCGGAGTAATTTCGCCGAACAATCCATCTAGCTGATTGTTGTAACCAGAAGTAAAATACAGCGCGTCGGTATTGACGTTCGTTCCGCCAGTTCGGAATTCCAAGGCCCAGAGAAAAGGGTTGACGATGGGCATACCGTTCTTCCCATCGATCGTGCCCAGGAAGACATCGGAAGTCGGGTCGTAGGCCAGGATCTGGCCGTCACCGAACTGGCCGATCAGCAGGTCGCCTGCAAAGGCGCCGAAGCGGCTGGGGCCAGGGTAATTCCCCAGGGAGCGTACAAAGCGCCATTGGTGGCTATGCGCTTCAGGAAGTTCCCGCTGCTGTCGAACTCATCGACGAAACCGCCGGGCTGGCCTACGCCCATTGAGTTGACGTTGGCGTAGGTCACATAAATGTTGGCCAATGTTCTAAATGTGAAAGGATTGAACCCCGGCAGCGCGTTCGGATCAACAAATTTTCCAGCAAATGTGGTGCTTGTCACGTTCGTGAAGTTCGTGTCAAATACGTTGATGTGCCCGGTATTGTCGGCCGCGTAGAGATAATTCGCGCCGACGGCGGTCCCGGTTGCCAGCCCCGTATAGATAGCTCCTGAAGTGGTGGCAACATTCACGGCCGTAGTACCCTCACCGCCGTTCCACCCGGCGTTGCCCGTCCAGAGTGTAGGAAATGCGCAGGGCTGCCATCATTCAAATTGAAGCTGGAGGTTCCGTTGAATACCTGGCCGGTCGGGCCGGAAGGGATTCCGATCGAAGGGACTGTGACGATCAACGGAATGATGTTCCCCGCTCCGTCATAGAGCGTGGCGAGGCCCGTCGCTTGATCGGAAACCCAGAACGGTGATGTCGGCGAGAAAGACACGCCCCAGGGATTCTTCAAGTTGGGGTCCGTCGTCGCCGCTAATCCCGGTACGTCGGAGACAAGGTTAGTTTGAAGGTAGATCGAGCCCGCGTTCAGGTTCGGGCAAATGACACAGAATAAGAGGATGGCCACCAGGCTCATCTGGCGCCAAAACGTGGGTGTGCAAGTCATGGGATCGCTCCTCCCGTAGCGTTTCGGTTAAATCATGCTCTCGATCGCATTTGGGATACGCGCGAGAACAACTCGATAGGAGTCGCGAACGTGACGCGGCTAAATCGTATCACTTCTGGATGGCTGTGGAAACAGTTCCTCACCGGAGGAATGGAGGCGAGTCCGCACGTCGCCCTCGCATTCACGAAAATTCACACTACTGACATAAACAATTGATAGCTTGAGGGTTGAAGCTTCGGGCATTTTCGGATTGCAGGGAATGCGGGAGCGTGCCGCGCGAATCGGCGGAAAGCTCACGGTTACCCAGCTCAGCGAGATCAGGAGCCAAGGCAAATTAAACTCGCTTCCAAGAGACAAAGGCGATGCTCCGTCGCACGGACCGATCACACACCTCGAACGCTTTGCGCTGCGTTTCCCATTCCGGAAGCCGTCCTATGAGCATCTATTGGCACTCGATCATCCAATGCCCGCTTGGTTCTTCGAAATTTGCGCCTCACTTCGTGCAGCCTAAGGTTACGGGCGGTGCTTATGAATCGTAGGTGCTCTCCGCAAGGGTAGATCAAACGACACCCATTCCGAGGGGAAGACGCTGGGTATGTCTAGGCTGCGTGCGATAGGCTGCCGGGCTCCTAAATCGTTATCAGTACCGGCGGCGCACCGGCATAACGTCAGTTGGGGCCGTGGCGATTAGCTGCAGCTCTTTGGGAAGTTGGTTTTCATTCACCCTCCCTGACCATCACAAACATGCCTCCCTCGTTGCCGCAAACGATACGTAAGCGCTCGTCAAGATACTTGATCGACTGCCAACCTGGCTTGCGAAAAGGGAGGCGAATGCTTCTGGGAACGCGATCAGTTTCGAGGGCGTGGGATAGGCTCTTTGGCCTTCATAAGACGAAAAGACACGTACCGCGAGGTAGAACCACTGATATTGCACATCCAGCCTGCTGGGTTCAGTCGCCGGATGGCTGAATGCTCGCATATTCACCGCATACGGTTCGGACCGTGCCGCGAGACATCTCCGCGATGTTGAAGTAATGCCCCGTCTTCCCGCCGGGGTGAACAACTACATTTTGGTACACAGCGGAAAGCCGCACTATCCGCAGATGATCCAGACCCAGAACGAACCGGCTGGTCGTAAAAATGCATTTCCACATCCCGGCAATGCGGCTGAAAGCGGCCGCGACGTTCGGGATAGGATTCTCCGTCGCAAGGGCACGAATCAGAGTTCGTATTTGATTCATCTCCTCAGCGGCCGGTTGCCGTCCGCTCCCCACATGGAAAGGCTCAAGCCATGTCAGCAATTCCCTTCTTCTGAACGAATCGGGCATAGTGTCTTCTCAACTGGCGGTGACTCTCTCTAGCATGCGGACTGACAATTGCTCCGCTTGCTCCACCACTCTGGAAACGGACAGCCCGCGGTACGAGTTGCCGGTGACGTGCAAGCCCGGATACCCCGCCATTCTCGCTTCGATCCCGTGAACGCGCTTCAGATGGCCAGTCTCGTATTGAGGGAGGCCGGGACGGTTCCGGACGACGTGAAAGACGGAGGGTTTCGCATCCGTCCGAAGTCCCAGGACGGGACCCAGCTCCTGACGAGTCAAGCGGAGCAACTCGATGTTGTCGAGCTCGGCTGCCTGTGGGTCGCGCTTTCCGCCGATCAGAACCCTTAGGTGAATCACGTCGAGAGGCGCGGTTCCTTCAAAAGCGGAGGAACAAAACAAACACCCCAGCAGGCGCGAACCGTCGCTGTGCGGCCGCACCAGCCCGTATCCTTTCGGCGAATGATGGTTGAAGTCCGCCGCCGAGAATGCCATGCAGGCACTCACCACTGGTGCCCCCTCTATGGATCGGAACATCTGCGCCAGTTCCGGATCCAGCGAACCCACGAGCTCGGCGGCGAGCGCAGCTGGCGTGGCGATCACCACACTCCTGGCCCGCACCTGCAGCGCTGGCTTACCGGTGGTTGGGTCGTCGCCGTCGATCCGATAGCAGCCATCTCCCTCGGTGGCTATAGCCACGACCCGGACGCCGGTGCGTAGGGCTGTTCCCAAGTGCCGAGCAAGAGCTTCGGTCAACGCTCCCATGCCGTTTCGAAACGAATAGTATCGCCGCTTGGCAGGCTTGCTTTGGAAGAACCCAGCCAGCAGGTTCCGGTGCCGCCGTTCGAGAGCGCCGAGATCGGGGAACGCTGCTTCCAGAGACAAACGTTCGGGGTCTCCGGCGAATATGCCCGAAACCATGGGATCGAGGATGCGACTCGCAAATTCGTCCCCGAAGCGCCGCCGGGCCCACTCGGCAACCGACTCTTCGTGGCCGTCAGCGGCACTTGCCCAGAGAAGTCCGCCGCCGGCGCGAGCCAGCCCACGAAGAGACAGCACGCGATACAACTGGGCTGGCACCGAACAGAGTCGTCCGCCCCAAGCAATGAAGTTTCCTTTCTCCCTCGGGTACAGCATCTCTCCGGCAATGCCCAAGTCCTGAGCCAGCCGGCACACG
The DNA here is from genome assembly GCA_963722405.1 of uncultured Acidobacteriaceae bacterium. Classification (GTDB taxonomy): domain Bacteria; phylum Acidobacteriota; class Terriglobia; order Terriglobales; family Acidobacteriaceae; genus DASRAA01. The sequence continues at coordinate 351,984 of CAVRMO010000019.1, forward strand.
GGACCTACAGGCTGTTCCAGGACGTTGTGGGCGCCGCGTTCACAGAGCAATCCGCCCACCCGATCGGTGCGCACGCTCCCGCCTGCGACCAGGTCGGCTTCCAGACAAATAACTTGCCAGCCCGCCGTCAGGAGCCGGTACGCAACGGTCAAGCCCGCGATGCCTCCGCCAACGACGACCACATCGAACATCGTCACACCTCCGGCTAGAGGTATTCGAACTTGTAAGGCTTTTGCATACCCATCATCGGCAACGGTTGCCGGTCGGACTTGTTAGCGAGAAAGGCATGCATGTACATGGTGTGAGTGGAATAGACCTGCAACACATGCCATTCAGCCTGAGGCATAGGCATACCCTTAGGAACCGGGGGATCCCAAGTGGCGCTTTTCTTGTCCTTGGAGAAAATCTTCTTGACCACATCCGCCGGCATCATTCCGATCAGGTGTTGCAACTTGACGTCGTACCGTTGATCTCCGCGGTAACAGTCTTCATCAGCGTCGTACACAAGCTCCAGGGTGTACATCATCTCTCCGATCTCCGAAGTCCGTACGACGGCCTTGCCATCAAGCACGTTACAACCGCCGGCGCCGTTCGAACTTTTGAACTGGTAGTAGTGCATCAGCAACCGGCTTTCGTCACGCCCGTTCTGCATCACGCCCAGCATCCCGGTCATGAGCCGTTCCTGCTCATCCGCCATGGACTTCACGTACAGTTCCTGCATAAAAGGCAAGCCGAGCAATGGATGGCCTACGGACCGCACGCCTCCCGGAAGCTCAATCTCGACGGAGTATCCCATGTGCGTGAAGCGTCCAGTTTCTGCGTCGCGCATAGGCAGACACAGGCGCCTTACCGCCTCGACCACGTCGGCGCGGTCGGGCTCCTTGAAGTACGGGTCGGTGATTTCGAACCGGAACCCAGTGCTCTGGGATGGCGTCGTTGGACACCTCGGCCCAACCTTTCACGAGGTTGACCCACTCGATTTCAAAAGGCGGGTTTTCCCTGGCGGATAGCTCGCCGAAGAATTCGCGATTCGTCAGCACCTTTCCGATCTTCCTGTAAGAGGAGGGAGACGCGTCGATGTTATAGATGCCGTCCAGGCTTTTTTCTACCGCGTGGGCCAGCGCTCGCCCGACGTCGCGAACGTGCACGAAAGTCAGCACGGAATCACCTGAAAAGGGCACGGGGCCCTTCCTGGCAAGATCGATCATCAGCTCCATGCTGAACCGCTTGCCGTAGACAATCGCCAAACGGAAGATGCACACGCCTCGGCCGGAACGGCGAGCCTGGTTCACAATCCTTTCGGTCTTGACGAAAATATCGGTAGCCACATCCTCGTTGTGGGGCGGCAGTTCCACCGTCTCCGCAATGGGCCCGGTTTCGAGGCCGGCGTCAACTCGTCTCCGCGCTCGTATAGATCACCTGCTTCACCGAACGGTTAGTCTTCAGAACTTCGTTGAGCGTAGTTGCCGTATCAATGTAGATACTCTGATACAGTGCGGGTTCCCGAACGGTTCCCTTCTCAGACTGGGCAAACATGCCGCCGGATACAGTTACAATGACAACATCTTTGTCTTCCAGAAGGGTGGTAAACTAAACCTTGTCGCTGCCTCGAAGAACCACCACGTGATCGAGCGCTGGTTTCAACTCCTCCACGCGGCATTCCCGGGTGGTCGTTCCAGTAACTTCGTGACCGGCTTTTCGCAGGTGATGGGCCGCCTCTACTCCGACCAGCCCGCATCCAATAATGGCAACTTTCATATTTCGTCTTCTCCTTATGAACAGCTCACAACCATATTCTTGGATACTCCTGCGCTCGCCGCTGACGCCGCTCTTTGGACGTGCTTCCACCAGGCAGCAGAAGTACGATTTCCATCCGGCCGAGATCCGTTCGCGACGGTGAATCGTCCAGCCGAGAGTCTGAAGCGTGTTCTCGATTGCTTCTCTTGAATGCGTATAGAGCGGCGGAGCTTGCCTGCGTTTCGCGACCAGGCCGCCGACCGCCAGCCAAACAGGGTCCATGGCCTTTTTCGGAGTGAACGTGAAGATCGT
>CAVRMO010000020.1:0-215006 GCA_963722405.1 uncultured Acidobacteriaceae bacterium
AAAAAGCTCCCGAAGGGCCGGACTCCTTTTGGGGTGCATTGAGAAAACGAGGACGTCTGCGATTGGCGGGGAAATGGTGACTCAGACGGAGTTGCAGATTTAATTGGAAAGGTGTGGAAAGCCTTAACCGAAAGGGGAAAGCGATCCAGGTGCTATTTTTGGCCCTCGACAAAAGGCAAAGGGCGGTATAACATGGCCATGTTAATTAACTCGGCCATGATAATTAGCGTGGCCAGGATATAAACATGCAATTTCAAGCTGAGAGCCGTGCTGGGGCGAAGGGTGCCGAATTCGAGCATCTCCTGGCAGACGCTCTGCGCCGGGGGGGCTGGCGCATTATCCGGGAGCCGAGACTCGGCGATGTGCAACCCGACCTCGTGTTTGCCCGAGGGGACCAGGTATTTATTGCCGAACTCAAGCGGTCGTCGGAAGGTCGCCGTGATCGGCTGGTACCACTCATCTCGCAAGCGATACTCCAGGCGCAGGCGTCTGCCAAAAACCGTCCCGTCCGAGTGGTCCCGGTGGCAATCGTTGCCGCACCACGAATTGCGGCTTCGGTTGCTGATGAAATCAAGCGATTCGCTGTCGAGCATGCGCCGGATGTAGTCGTGGGAGTCATGGACGCCGAAGGGTTCCGTGCCTTCTGGGGGCACGGTCTTGAGGAGTTGAATTCGGCCAGGAAAAATTCCGCCAGCCGGGCTTCTTCTCCACGCCCATCGACTCACTTGTTTTCAGACCTCAATCAGTGGATGTTGAAGGTCTTACTGTCGGAACATATTCCAGAGTCCCTTCTCTCGGCACCGCGTGGCCCTTACCGAAATGCTTCTCAACTTGCGCAAGCGGCAGGTGTTTCCGTAATGAGCGCCTTTCGTTTCCTGCGAGAGATGTCGCGGGAGGGTTTCATCGAAGAGCAGAATGGATTGCTGCGAGTGGTTCGAATCGAGCCCTTGTTGGAGCGCTGGGTTGCGGCTAACCAAAGAGTTGTGGCTGAATATCCCGCGCGCTGGATTTTGCCATCGGGGGAAAATCAACTCCACTCAGCCGTCCGCGCCTACGCCTCGAAGGTCAACGTGGCCGTGAAGCCAAAATCCCGTCAATCTAAGGTGTCAAGGTCTGCGGGGAGGCTTTGTATAGGACTGTTTGCGGCAGCCGATGTACTCGGAGTGGGTTTTGTTCACGGTATCCCTCCTCACCTTTACGTGGAACGGGTGGACGATGAGGTCCTCCGAGAGCTCGGGTTGTCTTTTAAGGACGCAGAGCACCGTGCAGATGTTTACCTTCGCGTTCCCCAGTACGACGCATCTCTTTTCCGAGGGGCAGTCGAGCGAGACGGTCTTCCAGTCGCCGACATTCTCCAGGTGTGGCTCGATGTCTCTAACTTTCCAGCGCGGGGAAAGGCACAAGCCGATGAGATTCGGAAAGAAATTCTAAGGCCACTGATTAAGGGTGGACAGTGACTAATTCCGGAACCGACCTCGCCAACTTCGCTCGTTTGATCGAGTCGATTGAGCCTTGGCTCGACCAAGTCGTAATCATCGGCGGCTGGGCACATCGGCTGTATCGACTTCATCCCTCTGCACGTGCGGTCGAGTATCCGCCGCTGACCACACTCGATGCCGACGTAGCTCTTCCACTTCGATTAGAAGCTAAGGAGCAAGATATCGGTGAACGTTTGGTCGCGAATGGGTTCCGCGAAGAATTTTTTGGCGATCATCAACCGCCGGCAACGCATTATCGTCTTGGAAGTGCTAAGTCAGGGTTTTATGCGGAGTTTCTGACGCCTCTGATTGGCAGCCGATATGACCGGAAAGGCACCGTCAAAGCCACTGGTCGGGTAGCGGGCGTCGCGTCGCAGAAACTTAGGCATCTTGATCTCTTGCTGGATATGCCCTGGCACGTTGAAATCGACAAGGCCAAAGGATTCCCACTAACCGCATCCAAACGAGTGCAGATTCCGAATCCGACCTGCTTCCTGGCACAGAAACTACTCATTCACTCGAAGCGATCACCAGAAGAGCGCGCCAAGGACATTCTGTACATACATGACACACTGGAAATCTTTAGCGGAAGGATTCAAGACCTGAATGAGATCTGGCGCGCTGTCCGATTGCAGCAAAACGCGAGGCATCGTAGGACTATTGAACTTGCCCCGAAAAGATTGTTTGGCGAAGTCAGAGACACTGTTCGCGAAGCGGCCCGCATGGCGGTAGGACGGGCGCTTTCGCCACAAGCTATCGTGGAAACCTGCAACCTGGGCCTCTCCCGAGTCTTTGAGTAAAACCACAGGCATTCGGCTGGCCAGGTTCGTCGCCAACTGAAACGACGATGTCATCCTTGGCCAGATCCACTAACCGAGAATCAGTTGGCCAAAAGGGTCGGTTGCGTTCGGTAAGGTGTGCCATAAGTGTGCCGTGCGCTCCGATCCTGTATGCGCCAAAGTGGGCTTTTTTGATACTTTCTCGAATGCTTCCGTGCGGGCTTAGTTTTGGGTAAGTTATTGATTTTTATAGCTGCAAGCGAGAAAGGATCGGTCCCTAATCCGACTACTCTTAATCAGTAGGTTGTAGGTTCGATTCCTTCCGCGCTCACCAATCTTTTCAATGATTTACCTCAACTAAGCCCGCACGGAAGCGATTTTGACGAGGTATTGAAAAGGCGCGACTTGGCGCGCATCGTCTCAGAGCGTACGGCACACTTATGGCACACCTGTTTGCCAGGCGCCGGGTCTTTTGGACGACTGATTTTTCCTGTCCGCTATCTTCGGCTTTCGCAGGAGTTGCTCGACTACACACGGCTCAGAATCGTCAAGCGCCACTGCCTTTGCCGGGTATCGGCAAACATCTTTATGTACGCTTGCCGCAAATCACTACTGGTCAGCAGTGCTAAGCGTTCCGATCCTTCACTTCTGCAGCTCCAGCAGCTTGGGATGATTTTTCTCCAGCCATGCAACAACATCGCGATGCAGCTCGCCGGCAGTCTTGAGTGCTAATTCCAGTTCCTGCTTGGAGACGTTGCCCGCCGAGTCGTAGCTGGTTGCGTTCCGCTTCTTCGAGAGAGTCTTCATCTTTTGAATCAAGTTGGAATGAGCTTTGATTGTCAGTTCGAGAGATTCAATGGTCTTTATGTGATGTCCGGCTTGGGTTGACGTGCGATAGCCGGACGCTCGCAAGGCAACGTTAGCGGCGGTTCTAGCGGCATTGAACGCCGCTTCGAACCGCCGGTCCTCGGAGATTGCCGGAACATTCGCGTCCTTCAGGTCGCGCTCGACAATCGTCAGCAGACTCTTGATCTCATCGCGACTGGTGGGTTCGACCTTCAGCCAGCCGTATTCCGCCCACTTTTCTAAGCTCATCTTCGTCTCCCATCAAGAAAACCTTCTCGCCCCGCACCACAGAATTCAAGAAATGATTTCCGCCGGCGAGCTTCGATTTGAATTCACCCAATGAATAGACGGTCGGATTGACCGCGCGTCCGAGCGAATTCTCGAGATCGCCCACGCGTGCGAGCACGTCTTCGAGTGTTACTTTGCCGACGATCAACAAGTCGATGTCGCTTTCCGCTTTTTCCTCCTTCCGCGCCATCGAGCCGTAAATGAAGGCGAAAGAGATGCGCTCTGCCAGGGTTGCAAGCGCGGAACGGAGCACCTGAATCGCGCCGACAGTCTTCGCAACCAGAGCGCGCAGCTCCAGGAAGACAGGATGATTGCGATTGGCGCGGTAATAGACCTGCTTTCCAACGGTGGAGCGGTCAATCAGCGCGAGGCTGGGAGAGGGTATCCAACTCGCGTTGCAGTGTGCCAACGCTTACGCCATTCAATCGGCGGGTGATTTGACGATAGTAGAAGGATTGATCGGGATGGCCGTACAGAAGCGCCAGGATTGCTCCGCGCCCTTTGCCGAATAGCACATCCGCCAGCGCACCGGCCTTCGCTCTCATAATGAGAGCAATTGTACGCATTTTGAGAGCATGGTCAAGTGAGGGATTCTTAGAAGAAAAACTTGACGATCCGCTTCCTCTAATCCGATTAAGAATCCTATTTTTCAGATGATTGAGCCATATTTTTCTGACCACTTATGCAAGAAAAAGTACGATTTTTTTCTTGCAAGCTCAATCCCTTGACAGGTCTCGTTTCTCAAAGTACCCAAAAGGAGCCCTGCGGGAGCCTTTTCTCCACTCCGCTTTGGTTCAGGTGGACGCCGCTCAGCCGCGGCTCGGGCGGGCGCTTCGGACTGCGCCGGTTTCGCGCCAAACAAAACCCAACCCCGTTTGTCACTCACCGCGCTTTCACTCGCACCCTGCCACCTTCACAAGCCTCCGTTCAGTTCCTTTCACCGTTCCGTCTGTTTTTGTCCGCTGGCGCTCCAGTGAAGAACAAAAACAGGCCGGCAACGGCAGAAAGGAAAAAACAATGAAATTAGAAGAAATCAACAACCGCACCAAAGATGCAGTCAGCTATCTCGTCGAGGCTCTGGAGTCAGGGCAGAGTGAAGTCTTGACGCAGTATTTGTCGGCGATGGGCCGCTTTCACAACTACAGCTTCGGCAATATCATGCTGATTGCCCGCCAGAAACCCGATGCCACCAACGTCGCCGGATTGAGGACGTGGAACTCGCTTGGCCGCTTCGTGAAACGCGGGGAAAAAGGCATTCTGATTCTTGCTCCGATGATCGGCCACAAAAAAGCCGACACCGTAGCAGAGGCAACCGAAGACGCGAAGCAGTCTGAGGCGCAACTCCACGGATTCCGCGCAGTCTATGTATTCGACATCAGCCAGACCGAAGGGAAAGACCTTCCAACCCTTACCGAAGTGCAAGGCGATGTCAGCGGTTACCGGGAACGGCTGGTCAAGTTCGTTGAGTCACGAGGCATTGCGCTGGAATATTCCGAAACGATTGCGCCTGCCAAGGGCCTATCCCACGGCGGGAAGATCACACTGCTTTCCGGGATGCAGCCTGCCGAGGAATTCTCGACTCTGGCGCACGAGATCGCCCACGAGATGTTGCACCGGGGAGAGCGCCGCACCCTGACCACCAAGCAAGTCCGCGAGACCGAGGCCGAAGCGGTAGCTTTCGTGGTCTGCCAAGCCATCGGGCTGGAGACGGGTAGTGCCGCCGCCGACTACATCCAGATTTGGCACGGAGACGCCAACCTGCTGCGCGAGAGTCTGGAAGCTGTTCAGCAGACCGCAGCCATGATCCTCAGGGGCATTGCCCCCGAGGTCGCGGAGGCCGCAGTCGCCGCCTAAATGCGCCTTCACCAGCGAATGCTTCGCGGCCTTGGATCGATGCATTGCTTCCGGCACGATATTGGCGGGTTACGAGTACCGGTTGTGAAACGAAATGACATTAGCATCGGTCACCCGCCTAGCACAGGCACTCTGCTATTCGGATAGATTCTGCAGCCGCTTCATGGCACTCTCGGCCTCTTCCTTGGTTTCGAAAACTGCGGTACCTGGTACTCGTACCCAACTGACACCCTTTAATGATTCCGATTCTCGCAGTTCTAAAACTTCCCAGACTGTGTGAGGGTTCCCATCCACGACCTTTCCAGTTTTTCCAACACTTAGCTGTTTGGCTCCCATAAATTTCTCAGCTCCTTTGTCGTTGTAAGTTTCGTTTATGTTTGGCATTTCTGCTCTAGCTCAAAGGCTCCTCGGCTTGGTAGGCCTTACCCCCCTGGTGCCTCTCGTGGGCCCATTGCGACTTAAGCTTAACCTCAAGGCACGAACTCCCGCCCCGCCCCCTTCTCCTGAACCGATGACAGGTGTCCAGAACGGATGGCCGCGGCCTTTTCATCCAGACGACGCAGTCGCGCCGCACACGACGTTCCGCCCTCCACTCGACAAACGATGATGACTTTCATGATTTGTCACCATGCCGGGCTGCGTTCTTAGGATTGGAACGCCTCAAGGATTCACCTCGCGATGCGAGTGGGTCATCCTGATGCCTCTTTCGCGAGCTCCGTTTGCCCCGAGTTCTTCGCAAGGAGCTCTTTGAGTGCCAGAGTCATCGGGATCGCCATAATCGCGCCTGGAAGGCCGAAGAGGAACGCCCATCCGACTAACGACAGTGTGATTTCGAGGAAAGAAATACTCAGCTCATGTTTCGCGAACATCGGCATGATTATGTTGTCGACGATTAGGTTCGTCAGAATTAAGCCGCAACCCACCAGCAGTGCCTTCTTCCAGCCATACATCAGAAGTGTGATGAAAGTGGGCGGAATGAGTGCAATCGAAAAGCCCAGGGTGGGAATAAAGTCTAGGAAGAAATACAGGAATACCCAAAGAGCTGCCCCGTCGACTCCCATGGCGATCAGAAAGACGAGGTTAATGGCCGCGTTGATCCCTGCGGTCTTGGCAGTGACGGCGACGTACTTTCTGGAGTAAACGCCGTGTGTCGTCAGGAACCCACTGAGCGAACTCCGTTTCTCTTCATTACCGTGCAACATCTCCACAATGAAAAGGAATGCCACAAGCAGAATCAGTGCGCCCTTGGCAAAAATCGCACCGGCAGCTGGAAGGAGAAAAACAGTGATTCCACTAAGCCGCTCAGGTGTGAGCACATTCTTGACGGCCAGGTTCGTGGGCTCAACGCCGTGAGCACTCAAAAAGACCGTTACCTGTTCGTAGAGGCCAGATAGACGTTGCCCGTAGATCGGAAGCCTCATTGTTAATCCCGCAACCCCCAATTCCACGGCCAATACGACTAACAGTCCTGAGGCGGATAGCGCTAGGGCTGTGAGCCCAGTCGCTCTGGCTTTCGAGAGCTTGAGTCGGTGCATGAGCCACTTGGGAAATGGGGTCACGGCATAGGCAAGCAGTAGACCGAGCAGCAAAGGCCCGAGGAGATCGGATAGAAGTCTAGCGCCCCACAGAATAATGACGACGCAAGCTGTCCCCTGTAGTAAAGGCAGTAGCGGCATTTGCAAGCTATCTTTCATGTGATAGAACACACTTCGACTTAGAGGTACCATCGCGGCATGTTATTGACCACACAGCCGTAACAATCGCCGTCAGCTCAGGTGGATGGCGAATGCTTTAAAGTGCAGTTCAGACTAGCGAACACTGCTCCGGCGCTCTCAGTCTCGTCACTTCATTTGCGCTTGCGGCGCTTGACCCGCAACTGGACCAATGAGCGAGCCAGAGCGGCGTTCGTGGCGGCTACTTCTTCGTCAGAGAGTTTTTCTTTGAGTCGAGCTTCGGCGCGTTGCCGGGCTTCTTCGGCTTTGGCTTCGTCAATCTTATCGGCTTGAACCGCTAAATCGGTGAGGAGCGAAACGCTTGTGGCCGTTACTTCAATCAGTCCTCCGCCACTCGCAAAGAAAGTGTCACGTCCGTCTTTGCGCACAATGATCTCGCCGGGAATCATCTGTGTCATAAGAGAAACGTGTTCTGGGTAGACCCCGAACTGGCCGGTCACGCCCGGCAATGTGACCATCTCGACGTCATCGGAGTACACCGGGCCTTCAGCAGTTACGATTTCGAGTTTTAGCGTGTTGGCCATGTTTCAATTCGGTTTGACTTCGTCAATCCCGCCCTTCATGTAGAAGTCGCCTTCCGCCACGGCGTCGTGTTTGCCCTCGAGAATCTCTTTGAAGCCGCGCACCGTTTCGGCCACGGGAACTTGTTTGCCCTCCAACCCGGAAAACACGGTCGCCACACTGAAGGGCTGGCTCAGGAAGCGTTGAATCTTGCGAGCACGCAACACCGAGGTCTTGTCCTCGGGTGAAAGTTCGTCCATGCCTAGGATCGAGATTATGTCCTGCAAGTCCTTGTACCGCTGGAGCACGCCCTGCACGCCGCGCGCGACGTCGTAGTGTTCCTGGCCGACAATTTCCGGCGCCAGCGCCCGGGACGTTGAGGCGAGCGGATCAACCGCCGGGTAGATGCCCAACTCGGCAATCGACCGTTCCAAAACGAGGGTCGCGTCCAAGTGCGCGAATGTGGTGGCCGGGGCCGGATCGGTCAGGTCGTCGGCCGGTACGTACACTGCCTGGAACGAGGTGATCGAGCCTTTCTTGGTCGAGGTAATACGTTCCTGGAGCGCGCCCATTTCAGCAGCAAGCGTCGGCTGGTAGCCGACGGCACTCGCGGTGCGACCGAGCAAAGCCGACACTTCCGAGCCGGCCTGAGAGAACCGGAAGATGTTGTCGATGAACAGCAGCACATCCTGATTCTTCTCGTCACGAAAATATTCAGTCATGGCAAGCGCAGACAACGCGACGCGTAGGCGAGCGCCAGGTGGTTCGTTCATCTGGCCATAAACGAGAGCGATTTTTGAGGCTCCAAGGTCATCCTGCTTGATGACGCCGGCCTCCGACATTTCGTGGTACAGATCGTTGCCTTCCCGGGTGCGCTCGCCGACGCCGGCGAACACCGACACGCCGCCGTGGAGTTTGGCGATGTTGTTGATCAGTTCCATGATGACCACTGTCTTGCCCACGCCGGCGCCGCCGAACGCTCCCACTTTCCCGCCCTTCATGAAAGGACAAATCAAGTCGATGACCTTGATGCCAGTGGTGAGGACTTCCGCCGAGGTCGATTGGTCCACGAGCCTGGGCGACGGACGATGGATTGGGTAATATTTCTCTGCCTTGACCGGCCCGCGTTCGTCAACCGGATTGCCGCACACATCGAATATCCGGCCCATTACCCCGTCCCCGACTGGCATGGAAATGGGCGCACCCGTGTCGGTGACTTCGTATCCGCGTTTGAGACCATCGGTAGTGGACATAGAGACGGCCCGAACCCAGTTGTCACCGAGGTGCTGTTGCACTTCGAGGGTCAATTTGACCATCTCGTTCTCTCGCATGAGTTCGACCGTCAACGCGTTGTAGATGGCCGGCAGATTTTCGGTGAATTCGACATCCACGATCGGACCAACGAGTTGAACAATTTTGCCTTTATTCATTTTGCAGCCTTCCGTTACTCATTGCCGAGCTGGCCGCCCGCAATTTCGAGCAGTTCCTTAGTGATATTGCCCTGCCGCAGCGTGTTGTATTCGAGGGTCAATTCGTTGATCAGACCGCTGGCATTGTCGGTGGCATTTTTCATGGCCACCATGCGGGCGCTTTGTTCGCTGGCTTTGGCTTCCAACAGCACCTTGTAGACGAAAATGTTGAGGTAGTTTTCCAGGAGATACGAGAGAACCACCTCCGGGCTTGGCTCAAAGACGATCCCAGAGGTTTGGGAGCCTAAGTCCGCTTCGGATTCTGTACCAGGAATTTTCAGCCCCTTGATTTCGCCAATTGGCAGAAACTCCCAGCAAGCGGCGCGCTGGGTCATCGTGTTGACGAATTGCGTCGCGATGACCTTCACCTCATCCACCTCGCCCCTCAAGAACAGGTCGCGAGCAAACTTGGCAATCGGCCTGGCTTCGGCGAATCGCACCGCGTCCGTGAAGGTAAACTCCGCCGCCAACTGCCGGCGGGTGCGCGCGATGAACTGCGCCGCCAGCTTGCCGGCGGTGATGAAAACGGTGGTTGCCGTATCGAACTCCGCAGCCAGACGAAACAGGTTGGTGTTGAGAGCCCCACATAGCCCTTTGTCTGTGCCGACAAGGATCACGGCACGCTTGCGAACTGGACGCACCACCAGCAGCGGATGCGTGAACTCGCGGGCGTGAGTTGTGGCGCGTCGCTGGATGCGATACAGCAGTTGCGCGAACGGCCGCGTCATCAGCGCATTCTGCTGTGCCTTGCGCATCTTCGATGAGGCCACCATTTCCATCGCACGGGTGATCTGTGCGGTGCTGGCGACCGACTTGATGCGTCTGCGAAGTTCACGTGGGCTAAGCATATTTCACCGGTCTGGATTTATTTCCAGGTCTGCTTGAATTCGTCGGCGGCCGCCTTCAATTCGGCCTTCAACCCGTCGCTGATCGCTTTTTCCTTCCCGATCCGGGCGAGCAATTCGCCTTTGCGGGTGGTGAAATACTCCGTCAACTTGTTCTGGAACTCCTTGACCCGCGTTACGGGCACCTGATCCATGTAGCCGTTTTGCGCAGCCCAAATCACGAGCACCTGAACCTCTACCGGAATCGGGTTGTACTGTCCCTGCTTGAAAATCTCCATGATGCGTTTGCCGCGGTCGATCTGCGCCTGTGTTTTGGCATCGAGGTCCGAGCCGAACTGCGAGAAAGCAGCTAGCTCCCGGAACTGAGCAAGCTCGCCCTTCAGATGTCCGGCCACTTGCTTCATGGCTTTGACTTGAGCCGCCGAACCGACGCGTGAGACCGAGATGCCGACATTGATAGCCGGCCGCTGGCCTTGATAGAACAAGTCGGTTTCCAGAAAGATCTGTCCATCGGTAATCGAGATGACGTTGGTCGGGATGTACGCCGAAACGTCGCCAGCCTGCGTTTCGATGATGGGCATCGCGGTGAGCGAACCGTTGCCATACTTCTCGCCGACCCGGGCCGCGCGTTCGAGCAACCGGCTGTGCAGGTAAAACACGTCGCCGGGAAAAGCCTCGCGACCCGAAGGACGCTTCAGTAGAAGTGATACCTGCCGGTAGGCCACAGCCTGCTTCGACAGATCGTCGTAAACAATCAGCGCGTCCATGCCGTTATCCATGAACCACTCGCCCATCGCCGCGCCAGCGAACGGCACGAGATATTGGTTGGCAGCAGACTCCGAAGCCGGGGCCGCGACAATGATCGTGTACGGCATCGCGCCGGCTGCTTCGAGCGCCGCGATGAACCGCGCGATGGTGGACTCCTTCTGGCCGATCGCGACGTAGATGCAGTACAGCAGCCGGTAGTCCTTGTCGCCGGCCGCTTCGGCGGCTTTATTGAGCCGAGCCTGGCTGATAATCGTGTCGATGCAGATCGTGGTCTTGCCGGTCGCGCGGTCACCAATGATCAACTCGCGTTGGCCGCGGCCAATCGGAATCATCGCATCAATCGCCATGGTCCCAGTCTGCACTGGCTGGTCGACCGAGCGACGGCGAATAATCCCGGGCGCAGTTTTCTCCACCGGATAGGTCTTGTCATACTTGATGGGCCCCTTACCATCGACAGGTTCGCCCAGCACGTTCACGACTCGACCCAACAGGCCCTTGCCCACGGGCACTTGTAAGACCTTGCCGGTAGTGCGGACTTCGTCGCCTTGTTTGAGTAGCGTGTAGTCGCCCAGAACAACGACGCCGACTTCGGTCGCATCGAGATTCAATGCCAGGCCAGTAACGCCGTGCCCGAGGTCGATCATCTCGTTCAGCATGGCGTCGGACAGGCCATCGATCTTAGCGACGCCGTCGCCAACCTCGCGGATGACGCCCACGTTTTGTTTCGCAGTCGTCTTTGTACCCGCGATTTGCGCTTCAATTTCTTCTATTAGCTTTGCCATGGTTACCTTCGATCAAAAGCTCTTTGCCAACTCTTTCAGCCTGGCCTGCACACTGCCGTCATAAACATCGCATCCCACCTGAATCCGCATCCCGCCAATCAACTCCGGGCTCTCGACGAACGTAGCGGTCAACCCCGGCCCGTAGCGCTGCGTCAACCCGCTTTGGACGGTCGTCTGCAAATCGGCTGGTAACTCGGTGGCGCTCTCGATGGTGGCCGTGTGCCCGGCATAGTCGAATTTCACCAGCCGCAGAAAATGAGCGAGGATGGGTGGGCTGTCTCGTTCACCAGTTGCGATCACCCGTTGCACAACTTGCCGAACGCGATTTTCGTCGAGTAAGCCGTTTACCAAACAGACTCGGTACAGTTGCTTGGCCTCGCGTTTTTGCTTCTTGGTGATCTTCATCGTTATGCCATGATCTGCTTCGAAGTTTCCTCGGCCAGACGTCGCTGGTCTTCCGGGGTCAGAATCTTGCCGGTGACCGTGGTCGTAGCCTCCACTACCAACTTGCCAATCTCGCGTTTGAGTTCAGCGAGCATTTGATCGTGGTCCTGGGCGGCGGCTTCGCGCGCCTTGGCCATGATCTGTTCGGCAGTGGCAATCGCTTTCTTGGTTTCCTCTTGCTGTACACGCGCCGCCGCAGCCCGAGCTTCCTCGATGAACGTGGCGCCTTGCACATGGGCCTGCGTCAGCACTTCCTGGCGCTGGGTTTCGGTCTTGTCTAGCTCCGCTTTGATCTTCTCGGCGTTGGCGATACCTTGCCTGATTTGTTCACGCCGTAGTTCCAGCATCGCGAGGATGCGCTTATACGCGAACTTGTACAGCACGGCGCATACGATTGAGAAGCTGATAATCTGCGCCACCAGATGTTGCCAGTCCACGCCGAAGGTCCGGGCGATCTGCGCGACCTGGCCATCGCTCTGGGCGACGGCCAATAGAATTGAGGCATTCATAGTTCTGCGCCCTTCTGACTTCTACTGCTTCACCAGGAACAAGGCATAGAACACGATCGCTTCTGCGAAGGCGATGGCCAGAATTGCCTGGACCATGATCTTCGTGGAGGCGCCGGGATTGCGTCCCACCGCATCTGAAGCCTTCATGCCGATCAGTCCCACGCCTATCGCCGCGCCAAACGCGGCCAAACCAACGTGGAGGTTGCCAACCACTTCTGCTGCCAGTATGGGTAATGACATCTGTTGCACCTTTCTTTGATTTCTCGCTGGCTCCCGCGATTGAACACGGTCAAGCCGGCGAAATTCCTTGTTCAGTCTGGGGTTCTGCCCCCGGCGCCTCTTCCTCATGTTGGCAAATCAACAGTGTGAACACAGCGCACAGCAACATAAAAACCAGCGCCTGCACGAAGCCCACCAACAGTTCCAAAAAGTAAAACGGAATGGGCAGCAACCAGCCGAAGGTGGGCGACATCCGTGACATGGTCTCCAGCATGTTCTCCCCGGCAAATACGTTGCCGTAGAGACGAAAACCTAACGACACTGGCCGAAACAGGATGGAGATGATCTCCAGGCAGCCGGACGCGAAAAACACGACGATCATCAGCGCTTTCAAGAGTCCGGTTGTGTCACCCTTCGGCCCAAACAACTCTTTTGCAAACCCGACCGGACCAAGTTCCTGCAGCGCCCACACAATCCAACAAGCGAAAAAGATAAGCGCCATGGCGAACGTCAGGTTCAGATCGGCGTTCGCACCGCGGAACAGCGGCTGGTCGACTACGAAACCCTGCGGGGACTGGTGTCCCCACCCAATCGTGCCAACTCCCGGAACGAGGCCGAGCCAATTTGCCGAAAGAATGAAAATGAAAATCGTCGCCAGAAACCAAAAGGTTCGCTTCACCAGATGTGAGCCGATGATGCTTTCCAAGAAGTTGTAGAGACCCTCGACCAGCCATTCCAGGAGATTTTGCGATCCGCCGGGAATTCCTTTCATGTCTCGCGTCGCGGCTCTGGCGAAGATGATCAAGGCAATGGCGACAATCCAGCTGACGACCATAGAATTGGTAATGAAGCTCCCCCAACGGTCGATTTTGACGGCGTATTGCGGAAGGCCCTGTTCAGGCTCCGCGGCAAATACCGTGCAGGCTGGCAACACGATTACCAACCACAACCATCGTTGGAGCGCGGTTCTCATTGCTCAGTCTTTCTCCGCCACAAATTTTCTACGCTCGAGCGTTGCGTGGTCATCGGAGGCATGTTTTATCGGCGCGTCGCACCCGTCAGTGCCCGAAGTAATTTCTGCTTCGAGGTGGCCACACGATTTCGAAAGGGAAGATAACTTCCCATAGCAGTCTCAAAATCTTCATGTTGCTACCTCCGCCGAATCTGTTCTAGTTATGAACCTTGCAAACTGACCATCACTTGAGGTCGCGCTTCATGCCGGCATCCTGACTTAAAAAACAATCCTAGGGTTGACCAGATGTCGTCACAACTAGGGAAAACCCTAGGTAGTCGGGGCCTGGTTGGCGGACAAGATTGTAGGGGGTGCCCGGGCCAGTGAATCGCAGTCGAGCCCAGGGATACGAATGGAATTTGGAGCAGGAATTCGGCCAGTGATGAGCCGGAGATACCCGTCAGGCGGCAGAGGCGAAAACGACCCTGCTTTCGGCAACCTACTTCGAGCGAGGCGGTTACGCGGAAGAATTTTGGCGGGGTACGCCAAACCCTTGCCGGTCCTCCTTCGATGCGTCCAGCCTCTCTTCACCGTCGGTGAACGAACGGGCGATCGTGGATTTCAAACGCCCCTCCCAATATTTAAGGGTTGCACGGCGGCGTTCCGGAACAGCTCGCGTCAGATCAGCGACCAGGGCGTTCATGCGCCGCATAACCTGCACGCTGGTAGCGCCGTAGAAGCAGATTTCATCAAAGGCAAGCCGAACCAGATCGTCCCATGTGGGATATGGGACCACGAGTCGCAATTCACCGTCACGGTCGCAATACTTTCCGATTTCCAAGTGGCGTTGGCCCAGTCGCAGCAGCAGGTCCTCGATCTGGTCGAGTGCTTGCACGGCTGTTGTGGGATCGTTAATCGCCGGCGACAAAGCCTTGATGGCAATGTCCACAAGAAGCCGCAACGCGTACTTGGGATCTTGTTCGAACGTACGCTCCTCACCAAACTCAATTCCTTCCCTCAACTTCCGTTCATCAAGCAGTTCACGCGCTCCAAAGACATGTAGCAAAGGCGTCAATTCCACGACCGTATCGCCGACCGCCACGACCATCTCAATGATTACGCTGGAAGCTTTGGTTAGCATCACCAAGGCGGCGACATCGACCGCTTGCACCGAGCGAGGCCGTCCGTGGTAAATCAGCGTTTGAGTTTGAGGCAGGGCGCGAAAGTCGTCCGTTGCGGCGGCCACAACCTCCGATAGCAGTAACGGATATATTGTGGATATCACCTTCCGTCCTTGGTCGCCGGTGAAAATCAACATGTGGTTGACTTGAAGCAGTGTGATCCGATGGACGAGGGCAATGAACATGCTTACGCTTGCCGCCAGGAGGCCGAAGACCAAATACGCACTGATAGATGGAACTCGTTCCGACCCGCTTCGTCCAATCCCTGAGAGAGCGGCGAGCGCATAGAGGAATGTCGCGGTGAATATCCCCAAGGCGTGGGATATCACGGGATCACGTGCGACCCACAGCACCAGACGTGGTGAGTACGCAGTTGCGCTGAACTGGACCATCACGAAGGTCAGCGAAAATACGATACCCGTCAGCGCAATCATGCCGGATGCGATTGAAGAGTAGAGCGTGATCGCGACTGATACGCTCATCGGGTGCACCAGCCCCGGGAAAATTCGGCCTTCAAACCGTGGAAAGGTCAGCCCTACGACAATAGCCGCCGCGGCATACAAGGCGGGGATTGCCCAAGTACTTAAGCGAAACTTGTGTTGCTTGTAAGCCATCGTGGCGCGCTCCGGACGGCCGCATGTTTAGACCCCATCCAACGTTAGAACCATCGGCCGATACTTACTTTCAGGTTTTGCCTGCCCTACGGCTACTAGGGAAAGCCCTATAAGGTATCTGGACCAGCGGTGGAGCTGTGATCGAGGACAAGCGGCAGCGCCTGCTCCCCTAATGGTATTGACTTCCTCTCATCCTAAGGCCAATAATTTCAATGATTTCCAACATCGGATCAACCTCGAGCCCATGCACAGCGTGTATCTAAGGAAGAACTTCGGCCCGACACTTCGCTTCGCCAAGCGATCAATCCGGAGTGGGCTCGTTCTGACTGCGCTCGTGCTCGTCTTTTTAGTGCTGGTTTCCCAGGGACAGTCCAAGAAAAATGTTCTCATGATCATCGAGATCGGACAGTCGCATCCGGCTCCTGCGCTCGTCACCAACCAGATTCTTTCGGCGCTTGGCTCAGACCCAAGCGTCGATGCCGAGTTACATTGGGAGAATCTGGACGCCATTGATATTTCAGACGACGCGCGCAACGAATTGCGCGATGGCATTGTCCGGAAATACCGCAACCTCAATTGGGACCTGATTGTGTTAGTGGGTCCGGATCCGCTCCGGCTTTTTGCAGAGCCGTCTCGGACGTTCTACCCCGGTGTCCCGGTTGTGTTCTGTTGCAGTTCCACAGGACAGGCTGACCAAAGGAGCACCGATTCCCGCTCCACAGGCTCATGGATACAGTGGGACCCCGCCAAGACGGTGGAAGCAGCCATCCGTTTGCTGCCAGACACGCGTCAGGTGTTCGTGGTCGCGGGCCAGTCCAGATACGACCGAGGTCTCACAGCGTTTGTGAGGGCGGAGCTCAGTCCTTACGAGAATCGGCTTACTATCAAGTATCTTACCGATCTTCCGATGAGCAACCTGCTGGAAAGGGTGAGGCATCTTCCGAGCCATTCCTTCGTTCTTTATCTCACCTTCTTCAAGGATACCGAGGGGCGGGAGTTCCTCAACAGCATCGACGTCCTCCCCAGGATCACTGCGGCCTCTAACGCTCCGGTCTTTGGTATGTCGGACACCTATCTCGGTCGCGGCATTGTCGGCGGACACGTGGTTAGCTTTGAAGAGCAAGGCAAGATTGCGGCGCGCGATATTGTCGAGATTTTAGGGGGAAAGCCGCCGCGGGACATCCCCGTCGTTAATGCTCCTAGTATTTACTTATTTGACTGGCGCGAGTTGCAACGCTGGAAGCTGGACGAAAGTAAGCTGCCAGCGGGAAGCGCAATTCTGTTTCGGGAGGCGAGTGTCTGGCAACAATATAAGCGGACGTTGCTCATCGGATTGCTGATCATTGTGAGTCTAGGATTGCTGATCGTTTATCTTCTGTTCGAGCGGAAGCAGCTCAAACGAGCCCGGGAGGCTCAAGAGCGACTCAGCGGCCTGCTGATCAACGCCCAGGAACTGGAGCGCAGCCGACTCGCTGGTGAGATTCATGACGACTTCAGCCAGAGGCTGGCGGTGCTATCGCTCGGACTGGAAACGGTAGCCGAACGAATTTCGGAGTCCATGCCGGAAACCGATCGGCAAATGCAGCAGCTCCT
Organism: uncultured Acidobacteriaceae bacterium; assembly: GCA_963722405.1. Taxonomy (GTDB): domain Bacteria; phylum Acidobacteriota; class Terriglobia; order Terriglobales; family Acidobacteriaceae; genus DASRAA01. Next base: position 16,856 of record CAVRMO010000020.1, read on the forward strand.
GCAATCAGCCAGCCAGCTTGGTGAAGATCTGCACACTCTGTCGCACCGGCTGCATTCTTCCACACTGGAAGGGTTAGGCATCGTTGCGGGAGTGGGATCGTTCTGCAAGGAATTTAACGTTCAACATGGAACACAGGTAGCGTTCTCTCACCAGAACGTGCCGCCGTCCGTATCTCCGGAAGTTGCATTGTGTTTGTTTCGTATCGTCCAGGAAGGACTCCGGAATGTGCAAAAACACAGTGGAGCTCCTCATGCAGAAGTGAAGCTGGAAATGCTGGATGGCAAGCTTCACTTGTCCATCTCGGATGACGGTGCGGGCTTCAATGTAAAGGACGGTGCGTACCGTCAAGGGCTGGGCCTGTGTAGCATGCGGGAGCGAACCCGGCTGGTAGACGGCCGTTTCGAGATTCACTCGGAAGAGGAAAAGGGAACAAGGATTGACGTCTGGACGCCGATCGAACTGAAGTCTGGCGAGATTCGGAGTGAACCAGCCGATCACCCTGTCGCTGTGTCTGTCGCCTCTGTCAGTCGAAGCCAAGGTTAGACTGGTGGGTTAGCCTGTCACACATCTATAGGAGCTACTGACAAAACCTAACGAATGGAATCCCGCCCGCAAATCCTGATTGCAGACGATCACGTCATCTTTACTGATGGCTTGCGGCTGCTATTGGAGACGCACTATTCCGTCGTTGGGAGTGTTGTCGACGGGCGCGCTCTCATCACTGAAGCTCTTAGGCTCAAACCAGACGTGATTGTAGTGGACATTGGCATGCCTCTTCTGAATGGCCTGGATGCTGCCAAGCGGGTACGCGAACAACTTCCAAGAGTGAAGCTCGTCTTTCTGACAATGCGGGTCAATCCTAACTTGGCTGCCGCCGCGGTGGAGTTGGGCTCGGCAGCGTTCGTTCTCAAGCAGTCGGCCGGCTCGGAGCTATTGGCGGCCATAGACCTAGTGCTGCACGGCGCATGCTACGTGACGCCTAAGCTCAGACCAGAAAACTGGGCGGTTCAGAAGGACCGGGCCCGCCAGTACTCCAGACATTTAACGCCAAGAGAGCGTGAAATTGTGCAGATGTGCGCTGAAGGACGTCCGCTCAAGGAGATCGCGGGACACCTGAACCTGAGCAAGAAGACGGTCGAATTCCACAAGCATCACATCATGGAAACATTTGGCCTGAAGAGCAATGCCGAGCTGGTGCTCTTTGCACTCAAGGAGGGTCTCATCTCTCCGGATCCCAATTCTTTGCAGGGACATCACCCCTTCTAATGTGAGACTGCGGCGTCTTGCTTTTGAGCTAGGGTTTTGCCTAGTTGTCAGCCTCCGAATGCGAACCTAACATCGGCCTGTTGTTGTAGATGTTTCTCGGCGACGATCTGTCGAAATCGTACGGGGGACCATGACAGAAATTGCGAAGCCTGAAAACGCCGGGAATCGTCCTCGTATCCTGCTGGCCGACGACCACCCTCTCGTGCTGGAGCAAGTGACAAGCTTTCTGCAGCCGACATTCGAGATAGTGGGAGTGGCTCATAACGGCGTCGAAATGGTCAGCGAGGCGCTGCGACTAAGTCCTGACATCATCGTTGCTGACATCACGATGCCGAAATTAAAAGGAATCGAAGCCGCCCGTCGATTTCGGGAGATGGGAGCTACGGCCGCCATCATTTTCCTAACCGTTCATGAAGACTCTGAATTCGTCGAAGCATGTTTGGCTGCAGGGGCCCTTGGATACGTTTTGAAGTCTCGAATGAAAACAGATTTGATTCCTGCCATCAACGCTGCACTATCGGGCCAATGCTTCGTTTCCTCCACCGTCCACACCTAGGGTTTTGCCTAGTTGTCGCGTGTTCTGCGCCGCAGTACAAAGACACTAATCTGACAAAGGAATCCGATCTGAGCGGAAGCGCGTCTGCTCGGTTTCGGAGATTGCCGAAATGTTTAATTGGCCGCGACGCGCAAAGAGGAACTAGTGCCGCCTGACCGGCCTATGCTCGAACGCTGCTTAAGAGCGCCAAGTCGATGAAATGCGGTTCTTTGGGAGAAAAGGCACATTATGAGCAAGAGATCTGAGAAGAAGAATAGACATGTGCACGATGCTGTCACTGACAATGCGAACAAGGAGGGGCACAGCCGAGAAGCGAATCAGAAGCTTGGCAACAAAGAGTACGAGGCCGAGATGTTCAAGCTGCAGACCGAACTGGTGAAGCTGCAGGAGTGGGCGAAAGCTACTAGCGCTCGGGTCGTCATCATCTTCGAGGGACGCGACGCGGCTGGCAAAGGCGGAATCATCAAGCGCATCGCCGAACGCACTAGTCCGCGTGTATTCCGCGTGGTCGCGCTGCCTGCTCCCACGGAGCGCCAGAAGACACAGATCTATCTGCAGCGATACATCGAACATCTTCCCGCCGGCGGCGAGATCGTCATCTTCGATCGCAGTTGGTACAACCGCGCGGGTGTGGAGCACGTGATGGGTTTCTGCAGCAAGGACGCATACACCAAGTTCCTCAAGAACTGTCCTAGTTTCGAGGCCTCCATCGTCAATGACGGAATCATCCTGCTGAAGTACTGGCTCGAGGTCAGCGAGAAGGAACAGCACAAGCGGTTCCTTGGCCGCATCAAGGACACGTCGAAGCGCTGGAAGTTGAGCCCCATGGACTTGGAGTCCCATCGACGCTGGTACGACTACTCGCGGGCTCGTGACGCCATGCTGGCGGCAACGGATATTCCGCAAGCGCCGTGGTACATCGTTCCTTCGGACGACAAGAAGCGGGCGCGCCTGAATTGCATTGCGGACATTCTCAGCCGTATTCCCTACGAGGAGATTCCTTACAAAGCGCCGAAACTGCCGGGACGACAGAAGCCGCACGGATACGAAGAGCCAAAGTTGCAGCACCAGGTGATTGCTAAGCGTTGGTAGGAAGAAGAGAAGGAGAGAACCATGCCCCCCGCGCAGAAGAACTCATCGCCACTGTCCTACGTTGAGGTTGCCGAACGGAAGCGATTGAACATTGCGTGCGAACAGGGCGTGCCGTCTAAAAAATGGGGGGCGATCGTAGCGAACCGAAATGGGGCACAGTCCGTGAGGACAACGGAACAACGATAAGGAGAGCGGCTGAGAGATTCGGCATTGTCGTGTGCCTGGCACTGTTGCTTGCATTGCAAGTGTCTGCACAGAGCATACAGCCGACGCTCGAAGACACGATGACCTTCATCGCAAATACTTTGAATAGTCGTGGAATTGTTTCTTGGACTACTACTGATCAAGACCTCGCCGGCGCCAAATGGACGACTGCACTAGCCTGGCACAGGTAAACGCTAATCCGTCAGCCTGTTCACTCGCTTGGACAAATACCAAAATACAATCTCCTGACAAGACGGTCGAAACCTACTTAGTGCAGCTCCAAGCTGTTTCCAGTGTAAATGTACAGTCCCATTCACGGAGTAGCGCATCGCAAAGTGGTGACAAATTACAGTTCTCGCCCGACACGTACCTGATCCAGATGAGAACGACTACAGCAATTAGCGGCCACCTCCAGTCGTATAAAAAAGATAAGTTGAAGTCCACAGCGAACTTGCCGAACGATCATGCGGCAGAAATTCAATTTGCAGATGAGCAGACCGCCACAAAAGTCGCAGACGCCATTCGCCGCGCGGCTGGTCTTTGTGGCACAACGCAATCTTCTCTTTGACGGCGATTCGTTCGGCTTTGATAGTGCCGAGTTTGGAACCGAGCGGGCGGTGGGGCCGATGGCTTAGGCGTCAAGGGAATCGTTCTTGTTCGACTTGAGATCTCTCGCACGCGTAAACCAGGAAGACTGGCTGAAGACTCATCAGCACGCACTGGCGAGTCAGAAGTATCGACACCAGGTCGCAGGGGAGTAAGTAAATGGCGCACACCGCCAAGCTGGAGTCACTAAAGTCCCAGAAACGCATCGACGACCCAAACTCGGCTTTGATGCCCCACCCGTCGCGGGCTGAGCGGTTGGCAATGGGCAAGGTATTGCGGGACAAGTGTCCGCGCGATTCGCACGCCGCATGGAAGGCGGCGCACAACCGGCCTGACCCAGTCCGACTTGGTGCTGAAGGCCGATACGGGGCGACTCCCCGATCTCATTCCCCTTCGCCATGGACGCATGGTGCAGTCTCCCTTCACCTTCTACCGGGGTTCGGCGCTCGCTATGGCGGATGATCTGGCGGGCACTCCGTCCACCGGCGTCCGCGTGCAATGCGGAGGAGACTCCCACCTGGTCAACTTCCGCGGCCTCGCCACCCCGGAGAGGCGACTCATTTTCGCCATCAACGATCTCGACGAAACGCTTCCTGCACCCTGGGAGTGGGACCTCAAGCGTCTTGCGGCGAGCATCGTGATCGCATGTCGCGACAACGGGCTCAGCGAATCCGCCGCCAAGGATGCGGTCCTCGCCTGTGTCCGGTCCTACCGCAAGCACATGGCCGTGTTCAGCAAAATGAAGGTGCGGGATTTGTGGTACGTCGAGGTCGAGCTTGAAATGCTGATCTCGGGTGTCAAAGATGCCGGGATCCGCCACACAGCTATAAAGAGAAGTTGCCAGGGCGCGTGAGAGCAGCACTTCGGAAGGCCTTTTCCCGAAGCTCGTAGACGATGCGGGCGGGTCGCCGATTATCAAAGACCAGCCCCCGACGATCTTCCACTGGAAAGGGCAGTCCCCGGGAGAGATCCATCGGAAAATCACGCAGGTTTTCGCCCGGTACCGGCAGTCCTTGGGGACTGCCTCTCGCGTGTTACTCGATCGCTACGAAATCAAGGATGCCGCGCACAAGGTCGTCGGCGTCGGGAGCGTTGGCACCTCCTGCTGGGTGCTCTTGCTGACGGACGCGGAAGGAGATCCTCTCATTCTCCAGATCAAGGAGGCCCGCGCCTCGGTCCTCGAGAACTATGCGGGGAAGAGCGTCTATCCGAATCACGGAGAACGCGTCGTAAACGGTCACCGGCTCATGCAGCCTGCCAGCGACATCTTCCTCGGCTGGACCGAGGGTGGGGCAGGAGAACGTCACTACTATGTCCGCCAGCTTGCGGGACGTCAAAATCAAGCTTCCCGTCGAGACGTACGACAAGTCCAGGATGATCATTTTCGTCGAGTGTTGCGGCCACTCGCTGGCGCTCTCCCACGCGCGTTCCGGGGACGCCGCGGTGATCAGCGGTTACATGGGCAAGAGCGACGTATTCGACAAGTCAGTGGCCGCGTTCTCCGTTGCCTACGCCGACCAGAATGAGAAGGACCACGCCGTGCTCAAACGCGCGATTCGCGCGGGAAAAGTTAAGGCAGCATTCGAGGAAGCAAAGTGAGTCGATCGCCGTATCTGTCCATCCTAAGTCGGCCCTGTGCAGCCTTCTGGCCGTCGGACGTCCGCGGAGGCAACGTCTGCGCGCACTGCCCGCAATCCTCCGTGCGGAATGGGATCGCTTCAATTGGGGGACTGCCATGACATCAGCACACGATCATCCCGCTCGCCATCGCTTCCCGATCCTTCAGGGGGTGCTGCCGATCACGACCGCTCAAATCCCGGCCGAAATTCTTGCCGGTATCACGCTTGCCGCAATTGCCGTCCCGGAAGTGATGGGCTACACCAAGATCGCCGGCACGCCGCTGATCACAGGTCTCTACACTATGCTCATCCCCACGACGTTGTTCGCTTTATTCGGCTCCTCACGGCACCTTGTCGTGGGCGCCGATTCGGCGACGGCGGCGATCCTGGCCAGCGCCATGGTGGGGATCGCCGCCACCGGTTCCGAGCAATACATGGCATTGGCCGGCGTGCTGGCATTGATGGCCGCGGGTTTCTTGATTCTGGCGCGCCTCATGCGCCTGGGATTTCTGGCGGACTTCCTCTCGCGCACCGTGTTGATCGGATTCCTGACCGGGGTCGGTGTTCAGGTTGCGCTGGGGGAGATCGCCGGTATGTTGGGCCTGAAGGGTGAAGGCCATGGTGCCTTGGGAAAGTTCTGGAACGATCTACAACAGCTCGGGCAGGCCAACCGCTACGAAATGACGGTGGCGCTTAGCGTTTTGGTGGTCATCGTCGGCCTCAAGATGATTTCGAAGAAAATTCCGGGCGCCCTTATCGCGGCGATCGGCGCCTTGGTCGTAACCTGGGCGTTCGGACTCGACAAGCAAGTGCATATAGTCGGAGCCGTTCCGAGTGGTCTGCCACATCTCGGCCTACCCAAGGTGGACTGGAACTGGACAGTCATAGCGACCTTGCTTCCCACGGCCTTCGCGATGTTCGTGGTGATCCTGGCACAGAGCGCGGCGACCGCCCGCGCCTTTGCCACGCGCTACGACGAGTCTTTCAGCGAGAACACTGACCTGGTCGGTCTGGCGCTTGCCAATATTGGCGCGGGCCTGTCCGGAACCTTCGTCGTCAACGGCAGCCCAACCAAGACGCAGATCGTCGACGATGCCGGCGGCCGCAGCCAACTGTCGCTTCTGGTGATGTCAGCGATGGTGGGCCTGATCCTGCTCTTTCTGACTGGAGCGCTCACCTACTTGCCAGAAGCGGCCTTGTCGGCCATCGTATTTCTGATTGGGGTCGGCTTGATCGATATCGCTGGCATGCGGAGGGTCTTCGATCAAAGGCGAACGGAGTTCTGGTTGGCCCTGATCACGGCGTCGACGGTCGTGATCGTCGGTGTCGAACAGGGGATACTGCTCGCCATCGCATTGTCGCTCATCAGTCACACCCGGTACGGGTATCAACCGAAGAACGCGGTGCTTCTGCCGAGCGAGTCGGGCGGTTGGCAGCCGGTGCCTGTGTCCAAGGCCGCTTCGGCGGCACCCGGGTTGGTAATCTACCGATTCACCCACAGCATGTACTACGCAAATTGCCGGCAGCTCGCGGAGGAGATTTCGTTTCTCGCGGACACCGTGGAGCCGCCTTTGCGCTGGCTCTGCATCGATGCGTCCGCGGTGGACGATGTCGACTATTCCGCGGCGGAGACACTCCGGTCGGTGTACGAGAAGTTGAAAGCGAGAGGAATACGGCTGGTCGTTACGGAAATCATGGAAGACCTAAATACCAGAGCACGCTACCGGATGTGGGAATTGATTGGCGAGGATGCCCATTACGACCGGCTGGAGGACGTCGTGAGGCAGTACCGGCAGAAGTTCAACATTGCGCTGCCACCTGCGCATTCAGACCCGACTCCAAATTGAGCCAGGGTCTTGGTTCGGCTGGTGAAGAGGCACAATTGATCTCGCACCGTTGAAGATCTGTTTAAGCGTCTATATGGACAGGGAGGATCGTGGTCCATTCTCATCACACATGGTTAACGTTTGTACGGAACTACTTAGATCTCGCAAACCGCTTGGAAGAAGCAATTGCCGGCTTGATCATGGTGCTTGGGTTCACACTCATCGCAGGGTCTACGGCGGTCTCGGAAAAGCAGGGAGTGCGCACGTTGTTACTCGGCGCGCTCGGATGTAATACCGCCTGGGGAATCATTGACTCTGCCTTGTTCGCGTGGGGCAATTTGACCGATCGCCGGCTCCAGCTGCGCTTTCTTACTAACTTAAGGAGCGCCAAATGAGGAGATGATTAAAGGTCTCATCAAGGGCAGTAAGACAAAGGCCTGTGGCGGTGCGCTCCAACCCAAGAAGTTGACCATCGGCACAATTGCTGCAGCGCGGTTCGTCATTCTCGGCTCTCCCCTATTCGCCAAAGCGCCCGCCCTGCGGCGACAACCTGAGTCCGTCAGTGCCAAAAGAGCGATGGCGATCTCATGCCCTCAATAATCCTCAGCGCGTGTGTTCTGTCTTTCCTCACGGTGGCCGTGCATGCTACGGGTATTGCCGTGCTGGTGCGGGGCCTGGTGAGGCTGCACGGCGGCCCGCCAACAGGCGACTGGCCTATCGCGCGAATGCTACTCCGCATAATCTGGTGGCTGGTCCTGCTCCATCTGACGGAGATTTCGATCTGGGGCCTTTTCTACTGGTGGCGCGGATGTCTGCCCAATGCCGAGGCTGCGTTCTACTTTTCTGGGGTCACGTACACGACGCTTGGGTACGGCGATGTCGTGCTGGCCAAGCCGTGGCGGCTGCTTGCACCAATCGAAGGCTTGATGGGCGTCCTCATGTGCGGCTTGTCCACAGGCTACTTCTTCGTCGTCCTGAGTCGTGTTCATCAATCGCGGCACGAGAAATCCACCGCTGCTTCCAGCAAGGAATAAATGCGCGAATCCGACCGCTGCCGTGACAGGGTAGCGCTGCAGGTGCTTCGCGCCTGGCCGCTTCGGATTCGAAGCCATGACTTCCACCGTGTGAATCTGACAACATTAGGCTTTACAATGACTTACAAGTGGGTGGAGGCTGTCTAAGTACACTGGCTGGAAGTAACTCCTGGGGTGACGCGAAAATCTGGCGGTGCTTCGCACCGGGTGTAGGTATGACACGACTAAACAAGACTTATACGCAACAACAAAAAGGTTATGCTTGCGTATAGGATACGAAGAGCAATCTCCGTGTTAGCCGAAACCTCGTCGATCCGTGCTGAAACTTATGCAATATGCTAGCCCTAAGTGAGCAATTCAAGACAAACATAAACCAATGCAGAGGTAAGGCGAACAAATAGCGAATTGATAAATTGCCATCGTGTCTCTCAAAGCCTGCACTGTCGTCGTCCACGATTTGAACGACACGGCTCATTCGCTGGACGTGACGGCGGAGACGCTCTACGAAGCCGTCGCGATCCGGTTGCGGCACATGTCCCCGAAGCCGGTTTCTGGCCAAGTAGCCTGTTCGCGGAATCTGGGAATTGGAACCTCAGCTCGTACGGAGCCATGGTTTCCTAAGGGACAATCTGAGAGATGGCATGCCACGCACGACCGGTAGATTCTCAGACGCTGCCCGGCAACGCAGAGCTCACGAATCGCCGATCTAAAGATAGCCAAGGGCTGCGCCCTTGAAATCCCAAGGAGAGGGAGGCCGAATCCCAGCGGTGCAGTTGGTTGATTCCACCGGTCGCCCGGGGTGATGATTTTGGTATCCAGCCAAACATCAGAGGGGGCGACCGATGGAAATCTTCGCGAAGCTCTTTGAACGCTTCCTGGTTTTTGTATATCACTGTTTCGACCGCATCGTCATCCAGGGCTACCTGCCGCTGTTGACGCGGCCCGAGCACATTGTTCACTTCTTCCGGGACGTGCATGGTCAGTATCCGATTACGCCGCAAGTCCTGGCCAAGCGAACCTTGGAGTATCGGGGATGGGTGGAAGGCTACGCTCGCAACCACAAAATCCCGATGCTGAAGGCGGAGAAGGGCGTGAGCAAGGAGGATGTCGTTCGACCCTATCTGCACCGGATGGAGCGGCGGAATCAAGACGGGGTGTACTGCATCTTCAGGAGCATGGAAATGGGCAGCACGTTCAGCTCGAAGATGCCCAGGTTTCCTACCGATGACCCGGACTATCGTATCCTCCGGCGGGTGCCGTCACGTTTTCTGCATTACTACTTCTACATCCGTGACCCGGTGATCGGCCCCTTGGCCATGTGCGTCGGCACGTACCTCCCTTTTCAAACTATCTATTACCTGAACGGACACAATTTCATCGAGATTGAACTGCGAAGTCAGGGAGTGGCCTTTCGCAAAGACGACAATGCCTTCCTGGCGACCGCAGATCCGAAAGCACTCCAGGCCGCTGCCGATAATCTCAGTGCTTCTATCATCGAGAAGCGGCTCAATCACTGGAGCTGGCTGCTTTGCCCCAAGTTCTCGGAGAAAGATCGCAAGGCCGTAAATCTGCGCCGGGAGTACTCCATCAACCAGATCGAGTACTGCCGGAATTTTATCTTCAAGCGGCACTTCCCCATCCACAAGATCTTTGAGCACTCCTGCGAAATGGGGCTGCTCCGCCTGGCTGCCGATAAGGTGGCGTATATCTTCGGGGTGCGCGTCACCAGGCGCTTACGCGGCAAGCTGCACAGCGTGCTGGAAAAGCTCGACCATGGCCATCATGTGCTGCGCATCTACTGCAAGAATCTGGTGGGCCGTATGTACGAAAAGTTCAGCACCTTCTTGCGAGTCGAGGTGTGCGTCAATCGGATGAAAGACCTCGGACTCAACAAAGGGCTGGAGAATCTGGAGCGTTTACGCCAGCAACTGGTCGGCATCACCGATCGCTTCGCCGGTTTCGAAGCTCAGTCCCTGAACGTGCACGTCGACTTCCCGCTATTCCAAAAGATGGCCCTACCGGTCACGGTAGGCAAAACCAAAATCGCCGGCATCAAGATTCACGATACCCGCATGATGCGGCTGATGGAGGTACTCCTGCATGGCGGCACGCAACTCAATGGATGGCGGTCTGCTGATATCCATCAAGCCATCCTCACTACCTTCAGTCTTGCCGCCAGCACCTACACCCTCACCCAACTCCGCTACGACCTGCGCAAAATGAAAGCCCACGGTTTGATCCAGCGCATCGGGCGTGCCTACAGCTACCGCCTTTCCGACAAGGGTACCAAAGCCGCGCTCATGTTTATCTTGTTCCATAAGCGCGTCTGCGGGCCGCTGGCGAACTCGTTGTTCCATCACCGGCCTGACGAACCCCTGAAGCCTGCCAGCAAAGTGGAATCCGCTTATCACAAGGCCGATCAGGCAATCCAACACGTTCTCGACCTGCTTGCCGCGTGAAATTCTGAGAGATTAATTCTCAAAAATGGCGTGCTAGGGCCTAAGTAGCTTAAGGCGCTCCGACATACCGTTTCCAACGCCCCCATTAACTGCCACCTTTCTCGCTTAATTCGGTGCAGTCCTGTGACGGATGTCACTGCCCAATGTTTACCGACCCTGCTTTCATTGAACGTAGACACACTCACTAGCCTGGATTATTCACGTTTTTGGAGACAGGAAAGGCCTCTTCATGGTACAAAGCCGTTGTCTACGCGGTTTTGACACCAATCGGAGGCCTTTTCGTGAGCGAGCATACCACAACACAGCGTGTTCTCTTCCCGGAAATTTTTGACCGTCCCGTAGTCGCCCAGTTCGATCAGCCGCAAAGTAGTTCCGATGGAGGAGCGATCTTACTCAAGGCGGCCGATCGACGGTTAGGCCTAACGGAAGCTTTGGCGGCTTGTCTGGAAGACGAGCGCCAGACTGGCAAAGTGCAGCACGAAGTAGACGAGTTGCTGAGGCAGCGGGTCATGGCGATCGCCTGCGGCTATGAAGATGCCAACGATGCCGCCCGTCTTGCCTCCGACCCGGTGCACAAGCTGTTGGTCGGCCGGGATCCGGAGCAGGGAGCGGATCTGGCTTCGCAACCTACCCTTTCGCGCTTTGAAAACAGTGTGGATCGCAAGGAGCTATTTCGCATGGGGGAGGTGCTGGCCGAGCGGGTGATCGAACGGCATCGCAAGCGTCTGCGGGGACGTGCCCGTCGGATCACCATCGATCTGGATCCCACCGACGATCCCACGCACGGTGCGCAGCAGTTGACGTTTTTCAACGGGCACTATGACACATATTGCTACCTGCCCGTGGCGGGGTTCCTGAGCTTTGATCAGGAAGTCGAGCAGTATCTGGTGACGGCGGTGTTGCTCCTGGGAACGCGACCGCCTCGCTGGGAGCCGTAGGCATTTTACGGCGTTTGATCGAGCGCTTGAAGCGAGCCTTTCCGAGCGCCCAGATTCGGGTGCGCTGACGGCGGCTTCGCGGCACCGGAAGTTCTGGATCTTCTGGATGGGGAACCGAAAGTGGAATACCTGGTCAACCTGGCAGCCAATGCGGTGTTGAAGCGCACCGTGGGGTCGACCATGAAACGCGTCCGTCGTGCTGCGGAGGCCTCCGGTCAGACCGAACATCTCTACGGCGAATGCCAGTATCGCACGCGCAAGACTTGGCCCCGGAAACGTCGCGTCATTTATAAAGCCGAGGTCGTACGTGCCGAGGGCAAGGAACCCAAGGACAATCCGCGCTTCGTGGTCACCAACCTGAAGCAGAGTCCGCAGTGGATTTACGAGGAAGTCTACTGTCAACGAGGGGACGTGGAGAACCGCATCAAGGAACTGCACTATGGGATGGAGATTGGGCGCACCAGTTGCCCGAACTTCTGGGCCAATCAGTTCCGTGTATTGATGACCGCCGCGGCTGATGTGCTGATGCAAGAACGCGCTTAGCCAGCGGCACGGGTCGGCCGGGCGCAGTCCCATTTGGCAACGTTCTGAAACGGGAGCCCAAGTGGTCGTCTCCGTACGTCGCATCGTGCTGCACTTACCGCAGTCCTTTCCGTACTTCGATAGCTTTCATCGTCTCGCCCTAAGTTTGGGCGCACAAAGTGGGTAACTCTCCCACTCTCAACCCGCAACTAAGCCTCGTCTCTACCTCACTAAATTGTCTCCGACGCACAGAATCCGACTGCGACACTGGAAAACAGCGTAACAAAACGCGTGCAGGAAAAAAAGGGAGAAGGACCAGACTATTGCCACCTGTGACAGCCAGGTCCACCTTGCAGTGAAGGTCGGAGGCGTCGGCGGGGCTTCCCCTGCATTCGGTTGTCATATGTGCCGTCGTATGAATGAAACACCGCATCGTCGAACCGGCTCACGCCCCCCCTGTGGCTGGAGCGCGCGCGTACTAGTCGTGCTGTGTTTTCTCGTTCTTCCAGCACCCAGGCTCCTCGGCCAGGCTGCCGAGTCCGGACAGCCGAAGAACATTCTTGTCCTGTATAGCTTTTCCGATCGCAACCTCTTTGATCCGCTCGATAACCTCAAGGCTGCGATTCGATCTCGCGTCAACTCGCCGGTGAACTTCTACGTGCATTACCTGGAGGCACAGGGGCTGGAAGATCCCAACTACGACCACAGTTTGAGCGAAAACTTGCGCAGTGAGCTCCGTGGCGTGAAGTTGGACGTCGTAATCACCGCAGTGTATTCGTCATATCAGTTCGCGTTGCGGCATCGCGATGAGTTATTCCCTGGCGTCCCGGTGGTTTTCTCATACGTCAATGGCAGCAGAGTGGACGGGAAGCAACTCCCGCCCGGTGTAACTGGGGTTACAGTTTCCGTGGGTATTCGAGGGACCTTAGCACTTGCTTTCAAGCTGCATGCCGGCACAGAGAATCTCGCGGTCGTTGCAGGAAGCTCGGAATTTGAGAGATTTTGGCGGGCTGCAGTTCGCAATCAGTTCGGTCCATATGCAGAAAAGATGAAGCTAATCGAGATCGTAGGCCTCGGGAATACCGACATCCTCAAGCAAGTCGCTGCGCTCCCTTCCCATACCGTGGTTCTATTCATCGTCATGCCCAGGGATTCGTCACAGCCCGAAGTTGGGGTGTATGACACGGTAGCCGCTATCGGCCAGCGTTTCCCTACGTACTGTATTTTCGAGAATTACTGCGTTGATCATGGCGGAGTGGGTGGCTCTTTCTATGACCGTGGCGAGCAGACGTCGAAAACTGCCGAAATTGCAGCACGAATCCTTTCTGGCGAAAAGGCTGAGAATATCCCTGTGGTTCACGATTCTGGGACCCGCGTCATTGTTGACTGGCGCGAGCTTGTCCAGTGGAACATTTCCGAGTCCGCGCTTCCTCCTGGCACGATCGTTCTGTTTCGCCAGGCTTCATTCTGGGAACGTTACGAGAAATACGTTATCGCCGGGGTTGCGCTCATCGTCCTCCAAGCCATACTGATCGCCGGACTTCTGTGGCAGCGTGCGCGAAAAAAGGCTGTAACCGCGGACCTCCAAAGGCTTGGCGGCCACCTGATCCATGCGCAGGAGGAAGAGCGCGCCCGCATCGCCCGGGAACTTCACGACGACTTCAGCCAGCGCCTGGCGGTTCAGAGCATTGAGCTGACACAACTGGAGAAGGACCTTCCTACGTCGCAAGCTGAGCCGCGCGCCCGTACCCTGCAACTACTGAGGGCGACGAAGGAGATCTCCGCGGACATGCGGTCTCTCTCTCATCAACTACATTCCAGCAGGCTAGACCTGGTGGGTCTGGTGCCGGCCCTGAGTGGTCTCTGCGAGGAAATCACCAAGAAATACAAGATCGATGTTCATTTCGCGGAGCACAACTTCACCCGTAATCTCACGAAGGATGTAGAACTCTGCTTGTTCCGGGTCGCCCAAGAAAGCTTGAGCAATGTCGTTAAGCACAGTGAGGCCACCAGCGCCCGGGTCGAAATCGGCGTCAGCCGGAACAACGTCACTCTTCGCATCTCGGACACCGGCAAAGGGTTTAATCCTGCAGTAAAGGATCCGGGTTCAGGAATTGGGCTGGTCGGTATGCGCGAGCGGCTTCGGCTTGTTGGCGGCAAGCTCTCGATTGTTTCGGAGCCCAGGCGGGAAACCGAAGTTCTCGCCGAGATACCGCTGTCCACCGCTGTGCACGAAGAGGCGGTGGCCACACACGAAGAAGAGGGGGTGGAGTCATGAGCCGCCCACGTGTCTTGCTGGCTGATGATCATCGGATGCTGGCGGATGCGCTGAAGAAGGTTCTGGAGCCCCGTTGCGAAGTGGTGGGTACGGTGAGCAATGGACGGGCGCTTCTGCTAGCGGGTGGCAAGCTGAATCCTGACATCGTTGTGCTGGACATCACGATGCCGCAATTGAATGGCCTCGACGCTGGCCGACAGCTCAAAGCTAAGATGCCCAAGACAAAGCTGATCTTCATGACCCAGCATGAAGATCCCTATCTTGTGGGAGAGGCTTTCCGTTGCGGCGCTTCTGCGTTTCTCCTGAAGGAGGCTGCAGCTTCTGAGCTGATGGATGCGCTTGAGGAAGTTCTCAGGGGCCGTTCTTATGTCACTCCCAGCGCCGCAGAAGGTTTGGCCAATATCTCCTTTCGTGACCCCAAGGACCGTGACCACATCCCTGAACCCACTCCGCGACAGCGGGAAGTCATTCAGTTGTTGGCAGAAGGACATTCTATGAAAGAAATTGCCGACACCTTGAAGATCAGCACACGAACCGTGGCATTGCACAAATACGCGGTTATGGAGCTCTTACAACTGAAGAACAACGCCGACTTGGTCCAGTACGCCATCAAGCGCAAGATCATCTCGTCTATTTAGCCAGCCCAAAGAATTCTGCTTACCCTGTCAGAACTACCTATAGACACCACCCTTGAGCCAGCGCATTGTGAATGTGAAGTCTAAGTACATGCGCTAGTGAAGTAAGTCTCCAAGCCAGTGATGGCAGAGGGCGGAATATGCTCCGAAATTCTGAGCCACCGGCAGGAAACGACAAACAAGGAGAGCAGTCGGCGGTGACTCTAAAACGAGTGCTGGTGGCGGACGATCACGCTCGGATCCTGACCGCAGTAGCCTCGCTGCTGGGCAAGTCGTTCGATGTAGTTGCCTCGGTTTCCGATGGGCGAGCCGCTCTAGCTAGAGGCAACGCTGAAGCTCGAACCTGATCTGCTCGTCCTGGATATCTCGATGCCTGGGATGAGTGGCATTGACGTCGCCAGGGAGCTAAGACGACGCAGCAACAAGGCCCGAATTGTCTTTCTCACGGTCCATGAAGACTCCCAAATTCTGGCGAGTTGTCTGGCTGCGGGAGGGCTGGGCTACGTCGTGAAAGCGCTTATGGCGAGTGATCTGATTCCAGCGATCTCGGAAGCGCTAGCCGGCCGGGTGTTTGTGTCCCGGTTCTCTTCCTTGGAAGAGCCAGCTTGAGGACGGAGAGTGATTTCGCATTGGAGGGGTCGTTAGTACCGAAATGTTCCCGGAGCAGAAGACAGGTAGTTTTGACGGTTCCATTCCCAAAACGGGTCGCCGAAAATTGGTCGCATCCAAGAATTTCTTTCCACCGGGGACGTAATTTACCACGCCCTCGATTAGACAGCAGCAACCGTATCAACCGCTAAGGAGAAACAACCATGGATTTGGGAGCAAGTGTTCGAAAACTAACGCTGGGAGCGCTCGCTGCGTCGAGCTTCTTAGTCGGCATCGGAGCGACTCCTGTTGTGGCACAAGACAAAAAGCCTAATGTCGTCATGCTCATGAGCGACGACGTCGGCTGGAGCGACTATGGTGTGTACTTCGGAGGCGGGTCCCTCGGGCATCCCACGCCGAACATCGATCGCATGGCCAGAGAAGGGGCAATGTTCACGAGCTGGTACGGCCAGGCCAGTTGCACGGCGGGCCGCTCCTCGTTCATGACCGGGCGCATCCCGATTCGCACCGCACTGTCGGTCGTGGTCGTTCCCGGCGACGCGAACGGCCTTCGGGCGGAGACGCCGACCATCGCCGAGTTCTACCGGAAGAACGGCTATCAAACCTACTTCTCCGGCAAATGGCATCTTGGCGATGTGCCCAAGTTTTATCCCACTGAGCACGGCTTCGACGAGATGAAGCACTACGCCGCCTACTACCCCGGGGTCTATGCCTACGAAGACACGGCGCCAAACGCACATCCCTGGTTCCCGAAGTACAACGAAGAGTATTGGGCCATGTATCAGAAGGTCGTGAACCAATACGAATGGGAAGGCAAGGCGGGCCAGCCGGCGGTGAAGGGCAACAACGGAGAGAAAATCACCCTCGAGAACCTCGCCGACTTCGACGTCCGGCAGACGGACTCAGCGGTCGCCTATATCAAGCAACACGCGAAGGATGGCAACCCGTTCTTCATGAGCATCAACTTCATGGGCATGCACCAGCCGACCAGCCCCAACAAGGCGTTCGTGGGCAGGTCGCACCTTGGCAACTATTCCGACAAACTAATCGAAATGGACTCCAACATCGGCCGCATCATGGACGCCATCAGGGCCGAGGCACCCGATACCATCGTTATCCACACGGCTGACAATGGCGCGTGGCAGGATGCATGGCCCGATGCCGGCACCACGCCGTTCCGCGGCGAAAAGGGAACGGGCTTTGAAGGCGCCTTCCGGGTGCCCGGCATTATGTGGTGGCCGGGACACATTCCAGCGGGGCAAGTTCTCGACGAAATGATGTCGCATATGGATGTGTGGCCCACGACTGCCACCCTGGCCGGGCTGACACCGCCGCCCCACGGGGAATGGAAAGACAACAACGGCAAGCCCATCTACTTCGACGGCATTGACAACACCGCCTACGTGACCGGGAAGACCAAACATTCGGCGCGCAGGGGATGGATTTATACCGACGGCGAGAAGTTCCTGGGTATGCGTTACGACGAGGCGGGCGACAAGAATAATCCCGACCTGAACATCGCGTGGAAGCTGCTCTACTCGTCGAAAGATACCTGGCTGGGCCCGACGCTGGACCTCGGTGCCATCGGGTCCACTTATAACCTCACCATGGATCCGTTTGAGAAATACGACATGACGTTCAACGGCGCTGTGGCGACACGCAACCCCACCACCTCACCGGGCCGCTACGCCGGCATGGACAATGGATGGGCCATCTCGTTGTTGGATATTCCGCTCTCGGAGTTCAACCAGTCCATCGTCAAGTATCCGAGCCTCAAACGATTCCCGGGCGGGGCCTCGAACGACATGATCCCGAATCTGCAGAACCCGGAAAATCCGCTGCCCTACGATCCCATGAAGATTCCGAAGACCATGGGAGCGCACTAGGCCGTACTCGGAAGCGAGGAAGGTGAAATTGCCTTCCTCGCTTCCCGGCTGGTTTCATCTCGACCAGGCGTTAGGCATGAGGCAGTGACTGGCGCATCCTGCGGATCACACCTCAGTGTGACGAGCGATACAGGTGCTGGGTGCATGGCTTCCTAGAATTGAGTGAGACTGCATGGGCAACATCAGCAATCCCTTATCACCGCTGCCGATCTACCCGGGAACCACGCCGCGCTTTCACGCCATGGTGAAGCCGACGGGAGCGATCTGCAACCTCGACTGTACCTATTGCTATTACCTGCACAAGGAAGAACTGTTTGGTACGAACAGCAAGTTCCGCATCGGCGACGAGATTCTGGAGACCCACATTCGCCAGTACATCGAAGGCCAGCGCGGTGACGAAGTCGTGTTTTCGTGGCAGGGCGGCGAGCCGACGCTGCTGGGTGTCGAGTTTTTCGAGAAGGTCGTCGCGCTGGAGAAGAAACACCAGCGTCCGGGTCAGCACGTCGAGAACGACCTTCAGACCAACGGCACGCTGCTGAATGACGAGTGGTATGAGTTTCTGCGCAAGAACCGATTCCTTGTAGGGCTGAGCATCGATGGGCCGCAGGAGCTGCACGACCGCTACCGGGTGAACAAGGGCGGGGCGCCGACCTTCGACAAAGTGTTCGCCGCCGGCCTGCAGTTGCAAAAGCACGGGATCCCGTTCAACACGCTGACGGTGGTGAATCGCGTCAACGCAAAAAAGCCGCTCGACGTCTATCGCTTCCTGAGCCGTGAGCTGCGCCCGCGCCAGTTGCAGTTCATTCCCTGCGTCGAGCCCAAGGTGTTTCACAACATTGCTCCGCAGAAGTGGGACTCGGCCACGCTGCCGCTGCAGGATTCTCCCGCCGCGCATCCCGGCAGTCCCGACTCCATAGTGACGGACTGGTCGGTCGATCCCGACGATTGGGGCTACTTCCTCTGCACAGTGTGGGACGACTGGTATCGGCGTGATTACGGCAAGGTTCACATCAACTTGTTCGAGACCGCCGTCGCGCAGTGGATGGGCCGCGACTCGCAACTCTGCATCTACAGCGAGTTCTGCGGCAAGGGTGTGGCGCTGGAGCACGATGGCAGTGTGTACTCCTGCGACCACTCCGTTTATCCCGGATACAAGCTGGGCAACATCGCGGAAACCCACGAGTCGCGCATGGTGTTTTCCGACCGCCAGAAGAAGTTCGGGTTCGCCAAGCGCGACGATCTGGCGCAACAGTGCCGCGAGTGCAAGTACAAATTCGCCTGCTGGGGCGAGTGTCCCAAGAACCGGGTGATTCGCACCCATGACGGCGAGCCTGGGCTGAACTACCTGTGCAGCGGACTACTGCAGTTCTGGAAGCACATCGATCCCGACATGAAGGAGATCATGCAGCGCGTCGAGCAAGCCGGCATACCAGCGAGCCTGCCGAATTTTCGTGTGTAGAAGTGGCTTAGCGGGCAGCAATTTCGTCGGCATCGGCGCCCAGCGAAAGAGCTACAGAGACTAGAAATGTTTAAACGCAACCTGCTCACATTGCTTTCCGTGATTCTCCTGCTCGGCGTACTGGCATCGGCGCAGGACACGACCACTGCAGGCGAAGCCAAATCGCCCGACGCAGCAACTCAAACATCGGGTCAACCGCCGCCCGCCGCTCAGGGAGGAGCCTCGGTCTCAGCCCAGGAACTGGCGAACCAGGTCAATAACCCGGCGGCTCCGGTCACCTTCGTTCAGTTTCGCAACATTCTTATTCCGAGTTTTCCCGGGTTTAACGGCGCACTGAATTCCTTGCAGATGCAACCCGTCCTTCCCATCGGTCCCTTTCAGTCCTTCCCCCTTGTGCAACTGGTGAAGATCACGTTTCCCATGGTGAGCTCAACACCCGGTGTTGCTCCCCCGGTGGGATGCATAGGCTGCGAGTCGGGCACGACAGGTGTAACTGGCACGGGAGATTTGCAGGTTTTCGACCTCGTCACCATCAAGCAGTCGTGGGGCAGGTGGGGCTTTGGGCCGGCGCTCGTCTTTCCCACTGCCACCGAGAATGTACTTGGTGCAGGCAAGTACCAGATCGGCCCCTCGGCCGCTCTGATCTACACCGGCATCAAGAACCTCACCCTCGGAGCAATCGTACAGAATCCGATTTCCTATGCGGGCTCCCCCAACCGCCCGGCTGTGAACCAGATGATCATCACGCCCACGCTAACCTTCAATCTGAAAGACGGATGGTTCGTCGGGCTGACCGACTACAACTTCTCGTTCAACTGGGAGAACGGTGGCGCGCCGACTATCCCGTTAGGCATGCAGGTCGGCAAAGTGGTGAGAATCGGCAAGCAACCCATGAGCATGTCCATCGAAGCTGGAGGCGCAGCCGCCAGGCCGTCCGGAGTACCCAATCCCGGCGTGATCCTCGGCTTTGAAGTGAGCCCGATCTTCAACTTCCACGTCGGCCCTGGGGAAAAGATCAAGGTGCGAGGAAGAGACGCATCGAACTAGGAGGTCAGAGGAATTGTCCCGGCAACCCGGCTCCGCCCAATCCGATCAGTCCTCATATAGCCGGCCTCAGGTCTTTCTTGACCTGTTCCGAGATGCGAGTTCACAGACTCTTACATGGACGTGCGTGGCCGTCGCGGTCGCGTGGGTCCCGCTTGCGCTGTTGTCTGCCTTGCGCGGAGGCGGCGCCTTCCAATCCTTCCTGACCGACTTTGCCACGCAATCTCGCTTCCTCATCATCATTCCCGTGCTGATTCTATCCGCTCCGGCTTTGCACGAGAGGCGCCAGCAAGTTGCAGAGCATATCGAAACCTTTCTCGTCCCACGTGACCAGTACCCAACCTTTCATGATGACTGGACGTCGACCGACAGGCTCCGAGACTCTTGGCTCACCCGCATAGTGATAGTTGTCCTGGTTTACGCAACGGTGATATGGCTGCACCAATACCTGAGCCCGGAGGGCATAGAATTCACAGCCTGGTGGAGAGGAACCGGCGGCCTGCGGTTTATGTCACCGGCCGGTACGTGGGCAGCGTTTCTCAGCTATCCGATCGTTTTTTACCTGGGCTTTCTCTGGCTATGGCGGCAACTGCTATGGTTACGATTCTTGCGGTTGACGACGCGCCTGAACCTTCAGCTCATTGCCGCTCACCCCGACGGTCTCGGAGGCCTCGGATTTATCGAGGGCTCTCTTCGGGCACAACTACCGTTCGCCTTTTGTTTGGGAGTTGGATTGGCGGGCGCCGTAGCAAATCGGATGTTTCATGATGGGGAAAAGCTGGTTGCGTTTCGTCATCTGCCTCTAATCCTGATTGCAGCCGTGCTTCTCATCTGTGTCGCACCCTATTTCCTGTTCACCAGCACGCTGATGCGGATGCGGCGCCGCGGCATGTTGAGATACGGAGCCTTCGCTCGTGCGGTAGGCGAGCAGTTTGAGAAAAAGTGGCTGGACCGGGCCAACAGTCTAGACGAAGACGTTTTGGAGGTCCCGGATTTTTCCACTACGACCGATCTCTATGGCGTGGTGAACAACATCAACAACATTCGCGTGATTCCGGTGGGCCGCGTCGACCTGTATGCGCTCGTATTGGCCGCTCTGCTGCCGGGAATTCCGGTCGTGATCGCTGCGATCCCGTTCGACACCGTTATGCAGGACGCCATGAAGCTAATGTTCTGAGCAGCGTGGCTTGCGAAACGGGATGGCGATCTTCAAGCGGTATCCGAAAAAGGAGAATGAAAAATGGCAACGAAGATGAACGTGGACTCTGCTACTCCGTTATCCAAGAGTGAGCGGCGCAAGCAAGGCAAAGCGCTTCACGAAAGGTGCCCGCGTCATGTACAGGCCGAGTGGAAGCCGCGATCGAAGTCGCAAGACATAATCAAACTACTGGAGGAATCGGACGCCGATCGAATTCCTGGTCTGATCCCAGTCAAGTATCAGAGGATGTCCGTATCGCCTTTCACGTTTTATCGCGGCGCAGCCATCATCCAGGCGCGGGATCTCGCAAATGCGCGTGTGTCAGGCATTACCGTTCAGGCATGCGGCGATTGCCACCTGGCAAACTTTGGCGGCTTTGCGACGCCAGAGCGAGCACTCGTGTTCGACATCAACGACTTCGATGAGACGTTTCCCGGTCCGTGGGAATGGGACATCAAGAGATTGGGCGCCAGCCTCGTACTGGCAGCCAGGGACCGTAGTTTCTCCAAGTCTATTGCAGAAGAAGCAGTGCGCGCTGCCGCCGCGTCGTATCGGGAGCGGATGTCTGAGTTCGCCGAAATGACGGTGCTCGAAACGTGGTACGCGCGAGTCACTATCGATGCCCTCAAAGAACATTTCCGAAAAGATCCTGACATGTCAGCCCGGCTGTCGGCGAAGCAAAAGCAGGCTTACTCTCGAAACTCCGAGGCGGTGATCCCCAAGCTCACTGGGGTTGTAAATGGACGTCGGAAGATTAAGGACGATCCACCAGTCATCTACCATTTCGATGAATTTGCGCCCGATTTCGAGAAGCAGCGTTTGAAATTTACCGAGGAATACAAACAATCGCTGCAGGCGGATCGCCGGAAGTTGTACGAGCGCTATCGCTTCCAGGATGCTGCCATAAAAGTTGTTGGGGTAGGCAGCGTGGGGACGAGGTGCTATCTTTCGTTGCTTCTGGCCGATGAAGACGACCCACTCTTCCTTCAATTCAAGGAAGCACGCAAGTCTGTGCTGGAGCCTCCACGCGGCAAGAGCCGTTATGCGAATCAGGGTTACCGCGTGGTTGAGGGCATCCATGTCATGCAGGCTGCGAGTGACATATTTCTGGGGTGGAGCCACACCAAGGGGCACGGCTATTATGTTCGTCAGTTCCGCGACATGAAGGTCTCGGCCGAAGTTGAAACGTTCAAGCCGAGCACGCTAGTTGGGTACGCCACCATGTGCGGCTGGGCGCTGGCGCGGGCCCATGCTAAGTCGGGTGATGCTGCGATGATTGCCGGATACCTGGGATCAGGCGATCAGTTCGATGACACCCTGGCGCAGTACTCCGAAGCCTACGGTGACCAGGCCGAACGCGACTACGAGACCTTTCAGGCGGCCATTCGTTCTGGATGCTTGTCGACGGAACCGGCAAAGGGAGCAGGGCTGGAGTTCTTGCTCTGAACAAACCTTTGATGCGAGGGTGATGCGAGGGAACGGTACAGAACTGATGCTTATTCCCGAGAGACAAACGGGATTAAGCTGGAAATTTGGCGATATCTGAATCCAGACACTCGTGTTGGAGCAGGGTCCTCGGATGCGGCGCCTCGGAATGCTGTTGGCAAACTGCCTAAGTATGTGGAAAGAAATAGCTACGCCCCTGACTACCAGAAGATCACCGAAGACGATGCGTCCAAAGGCGCGGGACCGGTGCTGAACGGCTACGAGTTGATGATTGCCAACGATATTTTGCGCGGTCGTTACCGCAACAGTTTGGAAACGCCCGAGCCTATCACGCCCAACCAGGTCACGGAGTACAAGATCGACCTGCATCCCAACGACCATGTCTTCCTCAAGGGACACCGCATTATGGTGCAGGTGCAGAGCACGTGGTTTCCGCTGTACGACCGCAATCCGCAGAAGTTTGTGGATAACATCTACAAGGCCTCCGACGCGGATTACGTGAAAGCGACGCAAAAGATTTATCGCTCTAAGGACGGGCCCTCGAGCATCGTGCTGCCGGTTGTAGGGCGGTAAGCGTCGTTTCTTTCGAACGGCAGTTCTCCGGAGTGGCAGGTCGTGAGGAGGTCCAGCTCGAAGAACTTCCCGTCGAACAGCGAGTACCCATTCTGAAGGGCCTACCTGCAGCGAGCGTCGTTCATGTCCATCCCGTTATTGGTGAGATCCAGCTGCGGCACATGTCCCCGAAGCCGGTTTCTCGGGAGTTTGCCGCTCCACTTGTCCGAGATGCCGACAACCCGTCCAAGTGACTTCCCCGAGCGAGATTTCTGGCCTGCGTCAATGAGCCGCTGTCCAGGTATAGGCAGAGCCGCTCTGGCGGCGACTGGTCACCCACTGTGTGGCGACTGGAGGCCATGCTTCAGGATTACCTGCTAGATGGGGATTTCACAACACTTGTCTGTGCCGACCTCACTTCAATGCGGGTCCCCAACTCGCGAGAGTGAAGTCCGTCAACCTGCCAAAGGAAGCAAGTGCATTGCGGCGGTTCGGCGGTGTATAGTGTGGGGCAGTTTCCAGCCCGCAACCTGAATTCCCTTATAACCATCCGCATTGTAACGCGGAGGGTGGATAGGACTGTGTCATGAAGACGAGAACGGCAAAGACAGCAATCTTGATGCTTGCAATGGCAGCGGTACTGGCGATCGCCCCAGCTTTGGCGCAGGAGAAGAACCCCGAGCGCAACGCCTACTTCGGGCAAACGCACCAGCACACAAGTTGGTCGCCGGATGCCTACATCTTCGGGAACACGGTTACAGGACCTGAGGAGGCGTATCAGTACTCCATAGGCCTTCCGATCAAGCATCCCGCTGGCTTCATGGTACAGATCAGGACGCCGCTCGACTTTGAAGGCGTGACCGACCACGCGGAATACGTGGGAGTGATGCGTCTGGCGAACGACCCCAATTCTCCACTTAGTAAGCTCCCCATTGCTAAGAAGTTGCAGATCCACAGCCAGGCCCAGGCTAACGAAGTATTCCAGTGGCTCGCGAAAAGCTTGGGTACGGGCGAGCCCATCAAGGAACTGCTCAGTCCCGACATCACGGAGAACATCTGGAAGCAGACTATCGCGGCCGCTGACAAATACAACAAGCCCGGCAAGTTCACCGCGTTTGTCAGTTACGAGTGGACGTCGATGCCGAACAATCGAAACATGCACCGCAACGTCTTCTTCCGAGACTCGGTACATGTGCCGCTAGCTCCGTACACATCCATCGATTCACAACATCCCGAAGACCTTTGGGCTTGGATGGATGTTCAGCGCAAGGCGGGTAATGAACTGTTGTGCATCTCGCACAATGCCAACCTGAGTGACGGTCTGATGTTCCCTATGGATGTGGACAGCAAAGGCCGTCCCATCGACGCCGCCTGGGCAGCTGACCGCCTCAACAACGAGGTGCTGACGGAAATTAAGCAGGTCAAAGGCACCTCGGAAACAACTCCTGAACTTTCCCCCACCGACGAGTTCGCCAGCTTTGAACTCATGAACTACCTGATCGGTCTCGACAATAGCCACTCCAATCCGCACGGCAGCTACGCGCGAGAGGCCTACCGAAACGGCCTGGCGATGCAGGACACGCGCGGCTACAACCCCTACAAGTTCGGTTTTGTAGGCGCGGGCGATTCGCACAATACGGCTTCGGCCTACAGTCAGTCTAACTACTTCGGCGATCACGCAATGATCGATCCTACGCCCGAGATTCGCCTGTCGGGCAAGGTGGTGTCTGGCATGACGATCATTCAGACCGGAACCTCCGGGCTAGGTGGCGTGTGGGCGGAGGAAAACACTCGGGCGTCAATCTTCGACGCAATGAAGCGCAAGGAGACTTTTGGTACCTCCGGCGTTCGAATCAGAGTGCGACTGTTCGGTGGCTGGGGGTACAGTCCGGATGTTTTGAAGTCGAAGGACTGGGTAAAGACCGGTTATGCAAAAGGCGTCCCGATGGGAGGCGACCTTCCTGCGAGAAAAGGGAACGCACCAACATTCATCGTCTGGGCAGTAAAAGATCCAAAGGACGGTAATCTCGACCGTATTCAGATCATCAAGGGCTGGAGCAAGAGCGGCCAGAGTTTCGAGAAGGTCTACGATGTGGTCTGGTCCGGCGACCGCAAGCCCGATCCGGCCACCGGGAAAGTCCCGGCAGTTGGGAACACAGTTGATGTCAAGAACGCGAGCTACACCGACACCATCGGCGCGGTGGAACTGAAAAAGGTCTGGACAGACCCCGATTTCGATCCCACGCTGAATGCGTTTTATTATGCGCGCGTGATCCAGATTCCGACGCCGCGATGGAGCACTTTCGATGCCAAGAAGTTGGGAGTGGCGCCGCCCACATCCGTCCCCTCTTCAATTCAAGAACGTGCCTGGACTTCGCCGATCTGGTACACGCCCGCAAAGCAGGATGCTCGTGAAGGCAATAAGCAGCAGGGCGTGACCGTTGCCGATCTGCGACGAAAAGGAGCAATGCTACTCAACAACGCTCAGCTTAACGAGCTACTGGTTGGAAAATCCCTTTGGATGCGAAACACGGTTACTGGCGGACGCTACGAGAGCGTCTATCAGAAGGACGGGCTTGTGCTGACCGCCCACGTTAGCAAGAACGCCATCACCGAAACGGAAGTGGGCAAATTGCCGGCCGCATATTCAATCCAGAACGGCAAGGTCGTCTCGTCAATCGGAAATACGGCTTTCGATCTGACTTTTTACAAGATGGGTGGCGCATATTATGCCGCGCGCAGCGACGAGTTCGGCTACGCCAATTACCAGATCACGGCCACGCCGCCTGTAAGCCTAGCTGCACTCCGCAATGGCAGGGCGAAGGAACACGAAAAGGGCAACTAGAATTAACACTTCCAAAGTAGCGAGGCTCAAGACTGTCGGACTGTCAGGGTGCGTCTCAATCCGCGCGGGCGGCGGTTCGCTCTCCTCTGCCAGAGTTTTCATTGCGCGAGCGGCTCACTTCGCCTGTTCGATGACCGCCTCCACCTTTCCATTGTGGATCGCGCGTTTGAGCGCAGCGTGGTCTGATTCGTTCTGGTCGGCGTAGGCAACGGCGAAGGCGGCCACCGCTTTGTCGAACGTGTCGCTCTTACCCAGGTATCCGCTGATCAGCGGAGGCTTACCGGAGCGTGCATGGGACAGCGCCAGCGAGTAGCCGCACCATTGGGTAAAGAGGCTCATCTGGGCCGCCCCGAACGTCTCGACGGCAAACTTGATCTTGACGTCCCGGAGCTGGCGGAGATAGAAGTTACGTCCTCTCCTGCCCTCCGTCCAGCCGAGAAAGATGTCGCTGGACGGCTGCATGAGCCGGAGGCCGTTCACTACACGCTGTCCATGGTTCGGGTAAACGCTCTTTCCCGCAAAGCCCTCCAGTACCGAGGCGCGCGCCTCCTTCACTTGGAGAATGAGAGGATCTCCCGCTTTGCGGGCCGTCAGTAGAATCATCCAGCAAGCCGTGCCGACGCTCCCGACGCCGACGACCTTTAGAGCAGCGTCCACCATCTCGTAGCGGTCGAGCAACATGCGATGAGCTGGCGTCAGGGTTTCTAGGTACCGGTCGAAGCCCTGCTTGACTTCCCAGTGGATCTCGCCGGCGGTGTGACCTTCCCAGTGGTAGATGGCCGGAAGTTGGTCTTTGAAGTGCTTCGCCCCGCCCGAAGCGTCCACAAGCTTGGGGAAGAGGCCTTCGGAGGTGGCGCTCTCACGGGCCTTCGCCAAGCGCTTGATGGCAAGGCGACGGAAATCGGCATCCTTGATGCCCGCGATCAGCATGTTGGCCTCGATGGAGAAGTACCACAGGTCTAGCACCTTCATTTCGGCGAACTCCGCCATGCGCTCGCGGTACGACCTGACACAGCCAAGGACCGCGTCCTTGGCTGTGGATTCGCTGAGGCCGTTGTCGCGGCAGGCGACCACGATGCTCGCCGCCAGACGCTTGAGGTCCCACTCCCAAGGCGCCGGGAGGGTTTCATCGAGGTCGTTGAGGGCGAAGATCACTTGCCTCTCCGCGGTGGCGAGGCCCCGGAAGTTGACCAAATGGGAGTCTCCGCCGCATTGCACGCGTAAGCCGGATGACGGAGTGCCTGCCAGATCCTGCGCCATGGTGAACGCCGAGCCCCGGTAGAAAGTGAACGGAGATTGGACCATGCGCCCGTGACGAAGCGGAACGAGATCGGGTATGCGCCCCTTGTCGGTCTCCAGCACCACGCGGACCGGATCCGGTCGGTTGCCCGGAGGTTTCCATTCGGCGTGGGACGCTCGCGGACACTTGTCCCGCAACGCTTTGCCCATCGCCATAAGCTCCGCTAGTGAGTACTGTACCGGAGAGGATTGGGCCTGACTCTTGACGGGTTGGCGGGGCTTTGGAGTCGGGCGTGTGGCTGCGTGTGACATGGTAACGCTCCCTTGCTCGGCCTCCAAGATACACCTAGGCCTCCTCTTTGAGTAACGGGTTTGTCACAAACAACTCTGTGATGGAGCTCACCAGATGAACGAATTGCGCTTCGATCACGGGCAAGGAAGTTGGCCCTACTTGATACCTGTCGAAATCAGACCAACTCGCACCCTATCTAAACCGGATGGAATATGTTCCTCGGGAGTCGGCCAGCATCAGGTGAACGCACGGCACGCCAACTTGCCGTATAACGCCCATTCCGCTGAAGTGGACGGCCAAACTCCCAAGAAGTCAGGTTCTGGGAGGTTAGCAGGGGCTCCGAAGGGGGACAAATCAGCAAGACAGCGGACAGGAACGGTCGAAGACGGCTAAGAGTTTCGCCCGCCTGCATTGTCCCGCAGACGCTCCACGGCTGTCGTGAGCTTCTCCGTGTCGGCCCACTGGATAACCTTTTGTACCTTCTCCGGAGTTAGCGTTTCCTCATTTCCGAGGGCGCGCAGCAGATTGATCATAATCATTCTCAGGCCGACAACTTCGGCCAGGATCGTCTCTTCGGGCAGGCTGGCCACCGATGGCTTCAATTGCGCCAGGAGCACATCGCGGCACCACTCACCAAGCGTCAGCCCACGTGCCTGCGCCAGTGCCGCAAGCTGTGCATGCTCTTCATCGGTTACTTTTGCCCCTGCCGACCTTGTGCGTGAAACACCCATCATTAATCTAGCGACCTCCCTCCCCGTGGCCATCGGGTACTGCGGGCAGTCTAGGACAATCCTGGAATCTCGTCCAACGCGGCAGAACGTACTGTTTTCGCGAGACTTCCTGCCAAGAAATCTGTGTTCTCAGCGAGTCGCTGTCAGCGCCCGTCGGGCGCTCTGCAGCACCCTTTCAGGGGTGGCGAGCGAATACGTAGCTGCACCCTGAGCGATTCTGAAGAACGAGCGCCCTGGGATGACCTGAGTTGAAGACCTAAGCTTAGCGTTGTTTCGGATTGAGGAAAGTGACGCATGTCACTAACCGAAAACAGGACTCCGCACGAATTGGCTGCTTGCTGTCTAGAAAGCATGAGGGTCTGTCGACACGAAACTGTCCCGAAACCGGCTTGTGGTAAGTGTCGGCGTTTTCATCTCATGCGTAAATTTATGGCGATATTCTCACCTTATGGGGTCTACCATTCTCAGCTCATGGGGTCTCGGTCATCATAAGTCGTTGGTTTCCCCGCGTCACCATTCTCACCTTATGCGTACACCCACATCTTTTCAGAGAGGCAGTAGAGCGAGACGGTCTCCCAGTTGCTGACATTCTCCAGGTGTGGCTTGATGTCTCTAACTTTCCAGTGCGGGGAAAGGCGCAAGCCGATGAGATTCGCAAAAGAATTCTAAGGCCACTGACTAAGGGTGGACAGTGACTAATTCCGGAACCGACCTCGCCAACTTCGCTCGTTTGATCGATTCGATTGAGCCTTGGCTCGACCAAGTGGTAATCATCGGCGGCTGGGCACATCGGCTATATCGACTTCATCCCTCTGCACGCGCGGTCGAGTATCCGCCGCTGACTACACTCGACGCCAACGTAGCTTTACCGCTCCGATTGTCAACCCTCCTCTCGCTGCCGTAGGTAGCGCTCCGGTTATAACCTTAGTTTGGGGGAGTTTGAGCCGGGTACGGGCAGCACGTCAGTCACGGTCGGAAACACCTTCGGACTCGGCGGTTACGATCGTTGCGAGCCGGCTCTTCGACTTCGAGCCAGAACTCCGAAGTCGAGCTCGAGCTCCGCCGCCATAGCGGGCCCCTTTGAGATCGTTGACTCTGCCTTTGCCAAACTGTACAGTTCATGTAATCGAAATGGAGAGTTCATGGCTACCCTTACTACCGACAAGAACGGCACAATCGTGGTCTCAGCCTTGCGCGCCCGCGCCAATTTTGGCAAACTCCTGCGCCGGGTTGAGGACGAACGCCGGTCGCTGGTTATCGAAAAGCGCGGGACGCCCAAGGCGGTACTGCTTAGCATCCGTGATTACGTTAAGCTTGCCGCGCCAGAGCCCGAAGTCCTAAGGGTCATCGGCGAGGAATCGGAAAGTAAGGGGACCAATACCCTCACCGCCCGTCAGATCGAGCAGGTTATCAAGGCCTCACGCACCGCGAGATCGAAGCGGTAATGCTTGCGCTGCGGCTCGTAATCGACACCAATGTGTTGATTTCCGCTGCCATTAAGCCAGCCGGCCTGCAGCGCACCGTCCTGCTGCTAGCCATTACCAAACCGGCCCGATTGTATGTCTCCCGTCCAATCCTGGAGGAATACAGCGAGGTGCTGGCGCGCCCGGAACTGAAGATTCGCAAGGGCCTTCGGCGGCAACTGCTGCAGCTCATCAAAAACCATAGCTACACCGCGGCTCCGACGCGCCGCCTTGAAGTGGCAGGCGACCCCGATGACAATATGTTCTTGGAATGTGCCGATGCTGCCCGCGCCGATTACCTGGTCACGGGCAATCCAAAGCATTTTCCACGATTCTGGAAGAAAACCAAGGTGATTACGTCCCGCGAGTTCATCAGCATCGTGGCGCCGCATCTCATCGCATGAAGAGGACAGCGGGCCAGCCAGGACTCCTTTCAGATATGAACGCAATACGCTCGTCACAGCGCAGAATGCCCCAGGAGCAACTGTTCGACGAGGTAAGCCAAACAGCGTAGCTAAAGGCTGTTGCAAAACGCAGGGCTCAACCTCTTGATTGACGCAGGTCGCTGACGCAGCACTGTGGCAGATCTGTAGCTTCGCTCATATTTACTCGCAGGTTTCCTTCAAGAAAATGCAGGCTTCCACTGTTTCTTCTTGACAGTCTCCTAGTCTTACTCGATATAGTCGAGTACGTTATGATTCGCTCCACTTCCCATCAAGCCTGGCTCTTCTACTCCCCCTTGGCCCAGCAAGCCGCCCTGCTCAAGGATGACTTGCTCGATCCCGTCGATCAGCTCTTGGAAGATCCCGCCTTGGTCGACTTGGTCCGCCAATGTCTGAGCCACACGTTACCCTCTTTCGACGCGTACTGGGCGGGACGGAATAGCCCCCGATCGTCTGCTGCGTTGCTGCGTCATGAAGCATCTGAAGGGCTGGAGCTTCCGCGACCTGGAACGGGAGTTACGCAGCAACCTGGTGTACCGTCGCTTCACTCACTTCGATGCCGAGGCTACACCCCATTTCACTACCTTCAGCCGCACCTTTGCCCTGCTGAGTCCGGCGGTCACGGAAGAGATTCATCAGCGGGTGGTCGGCCTGGCTTGCGAGCAAGGGGTGGCCCGGGGCGATAAGCTTCGCACCGACACGACGGTTGTGGAAAGCAATGTTCACTACCCCACCGACAGTTCGCTTTTGGGCGACGGCATCCGGGTGCTCAGCCGCAGCCTGCAACGCATCGCCGCCGAGTGTACGAACGGAGCCCTGGTAGTGGTCGCTCACGGACGGGCGGTAAAACATCGTCTGCTGGAAATCAGCCGCGCCGCCAAGTCCCTGACCGAGGTCAACCAGCAACGCATGCAGGACAGTTACCAGAAGTTGTTGGGGCTGACCCGGGGCGTGGTGCGACAGGCCAGCGAGGTGCTGCAACGATGGGGAAAGGGGCGGCTGAAAGTGGTGGGCAAGCTCCAGCGAGTAGAAACCCAGATCGGCCAGCTACGGCACTTTCTTGCTTTGGTGGAGAAAGTGATGACGCAAACCAAGCAACGGGTGTGGGGAGGAAATTGCCACGTGGAAGGCAAAGTCTTGAGTCTGTTCGAACCGCACACCGAAGTCATTCGCAAAGGGAAAGCGCATAAGCCCAACGAATTTGGTAGGCTGGTGCGCATTGACGAGGTAGAAAACGGCATCGTGAGCGGGTACCAAGTGCTGGCGGGCAATCCCGACGATACCACGGCCTGGATGCCGGCTCTCCAACAACATCAAGCGTGCTTCGGGCGAGCGCCGCAGATGGCCACCGGCGACCGGGGATTTTTTTCTGCCAAGAACGAGCAGGAGGCACAAGCCCTCGGAGTGAAGAAGGTGGCGCTGCCGGCGCGCGGACGCCTCTCCACCAAGCGAGCTCAGCAGCAGAAGCAGCGCTGGTTCCGGCGAGCGCTGCGTTGGCGGGCCGGCTGTGAAGCCACCATCAGCACCTTGAAGCATCCCTTCTCGATGCGGCGAGCCACCTACAAAGGAGAGCCTGGGTTTCAGCGCTACGTGGGCTGGGGCGTGATTACCAAGAATCTGTTTTCCATCGCTCGCTATCAAGTGCGTCGGAGGAGCCATGGCCAGATCGGTTGATGCTGCTGCCCAACGACGCAAACTGCTGAGCCAGATTCAACGTCTGGCCGGGATCGCCATCTTCGGAACGCTCTCGGAAACCTACCGCACCTGCGGACGAGCGGGTTGCCATTGTCAGGGAGATGGACCCAAGCATGGTCCGCATCTGAATGTGAGCTACCGCGGGGAGAAGGGCAAGACCACCGGCTACTATGTTCCGCAGGCAGCGGAGGAGGCCACGCGAGCAGGGGTGGCCGCTTGGCAAGAAATGCAGCAATGCTTGCGCGAACTGGCGGAGTTGAATAAGGAGCGCAATTTGCAGCGTGCCCGCGAGGCGGATTCGCGATGAAACTATGGTTTTCCCTAACCCTCGTCTGCTGGGCACTTGTGTGTCTGTTTCTCAGCTTTACTCGGGTAGTTGGTCTGAACCACCCGTGGCAGGTTGTCAGCTCGGGACCATGGTTAGATCGAGGCAGAGAACCCGCGTCCGACGCGCCCACAGTTTCGCTTGTCACCAGCATAGAGTTCGATTCGGCTCGCGCTGGACCTTGGCCATCTCTGCTCCTCGACGGTGCACGGACTGCGGACCATCTTGCTCCTCCCGGCTCGGGGACCCATGGGCCACCGAAAACCGACGAGGCCTTGGCGAGTTACCGCTCAAGCCGGCAACTCAGACCAACGCCATCGAGCAACCTTCCCCACGAAATTACCGGCTTTCAAGCGCCGAATTGAAGAATCGGGGTTTTGCAACAGCCTTTAGCTAGGACAAAGCCCCCAAGTCAGCTGGGATTGAATCCATGCCAAAGCCCTTTCTGCGAGCGGATGATTCGCAACCGCGTGACTGGCGTCAATCATAGTTTCCGGAGAATATGACAGCTATTCATCCGGTAACATGTCTTCCTGACGCAACCCGCGGCGGAATCATGATTGTCGCCCATCAGCCTGGCTCGGCATCAGGGTTTCGCGGTAGAGGGCGAAGGCCTGCTTAACCTCGAAGTTATGCGTAAACCCACAGCGGAGGTACAAGCGGGTGTTCGTAGGCAGCGCCCATGGTAATTCATCCCTACATAGGGTATATTAATAGCATCATGCGTGCTGCAGATTTTACCGTGGCTGAAGCCTCCTGGGTGACGGGTTTGTCCGTCAAGGCAGTCAATAAAGCGATCGAAGACGCCGCTGTGCCAATTCGAATCGTCCGCGCAGGTGGAGTGCGTCGCCGCTATGTTCCGTACGCCAGCTTGCTCTGTTTGCAGCTTCATGCAGCGGGACTAAAGCGGCTGCCCTTACGCATGCGAAGAGAAGTGTTTCGCCGGGTGTTGAGCGAGCCACAGCAGAAACAACTTAAGTACACCGATGCGCTGATCATCGACGTCGGAGGGGCAAGAGGGAAAATGAGCAGCAAGCTTCAGAACCTGGAAAAGGTCTCCGGCACGGTCCAATCTGACCCAGAGATTATGGCGGGCACGCCTGTGTTTCGTGGGACGAGAATTCCCGTTTACCTGATTGCCGACATGATCGAACAGGGGACGCGGATCGACGAGATCCTGGAGGGGTACCCATCGCTTACTCGCGAGATGGTGGAGTATGCAGGCATCTACGCGACGACCCATCCTCGACGCGGACGGCCGCCGATACAGCCCTGGTCTGGGACGAAGCCGGTAGGGCGCAAGAAGGGCAGGTTGCCGCGTGTCGCGTAGAGTCAAGTTACTGATCGATGAATGCCTGCACACGAGCCTGGTTAAAGTAGCAACCGACCGGCTTTATGAGGCATACCACGTCGCCCATTTGGGCATGGGCGGTCTAAACCCTGGCCTAGTGATTTTCGTCCCTAGCGTAGCTCCGGCAATCCAGCGTGCACTGCTTGAAACCGTGTTGGACTACATCGGCGATCGCGATCTCGTAAATCGCGCCATCGAGATCAAACTGACTGGCCATACGTCAGAAATAGAGGAGTACGAACTCTCGTCTATTGGCGCGACTGACGGCTAGAATTCCGTGAGACCCAATCTGCCCTAACTGCAAAGTTACGCTGCTGTGGCTGGCGACCAATCAGGCGAGAGAAGGAAGCTGGGTATGGCCAAGAACGTGAACGACATTATCAAGAAGCTCAACGCCGCGCAGCGCAAGAAGGTGGAGGCCCGCGCAGCTCAGCTCGTTGCTGAGGAAATGACGGGTCGAAAGGTTCGGAAAGCGCGCAAACTGACGCGGTAGTAAGGTCGCCGGATCTCCGCGCATCGGACAAGAATGCGTCTCGATCGGTGAAAGCGCAGCGAGCCTCTGATCTCCACTCTCCGGGCCATCTCGAGGCGCCGCAGTTCGAAAGAGTCCGGGACGTTCCTGATTTTGTCCCTGACTCTCCCACCTGAACCACCCTGACCAGCATTGCGGGCCAACCATGAAGCCCAAGGCCGCTTGCCGCCGGTCAGCGCCGCTGTTTGGTTGTCAAACACTTCGCCTCACCATTCTCGCAATCAATCTCACATTCTCAATAAGGAGGCTAAACGCCATGCAGAAGGTTCTGCTGATCGGAAATCTCAGTCGTGATCCTGAGGTGAAGTACAGCCAACAGGGCACGGCTATCGCGCAGTTCTCCGTCGCCACCACGGAACGATGGAAGGACAAAGACGGCGAACCGCAGGAACATACGGAATGGTTTGCCGTGAAAGCCTTCGGCCGCCGTGCGGAGGTCGTCGGCGAGAACCTGCACAAAGGTTCCCGCGTTTATCTCGAAGGTCGGAAGCGTACGGAATCTTGGGACGACAAACAGACGGGAGCCAAGCAGTTCAGGGATCTCGTCTACGTCGACAGGATTGAGTTCCTGGATTCAAAGGGTAGCGGGAACGGCCATCGGGATCCTCTCGACACTGCGTCTGACGAGACAGACCAAGAGATGCCGTTCTGACGAACGATGTCATCAGTGACATTCGACGCAAATCGTATCGTAGTGGCGTCAATCATTCTTTCCGGCTAATCTCACCGCAGCACTTCGACGACATGCCGACAACTCACCCAATGATCATCAATTTCAACTTGGGTCCGATTGACGGGCATTCAAACTCATGCACCGACCCAAACGCGCATCGAATTTCGCTAGGAGAAAGTGTTATGCAAGCTGAGGTCGTTCCCGCTATGGACAGTTTGTGGCAGGTCAAAGAAGTTCCGCAACTTCAACCCGGACCCAAATCCAATGCTTGGACCACCGGTGCGAACGTGACATTAGAATGGGTATCGTCGCCGACTTCGTTTCCCAGGAGCGCCGCACCCGCACCGAAAATTTCTCGATCTGTTGTCATCGTGGTCTCCCGCCCGCTCTACTGCAGCGCCACAAGAACCGGAATTAGATCCTGCCCTTCCCGTACGGGACGAAGCGCTTTGCCCAAAGTTGTGCCGAACGCCTTCAATTGGTCAGAGGCCTTCATGGCATGTCCTGGATTGGGCGAGGTAGTGAGCAAGTCGCCGGCTTCGATTGCGCCATAGGAGGCATCAACTTTGCAGTAAACGCGGCCCATGAGTGCGATGGGACGGCGATTCGCGGCCGACTCCCCGCTGTTTAAGATCAGGCCAGGGCGATAGCGGTCTGCTCCCGAGACCACACCCGCCACGCGGCGGTCGTACGGTTCCGTGCAGGCTGACAGACGTTCCGAATCGTCGAAAACCATCACCGTCCCGGAGTCGCCAACCGAGCCGGTCACTTCGAACTGCTCGGCACAGTCCGCGCCCGAAAGGAGAATGTCACCCGAAACCGTTATGTTGCCGGTAACCGAAACGTTGCCCTCGAAGAAACCAGCCAGCCCACCGGGATTATGGCCGGAGACACCGGCGTGCGCTACGTTGTGGCTGATTCCGAAGACGCCGTCAAAACTGTCGCTCTCTCCCACGACACCCGCCTGCGAGACGCTGTGGCCGTAGACGCCCTGCCCAGTTTGGCTGGCGCCGGCAACGCCACGACCGGAAGTGCTGTTACCCTGCACTCCGGTACCTCCGGCTTTGTGTTCGCCCCACGCTCCCGCGCCACCCGTTGTGCTTTTCGACTCACCGTAAGTCCCATGCCATGTCTCACTTGTTCCGATCACACCCGGACCCACACCTCCACCCATGACACCAGCGCCACCGGTAGGGCTTGTACTCAGCCCCACAACACCATGCCAAGTGGTGCTCTCCCCCCAAACCCCTGCCGCGGCGCTCTTCCCATGCACGCCGGGCCCGGCCTGGTTCGTTGTATTGGTATTAACTGCTGTCACGCCAGCCGTTGTGTCGGTTGAAGTGAATGTCTGACCCATTTCGGTTCTCCTTTCAGGTGTCTTAAATTCTTTATCTTTTTGCGAAGCGACCCCAGTTTTAACGTCTAACTAACGGGCTGTTGACGCTTGTGGTGGTGGCAATTCCTGCCACAGTGCCAGTCAACCACATGCCGACTTCACAGCCAGCGGGCCGCCCATCAACCCTAACTAATTCTGGCCCAATCGAATATTGTTTGCGATGTAGGGGAATCCCGGGTCTTTGATAGCACTCGGCTGTGCAAGGTTGCTCGCAACGTCTGCGATTGTGCTCCAAGCGCTGGCGTACCTGCCGAACCAGTGATCGACGATAGCCGCCTGCTGCTCGATTCCGTAATCGCTCCACTTCCCGCCAAGATCTCCATAGTCGTACGAAGTGGTCTCGGTCAAATACTTGCAGGCGATTCCCGGCACGAATGATTTCGTCTTGATCTGCCAGACATGGGCCAATTCGTGAATGAACAACTGGCCCTTGGTCGGGTAGTTGCTCTGCGTATAATGCATCGGATCATCAAAGGCGAGGTTTAGATTGACTATTGTCGACCCATCGACTGTGGGCCAGGTGTAGGCCCTGCCACCACCGTGCGACAGATTCGTCAGGTAGATCCGTTCCTTCGGCGGAAGGGTATCGCCAAAGACCACACCTAAAAACTGGTATTCCAGATCCGTCATCTGGCGGTGTTTGATCAGGGCATCCGTGACGGCACCAGCCACGACACCGGCAATCACCGCCGGTACAAGCGCAGCGGGGCCGAACATCCATACCACGCCGCCCGCCACAACTATGCCCACTAGGCCGCCGGGGCCGACAAAGGAGGCATTTAGGGCATTCGAGACCTCAGCCGATACAGCAATGACAAGCGCGAGCCCGGGGCCAAACGCAACGTCGGCCATCAGGAAGCCAAGCAGGTCTTTCGCGATGTCTTCAATTGTGTGTAAGGCGCCCGCATCCTCATATGACTTACTTACTGACATGTTGCTCGCCCGCACATCCAGCCAGAACTGACTGATCAGCGGATTCCTTCCGTTTTCGTCGTGGTCGAAGTCGAGGTTCACGTGCCCCAACGGGTTTGACCCGGTTCCGTCTGTATGGCCGCTGGTCTGAAACAACAAGACCAACCCACCTGGTGACTGTAAGGCGCAGCGCACCCGGAATGTGTACGGATCGAAGCCGCTGTCATGCATGTGGACATTGAACGAAAAACTGCCGTCCCGGGAGACGGTGACGTCGACGGTTCCGCCCAGCGCGGTGCCGGAGGGCGTTTCAATAACCTTATGAAAGCTGACTGGTGCGGAAAGCGCATCGATCAGGTGCGAGAGGCCGGTG
Source organism: uncultured Acidobacteriaceae bacterium (assembly GCA_963722405.1). Lineage (GTDB taxonomy): Bacteria > Acidobacteriota > Terriglobia > Terriglobales > Acidobacteriaceae > DASRAA01. The sequence goes on from CAVRMO010000020.1 coordinate 54,356, forward strand.
GGCTGCGGCACACCCGCACTTCGCGCGAGCGCCCGCGCGCTAAGCGTCGATGGGGTCTCCTGCTGTGCTGTGGCGATTTGGCGAAATGATTTCACTTGAGTACCTTTCCAGCAAATCGAGATGATCGAATCAACACTCTCTACTGCAGACTGATCAGGACCGGCAGCAAGCCCTGGCCCGATGCCAAGGGCTTCAAAGCCTTGCCAATCACGGAACCGTGGGATCTCGTGGCATCGGCCGCCTTCATGGCGTGGCCCGTTGTCAGTGACGTGGTAAGCAGGTCGCCCACTTCAATCGGCAAATACTGAGCATCCACTTTGCAGTAGACCTCGCCCACAAGCGCCACAGGTTGCCGGAGGCCACTTGTTTGCCGTTTGTCCAGAATGATGGCCGACCGGTACTCGCCGGCGCCCGAAATCACGCCAGCAACGCACTTATCGTACGCCCTTTGACTGGGGGCCAGAGTTCCGTCATCGCTTAGAACCATCACCGTGCCCGGATCCACACACGTTTCAGTGCCAATGGCAAAGTCCTCGGCGCAATCGGCACCAGTCAGTACAACGTCGCCCGAAACTTTGGCATTGCCCTGAATCGTAAGGTCGCCATTATGCTGAATCGGGCCATCGAACTGGGCGGGTAACTTGCCGCCCTTTGCGTAGAGCCCAGTACCCGTTTCGCTTATTCCAGACAGGCCAAAGCCGCCAGCATCGTTATGCGCGAACACACCACTGCTGTTCACATCGTGGCTTACTGCAAAGCCGGCTATACCTATTCCGCTGGTGGAGCCACCGTAGGTGCCCGTTCCTGAAGTACTTATTCCGGTTACGCCATTTTGCTGCTCGCTTGTTCCCACCACGCCGCGACCGCTTGCGCCCTGTCCAATGCGGAAAACACCGTCTCCGAGAGCTTTATTTTCCCCAACAACGCCAGCTGTACTCTGAGTATTTGAGATACATACGATCGGGTCTGTCATTTGTGCCTCTTCTCTTACTGTGTCGTTTTTGTGACAGTCTTTAGACTCCGGCGCGGGACATGCCACGCTCGCGCTCTCGGAGTCAGAGTGTCTTTAGAAAGGCGATGAGCGCTTTGCGATCCTCCATTGGCAGATCAAGCCCGAAGGGGTGCCCTTTCACGGCGAAAGTTTTGGCGCCGTAGGGCTTGAAGCCAGTCGGCACGTAGTCATCTCGTACGCGGTTCGGGTCGAACCAGTCTTCGAGCGTTGCACACCAACCGCTGTGTCCGAACAGCCCTCGATACCACACTCCCTTCAGCGATGGCACCTTGTAGTAGCCGGTGCCTCTGCGGGTCTTCAGCGTAAGGTTGGAATCCGTCCCCACGGAGAACGGCAGGATGTCGAAGTTTGCGCGCGCGTCAGCCGTCACATTGAAGCCCTCCGCCGGTGTGAGCTTGTTGCTGGTATACAGGGGAGGCGTGTGGCACATGACGCAGCCCTGATCCGTAAAAATCTCTCGGCCACGCGCAGCAAGCGAATTAAATTTATTGGGATTGGCAGGCGGCTGCAATGAATAGAGATAGGACGCCAGGGCGTAGAGTTGTTCGTCACTGTAGCGGCCGCCGACGGCGATGGGATCGGTGGGATCGGGCCGAGTGGTTGAGTAAAGCATCTCGGCAGGAATGAAGCCATCGTAGCTCGCAAGGTCATCGGCACCCTGGTTGAAGGCGGCGTAGCGCATGAGATCAGCGATGGAACGCTGTTTTTGGAGGCCCGTGTGATCCAGATAGAGCCTGTCTTTTACGCCGATCAGATCCGGCACCTGGACGGGATAAAACAAGTTGGCTCGATGGCGTCCAATTACGCCGGCCGGGAGAGCCTCATGGGCGGAGACAAGCTGGTCAAGGGTTAGGGCGTCCATAGGCTTCAGTGGGTCCGGGATGACCCATGGCGCCGCGAAAAGACTCCGGTCGAGCTGGCGCAGGGCGGCTTCCTTTTTTGCACGCTGGTCAGGTGTAGTGGGGGGTTTCTGAAAACCCCAGGCCTTGCTTTTTTCGAATGGAAAATTGCCCTGCGCGCCTTTTAAGACATTCCCGTTAGGCATGACCCGCGTGTGGCAAAATCCACAGGCAAAATCCCCCAGATCGACTTCGCCGTTCTTGCGGATCACGTAGCGCACATACGGCAGCGTGCCATCCTTGGCGATGGGAGCGCCCGTCTTCTGATACCAGCTTGGATTGCGAACGTCCTCGAGGGTTACAACGCGGTGGGTGGTGTAGTAGATCGGCGTGTCAAAAACCATCTCCCCCGCCCGGATCCAGTCGACCTCCGTCTTGAGCGCAGGTTTGTGACCTGCGTCGTCCCACACAATTTCGGGTTCCTGCGCCTTTAACCATTCCATGTAGCCTGCGGGCTCGTGGCCCGGCGCGTAGACCGGATAGCTCTTGTAGATAGGTCGGACGGGAATCTTGTAGTAGTAGTCGGAAGAGATGTGTTTTGGAGAGCCAACCGGATTTGCCAGCGGCACCTCAACGGTTGCGATTTCCGGATCGTCCCAAGCGCGCGGGACTGAAACATGAGCCGTGGACTGCTCCGCTTGCGCATGAGGTCGGGCAAACAACGTGCTTCCACCGACGAGGACAGAGAGAGCAAATGGCCAAACGCACTTATGCAGGGAAAAACACATGGATGCCATCCTTGAAGCGGACTGAATTCATGAATCGAAAATCCGGAGCCCGAACCAACTCATCGCTCTGGTGTTTCTTTCCAGAGCTCATCGGTTCCGGTCCCATTGAATCTCGGAGCGCAGCGTGCCGGATCCAGGCGCTCATTGCAATAGAGGAGACCTTGAGAATTTCTGTATTTCATGTGTATGAGCTGTAGGTCCTCTCAACTTACTGAGCCTTCAGGTCTTGGCCGACGCGCCTAACGAGAATGTAGAATCAAGCCGGGTTTGGAGAAACTCCCCCTGATGTTCGTGGACCTCATCAGATTCGAGGACTTTGAGCTGGACGGGCGCAACTACTACTTGCGTCGGTCCGGCGCAAATCTGAAGATGGAGCGGATTCCGATGGAGCTCCTACTACTGCTGGTCGGCCGGGCAGGGGAGTTGGTCACGCGAGAAGACATAATAGAAAAACTCTGGGGCAAAGATGTCTATCTTGACACTGAAAATGCCATCAATACCGCGATCCGAAAGATTCGCCTCGCGCTCGGCGACGATCCAGCCCAGCCTCGATTCGTGCAAACGGTGACCGGAAGAGGATATCGCTTTATCGCTGAAGTGGTCAGTCAGGGTTCTTCCGCCGCTAGAAAGGACTTGGATGGGGCTCAATCCGTACCTACGGCTGCCGCCCAATCCGGGCAGACCGAAGGACAAGTTCTAAAACCCCCCGCCGATCAACGGAGCCCTGGGAGGAATGCGCTCTCGGGCTCGTCCCCGGGCACACCCGATAACGGCAGACGCACGGATTTTGCGCTCAGCGCGCGGGCGAAAAAGAGATGGCTCTTTGCCCTTGTGGCGATTGCCGTTACGTGCCTTTCCGTTCTCAGCTTTATCTCCATGCGATCAAACGCGAGGTTGCCGCGCGCCTCGAACTACGTGCAGATCACCAGCGATGGCCACGCCAAGCAGGGACCCCTGTTGACAGACGGGCTGCGGATATACTTCAGCGAGGGGACTCAGAATCACCGGACGCTTGCGCAGGTTTCTGCGTCAGGAGGGGAGACGACGGGGCTTCCGAACCTATTGGAAACCCCGTTCCTTATGGACATCGCCCCGAGCCGATACGAGGTTTTGGTCGGATCTTTGAGTCCTGGCTCAGACAATCCCGGCTCCAACAAAATGAACAAAATGGCTGTGTCGATAACGTCCAGCCCAGCGCTTTGGGTCTTAGCTCTTCCCGCGGGAGGAGTACGTCGCGCGGGTGGAGTTATGGCCGATGATGCGACTTGGTCCCCAGACGGCCGGGACATCGCTTATGTTCGGGGCAATGCGTTGTATCACGCAGGCAACGATGGTAACGCCGAGACAAAGCTGGCAGATCTGCCTGGTACCGCTTCGTGGCCTCGTTGGTCGCCGGACGGAACCCGGCTACGGTTCACTCTGACTGAAAACACCACGGGCTTCTCTTCAATCTGGGAAATATCGGCCGATGGAAAGATAGTCCATCCCATCCTGCCGGGTTGGAATCCAGCGCCCTCGGAGTGTTGCGGCAATTGGACGCCGGACGGTAAATACTTCGTTTTTCAGTCGTCTCGCAACGGCAAAACAGAAATTTGGGCGCTCAAAGAGAAACAAGGTCTGCTCTCAAGAAGCTCAGCGGAGCCTGTGCAACTGACGGCGGGTCAAATCAATTCCCTGGCGCCGGCAGTTAGTTCAGATGGCACGAAGCTTTATGTCATTGGACAGCAGTTGCGGGGTGAACTGGCACGCCACGATTCGAAAGCTGGGGAGTTTGTGCCTTACCTGTCGGGAATATCGGCTGAATTTGTCGATTTTTCTCGCGACGGGAAATGGGTCACCTATGTCGCCTTTCCATCCCATAGCCTGTGGCGAAGCAGGGTTGACGGAACCGAGCGATTACAACTTACGCTCCCGCCTGTACAGGCAACCGTACCTCGGTGGTCTCCCGATGGCAAACGAATAGCATTCTTCGACACTGCCCCCGGCAAGCCTTGGAGGATTTATTTGATTTCCGCTGATGGCGGTACGCCTGAGCCGTTGCTAAACGAGCAGCGAAACGAGATGGACCCCAACTGGTCGCCGGACGGGAACTCTTTAATCTTCAGTTATTTCCCTATTTTCGAGAAAGCCCCTGCTGAAAAGCTCGGCGTATTTGAGGTTGACCTAAGAACTCGAAACATGAAGAAATTGCCGGGCTCAGACGGCTTGTGGGTGCCTCGGTGGTCACTCGATGGTCGTTACGTCGTCGCCAGATCGTTGGATTCGCAGGCACTCATGCTCTTCGATTTTGAGACACAGACCTGGACGGAACTGGTAAGGGGTGTGTACTTTGGCTTTACCAATTGGTCGGCAGACGGGCAATATGTCTACTACTTGCGCCGAGGGCGAGAGCCTGCTGTGTTTCGCGTGCGAATAGTCGACCGGAAAACGGAGGAGATCGCCAGCCTGAAGGACGTGCGCCAAACTGGTTTCCGTGGCGCCATCTGGATAGGCTTGGCGCCTGACGACTCACCACTTCTGCTGCGCGACATCGGCACGCAAGAGATTTACGCACTCGATTTCCAGACTCCTTAAGGGCTAACGAGAATGTTGTCTGCCTTGGCACGTTAGCGATTGCGCCCGCGCAATTACTGCGGTTAAGTCGGCCAGCGTTCACGAATCTGTCCGCTCCAATCGGACGACCTACGCGAGATGTCGCTTGACGAGAAGGTCAAGTCACGCATTGACGTCAGATCGTCGGAGTCAACTGGACGTATAACGCCCTACGCGCGGATGTGGCGTACCGAAAGCGCGGATCCGTCACACTTCCACGCGTCGGCGACTATATGTCCAAGTGGATCGTTTCCTGACGGCGGAACAAGCGACCAAATGGCAGGCGTTCGGACAGTGAGTGCTTCTGGATCGGGCATGGCAAAATAGGTCGATGGCGAGGGGCAGGCTCTCTTCTATGTGCCGTAGTTCGCCACAACTCTTGCCACCTTACCCGTCGCTGACAACTCCATGAACTCTGCCGTGCGCGTCCCTTTTTGGTTGGTGTAGTAGAGCACCACACTGTTTACGCCGCACAGCACGTCGACAAGCCGAAAGTGTAGTTCCGGATAGGCTTCTAGCCCCCGCCGAAAGTAGGCTTTCAAGCTCGCCTTTCCGATCACCTTGCCATCGGATGTCCCCAAGAGATGGGCGGCAACTGGCGAAGTCAACTCGACGGTATCCTCGTAGTGCGTAATGATCAAATCCAAATCATGAGCGTTCCACGCTGCGACCCAAAGGTCAGCCAGATTTCGAGCCTCGTCTACCGTCACCGCTCTTTCTCCACTCGAAGATTCAATCTTTGAATTGATTCTACAGGTGCCCGATGGGCGCTGAGGAAGGATCGGAAGGTTCGCAGTCAATTACCTCTGTCACTCTGTCGCTAACAGGCAATTGCGCTCAAAACCAGGTCATGCCGGGTCCGTTCCAGCGAAGAACTTAGCGTAAGAACGGATGGCTCGCAGCTTGTCCTCCCCCAGGCCGCGCAGATCTTCCTCATCGATCCACTTTTCTCGGAGAAGTCTCCCGAAGACAAGGTCGAGTTGCGAGTACCTATAGTCGTACTTGCGATCGATCTCCTTACGGCGTTGGGTCAGATAATGTTCCAGATCCCACAGATCTGCCGGCTCTTTGATCTGGCCAGCCATCCGCTTTGCTTCTCGAATCACTTCCCGTAGCTCGCGATCCAGAGCAGCGTCGAAGGCTTTGTGGGCGATGGCCTTTTCCGACCTCGACCACACTGGTTCGTTCTGGTGGGGATGCGGGTGTTGGCTGACCGACGGGCTGTTCATGCTCCGATCCTCCGTCGTGGCATTCTATTCCTTGCAGAGACCCGGTTTCTACCGACGCGGAGGAGTGCACTGTGACCGGATTCGCATCCCTCGCCGCTAGCCGAGCGTCGGTTTTGAGTTCAAACAGGTCGTTCACCGGACGTCCGAGATTCTGTTTGCAGCCGAGATACCGTTCCGTCGTCTGCACCGATGCATGCCCGAGCAAGAACTGAATCTGCTCCAACTCTCCTCCACTGTCATGACACAACTTGGCGCAGGTGCGGCGCCTATGCCGCGTGCGGCATAGGCGCCGCTATGCCGCGTTCCGAACTATGCCGAATCGAACATGAGGCATCTGCATATGGCGCTGAGTTGGCGCACTGAGACGATTGAGTCGATTCGGCATAGCCGGAAGAGAGTTACAGGCCTTTCAGAAAGGCCAATAGGTCATCGTCAGGCCGATAGCGACCTGCTTTTGCGTTTATTGGGGTTGTCTTCGCCAGTATCGCTTCCTTGATGGCGAGATTGGCGTCCAGATAGATCTGTGTGGTTTCAACTGATTCATGTCCCAACCATAAGGCGATCAGAGTACGATCGACGCCCGACTGCAGCAGTTCCATTGCTGTTGTGTGCCGAAGGACGTGAGGCGAAACGCGTTTGTCTGCCAGGGTCGGGCATGTCTTTTGCGCCACTGTAACGTACTTTCGGAGCAAATGCTGAACTGCGTCGGCACTGAGCTGACCACCTCGCACTGTGGGGAACAGGATTCTTGTACCATCATCCTCACTCTGTTCCTTGATCCACGCAGTCAGCACGATGACGGTGGATTTGGCCAATGGGGTACATCGTTCCTTGCGTCCTTTGCCTTCACATCGAATATTCGCTCCTTTGCCGAGGCTGACGTCCTGTCGTCGAATCGAGGTGATCTCGGAGAGACGGAGACCAGTCTGAATCACTGTTAAGAGGAGCGCATGATTGCGGCGCCCCAACCACGTATCTCGGTCTGGAGCCGCCAGTAGTGCATCGATCTCAGGTCGGGTGAGGAAACCCACAAGCGGACGGGGATGGCGCTTGTTGGGCATCGCGAGCACGCGTTGGATCAGCCCAGCGTACTGGGGTGCTTCCAGCGCAATATAGCGAAAGAAAGATCGAATCGCAGTCAGTCGCAAATTACGACTCCGTGCCCCGTTCGCACGAGCGCTTTCGAGGTTATCCAAGAACACTCCCAGAAACGGCGCCTGTAGGTCCTCTAGCGTTAACCTTGACGGCGCTTTGACCAATCGCTTCTCTGCGAACTGCAGCAGTAGACGAAAAGTATCTCGGTAAGAGCCAATCGTATGGGGACTGGCTCTACGCTGGGCAATCAGACGTTTGGTGAAGAAAGATTCTAAGAGAACTGGGAAGCTAGTTGCATCTTTCATGCACGAACCTCCCAGCGTTTCTCCAGTCGTTCTACGACCGCCTCCATCAGTTCCGGCGTACCGCTCACGTACCAGTACGTGTCAGTGATATGGGCGTGACCGAGATAGGTAGATAGTACGGGTAAACGGCGTCGGACATCTTCTCCGTTGCGATGCCAGTGCAGCAACGTCTGGACTGCAAAGCGATGGCGAAAATCGTGCAAGCGGGGCCCTCGGTTAGCCGAGACACCGCGAATGCCAATCTGCCGTGACAGTTTGTAAAAAGTGCGACGAACCTGCCCTTCATCTAGCCGTGTACCACGGCGAGAACAAAGGAAGTAACCGCGATCCGGGCTCGCGAACAGGTGGTTGCGGCGAACCGCGTAATCGGAGAGAACCTTCAGGCTCGAAGCGTGGAGGGGGACCAGTCGAGACTTTCTGAACTTGGCATCGCGGATCGTGAGCACGCCTTCCGACCAGTCGATGTCTGCGGACCGCAAATTGAGTGCCTCACTGATGCGCAGACCGGTGACGGCTAGAAGACCGAGAAGGCAGTAATAGGTCCACGGCTGCAGGCTATGAGCAGCTGGCATGTTCTTGGCTGATTCCAGTAGTTGATGAATCTGTTCATCGGAATAGAGGTAGGGTTTTGCGCGGCTTGGGCGATACGGCAGCAGACCGTTAGGCGGGACCTCAATCGTTGCGTCGGTTGCGCTCCAGTAACGTGCAAATCCGCGGACCACGCCTAGCCGGGTAGCCCACTCTGCCGGCTGTATCTGCTTGGGTTGTGTTGCCCACAGCAAAGCAAGCCGAGAGGTGATCTGTGACGTGCTCTCTTGTTCGAGAAACGACGCGAACTCTTCCAGAAGGCGTTGGTGCTTCTTCAGTTTGAATCCCAAGCCACGTCGCAAGGCAAGATAGTCCACGACTGCTTCGCGCAGAGTCTTCATCGAGCACCTCCCGGCCAGGGAAGCGCTAAGCTGCGCAGTGCGGCCAAGTCCACCTTGGCATAGAGGGCGGTTGTGTTTGGACTTTGATGGCGGAGCAGTTCGCCGATCTCGTCGAAGGAAACGCCCTGCCGGAGTAGGTCGGTGGCCAGCGTGTGGCGGAACAGGTGTGCTCCCTTCCTAACAGAATCGACGCCAGCGTCGATCAGCGCCCGCCTCACGATAGAGGAGACGGTGATGGAGTCTGCAAAACCACGCACTGGGGCTCGATGTCGAAGGAAAACTCGGCGACAGGTACAGCAAGGGCGGCCGAAGCGCAAGTAGAGTGCGATAACCTCGCCCAGGTCGGATGGCAGCGGCATCTGTGCCAAGCGTTTACCTTTGCCACGGATGGTGATCCGGCCGTTATCCCAATCGATATCATCCAATTCCAGCGCAACAATCTCGCAGGCCCGCAGCCCCAGGCGGGCGAGCAGCAAGAGAATGGCATAGTTCCTCTTTCCCAGTGGGGTGTCCCGCTCATAGTGATCAAGAAGGTGTTGAACTGTGCCGGCGGGTAGAAACTTAGGGAGGGAAGAAAGAGACCAATTAGCCACCGGCGGCACGCATCTTGCCAGGTCGACGGAAATCTCTCCTTGGTGTCGCATGTAGCGCAGCAGGGAACGAAGAGCGGTCACCAGCAACTTGGCACGCCCCGGGCTTAACTGATGGGCGCGGTTTTGGACAAAATCCGTGACGTCCTTGGCAGAGAGTTCGGAAAGGTTTAGGTCTCCATTGCCGAAACGATCGCACAGGAACTGCTCAGCAAACTGGCCGAAGTACACCAATGTGTCTACCGCGAGGCCGCGCTCCTGGAGGAGGTAGCGGCGGTAATGATCTAAGAATCGCTGCTGACAGCTCCCTGGTTCTGACGTCGTGGCGAGTGCTACGCCGATTCGGCGTAACATCGCGAGAAGCCGACGGAGGGTTGCAGATTCGCCGCTGTGAACAATGTCCCGATCGCGTCTTAGGAATCGACTAATGGTAGCTTCATCCACCTGACGCAATTCGAACGACTGATCGCATAGCCATTTGCTGAACCTAGCGATCGCGTACATCTGCATTGGTGCGGAGGACGGCAAGAAGCCCTCTTGCTCAATATGTTTTAGGTATGCGTCGAGATAGGGAGCCAGCGGGCCTATCCGAAGCCGATGGAGAAGATTGGGATCGATGAAAGTTTTCATCTCCCCAGTTTGCTCCCCTCGGCACTCCTAACTATGCCGAACCCTTCACTGGCTCCAGCTTAACCACGGCGCTCGCGGCCATCGAATTCGGCATAGTCCAGGATTCGGCATAGCGCCTCAAATCATGGGGTGCAATATGTTCCAAGCCTGTTCTCTCGCAGCAGGTTCTGACCACGTACCAGACAACGTTCTGCGAGATGCCACTGCCCCATGCCTTTCCCAGTCCAGCGACAGCTCGGAAGATTTTGCCCTCGCTAACCCCAGCGGCCCGTGTCCACTGGTCGAGAGCGGCTTTGACCCAGTTCGGAATGGGCACGGTCCGAATGTGGCCACCTTTGCCAATCAGATCCACCACGGCCCAGTGTCCTTGCGCATCTGGATGTCGTCCAACTCCAAGCCAACCAATTCCGATCTGCGAAAACCACAACCAAACAGCATGGCCAACATCGCGTAATCGCGCTTCGCCCGCATACTGTCACCACAAGCGCGCTGGAGGACTTGCGAACTCTGCTCTGCGTTCAACCAATTGCCGGACCGGAATCCGAGCTGCTTGACTCCTTTGATCCGGCTAATCCCGGCAGCTAACTCGGGGCTCGGCAAACCGGCGGCGGCGGCTTCGTGAGCCAGGCGACGCACGGCGGCAAGCTGTTGGTTGATGGTGTTGGCGGCCAGATGCCGAGATTCCAGGTACATGCGATAACGCACGACGACAATGCGATTGAAGGCGTGGCGTGGCTCGGAGCAAGACCAGGCGATAAACTGATCGATGGTGTACTCGTACACCCGCCGCGAGGCGGGCGAGCCAAGGCTATTGAGCACGGTCAATTTGCAATGATCCAAATCTGGCAGCCGAAGCACTCGGCGCCGGTAATTCGGCTTGATTCTCTTTTTGTGCATAGCGACGGCCTCCCATGCCGCAGCACTTCGGACTACGGCAGATCGCCTGCGCAATGCAACATTCGGTCTCTGATCAGTCTTCGGATGATTCTTGCAACGGGTGCCATTTTCTCCCTACGCTTAGACGTCGGGTGCAGGATGAAATGTCTGGCTCAGAAAAAGACAGGCTGGCTGCGTTGGTAACCGATCAGCACTGCGCTCTCCAAGAGGCGCTCGCAGAAAGCCGGAAGCGCTATCCGACGCGCGAGTTCCGGGTCTTCGCTGCCGTGATGCGACAGTACCTCGATGCAACTGGCGACGACGAGATGCTACACCGGAATGTCGTACGGCGCCGTCCACGGGCTGCTCCAGTACCTGCAAAGCGAACGTAAGAGCGTTCCGAACGAGGTTTTGATGGAAGCCAAGAGGCTGGAATGTTTGCACTTCCTAGGCTACGATCCGCATTTTGACGGCGATGAGCCTCCTGGTCTGTGATTAGGTCTGCCGGCACTTCGACAGTCTCGTCGCTTTTATGGCTGGTACGCAGCCGATTTACTTTCCGGGCCTTAGGCTGGCATGGGTGCGTGCGTAGCTTGCGATGTCATATAGTGCTTAAAGTTGCCGGACTTCCTACCCGTCTTAGCGCCCCGAGCTCATCTCCATCCCTGTTTCGGGCTGCCGCCATTTTCGATTTACCATCTTTAGAGCTGAATCGCTGGAAGGAATCCTGGATGGGACATTACTGCAGGATCTGCGGTCGCCAACGACCGAACGAGCAGTTTTCCGGCAAGGGCCACAGAATTCATGTATGCAAGCGGTGCCAGGCCAAGCCAAAGGGCGAGCGGCGAGTCATCGAGAACATGGACGAAATTTTCCGGTTTATGCGCCAGTCGCACATTTCGGAAAAAAACGTGGTGCGTCTGGAGCAAATGGTGAAGTCGGAAAATCCGCACGTCGCCGGTCTAGCCGCAATTGTTCTGAGAGTCGCGCGGGTGAAGCCCTATAAGACCCGGAGACTCAAATTCCTTGCCCAAAGGCACCCGGCACTGTTGCGAGAATTGGAGGGCACGGGTCTGGTTCTTTCTCGCAGCTGGGACTGGGAGACTACGGAACTCTCCGGCCAGGTGAATTCGGAAGGAACAGAAATCTCTCTCGGAGAGGACTCTGAGGCAACAGACCTGTCTGTTCAAGATGATTGGGCAATACCGTTTTGAGCACGACTGACGATGTCGACTTAACTTCTCTTCGAACTGGTTGCAGCCTCCGAATCGAGCAGTCGCGTTGCCGACTGTTGGGGCCGTGCCGCTTCGCACTCATCGCTTGTCGGCTTGTGGGTCCCCCTTCCGTGAGATCGTGGCAACGGTGTCGCGCTTCCTGTGTAAGTCGTGTGTAGCTAAACTGGTTCGAGGTGCTTCCGGCCTAAATGACCATCTGCCACATGCCTTCGCTCCACCTGTTCTGTAGGCAATCGCCGTCCGCAATTCAGGCCGACGCTGGCGCGACATAGGAGGGATCGCCCTTCCAATCACGTTCCACTCTCGCGAACGTATTTCTGCGCCTCGTGGACATCTTCCCCAGTCTTTTCCCCCGTGGCAAGGGCCGTACTCACAACGCTTCTCACCCAAGAGCCGATGCCATCTCCAATCCAACCGCTCCTTCGCGCTACCAAACCGGCTTGCCACACCTCTCGTCTCAACCCAGCGCCAATCAAATCCCATAGCCAGGCGCTTCCTTCAAGTCGCTGTATCGAAAGCGCCCGCACACACCACTGTCATTCATGCTTCCTCGCAGGGGCGCTCCCGATACAGCCCTAGGACTTCTGGCCCGCGTCGATAGGAGTCCGTACTTACGTCTCAGGTTGGCCGGACCGCGAATCGTCTGCTGCACCTGGGCATTGGTCGCGCACGAACACGAGTTTGAACTGAGTGCACCCCAACTGGCGGTCATCTCCTGCTGGGTCCATTTTGATAAAAGCCTTCCCGATCTCCTGAGCACTCGCCTGCGTTAATGAGCCAGTCGGCAAATCGAGTTCGGGACTCTTCGGAACTCTTCTATGTGACTGCAATCACGGCAAACGCGACTTTGCGGGTCTATCCTCGAAACCGGTAACACATGAGGAAGAGAGCGCTGATCGTATTTGCCGGGCTGTTGGCAGTCCTGACAGCACTCGCGATTCACTCCAGCATTCAAATCCGCGCCACTCCTGATGAGCAGGCCCGGACTCTTCCCGGAGATGGCCTGATTCCCCAGCCCATCGGCTCGGTCAATCACGCGGTTACGATTCGTCGTCCTCCTGATGACGTCTGGCCCTGGCTTGTCCAGATGGGATCCGGCCGAGCTGGGTGGTACGCTTATGACTTCATCGATAACGGTGGCCACCGCAGTGCGGATCGCATCCTGCCTGAGTTTCAAAACATCGAGGTGGGCAGTATATTCCCCGCGCTCCCTGGGGTAACCGACGTGTTTACGGTCGTGCAGTATGAGCCCGAGCATAGCCTCGTTCTCTCATGGCGCTCGCCTCGCGGCGAGTATTTGACGACTTGGGCGTTCGTACTTGAACGGCTGCAGCCGAATTCTACTCGCCTGATTGTGCGCGGGCACGTAGCGCCTGACTATCATCCCTACGGTCTGCCACAATGGATCGCCCTACTGCTTGCTCGGCCGGCGCACTTCGTCATGGAGCGTAAGCAGTTGCTTGGTATCGCTCGGCGCGCAGAATCTCTTCCATAGCTCGCTGCCAATCCGGAGAATTTCCCGTGCGGCCGAATCGCTCAGTCGACGTGTCGTCGGCAATCCGGGAACTATCCATCCCGACGAAAAGTCGGCAACTCCTACCTTGGGATTACTTCCCACTTGCCCGTCACCCAGACAAAATCCGGGCATAGTCACAAACCGGTGACAAAGTAGGCAAACTCCGCGGTTCGCGATCACACGGCTGTACGAACTTCGCTTCTATTGGAACCAGAAAAATGCTGCACGCGTAACTGAACAACATGCGGCGAGACATTTTCGGATTGCTCTTTACTTGGATCATCGTTGCGCTAGTTTTGAATCCGGTTGTGCATGGGCAGACAGTCCAGCCCGACAACGCGGTGCTCGCGGCTCTGACAAGCCACCAGTATGACCTCGAAGATGGCGGACGTAACTCGCTGATCCAGGAAGCCAGGAATAATGACTTTTTCCTCTCCGGAAACTTCATGCTGGCCCGGGACGCGATGAGCCGGGATTGCGTTTGATTAAGAGCTGGGGCGGTTATCTTGGACGACAGCTCTCCCTCTCCGTTGGTGGAGTGCGGTGTTGGCCGCGAAGCTTGCTGGTAGGTCGTTTTCGGTTTCCGCTGCCGGCACCAGTTGCATGCCGAGGCTGCGGGCTTTGCGCTGCAGGCTGGCGAGGTCGCGTTGCTGGCGGCGCTGCTCAAATTCCACGGTGCCGCGGTCGATCCAAACCTGTCCCTGTTTCACCAGGCGATAGTACAAGCAGGCCAGAACGCGGGCCATCGCCTTGACCGCTCTGAGTCCCCCCAACTTGGCGCGAAGGTATCGGTACCTGGCCCCCAAATAGCTCTGACTGCGTACCAGCGACTGCGCGGCCATGCGAAAAGCATTGCCGACTCGATTGGTGCGGTATTCCCGCCGGTGCCGAATGACTTTGCCCCCGCTGATGTCTCGCTTGGGAGCCAGGTTCAGCCAGGAGCACCAGCGCGCGGCGGTCTTCCAGGCACTCAGATCGGGCCCCACTTCGGCCAGCACGGTTTGTATCGTCATCACATCGATGCCGTCGAGCGGGTGGCGTCGACTCCCAGAATGCGCTCCAGTTCCGCTGCCAGATCAAAGTCCGGCTGGTTGCCTTTGGGCTTGCGCGTACGCCGTTTTTTGCCCATCTCCGCGGCCCCCGCCGGATCGCCGCCCGCCGGCGTGGTAGGAAGCGCGTCCCGAGTGGGCAGTGCGGCCAGGTACGACTGCAGCTGAGTGTCGCACGCGGCCATTTGCCTCTGGTAGAAATCGTAGGCGTCGACGGCTTGCTGCAATTCGAATAGGACGTCCGGTTTCCAGTTCCCCTGCAGGCTGTTGATGATCTCTTCTTCCGTGGCCTGAATGCGCCGGTCGCGCAAGGCGGCTAATTTTCGCGGGTCGCGTTGGCCGCTCAGCAGGGCGCGAATAATGGCCTGTCCGGTCACTCCGCTGAGATCGCTGACGGCAATATGCAATTGCACGTTCATCTCGATCAGCGCCTTCTGCATATGCTGGATGCAGCGCCCGGCGTCCTTGACGTGCTGATCCCGCAGCCGCCACACCGTACGCACCCCGTGGATCTCGGGCGCCGGCAGAAAGCAACTCCGCAGCAGACCATAGGTGTGCAACTTCAAAAGCCACTGACATTCTTGTACGTCACTCTTGCGCCCAGGCACACTCTTGGTGCCACGGGCATCGACCAGATTGACTTCCAAGCCGTGGCGTTCCAGCACATCATGCACCGCGATCCAATACACCCCAGTGGATTGCATCACGACGGTTTCCACACCACAGCTTTTCAACCACTGCGCCATCTCTTCCAGGGCTGCTGTCCAGGATCCGAACTCGCGTACCGGTTGCGCATCGCACCCCGGCGGCACCGCCACGTAGTGGCTTTCATTGCCCACGTCAATACCGGCGGCATGGGGATTAATAATCTCCAGTCCCGGATCGGCGGAGTTCAAACGACGCTCCACTTCTCTGCGTTGCTTACGATTCCATTGCAACTTTCCATTGCGTAGTCGCTCGAAGGTGGATTGCTTACGCTTGGCCATGACATACTCCTTTTATTGTTGAATTGGCCAGGCTCGGCTCGGTTGGCGATTACGAAACAGGCTCTCCGGCGGGGTCGAGCTGGGCCTTTTGCAAGGCCAACTCGCCACCAAACAATGGACCGCAACAACCGAAGTCAGACTACTGGACGGGCACAAAGGCACCAAGATACTAAACGACCATAACTGTCGAGCTTGGCTTCGCTCAGTCTGCAAGGGTTCGTGCGACGGGTGCAAGTTTCCGGCACTATGGACCCGCAGCAGGCGGGCCGGACACTACTGGGAGAATTACACGGGGACAACGAAATCCCCGCACTTCTGAGCAGGCTTTGGCCCGAGATGTGGAAGGCCGGCTATCGTCATATCGCAGCAGAAATAAGCCCCTGGCCTGCTTATCAGCTTGAGCATGCTTCATAGGAAATGTCTCCTCGGTAAATGTAAGTTATCTTCCCAGCTGCCGACCTGCACGGGTTTACACTGGCATCGTGAATTCGAACCGGCACCTGATGGTCTGTGATTCCGGCTTCAATGTGACGACGCCACCGTACTCGTGGATTCGTATTGCTTTCATGCGTGCCCTGAGTCCTCTATCGGTTTTCAAGTGATGCTGCACTTCCCGTTCCACTCATCGCTGATCTCTTTACTTCTCGAACCGCTTTCAGTGGCTCATTAACGCTGTCGCATTCAGATGAACCAAGCCTATGGCGAACGCGACGATCTTTGTCGCGTCGCTATTTGGACAGAGTGTCAACAGATAAACATGCTCCTCACCGAATCCCGCATTTTCCTGCGCCCCTTAGCGCAAAATGCCAGATTGTCATCGGTCTCAGCCGATCGACGCCTGCTGAACTATGGTCAAAATTTCGAAACTCACTGACGGCGGATTCAGCGGGTTCTCGCTCGCAGCATAGTTGCCCGAATCGGGCGACAAGAATAGCGCTCAAATTCGTCAAAGAGTCCTCAAAAGAGTGGTACAATTTCGCAATTCGGAGCGTCCGCAACCCGGGGCATTCCCATCTAAACTCTAGTTGGACGCGGCGCATCTTAGTGTTTGCTGCGCCATTGGGCAGTGCAGAGCGCAGACCTTCTGCGGGCATCCTGGTTGTTTTTATATCGGCCACCTGTTCTGCAGTCAGTCGAGCATCGAATGCGCGATGCAACGAGAGCATTAGCCATCCTGGATCTGTTCGAGCGGGAGTTAGTTCATGAATCGGCGCGAATTCGTACGCTCCACCAGCTTTGCATTCGCCGGTTTCACTCTCTCGAAAGCGGAGCTGTCTTTGGCGGAAAGTCCGCCATCCGACGGTTGGCGGACTTTCGAAGTGACGACTCGCGCAGAAGTGCTTAAGCCTGCTGGAGAAACCAAAGTCTGGTTGCCGGCGGCGCTCATACAGAACACGCCGTTCCAAAGGACGACATCCAACCGGTTTACTGCTGACGGCGGCAAGGCAAGAATAGTCGAAAGCAATCCCAACGCCTTGGGTATCGTGGTTGCGACATTCCCATCGCGAAGCGAAGCCAGTTCTGACACTTACCAGCCAAGTGGCATTAAAGAACTACGCAGTAGACCTGTCGAAGCCCGGTAATGCGCGAGCCGGTGCCGGAGGCCGAGCTGCAGTATTTACTTGCAGCCGCACTCAGAACATGCCGACCGACGGAATCGTAAAGGCCAAGGCGATCGAGATCACAAAAGGCGCCAAGACGGACGTCGAGAAAGCCCGTGCGATCTACGACTGGATCGTCGACAATACGTTTCGCGATCCGAAGGTGCGCGGCTGCGGTCGTGGCGACATCCGCTTCATGCTTGAAAGCGGGGACTTGGGCGGCAAATGTGCCGACCTGAATGCTCTCTACGTCGGACTCGCCCGTGCATCAGGCCTTCCGGCGCGCGACGTGTATGGAATTCGCGTGGCGAAATCCGATGCTGGGCTACAAGAGCCTCGGTGCTTCGTCGGAGAAAGTCACAAAGGCACAGCACTGCCGGGCGGAAGTGTACCTTGCAGAATTCGGATGGGTGCCCGTAGATCCGGCCGACGTGCGGAAGGTGGTTCTGGAGGAACCGCCAGGAAACCGTCCGTTGAGCGACGAGATGGTGGCCAGCGCGCGCAAGCGCCTTTTCGGGTCGTGGGAAATGAACTGGATGGCATACAACTTCGCTCAGGATGTCGAGCTGCCGGGATCGATTGGTACAACGCTCCCCTTTTTGATGTATCCGCAAGCGCAGACATCTGAGGGGAAACTCGACAGCCTGGATCCAGAGAATTTCAAATACGAGATCACTGCAAGAGAACTCTCTTGATTCAAGGAGCGAAGATGAACGCAAGCGCAACTCGTGACTCGGTCCACCACACGCCAGCGGCGGACGGACTCGCATTGATTCGAGTAACGATTGGCGCGATGTTTGTCTGGGTCTTCTTCGAGAATCTCGGCAAGGGACTATATACCGCGGCCGGTTACGCGGGATTAATCCAGTACTACATCCAGCATAGTCATTCGCCGGCTGCATGGAAGGCGATCATGGGTCTCGCGGAGAGCCACGCCGCGATGGCGGCTCCCCTGCAAGGGCTGACTGAAATTTCACTTGGCATACTGCTGCTCATAGGTCTGTTCACGAGGCCCGCCGCTTTTGTGGCGTTCCTTTTCCTCTCGAGCCTCTGGCTCTCGGAGTTCGGCACCTCGTGGATCTGGGAACTGCTGGTTCCGGTGCTCGCATCGCTTGGGCTCGCTATCGGACGCGCCGGCCGGAGATGGGGCGTGGACGCGTGGCTGGCGCAACGGTGGCCGACTGCTCCGTGGTGGTTGATCTGGGCCAAGTCTCAGTGCGAGTGTCCATCATCATCCCCACCCATAATGAAGCGCAGGCGATCGAACGCGTTTTAGCGGATCATCCCGTCCGATCTCGTCGACGGAGGTCATCGTGGTCGACAGCAACTCGAATGACGGGACACCCGAGATCGCCGAAAGAATGGGAGCCCGAGTCGGTTCAGCGAGCCTCGTCGCGGCTATGGGCGCGCGTGCCTCACCGGGCTGGCAATGGCAAATTCCCCTGACGTGGTTGTGTTCCTTGATGGAGATTACAGCGATCGGCCCTCTGAATTGCCGATTCTCTTGGCGCCGATCATTGAGGGGCGTGCGGACATCACGCTTGGTTCCCGCCTGCACGGAGCAACGTTCCGCCGGGCCTTGCCTTGGCATCAGGTATTTGGTAATCGTCTCGCCGCCAGCCTGATCAGGTTTCTCTATGGACTAGAGATCAGCGATCTCGGCCCGTTTCGCGCAGCCCGCGCAGATGTACTGCGCGCGGCTCGCGCTGGAAGAGACCACCTATGGCTGGGCGGTTGAGATGATCCTCAAGGGCGCCCTGGCCGGATTCCGCGATAGTCGAAGTTCCGGTGAGCTACTATCCGCGTATCGGAAAATCGAAGATCAGCGGTACGTTGAAGGGCACGGTCGGCGCCGGTTGGTTCATTCTCAGCTTGATAGTGCGCTATTATTTCCGGCATCGAAGAGCCGGGACACCACGGCCAGCGTAGGTCTGCGGCAAATTTTATGGAGTCCCCAAGCGAAACGGCAGCACGTTCCGCAGGCAGTGACCGTGTGCTGGTTATTATGGCGAAAGCGCCAAGGCCCGGCGCGGTCAAGACCCGCCTTAGCATCCAGCCTTCTCCTAAGGCTGTCACTGCTTTCTATTGCTGCCTTCTGGAGGACACGCTGGCGCTGGCGCGGTCATTGGGCGATGTGGAAGTTGCCATCATGTGCCCGGCGGCGACGTAGACGAGTTGGCGCAGTTGGCAGGCAGTGCAAACGAGTATAGTTGCGCAGAAAGGTGAAGGCCTAGCTGCGGGCCTCACGTCGGTATTTGCACACTTCGCGAACGGCCATCAACGGCGTACGATTGCCTTCAACAGCGACAGCCCCCACCTGCCGCCGTCTCGTTCTCGAAGGTGCATTCGAAACGCTGGCCGCACATGACGTAGTCGTGGGACCAACCGCACGACGGAGGCTACTATCTCGTCGGGGCGAAGGCTTCTCATTCTGCGCTTTTCGCACGGCGACGGAATGGGCACCAACAGCGCGCTGGAGGGACTCCTGTCGCGCGCACGAGATCTCGAGCTTTCCGTAGGTCTCGCAGATCCCTTTTACGACATTGATGTGGCTGACGACCTCACTCGCCTGGCAGCGGAGTTGCGTCTGGCTCCGGCAAGGGCGCCCCGCACCGCGGGCTGGCTGAAAGAGTGGGAGCACGTGGCTGCACAACTGCGCGACCGGCACGGGGGAGCTGTGAAGGTCACGCCAGCCTGGCGAGTGTACGCTCCTCGGCGTTACGTTGTGCGTGGCGCTAGCCATCTGCTCACGCAACTTCGGCGATCGGGGTGGGCCATACTTCATGGTCTCGATGACGCTTGCGGGCATCGCGTACCTCTTGGCGGTTCGTGAGCTTTTCGCTACGCCAAGATTTCCCCAACGCGTTGTCGTCATTGGACTCGTCCTGGCTGCTGCGTGGAACATTGCATTTCTTCGGCTGCCCTCCGGGCGCCGATGACGATGTCCACCGCTATGTTTGGGATGGCCGCCTGCAGAGGCTCGGCTATAACCCTTATCTTGTGGTTCCCAGCGATTCTGCTGCTAAGCACCTGCATACCGCGGAAACCCGCAACTTGAACAATCCGGATCTACCCAGCCCATATCCAGCAGGTGCGCAGCTTTTCTTTCGCGCCGTTACCGCCATTCACGAATCGACATTTGCCTTGAAAGTAGCGTTTGTGGTTTGCGAGTTCGCAATTGTTTTCGTGTTGCTCGATATTTTGCGTTGTACTCGGCAGGGAGCGCACCTGGTTCTGGCGTACGCCTGGAACCCATTGTTGGCCATTGAGGTGGCGGGAAGCGGTCACATTGACATTGTTGGCGCGCTCTTGTTGGTGTTGTCTGCCGCTGCTCTAGTGCGCCGATGGCGGGCCATTGCGGCCCTCGCACTTGGGCTGGCTGTATCAGTGAAGTTTTTGCCGATCGTACTTTTGCCCCTCTACTGGAAGCGGGTTCGTATTCGCGATGCGGCGTCAGCGGCAGCCGTGGTCGGACTTCTCTACATGCCATTTCTTAATCACGGCCGTATTCCGATCGGCTCGCTTGGTACGTATGTGCAGAGTTTCCGCTTTAATGGTCCGGTGTTTGCGGCACTCGGTCACCTGATTCCTCCGCAGTTGCTTGTTGTGCTGGCAGTGCTCGTAGGATTAGCGACAGCAACCTGGCTAAGAAGCAAAACGCCCGAGTTGTTCTCCGGACCGATTTGCGTGGCCAATGGCAGCTTCGCTTTTGTGCGCACCCGTCGTATTCCCGTGGTATCTTCTCTGGCTGCTGCCATTTCTGATGATCGGCCTCGACCCTGCCGATCATCGTCTGGACCGTGAGCATCATCCCCACTTACATAATGTGGCACTTCCGGTCACTTGGGCGTCCGTGGGAGGCGCTTCCTGGTTGGGTAATGCTGGTGGAATATGGATGCGTGGCAATAGCTGCCGCAGTGACTGTATTGCGCCGTCACCTGCCGCCGGCGCCAGACTTGCATACAACTTCTGTATCCGGAAATCCGAAGGGCTCATCCAACGCAACATCTGGTCAATTCACCGAGGAGGGACATTCATGAGAAATTTGGGCCGACTCGATGTGATCCGTCTTTTAGCCTTCAACGCGCTGTTGATCCTCCCTGCAACTTTAGGCGCGCAACAGCGCGCGCCAATTCTCGACCAGATCGCCAAGACCTACGGTATCGATTCGTGGGATAAGATCGAGGCGATCCGCTACACCTGGAACGGCGAAGTCACCGGACTGTTCAAACTTAGTCGCGCCTGGACCTGGGAGCCCAAGACTAACAAAGTCTCCTACGAGGGCAAAGATCAGGATGGCAAGCCGGTGAATGTTACCTACCTGCGCTCCGAGCTCACCAGCCAGCCCGACGCCGTGAAGAAGGTCGACTCGGGTTTCATCAACGATAACTATTGGCTTCTGTTCCCCTTCCATGCTTACTGGGACACCAGCGCCACCGTTACCGATCAAGGCATGCAGAAACTGCCGATGGGCACCGGCTCGGCTGACCTGGTTTCGGTGAAGTACCCTTCGGAAGCCGGCGGCTACACGCCCGGCGATACCTGGAATCTCTACGTTGGAAAAGACAACCGTGTCGAAGTACTCGAGTTCCACCATGGCGGGGACGCGAAGCCGAGCCTCGTCATCTCAACCTGGACAGGCTACAAAAAGGCAGGTCCTCTGCTGATCTCGACCGAACACCGTGGCACCGCCGACGGTAAGCCCCTGCACATCTTCATTACAAATGTGGCCGTTAAGCTGGTTGGTTCCGACAAATGGATGCCCGCACAATAGGCGGCGTGGCTCTATCGGGCGATTACTACAGTAGTGCAGGAACTGCTCAATTTAGGCAGATCGCGATTGGCAGCCATACGAATCGAAAGCGTGGGGCGTTGCCCGCGAATGATCGGACAATAAGAGTCAGGCTGTAATAGTGCGCCTTGCAAGCGTCGCCGCCCGGCACATCCGCCATGACACGACTCGCGGAACTCGCAAGGCTGGCACGCGTCGGGAATGGTGCGCGCCTGCTCGAAGGGTGCGGAGTCCAGAATATCGAGCCCCATCGAGATCAGATCTGAAAGCGGTTCCCCCAATCCTGGCCAGTAGACGCAGGGTTGTGTCGTGCCTCTTGGTGTCACTCGTACGGTGCTGACGCCACAACCGCCCCGGAGCGGCGGGAGCCCCGCCATGGCACGAACCAGCGGCTCACCAATCGCGATCACATCGGTCTCCGCAAAGAGCCGCCGGAACCCCTCCCAGTACTCTTCGTAGCTGAGGGCATAAACGTCCGATCGAACGGCTTGGTACACATTCGCTCGCAAAGGAGCGTCAAACTGCCTGGCCACTCGCGCTACCTCGGCCAAGCGCAAGTAGTTCGCCTTCATCATGACGGCGATGATGGTCACCGGCACACCCAACCTCACGCAACGATTTGCTTGTTGTTGGATCAGCTCCCAATTGCCATGCCCGCGTTGTGCATCCTGTTCCTTTTCCGTCGGGTAATCGAGGGAGAACTCGATGTCATGGAAGGCACAGAGCTCATCGTCTTTCAGAACAGCAACACTATGGCCATTGGAAGTGATGGTGAGCTTGACTGGCTGCGTTCGCAGGTAGGCCAATATCGCATTGAAATCGGGATGCATGCCGTTCTCACCCGTGCCGAGATTCACCGACCGTACGGGCAAGCGTTCCATGACTTCTTTCACTTGATCCAGAGAGAGACGATCCGTGCGCGCTGGATCGCGATAACAGAAGGCACAGGTGAGATTACACTCATTGGTAAGGCCGAGCCCGATCGCAATATCGGCATCAGGTGTCATGCTGGATCCGGACGATGGAGACTGGGCTACGACGTTGTTCATGCACCATCCTTCATGACTTGATCTACGCGATGCGCCAGGCAATGCGTGTAGCGGGCGATTGCGGCAAACTCTGGTCGCCTTCCCAGCTTGCGCTCCAGCTCCAGGATTCGCTCGTACTTATCATTTCGTGAAACGCTCGGCGGCAAGTAGTCCGACAATACCCGTACACCGCGCTCCGCAGTTACTGCGAGTGACGATTCGAGCAGCATGGCCTGCAGGCTCTCCGCCGTAAACAGCCGCACCCGTCCTCCGTACAGCGATTCATGTCCCCACTCAGCGGTGAGATTTTGCTCACTCGCGGCCAGGTCCCCGTCTTGTACTGCGGCCTTTAACACCTCACCTGCCTGGTTACGCACCAATATCGAGATTATGCTGGACCGGTCTCGCAAAGCGCGAGCCGCACTGCGCAACACAGCACGCGCGTCGTCAACATATTCCAGGATATTGTGGCAAAGAATTACGTCAAACGACTCGGCGTCGAACAAATCTGCGACTTGGTTGGCATCGCCGTGTTTCAGCGCAATCCGGTCCGTAACTCCTGCTTCCCCCGCTGCACGCTTAGCGAAATCGAGCATTGGGGCAGATGCATCCAGCAACGTGACGTGAAGACCAAGTCGCACCAGTCGTACCGCCGTGACGCCGGTCCCGCACCCAAGATCTAGAGCGCGGAAAGACCATGTGGCCTGCGGGAGAAACTCCTGCAAATTGGCAAAGGCGAGGTCGAGGCGCAATCGGCCCTCGGGCGTCTCCAGGTAGGCGGCGTACTTCACTGCGCCGGTCCGGAACCGTTCGAAGTCGTCATTGGCAGTCATTTCCTTCATGCGCCAGCCAGGCAAAGTCGCCCCGTTCAAGTCGCGGGTGAGCACCAGGAGCCTATACCGAAAGAATTAGAAACGACAAGTCGGCCAGCGGTAGGATCGGACGCTTCATACGCCAACTGACGCATCGCCGCCAATCTTAGGCTAATCGTCGATGGGGCGTATGGGTGCTGCTCGCGTGCGATTCGGCTTTTGATGAATTCCCGCCCGACTTGCCGCATCATTCCGAACGTACGTTCTCGTAGCGCAGCGCCGTTTAGGCGCATCACATTACGCCGCTGCTTGGTCTGCCGGGTCCTGAAACAGGGTTCAACTGCTTCGTCAGTGGCAGTATATTTCGGAAGTAAATCCGCACTGAAGTGGATGGCGGACAACCCGGAAGTAATCCTCGAGCCCTGATTAACGCCCCATGCAGGGACGTGGCGCACCGAGAGCTCGGGTCGTCACACTTCCACACGTAGCCGACTCCGCTCAGGTGGATTTCCGCCGCGAATCGATTCAGTTGTGTCGCCCCTGCCAACTTTCGGTAGCGCGTAGTCGTGCTATGAGGTCGGTCAATAGGTTTCGTCAATTTGCAACAAATAATTATTGTGTTATTGATTTCGCGTTCACCATCATCAACGGCGCGAATCGTAAAGTCTTGCGCGGAGGAACTGCGATGTCTCTGCGTGCGATATTTCCCGCGAAGTGGCAGAAGACTGCCGTGGTCAGCGCGTTGGCTCTCCTGGTTCAGAGCATGCCAGCCAGCGCTCAACAGGTAGTCGCTGCCAGCACAACCCAAACACCCATTCAACACGTCATCGTGATCATCGGCGAAAACCGAACGTTCGATCACATTTTCGCAACTTATCAGCCGGTCAGCACCGATACGGTCGATAATCTCCTATCGAAAGGAATCGTGCAGGCCGACGGCAGTCCAGGTGAGAACTACAGTCTCGCGCTGCAGTTCTCGGCCTACGATCCGGCATCCAAGATGTATCAGGTCAGCCCCGGAGGCCGCTCGCTGTTTTCTAATCTCCCGCCCCCTATCGTCGGCGGCTACGTCAACCCTCCGTTCAGTACTGTAGCGGAAGCCCAGGCGGCGGAGAATGGACTCGCTCCCGGATACTACAAATACCTGACCACCGGCGGCACCGCGCCGCTCAAGAAACCCGACGCCGACACCCGTATTCCGAATGTGTTCAATCTTCCTCCTGGTCCGTTCCAACTGACGTCTCATTCGTTCCCCTACGACGCGTATGCCAACAGCCCGGTCCACCGCTTCTACCAAATGTGGCAGCAACAGGACTGCGACGCATATTACGCCACCCAGTGGAACCCGAGCGGCTGCGTGGCTGATCTTTTCCCCTGGGTCGAAGTGACGATCGGCGCGGGGAGCAACGGCAAGAATCCGCCCAAGCCATTCACGTGGGCTTCCACAGGCGAAGGCGCGACCTCCATGGAGTTCTACAACGTTCAACAGGGTGATGTACCCTATCTCAAATACCTCGCCGACAACTACGCGATGAGCGACAACTACCATCAGGCTGTGATGGGCGGTACGGGAGCCAATCACATCATGCTGGGAACGGGCGATGCCATCTGGTTCAGCGACGGTCACGGTCGTCCGTTGACGCCGCCCCACAACCAACTGGTAGGCATCGGCTCCAAGAACCAGGGCATTGTGGATGAAATCGAGAATCCCAACGCTCTGAATGGCACCAACAACTGGTACAGCGAAGACGGCTACGGTGGCGGCTCCTATGGATCGCCCTCGTACGGAGGCGGTTCGTACAGCAACTGTTCCGATTCCGACCAGCCAGGCGTCTTTGCCGTGCTCAATTACGTTTCGAACTTGCCGTACTTGGTCAATCCAAGGTGCGCTCCAGGACACTACTACCTGCTCAACAATTACAACCCCGGCTACTATGGCGACGGCAAGAACGCGTACACCGACAATAGCGATAACAACACGGTGTTCACGGTTCCTCCATCGAGCGTCCGCAACATTGGCGACGAGCTGCTGGAGAACAACGTCTCGTTTGGCTATTACGGCGACCAGTTCAGCCTGTACCTCAGCGACCCATATTTCCTAAACCCCAACAACCAGTACTGCAACATCTGCAACTTCTTTCAGTACTCGACATCGATCATGACCAACCCAGCAGTCCGCAAGGCACACTTGAAGGACACGACCGACCTTTATGCAGATATCAAGAAAGGCACACTTCCGTCGGTGTCGTGGGTGAAGCCAAGCGGGTACGTGGATGGTCACCCCTCATCTTCTAAACTCGATCTGTTTGAGGGTTTTGTGAAGAAAACCGTGGACGCCGTGCAGGCGAATCCCACTTTATGGGCCAGCACGGCGATCTTTGTCACGTTTGACGAAGGTGGCGGTTATTGGGACTCGGGTTACGTTCAGCCAGTGGATTTCTTTGGTGACGGCACCCGCATTCCCATGATCTTGGTCTCGCCCTACACTAAGCCCGGCCACATCTCACATCAGTACAACGATCACGTCTCCACCTTGAAGTTTATCGAGTACAACTGGGGATTGCCGCCGGTGACCGGACGCAGCCGCGACAACTTGCCCAATCCCATTCCCAGCACCTGGAATAAGTACGTTCCAGAAAACGCGCCTGCAATTGGCGACCTGACCGACTTGTTCAACCTCGACCCGCAGAAGCAGGTGAAACTCCCCAGTGGCGGCGTCCCAGCAGCGGGCACACCCTAAGGAATTAGGAATGACATAGCAAAGCACGGTACGGCACGCCGGTCGGCAAATTGCCGGCGTGCCTAAGCTTTTGGAATACCGAATGCGCACAGCTGATTGTTGGGTTGTGGAGATCGGCCGCTCATACCGTGACTTGCCCTGAAGTGCTTCCACACGACGATCGAAAATTTGGACTGTCCCGCGGATTACTGGCGTGAACCTACTAGGATTCTATCGAGAGTGCTCAGGCGATGAGGGTTCTGAGTGATGGGGAGAGGTGAGCCGCCTGAGCACTGGCGATAGAATCGGTTGAACGGAGCCGCCATTAGTGACTACGTGTTTGGACGAGGCTTGGGGAGTGGCTACGATGTCGACGGGGGATGTGTAACCCTGGGAGTTTGGCAATACGATTGCTTTTATGTATTTTAATTGCACTGCAGCAATTTCGTGTTGGCTGAGGGAGTGCTGGTCGACGCCATCGTTTCGTGACTGACTGTAGCATGCAACCTCTGCCGCGTAGCGGCTTCGTTCAACAGGCCATCTCTAACACTGTCACCCCTGTCAAGTACTTCTTGAGGCACACCACAGCATCCGCTCTTAAGAGCGCGCCATTTCGCTCTCCCTGGAATCTCTTGCCATCATCAACCAAGGGCTCGCGTGTAATCTCTCAGGTGGAACTCAGTCCGACCCAACCATCTCTCCGGTCGCAACGTCGATCATGATTACTACTTCGAACTCCCTCCTTAGTGAGCGGGATGCCCAATCAAGTGGGCGGTGATTTACTTCACACCATGGCCTGTTACGAGCTGTCCCGCGTGCGAACCGAACTTTTTAACCTGTTCGTAATTCCATTGCTTGCGCCACATCCAGAACAAACTGACGGCGAGTTTGCGTGCCATGGCTACCTTGGCGATCCGGAGATCCCGCCGCATCGCCAGGTGTAAATACTTCCGTCGCCACTCCGGGTCGCAACGTACGGCAACTTGGGCTGCTTCCACCAGCAAGAAACGTAACAGCGTGTTCCCTTGCTTGCTGATATGTCCCAGCCGCCGCCGATTACTGGAGAGCGGTCGTACTCTTCGGCCAAAACGTGGCTTCGTATAAGTTCGCATTGGCGAGCTCCGTGGCTATCATTTTGCCGGATCGAGACGTTCGTAGTGGAGGCGGGAAGTCCCCGGCATTTCTCGCAAGCTAGGTAACCAGACAGACATGATCGTTCCATGCTTCTCTGGCTTTGTTGACGAGCGCACTCTGATCTTTCCTCGGTGCCGCGAGATGATGCCCTGTGCTACCCATAGCCCGAGCCCGGTGCCACTGCCTTCTTTCGTGGTAAAGAAGGGCTTGAAGATCCGCTGATGGAGTTCAGCCGGGATGCCGTCTCCCTGATCACAGAAGGAAACCAAGGCTCCGGGCTCGTGTTTGCCACATTGTCGTACCCGAATCAAGATGCGCGTGTGCGGCTGACTGGCCTCCAATGAGTTCAACAGCAGATTGGAAAAGACCTGGCGAATTTCCCCTGGATTGCATTCAAGTTTGGTGTCGCCCCTGTTTTGAAGCACCGCAACGACGCGTCGCTCTTTAATCACTTGACCATAAAAGTCGATGACTTCGGCAATCAGGTCACGAACTTCGGTCATGCGTGGTAGAGCACTGTGATGGTGGAAACTAAGTGTCTGCCTTGTAATGTTTGCGAGGTGCTGAACCTGCTCTTGTGCCGTCGCAGAAAGGGATAAAACCTGCGCGACGTCGTCTGGGCGTCCATGAATCAGAAATAAGAGGTTCGATAACGCTCCCAGCGGGTTGTTGATCTCGTGGGCCAGGGTGGCCGCCATGCGTCCAGTAGCTGCCAGCTTTTCAGATTCAAGTGCTGCCTGCTCCAGCATTCGTGTTTGTTCGATCTGATCTTGCAGCTCCGCAGTGCGGTCTGCAACGCGCACCTCAAGTTCCTTATTGGCACAAACGAGTTCGGTTTCGGCAGCCTGCAATAGTTCACGATGACGACGCTCTTTCCATGCGTCCACGATGGAAGACCGAAGGGCATGGGTGCGGAGGCGAAATGACAGTACCGCTACCAACGAAGCACTTATAAACGCGAAGATCCAGTGGGTCCGATGATCATTTGGCAAGAGATGAAACGCGCTTCCCCAAACTGCGCCCACCACCACAATTGCGGCTGCGCACCAGCGCGATGAAAAGAAAAACGTCCCGATGGCAACCACCAACAAGACGAAATTGCTCGACTGTGCGGGATCTCGGGTCGCCAGTAGGTGAGATGCCACGTTGAAAAGCACGATTCCCGCAAGAATCGCCGCTGCAAGATTCGCCAAGTGAAAGCCGTTTGAGCGCCGCAGCCAGAGCCCATAAAGAAACAGAATCACGGCGCTCGATCCTGCGATAGCCGCCAGTATCCATCCTGCCTCGCCTCCAACCGTGAATGGATGAGCGGCAGCAAAGACCAGATACAGCATAGACAGGGCGAACGATGCAGTAGGAAGGCCCCTCCATAATTGTTTGTTGAGTTCGGAAATGACGTAGGAATCTGTAGGCTGTTCTGGATGCGTCGTAAGGGCTGGACCGACGGCAAGCGCCGAGTTTTCCTCGAGCGTCATAGCGGACCGCAGATGAAGTATACGTAGTCTACATCAGAGCTGTCGCACCTTCGGAACTAACAGCCGGCTTGTCAAGAGGTGGCGGGAATGCCGCTTAAATGGCAATGGCGGCAAACTTAGCCCTGTGCTCCAAAACTAGAGCACCCCCTGACCTTGTCCGGCAGGATGAAGTATTCCGCATTGAGCCGCCGAAGCAGACGCTGCGCAGACCATGGCCTGGCACTCTCGGAGTCTAAGGGAAATGCCCTATTCCTTTTGGGGAAACGCTGTGGTCTCTTGGGAAGTCGGGACAGACGATGCGTAGGGTTGATTTTGGGTACGGAATCGTTGGCAGGGTTAACGGCTCCGGGTTGCCAAAGCCACGCCGGAAGTTCTTGAATGTGGTAAAGTCCTGCTCTCAACCGGGCGAAAAGCCTTATGCCTACCCTGTCTCCCAAGTCGTACAAGGCCGCCTTCGCGGTTGTGTTCACCGTACTGGTGGGCATCGGGATCGCCTCGTACGTGATGTCGGACCGCTTCGCCAACAGCGAGGAATCGGTCATTCATACGCATGAGGTAATTTCCGAACTGAAGGGCATGGAGGCGTCCCTCAGCGAAGCGGAGAGTGCGCGGCGAGGTTATGCGCTGATTGGCGATCCGACGCTCCTGATCGACTACGATGTGGCAAAAGCGACGCTGCCTGGCCGCCTGAAACACTTGCAGTCGTTGACCGTCGATAATCCCGAGCAACAGCAAAGACTGGCGCAGATCCAACCGCTGATATCGCAGAGGCTGAATCTTCTGGGGGACTCAATCCGCTTGCAGCAGCAAAACCCGTCGATGAGCGAGCAACAGTTGGAGTTCACCCGCCAGGGCGTAGCGTTGGACGACAAGATGCGTCCGCTGCTCGACGGCATGGAACACGAAGAGATGCGGTTGCTCCGGGTTCGCGCCAGCGTCTCCGCCGCCAGCCAGCACAAAGCCACGATGATTTTGGTTCTCGCGTTCCTCGTGGCTTCGATGCTACTGGTGTCGCTGTTCCTGCTGATGAGCGGGGAAATGACGCGGAGAACATTGGCCGAAAGGGACGCGAGGGACAACGAGGAAAAATTCCGTCTGCTGGTAAGTGGCATCCAAGACCACGCCATCGTACGAGTTGACCTCGATGGTCGCATCACGACGTGGAACCTTGGGGCAGAGCGGTTGTTCGGTTTCCAGGCCCAAGAAATCGTGGGAGAGCCCTTTCACCGTCTTTATAATGCCTGCGAATCAGACACGCCGCAGCGACATCTGAAGGCTGCCTTCGAACACGGCCACGTGAACGATGAATGTCTGCAGCTCCGGAAAGATGGAACGGAGTTCTGGGCCACGGCTGATGTTACGTTGTTGCGAAACGAACAGGGTCAGCCTCGGGGATACGCGGTGATCACGCGCGACATTACCGAGCGGAAACAGCAGCGGGAAGAAATCGAACGTCGGGAACAGCAGCTCGGTGCCTTTTTCTCGAACGCGCCGGTGGGACTTGCGATCGTCGACAAGGAACTCCACTTCCAGCGGATCAACGAGCCCTTTGCCCAACTCAATGGACTAGATTCGCGCGAACAAGTGGGAAAACCGCTACGCAATGTAGTAGGGGAGCTGTTTTCCCAGATCGAACCACTGCTGCGTAGAGTCGCCCGCACTGGCGAGCCCGTGCTGAATCATGAAGTCAAGGGGCCCATCCCGTCGACGCCAGGCGCGATGGGTTGGTGGCTGAAGTCGCTCTTTCCGATCACCAAGGAGGGCAACACGGTCACTCAGATGGGAATCCTCGTACAGGATGTCACCGGGTTAAAGCAGGCGGAGACCGCGGTCCGGCGGCTGAGTGGACGGTTGCTCCAAATCAGAGACGATG
This sequence comes from uncultured Acidobacteriaceae bacterium, assembly GCA_963722405.1. Classification (GTDB taxonomy): domain Bacteria; phylum Acidobacteriota; class Terriglobia; order Terriglobales; family Acidobacteriaceae; genus DASRAA01. Next base: position 85,461 of record CAVRMO010000020.1, read on the forward strand.
AGCGACGACGTCTAGCCCGCGATCTTCACGACTCTCTGGGGCAGACCCTGACCGCAGTCAAGATGAACTTGTCGTACCTGGCGAGGGACACTTCCCACCTGGATGAGCGGGGCAAGAATGCGGTAACAGAAAGCAAAGAACTGGTTGATGAGTCGTTGAAAGAAGTACGGACACTATCGCATTTATTGCACCCTCCAATGCTCGATGACGTAGGGCTGGTAGCGGCAATCCGGTGGTTCGCCAACGGCTTCTCGCAGCGAAGCTCGATTCACGTCGACCTGAATTTGCCGACGGACCTGCCCCGGCTGCCGATGGAACTGGAGACCGCAATTTTCCGTGTGGTGCAAGAGAGCCTAACCAATGTTCACCGCCACTCCGGCAGCAGCACCGCAGCTGTCCGGCTGGAACGAGACAATAATCAGCTACATCTTTTTGTGGTTGACCAGGGCCGCGGCCTCGCGCCTGAGCAATTGGCGCTCAGGCAGGAAACCGCGAGCCTGGGAGTCGGGTTGCTGGGCATGCGAGAACGCTTGCGGCAGCTATGTTGCGACTTGGAGATACTGCCGGGCAATCCAGGAACCAGTATTCACGTAACCATTCCACTAAGTGAGGCCGCATGAGCGCTTTGAGGATATTAATTGCTGACGATCATGATGTGGTTCGAAAAGGTCTGAAGATGCTGGTCGAAGAACATGCAGGCTGGCAGGTCTGTGGCGAGGCGCGATCGGGGCGCGAGGCCGCAGAAAAATGTGCGTCCCTGAACCCTGACGTTCTTATCATCGATGTGAGCATGCCTGACCTGAACGGTCTGGAGGCAACGAAACAGGTCCGGAAGGCGTGCCCCAGGACGGAAGTATTGGTGATCACCCATCATGATTCCGACGAGATGGCAGCTGAGGTCATGGAGGCAGGCGCGCGGGGATATGTTCTGAAGTCTGACTCCGATACTGACCTGGTTCGAGCCGTGGAGGCTTTGAGTCATCACAAGCCGTTTTTTACGTCGCGCGTTACGGAGATGTTCCTCGCCAATCGCGGCAGCCGGGTTACCGATCCGGTTGAAATGATGCGTGGCAGGCTCACGGCGCGGGAGCGCGAGATTCTTCAACTTATCGCGGAAGGCAAAACGGCGAAAGAAGTGGCGACCATTCTTGGGATCGCTACCAAGACATCTGATACTCACCGCACCAACATCATGCGGAAACTGGATGTTCACTCAGTAGCCGAACTGGTGCGTTACGCGATTCGGAACAAAGTTGTGGAGCCTTGAGTTTGAGCTAGGCAATTCGCCCTATTTACTATCGGGGCAAGATTGCAGTGCAATGAAGGGTGATAACGGGAATCATGGTGTCGACCCGGGTTTTGCTTTCGGATGATCATTCGTTTATGCGCCGAGGCTTGCGCACCATCTTGGAAGCGGATGATCATTACCAAGTGTGCGGCGAAGCCGGCGACGGCCGCGAGACGCTGCAACTGGCGGCCGAACTCGCGCCTGACATACTAATCCTGGACATCTCGATGCCTCCGCCTAATGGACTGGAGGTGGCGGCGGAGCTGCGTGAGTCACTTCCTCAAACCAAGATACTGATGATCACCATGCACGATTCGGAGGAGATGTTGCGCGCGGCGGCTGCAGTTGGCGTGTCTGGGTACCTCCTGAAATCGGATGCAGAGGAGCTATTGCTGATGGCTCTAGAACGTTTGCAATCTGGTGAACGATTCGTAAGTCCGGCGTTTGATCCAAATTTGGCCAAACAGCTATTCGACTGAAAGAACGCGATCTACGAACTACTGACTTCGAAACGCACCCCCATACAAATGTCCCACGCTGTAGGGGACTTCTGGATCGATGCTACGGCCTCCACCCTATGGGAGGCCGCTTCGTCTCGACCTATCCTCACCTGTGTAAGTAGATTTTCCCGGCAACGGTGGCCAATCAAACATTAGAAGTTCCGGAACTGGAGAGGAAGAGGAAATGTCAAAAAGGAATTCAATTTTACGGATCGCTCTTTGCGTAGCCGTTCTGTTGGCGACCGCCAGCTTGTGGGCCGCTGAAGACCGCGAGGACGAGGTGAAGCGGGTCAAGGCTTCCGCTGATGTCCTGAATGAAATCATGGCAGCACCGGACAAGGGCATTCCAGAAGATGTAATGCAATCCGCGGTATGCGTTGGAGTCGCGCCATCGCTGAAGAAAGGCGGGTTTGTGTTTGGAGCCGAGTACGGCAAAGGTGTAGCCACGTGCCGGACCGCCAATGGGTGGAGCGCTCCCGCGCCTTTTAAGGTGGTGGGCGGCAGCTGGGGGCTGCAGATCGGCGGAGAAGCTGTCGACCTGGTGATGCTGATCATGAACCACGACGGCATGGAGAAGCTGCTTTCCAGCAAATTCAAGCTGGGAGCCGACGCTTCAGTAGCCGCCGGTCCAGTGGGCCGTCATGCGGAGGGTGAGACCGATTGGAAGATGAGGGCTGAGGTCCTGACTTATTCGCGTGCGAGAGGAGTGTTCGCGGGTCTTACCGTGAACGGGGCAGTGATCGAGCAGGACGACGATGCCACGCGCGCCTTTTATGGCCACGAGACTTCGTTCCGTGACATTTTGCAGGGAACGGTCGCGGCACCCGCGGGTTCGGAGGCTTTCTTATCCGCTGTGAGGAAGTTCTCGGCCAAGGCCGAAGCGGCCAAGATGAACGACCACAAAAGTGACGGACAGCAATAGTCGGGTGTATTGGGGCGAATCGAGCACCCCTTCGCGAATGGGAGAGAATCGATCGCCCTTTTAAGGACCTCTCAAACGACGCGGGCGAAACGGAGTGATAATCCGATGATCGGGTGGGGCAATCGCAGCGAATGGGAGACGCACTGCGAGATACGAGGTACAGACGTGCTCTGGACAATATTCGTAATACTGTTGCTGTTGTGGCTGGTCGGTGTGCTCAGCGCCTATACGCTGGGCGGTTTTATCCACATCCTCTTAGTATTGGCGCTGGTTGTCATGCTAATCCGGATCATTCAAGGACGTAGCCCGGTCGTCTAGTAGCTTTGACGCTTTTTCCGCTTGCAGCCGCACGAATCGCCTATCCCATCACCACGCGCACCTGGTGCTCGCGACCGTCATCAACCAGCTGTATGTTAGGAAAGTTGGGTACCGGCGCGCCGTCGGCTTCCACCGTAATCACACCACGTGAAACGCTAGACGGATTATCCACCTTGATGTTGTAGAGGGTGGAGTGGTAACGAAAGGTCATCGAGTAGCTCGGCCAGTTTCGAGGAATACACGGATCGATCGAGAACACCGCTCCGCGCAGCCGGAAACCCAGTATCCATTCAATTGCCCCACGATAGAGCCAACCAGCCGATCCCGTGTACCAGGTCCAGCCGCCACGCCCAATGTGCGGGGGTTCCGAGTAAACATCTCCTGCTACGACATAAGGCTCGACTTTGTAACGCTGCATTGTGGCGCGCGAAGCGGAATGGTTGATGGGGTTGAGCATCCGAAACAGCTCGCCTGCTTTGTCTCCGTCACTCAGCGCGGCAAATGCCAGAAGCGTCCAAGCGGCGGCGTGTGTGTACTGACCGCCGTTTTCGCGAATGCCAGGCAGGTAGCTTTTTATATAGCCCGGATCGTGGGTGGTTCGATCAAAAGGCGGGGTGAGCACTAAGGCCAGATCTTCCCGATGCCGGATGAGAAGCTGATCGACCGCGGCCATGGCGCGAACTCCACGGGCTGGTTCAGCGGCGCCGCTGAGCACTCCCCACGACTGAACGATGGAGTCGATACGACATTCCTGGTCCTGGGCCGTGCCCAGGGGAGTGCCGTCATCGAAATAAGCCCGCCGATACCACTCTCCGTCCCAACCCTCGCGTTCGAGAGCGGCCTTGAGCGCGCTCACCTGCAGGCGCCAGGTTTCAGCGCGCTTGCGCTCGCCTCGAGCATCCGCAACCTTGGCGAATTCCCAAAGAATCGTGTGCAGGAACCAGCCGAGCCAAACGCTCTCGCCCTTGCCTTCCACTCCAACCCGGTTCATACCGTCATTCCAGTCGCCAGATCCTATCAGGGGAAGGCCATGGCTGCCAACCGCGAGGCTTCGGTCCAGCGCGCGGGCGCAATGTTCAAAGAGCGTTGCCCGCAGTTCTGAGACCGCGGGCTGGAAGTAGGACTCGAGCTGACCGGCGGCGAGTGAAGCGCCGTCGAGGAACGGCACGACTTCATCGAGCAGGCGCGACTCCCCGGTCACTTCAATGTAATGAATGACGGCATAAGGCAACCACAGCAGGTCGTCGGAGATACGTGTACGAACGCCACGTCCGGACGGCGGATGCCACCAATGCTGAACGTCACCCTCGATGAATTGCCTGGAGGCCGCACGCAAGAGATGCTCACGCGTAATGTCCCGCTTGGTCACCGCGAGCGCCATGACGTCCTGCAGTTGATCGCGGAAGCCGTAGGCTCCGCTGGCCTGGTAAAAGGCGGTGCGTCCCAAAACCCGGCACGAAAGGGTCTGATACAGGAGCCAGCGGTTCGTCAAGACATCCATCGACCGGTCTGGCGTTGTGACTTGTACAGTGCTGAGGATTTCGTCCCAATGCCGGGTGGCCTCGGCCAGGACCTGGTCGAGATCGGCCGCGCGATACCGGGTGACCAAGTCGCGCGCTTCGTCCCGGTCTTTTCCCTGCCCCAACAACACCACGATCTCAACACGTTCACCGGGATTCAGCTCCACTATGGTCTGGAGGGCAGAGCAGGGATCGAGCGCAGCGCCGACCTTTCCGGAAAGCAAGCCGCCTCGTTGTAGGGCCGCCGGCCGGGAGGAAACCCCGTTACGTCCCAGAAATTCGATACGGTCGCCAGACCATGAGTTCTGCCGGCCGCCGAGATCGAGGAAAGCAACTCGCCCTCCGAACTCTCCGCCCCATGCGCTGCGCGCAAGTAGCGCATTGGTTGCCGAATCGAGTTCCGAGACAATGTGCGGAGCGACGCGGCTGCGCGAAATGCCCAACACCCATTCCGCAAATGCGGTCACGGAAAGACGGCGCGTACGGGGAGAAGAATTCTGCAGAACCAGGCGCGAAATCTTGATCGAGTCGTTAATCGGAACGTACTGGAGCAACTCGGAGAGAATCCCTTGCGACCCGTTGTTAAACCGGCTGTAGCCTTGACCGTGCGTTGCCATATAGGAAGCCGCTTCATCGCGAACCGGGAGAGCCGTCGGACTCCAGACGGCGCCGGTGGTCTCGTCGCGGAGATAAATGGCTTCACTGGCGGGATCGGTTACCGGATCATTGGACCACGCGGTGAGTTGATTTTCATGACTGTTGCCTGACCAGGTGTAGCCCGAGCCGGACTCTGAGACCAGAAAACCGAACGAAGGATTTGCGATGACGTTGATCCACGGAGCTGGGGTGCGCAAACCTTCGCGCAGCACGGTCACGTACTCGTGTCCTCCGTGGACGAATCCACCCAAGCCATTGAAGAATTCCAAGTCGGGGATGTTCAAAGGCACTTCAGCATCCCTTCCGATTCGCGGCGGTCGAAGGGCAGGCCGCGTAACGGTTTCCACGCGTTGCGCACGAATCACCTGCTCGGCCAACGTACCATGGCGGCTGAGAAGCACGGCACGGGCAGCGGACTGCAGCAAGGCGCGCTCTTGCGCAGGAATCAAGTCACTCCGTAGCAGGAAGACGTTGCCGCCAACTTCGCCCGGCGTCGCCAACACTCGCTGCTGGTGAGCTCGTACGAGATCGTCGAGCGAACCCTGCAGTTCCTGCTCATACGAAGGCGGCTTTTCGTTGAGAATCACGACGTCAACTGGCAGGCCCTTGGTATGCCAGTAGTCCTGCGCCCTCAGTAGTTGCCGGACAATTCCAACATCCTCGGCTTCGTCGATTCTGACCAGCACGATGGGCAAATCACCGGAGACTCCGTGTGCCCAGAGGGCGGTCAACTCAATCGTGGTTCGACCCAGAACATCGGAAGACGGTCGCATGGAAGCGTCGGAGTACAGGAGGGCGTTGGCGAGTCGCTGGAACAAGTGGGCTTCATCGGGAGTAATGCCGAGATGATGAAGCTGGACTTGCGCCTGGGTCCAAGCTGACGTCAGTGTGCGCTCCCAAGTTCCAGAATCGCGATACTTGTCAATCAGATCGAGCACCTTATCGCGAGTGTCGGCAATGATGGTTGAGAAAACAATCCGCGCGGTCGCGCCGGGGGGAATGCGCACCGTATGCCGCATACTCATCACGGGGTCAAGCACCGGACCAACGGTATTCGAAAGAGGGCGCCCGTCTACAACGGACAACGGGTCGCGAACCTGATGACCTCGCCCAACAAAACGTGCACGGTCCGTTTCGACCTGGACATCCCCAACCGAGTCGCCTTCGACAACCGCCACATGGGCAACCCACGCCGGCTGCTCTTTATCGGACTGACGACGGCGGGTGGCCAGCAAGGCCGCGTCGGCCACGAATTCGGTCTCCACAAACAGGTTGGAAAATGCCGGATGAGCTTCGTCGGCGGCCTGAGACGCGATCACAAGCTCAGCGTACGATGTAACCTGAACCACCCGGGTCCTGGCTCCCAGGTTGGCGATCGAAACTCGGCGCACTTCGGCATCGTCCTCCGGAGAAACAACCACCTCATACGTAGTGCGGAGCGAGCCATCACGCCGAATGAACTCAGCGCGATCTTCCGTGAAACTTGCTTCGTAGTCGTCGGGTTCGACACCCGACGGCTGATACGCGGCCGACCAGGTCTGTCCGCTCTGCACATCGCGAAGAAAGACATACGATCCCCAGCAGTCCTGGGAAACATCCTCTCGCCAGCGAGTCACCGCGAGATTGCGCCATCTGCTATATCCTGATCCGGCGGTGGTAACCATCACTACATAGCGCCCGTTGGAAAGAAGATGGGTGCGCGGAACCGTTTCGTTGGGCGAGGTGAAGTGGCGCACGATGGGGGGGGCGAGTTCCCGGACATGCGCCGCCGCCGCGACTTCTTCTGCACGGGGCCGCGCGACAAGCACATCGCGAGGCGTTCGCTCCTGCAACAGCAACTCGGTCGCCTGCACCACCGGCACGGAGTGAAAGCGGGTCCGCATGACGCCGTCATTTAGGGCATTGGCAAGCGCCACCAGCGACATTCCCTGATGGTGCGCCATGTAGGCCCTGACAACCGCTACTCGCTCGCCTTCCGGCACCCGCTCGCTGGTGTAGTCGAGTGACTCGTAGAACCCGTAAGTTCCCCTGCCTTCAGCAGCCGCCAACTGTGCAAAGTTGTCTGCCGCGGCGTTCGGGTCAATCATGGCGGCCAATGCAGTCGCGTAAGGAGCAATCACCAGATCTTCGCTCAACCCGCGCTTGAGCCCGAGGCCGGGCACGCCAAAGGCCGCGTACTGATAAGTGAAATCCAGGTCTCTTGCGTTGTAGGCCGACTCGGAGATTCCCCAAGGGACGCCGCGCTCCTTGCCGTACTCAATCTGGCGACGCACAACCAGTTCGTACGTTTGGTGGAGCAAGCTTCCCGTGGGCGAAATCATCATCAGCGTGGGCATCAGGTATTCGAACATTGATCCCGACCACGAAATGAGTGCAGAGCCACGACCCACGGGAGTGAGGGACCTGCCCAGCCGGAACCAATGGGAAGCGGGAACGTCGCCTTTGGCGATTGCAATGAAGCTAGTGAGGCGCGCTTCCGATGCCAGCAGATCGTAACAATTGGGATCGAGAGCGTTATCAGCAACCCGATAGCCGATAGAAAACTGCTTGCGGGTGTGGTCGAACAGAAAACTGAAATCCATCGCCTGAAACGTCTGCTCCGCCTGCTGCGCAATAGCAGAGAGACGTCGGGTGAGTCCAGCGACCGACTTGGTTGATTGCTGCAGGACCTGGGTCAGAGCATCGACGCGTGGAAGGACGTCGTAGTCCGCCGGTGGATTGCTCCGCATTCCCACGAGCGCTCGCTCTGCTCCTTCAAAAGCGTCGGGAGCATCGGCCAGCGTGGGCACAGATTCGAAGTACAGTGCGATCGCTTCCCACAAAGATCCCAGCTTTCCAGCCCCTGCCAGCACGGCGATCGGGCGCTGTGAAGCTCCACCAATCCAGGGAACAAGAATCTCCGCATCGCGCACGTGGCTTTCGACGCAGGTCTTTACGGCATCGGCCCAAACAAGCAATTCGGAATCCGAGGCATCACCGCGCTCTTGTGCCATGGTCTGAGCGATGTCTGCGACAGTCAGCGCCTGCGCCCTGAGTTGCGAGAGGCGAGTCGCCCAGCCTGCCGCATCCGTGGGCGCAAACTCCAAGGAGTTGGCGAGGGTGTCGAGTGCGTTGTTTAGCTGTTTCCGTGTGACCGTATTAATACGCCGAGTTTCGCCGAGCCTGTTCGCAGCTTCGGTCAGAAGATCGAGGGCGTCTCGTATGCCAGCGAGTGAGCGTTCTCCGAGTGACGATTCGCGGATAAGCTGCCGGCAACCGCTTGCCAGGGCGAGCAAATGCCCGGCGAGGTTCCCACTGTCAACCGACGAGATATATCTGGGTTCCAAAGGATGCAGGTCGCGGGTGTCGTACCAGTTGTAAAAGTGCCCTCGAACCAGTTCCAACTGGCTCATCGTGCTGAGCGTCGCTTCCAATCGCTCAACGGTATCGAGCATTCCGAGGTAGCCAAGATCATGCGCCGCCAATGTCGACAGCAGATACAGGCCGATATTGGTCGGTGAAGTACGGTGAGCAACCACGGGTTTGGGGTCTTCTTGAAAATTGTCCGGAGGCAACGCGTGGTCGGCCGGAGTGATGAAAGTCTCGAAGAAGTGCCAGGTACGGCGAGCGATCAAGCGAAGGGCCCGAGAATTCGACGCTGAGAGCGGCTCGACCCCAGCGCGTCTTGGAGGACGACTAATCTCCCACGCGATCGCGGGTGCGGCCATCCACAGAACAATGAACGGAACCAGGACACCCGAGCCGCGTTGCCCCAAAAAGACAATGGCAAACAGCGCCAGCAGCGCCAGCACAACTCCACCGGCCATGCGCTTGTACATGGCCGGCAACTTGAGATCGACCGCATATTTGGCCTGACGTGCCGTTGTCCACTCGAGCAAATGGCGATGCGTGATGAACATGCGAACCAGCGTACGCACAATCGCATCCGACATTAGCCACGCCTGGTAGGCCAGCGTTGTAATCGTCACACCCAGTTGCGAGACGCCGAACGAAAAATCGCTCAACATTCCCTGGAAATGACTGCGCTTGGAAATTCCCCTACGCGGCGGATTGATTCCGATCAGGAAAGTCAGGAGGGCTGGGATCGCAAGTGTGGCGAGGATAAATCTCGCCCACACTGAAGGCGAAGCCGATGGGATCACGCAGGCGATGACCAGCACAGCAAAGGCAGACGGTGCAGATAACGAGCGCCGGAGATTATCAATCATCTTCCAGCGGCCGATCGCCGGAATGCTCCCTTGGCGTCGCCCGAAGATCCAAGGCAGGAGTTGCCAGTCACCGCGCACCCAGCGATGTTGGCGGGCCGCCGCCGCCTCGTAGTGGGAAGGAAATTCCTCAAACAACTCGATGTCAGTAGCCAGCGCGACTCTGGCGAAAATTCCTTCCAGCAGGTCATGGCTCAAAAGTGTGTTATCCGGTACTCTTCCCGCCAGGGATGCCTCGAACGCATCCACGTCATATATGCCCTTGCCGGTAAAAGATCCTTCCTGGAACAAATCCTGATAAACGTCGGACACCGCAAATGCATAAGGATCGACGCCACTCGGGCCGGAAAACAGAGCCTGGAAAATCGACCGATCGTGATCGGCGGTCAACGAGTGTGTGATGCGCGGCTGGACAATTCCATAGCCCTCCACCACCCGCCCTGCCTCCGCGCTGAAACTGGGCTGGTTGATAGGATGTGCCAGGGTGCCGACCAAACGGCACGCTACTCCTCTGGGCAGACGCGTATCGGCATCGAGCGTGATCACGTAGCGCACATTGGCTGGCGCCATCGGCGGCCGCCCTCCCGTGGGCAAGAAGGTCGTGTCGCTCGCGCCGCGAAGAAGCCGGTTCAGTTCCCGCAACTTTCCGCGCTTGCGTTCCCAGCCCATCCACTTGCCCTCGCTCTCATTCCAAAGGCGCCGTCGGTGAAGCAGTAAGAAGCGTGGGTCACCCTCAGGAGTTGGGCCATGAACCTTGTTAAGCCGCGCGATACCATCGACCGCGGTGGCCAGCAGATCGTCATCGCCGGAAAGGCTCTCGCTGGTGGCGTCCATCCAGTCGGTCAAAAGGGCAAAACGAAGGTCACCGTCCGAATTGGCGAGGTAGTGGACCTCCAGCCGCTCCACTAGTTGCTCGGTGTCGTGCTGGTTGCTCAACAGTGCAGGTATAACGACAAGCGTCCGCAAGTCTTGGGTCACGCCGTCGGGCAATTCCAGCCGCGGCAACATACGAGGGCCGAGCAGGTCAGTGACTAATCGATTGATGAGCGCGATGGCAAGATCAGAGGCGGAAACGACGGCGAGGATCCCGAACAAGACCAGGCACCATATCGGTATTCCAGCTTTTCGTTCGTGGAGGAGCGGCAACGCCACCAATAACGCCGTGGCCATTGCAATCGTCCCCAAGTAACCGGCCGCTGCGCTTTGAATGTAGAGTCGCAGCAGTCTTACCTTTAGCGGAACGCGAAAACCGAGGTCGCGCTCAAAGGCCCGCCGCCCTTTGGAGATCAGGTAATAGCCGGGATCTGCGCTGCGATCTTCTCGAGGTTGCCCGTTGGCCGACGGCTTGGCGCGGGCCCGATTAATACGGTGCACAATTTGTTTCGCAACGTCGACTTCCTTGTGAGAGGAACCTCGCGCGAGGTCTTCGATCGCGTGACGATAGGTGTCGCGGGTGGCAAAATCCAACTCGCCAAAATTGGTTTCACGTCGCAGGACCTCATCCACCAGGCTGACGCTCTCGACGAACTCATGCCAGTCGAAGTCCATCATCAAACGCATGCTGGGGATAATGTTCCTTACGGTGACATTGGTTGCCGTTTGTTCCTGATGTTCGGCACGAACGATTTCGTCGGCGGTGCTTCCCTGTTCAGCGAGACGTTGGTCGAGCCAGCGCAGGACGATCCCCACGTTGGGGTCGACATCGCGCAGGCGCTGGACCAACTGCACGACGAAAGACCTGGCCAGCGGGGCTTTCCCAAATCTACGCAGTGCGACGTCAGGCGGAATCGGCGTCTGGCCGCCGGTGCCGAGCAGACTGTCAGCCAGGAGGTCAGCGTCCTGGCGCTCGGCACGGCTTTGCTCAATCCGGTCAGTCAGCCGGCGCAAATTCTCAACCAATACCACACGCAGCGTAATCGCCACCGCCCAGAGTTCACCAATATCAAGGGGCTGCTTGCGCTGGTAAGCTTTCACGAACCGGCGCAAACTTTCCGGATCGAAGCGACTGTCGGTGTGCGCCACATACGCCCACGCCAAGCCGTACACTCGTGGATAGTTCTGCAAGTGGCCGGACGCGAGTTTGGGAAGTTTTCGGTAATAGCCGGCCGGCAAATCGTCGTGAATTTCGCGGAGCTGCTCCTCGACAACGTGGAAGTTGTCGACCAACCACTCGGCCGCTGGAGTGATGGCGCGTTCCTCTTGTATGGCCTGGGCGATTGCCCGGTACGACGCCAGCAATACGCGCCCATTCTCGATCACACGCGGAATGAGCGGACGACCCCGGCGAGGCTCAAGGTCGACCGTCTGCGCCGCAGCCAGACTCTCGGCATGCTGCTCGAGGCGCTCCAGGCTGAACAGTTCTGCGCGGATGGGTTCGTCGACACCACCAACCGTTATCGGTTGTGACTGATAATCCTTACTGACTTTCGTATTCGTTTCGGCCCCCAGCGGGTTGACATGCACGACACTCCCGCGCAATCCGTTAAATAACTACAGATGCACTTGAGAGATGAGTTGATTGTACTGGTCAGGGGTGACGTCACGGGCCGCATTGGCCATTTCAGGACCGTGACGACCTTTGAATGACTGGTCGCTACAATTGAAAACGAAAACCGCCAGAGCAGGTCCCTGACAACGGCTTCGAAACCCCTCAGTGCGATGAAGAAATAGGACCCACTTCAAAAAATGCCGGCAACTCGAGCCTATGCCATGAAACAGGTGATTGCCTGAAACATCCGGCTGACCGTTTCTGACGGCATTCTCGAAGCGAGCCCTATTCGGTGCGCGTCGTACTAATCGCTACCAACAAGACTACGATTTCGACGATTTAGCCACCGGTTCCAGTGCGCGGGAGTGGCTTGTCGCTCTTGGCAAAATCCGCACTAGCTTCACCTGCGGATGAAATGTCCTGGGCGCCGGTGCGCTCCAGGATCTCCTTAGCCTCTTTTCGTCCACTCGGAACTGTCGGAGTGCACCGAGATCAGGATTCCACCCTCTTTCACGCGGCCCTCATAGCGCTTGGCCTCATATTCCGGGATCCCCATGCCAATCAGCGCTCCGGTGAGTCCTCCCACGGCGCTGCCGATTCCGGCACCGGCAAGTGCAGCCATGATCGGTCCGGCGGCGATGAATGGTCCGAGGCCGGGAATCGCAAGGGCTCCGATGCCAGCCAGCCAGCCCAGAGCGCCTCCCAGCACGACGCCGGTTCCAGCGCCGGCAGTTGCACCTTCCGGCGCCTTAGTGTTCTTCTTGTGCGCAAAGTCCTTCGATCCGACATTTTCTGGAAACAATACTGAAATGTCGGTGTTCCGAAAGCCCGCAGCCTTCAGTGAATCGACTCCGGTTTCCACGTCAGAGTACGTGGGGTAGATACCAAAAACAGCCGTATTTTTACCCGCCATGAAATTTCTCCTTGTTTGTTGTTCGTTCAATTGTGCGTTTCAGAACCTACTGGTTGGGAACGACGGTCAGGTCGTTAACGACGTTATCTTTGCCGGCCACTTCCGCCGCCTTTGCCTCGATGGCCTGCTTCTCGTCATCTGAATGCACAGGTCCCTTCAGAGTGACGGTTCCATTCTGCGAAATGACTTTGACGTTATGGGCGTAGGTGGAGAGAGACTTGTCCTGCATGATCGCCCTGCGAACGTTCTGCGTGAGCTGGCGGTCTGACGGATTCTCTTTTTGCTGCTGGGCCGTATTGTTGGGATCTTGCTGGTTCATCTTCGTGTTGTCGGCTGCGGGCTGTTGCGCCCAGATTCCAGCTGTGCCTGCAAGCAGCAGAGCGGCCAGCGACAGGTTCCGCACCACGATTCCGGGAAGTGATTTCATCGTTGTTTCTCCTCAACTTTATGGGTTAGACACTTTCACCAACTGCTAATTCGATCGGTCGTAAGGCATGAGCCAAGATAGTTCTCGGACGAAGGAGAGCAAGCCGCGCGAACTCGGCAGTGATTCAGCTGAGTCGCCCTAACACGAGCAAACCGCGCTATGAGGGCCCGTCACAGCCTGCCCATCAACAGCAGAATGATGAGGATCAGGACAACGAGTCCGAGGCCCCCGCTCGGGTAGTAGCCCCAGCTTCGGCTATAGGGCCAACTGGGCAGTGCACCTACCAACGCCAGCACCAGTATGACGACGAGAATTGTGACCATGTGTTGTCGCTCCTTTTCCGTGTGAGAGTCTCGAGACCCTGGGTTAGAGTTCAATAAGTCCGGACCGGTTCTCCGCGCTCCGGCTTGACAGCGCGATTCATCCAATCCTCAAACCAAGTATGGAAAAACGGAACATGGCCGCGCAATAACTCCCGAATCAGGCCTCGACCTGAAATCGCAAAATCGGCGCGGTCGATGACGATGTCAACGTGTTTTTCGAAGTGGTCCGGAACCCGGCCGTCATCGGCAATCAATACCACTGGGGCAAACGGCACCTGGCGCCTGACGAACGCACCCAGCCAAGGACCGCGATTCAGCACAAATTCTGAATCAATGCAGACAACGTCCACACGACGAGACTTGATCACCTCGACGGCTAGATATTCGTTGCAGGCGATAGTGATTTCCACTCCGGCTGCGGCTAGAAACCGCTGCCGTTCTGCGCACCGTGAGGCATTGTCGTCAACCAGTAGAACGTGTGTTGCCATAGCTCCTCCGTAAGGTACGTCGGCCCATCGAATTGAACTCTAGAGTGAAAGACATGAGCGATACATACGGCTCATTCCTTACTGTGATCTGGCTGTTGCCTTAGGACTTCGCAAGCGTCAGTTCAATCAGAGGAGGCGGGCTCAGACGCCGGAAGTGATCTTTCAATCACACCCGGCGTCTGCCGTGGGGGGCGGGATCGCTGGGGCGGTGATGCATGAGGTTGTGAACAGCGGATCGTGGTGCAGTAACGAGGGCCACGATATTCGTTCCCGCGATAGCGGACAATCGGGTAATTGCCGTAGACGAAGTACATAATCGACGCAGGCATTGGCCGCCTTATCGCGGGAAAAAAGCCGGCAACCGCTCATCCAGATCGCAACACCTTGCTGTCTTCGTTATTCCGTTATTCCCGGCGTGATAACCGCATTGCCAGAGCGTTGGCCGAAGAGTCGTCAGTCTCGGGCATCGACAATCTGGTAGTCACGCAAGTATCGCTCCCTGTTAACCCTGAGACTTATTCCCTTCTGCTCTAAGGGAAACGCTGGATGTCTCGGGCCGAATAAGCCGCCTAGAGTGTAGCCAGCACGACCGCACTACCCTTGAAAAGGAGAACACGATGAACTCAGATCAGTTCGCAGGTAAGTGGAAACAGTTGAAGGGCTCTGTGAAGGAAAAATGGGGCAAACTGACAGACGACGACCTCGATGTCATCAACGGCAAGCAGGACCAGTTGCAGGGGAAGATCCAAGAACGATACGGGATCACGAAAGAAGAAGCCGCGAAGCAGATCAAGGAGTGGAATGCCACGGTCGACCGGGATGTCGACAACGCTCCGCGCCGTAGGGCCAGCTAACCTGTCACGTACGCGGTCCTAGTGCTTGAACCACTTTTTTATTAATGGCAGCCGCCCGCCCCTTAGGTGGGCGGCGGCTGTCTCAAGTCATCATCGCAATCACGGGTCGGTCGGATACCGAGCGCCTTGCACGCGCCCCCAAATGAACCTAAGGCACGATAGGATCAGGAACGATAGGATCGTATTCTTCCGCGAGTCTGGACAGTTGCCATTCCGGCTGCCCATCAGAACCGCACGGAGATGTCTCCGCGCCTTTCACGTGATAATCGCAATCCTCATCGTACTTAGTAGCGGGCAAGGCGTATTCGCATATTCCGTGCTGACTCACGAAGAAATCGTCGATCTGGTGTGGGAAGCCCAGCTTAAGCCACTCATCCTTCATCGCTACCCAGGGCTATCTGAAGGTCAGATCACCGAGGCGCATGCTTACGCTTATGGTGGCGCGGTAATTCAAGACCTCGGCTACTATCCGTTTGGCAGCGTCGAATTCAGCGACCTGGTACATTACGTCCGCAGCGGCGATTTTGTTCACGAGTTACTGGCGCAGAGCCAAAATGCGGATGAATATGCCTTTGCGCTTGGCGCTTTATCACATTATGTGTCGGACATTGCCGGCCACCCAGCGGTCAACCACTCGGTAGCGATCGAGTACCCCAAGCTGCGAGAGAAGTTCGGCGATTCGGTCCGGTATGCCCAAGGCAAGACAGCACACCTGAAGACGGAGTTCGGATTCGACATGGTGCAGGTCGCGAAAAACCGTTACGCTTCGCGACAGTACCACGATTTCATCGGCTTTCAGGTCTCAACGGCTTTGCTGGAGCGAGTGTTCCCCACCGTGTACGGACTTGAGCTAAAAGCCGTGCTGCCGCATGAAGGCCTGGCCATCGGGTCGTATCGGTACTCGGTCAGCCAGGTGATTCCGGAGATGACCCAGGTCGCGCTCCAAACTCGTAAGAAGGAGATAACGAGCGAGCGGTCCGACTTCGCGAAGCAAGAGTTCCTGTATCGGCTGTCGCGCTCGGAGTATGAAAAGGACTGGGGAAAAGACTACCAGAGGCCGGGATTGGGCGCCCGGTTCTTGTCGGCGATCCTCCGGTTCGTACCTAAGGTAGGGCCGTTTAAAGGACTTGGGTTTGCGAACCCCACCCCGCAAACGGAAGATCTCTATATCAAAAGCATCAACGTTACGGTTGAACGCTATCGGGCTTTGCTGGAGGAATTACGCACCAACCAAACGGTGGCACTGGCAAACTATGATCTCGACACCGGCAATCCCACCAAGCCGCGAGAATATACGCTCACTGACGAAACGTACGCCAAGCTGCTAACTCAACTGGCAAAAAATAAGTTCGATCTCACGACCCCCGAGCTGCGTGAAAACATAATTCAGTTCTATTCGACTTCACCTACGCCCACCGAGCCGACCAAAGAGGCAGCTCAATTGCAAGGCGATCTGCTTGCGCTACGTCAAGCGGATTCGCCGGTCCCGGCAACTCAGCCGCATTAACCAAGCCTATCCAGGTCCATTCGCGTCAGGCGGCAGTAGTCTTCCAACCAATTCAGCTCAGAGCCGTCGTTGGCTGTGTCGTTCGACGTCATGGTGGCGCAGTTCCCTTGGTGGTGCAGGCGGAGGAGCAGCGGCTATCGTTCGCACAGTGTCGTTACGGCCCTGCCACCATCCATGAAAAACGACATCATCGGCGCAACGGATTTGCAATGGACGCCATTCGTTCGACGCCACGTCTGCTGAACTAACGGAACTGTCGGCTTTCGGCGTGGGGCCGGCCAGGTCTTCGAAGCAGTGGCTTTGCGAACCGGGAATCTCAACTCTCACGCTTCGGGTATCGACTCGCAACCCAAGGTGCAGCGCCTTCAGAGCGCTCTCCTTAGCGCTCCAGAACAGAGTTATGAGGGCGGATCGTTTCTCCGCATCCGTTTGAGCAATGGTTGCCTGCTCTTCCGGCGTGAAGTAATCGGAGACAAAATTATCGTGTCTGGCTTCGATGGCCTCCAGATCGCAACCGAGGCTAACGTCTCCAAAAGCAACGGCACAAACGGCGACGCCGTTACGATGGCTGATCGAGATCGTAACCTGGTCAGCTCTGCCAACAAGAGTCACTTCGGGCTGTCCCGTCGCGGCAGCACTGATCTCGATTTTCGTAAGAGACCGATGACCATCGGCCAAATTAAGACTGGCAGCCACGGCGCGCTTCGCGGTCCAACGGCCCAGCCGCCAGTCAGCACGGCGCTTGGCGAAACGGAAGCCCCGTAATTGGCCGACTTCCCTTTCGCTCAACCAATCGTCTGCGGCCGGAACATTTGCTTCAGACTGTTCCAGCCAAAATACGTCCATCTCTACACCAACGCCGGGGCGGGTTCTTCGACTTTCGTAGGTGTGGCCAACTTCTCCATCGATCTAGTAATGCCACTCTCTACCGCATGAATGAGATAGGGACGAAGATCCGCAGGCGGAAGGATGTGATGCAGCGCTCCTACCTCGAGCGCCCGATGCACACTGTGTACGCGATCGAACTCCGTTGCCATTTCCCCGAGTTTCTCGGAGTGCACTACTTTGAAGAGCTCGTTCCACCGGGCACGCAGACGATTCTTTTCCATGCCGTCAGCTTTGGTAATCGCGTGATTCATGGTCTCCGTCAGTGCCAGGAGACGAGGATCTTTGCGCGTCCGGGCTTCGACTTCGCTGGCGAAAACAACTGCCGCTGCCGGCGCTCCGCCAATCACGGAAGCGAAAGTGCCTTCCAGCGCGGCGACCTCGAGGTTCTCGTTTAACGCGTGCGAAAAGACGACGTACGCGCCACCGTGGTAACGGGAGATCACGCAAAAGACCATGGGACCTTTGAAGTTCACTACGGCTCGCCCGATCTCGGCCCCGTATTCGAGTTGCAACTTGCGCAAGGATTCCGGCGATCCGTCAAAGCCAGACAGGTTGGCCAGGATCACCACCGGCCGATTGTTGCTTGCGCTGTTAATCGCGCGAGCGATCTTCTTTGACGACAGCGGAAAGAGTGTCCCGGCGGTCCACTGGTCAGGGCCGTCGGCGGGAACAAATCCTAACCGGGGAACGGGACGCGATTCGATACCGATCATGCAAACCGGATAGCCACCGAGGTGGGCATCCCAGACCACTCCGGTCTCCGCAGCCCGCATGCCGGACCAGCGCTCCAGGGGAAGATGGTCCTGGTCCATGACCGCTCGCATCACTTTGCGAATGTCGAAGGATTTCTTGCGACCGGGGTTCGTCGCATCCGAGAAAATCTCACCGATACGAACGAAACCGTCGTCGCCGTTATGCGCATGCGGATACAGTTGGACGTCCCGGTCGACGGGATCGATGGTCGCATCCCGCCGTGGAAAGCGATCGCCCGGCGCTACGTAAGTGTGATCATAGTGGCGCAGCAGGATGTGGCAGGCTTCATCGATGTTGCGCGCCCAGTACTGCGCCTGGCCGTTGGGGCCCATAATGCGATCGTAGCCACCGATGCCTTCGTTGTCCTCGGCTGACACACTACCCGAGTACTCCAGCGCGCGTTTGCCGGTGAGCACCATCGCAGCCTTCGGAGTCATGATCAGAATGCCGCGGGTGTGCATCAGCATCGTCGCCTCGGCGTTCCAGTATGGCTGTGCCCCGACGTTGATCCCATTTACCACCAGGTTCACTTCTCCGCCAGCCTGAGTGAATTCGATCAGACGACGCAGGACTTTGGCGATCCAATCCATGTTCTCCACGCCGCTGTCCATCGAGATTTTGGCGCCCGCCGAGAGGGTAAACCATTCCAGGGGAATGCCCTGCTCTTGTGCCAGATCGAGGCCCGCCATGACACGCCGGCACTCAGGTTCGGCGATAGCGCCCAGGTCGCGGCTCGGATCTCCCATCAAGACGACTCGCTTCATGCCCTCGGGATATTTGCCGGTAAAGTTGCGGATCACGCCGACGATAATGTTGGACTTGTTCTTCCCATGCGGACGCTCAACCGGAACCAGGCGGTCGTTGGCATCGAGATCGTACTCAACGAAATCGCCCGGAGGAAATTGCGCCGTAATCTCTTCCGGAAGCGGGGTCAGCATTTTGATGATTTCGTATGGGTAGATGAGTCCGCGCTGGCGCATGCGGACAACCTTCTGGGTGTATTCGTCCAGCGGTTTGAGCGGTTGCAGTTTGCCAGCAGGCCTGAAGGTCATAAGCTGACCCGTGCCCCCCGGGCTGGAGACACGCACGATCATGTCACGCAACTCGCCAGTCTCCGGATTTTGAATGCGGGCCCGTACCACCACCTGCTCCAATCCGAGTCCATCCGTCGACGGGGCAAGTTTGTGCACGATCTGGTTGAACTCGTCCCGGGTGAAATTGACGGGCGGCCACACGTACAGCAGTATCCGGTTCCAATAGAGACGCTTGTTGGGTACACGCCGTGACTGGAAAAGCCGCATGCCGGCCACGACTTCAGCGAACATGCGCTCCAGGTGGGGGAGTTGTATGATGCGGCCCTGGTCGTCGCGCACTGGGGTTAGATCCCGTATTTCGGCAACCGAGAACAGCCGCTCATCCTTGGGATTGTCATTGGCAACGGCATACAGCAGGTAAACATCTTCCACCGAGGGTAACCGCTCGACTTTGAAATTACTGACTCGCCAGAGATGCAACCGTTCGGCCATCATGGGGTGAACGCCGCGAACGAGTAGTTCTTCTTCAAACGCACCTGCCGAGCGATGATAGGTGAAGTGCTGCATTCCAGCCATTCCGGGACCGCGGCCTGGGCCACCTATGGCCACCACGATGCGATCAATCGGCCGGGGGAACTCAATCTGGTTGAGCCGAGAACGAACTTCCTGCTGGATGAGTTCCTGATCGGACAGGAACTCGGGATTCCACGCCTGAAAATCGATGACGACCTTATGGTCTAGCGGCACCGCCTGAATGTACGGGAACAGTGAGCGCGCTGCATCTGACAAACGAAGATACTCGGTGTTCGTAGCGAAGATATGTACGGGCGTGCCATTTTCGTCGTACTCGGCTGATACGCACGAGTGGCCGTTCAACGGCACGCTGTGAAACTTCGTCAGCGTCTGCCCGCGATAGTATCGCGTGGTGACGATCTCCAGCATCAATTCCCGCAGGGCGGGAGACGCAGCCGCGTAACGGCCCGCGAACAGTCCCGCCAGAGGTTGCGGACACTCGATCAGCGCGCCAACTCTCTGACGAAGGTCCACGGGGCTCGGAGCGGTTGCAAGATGCGCGAGGTGTTCTTCCGCCTGCGCATAGATCTGCCGCCTGGCCCGCTCAAATACCGGCTGCTCGAAACAGCGATACTTTACCTCGCGGGCCAAATCGCTAATTGCGGGAAACTGGCCACGGGTGACGTGCGCAAGCCTCCCGAGAAGCTTGCGAAAAGGTTCATCAGCCCGCAGCGCACACGCTTCGACGCGCTGCAGATGCCTTTCCAGTAATGCGACAATTGGGGCTACCTGTTGCTCCACACGTTGGTGCGACTTGCACAGCCAGAGCAGGCACTCTTCTAATTCGGGCGAGCGCTCCAACGTTTTGATTCCGTAATGCACCATCGCGCGCCGAAGCGCCTCCACGAAGGTCGGGGGAAGGCCTTTGCCGCGTGTCTCGAGCAGGTGCAGGTACGAAAACAGGTAGGTCTCAGCGCTGCGCTCTTCCCCGCCGTTGAGGTCGTCCATTTCCGGCCGACGGTCGAACAAGGAGCAGATGTCGATGAAGATGCCAAGGATTTCATCTTCCCGTTCAGCGATTTCCTGTTGATCGGCAGCAAGTTCAGACGAAGGGCTCCAGTTGGAGAGGACACGCAGGGAGCGCGCCGGATCTACGTCGAAACCCAACATGAGCTCCCGAAGTTCTTCGAGGTTCTTGCTCCAACCGGGCCGACCGGGCTCACAGATTCCACTGGACGTGCAAGACTCACCAAAATTTACTCGTCCTGACGTCGGCACCACGTTGCCGTCTCCAGCATCTGGCTCGATCTGGAGCAGAGGGGCCCCGGTGTCCACCTGGACGTGAGGGATCGCCATCACTGTGCGGACCTTGCCGGGAAATTGGGCGAGGACCGACATCTCCATTTTCATGGCTTCCAACACCGCCAAGGTATCCCCCACGGCAACCGTATCGCCGGGCTTGACCGCAATGGACACGACTACTGCCGGTGCCGGTGCGTGCACTACGCCACCGTCGTCCCGAGCGATGGAATGAGAGACGCCATTTACTTCGACACGGTAAGTCAGACCTTGCACAGAGGAAACGACGTGGAAGCGGTTGCCGAACGCGGTGAGCCAATATTCAAATTGACCGAGGCTGTGGATCTGGACATCGATACTGGCTCCGTCCACTTCGACGCGATACCGGTGGAGATCGACACAACAGACCTGGAGGGAGTAGGAGTGCCCGCGATGGAGTAGTTGAACCGTCCGGCCTACCTCGCTCCTTACGTGGGGTCGCCCGCGCACAGCCGAAGCGTAGAACTGGATTTTCTCCATAGCGAGCTCAGCGGCATACGATTCGATAGCTGCTTGGATCAGCGCCACGTCAGCATAACGTGCAGACAGATGGCCGCCGTCGGCCGACCTGCGATCCAGCCATCCGATATCAGCCGTCGCTTGTAGAACTTCGGGACAGTTGAGTAATTCCAGCAGGAATGCCTTGTTGCTGGCGCCTCCCTTAATGACGACCACGCTTTCGCGCAGCGCCCGCTGCATTCGCGCCAGTGCTTCTTGCCGGGTCTGGCCATAGGTAATGATCTTGGCGATCATCGAATCAAAATCTGCCGGAACGACATCCCCCACCGCTACTCCGGTGTCGATGCGGACACCCGGACCGCACGGAAGCTTGAACCTTTCAATCATGCCCGGCGCCGGCGCAAAGCTGTTCTCCGGATCTTCGGCATTCAGTCGCACTTCAATGGCATGACCGGACGTGCGTGGCGGATCACCTTCCAGCCGCTCGCCACGGGCAACCTGGATCTGCAGCTTCACCAGATCCAAGCCGGTGGTACATTCCGTGACTGGATGTTCGACCTGCAGCCGTGTGTTCATCTCCATGAACAGGAAACGTTGAGTGGCCGGCTCGTATAGGAACTCGACTGTGCCGGCGTTGCGATAGCCCGATGCCTGACTGAGCCGAACTGCTGCCTGCCGCAACGCCAGGTCTTGCTCTTCGTTGAGCACCGGCGAGGGAGCTTCTTCGAAGATCTTCTGGTGGTGGCGCTGGATGCTGCAATCACGTACTCCGACCGGCCAAGTCGTTCCGTACTCGTCGGCGATTACCTGCACCTCAATATGGCGCGCCCCTTGTATGAGCTGCTCCATGAAAACAGTGGCGTCCCCAAAGGCTTTGAATGCCTCGGCGCGCGCGCCCTCAAATGCTCTCGCAAGCTGGTTCGCGGAGTGTACCCGGCGAATCCCGTGACCACCGCCGCCGGCAGTGGCTTTGATCAGTAGCGGATAGCCAAGCCGCTCCGCATGGCGCATGGCATCGTCGATGGTCTCTACCGGCCCGTCACTCCACAGTGCAACCGGTACCTGCGCTTGTTCGGCCAGACGCTTGGCGGTGATCTTGTCACCCAGCTTCCGCATCGCGTCCCCATCCGGGCCAATAAAAACAATGCCCATCTCGCGGCAAAGGTCCGCGAAATCCGGATGTTCGGCCACAAAGCCCCATCCCACCCACGCGGCGTCAGCGCGCGCAGTTAGCATGGCCGCTTTCAAGGTTGGGTAATCGACGTAGGTACACTTGGATTGGTTCGTGGTTGCATCGGTCCGTCGAGCACCTCCGAGACACACTGCTTCATCAGCCTCGCGAACAAACATAGCGTGGCGATCAGGCTCTGTGTAGAGTGCGATCGTAGATATCGAAGTGCCATGCTCCCGATTGAACTCACGCGCCGCGTGAATGAAACGTATCGCGGCTTCCCCGCGGTTGACGATGACTACTCGCTGAAATTCGCGCTGCATAACCCATCCGATTGGTACAGAGTCGCTGTACCGCGATTTCCTATGCCGTAACGTGTTGTAGAGCGTGCAATGGCTCAGCATCGACACTATCGGGAAGCGTCACTGTCCGGTAACCGGTCAAGCGCAAGTAGCGGTTTCCGTTCGCATCTACGACCTCCGCATCGAACTTTTCGCTCTTCGCATCAGGAGTGACGATTGCAAACAACGGGCCATCGGCCAGGTCCGGGGTTCGCGACCAACGCACTTGATGCACATAGAGAGGCAGGCCCATCCGGTTATGCTCGCTTATTTCCAGCAGGCCGGCGGTCTGGAAGCAAAGCTCGATCAGCCGCGGCCCAATCAGAGTCGGTCCCCGCGATGGATCGTGATCGCTTGGCAAATTTTCCGACATTTTGCCGATGATCACATCGCCATCCCGCCAGGCGCAGTCCAGCACCTGGTACGCCGGCCCGTGGAAGTAGATGCGATAAATCCTGGCCGCATCCACAATGCCCTCCGACGATAACCGCAGTGGCAATCCGACAGATGCCACTGGCGGCTGCTTCGTCAGTCTTACTCGAGCAGTGAAGTGAATGGTTTCCTGTGGTTGTGATTGATTGGGGAATGTCCGACGCCCGATCAGTCGGCAATCTGCCCGCAGATTGTCGCCCTCCGGATAGAACTGGGCCTGTACAAATACCGTGCGCGGTTCGTCCCGGTAGAACTTGAACGGCGCCATGAAGTTCACTTCTTCGATTGCTTCGACACTCCACCCCGGATGCATGCAGAGGGCGGCTTCGGCAAACGCTTCGATCCCCATGACGCCGGGGAGCACGGGCGTGCCATCAATGCGGTGATCGTACAAGAACGGCTGGGCCACCGGATCGAGCGCGGATTCAATGGTCAAACCACTGTAGAGCCCCATACCTGTGACTTTGCCGACCATCGGTCCACGCGCCGGTACCCGTTGCTCCAGAGAAGCAGCCAGCGCCGTGGTGTCGAGTCCACCGGTTTCGTCCCATTCGTTCAGCATGATGCCGAGACGCTGTGCAACCACCAGTTCGCCACTGATGTCTGCGCAGGTCAACTCGCGGCGAATCAACGGAACGCCCGCTTCCGGCGGCAGCATGTCGATGCCCGCCGCTTCCATCATCTTGGGAATCGAGCCACGGGTCGCCATGCCGATTCCGCCCCAAGCCGTCCAGTCGATGACGATTCCACGCGTAGCTGGCCGGGTCGTGCGGAAGCTGGAGGTGATCTTGCACAGCAGATCGTTAGCGGCACTGTAGTCGGTCTGTCCCCCATTGCCGAACCGGCCCGCGATGGAGCTGAATGCCACGGTTGCGCCCAGAGGCATGTCTCCAATGGCGTGCAGAAGATTAAACCAGCCGTCACTCTTGACGTCGAAGACCAGGTCAAACTCACGGGGGTCTTTGTCAGGCAGGAAGTGACTGCGCTCGATGCCCGCAGCATGCAGCAACACATCGATGCGGCCGCTGCGCTGGCGCACCTCGTGAATGATCTTGGCCACGCCGTCCGCATCGGTGAGGTTAATGCTGAAGTAGAACGGGGTGCCTCCCGCCGAGCGCACGGCGTCGATCGCACCCTGCGCCGCTTGCGCTCTCTCCAGGGCCGCGAGTTCCTTTTCCACCAGTGCAGGTGTGGCTCGCTCACCACGCGCCTTCATGCGCTCGAACAGATCGCGCTTGAGTCCGTCCTTGTCGCTCACGAAGCGAGCGAGGTCAGGATTATTGGGATCGGGTTCAGGAACCAGATCCAGCAGGTAGAACGTGCCGCCCGATGCGACAGCTAGATCGGCAGTAATGGCCGATACGATACTTCCTGCCGCGCCGGTGATCAGAAAGACACTGTCCTCGTCGAGCGTCGGACCGTGCTCGCCCCCAGTGAGGGGTTGTTCCTGCAATCCCACTGCCCAACGCAGGCCGTTCTTGTACCCAACTTCCAGTGCGCCGTTGTCGCGGAGGGTTTCCTCCAGCATGATGACAGCAACTTCCGACGCACTTCTTCCGGCCTCGAAATCGACCGCCTTCACGTGAACTTCCGGACGCTCGCGCTTGTAGGTCTTGGTGAAGCCGACAACCGCTCCGCCCAGCGGAGCAACGGCTCCAGCAACGTCGTAGCCGTGTTGTCCGCCAAGTTGGGTGGCCGAGACCAGGAACGTACCGGGCGTCGCGACCTGCTCGTACAGTGTGCGCATCGCGGTGTACAGCGACTTGACTCGTACCCGCAAAGCTTCATGCCATCCCGCCAGATCCATGTGTCGGATATCGCCTTCGTTGTCGAGGGCGGGCAGCCAGTACACTCCCTGAATCGGGCCTGAGGACACCCAAGTCTTGAGGCGCTCCGTCAGGGCGTTCGCATCGAGCGTAGGGTCGACGATCAGGGCTTCCACCCCTAGCGTCCCCAAATGCTGAGTCAGGACATTGGCAACGCCTGCTTGGTCGGGCATAACCACCACACGGCTGCCGGGCCCTAGCTTCACTCCTGTTGCCTTGCAGATGGTCAAAGGCGGCCGCAAGATGGGCACTGGGACACGACGCGGAATCAGATTCGCCGCATCGAAGCTGGCCAAGGCCGGCCGAGGACGAGCCGCGGGCTTCGCCGCGACGGGCGACGCGATCGCAGCGGGAGCTGATGCCGCGAGCGTTACCCCTAAGTTTTGCTTATCGCGCGCGAACTGGATAACGTGTGCCAGCGTCGGGAAATCGCGCAGCTTCATGTTTTCTTCGCGCGGAATGTTATACGCCGCCCGCACTGACGCGAACATCTCCGCCTGCTTCACCGTGTCAACCCCAAGGTCGGCTTCGAGGTCGAGGTCGAGGTCCAACATGTCCTTGGGATAGCCGGTCTTTTCGGCGACGATTTCCAGTACTTTCTCTCTTATGGCGTCGTCCGTCACCAGTTGTGCGGTGGCGGCAGGCGCTGCGGCCGCGACCGGTTCAACGGTCGCCGGCGAGAGCGTAGTTGCGCCTGCCAGATCGGGGCGGTTCTCGAACACGAACCGAATTACACGGGCAAGCGTCGGATAGTCGCGCAGCTTGCGATTCTCATCGCGCGGAATGTTGTATATCTCGCGGACGGCTGCGAACATCTCCGCCTGCTTGACCGTGTCAACGCCCAAGTCGGCTTCGAGGTCCAGTTCCAGGTCTAGCATGTCTTTCGGATAGCCAGTCTTCTCCGCCATCAAGGTAAGAATGCGTTCCGTGACTGACTCGCCGTCGGCGACAGCCTGAACCGCAGTGACAGGTGCGGCCACGGTCGCAGCCACGGTCGGCGCAGCGGGTACGGTTTCAGTTGCTGCGACTGTGGCGACTGGAGCATAGGTGGCGGCGACCTTAACAGGTGCCGGTGCGGGCGCAGTTGTTCCTGCGAGGTCGGGGCGGTTCTCGAACACGAACCGAATCACGTGAGCCAGCGTGGGATAGTCGCGGAGCTTACGGTTCTCATCGCGCGGGATGTTGTAGATCTCGCGGACGGCGGCGAACATCTCCGCCTGTTTGACGGTGTCAACCCCGAGGTCGGCTTCCAGATCAAGTTCCAGGTCCAGCATGTCTTTCGGATAGCCGGTCTTCTCCGCCATCAAGGTAAGAATGCGTTCCGTGACTGCCTCGCTGTCGGCGACGGCCTGAACCGCTGCGGCAGGTGCTGGTGCGGTTGGCGTAGGTGCAGCGGGTACCGCAACGGTTGCGGGTTTAGGCGAAACGCCCGGTGCGAGATCGGGACGGCTTTCGTACACGAACCGGATCACGTGAGCCAGCGTGGGATAGTCGCGCAGCTTACGGTTCTCATCGCGCGGGATGTTGTAGATCTCGCGGACGGCGGCGAACATCTCCGCCTGTTTGACGGTGTCAACCCCGAGGTCGGCTTCCAGATCAAGTTCCAGGTCCAGCATGTCTTTCGGATAGCCGGTCTTCTCCGCCATCAAGGTAAGAATGCGTTCCGTGACTGACTCGCTGTCGGCGACGGCCTGAACCGCTGCGGCAGGTGCTGATACGACTGCTGTTGTGGCGACAGTTGCTGCCGTACCAGTTGCCACCGCAACGGTTGCGGGCTTAGGCGAAACGCCAGGTGCGAGGTCGGGACGGCTTTCGTACACGAACCGGATTACATGGGCCAGCGTCGGATAGTCACGCAGCTTGCGGTTCTCATCGCGCGGGATGTTGTAGATCTCGCGGACGGCGGCGAACATCTCCGCCTGCTTGACAGTGTCAACCCCGAGGTCGGCTTCGAGATCAAGTTCCAGGTCCAGCATGTCTTTCGGATAGCCGGTCTTCTCCGCCATCAAGGTAAGAATGCGTTCCGTGACTGACTCGCCGTCGGCGACGGCCTGAACCGCTGCGACGGGTGCGGCCACTGTTGCTGTGACGGTTGGCGCAATAACAGCGGCCACCGCGACGGTTGCGGGTTTCGGCGCAACACCCGGCGCGAGATCGGGACGACTGTCGTACACGAACCGGATTACATGAGCCAGTGTCGGGTAGTCGCGCAGCTTGCGGTTCTCATCACGCGGGATGCTGTAAATCTCGCGGATGGCAGCAAACATTTCCGCCTGCTTGACCGTGTCCACCCCGAGGTCGGCTTCGAGGTCGAGATCCAGGTCCAGCATGTCTCTGGGATAGCCGGTCTTTTCGACTGCCAAGTCCAGAATGCGTTCTTTCACCGCGTCGCCGGCACTCACTGACGCAACGACTGCTGCAGGTGCCGATGGAGTAGTTTTGACGACCGCTTCTTCTGTGGCCGTCACCACGGTCGGCTGCGCTACGACGGCAGCATCCGGGCGGTGCTCGTTCACGAAGCGGATTACATGAGCAATGGTGGGGTAGTCGCGCAATTTGATCTGATCGTTACGGGCGATGCCGTAGGCTTCACGGATCGTCGCAAATACCTCCGCCTGCTTGACCGTATCGACACCCAAGTCGGCTTCGAGATCAAGGTCGAGATCGAGCATGTCAATCGGATAGCCGGTCTTCTCTGCTACCAGCGTCAGGACTCTCTCTTTCACCCAGTCGCTTGATACAGCAGCTTTCGGCTGTGTGGCCGCCGCGACCGCAACCGCCTGAACTTGCGGGCTCGCCTTGGCGGGCACGCTCGGCGGCGGAACTATTGCTGGCTTGGCGACGACGACTGCCGACTTCGGCGCAGGCGTCGGTGCCTGGATCGTGGGAGCTGGAGCCGCCGCCAGTTTGACTTCCTTTGCGACCTCGGCAACCCGCGCGGACAGACCTTGATCTTTCACCCGCAGGGTGCGGTTCACCACTTCCAAATCGGCGACCGGACGTCCCGCCATCCTGGTCAGCCATGCATCCCATGCAGGCTTGTTGACGATGCGATAGGAGTAGCCGAGGTCGTTCGCGCTGTGATGAACTCCGTCCTTGGTCGGGACCCAGTGGAACAGTGCCATGCTGATCTGCGAACCGAATCCGGCTCCGAGCCGCAACGAGTATTCGATGGGATAGGCGCCACCCTTCGAGAGGTTCAATGTGCCCAGTTCAGGATCGATTTCCTTGAAGTTGGCCACTGGCGGGACGCATCCCGTTTCCAGCGTCTTAACCGCCAGCACATCCTCGATTCCCGTACCCATCGCGTGCCCGGTTAGGCCCTTGGTGTTGGCAATGACGATCTGATCCGCGGTGTTGCCGAAGATGCGGCGCAGCGCGTTGATCTCCGCCGAGGCGCTTCCGCCTCGCGCAGGCGTGTACGTTTCGTGGGAAACGAAGACGGTGTGCGGAGCGATCTGATGACGTTCAATGCCGCTGTGCACTTCGGCTTGCGCGACCAGGTTCTCCATGACCTGCCCGATGTGGTTGACATCGAGACGCGTGCCATGGAAAGCGCTATTGGCGGTCACCGTGCTCAATACTTCACAGATGGGCTGGATGCCGCGCTCGCTCGCGGCCTCTGCGCTCTCGACTACCAGCGACGCTGCGCCCATGCCCATGATCAGGCCGTGCCGCCGCCGATCGAATGGAGTGGCGGCCTCTTCGACGATCTCGTCCGTGGCGGCCGCTCCGCTGGCGAGGAAGCCGGCGCCGAACCACCCGATCAGATGGTCGGAGGTGATATCGTCCGCCGTGATGATGATCACGCGGCTGCAACGACCGGAGCGAATCCAATCGTCGGCCATTCCAACCGCCTGCGTGGTGGTCGCGCATGCGGAGTTGATTTGGGTGTTGGGTCCACGGGCGCCGATAAACTCGGCGAACTGCGAATGTCCCATTGACAAGGTCTTGAGCAGGAAACGGCGGTCGAAGATGTACGGATTCTTCTCAATCTCCGCGCGCAATTCCTCGATCTTGCGGACGACTTCCTGAGCTAGGCCGGAATGACCGTTCGTCCCTGCCACCGCTGCGACCATGTTTTCCAGCGAGGCCAATTGCTCGCGGCGGGCGTGGTCCGCATAATAGCGCGCCATCTCGTCAGCGTATGCGTCGTAACCCGGGAAGGCCGAGCCCATAATCACCCCGGTGTCGTCACGCATCCCGTCGGGCAATCCCCACCGGTCGGGCAACTGGGTGCCTTTGCTGGTGGTCTTATAGCGCATGACCAGAGGAATTCCGGCATCGCGCATCGCGTCGATGCCGACTGCGATAGCCAGGCGTGTCACCTGATCGAGAGCCAGCAGGCGTTCGGCGGAAACGCCGAACTCTTTTTCGAGATTGAAGGCGCCACCGCGGCCCGCCAGTTTGATAACGTCCGCAACATCTTCAATGGTGTCAAACCGGGCCTCTCCGCTCTCGCTCTTCACCAACCGCGTGATGCGTTTGTCGAGCATGTCTTTGCGACGCTCAGGGGGAATCGCCTTGATGAATTGATCGCCGCGCAGAATGCGTGCGATGTTGCCATCGTCGAAGATGTGCTCGGTACCGGGAAGCCCAATCGCCGCTCCGGTGATCACCACGGGATGCTGGATGGAGTTGTCCTTCTGACCGCGGTTAATCTCGCGGCCTTGCTCGGGCACATCGGCATCGTTCGATGCCACAGGTGCGACAACAACTGGCGCTGGTGCTGCGCCCACGATTGGTTCTGACGTTTTCGTCGCCGCAGGAGCTTCGGTCACAGTCGTGACAGCGTTCCCGGAATTCCCGTGTCTGGCTTCCGCTTCCGCACTTCCCAATCCCGCTGCATACAGTCCGCACAGCGCTTGATTGAAGCTCACGACATCGCCAACTTTTGGATGGTTGGTGAAGAACGTAACCACGTCGCCGCGCTCGCTGAGCACTTCCTCGGCAAATCCCTGCAACGCCTTCTTCGGTCCGACCTCGATGAAAATGCGCGCGCCCGCATCGTAGAGAGTGGTCAGCCCCTTCACGAACTGCACGGGACAGGCGACTTGCCGCGCCAACAGGTCCAGCATCTGCGGAACAACATTGGGTCCGGTGGGATAAAACTCGCCGTTCACGTTGGCGACCACCGGTACTTGGGGCGACTGCACGTGGAGGTGCGACAGCATCTCGCCCAGCGGCCCGCTGGCGGGGGCCACAATCGACGTATGGAAAGCGTGGCTGACCGGCAACGGCACTACGTTGTAGCCGGCTTGCAGGAAGATCTCCGTGGCTTGTTCAACACCTTTGCTGGCGCCGCCGATGACCGACTGCTGTCCGCTGTTGATGTTGGCAATCACGACGTAGTCGTCAATGGTTTTCAGAATTCGCTCGACTTCGGCGAGCGGGGCAAACACCGCCGCCATTTTGCCGGTGTCGTCCACCGCCACCTGGGTCATGCCGCGGCCACGCGCACTCACAGCCCCTAATGCATCCTCAAAGGTGAGCGAGCCGGACGCAACCAGTGCGCCGTATTCGCCCAGGCTGTGTCCCATCGTCATGTCGGGATAGATGCCGTAGGCGGCCAACATCCGGGTGAGGGCCAGGTCGATGGTCAGCACTGTGGGCTGAGTGATTTCGGTCTGGCGCAGATCTTCTTCCGCCTTGGCGACAGCGTCAGCGTTGCTTTGGTCAACGAAGATGTAGTCGGTGAGCGGCTTGCCGAGCAGCGGAGTCATGATGCGGTCCGCTTCGTCGAACAGTTCGGCCACAATTGGTTCGGCAGCGCGCAGCGGCGCGAGCATGTTGACGTACTGCGAGCCTTGACCCGTATAAAGGAATGCCACCTTGCCTGCGGGGCCATGTCCGCGGAAGATGCCTTGCGGACGCAGCGCCTTCCAGATCGGAGCCTGGTTGGCTTTTATCGCCTTCAGCGCCTTGGCGGATTTGTCCGCCAGTTCAGCGGCATCGGCGTAGTCGATGGCGATGCGTTCGGTCGCGCACAGATCGGAATCTGCCGGCGCAGCCGTTAAAGGTGCATTGCCCGCGGCAGCGGCTTGCTGGATCGAAGTCAGACGCTCGACCAGCTCGGCCTCGGTGGCGGCTCCAACCACTAACGCGCCACGCAGAGGTGCTTTGCGTGAAGTTTCACCCGTAACGCCAGGCGTAACATTCTTCGAATACATTGCCGCTCCCGTTACGACCGCCGCCGGAACGTCGCCGACCGCGACCTGTCGCTTGCCGTTGCCATTGAGTTTGTGGGGAATAAATTCTTCCAACGCCAGATGGAAGTTGGTGCCACCGAAACCAAATGCGCTTACTCCGGCGCGCCGGACACCATCAGCGGGCATGGTCCACGGCTTCAGTTCGGTGTTGACGTAAAGCGGCGAGTGGGCGAAATCGACATTTGGATTCGGATGCTCGCAATGCACGCTGGGGGGCAGCACGCTGTCCCGCAGTGCCAGTGCAGCCTTCAACAATCCTGCGGCCCCGGCAGCCCCTTTGAGGTGGCCGATATTCGATTTAACCGAGCCGAGCGCGACCGAACCGACGGGAAGATGGAAACTGCTGAGCACATCATCCATACTCTGCACTTCGACCCGGTCGCCGACGCTGGTCGATGTGCCGTGGCCTTCCATTAATGTCACAGTCGCGGGCGATACACCGGCGTTTTCCCAGGCGCGCGAGATGGCCAATTTCTGGCCGACTGGATTAGGCGCAGTAATGCCCTTGCCCTTGCCGTCGCTGGCCCCGCCAACACCGCGCAACACGGCGTAGATCTTGTCGCCGTCGCGCTCTGCATCGGCCAGCCGTTTCAGCACAAAAATCACCGCGCCTTCGCCCATGACGAAGCCATCGGCTCCATCGGCATAGGGGCGGGTGCCGGTCGCCGACAGGGCACCGATCTTGCTGAACTTGACGAAGGTCGAAGCGCCCATGTTGCGGTCGATGCCGCCAGAGATCGCCACGTCAAAATCGTTGGCTACGAGTCCCTCAGCTGCGGAGCTCATCGCCGCCATCGCCGATGCGCATGCGGCATCTACGACGTAATTGGGTCCGCGTAGGTTAAAAACGTTGGCGATGCGCCCGGCAATGCAGTTCGACAATTCGCCCGGCATGGTGTCTTCGGTGATGTCGGGAATCCATTGGGCAACGCGATCGTGCAGTTCGCGCGTGATGTCGCGGCGTGAGGCCTCGGGCAGCGCAGCAAAACTGGCAGAGTGTGACAGTTGGCTGGCGTATTCCGGAAAGTAGATGCGCAGCGCGGTGAAATAATGCTTTTCCCCGGCCATGGCGTTGCCCAGAATCACCGCTGTGCGTTCGGTGTTCAGCGGTCGGTCAGGGTAACCGTAGTCTTCCAGCGCTTCTCGGGTGCAGGCAATGGCCCAGCGCTGCGCCTCATCCATGGCATCCATCACGCGGGGCGGGATGGGCAGCCGCCATTTCGCAGGCTCCCACTTCCATTCGCGCACCCAGCCGCCGATCTTTGAATATGTCTTATCGGGCGCGTTATGGTCGGAATCGAAGTAAAGCGCCGGGTCCCAACGCTCGGGTGAAACATCGGTGATGCTATAACGGCCTTGCTTCACGTTTTGCCAAAAAGCTTCTACATTGGCGGCATCGGGCAGGACCGCGCCTGCTCCCACAATTGCGATCGCGCGATAGGCGGTATCTTCCATGGTGAGTCACTTCCTATGAATCGGATTCGGAATAAGAATAAATAACGCGCTACTGACGCCCAGGACAAGGACATCTGCATGTCGGATAATGTTTCCTTCGCCAGAGCAAGGAGGAGCGATGCACTCACAAGGCCAAACACAACCTGGGCGGCCGAGAACAATACAACTTTGAGGGGAGCAAGGTGCCAGTGTCAGTGATGTCGCAGCCGTTGCCCTGTGACGCAGCGCACAAGCCGGGGTAACGACCACCACGTTCGAGAAGGCAGCGTTTCGCCTAGGCCAGCCCATTGTCACCTCGGGCCCCAAATCACCCGGATATCCGGGCATAAACTCGACAGGCATCCGGTTCGCTGCAGTGCTGGCCAGATGCCTGTGGTATTCCGATTAAATGTCTGCGAACGTTAGGCGGTCAGCACTGCCTCTTTCACCGTCTCTTTCGCTACTCGGTCGAAGAGCACATCGGCGACGTAGTCCATGTCCGCGATCAAGCCCGCCTGCGCGCGATGGATCGCGGGCAGTCCCAAAGCTGCTTCGAACGCAGGCATTTCCGAGTCGCTCACTCCGCCCGCTCCAGTTACCCAGCGCAGACCTTCTCCCGCAACTTTGAGCGAGGCTTCGCGCGCGAAGATCCGGGCCAGCGCCGCCAGCGCGGTGGCGTCGAAGCGATTGTTGGCTTTTTCGTTGAGCCGGTTTTCCGCCGAGCGCGCGGCACGACGGGCTAAACAGGCCGCGGACTCCGCGTAAGCGATCAACTCGCCCAGGCGCAGCAGGATGTGTTGAAAACGCGTCAGCCGAGCGGAGCGTGCTTTCTCCATCACCTCAGCCAGCGCGTGCAGGGCAAGTGCCGCCATGTCAGCACCTACCTCAGGATGCTGGGCGTGCAAAGATTCCATCAGGCGCGCCTGCTCGTGATAGTGCTGTCCGCGTGTCTTCAGGTGCAATTGCCAGCGGTCGCGGCTGATCGTCATCTCCATGATCTCGGAGGTGCCTTCATAGATGGTGGTGATGCGAACGTCGCGGCTGATTTTCTCCACCATGTACTCATGCGTGTAGCCATAGCCACCAAGCGCCTGGATACTGGCGTCGGCCGCTGCGTTGCCCGCCTCGGTCGACATATACTTCGCGATGGCGCCCTCGGTGTTCAAGCTTCCCTCACCCGCGTCGATCCGCTCCGCGGTTTCTTCGATGAAAGCGCGACCGGCTTCCAGGCGGGTAATGTGCGGGATCATCAGCTTGTGGGTGTAACCCTGTTTTTCCGACAAAGGCGAGCCAGCCTGGATGCGCTTGGTCGAATACGGAATCGCCCGATCTAGCGCGGACCAGCCAGCGCCAAGACCAAACGCCGCCACCATGAGCCGCGTGTATCCAAACACCGCTTGTGCCTGGAGAAGTCCCTGGCCTTCCACGAGTCCGATCAGCCGGTCGGCATCGACGTAAACATTGTTGAACGCGAGCGCGGCCGTGTTGCTGAGGCGGATGCCGTGCTTGTCTTCCGGCTTATCATGAGTGAATCCCGGCGCGTCCTTTTCAACGACGAACCAACTCGGCCCGCTCGGCGTATTCGCCAGGACCGTGTACAGGTCGGCGATTCCGCCGTTGCTGATCCACTGCTTGCTTCCATTGATCTTGTACCCGACCACTTTGCCGTCCTGCATGACACGGTCTGCGGTGGTCTTCAGGGAACCCAGGTCGCTGCCGGCTTCTGGCTCGGTAGCACCGTAGGCAAACAGCGCGCCGTCCTCGGCGATGCGGCTAAGCCACTTCTTCTTCTGCTCCGCCGTGGCGCCGACCGTAATCGGATCGCTGCCAAGAAATGTCGCAAATAACGACGTGCCTACGCCAAGATCGATGCGGGCCATTTCTTCGCAGATACGGTACACATCGAAGGTACTTCCGCCCATCCCGCCGTATTCCTCGGGAACGAACAGCAGTTGGATGCCCAATTTATCCGGGTTGCACATGTACTTAACAACTTCAACAGGGCATTCGTCGCGCGCGTCCAGATCGATTAGTTCCTGGTCCGGCAGGCGCTTCTTGGCGAAATCGTGTAACGATTTCAAGCTTAATTTGAGGGTCTTATTGGTGATCATTGGCGGTGCCTCGCTTTCACTCATCTCCGAGAATTGAATAATTTTCCGGTGTCACAGCGCACGAATCTTGGTGGTTAGTTCCGGTAAAAACTCCAGGATGTCGTCCACGATTCCGACGTCGGCCACCTGGAATATTGGGGCCTTTGGGTTCTTGTTGATGGCAATAATGTAGGGATTCCCCTTGAGTCCGGCCAGGTGCTGGAACGAACCGCTGATGCCGCACGCCATGTAAACCTTGGGCTTCACGGTTTGTCCGGATGAACCAACTTGCCGGGATTTCTCCAGCCACTTGGCGTCAACCACGGGCCTCGAGCAACTCACCGCTGCACCCATGGCATCGGCCAGTTCCTGCGCGATACCAACGTTGTCTTTTTCCTGGATGCCGCGGCCAATCGAAACCAACACGGCTTCCTTGCTGATATCGACATCGCCGGCCTCGGCCACAACCGTACTGAGATAACGGCGACCGGAGGTAAGAGCTCCGACATCCGCTGACTTGTCGATCACCGCCCCGTTGACCGCAGGGCTTTCCAGCGGCTTGAAGGATCCAGGCCGAACATTGATTACGGCGCCGGAGGAAACGTCGCAGCGAACGTGCGTACTCACCTGTCCGCCGTATTCCTGGCGCACTACTTTGAGGAAAGCTCCATCCAGTCCTTCAATCGCCACTACGTCGGACACGAACGCTGAATTCATCTGGATCGAAAGA
This sequence comes from uncultured Acidobacteriaceae bacterium, assembly GCA_963722405.1. Classification (GTDB taxonomy): domain Bacteria; phylum Acidobacteriota; class Terriglobia; order Terriglobales; family Acidobacteriaceae; genus DASRAA01. Next base: position 121,089 of record CAVRMO010000020.1, read on the forward strand.
CCCGGGGCGAGATCGACTCCGAAATGGTCATGGGGAACCAGTACGAGACTGTCGTGCGGTACCACTTTGGCGAGCGCCTTGCGAACGAGTTCGGCATTGGGGTAGGCAAGTGCTTCGCTCCCAACTTTCCATACTTCTGCGTAGGAAGCCGTCAGGCTCGCACAAACCGCATCGAGGTCCGCACCCCAACCGGTGACAACCGCCGTGGGAGATGCTGCGGAATCGATCTTTTTTGCCGCAGCCACCAACTCGGCTGCGGAATCGTCGGCCACACCGCCCTTGTGTTCAATGTAGGCAAACATTCGAGCCATTATTTAAGTCCTCCCTTGGCTTTCAGCAACCCAATCAGGCTGTCGATATTTTCTTCCCGGCTGCCCTGCAGCATTTCAGCGCCCTTACCAAGAGCAGGCACGAAGTAGTCCACGCGTTTCACTTTTGCGGCTGCGTCGCCGACAGAACTCGCGTCAACTCCCAACTCTGATGTACCGAAGGTCGGAATCTCCACCGAGGCCACTTGCCGGATGCCTCGCATTCCGACGTAACGCGGTTCGTTGATGCCTGTCTGGATCGAGAGCACGCAAGGGAGATCGATCTCGTTCATCTCTTTGTTGCCGCCTGCGATCTCGCGGCTGATCTTCAGCTTTTTGCCGTCCACCACTTCGATGGAGTTCACCAGCGAAGCGAAGGGATAATCGAGCAGGGACGCCAGCATGCCACCTACCTGCGCGCCTCCGTCCTCAGCCTGCACTCCGGTCAAGATCAGGTCGAACTTGCCCTTCTGCACGTAGGCTTTCAGGATGGTTGCGATGCCCTTGCCGTCAGATCCGTTGAAGGCGTCGTCGGTAATCAGCACGCCATGATTAGCGCCCATGGCCATCTCGCGGCGAAGGACCTCTTCGTCGTCTTCGCTCCCAACCGTGACAACCGTGACGTTGCCACCGGCTTTAGCGACGATCTGCAGGGCTTCTTCGACAGCGTAGTTGTCCCATTCATTGATCGAATAGACGAGGTCGTCGCGTTCGATGTCGTTTCCGGCACGGTTCAACGCAATCTCGTTTTCCGCCGTGTCGGGTACTCTTCTTACGCAAACTAGAATTTCCACATTCATCTCCCAAAAATTCTCGGTCCTGAAATCCACTTGCAATGCGAAACTTCATTCCGTCCGTCGAACTAGACTAGCGCACCCTCCTGTTTGATTTCGGCGCTCTGTTCTACTGTCACGACGACATTGGGAATTTCGCGCGCAATCTGTCGGTCCACCAATTCTGTCAGGTCGATCGCTGTCAACTTCCCTTCCAAGCCTGCGACCTTGATCGCGTCTTCCATGTTCACCATGCAGAACGGACACGCTGTCACGATCACATTGGCCCCGGCTTCCGCTGCCATCTTCGCCCGCAGCACCCCTATTCTTTGTTCTTCTTTCGGCTCGTAAAACAGCATCAGACCCCCGCCACCGCAGCACAGTGCGCGGTCGCGCGACCGCTTCATCTCAACTCGCTTCAGTCCAGGAATTGCGTCGAGCACCTCGCGCGGATCGTCATATACCTGGTTGTGTCTCCCCAGGTAACACGGATCGTGATATGCATAAACCTTGTCGGCATCTTCAATAGGATTGAACTTGATCTTGCCGGTCTTCACCTCGCGGGCAATCACCTGGCTGATGTGCTCCACCGGCGGCAGATCTTTGTAGTCGTGTTTCAGCGCGTTGTAGGCGTGCGGATCGGCAGTGACGATGCGTTTCACACCCGAAGCCTTGATGGCGTCGGCGTTGTCGTCGCGCAAGCGCCATGAACAGTGTCTCTTCGCCAAAGCGGCGGACTTCATGACCGCTGTCTTTTTCTGCCGCGCCGAGGATCCCGAAGTTCGTTCCAACATGATCGAGAATCTTTGCGGTGGCGCGCCCAATCGACTGCATCCGGTCGTCGTAAGAAGTGATGCTGTCAACGAAATACAGGGTGTCGGCGCTCGTGCTGCCGTTCAGAACGGGCACGTTACAGGTCTTCTGGAAGTCGGCGGACTTGGTCCACTCCGCGCGTTTCTTCTCCATTTTTCCGTAAGGATTGCCGCGGCTCTCCAGTGCCTTGAGCGGTTTCTGCAGGGACTTCGGTACGTTCCCGTCGTCGACCATGCCGCGCCGCAAATCGACGATCTTGTCGATGTACTCGATCAGCAGAGGGCACTCTTCTTCGCAAGCGCCGCAGGTGGTGCATGACCAGATTTCGTCCTCGGAATAAATGCTGCCAATGAGTGGCGTACCGTTGCCGGTGGCGCCAAAAATCGGATAATGCTGGAAGCTGTAATCTCTCGCCTTGGTAGTGAGGAACCGGGGCGACAACGGCCTTCCCACCGCGTTTGCCGGACACTGGTCAGTACAACGGCCGCAGTCGGCGCAGGAATAGAAATCGAGCATGTGCTTCCAGGTGAAGTCTTCAAACGTCTTCACGCCGACCGATTTCACGTTGTCCAAATCGTCCTGGGTGAGGCCCCACTTGACCGGCTTGACCGTGCCTCGATCCAACTTCGCGAAGTAAACATTGAACAGCGAAGTCTCGACGTGGAACTGAATTCCAAAGGGCCGGTAGCAGAGCAGGAAGTAGAACGTCAGCACATCGACTAGATAGGCGCCGCGATAAACATTCCAGAGGGCCGCGGGAGAGGTCGAAGCCAGAGCATGGTTCATCACCCATGGCAGCGAGAAGACGGCCAGGAATTCTACGGGTAGTCCGTGGTGGGTTTGCAGCGCCGCTTTACTGGCTTCAATCAAACCCTCAGACGCCATCAGCGTCGCGATCAGCGCCAACAAGAAAATGGCGTCGGCCTTATGGGCCTTGCCGACCTTTGCCGGTACTTCATAGCGCGCGGGCTTGAATACGATGCGGCGAGTCGCGGCGATCACCATGCACAGGAAGACAACCGTGGCGGCGTAGTCCTTGATCGACACCGTACGCATGGCCCGCTGTTTCCGAGAAGCGCCCGATCACGGCATCGCCGGAGATCCCTACTATAAGGAGGGAGAACGCCTGGAACGCCAGGATCAGGAAACTCGCAAAAATCAAAATGTGGATGGTCCCCGCGGTCCTGAAACGCGGATGCTTCCACTGTCCCAGCCAATACTTGAAGACTCTTTCCAGCCGGAGGAGTGGGCGATCGAAACGAACATCGCGCTCGGCACGGAGGAGGGGAGTCAACCGCTTCGCCACAATGTAGGCAAAACATGCGAGGCCCAGGAAGGCAATTATTGAAAACAGAACTGGCCCGGGGATCGACCAGTAGGTCGCTTGCGCCGCTGAGGGGATACCGTCCAACATACGGTCACTCTTTTCTGAAACAACAAACTCAATTCACTGCCAAGTCGTAGGCTGCAGAAAAATACTGCCAGTCGTTCGCTTCACTCCGGTTGACCGAAGCGGACAAGCACTTTCGGGAACCGGTCAGCCACGAATGCAGGCTGCACGGTCACCCTCAGTTCACAGCGACACTCCCATGAGTTTGGTATGGATTGCTGCCAGCATCGAACGCTGTTTACTGAGGGCCCCGGTCAGATGGGTTGCTCAGGTATTTGCGGCCACATCTACCGGGCATCGAAGATGATCGCTGACAACCGGAGGACCATCGATGCCACGTCCTATCGCTGCCCCGCTGACATGGTTGATTATTTCGTCGCTACTGGCGCACAGTCTGTGAGGCAGATCACAATGCACCCGTCAAAAGCGCACAAACCGCTATCGACGACGCCAACTCGCGGCAAGCTGAAGGGCGGCAATGAAGCTTCGACACTCCGAATGGATGGCTGCGTCGAGGCGGTTACGATGTCTGACATAACAAAGCAGCGCGGGAGCGCTGCCTCGGTGGTTGTCTGCTAATTCCAGAACTAGGCGTAGTCAATTGGATGACGTTCGAGCCAATGGCCGTCGCGAACCGAACCCATGTTTTTGGCGGCGCCCTGGACCATGCTTCCCGTAAGGTCGCGAGTCTTCCAGGAAAATCCCGCGATGAATCCAACTGCGCTGCCCACTGCTCCCAGCGCAAGGCTCTTCGAAATGCGTCGATCGCGGCCGGAGACGAGACACTGCAGCAAGCCGGCGCAGGCTCCGATGGCGGCCAGTCCCAGAGACGCGCGCGCCTTTTGTGTCAGGACCGCACCGAGAGGCTTGCCGTTGAGATAAGCATCGCGGCCGCTGCGCATTCCGGCTGCGCCTGAGTTGGCCAGGGATCGGCCATAACGCAAATAGGACTCGACCGCTTTATCCGATCGCATACGAAGCGCTCCTTAGTAGCTCCATCATGAAAGCTTCATCTTCAGTTTCTTCTTACATCCGATTTGTACATCGATGATGTGACAGCCGCCACCCACTCGGGTGATTTTCGCCGAAATCTAATTTTACGCCACATCCTGCTGGAGTCCCAGTTTGACAACCGCCGGTACCACGCGCATCGACAGTCAATCCACCACCGAAAAGAACACTCGGATTGTGACAGTTCTCACAGAACTGAGTGGCCAATCGTGGGATTCTAATGTGGTCTGCCGTCCGGTCAGAAGTGCGTTGAATCATGGGTCGCGGCTCGGCAACGGACCTATATCGCGATCTGGTTGACCTCTTCGAAATGAGCTGGAACGGCGCTGGCAATTGAGGGACAGGGGAAACGAGATGTCACAAGCGGGCCGAAATGATTCACTCTCGTGGGGAGACACATTCTTTTTGTACCTGGAACGCGAGGGCCAGCCACTGAATGTCGCGTGCACTTGCGAGTTCGAGGGTGCGATCCCACTGCGGGCCTTCACCAAGCATGTCGAGTCGAGGCTGAATCTCATCCCCCGCTATAAGCAGCGTGCGGTGTTTCCCTCGTTCAACCTGGGCCTGCCGACCTGGGAACTCGATCCTAATTTTGACATTCGAAATCACGTTCGCCAGTTGGTACTCAAAGCGGGAACGGACACCGATCTGAAGACAGTGGCTGCGAACATTATTAGCTCGACGCTGAATCGCGAGCGGCCATTGTGGGACCTCACTCTGGTGCGCGGGCTCACGGGCAACCGCACCGGTCTTATCATCCGCCTGCATCACGCGTTGGCTGACGGAGTCTCCGGGGTTGGGATCATGAATGCCTTGCTGGATATGACTCCAACACCCCAACCGGCGCCGCCAGAAAAGCAGCGGAGCATAGAACCGCAAACCACGGACTCGTTCGGGAAGCTCCTCGACGGATTGCTGAAGAATTATCAGTCCTTCATGCAAGGGGCCCTTACCGCGCAAACCGAGCTGGCGAACATTGCTCGTGAGTTGCTGGCGGGCGCCGCCAAAGGCCAGACCGATGAGTTGGTCCGCTTGATGCCGGACCTGGCCACGCCCTCGGACCGTCTGCCTTTCAACAAGGTTTGCCGTGGACCACAAAGAGTCGCATGGGGTGAGATTGCTATGGCCGACATCAAGGCCATTCGCACGACCTGCGGTGGGACAGTGAACGATGTCGTGCTCACCGTGGTGACCTCGACAGTCCGCCGCTACGTTGAATTGCACGGCGCAAAAGTTAAGGGTCGGCACCTGAGACTCATCGTTCCTGTGAACATCCGCGGCAAAGGTGACGTCAGCGAACTAGGAAACCGGATTACGTTCCTGCCCATCAACGTTCCACTCGATGTTCGCGATCCCCGAAAATTGCTCGCCAAAGTAAGCGACAGAATGGTCTTTCTCCGGGGCGTCGGGGTGACGGAATTGGTTGGCCTGTTTGGCGCGCTGGTGTCTAAGATTCCACTTCCTCTGCAGGCTGTACTGGCTCCATTAGCGACGCAATTGCCTTTGAGCCTCTGCAACATGATCTGTACAAATATTCCCGGGCCGCAGCAGGCGCTCTATCTGCTTGGACATAAGATGCTGCGCGCTCATCCTTACGTTCCGATCGGCGGCGAGATGGGTGTCAACGTTGCCATCCTCAGTTACGACGGCACCGCCTACTTTGGCTTTGGCGGAGACGTTCACGCCGTCCCTGACATCGAGCTCTTTGAGGAACTCTTGCGCGTGAGTTTCAAGGAATTGCGCGAGGCTGCAGTCGAGAAGACACCGCTCACCGAGCCTTCAGCGCCGAAGGCGAAAGTCGGAGCCTCGCAGCGAACTGCAAAACGTAAGACGGTTGCGGTCAAGCCGGCTTCCCCGCCCATGCGATCGAGAGTGCAAGTGAAGCTCATCCCTACATCGAAACCGGCAACAACTAAGCGCCGAGCGGTTGCAGATAAGAAGACTGTTCCCTTCCCACCCGCGACTCATGCGCAAGCCGGGGCAGCAGCGGCTCCTGCGCAAACGCTGGCACAGACCGGCGATTGAGACCTTCTTCTTTTGAGGTGGACGCGTTGGAAGCAACGCCGCATCGCAGGGGTGCGGAGGTTAACTACCGGCGGTCAGTGTCTCCCGGGTTGCTTTGAGAGTATTGACGAGTGACTCGCGCGGAAGACTTTTGATTATTGGCTCAATGATCCATCCCAAACCAAAGGGCACGTCGCGCGACAGCGAGATTGCGCGACACTCAACAATGACCCCGTCTCCTTCGCCCATGAATTTCCAGTAGGAATACAAGCGCCACAGGAACCCGTATCCGGTGTCGGGCGGATACACTTTCTCTTTGGGGGTCCCAGCATCATCCACTTCAGCGATGCTAGTGGTATAGGAGCGGAGGAACCACTGATCTTCGCGCACGCGCTGGTAGTGCACATCGTGATAGGTGTCTAACACGACGGTGATGACCTTCTTCTTCAGCAGCCGCAGGTAAATGGCGTAATCGTCGTCGTGATGGCTGATCAGCCGCGAGTCCATCACATCAGGCTCGTAAATGTTCTTGTGGTTGTCATAGTTCTGTACGAGGGCCAACGTCTTCTCGATCGTCGTTGCGCGAATCGAAATGGCGCCAACCCAATCGTGGATCAGACCGTTCGCAATCCGAACCGGTGCCTGTCCTGACCAAAGCTGCGAAAGGACCTCGCCTTTGCGCACGCGGCGGGCGCGGTCCGCGTTCTCGTCCGACCACAGAAAAGGAGCGCTTCCATCCAAAGTGGGCGCCATCGCGGCTTCGGCGTCGCGAGTGTACGACAAGAAAGCCTCCAGGGTTTCCGGCTTCAACTGCACGACACTCACAGTTTGTGTCATGAACGCCCGATCTTGTCGCATCGTGGACTGCGAGTACTGGAATGTCAAGCAATCGAACGCTGGCGATCGACGATCACCGTCGATTCCCGTTTTGGGAACTCCGTATCGTCGTCCCGCATCGCCCGTAAGTGCAACAGGACCTATACCTTCCACGACTCACCCATACAAGAACTCTAATGTTCACATACCGAATCATGCTGCAACGCAATATTCTGTGCTTGCTGCTTGACATCTATGCGCTTCGCAACTACATTGAACTTGGATGCTGCACTGCAGCAAACCCAGGAGGAAATCATGAAGCAGGAAGTTCGTGAGTCTTCATTCGTCAATTTACTTTCAGGATGGGTGCAGCAGGGAGTCGAAAACTTCTTTGCGACGCAGCGCATCCTGGTCGACCTGGCGATGCGCCAGAACGGAACCGTCATCGATGTCATGCGTGAGAAGTTGACCGCTCCGGACTTTCGCCCGGTAGCAGTGGTCAAGGAATTTGCTGGGGAAGGATTGTCGAACTTCATCGAGGGCCAGAAGCTGATCCTCGGGCTCGCGCAGAAGGAGAGCGAGATCCTAGCGACCGGCATGAAACAGCGGGTCGGCGGCTTCGTCGTCACCGATGCCCTGGTAGAGACGATCCGTCGCAGCGTCGACACCTTCATCGAAATGCAGTTGGAATATCTGAAGAGCGCGAGCAAGCAGGTACACGGGCGTCTGGCCGCGGTAAAGGCCGGCGAAATGTACGAAGGCGACAGCGTCGTCGAACTGGCCCGTGAAGGACTGGAGCAATTTGTCCATGCACAGAAGAAGTTCCTGAATGTCATTGCCGAGGAAACTTCCAAGGTGACTGGCAGCATGGAGCAGACAGTGAGTAAGGCAAAGAAGACGGAGTTGACCGAACTGGCGCGGGAAGCCGCTGACACCTTCATCGAGGCACAGAAGAAGCTCATGGACGTCGCGGCTCGGCAGGTCCATGTCAGCTTGAAAGTAGCCGGAACCGCGGCGAAGATGATGCCGGCAGTTCCCTACCGGGACATTCCGGACCTCACCCGCGAAGGGTTCAAGAGCTTCGTCGAAGCCGAGAAGGCGGTCATTGAGTCCGTGACCAAGCGTCCGGAGCCGAAGAAGGGCCACGTCAAGGTGGCTACCCAGGTGAAGCGCACAGCACGGAAGCCGAAACCGCGCGTCATTCCAGTCAACGCCTAGTCGGTGCCATTGACCGGATTGTGTCCCTTGTCCCCCAAAGGGACGTGACGACGCAGGACAGCAAGGGACACCTCGTAACGCAAAGCGAGGTGTCCCATGATTCAATCCTGCTGTGCAACCAGGCGCGCATGCGCGCGAAAGAACTGTATGGACAACGCGCTCGGTCTTGTAATGACAGGTGGCGGCGCTCGAGGGGCCTATCAAGCCGGCGTTCTCAAGCGCATTGGGGAGTTAAAAAGTGTCCAGGAGTATGGCAATCCCTTCCCGATCATCGGGGGCTCTTCCGCTGGAGCGGTGAATGGATGCGGGCTAGCGGTAGGCTGCGACGAATTTTCCCTGGCGACCAGAGTACTGGCACGGCTCTGGGCTGAACTGAAACCCTCCGACATCTTCCGCTGCGATGTTTTTTCCCAAGCGCGAAATTCAATCACCTGGATCATGGACCTGTCCTTCGGAGCAGTTCTCGGCGGAGGCAATGCCAGGTCGCTGCTGGATGCGACTCCGCTGCGGCATTTTCTTAATGCGCATCTCGACTGCGACCGAATCCAGCAGAACATCAAGCGCGGTCATCTTTACGCGCTGGCCATTTCGGCCACCAACTACAACTCGGGCAAGAGTTATCTCTTCATTCAGGGAGTGAAGGGACATCCCATGTGGAACCGGAGCCGGCGCGTCACACTGGCGACCAAGATCACCACCGACCACATTTGCGCATCGGCAGCGATTCCCCTGGTGTTTCAACCGGTGCGACTCAAAACGGCGCGGGGCACGGCATATTTCGGCGACGGATGCCTGCGTCTCCAGCAGCCGCTTAGTCCCGTGATTCGGCTGGGGGCGGAGAGAGTGTTCGGGATCGGGGCGCGCGGCCAGAGCCTTGAACACCAGGAAGAAACTGCAACTGACACTGAACCCTCGTTGGCCCAGGTCATGGGAGTCATCTTCAACGTGATGTTCCTGGACCACCTTGCCACGGACATCGAACATTTGGATCGGCTCAACACCCTGCTTCGCGAAGGCAAGATCAGCCAGGCCGGTATCGAGGGATGCGAAAAGATGCGCCCTCTGGCGACCTTTCTCATCACGCCTTCGGTTGATCTGTCGGAACTGGCGCGCCAGCACCAGAAAGACATGCCGTACTTGATCCAGTACTTCGTGAACGGCCTGGGAAGGGACGCAGCAGCGTGCTCCGACCTGATGAGCTACTTGCTCTTCACTCCCAAGTACACGCGCGCCCTGATTGATATCGGGTACAAAGACGCAACTGGGCGGATCGATGAGATCGAGGAGTTCATCTTCGGAACTTCTTCCAACGTTGTTAGGCCTGAGAGCGGTGGAACCGTCAAGTCTAAACCGACAGCTGCGACAACCAAGCGGCCAACCAGTTCCGTCTGAATCTAGCAATAGGTGGGTAGAGCAGCTTCGCACGAATCATCGCGATTGCCTCACTGCGCTTGGTCGGCGCCGCTATTCGTGTCGCAACGATTCAATGGGATCCAGCCTCGCAGCCAGTTTGGCGGGAAGCACTCCGAACCCTATTCCTACCGAGCACGAGACCACGATGGCGATCAGCGCAGCGAGAAAGGGGATCGGCATGTAAATGTCGGTGAAGAGCCGAAGCGAAAATGGCACGGCCACGCCAATCAATATTCCAACGCCTCCGCCGACCAGCGAGATCAACACTGCCTCGGTGAGGAACTGTAATTCGATCTCGAGTCGGGTTGCCCCCACGGCCTTGCGGATGCCGATTTCCCGGATACGCGCGCTGACAGTAGCCAGCATGATGTTCATGATTCCGACACCCCCAACAATCAGCGTCACTACGGCAAAGAGAAGCAAGATGAGTGTGAATGCGTTCGCGGTCTTCTCGGCGACCTGAAGCACGTCCGTGAGGTTATCGACCTTATATTCCGATTCCGGGCGATGCCGCGACTTGATCACGTGCAGAATCTCTTCCGTGCCTGCGGGAACGCTGTCGCTGTTGTACAGGGTGAAGTAGATCTGGTTGATGGACTGGGTGCCCGCCAACCGGCGGGCCACCGTGTAAGGAATCAGGATTGTGTCGTCCTGGATCTCCGAGCGGCCAAAGGTCTCCATGCTCTCGCGAAAGATTCCAATAATGGTGAAGGGCACACTAACTATTTTGAGCCTCTGCCCCAGGGCCAACTCACTGCCACCGTAGTGGACCTCGGCGAATTTCTGGGTGATCAGGCAGACCTTGTCGAAAAGCTCGGAGTCCTGGTCGTCAAAGAACCTTCCGGTCACCACCTGCATCCGCCGAACTTCTTTATAACTTGGATCGACCCCCAGTACGAGAATATCGAGTTCTTTATCGCCACCCGCGGCGATGCGCTCGTGAAGATTCAGTACAGGCGTGGCCGCCTTGATTTCGGGCACCTGTTGCTCGGCGGCGATCATGTCGTCGTAAGTCAGGTAATCGCGCACCGAAGCGTTCGCACCGGCATTGACCAGGCCCTCGTACTCCGCCCACACCAGGTTGGTGCCGATGTTTTCGATCTGGGCGAGCACGTACTGTTTGCCCGAGAGTGCAATCGTCACGACCAGGATCAGCGAACTGGTTCCAATCACCATGCCCAGGGCGGTCATGGTGGCACGCACCTTGTCAGCACGAAAGGCGGCGAAGGCCTGCGCGAGGAATTCCCGGAAGTCCATCTTTTTGGTTAAGCCGCCAAATGTTGTCAGGGGTTTGGATGTCACCCCCAGTTGGGACACTTGCGATTACCCCCTTCCCATGAACACCAGTGTGACGCCTATACAGACCAGGGCGATTCCAGTCCATCGCCGCAGGCTGATACTTTCGCCGAGAAAGAACATGCCACCCAGAGCACCGGCGACGTAGCTCAACGCGGTAACCGGCACAACGAAGCTGACCTTTTCGATGGAGAGTACCGCCAACAACGAGAAGAACGCCAGCGTCATCAACCCGACACCGATGCCCATCCACTTCACCCGCAATGCCCGGAGGATGACCTTTATGACCGCGCGCGGCCGGAAGTCTTTGACTTCGCCGGTCTCCTTCATGGCGCGCGAGACACACAATTCTCCCGCAGTTCCTGCCACAACAATCATAAAAAAGTAGATGAACTTGAGCACGGCTAGCGATGCTCCGTGGTGCGAGGATTAGTCCGGCCCACGATAAACACGCCCAGACAGATGATTGCGATACCGGCCCAGCGTAACGGCGTCACGCTCTCCCCCAGCACGAAGACGGACAGCAAGGCGACGACGCCGTACGCCATGGACGATGCCGGTTGCACAAAGCTGTAGTCCGCCCACGACAACACCAGTATGTTGGCGACAAAGAACGTCAGCAATGAGGCCACGCCTAGCCAGACAAAAGTCGAAGAGAATACCCGCCCGACAACGTGCGCCAGATCGGACGCCGAAGCCATGGTTATCGTCCCGACACCTTTCATGCCTTTACCGAGCAGCACATTTCCCAACGGACCAGCGATGATCATGATCAGGATCATGACAAAAGTCTTGAACTGGAGCGGCTTATGAGACTCCATCAGGCTCCTGCGCTCGCGAGTCACTCCAATGATGGCAAAACATGCATCCATGCTATAACACGCCGGCTCCCGAGATGAAGGCGCATGGGCATCATTGATATAGTGCAACCAGCACTTCCGGTACGCGCTCAGCTCGCGGTGCTGACACTCCACGATGCCTTCTAGAAACGACCTTCGCCCCAACACTGTTTCTGGTGAAATCAGTGAACGGGCCATAGCAAGTTCGCCGGCGACGATGTCTTCTCCTAATTATTTGGACCGATTCTTGGTGTCGACGCACACAGGAAACCGGAATATTTATCTCGTCGTAATTCTGGTTGCTGCAACGATCTACCTCGGGGGCATCATCTCTCCGCCGTCTCTACAGGACGACGTCGACGCGGTACAGGCCCAGATCTCGCGCAACATGATTGCTTCAGGGGACTGGGTCACGCCACGCCTAGACGGCGTGATCTATCTCGAGAAGCCTCCGCTGCTCTACTGGCTGATGGCCATCTCTTACAAGATTTTCGGCGTGCACGACTGGGCTGCTCGCATCCCGATTGCGCTGTCGTCGATCGGTCTGTGTTGGCTGACCGCGGCCATTGGAATCTGGGCATTCGGCCGACGTGCGGGTTTCTACGCGGGCCTGTGCATGGCAACCTGTGTCGGACTGTGGCTGTTCACGCGCGTGCTCATTCCCGACGTCATATTGACAGCGACAATCGCTCTTGCGATGTGGGCATTGTTGCGCGCTCTCGATGAGGATGAACCGCACCCCCGCGCCTGGGCATACACACTGGCTGCCAGTCTCGGTGTCGGACTGCTGCTGAAGAGCCTGATCGGCGTGGTTTTTCCGGTGGCTGCGAGCCTGATCTACTTGGCCATCACGCGCCAACTTTTCGTGGCTCGAACCTGGAAACGCCTCCACCCGCTCGCAGGGGTGACGATCATGTTGCTGATCTCTGCCCCCTGGCATGTCTTGGCCACGCTTCGCAATCCGCCGTATTGGGACTTCACGCTTCGCAGCGTTCCCGGCGAGTACCACGGCTTCCTGTGGTTTTTCTTTATCAACGAACAGTTGCTGCGATTCCTGAATCTGCGCTATCCCCGCGACTACAACACCGTGCCTCGGCTTTATTTTTGGCTGCTCCACCTGGCATGGCTATTTCCGTGGAGTGTCTATTTTCCTGCTGTGGCCAAGTTGTCCTTCAAACCGGACGACCGCGCCGGCACGACACGTCTGCTGGCGCTTTGTTGGATCGGCTTTATCCTGATTTTCTTCACGTTCTCAACCACGCAAGAGTACTATTCAATGCCCTGCTACCCGGCGATGGCCTTGCTGCTGGGGTCAGCGATTGCCGTCGGAGGCAAGTGGATTACGCGCGGCACTCGCGCACTCACCGTAATCGCCGGAATTGCCGCGGTCGCTGCCGTCGCCATCCTTATATTGGTGCGCAACGTCCCTTCGCCGGGAGACATTTCCGCTGCGCTCAGTTCCCATCCCGGCGCCTACACGCTCTCGCTGGGCCATATGGAAGACCTTACGCTGCAATCATTTGCGTACCTTCGCCTGCCGCTCGCTGTCGCCGCGTTGGCGTTCGGGATCGGCATGCTCGGTACGCTACGCGCCAAGAGCGAACGCGCGTTGATCGCCGCCGTATTGATGATGGTCTTGTTCTTTCACGCTGCGCGTCTGGCGATGGTCGACTTCGATCCTTTCTTGTCGTCGCGACCCATTGCCGAGGTTTTGAACCGCTCGCCGCAAGGCACTCTCATCGTCGATCATCACTATTATTGGTTTTCGTCGGTATTCTTCTACACCAACCGTTCGGCGCTGCTGTTGAACGGTCGTTTTAACAACCTGCTCTATGGTTCGTACGCTCCGGAGGCTGCTGACGTCTTCATCGACGATGCCAAATTTCGGGAACTTTGGGCGCAGTCTTCGGTGAAATACTTGGTTGTCCGGGATTCGGCAGTACCTCGCCTTCAGGGCCTAGTGGGTAGCGAAAACCTGTACCCGGTTACGGTCAGTGGCGGGAAGGTATTGTTGGCCAACCATCCTATCGCTCCCGAGCAAGCACGACCCTGATATTTCGCCGTTCAGAGCCCAAAAGTGTCATTCGGTTGGCGTTTCTTGCAACTTACGTCGGGTGTAAAGCACTCTAGTAGAATTGGGTAAGTCGTGTTCGGCCCTTGGCCGGCCATATTCCGAGGAGAAGAACAATGAAGATCGCCATTCTGGGAGGCGACGGTTTCTGTGGTTGGGCGACCGCACTCTACCTTTCACGCCAAGGCCATTCCGTTGCCGTAGTCGACAATTTTGTGCGCCGGCAATGGGACCACGAACTGGGAGCGCAGAGTCTTACCCCGATTCGTCCTCTGGCCGAGCGCCTGGCGATCTGGCAACAGCTCACGGGCAACGTCATCGAGTCCTACGTGGGCGATGTCACGGACTATGAGTTTCTCTCCTCAATGGTCAGCTCTTTCGAACCGGACGCCATTGTCCACTTTGCCGAGCAGCGCTCCGCTCCTTACTCGATGATCGACCGCAAGCACGCGATCTTCACCCAGACGAACAATGTCGTTGGGACGCTGAACGTTCTTTACGCGATTCGCGAGTTCGTGCCCGACTGCCACCTGGTCAAGCTTGGCACGATGGGTGAATACGGTACTCCCAACATCGATATCGAGGAAGGCTACATCACCATCGAGCACAACGGCCGCAAAGATGTGCTGCCCTTCCCCAAGCAGCCCGGCTCCTTCTATCACCTTTCCAAGGTTCATGACAGTCACAACATCGCCTTTACCTGCAAGGCTTGGGGCATTCGGGCAACCGACCTCAATCAAGGCGTTGTGTATGGAACCATGAGCGATGAGGTCTCAGTGGACGAAGGACTCATCAATCGGTTCGACTACGACGAGGTCTTCGGTACCGTGCTGAACCGTTTTTGCGCGCAGGCGGCCTTGGGATACCCTCTCACGGTCTACGGCAAGGGCGGCCAGACGCGCGGGTTCCTGGATATTCGCGATACGGTGCGCTGCATCGAAATCGCCTGCCTGAATCCGGCGAAGCCGGGCGAGTTTCGGGTGTTCAATCAGTTCACCGAACAGTTCAATGTGCTTGAGCTGGCTCAGATGGTGCAGCGGAGCGGCAAAGAGCTAGGTCTCAAAGTCAAGATTGAGCACCTTCCTGATCCTCGCGTTGAGGCCGAGAGTCATTATTACAACGCTAAACATTCGAGCTTGATCAAGCTGGGATTGGAACCGCATCTTCTGTCCAATACCCTGTTGGACTCCCTGATCCATGTCGCCATCCGGTATCGGGACCGCATCGACTCGTCGCAATTCCTGCCCACGGTGAATTGGCGCAATGCACGGAACGACCGGCGCACGGAGAAAGCACAGCCTCAGGAAGTTCTGGACAAGAGCCTGGTGTAAGCAGCAGCCGGGTAGGTTCGGGCTCAGTTGCTGGTCGCGCTGACGGCAACGGGAACAAGTTCGCCGTCTCGAATGTAGTAATCGCGATCGCGCCAGCGAATCGTACTGCGGGTAAAGCTGGCGAGCCAGATTACAAAGGCCATCGCATCCCATACTGGAATCAGCGCCAGACCCAGCCACGGGGCGGGCTGTTTGAGCCCCCACCACGCTATTTGTAGCGTCATCGCGATGCGCAGGCTAAGGTAGGCTCCAACGAAAGCAATGGCGATCGCGACTGATGGCGACAAGGCCATGGCCGCCAGCGACCATGGCAATCCCAGCGTGAAAATCAGACCGAAGTGTCCCCAGGGCCGCATGTGCCGCATCACCACGATCCAGCGTAGCCGTTTGAGAAACAAGTCGCGAAGCGATTGAAAATCCGCCACCGTATGCACGGAGTACGGAATCAGCTTCACTTCGTACCCTTGTTCCGCGATCAGTCGCCCAACCAACAAGTCGTCAGCCGGCCGGTTCTCGATCATTTCGTAGCCGCCGAAGCCGGCCAGTCGCGCTCGTGACGTGGCGATAGTAGGTCCGAGCGCAAACTTCACGCCATCCAACTGCCACGCCACTACGATCCCAGCGTAGAAGTCGGAATACATCCCAACGGTTTGCAGCCTCTGTACCAGCGTCTTCTCATCGGTCGGAGTATAGAAGCAAGTTACGGCGCCGACTTTCGGGTCCGCCAGCGGCGCAACTACGGTCCGCAGGTACTTGGGTTCGGCCCGCACGTCGCTATCATTGATGACTAAAATCTCGTATCGCGCTTCCTTGGCCAGACGAGCCAGCTTGGCCACTTTGTCATTGGTAGCTTCACGGCCCGTGCCAAAGAGAACGCGAATGTCCAGCCCCGGAAAATCTGCTATCACCTTTTCGATAGTTGGCAGAACCGGGTCCGAACGGTCGCCGACACAAAACACGATTTCGTATTCTGGATAATCCTGCCGGCAGAAACTCGCAAAATTTTCGTAGGCATCGGGATCGAGTCCTCGTACCGGTTTTAGAATACTAACGGGCGGGGTAAACCCTGACTTCGAGACCGACGAATCAGCTGAATGGCGAAAGAAACGCCACGCGCTAACCAGAGCAATGATGTAGTAAATAAAGGGGATGGCAGCGATGCCCAGCAACGCGTACCGGATAAGCCATGAACCCATTCCACCTCACGAATAAAACTCTTGTCAGTTTATTATCGCTGGTTGTACAAAATATGCAATCGAAAGCCGGATGCGTAAATTTGACGGTTTCCGCGGTTGCAATGGCTTGAGTCTCGCAATCCTTGGTAACCGAATCGGGACTCGAGCATCTTACAGATGATGGTGAAGAAGTCATTCGCGGCCCTGATTGGGTTCCTACTCGTTATGGCAGGTCTCGCCTTGTGCGCACCTCCGGCGTTGGCGCAGGGGCCGGTCGTGGTCGAACTCTTCACCTCTGAAGGCTGTTCCGATTGTCCGCCCGCCGACGCTCTGCTCACGCAGCTAAGTCATCAGCGCACTTCCAAAAGCACAGAGCTCATTCTGCTGGAAGAGCATGTCGATTACTGGAATTCGTCAGGCTGGTTCGACCGTTTCTCTTCTGCCGATTTCACCGACCGCCAGAACCGTTACGCAAAGCAGTTCCACCTGGCAACTCCCTATACGCCGCAGATGGTAGTGGACGGCCGGCTCCAAGGCGTGGGCAATAGTGTCTCAGGTGTGCAAACTATGCTGAGAGATGCGTCGAGCGATCCGAAGACTTCGGAGGTTTCATTACGCCTGCTGTCACCAACTAAGTTGTCGGTCGCGGTTGACGATTCGACCCATGGCAAGCAGAAGGTGCTGCTCGCCATCACAGAAGACGACTTGACAACGAAAGTGAACGGCGGCGAAAACGGCGGGCGCGTGCTCACCCACAGCGCGGTTGTCAGGAACCTCAAGTCGCTGGGGAACACGGCTGACGGCAAGTTCGAAACAACCGTTGACCTTCCTGCCAAGTCCGATTGGAAGAAGCCAGACCTTCGCGCGATCATCCTGGTTCAAAGCCCTGACTCGGGACAGATTGTCGGTGCGGCGTCGATTCCATATTCAGGGGCAAGCCCGGCCGCAGCCGGCCGCTGACAACATCGAACCCTGGCGCGACCAATTCCCTCCGAAACCATCCCGGTAATTCCCGGTCAATCCGATACAACTTCATGCCCTCCTTGGTGTTAGCCTATATACGCTATTCAGGTGGTTGTGCTCATGAGGTTCCTGTTGGATCGCTTTTTCAAGCTCTCTTTTGTATTGATTTTCGCCGTCACGTGCTTCGCTGACAACCTCGTCTACGTCCGCATTGAACAGCAGGTTATCGATAAGCGCTTACAGACGGTTCCCGCCACTGACAAGGAACGGATCGACACCGTTCGCGCGCAGTTTCGTGCCTCGGGATGCACCGGCGACCAGATTCAGGAGCAGACAGTCCCTAACGAAGAGCTACCCAACATAATCTGCACGCTGCCAGGGCCGGAGCCCGGTGCCATCGTGATTGGTACCCGATTGGACTCGAAGGCCCACGGCGAAGAAGCCCTGGTCGATTGGGGCGGAGCGGTTATGCTTCCTTTGCTGGCGGAGTCGCTGAATTCCGCGCCTCATCGACAGACGCTGGTACTTGCGGCGTTTGCCGGGCACGACAAAGGATTCGCCGGAGCCAACTGGTATCTGAAGCAGTTGACCACTGACCAGCGAGCCCAGATCAGGGCAATGATCGACATCGACAAGGTGGGCCGCACGCCTGCAGCCTACGCCTTCCCTGGCCCCGATACTTCGCGCGTGGCAACAGTTGGAAAGAGTCCCGTGCTCAAAGAGGTCGCGCACGAACCCACGACCCTGAGCAAGGTATTACCGATTGCTGCACGCAGCCTCAAAGTCCCCGAAGATCCAAAACAGATTAACGACATCCCGGCTACCGAAGCGCGGGCGTTCGAAGAAGCGAACATCCCGGCGATCGTGATTCATTCCGCCTCTTATACCGCGATCAATCCGCCCGGCAAGGTCGAACAGGTTCGCCTCACTCGTACCGAACTGGACCCCAAGGTCTACGCCGATACTTACAACCTGATGTGCGTTTACGTCCTCTACCTGGACAAGGTTTATTCGCTGGCATGGTCGAAAGCTGTGGCAGCTCAAACGGCGCAAGCGGGACCAGCTACCAAGACCGGCGCCTCCGCTACAGCAAGCGCGACGACTACGGTCGCTCCTACGACGGCTGCGCCTGGAACTAACACCACGGTTGCGGCGAACACCTCCGCACCTCCCGCCTCCGCGCCTGACTCTCAAGTTCAGCAGGCGCCTCCCGCCGCTGAGGGAAACCCCGCCAACGCCGTCTTCCGCACTACGACCCGTCTGGTGCAAGTGGACGTCGTTGTCACCGACAAGCAGGGCCGACCGATTCCGGGGCTGAAGCAATCTGACTTCACCGTCATGCAGGATGGCAAGCCGCAGCAAGTTCGAGTGTTCGAGCCGCACGGCGGCACAACGGACGTGCAGGCTTCTGCTGCTGACAGCACGCCGAAGCTGCCTCCGAATACATATTCCAACCATCCTGCGGCCGCTACAGCCGACAGTTGGACCATCGTCCTGTTCGACCTCCTCAACACGCCCACCGCCGACCAGGAGTATTCCCGCAAGCAATTGCTCGAAATGCTTCAGACCGCGCCCAAGGGACAACCCATCGCGCTCTATCTTCTGACCAACCGCCTAAGCATGGTGCAGGGCTTTACGGACGACCCCGAAAAACTTTTGAAGGCCGCGGAGAACCTGAAGCCTTCGCGTTCGCACGTGCTCACGACCGAAGCGGAACGTCAGCATACCACCGGCCAGATCGCTTATGCCGCTCGCGAAGCAACGGCAAGCGCCCCTGCCGCTGCCAGTACTGACCCATCCGATAACGCGATGATCACCCAGATGACGGTGGGCAGAGAGCAGCAGATTCGCGATATGGACAGCTTTCAAATCGCGGACCGGGCGAATTTCACCGTGGCGGCATTCGAATCCTTGTCGCGTGCCGTATCCGGCTATCCTGGGCGCAAGAACTTAATCTGGCTGTCGACTAGTTTTCCGATTCAGATCGAAGCCGACCCCAAGATGGACACGCAGCCCTGGCGCAACGCCGCCAATTTCCAGACGGAACTGGCGGCCGCTGGTGCTCTGCTGGCGAAATCCCGCATCGCCGTCTATCCCGTCGATGTCCGCGGCCTACAGGGGCGTGGGGTCGACATCTCCAATAGCGCTACGGAAGCTGGCAATTGGACGATGTCCGAGAACTCGCAGAATTACGGAGACCTGCTGGCAGCCCAAGCCTCCACCCACCACGACGAGCGTTACACGATGATGTCTGTGGCACAGCAGACCGGCGGCGAAGCATTCCTCGGAACCAACGATCTCAAGCGGGCCATGCAGCGCAGCATGGAAGACGGAGCAACCTACTACACTCTGGCCTATACACCCGACAAGGTGGATCCTCAGACGGCTTTCCATCGCATCGAAGTCAAAACCGCCCATCCCGACGTCAAGCTGTCCTATCGTCGCGGCTATTATTCCTCACCAGCGAAAGCGACGTCCTCAACAACCGGGGTCGCCGCTCTCCGCGGCGCGCTGCAGCCTGGAATGCCGCAATCAACCATGCTATTTATTACCGCCGCGGTGCTGCCGCCCGACGCAGAACACAAGGACGTCCGCATCCGCTACGTCGTTAATCCGAATGGCGTGACCTTCACCGAGGCGCCTGACCAGCAAAAACGGATCGTGCTCGACTGCATCGCCATTGCTTACGACAAGGACGGCAAGGAAGTTGGACATGCTTCGAACACGCTCGATGGAACGATCAAGGCAGCAGCCTACGATACCGTGATGAACAATGGCATCCCTGCCCAGCAGGAAATGACTTTGCCGGCCGGTGCCTACAACTTGCGCCTGGGAGTGATGGACCGCCCGTCACAGCAGATTGGCACCGTGGATGTGCCGCTGGTGGTGGCCTCCGGAGCGACAACGGCAAAGAAATAAGTACTTAGTTCGCTTGCGCAGCAAGGCTGTTGTAATACTCCTGCAGCACGAAGAACGCCTTCTTCTTTTGCCCTTCGTTCGATACCAGGCCCTTGCGATTATAGAAGTCCTGTATCTCTGGCAAAGTCCGCCGCGGCGAGCGGAAATCCATCAGGATCCACGGGCTGATCCCGCGCAGAAACGGAATCTGTTTCAGCATCGAAATCTGCTGGCGGTAGATGCTCTCCTGGTACTCCTCCGTCCATCGCTGATCCGGCGCACCGTGCAAGCCGAACTTGGCGTCGCCGCCAAACTCACTCATGATCAGCGGCTTGTTGTAGTTCGATTTCCACCGCGTCCGGCTCGCCAACTCCGGCGTTCCCTCATACCAGCCGATGTATTCGTTGCATCCCAGCACATCCAGGTACTCTCCCAGTGGGTCGTCAATAACTTTGGTGCGAATGCCCTCCGGAGAGTCTGGCGAGGTTGTCACCAGCAACGCCGCCGTCACCGGCCGGCTCGGATCGTCCGCGTGCACCGTCGCGATCAGGCTCTTCAGAAACGCAAGTCGCGCGGGAGTATTCGGCGTTTCGTTGGCCACCGACCACAGAACGACCGACGCCTTATTTCGGTCGCGACGAATCATCTCTTGCAGTTGGTTGGTCGCATTGGCCAGCGTCGCGGGATTCTCCCACTCGATCATCCAGTACACCGGAACTTCTGACCACACCATGATTCCCATACGGTCGGCCAGTCGCGTCATTCGCTCATCATGCGGATAGTGCGCCAGACGCACAAAATTAGCTCCCAACTCTTTCGCCCAGCCAAGGAGCGTCTCGGCATCCTGCTCGCTCCATGCGCGGCCCGAACGATACGGCGCTTCAGCATGAATGGACACTCCCCGCAGAAAGATCGGCTTGCCATTCAGCAGAATATTGTCGCCCTGAACTTCGATCGTACGAAAACCAATTGCATCTTTGAGCCGATCGTTGCCTACACTAATCTCGAACTCATACAGTTTTGGATTCTTCGGCGACCACCGTTGCAAGTTCGTCGTCTTGAACGAGAATGCAGCCTTCCCTTGCTCGTCGGTGGTTGCATTTTGAGTAAGATTCAACTCAGGAATTTTTACCGCTACCTGCGTGCCCGGACTAGCGCCAACCGCGTGCACCCATCCCGCAATGGTCGAGCCATCTGACCGCTGTAGCTGCAGCGAGTAGTCGTCAACAAATATTTCAGGCGTCTCGATCAGCGACACATCGCGCGTAAGACCACCGTAATTCCACCAGTCGGTATTCAGGGTCGGAACCCCATCGCGCTTTCGCTGATCATTGACGTGGATCACTACGAAGTTTCCGCCGTCCTTCAACAGGCTAGTCACCTCGCAGTCGAACGGCGTAAACCCTCCCTCGTGTTCACATGCTTTCTTCCCGTTCACGAACGCCTGAGCCACGTAGTTGGCGGCGCCCACGTGCAGAAACGTGCGGGTCTTGGGCTTACGCTGGTACTGAAAGTCCTTCTCGTACCAAACCGTGCCTTCGTAGAAAAACAACGAGTCGCGCTGCGAATTCCAGTCGCCAGGAACCTTTAGCGTCGCCGACTTGGAGAAGTCGTATTCGATCAATTTGTTGCTAGTACCGGGCTTCTCATTCAGAAAGTAGCCGTCGGGGCGTACCTGCATGCGGAAGTCGTAATACCCGTTGTCGTAAGGATCGACGATCGCGTGCCAATCGCCATCGAGGCTGATGGACGCCCGATTGTCCGCATCAACCAGTAGTGTCGGAGTTCCGTCGGCCGCGCATAACGGCAGAGCCAGAAGCGCGACACACAATACGGCGATAAGACTGAAAGTTCTTAGCAGCATCTCGAGGATCTCGCGCTACACGGACAAACGCCCGCGCCATGTTTCCTGACTGCGGGCGCGGGCGGAAATTTCCAATCCATTACGCCATCAGCTTGCTCAGGTAAACGTAGCTCATGCGCAGGCTTTCGAACGCCGGAGTGCTGCCGTTGTCGCGCTCTACGAAAAAGTACTTTACACCGGTCTGTTGCGCGGTCTCAATCACGGCCTTCCAGTTGATCGTGCCGCTGCCAACCTCGGTGATGTGCTCGGCGTCGGGACCTAACATCTGCGTCGTCGGGAAGCCCGCCTGGCGGTCCTTGAGATGCAGCAACTGAATCCGACTGCCGTACTTCTTCAGCATCGCGACCGGGTCCTGTCCCGCCTGCGTAATCCAGTAGCAATCCAATTCGAGGCATACCAGCTTCGGGTCAGCGGTCTGCGTGAGAATGTCAAAACCCGTCGTGTTGCCGAACTTCTGGAACTCGTAGTTGTGATTGTGAAAGCCGAACTGCATCCCCATGCCCTTCACCTGTTCGCCCCATTTGTTGAACTGGTCGGCCGCTTTCTTGAAGCCGTCAGCCGAGGTCCACATAGTCTTGGGGAGCATGGGACAGATGATGTATTGCACGCCCAGTTCTTTGGCGTAATCGAGTTTCGACTCCAGGCCCTCGTAGTCGAAGTGACCGCTGGGCACAGACAGCCCGTTGTCGACAATCATGCTCCGCAGCTCTTTCGCCGGGTGCGTGTAAACGTTCCAGTAAGTCTCAACTTCCTTGTAGCCGATCATGCTGATGTGGGCCAGCACGGCGCCAAGGTCTTTCTCTGCCTGCTCGCGTACGGTGTAGAGCTGCACCCCGACGGGAAAAGGCTTGACCGCGCCGAAAGCCAGGTCCGACAGCGCCAGCGCGCCAACTCCAGCGGCAGATAATTGCAGGAAATTGCGTCTCGTGATCATCGTCTCCCTTTCCTAAACCAACCCACTAAATAGCACCTCAGTGTGGGTGCTGGCCCGTGTACGGCGAACAGCACGGTGTCTGCACCGGCGTGAATTCCATCAATTCCACTCTCGTTCCATCAGGATCATACAAATTCAACTGCCACTTGCCATCTTTGCCTATCTGCTGCTTCTCTTGGTCGGTCGGCTTCCACCCGCGCGACCGCAGCAATTGCGCGGCCTGGCCCATCTCCGGAACACCCAGGGCGATGTGGTTCAAGATTCCCAGCACCCTGGGCGACGGCTGCTCGGTTCCCCGCACCAGCATGTACTCTAGCCATTGCGTCCCGTCCGGGACCTGCATATCCACCCAGTCCGTCTCGCCATCTTTCATTCCGCCTTGCCAATACAGATGGAAGCCGAGCAAGTCCTTGTAAAACTTGTCTTCCAGCGCGCGATCGTGCACCACAAACCCGGCGTGAATCATCACCTTCGAAACCGGGGCCTCCGGACCTCTACCCGTAAGTGCAGGTCGAGCCTGCACAAACTCGATCGGATTCCCTTCCGGATCTTTCATCGCAAACCATGCCGTGCCGTCCCCGCCTGTGCTGACCTTATCGGGCACACTGACATCGTGACTCGCCAGATACTTCCGGACGCCCTCCGCGTCGGTTGTCGCGAAGGCCACGTGCGAAATCAAGTCGTGCCCGTGCTTAGCCGGCAGCGCTTCCAATTCAACCGATTGCAATCCGACGTGATAGACGTTCGGTCGGAACTGGTCCACAGCCAAGCCCAACAAACCGCCATAAAACGCTTTGGCGCTCTCAAGATTGCTACTGTAAAACGCGACGTGGGAAATGCCTGTAATCGGCGGGCGCTGCACCGTGGTCTGGGATTGAGCGACCGCAGCGAAAGAGAGAGAGAGATTGATGATAGCCAAACACAATGACTTGCACATGGATGTAGTCTGGCGGCCGTGGCTCATAGGTGCCACAGATTATAGTTCACAACCCAACGTTGCCTGTACTAAATGGTTATCACGGAGACAGTTCCCGTCAGCGGCTCGAGGCGACGCCCAAACCTGACAACCCGAAGGAAGTCTTTAGGGGGAAAGAAAGAAATGAATACAAAAATATGGAGCAACTTTCGAGTCTGTCATGGGGTGGGGCCACAGGGACTCGAAATTTGCTCCAGAGGAAGTGCGAAACTCAAAACTGCTTATCTCAAGCTCGCAATGTCATGATAACCGCCGTCAACTGGCTGCTGCAATAGCCGAAATCTACTAAATGTAGAATTCTTTTTGACGTATCGTAGTGACACTATCGTGTCATCTTCCAAACAACAGATAACACTACACTTAGGTACAACCCTACGGAATGTTCACCAAGCCGTTTCGGATAGCGTACACCACTAACTCTGCTGTTTTATGGATTCCCAGCGCATCCATAATGTTGGCGCGATGCACCGCCACGGTATTCGCGCTTAGGTTGAGTTGGCTCGCAATTTCCTTGTTCGACAGCCCGCCAACGATGAGCTGCAGAATCTCCAATTCGCGGACCGTCAGCCCTGTCTCGCGTTCGCCCTTGAGTGTGGCCTTGCGCGCGATCTGTGGATCAAGCACTTCTTCCCCCGCGGCCACGCGTCGGATCGCCGTCACCAACTCAAGATCCACCGCATTCTTCAACATGTAGCCGCGGGCACCCGACTCGAGCGCCTGCCGCACCCAAGTATCTTCCGAGTGCATGCTCAACATTAAGATCGCCGCTTTCGGATTGTGCTCGAGGATTTGCCGCGTCGCCACCAGTCCGCTGATGCCGGGCAGCGCGCAATCCATCACGATCACGCTGGGTTGCAGTTGTTGCGCCAGACGGACAGCTTCCTCGCCATCACTGGCCTCTCCTTTGACGACGATGTCTTCCTCGTCCTCCAACATGCGCCGGAACCCACGGCGCACCAGAGCGTGATCATCAACCAGCAGCACGGAAATTTTTTCTGTCATGAGCTCCTATACGCTAACTCCAGCAGCTTCTTTTGGAACCGAGAGGCGCACGAGTGTTCCACCGCCCTGCGGATGCAGAAACTGCAATTTGCCGTTCACCAACTCCGCCCGTTCCCGCATGGCCACCAGGCCGATACCTCGTTTGCCATTCGAATGTAAGCCGTCGCCGTGATCTTCTACGTCCAACTCCAGCGAGTCCTCGAGGAAGCGTAGCCGCACCCAGATTTCCTTCGTACCGGAATGCCGGGTGGCGTTATTGACCGCCTCCTGCAGCACCCGGTAAACGTGAATCCCGGCGCGGCTCTCCACCGGAAACGCATTCCCCATCTTGCTGTAGTGTATGACGATTCCGTTCTGCCGTTCCACTACCGGGAGGTACCAGTCAACTGTACTCTCTAGCCCGGCTTCCTCGAGCGTCACCGGATGCAGTGCTTGCGAGAGGCTGCGCACCTTGTCCAGCGTCGACTGCGCTATCTCGGAAATCTCCACCAGGTCGGCGCGCAAAGAAGACCCTTCCGGGGCCTGCCGCCCCGCCCGCCCCAGCATTGACCCAATTGCGGTCAGTATCTGGCCAAATTCGTCATGCAACTCGCGCGAAATATGTAGCAATGTCGATTCTTGCGTGGCAATCAGTTTCTGCGCCAACTCGCTGCGCTGCTCCGACAAGTTCGAGAGTTGTTGGAAAAGCCGCCGGTTCGAGCGGATGAGATACAAGCTGGTGAGCACGATCGGCACCAGCGTCGCCAGCAGGAACAGCATGACCTGGCGCTGTACCCGGAAGTAGATCTCCTGAATCCGCTCTCCCGCCTGCTGCTCGGCTTCATTGTTAGCGACCAACTGCCGCGCTACCGCAATACTCAACGCCGCCTGGTGCGCCTGCAGCGACACCCTGATCTGATCGCGGGCCTCAGCCTCTTTGCCGTCGGCCGCCAGCGCAAACATGTGATCGGCCGCTCCCCAGAACTGCGCCAGCGACTCTTCCATGTAGTGCCTTTGCTCGGCCGTGCGATACGCAACCGACAACTCCGCCTCCAGCCGCATCGCGTCGGCCAGGTCCTGCCGAATGCGCTGCAACTGCCCCGCCCACGCGCTCAGCGGATACGGTTCAGTGTTGTCGAGCATGTCGCGCATCGCGATCCCCAACAAATTGAGGTCGTTCTGGATGCGCAACAGTTGCAGAGAGTCTTTACGATTGCGGTCGATAATGTTGCTTTGCAGTTCGCGTAGTCCCTTAATCTGATAGGTGATGTATCCCGTGTACGCCACCACTGCCGCGAGCGTTACCACCAGCCCGAACAGCAGGCCCGGAGTGGGCGAACGTCTGGCTTTCGAGGGAGCCGTCACGGTCTGAGGATACAATGCGGCGCTCTCAACCGCCAATGTGCATCGTCGTTATGCGCCCATCTCTCGATGTTCCGGCGCATCAGCACCGAGCGCTGCGATCTTGCGAGCATAAAGGTTGATTCCCGGCACGGCGCTGAATCCGTGCGCGAAGATGCTCAACGCGACGGTGACAATCACTGCCAATCGTGTCGCACTCTCCCCCGGCAGATACATTCCTTCTTCCAGATATACCAGTCCAAGCACGATAGAGGTCAATCCCCGCGGACCAAACCATCCCATGAACACCACGCTGGCGGGGCTCAAACCCGTACCAATCAGCGCTATCGCCACCGGAACCATCCGCACTACCGTAAGGCTTAGAACCGCGTACACCAGCGCCCGCGCCGTGTACTGCGGCCAATCCTTCAGTATGAGCACGCCAAATAAAAAGAACACGGAGAGGTTGATTAGCTGTCCCCACTCCTCTGTAAACTCCACACTGTCCTTCCCCGCATCTCTAAATCCCGCTTGCACCGTCAAGCCTGCAACGAAAGCCGCAATGAACATGCTGGCGCCCACCATTTCGGATATCACCATGCAAAGCAGCGGCAGCGCGACCACCGCAATCTGCCGAAACGGTCCTGCCACCCAGTCACGACGTCGCGCCCAGCCCAACACCCATCCACCTGCGAGGCCAATTATCGCGCCGACCACCACGCCGTAGCCTAGTTGCTGCCCAATAAACTCTGCCAGGCTCTCTGGCCCGCCTTCGATTTTGGCCGCAGCCAGGGCCATGAAGAAAAGAAGAAATGGCACCGACAATCCATCGTTGAGGCCGGCCTCTACATTGAGCGCTTGGCGGACGCGCATCGGCACGCGCGTACTGTTCACAATCACCTGTCCCAGCCCCGCGTCAGTGGGAGTAAGAATGACAGCCAGAATCCCAGCCTCCCACAGAGACAGCTCCGGAAATACAAGCCGAGCAGCGACCATGCCTAGAAAAATCGTGAGCAACATTCCCGTGCTCAACAAACGTATGGGTAGATTTCCAATGGTCCTCAGGAATTTGAAGTCGGTGCGGCTGGCATCGGTGAAGAGCAGCAAAACCAGCCCGATTTCCGCTAGCCGGAGAAACACATTTGCGTTGAATCCAGCTTGCAGGATCGCCGGCAACGCAGGAAACATAAGGATTCCTGCGATCGTGAATACGATAGGCGCAGTGAGAACGGTCTGCTCAAGTCGCCGTGAAACCAGCGAATACCCGAACAGCAGGAGCACGAAGATGGCGAGCTGTATCATCGGCGATCTCTTCTAACAAATGCGGCCACTACGTTCGCAATCAACGCGCCTGCACTCCTAGCGCCTTCAACACTCCCTCATCCTCAACCGTCGTCCCATTATTCTTGGTGACAACTCCAAAGCCGCCCTGGTAATCCCACATCGTCCACCCGACCTTGTTCTGTTCCAGCGCGGTGCGGACCGCCTCAATCCAGCGCAGTCGATCTTGCGGATTGGAGTAGTTGCGATAGACGCCGAACTCGTTGCAAGTGAGCGGCACATTTCGCCGCTTTGCCCACTCGGCAGCAAATTGGATTTCGCCCGCGACGTGCTGTGCGTCCCAGTGTTCCAGGCCGTACTGGGTCAGCTTCCACCGCGCAAATTCGTCGGTCTGCTTTGCGATCGCCCCTGCCACCAACTCCGACGTTCCAGGGAATGGCACTTGTCGCAAGCTGGCCCAATAACCTTCTCCCCAGGACGCACCCTGGTGCGTGAAAATATGCGGATTGTAGTAGTGGAAGTTCACGATGTAGTTGTCGTCGGCAACTTGCGGCATGCGCGCCAGGTCGTCTGCGTTCGAATACTCTCCGCATGTGACGATAATCGTGTGCGCCGGCGCGTCTCGCCGGATCGCGCTCACCAGGCTTTGCTGGATCCCCGCCCAGCGGTAGATCCCGACTTCCGGCTCATTCAGAATCTCGAAGAAAACCCGCTCCGGGTCGCTCCTCGCATAATGGGTCGCGATCTGGCTCCATAGCGCTGCGAACTTGTCGACCGCACTGTCGCTGCTCGTCAGCTGGCGCTTGTAATCGTCGTTGGGATGAACGTCCACAATCACCGCAAGGTCCAGCGACAGCGCCTTGGCAATCACTTCATCGACAATCTGCACCCTCTCGCACTGTTCCCATGGACCCTGGCACCTGAAGACCGCCGGATCAATGCTCAGGCGCACATGATCGAAACCCATGGCATGCATCCGCGCGATGTCGTCAAGGGTAGTGAAAGTGCGCAACCTCTGCGGACTATAGTCGCTCGATTGCGCCAGCCATTCGCTGGCATTGATGCCGTGCCGAAGATGTTCCACCCGCTTCCACGCCGGTGAAGCGGTCTCGGCGTTCAGGCCGAAACTCGTTAGAAGGACAATTACAAAGAGCACGCGACGTCGCACGATTCGTGGTCCTCATCGAACAAAATTGGTACGGCTTCTAAGCAGACATGTTACCAAGCCAGTTGGGCGCTGGCTGCGACGAACTTCGCCGCCGCCCCATGTTTTACACTGGCTTGTGCATTCTGGAGACGTTTATTCTGAATCGGGCAGCCGCCGGAGATTGGCATGATTGACGTTGGACTGGTTGGTTTTGGATTTGCCGGGCGCACGTTTCATGCCCCGGTGATTGCCGCAGTCGAAGGCCTGCGCCTGGCCGCTATTCTCCAGCGCCAGGGCTCCGAGGCGGAGCAGGCGTACCCAGCGGCGCACGTTGTCCGCACCCTTGACGAGTTGCTCGCGATCGACTCGATCCGACTGGTCGTCATCGCAACTCCCAACCCCACGCACTTCGACCTGGCAAAGCAGTGTCTGCTCGCAGGCCGCGACGTAGTCATCGACAAACCGTTCGCCACCACCTACGCTGACGCTGCGGACTTGGTCGACCTCGCGAATACCAACAAGCGACTGCTCTCTGTTTACCAGAACCGCCGCTGGGACGGCGATTTCCTGACGATCCAGCATCTGCTTCCAGAAGGCAAGCTTGGCCGCGTCGTCCTCTTCGAGTCCCACTTCGATCGCTTTCGTCCACATCTCAAAGACAACGCCTGGCGCGAACGCAATGAGCCCGGAAGCGGCGTGCTCTTCGACCTCGGCCCTCACCTCGTCGATCAGGCCATGGTGCTTTTTGGCACGCCTGTGGCCGTCGGCGCCGATGTGCGCATCGAGCGCGACGGGGCCGCGGTAGACGATGCCTTTGATGTTGTGCTCTACTACTCGGGCCTGCGTGCCCTGTTGCGAGCGGGATCGTTAGTCAGCACACAGACGCCGCGGTTTGTGATTCAAGGCACCCACGGCGGCTATCTGAAGTGCGGCCTTGATCCCCAGGAAGACGCGCTCAAACGTGGCGAAACGCCCGCCAGCGAATTCTGGGGCTACGAAGCCCCGGAACGCTGGGGCACGCTCCTCGTCGCGCAGGGAGACTCTTTTATCACCGATAAGTTTCCGACTCTCCCCGGCGATTACCGCCGGTACTACCTGAATGTCAGAGATGCGATGCTCGGCACTGCTCCCCTCGCAGTCACCGCGGGACAGGCATTGCGCGTGATGCGCGCTCTGGAACTGGCTCTTGAAAGCAGCCGCCAACGTTGCGTTATGCCCTGGAAATCTTAAAGGCAACTATTATTTTGGCTGAGGAGTGCTGGTTTCCCGCTTTCGGTCTTTGATGTCGCGATAGACTGCGAGTTCCTTATCCGCGTCCGCTGTGCGGCCGGCCTTGCGATAGGCAGCCTGCAGTTGGTAGTGAATGTAATCGTCTTGCGGATCCAGCCGCGCCGCAGCCTCCAGATGTTGAATGGCCTCGTCGGCGTTTCCGTTGGCAAGTAATTCCTTACCCAATTGATACTGCGCTTGTGCGTGGTCGGGATGGGCCACAACCAAGGCCCGCAGAATGGCCATCGCCTGGTCCTTCTGCGATGTCTCGAGCAGAGCGAATGCCAGGTTGTATTCCGTGTCCGGATCGTCGGGAGTCAGCTTCAACTCCGCCTCAAATTCAGGTATCGCCTCCGACGGACGCCCCAGGCGAATCAGCGCCACTCCTGCGAAGTGGTGCGCTCGCTCCATCGTTGGATCCAACTCGGTTGCCTTCCGAAAACAACGCAATGCGTCTTCCTGGTCGTCGACCTGGCTGTAGACGTCACCGGCCGTCATCCACATTTCTTTCGGCAGCGGCTGCGCGGTGAGCTTGTTCAGCACCTCGGTGGCTTTCTGCGGATCGTTGATTCGGGCCAGTGAGAAGGCCCATGCATAAGCCATGCGCGGGTCGCGATAGTTGCCGTCGCCAATCTCGCCAAACGCCTTGGCGGCCTCGGCGTACTGGCGTGACGAATAGAGCGAGATGGCCAGCATCGAACGCGCCGACATATCGTTGGGGTCTTTGTCCACGGCCACTCGGAAGGCGCGGGCGGCCTCGTCATTGTTCCCCAGCTTCAGTGCGGCCAGGCCCACGTTGCGCATCACTCCCGGCGTGGAGTTGTCCCACTTTTCCGCGTCCTGAAAATGCAACAGCGCCAGGCCGAACTGTCCCCGTTTGGCTTCCGACGTCCCCCAGTCGTTGTAGCCGGTGCCAAGAATCGCACGCAGGTCTTTCACGCGCTTCTCAGCCTCTTCAAGTTGAGCAGGAGTCAGACGGGTATTCTCCAGTTGCACTGTGCCGATATCGGCAGTGAAATCAACTTGCGCGGGCTGGTCAGTTGGGACCTTGGGCTTCGGAGCAGGTCTGCTGTACATTACCCCCGGCCCTGCGTCGTCTTTATTATTGTTTAGATAGGATGAGAAGGCTTCTTCATTCGTACGATGTTGCGAATCGCTCAAAGTTTTGGCTTTGTCGAAGTAAACTTGGGCCTCTTCTTTCTTACCTTCGCTTGAAAGAATTCGCGCCAGCGCGATGTATCCCCGGCGGATGTTGTAGTCGTTGCGTGATACATTGTCCCCGGTCAGAAGGATCGCCTTGCGCAAGTACGTTTCAGCCGCCGCATTATCGTGCTGCTTAAAGGCATTGAGCCCGAGATACATGTAAGGATCAGGATTGTTGGGATCGGCTTTCGACGCCGCCAGCAGGTGCTTGTTGGATTGCTCCACGTCCCCGTCGCGGGATTCGAGTCCCCCCAGTCCGTAGTTTCCGAAGAAGTCATCTGGAAATTGCCGGACCTCCTCCTGGTACTCGTGCATGATCTCGGGAGTCGTGCCGTTGTTGTTGATCTCCATCAGGGTCAGGCCAAGAAAATAATGGACATGCGGCACTGTGTTGTCCATCGCGATGGCCTTGCGGAATTCCTCGACAGCTTCGGATTGATAGCCGGTTTCCCGGTAGGCCCCGCCGATGATCACGTGCCAGATGGCCCGATCGCCGTAGTCTTGCGTCATCTGCCGAAAAACCGCTTCAGCCTTTGGCTTTTCCTTGAGATTGAGATAGGCCAGTGCTAACAACAATTGGGCATTGGCATCGCGGTGCAATTCAAGCGAGCGCGCCGTGGCCTCGACCGCTCCCTTGTAGTCCTCTTTGGCCATCAGGATCTTGCCCTTGGTATGCCAGGCTTCAGCGCTCTTGGGCTCGACGGCCAGGACCTTGTTGACCTCGACAAGTCCTTCGTCGTAGCGGTCACCTGCTATACAGGCCACGGCTACCGCCAGGTGGGTCGCAGTATCGTCCTCCAGCGCCAGGGACTGTCGGTAGAGTTCAATCGCCTGTGGCCATGCGGCTTCCAGCGAACGAATCTGCGCCATTCCCCGCAAGGCGAATGCGACCATCGTCCGGCTGGCGGACTCGACCGTCGCAGGATTCCCCGACTGGATCGCGTCACGTTGTGCCTGGACCCGCCTCTGAAGCTCCTCGAAGGGTGAAGCTTGGCTTTGTTGGGCTGTTGGTTGCTTGGGGCTTGAGGACGACTTCTTAGCGCTTTGTGGCTGGGGTTGGCTGGCAAATCCCGAGAGTGCCGTGACCCATAGGAGAAAGAAGAAGGCAAGACAGCAACGAAGAGGGGAACCAATCGGGATCACGGCTTCAAAATATTGACGGTAGAAATTTCCTGGGCGAACCGGCTCGGGAAGCTTGGTCGCTTCGCAAAGGCGAACCGGCAGTACCTGATTGTAACAGGCACTGCCGGTCTCGGTTACGAGTTGAGGTACAGAACAGTTAGAAGATCACCTTCAAACCGTACTGCAGTTCTCTTGCACCCTTGGTAGTGGTGGCAAACCCGGCGTTGAAGTTGTACGTCTGCCGGGTGATGATGTTGTTGCTCGGACTGCACGGCTGGTAATAACCTGCCACATTCACCGGCCCGCAATTGACGTTCTGAATGACGCTTGATTGCCCCATCACGCCGTTCATGTTATCGCCTCGGAAATTGACGTGGTTGAAGAGGTCGAAGAAGTCCATGCGGAACTGGATCCGCATTCTCTCACCCCAAACACGCCAGTTCTTGTCAATCGAGAAGTCCGTGTTGACGTTGCCTGGCCCGTGGCAATAACCACGCGGCTCGACACCGGCCCCATAGGGGTACGTCCCGATTTGGTAGCCGATAAGTGTGACCGCCTGCGGGTTGAGAACTTCATTACCAGGATGGGGTCCACTTACGTTGCAACCGTCTCCTGAAATCAGCGGCCGCTGCGGGCCCGTGAAGCCGTCGCCGAACAACGAGTTCAGCGCTCCACCTCCCGTCGAGCCGGGTGCCAGGTAGCTATTACCGGTCGCTGGGTTTATGCCCGTCGCCTCGCTGACGCCGGCCTGGCCAAAGGCTGTCGACACACCCGTGGCGTATTGCGTAATGCCGGCCAGTTCCCATCCACCGGCTACCGCCTCTACAAACCCATTCTGACCTTTCAGCGTGGGCAGGTAGTACACCGCATTGGCCACGAAGATCTGCGGGCGGTTGATCGCCGTGTTGCCGCGATCCGTGGAAGGCAGTGTACCCAAGGTGTAGCTTTCCGAATTGGGGCCACCACCGTTGGAGTTGGTGTTGTCTATATCACCGATCGAGTGGCCCCAGGTATAGGCGGCCTGTAATTGGAACTTCTGGACCTGGTACTTAGCCAAGACCTGAAGGGCGTTGTAGGAAGCGCTGCCCACGTTGTTCCACCATGTCATGGTGCCCCAGCCCGTGTACGGCCGCAGCGCGTTTTGACTGCCGGCTGCCAGGAACGCCGCACTGGTCCAATCCGCCTGCGGTACCGGGTTGACGTCCCAATTGTTCAACTGGTGAATGGCGTGATTGCCGACGTATCCAACTTCAACGGTCGCGTTCTTGGTGAAACCGTACTCAACTGCGAAGTTCCACTGTAAGGAGTTGGACACCTGATTGCTCGGATCATACCCACCTGACGGCTGACATGTAGTAGTCGTACCACACGGGTTGCCCGAAACGACGGGTGAAGTATCGAGAGTGCGGGTGAACGTGTTGCTGACCGAGAACGGCGCGTTGTTGGCATTCACGTACGCCGGTGTAGTGCGGTCACGTTGGAAGAACTGACCAAAACCGGCACGCACTGCCATGTTGCCGTTACCCAGAGGATCCCACGATAGGCCGATGCGAGGGGCGAACAAGTGATAGTTGGGGTCCTTCAGATACTTGTTCTGGCCATAGCCGGCCGGGGTGAAGTCGGTGCCGACGACCCCGTTCGCGTTCTGGCAGGGACTGTAGCCGGGGACCGTGATCAGGCCGTTGCAAGCATCGCCGGGCCCGTATTGGTTGTAGAGGGCCTGGCTCCAAAGCTGCGGACGGAAGCTGGTGAACTGGTTCTGCGGCTGGAACGGAGGCGTCAGAATCGAGTACCGAACACCCAAGTCGACGGTCAGATTGCGGCGTATCTTCCAGTTGTCCGCAGCATAGAGCTCGTAGTCGCGCCAACGGAGGTGGACATTCGTGTTGGTGGACTGCTCGGCCATGTTGCTCCAGACCTGATTCTTGATCAGAAGATTTGCCAGATCATTTCCGGTCGGGATGCTAGCTCCCCAACTCGTTCCAAACTGCGGATACTCAGTCGAGCTGGTAGAACCGTCGTACTCGTTCTTGCCGTTCCAACCCAGGAACGCGCCGAACCGCAGCGTCTGTGCACCCACCACCTTGGAAAAGTCGTCACGAACCGTGTAGATGTCGAGACTGTTCTTCCAGGGAGCGATGAGCCACAGCGTGTTGCCGCTGGTGTAACCCCCCAAGCCGCCCCACAGGGTCGGGGTTCCCAACTTGGAGGTCTTCAGCGCCTCGGGATAGCTTGGCGGAATTGCCGCGGTGATTGCCGGCAACAGCCCGGGATTCGTACCACCAGGAGTGATGTTAATCCGGTTATCCGAATAGGCAAACTCCAAGTCATTGACCATCGAGGTTCCGATGGTTGAGGTCAGGCGGGCAACAACCTGCTTCGACGGCTGCTGCCAGTTGCTGTTCAATGCGGGGTAAATTGCGTCGCCCCACAAGCCCAACGTCGAGTTGCCGTTGGGCGCGTTATTCGTCCAACTGTCTTGGGTCATGCGGAACATCAACGTCTGGGAATGGCTGATGTTGTAATCCAGACGGAGGTTCCACTGTGACCAGTCGATCGGCGTGTTGAGCGACGCGCTCCAGCCGTTCGCCCCGATGTTCGGCAAAGGCAGCCACTGCTCGAGGGTCGCGCCGCCGTTGTCAAGCCCCGGGAGTACGTAGGGCGTAGCTGGATTCGCTCCGACCGCCACCAATCCCGGTAACACGCCGTTGGGGTTCTTGCCGTAGGCTCCCATGATGCAGGTCGGATCCTTCGTCGGATCGCAGCTGGGAACCGATGGCTTGGTTTCGCCGCAACCCGGGTTTGAGAAATCGCCGTTACGCTCTGCCTGCGAAGGCACGCACGACGTCCGCGTGATACCGCGGACTTCCTTATTCCATTCCTGGCTCCAGAAGACGAACAGCTTGTCCTTCTTGATTGGTCCGCCAATGGAGTAGCCGTAGTCGTTGCGTCGTAACTCATTCTTGCCGTTTTCCGGCAATGGCTTCCCAGACGACGCGATCGAAGCAAGGTTGCCCTGCTTGGCGAACCACTCTTCTGCGTTCAGGGCATCGTTGCGACCGAAGTAAAGAACGTCGCCGTGCCACTGGTTCGAACCGCTACGAGTCACGATGTTGATGACCGCGCCCGACGCCTGTCCGTATTCCGGACCGTAAGAGTTACGCAGCATCTTGAACTCGCTGATCGCTTCGATCGACGGGTAGATCAAAATGGTGCGGTTGGAACCTACGTCGTTGTTGTTTGCGCCATCCACCAGGAACAGGTTGTTCGTGGTGGCATTGCCGTTGACTGAGAAGTCAACGCCGGCCAGCAGGCCTTTGTTGTTGGCGCTGAAGTTGTCGGCGGCGGAAACGCCCGGCTGCAACTGGGTCAACTGCACGAAGCTGCGTCCATTCAACGGCAGTTCGCGA
Organism: uncultured Acidobacteriaceae bacterium; assembly: GCA_963722405.1. GTDB lineage: Bacteria > Acidobacteriota > Terriglobia > Terriglobales > Acidobacteriaceae > DASRAA01. Next base: position 156,936 of record CAVRMO010000020.1, read on the forward strand.
ACCTGCTCGCCAGTGACAACTTCGCCCAGCGCCGCGTTGTCAGTCTGTACCTGAACTTCGCTGGCGGCTACTGTAACTTGTTCCGATGTACTGCCGACCTGAAGCTGAATATTCAGTGTCTGCGTACTCGAGGTGTGCATGTCGACATTGTTCGAGACCGACTCCTTGAAGTTCGGAGCTTTGACGGTCACCTTGTATGTGCCGACAGCAACTTCAGGAGCGACATACTCGCCCTGAGCATTTGTGGTTACGGTGCGCGATACCCCGGTCTCGGTATTCGTAATTTCTACCGGGACGTTGGCTAGAACAGCGCCCGACGGGTCGGTGACGATTCCCCGGATCGTACCTGACGTCTTCTGGGCCACCATTGGCACAGCAAGTAGCGATACGATGCAGAGAGTTAGTATTAACCAACTACCCAAACGATTCATTTGTTCCCCCACCAGAAACGGTTAACGTAAAATCGTGCGCCGGTTCGGTCCTCGCGATGAGTTCCGCCGCGCACTCCACCAGCAAAGCGTGATCCGCTATAGCCGTTGAAACCCATAGTCTTAAAAGTACCGATTCTCTGCGATTAGAAAACCGGTTTTTTGTCACAACCCAGCGACTAGTTAATTTATGTTATTGACGGGGTAGGCTGTCAACAAAAAAACACATCCTTTTGAGGATTTCGTGCATCTGAGGCTTCGTTTGCACGCAGAATTCCCAAAAGCGGAAAAGATTGGCAATTTTCTCCCCTATTGGTGGTATTTCCCTTAAGAAAATCGGTTGCGTAGCGCACAATGTCGTGCGTAGACTCGAAACCTGCGTGACCAGCGCATGCCCGGACACACGAAACCACCCAATAACGGTCGAACCACTCTCAAGGAACTGGCTAAACACCTGGGACTGACGAAGGGCACAGTTTCTGCAGTCCTGAACGACTCCCCGTACGCGAAAGCGATTCCGCAGCACACCAAGGACCGCATCGTCGCCGCTGCGTTGGAACTGAATTATCATCCGAATTTTTTTGCGAGGTCGCTGCGCAAGAAGCGCACCTTCACCGTAGGCGTGATCGCCGCGGAAATCGGCGACGCCTACGGCAGTGTGGTAATCAGTGGCATTGAAGCCTTGCTGAGCGAGCGCAAGTATTTCTTCGTGACGGTCGTGCATCATCACGATCCGCAGATGCTGCGCCAGTATTCCGACATTCTGCAGATGCGCGGCTCGGAGGGTTTTATTACGATCGACACCACGGTCGATCAAATCCCCAAGCTGCCGACGGTCGTGATTTCAGGACACCGGCAGATCGAAGGCGTGACCAACATCACGCTTGATCACATCAAGGCCGCCCGATTAGTCCTTGGACATCTCTCCCAATTGGGGCACCGCGACATTGCGGTCATCAGGGGCCAACCACTAAGTTCAGACAGCGGCGCGCGGTGGGATGGGATCACCGATGCGGCTCGCGCACTGGGGATCAAGTTGCGGCCCGAGTTGACTGTTCAATTGGCTGGCGACGATCCTTCGCCGCAAAAGGGCTATCAGAGTACCAAAGAGCTATTGTCGCGCAAGGTTCCCTTCACCGCGCTGTTTGCCTACAACGACATTTCTGCTGTGGGCGCGATTCGCGCCATCAAGGAAACCGGGCTGCGCGTGCCCGAAGACATTTCGGTTGTTGGCTTCGACGACATTCGCGAAGCGGCATACCACCTCCCCAGCTTGACGACGGTGCGCCAGCCGTTGCGCAAGATCGGCGCCCTGGCCGCGGAGACGCTGCTCGACCGCATCGAGGGGCGCAACGGGCACGAAGCTGGAATCCTGGTGGAACCGGAGTTGGTAGTCCGCGAATCGACAGCCGCTGCTCCCAAAACCGCCAAGCGCTGATTTCCCAGAACCATCTCTTCCTCGCGGGGCGATCGTCCTCGCCGTAGCCAGCAAACACAGTCGAACATTTTCAGCCAATTTCGAACATCGCGTCTTTCTGGTTCGAATATTCGATTATTGCTGGGTACCGCGATCAGTCGGATGGGCTGCCGCGGGCAGAGACAAGTCACTTTGATCATGTGACGCTCCGTAGGCTTGGCTGCCGCGCGTGCTGCGTTGTTGCTCGGCAACCGTATTCAGCCGCGCAAAGGTCTCGCGTTCCTGTTCGGCCCGCTCGGGTTGCCTGGCTCTGCTGTAGGCGCGAGCCAGATGGAAGTGTATTTCCGGGCTGTTGGGAATCATGCCGTTGGCAATCTCCAGCTCCTTGATAGCTTGCTGCGTGTCGCCAGAGCTCAGGAGGGCGCGACCCAGGATGTAGTGCGCCTCGGCCGACTGGGGGGCGAGCTGCACGGCGCGCTGCGCGGCGGCCAACGCATCGCCCGGGCGCTGTGTTTTCAGAGCGATAAACGCGATTCGAATGTAGGGCAGCGCGCTGCCCGGGGAAATGCGAATCTCGTCGCGCAACTGGGCTTCCGCCTCGTCATACTGGGAAAGCGATGCCAAGGCCGACCCATAGGCATAGTGAATGAACGGAGTATTCGGGTACTCCTTCAGCAGCTTTTGGAAGACGATGAAAGCATCGTCATATTTGCTGTTTGCGAGTAGCGACGCCGCTTCACCTGCCGCCACCAGCATGGGCTGCTGGGAGGCGCTCACCTGTTCCGGCAGCAGGGCTACTCGCAACAATCCCATACCCAGGGCCATCTTCCATTGCGCGGCAAGAGGGCCTTCGGGATGACCAGCAGCCAGCAGGTCAACAGCGCGTTCGAACTCCCCACTTTGGTTTAGTAACACACGCAAGATGGTACTGAGCGATTCTGATCGCTTCTGGACTTCCCTGAATGCCTAGCTCCTGCGCCTTGGCGAGATGGATCAAAGCATTCTTGTAGTTCCTGGCCTCGTATTCACTCAGGCCGAGCATGGCCCACGCCGTACCAAATCCTGGCTTGAGGTCAACTACACGCTTGAGCGATCCGATCGCCTCCGAATATCGAGCATTACTAAAAAAGATGAGGCTGAGGTCCCACCAGCCCTCTTCCCAGGTGGGGCGCAACTGCAAGGCGCCCTGGTAGTTCCGGAGTGCCGCATCTGTATTTCCGGCATCGCGCTCTGCTACGGCTCTTTTCGCCAGATCATCGAAGTTGGCTGACGACGACCCTGCGCCCGATGTAGCGTCACCGGCTTTCGCCACAGTTGTGCTTCGAGCAAACAGACGTGCCGACAGGGCAAGTTCGCCCGTACTAGGCGGCTGGACCGCGGCTGTTGCCGGCCGGGTTATCGCGGCATACGCGGAACGGAGGTTCGGAATATCCGGGTAGTCCTTTATCGCCTGCTGCATCGATTGAACGGCGGCGCCCCGTTGGTCTTGGACCAGCAACACCGCGATGCTGCCAGCGGTCGCAACCACGGCGTCCTTTGAGGGATCGACTTCGTCCGCCAGAAGCGGAACTCGGAGCAGTGCCAGGCCGAGGGCAATCTTGACCTGGTCGGCTACTTGGCTATGTACGAATTCCGACGACAGCAGCTTCGTCGCTGCGTCAAAATCGCCCGTTCGAATCAGCAGCATGGCGAGGTGATAGTCGGCGACTTTCGCAATCTCCGGCACCTGCGCCGAACCGAGTTCGTGTCCTTTTTCGAGGTTCGCCAGCGCGGCGGGATAGTCCCTGATTTCAAACGCGCAGAGGCCCAGAAAGCTCCACGCCGGGCCCATCTTTGGATCGAGTTCGACCACTTTGGCGAAGGCCGGCTGAGCTTCGGCAAAATGGTTTCCGTCATAGAGTAGCGTGCCCACATACCACCAGCCCTCCTCCCACTCAGGATGGATTTGCAGGGCTTTCTGATAGTAGCGAACCGCGTCTTCGGGTTTGCCCTGTTCGCGAGCAGCGGTGGCTTGGCCGGCGAGGTTTTCGAAGCTTGCTGACTCGGTTCCCGGCGAACTTGCCTGACTTAAAAGAGACGGCGGTGACAGGACGAACCATGCGAGTGCGATCGAAAAAACCACGAACCTGGATGGGACGGATCGCCGGTTGAGCATGGCCTTAGAACCTGCGGGGAGCACTCGCTCTCGATGGTAGCACGCGAATTTGGCGGATCGTTGATCGCCAATTGAGGTCTCATCGCGGCTGGAAGTTGCTCCGTCTCGCAGCTCACGCGGCGCCGCGAACCTTCATGTTATGTTTCTTTCATGGGGAGGGAGAGATCTTTTCCAGTAACGCCGTGGCGTCCGTCTGCGATCACTCGTCGACTCTTTCTCCAAGGATTGTTCTCCTCATTCGCTGCCAGTCAACTTTCGCGATTTGCTCACGCACTTCCGTTGGCGGAATACCCTTTTGTCGAGGTGCCCCCCCCGGCGAGCAAGATTACGTGGGCGCATACTGCAGGTAAATCCGCGCTCAAACATCTGCCTGAAATCAGCGGCGCAGGCTGCGCTTTCCTCGACTACGACAACGACGGGTGGATGGACATTTACCTGGTGAACAGCGGCCAGGCGGATTTCTATACTCCCCCGAAGCCATTGCGCAATGCGCTGTACCGCAACAACCGCGATGGCACATTTACCGACGTGACCGAAAAAGCAGCAGTCGGTAGCGGTGGCTATGGGATGGGAGTCGCGGTCGGCGACTACGACAACGATGGCTTCCCCGACATTTACGTGACCCAATACGGGCGCAGCGTCTTGTATCACAACAACGGCAACGGCACGTTCACCGACGTCACGGAAAAGGCGGGCGTGGCGGCACCGGGATGGGCTTCCAGCGCTGCCTGGTTCGATTACGACAATGACGGCCGCCTTGACCTCTTTGTGGGCCACTTTGCGGCGTGGGACCCCTCGCAGACTTGCGGCATTACGGCCGATGGCGCGCATCACTACTGCATTCCGCGAATCTTCAAGCCTACGTCGAGCTGGCTGTTTCATAACAATGGAGATGGCACGTTTACCGACGTCAGCAAGGAAGCCGGCATTAGCGAGCACATGGGAAAAGCCTGGGGCGTGGTAGCGACCGACATTAATAATGACGGCCTGATGGACATTTTTGTCTCGAACGACACGGTCGCCAACTTTCTCTACCTGAACAAGGGCAACGGCCGCTTCGAGGAGATCGGACTTCCGGCGGACGTGGCCTACAGCGCCGAGGGCAAGGCGCGATCAGGCATGGGCGTGGATTCGGCCGATTTCAATCAGGATGGCTGGATGGACATCTTTGTCGCCAACATCGACGAAGAGATTTTCGCGCTCTACAAAAACAGTGGCGACCTGACCTTCGACGACGTGGCCATGCCAATGGGCATCGGCATGCCGACGCGATGGATGAGCGGATGGGGGCTGAAGTTCTTTGACTACGACAACGATGGCAACCTGGATCTCATCGTCGCCAACGGATTCCCCGATGACCTGGTCGAACAGTTTTCCAGCCGCGTGACTTTTAAAGAACGGCTGCTGCTGTTTCACAATTCTGGCAAGGAGTTCAAAGACGTTAGCGCGCAAAGCGGGCCGGTCTTCGGTAAGACATTTTCAGCGCGCGGCCTGGCGGTCGGCGACTTCAACAACGATGGCGGGCTCGACGTGCTGATCTCGGTCAATGACGAGGCGCCGGTGCTGCTGAAAAACGAAGTCGGCAAGCTCAGCCACTGGCTGGGAGTAAAGTTGGTCGGAAAGAAGTGCAATGCGGACGCGGTCGGTGCGCGAATTACTTATCAGGCGGGCGACCTCAAGCGCAGTCGCTTCAAGACCGGAGGCGGCAGCTTTCTGTCAGCTCACGATCCGCGCGTAGTGTTAGGGATCGGCAGCCGAACGAAGCTCGATTGGGTGGAAGTCACGTGGCCACAGCCGAGCGGAGCCGTGGAGCGATTCACTAATCTGCCCATTGACCGCTACGTCACGCTGGTTGAGGGCAGTGGGAAGTGGAAGTGACTTCCTCGCCTACTTCTTTTTCGGCACGATTTTGTCGCGATCGACAATACCACTGCCTTCCAGCACAGCATAGAACTGGTCGGCCTTGATGTCCTTAATCGTCTCCACCTTACCTGAAGGCCACTTGATTTCCAGCGAGTCAATCTTGGTGGCGTCGTTGAGTCCAAAGTGCACGCGAAAATCATTGTTCGACAGATAACTACCGCCGCTGCGGATCTCTTCTGTCTGTGTAATGCCTCCTGCGACCAGCTTCAGTCGCGCGCCAAGCGCCAGACGATTGCTCTTGGTGCCTGCCAGCTCAAAGCTCACCCAATGTTTTCCGGGAAGTCCCTGGTTGTGCAGGAGCATAGGCGCGCCATCGAGATCGCTCACCACAATGTCAACGTTGCCATCATTGTCGAAGTCGGCAACCGCCAAGCCGCGGCTGGCACGCGGGATTTGCAGCGCCGGGCCAGCCTGGTCCTCAGCGTCGCAGAAATTGCCATTGCGCTCGTTCAGGAAAAGGTTCTTGGGCTGGCGGTAGCGAGCGCCTGAAGGCAACTGGTCCACCTGCGGATACACCTGCCCATTGACCGAGATCAGGTCGAGCCAGCCGTCGTTGTCGAGATCGACGAACGCGGTGCCCCACTTCACCCAGGGGAGCGATGCCACTGCCACGCCCGCTTCATAGGAGACGTCGCGGAAATCGTAGCCGCCCTGGTTGAGGTAGAGAATGTTGTATTCGTCGGCGAAATTGGTGACGTAAAACGACGGTAGACCGTTGTGGGCGTAGTCGCCAACTGCGATGCCCATTGAGCCTTGCTCGGAACCGTCGGCGCTCACGGCGGTGCCCGACTCGAGGCCGATGTCGGTGAACTTGCCGTTGCCGTCGTTGCGATAGAGATACTTGGGCGTCGAGTCATCGGCCACGTAAATATCGGGGCGTCCGCTGTTGTTGACGTCAGTCCACACCACGCCCAAGCCGTAGTAGCCGCGGGCGTCGTCCACTCCAGCCTGCTTGGAGACTTCGGTGAAAGTCCCGTTGCCGTTGTTGTGATAGAGCGAATCACCCGCCCCGCGCAGACCGCGAGGACCGCATTGGACATCAAGTCCGCGATACTTGCACGTCGGAGCACTACCGAACGCTGGCAGGTCGCTGAGTTGAAAGTCCACGTAGCGTGTGATCATGAGATCGACGAAGCCGTCGTTGTCGTAATCGCCGAACGCGGCACCGGTGGACCAGCGCGGATCGTCGATTCCCGCCTGCTTGCTGACGTCGGTGAAGGTGCCGTCACCATTATTGCGATAAAGAATGGTGTGACCGAGGCAGGTGATCACCATGTCGGGCCAGCCGTCATTGTTGTAGTCGCCTACGGCCCCGCCCATGGCGAAGCACGGCGTCGCGACCCCAGCTTTGTCGGTAACGTCGGTGAATGTACCGTCATGATTGTTGTGGTAGAGGGCGCTGCGGGCCGGCTGACCTTGCAAGGTCATCGCGATCGTGGCAGCGTTGGGGAAGTAAAGGTCCGGCCATCCGTCGCGATCGTAGTCGATGACGAGGACGCCTCCCCCCATCGACTCGGCGATGTACTTCTTGTCGAGGTCGGAGGTGTGGGTAAACTTGATGCCGGTTTTCGCCGTGATGTCGACGAGTTGGGGGACAGGGCGGTTCTTGCAAACAACGTTCTTTGCTCCCGGCGGAGGAGGCGGGGCAACTGCATGCGCCTGCGAGAAAGCATTACTTGCCATGAGCACCGTCAGCAAAAGAGCCAGACCGGTGCGAAGTCGACGGAAAATTGCCATAAGTTGGAAATCCAGATTTCTATTATCGCAGGGGATCGGGTGGACTCCGATTGCCGCGGGGTACGTTTGAGGTAGCACGATGCCCTTCTTCTTTGACGTATTACGACCGCGTTGGTAATTCGGATGACCGCCTCGACCCTAAGAGATTGGCGGTGAAACGTAACCGAACTCGTGATCGATGACCGAAGCCACTTTCAACACAATTTCATCTTCCCAGGGTCGGCCAACGACTTGCACGCCGATGGGTAGTCCCTCGGGCGAGTGGCCCACGGGCACAACCGCTGCTGGAGCAGCCAGCAGATTAAACCACTGCGAGTAGCGCATGGCGTCGAGATACTCAACCTGCTGGCCATCGATGGTCCAGCTTCGCTCGACATGGCGAAACGCGGGCACGGCGCACACGGGACAAAGCAGCAGCGGAAACTCCTGCATCTGTGCCAGCAGTTTGTGGCGGATGATGTCGGACTCGGCCCAGGCGTTCAGTAGCTCTTCCGCAGTTAAAGGAGGAGTTGCATGCGCTCTGGCCAGAAAGTCCTGAAACACCGTACTCAACTTTGTCTCACGTCCGCGCACTAGCGGTTCTTCGAACATGGCACCACAACGCACGAAGAAGAGTTCCCATAGCTTACGTGCCTGCTCGAGGCCGTTGGGACGAAATGGCCGCACGTCGAATCCCTGCTTGCGTAGAGCTTCCGCAGCTTCCTGAACCGCTTTGCGAGTTTCAGGCGTGACGGGTGTCAGGCCATCGTCTTCGAAATATCCAATGGGAAGTCGCTTGATCTCATCGAGTGCGGGCGGGCGCAGCGCGATTGGCGGACTCACGGGATCGACGGCATCTTGTCCCGAGAGCGCATTAAACAGAAGGGTAACGTCCTCGATGGTTCGGGCCATGGGGCCGATCGCGCCGAGGAACGAGAACGGGCCGATGCACGGTGGCATGTGACCATCACCGGGGATGCGGCCGGGAGTTGGTTTCAGCGAGGCTATTCCGGTGAAGTGCGCCGGCACACGCACCGAGCCTCCACTATCGCTGCCGAGGCCGCCCGCGGACATTCCTGCGGCGATGGCGGCCGACTCTCCACCGCTCGAGCCGCCCGGAGTGTAGTCGAGATTCCAAGGGTTGTTGGTACGACCGTGCAGGAGGTTCTCGGTGACGTAGGCCATCAGGTATTCGGGACAGTTCGTGGTGCCGAGAATGATTGCACCAGCTTCACGCAGGCGCGACACCACGGTCGCGTCTTTTGTTGGGATATCACCTCGGTTGACCAAGCTGCCGATTTCGCAACGGTGACCCGTTGTCGAAATCGACGACTTCACCGTCACGGGTAGTCCGGCGAGTGGGCCTTTCGGAGTTGACGATTGATCGCGGGCACGCGCTTGCGCGCGCACTCGCTCGGCGTCGAAGTCCACCAGCGCATTAATCTGTGGATTCAGCCGCTCGATCTGCAGGATGTATTCCTCCACCAACTCCAGCACGGAAATTTTCTTCGTGCTAAGGAGAGCCAGCAGCTCAGAGGCGGATTGCTGCGTAACTGGCTTCATCGCGTAGCTTTGCGTTGTCCAACTGTCGACGGCGCCGGTTGCGGCTGTGCCCCGAAGGCGCGCTGCAGAACAATCCCAGACCCTTCCTTCACAGTGATGGTCTGTCCGGCTACGACTCTGGAGAGCTTATCGACCTGTCCGCTCGGCCAGCGCAGTTCGACTTCATCGGCCTGCCCAGACTTGCCGAGTCCGAAGGTCAGCACCAATTCACTCGAGGACAAGTAGCCCGAACCACTGCGCAACATCGCTGTCTGGCGGTCGCCGCCGGCCTTCACTACTGCAACCGTTCCGATGCCGTCGCGGTTCGAGCGTGTTCCCACCAACTTGATCCGGAGGCTGTGATTGGCGTTACCGCCGTCGTTGCGGAACAGCACCGTCGGACCGCCGTTGGTAGTCATCAGGAGGTCGAGGTCGCCGTCGTTGTCGATGTCGGCATAGGCGGCTCCCCGGCCAACGCGCGGAGTGCCGAGGTCCGGACCCACTGATTGAGTGGACTCGATGAACTGGTCCTTACCCTGATTGTGAAAGAGGTGCGGCGACTCAGCATATTTTACGCGCTTCTGAATTCGCTCGATCTCGTTTTCGATGTGGCCATTGGCCACGAAGATGTCGAGCCATCCGTCGTTGTCGTAATCAAAGAACAGCGTGGCAAAGCCCAGGGTCAACAAACTGCGCCGCCCGACTTCCGAACGTGGCGCTTCATCCACGAACACGCCATTGCCCTCGTTGTGGTACAGAGCCAGCATCTGGTTGGCGAAGTTCCCGATCACGATGCTAGGGCGTCCTGAATGATCGTAATCGGCGGCATCGACCCCCATGCCGGCGCGCGCCACGCCGTCTTCGCTGAAGGCAATGCCGGCAGAGACGGCGGACTCGGTGAATCCGCCCTTGGTGTTGTTGATGTAGAGCTTGTTGGGCTGCGTGTCGTTGGCGATCACCAGGTCGGGCCAGCCGTCGCCGTTGACGTCGAGCACGGCCACGCCCAGCGACTTCGATGAGTTGTCGAACAGTCCGGCTTTCGCCGTGGCGTCTTCGAACTTGCCGTTACCGAGGTTATGCCACAGACGCACCGAGGCACCTTTGTACGATTCCGGCGTGCAATAAGACTTATGTGTACCGTCGAGGGTGCAATAGATGTCACCTTGCGGGCTCCATTGCACGTAGTTCACAACGATCAGGTCCAGCTTGCCGTCGCGGTCGTAATCCAGCCATGCGGCGCTGGTGCTGAATTCATTCGGGCCCCACATTCCCGCCGATTTCGTTACGTCGGTAAAGGTCCCGTTGCCGTTGTTGTGAAACAGGTGGCTCTGCCCGAGCGCCGAAATGTAAATGTCGTCGAAACCGTCATTGTCATAATCGCCGACGGCTACGCCCATGCCAAAAAGCGAAATCGCCAGCCCGGATTTCGCCGTGACATCGGTAAACGTTCCGTTGCGATTGTTGTGGTAGAGCTTCAGGGTCGAGGGCTTGCCGGGAGTGGTCCAGTCCTTGCCATTGACCAGCAGAATGTCCGGGTAGCCGTCGTTGTCGTAGTCGATGAACGCGGCGCCCGGGCCCATGGTTTCGGGCAGCCACTTCTTGCCGGCTGCGCCGTTGTTGTGAACAAAATTAATGCCCGCCTCCTTGGTAATGTCCCGGAATGTAACTTGCGCCGACCCGGTCGCGACTAGCGCGGCACACATCGAGAGGACCAGGACGAATGGCGTTCGTAGAAGCTTCATGAGATATGGTTACTTGCCCGCCGTAGTTGCCGCATGGAAAGCGCGGAGGGCGAAAATAAGGCCGGGTTTTTCATTGTTGCCCGCTAGCGGCTCCGGCGCTTTGTTCGGCCCCTGGGGCGCGCGATGCATGGCTCGGCGTTAGTGGTTCCGGATCGATCGTGCGCGGCGCGTACACGAATCGGTATTCCCAAGCGCGACTTGCGCCCGACTCGAAACGGTCGTTCCAGTCCAGCCGGTATCCGTTGGCCGCCGCGTCGTCGGGATAATGCTGGCTCGCAGGATACGGATAAGTGCTCATGCCGTGGAACGGCATGTCGGCGACTGTGAAGGGAATCGCCTCGTAGAAATCCATGTCCTTCACGAAACCGTTGGCGTAGAAAAAGTAATCGCGCTTCCAGCCCGTCGGAAGTAGAGGTAACGCGGCCGCGTCGAATTCGGCATCGATGTCTTCGCCCGTTCCGAAGACCGCGAAGTGGTTGTCGACGGACGTGAGCAGCGAAGTCACATCGCCGTACTGGGTGTAACTCCCGCGGAATCGCGAGAACGGGCCGGTGGTGCTGGCCTGCTCGTAGTAATAAGTGAGGTCGCCGGGAGTTTCACCGTCAACCTGCCGGGGATAACCGCGGAATCCCAGGGTAGCCGCAACCAGCAGCAGTTCCGTAGTGCGCACCGTGTTCTCGCGTGCCGGACCGTTGTCCACCAGCACCTGGTCCCAATAGATCTGCAGGTTGGTGGTGATGCGAATGTTGTGCGCGCCAGTCGGCAATTTACCCTTCAGGTCGACGGTGATGGTGCGCGGCAGCCCCGCGGGAAATCCCATGTCATCGACCACTCGCTTCCACGATCCGTCTGGCATCTGCGCTTCGATGTACGGCGAAATAGGCTGCAACCCCGCCTGCCATGCGGCGTACATCGACGTCGCGCTGAAGTATTCGATGAAGCCGGTCAGGAACAGGCGTAATGGATTATGCGGCGTCAAGGCACCTAGGTCGAGCGTTAGCGTGTGGGTGTTAGCGAACCCCGCGTACGGCAGATCGGTGAAGTCGCGCACGTATTTGTGATCACGCGCGCTGAGCAATTGCAGCACATCGCGGCCGTTGTTGTCCCAGGCGCCCGCCGGAACGTGCGAGGCCGACGTTGCAACTGTCTTGCCGCTGGCAAAGGGAGGATTGCCGAGAAAGCGCTCGTCAGGATGGACGTCAACATCCGCGGGATGATCGACCGCGACCATGCGGATCTGGTCGATGTAGTTCACCTCCTCCATGGGTTCGCCGAAGCGCACACTCAGGTATCCGTCCTTGGCGCGCAGCTTTGAGCCGTCGATCTTCACCCATTCGTCCGGATCAGGGGTGTTCGTCGAGGTAGGCGAAATCCAGTGGCCGATCACGCCCGCGCCAATCACGTCGGTGATGAATTCGTACTTTTCACCATTCCATGCAAACAACGTCGGACACGAACTGCCGCGCCGGTCGAGTTCTAGAAACGACACCGGCTTGTTCACCGCTACATCGATCTCATCTTGCAATACGCCGGTAGGCCAAAGCATGCGCACGATGTCGGCGTTGGTGTTCTTGCCCAGACCAGCGAGAATTTCGGGCGGCCCCTGGCTGAGATAGCCTGCGCCGCCAGCGACTTCAAACTTCTGCCACGAGCCGTTGGAGAAGACTTCGACTTTGGTGCCCAATCCGGTCTTGTTGTCGGCGAGGCCTTTGAAGTCGATGCGCAAAGCGTGGTTCTTGTTGCCGCCCTGGTTGTGCAGGACGACCGGATCGCCTCCCAACTGCGTCACAACAAGATCAGCAGCCATGTCGTTGTCGAGATCGGCGGCGATAAGCGCACGTGGATCCTGCAACTTCACCTTGTCGAGGCCGAGCGCGGCGCTGACGTCCTCAAATCCTTGCGCGCCCTTGTTGCGAAATACGCGAACCTCAGTTCCCTTCGCGGTTTCGACGACCGCGGCGAGATCGATCCATCCGTCGTTGTCGAAATCGATGGCGGTGACGCCCCAGCCGCTGATTGCGTCAGTGATGGGCAATGGCACGCGCTCGAATTTCTTGCCGTCCACACTGCGCCACAGGCTAACGCCCGGCGCGCCTGCGTGGGTCAATGCAACATCCATCCAGCCGTCTTTATTGAAGTCGAGGACGTAAATGCCGTTCGCACCTACCGCGCTAGTGAACAGCGGAAATGGTTCAAACTTCCCTTCCCGGGGGTTGATCCAAACTGTCGCCCCGGTCGATCCCGCCGTGATAAGGTCCACTGCGCGATCGTTGTTGATATCCGACAGGGTCGCACTGCCCGTAATTGACCCACCTTCTAGTCCGGTCTGCTCCGTCCAATTGGTGAACGTGCTATTTCCGTTGTTCCGCCACACGACATTGTTCGTCGAGTCTTTAAGACCCGCAATCTGCCTGCCTGTAACGATAAGGTCCAGGTCTCCGTCGTGGTCGTAATCCACCCACGTCATCCCGGCTGGTTCGTTCAGCGTGCTGACTCCGACCTTCTCTGTTACATCCGTGAACTTCCCGCCGCCCTCGTTGTGGAACAGCACCACGCGGTCCGAAAGTGCGACAGCTAGATCATTCTTGCCATCGTTGTCGTAATCACCGACCGCGCACGACACACCTTTGCCCTTTAGGGCCAGACCGAACTGCCCAGCTGGTTCTTCCTTGAACTTTCCCTCGCCGAGATTGCGAAACACCTTAACGGCCGAATCGCCTTCCACCAGAGAGATGATGTCGAACTTCCCGTCGCCATCGACATCAATCATGCAAATGCCGCCACCCGTGGTCGCGCCCCCCTTGGCAGCGTTCGCACCACCCAGCGCCTGCGGCACGAACGTCACCGGAATCATCGGCCCCACGGCGGGCTCATTCGTAATCACATCCTGCGCCACCGAGTAGCGCCCTTGCTCGCCGTACGTCAGCGTAATCGGAGCAGAAATCTTGTCGCGCGTCAGGTGCTCGAACTTCTTCAGGTGCAACTTCGCTTCGTCGGTCTTGCCTGAGCGCTGCAACGCTCGCGCCAAGCCGAACTCCGCCGATGCGTGCAGAGGATTGATTTTCAGCGCCTGCTGAAACGCTTCGATCGCCTTGGGATAGTCCTGCTGCTGGCTATAGAAGGTGCCAAGAAAGTAGTAGGCGTCAGGATCGGTGGGGTCGATTTGCAGCACTTTCAGAAAGTCAGCGATCGCTTCCGCGGTCTTGGCCTCGCCGCGATGCACCAGCCCGAGGTTGTACCAGACGCGCGGATTCTTTGGGTCCTGGGCAGCAGCCTGTTGCAGCGCCACTTCCGCTTCCGGAAGTTTCTGCTGGTTCAGCAGCGCAATTCCCTTGTTCAACGAGGCGACGGCCAGCGACGGATCCAGCTTGTAAGCGGCATCGAACTTCGCCTCCGCCTTGTCCATCTGCTGCTGGTTCATCATCGCAACGCCCAGGTTATTCAGCTTGGCGGCGTCGGCTCGCACCTGAGGCGAATCGGCCCATGCGGCGCTTGCTAGCAGACAGGTTGTAACCAGGCCCAGTATCCACCGGCGCAGACGTGCAGGCATCCAGACTGTCTCCTCGGAATCGATGACGAGAGTTCCCTTGATTATAGGGGTTGCCACCGCTTCCGACTCGACTTCCCCGTACTGCGACTGGTTCTTCGGGCCGGGAGTTTTCGCGCCAGGACACAAAGCACTTGGCGGCGTATCCTCGGGTCGCAGTTGTTGAAATTACAACCCGCCCAAAATCCCCGAACAATAATTGAAAACCACTACAAGCCGGATCTGGTGCCGTCCGGGTAAGGAGCGCTCTTGCGGAAACTACTTCTTTGCCGGGGTGTCTAAGTAAGAGAGAACCTGGGCTAGAATGAGGACACCGCTGACCGTGGGTGCGTTGGTCGAGGAGCGGCGTGATGTGGTTCCCAGATCGCTTGCGAACGACTCTCTGGCGATGCCAGTTGATCGTCTGGATCGCCAATTGGCTTGTGCCTCGGGACCAGCGCGCATCCTGGCGATCTGAACACAACCGGAAATTCTGGCACTGGTGTCACTTTCTCTCCGAGTCGGGACAGCTCACGCCCCAGAACCGCCTGATCATCGCGCAGCACTGCTGGGCAACATTTCCGCACGCATTCTGGATCCGGTTCGATCGCGAGAGGTTCTATTCGCGCTCGCGAGTTCTGTTGGGATCGCCAGTGACGTTTCTGGTGGCGCTTGCGCTTGGCCTCTCGGCCTTGGTGCTCGCCAGCGGAATCGTGCCGGCAGCGCGAATGGCGCTTGCTTCGCCGGTTCCTCATCCGTCGCAAGTCGTCATCATTACTCTCGACGGTAACGGGATCAACGGCAACTTCAGCCGGACGCGCTCCGACACTCTGCTGGACATGGCGTCGATCTGGAGCAAATCGAAGTTAGTCGACGGAGTGACACCCTATTCGTGGGCCCCCGGCAAGCTGCTCCTGCAGGATCGAAACCTGCCGGTTGCGATCGCGCGGGTCGGCCCCAGTTTTTTCGCTACGCTCGATGTGAAGCCCGCTCTCGGCCGCAGCTTTACGCCTGATGATGTGCGCGACTGTCCAAATTGCGTACTACTGAGTCACGCGGTCTGGCAGCACGAATTCAAGGGCGACGCGAACCTGGTCGGCAAGTCGATCTCGCTGAACGGCACCTCCAGGACCGTGATCGGAATCTTGCCGGCTGACTTCCGCTTGATCTCGGCCGGCATCGCGGTGTGGAGTTTGATCGATCCGGCCATGCTCTTTAGCAATTTCCAGCGCCGGATCGGAGTCGTGGCCCACTTGCAGGGCGACGCGATTGCCGCGCGGGTGCAACGTGACTTGAGCGACCTTACGGAAAGCGCGGGATATGTGCATCCCTCGTCGCAACTGCAAGTCATGACGGTGGCCGAACAGGCGCGGCGCGGCCTGCAGACCGCTTTGTGGTTTGTGTTGCTCGCCACTGGATGCGCCGCATTTGTCGTTGTCCTTCGTCGTCCGGCCGACAGCTTTGGACGTCTCCCGCAAGGATTCACAGGGCGAGTCGCGTGGTTCGGTTTCTTCCTGGCGAAGTCAGCTTTATTAATGGGCTTTGCCGCCGTGGCCTCGTGGTGCCTGGTGCACTGGATTGCGAGCTGGTTTGCTGCATCGGCTTACCCGCTGGTGGAGGAACTCTCCATCTGGGTATTTCTGCCGCTGGCGATCGCCTCGCTGTCGTGGTCAGTGCGCGACCAGCAGAAGCGCTGTCGGGCTTGCTTGCGGCGGCTGGAATTACCCGTGGACATCGGACGCACGGGTTCCGTGCTGCTGAATTGGGCAGGCACCGAGATGGTTTGCTCCCAAGGCCACGGCGTCTTGTACCTGCCTGACTCACCGGCCAGCTTGTTGGAGCGGGACCGCTGGAACAGCATGGACGAGTCGTGGTCGAGTCTGTTTCGCGCTAGTTGAGTCAGACCTGTCTACACTCGCGTGAGCGCGATCAAGACATGGCTGGAGTCGTTCCTAGCTGGGAAGTCATGCCAGCGTCACCGCCGCTACGTTCGCGTGGTTCTCTTCTTTTCGGAAAGATCGCAGCGCCAGTATTCGATGGATTGCGCTGGAGAGATCGGCGACGCTGTACGGCTTCGGCAAGAATGAACTTCCCTCCTGCAACATTTCGAGCTGGGCCACGGTTCCTTCTGTGTATCCCGAGGTAAACAATATCCGGACGTTGGGATACTGCTCGCCTAATTGCCTCGCCAGTTCCTGCCCACCGACGCCCGGCATGATGAGATCGGTAATCACGAGGTCGATCTTTCCCTGTTTCTGCTGACAAATTTCCAGCGCGGCTTCGCCGCTCTCTGCCTCCAGGACGGTGTAGCCCAGTTGTTGCAGGCAATCGCGCACGTTTCCGCGAATTGCACTTTCGTCCTCGACGACCAGCACAGTCTGTCCCGTCGCTCGCCCGGCGATGTCTGTCCGCCGCGGGATCACTTCGAGAGCGGCTTCGGTCGTGGGGAAATACAGCTTAAAGGTCGTCCCCTGCCCCGGTTCGCTGTAAACCCAGATAAATCCCCCGCTCTGTTTCACGATGCCATACACAATCGATAAACCGAGTCCCGTACCCTGGCCCATGGGCTTGGTGGTGAAAAAAGGATCGAAAATTCGCGGCAGGTCGGATTTGTCGATGCCGCTACCGGTGTCTGAAACGGCCAGCATGACATAGCTTCCTGGTTGCACCGGGGGATGGCTCTTCGCATACGTCTCATCGAGCTGAACATTGGCCGTCTCGAGATGGAGCATGCCGCCCCCCGGCATGGCGTCCCGCGCGTTGACTGCCAAGTTCATAACCACCTGACCCAATTGATCAGGGTCCAACCGGGTATTCGCGAGCGAATCATCGGTCCGGGTGACCAGCCGGACATCTTCGCCGATGATCCGGCGCAGCAGGTGTGAAATATCGTTAACGATGGTGTTGATGTTGACCACGCGCACCTGCATCGTCTGCCGTCGGCTAAAAGCCAGCATTTGTTTAGTGAGTGCTGCCGCGCGTTCAGCCGCATTGGAAACCTGCAGGAGCGACTTGCTCAAGGGACTGTCCGGCGTGATCTGGGTCAACATCATCTCAGTCGACAGTTTGATGACAACCAGAATGTTGTTGAAGTCGTGGGCCACGCCGCCTGCGAGGCGGCCTACCGCTTCCAGTTTCTGCACCGCGCGGACTTGCTGTTCCAGCGCACTCTGGCTCGTCATGTCTTCCACGTAGGCTTCCACGCGGTCTTTTTCTTGGTCTCCATACGACGTGAGTACCGCCGACACGCGCAGGCGGATCGGACTTCCGTCCTTCCGCCGGAAGGTCAACTCGTGGCCTTGCAGTCTTCCGTTGCGGCGCAGGAGTTCCATAAAGTGCATGCGCTCGCCCGGTTTGGCATATACCTGCGTCGCCAGCGACAGGTCGAGTACTTCTTCCTCGGAGTAACCCAGCATCTCGCAGAATGCCGGATTCACCGTCTCAAATCGTTCCGCCAGAAATCCGCTTCGGCAGATGCCGAAGGGCGCCTGGTCAACCAGCGAGCGAAGCCTTGCTCGCGACTCGCGTAACGCAGCTTCGGCCTCCGCGTTCTGCGTCGCATCGTTGGCCAGTTCCAGTTGCCGCCGGAAGTGCTCGGCGGACTCACGAGCGCGCGTCGCCATCGCGAGCAGATCTGCGTTGTCCTGGAGGAGCTCGTTTCGTTGAAGGCCACTGCGGCGGAGCTTACGAATCGCGAAGACGACGATTACTCCCTGCGCGAAGACAGCCAGTAATGGAGAAATCCAGAACAATTCGCGCCAGAACTCCGGGCGAGCGTCATTGACGGTTGGCAGGCCGGCGAGGTACCCCGCCGCTGCGATTAGCGTGAAGATCATCGCCGCAACAATCGGCCATGTGCGGGAGAACAGATCCTGTCGTCCTGTTTCGATGGTTCTCTCAGAACGACAAGCGCTGGCTTGCGTCATCGAACGCACCCACCTCGTTCCAACTCAGACCGACTGCCCCATCCGAATAGACGCGGCGCGGACAGGCACTATCGGTCCATAGAAAGTAGCACTATTGGTGGATAAATTAGGTGACGCTAAGCACACTTTAGTGTGATGTCATGGCGAAAAGTCTCGGAACTGCGGAACTAACTAAGAGCGACTGCAGGGCTACGATCAACCTCGTCAAAACTCTTGGACACGAGGGCGCTGGTGTTTCGATCAGCGCCGATAGGCGACCTGGGCTGGAGGAACATAGCGGTTCCGTCGCACCAACCAGACAACCAGCGCTACCACGATGATCACCGGCAGAAGTGGAATGACGATCAGTCCCAGCAGAATCACTGGACCGGCCTGGCTAACCACTTGGCCTTTGACGGTCGAGTTGGGATGGCGGTAAACGCCCTGACCAATCGCGACGGCATCGCCGCTGACGTTGGCGTCCTCTCCCAGCTTGATGCCCCCGCCGACCGAGACCGCGTCGCCAGTGACGGTGCCGTCAATGACAATGTTGCCGAAGATCGCCACCGTGTCGCCGCAGACGCCCGCCATACGGATGGAGCAGAAGATGCACACCACGTCCCCAACATGGTCGTCAGGGTCGACAGCGATGCTTTGGAAGAATTGAACCCTGTCTCCGCCGTCGTTCGCAAAAGAGGCGGTCGGGACGGCCAACATCAGAACCGCGAGGGACATCAGAACAGCACATGCGCGAACGGTCATAAATCGAGTCTCCTGGCAGGTACACTTCGCGACTGATGAAATATACGAGATTCCGAGTTGCATAGTTCCTTAGTTTCGCCTAGGAAGCCGAGGGTTTCGCATGGCTCTTTTGTGCCATACTTGCCGCCCGGACGCATTTTGGACCCTCTGCTAGCGCCACAGGCCCACCAACTCACCCCGAATAGGGTTCTAGAACAATGAGATTCGGGAAAGCCCAAATCTGTTGCTATGTAACGAAATCCAAGCTGGCGAATCAATACGAATACACGGTAGATCTTATCGTTACGTAGTTCGGCCAGGAGCTCTGGATGTTCATCAAGAAACCGTCTGATATTGCTTCTTCGGAGATCACTTCAAAAGACCTCTACTTAAATCGTCGCAGCTTCATCGCCAGAGCTGGGGCTCTGGCTGCGGGCGCACTTGCGTACAACAAATTCGGGCGGATGTTGTCTCCCGCGGAGTCTGTCCTGGCTGGGACCAAGCTCGATTACACAAAGAGTTCCTTCAGCACATCGGAAACCGAGACTCCTTTGAAAGACATAACCCACTACAACAACTATTACGAATTCAGCACCGATAAATACGAACCGGCGGACCTGTCGAAGAACTTCAATACGCGGCCTTGGACGATCAAAGTCGAAGGCTTGGTCAACAAGCCCAAGACGTTCGACATTGACACCTTGCTCAAGGAGCATCTCGAAGAACGTATCTACCGCATGCGCTGCGTCGAGGGCTGGTCCATGGTGATTCCCTGGATCGGCTACCCTCTTAGCACCTTGCTGAGCCAGGTGGAACCCAATTCCAAGGCGAAGTTCGTGCAATTTACCACCCTTTACGATCCGAAGCGATTTCCGGGACAGCAACGCTCCGTGCTCGATTGGCCGTACGTCGAGGGTCTGCGGATGGACGAGGCCATGCACCCCCTGACCATTCTCGCCGTCGGCCTTTATGGCGAGACGCTGCCCAACCAGGACGGCGCGCCGATACGGCTAGTGGTTCCGTGGAAGTACGGATTCAAAGGAATCAAGGCCATCGTGAATATCAAGTTGGTCGATAAGCAGCCAGTCTCAACCTGGACCAAAGCCGGGCCCAACGAGTATGGGTTCTACTCCAACGTCAATCCCAACGTGGATCATCCTCGCTGGAGCCAAGCCAAAGAACGCCGCATTGGCGAGTTCACCAAGCGACCAACCCTCATGTACAACGGCTACGGAGACCAGGTAGCCTCGATGTACAACGGCATGGACCTGAAGAAGAACTTCTGAGAAACGAGTCCGTGAAAGCGAAACACTTCAAACCGGCGATATTCCTCGCCAGCCTCGTGCCCCTGGCGCGGCTGGCATGGAAGGCTTACAACTCTGATTTGGGTGCCAACCCGATCCAGGTGATCACCTGGTCTACGGGCACTTGGACACTTGTCTTCCTGATGCTGACGCTGTCCATCACACCGCTTCGACAGCTCACCAGGCAGTATTGGCTCATTCAGTATCGGCGGATGCTCGGGTTGTTCGCCTTTTTTTACGGCTCTCTGCACTTCACGACATATTTGTGGCTTGACCAGTTCTTTGACCTGCACAGCATCGCCAAAGACATCGTCAAGCGCCCGTTCATCACCGTCGGATTCAGCGCCTTTGTGCTGATGATCCCTCTCGCGCTTACCTCGACCCAACGCACCATTCGCTGGTTGGGCAAGCGTTGGCAGGTGCTGCATCGCCTTATCTACGCTACTGCCGTTCTTGGCGTGGTGCACTACATCTGGCTGGTGAAGAAAGACATCCGCAAGCCCGTCATCTATGCCATCATTCTTGGAATCCTCCTGCTGTATCGAGTCATTATCTGGCTGACCAAGCAAACTCGGGCGCGTGAGAGCATGGATCATCCAAGCACTCCTATCAATCGCAAAGCTGTCCCGGCTGACTAGGATCACCCCCAGGTGGGGATTGGAGTTGCGATATCATCGAGTTGGTTCGCAAGCGTGCGCCGGGTAGCGCCTCACCCATGGATGAACGCAGGTTTCAACGGCTCTTGCGCCGCACGGTCGCCATTCCCGTGGCGCTGTTGGGATTACTGGCGATCGTCCTGGTAATTGAAATCCTTACCCTGACCAGTTCCCTACACTTGGTTGACCATACTGACCAGGTAATCACCAACGCGCGCCAGGCCTTGCGCTACATGATTGACATGGAGTCCAGTGCCCGCGGTTTTGAGCTCACCGGGGACGAGAGGTTTCTGCAGACCTTCAAGAGTGCCGAATCGCAGGCGCCCTCCAGCGTCGACGCCCTTGCTCAGTTGACGAGTGATAACCCCGCGCAACAGGAGCGCGTCCGTGCAATTCGCCAGCTGGACGAAAACTGGGTTCGCGGGGCAGAACACGAGATTGCGAACCGGCCTAACAAAAAGCCGACCGAGGATGAGTTAATTCAAGGCGATGCCCTGATGGAGCAAATACGAAATCGCGGCAGGGAGATAATCGCCGAGGAAGAACGCTTACTCCACTTGCGCACCCGGCGGGCTACCAACCTGAGCCGGGTGGTTCTTTTCACTGCCGTGGGATTGTCCTTAATGGTTGCGGTGCTGCTCTTCACCCTGACGCGTCGCGAATTGCGTGAACTGTCCGATACTTACGAAAGACACCTCTACGCCGAGGAAGAGAGAAGCCGCCAGTTGGCGGAGAGCCGCGAGCGATTCCAGATCACGCTGAACAGCCTGGGGGATGCCGTCATCGCCACCGATGCCAACGGTGGCGTGAGATATGTCAACCCCGTGGCCCAGCGTCTGACCGGTTGGGATGACTACATGCAGGCTCGCGGCCGTCCGTTGCGAGAAATCGTACGGATCACGGACGAACCGACGCGAACTCAGCAGATCGATCCATTCGAGATCGTGAGCCGCGCCGCAAAGGTGGTTGGTCTATCCAATAACGTCTTGCTGCTCAGCCGGTCGGGCGCGGAATACCCGATCGAGATGAACGGCGCACCCATCATAAGTGAGGGTGGCCAACTGATGGGAGTGGTCCTGGTGTTCCGCGATATTACCCAGCGCCGCCAAACGGAGCAAACTCTGCGCGCCAGCGATCGCCTGACCCAGGTGGGACGGCTGGCCGCGACCATCGCTCACGAAATACGCAACCCACTGGATACCGTCTCGAACCTTATTTTTCTCTTGCGCCAAGATTCCTATCCTAACCCTGAGACTACTCATTATCTCAATCTTGCGAGCGAGGAGTTGGGGCGCATCACCCAGATCACCGGACAACTGCTGACCTTTCACCGCGAGGCGCAGTCACCGGTCCCGGTAGAGCTCACCAAAGTTCTCGAAAGCGTGTTCACACTGTACGCGCCACAGATCAACATGGCCGGAATCGAGGTGGCCAGGCGTTTCGACACCCTCCAGCCCGTGCGTGGTTTTCCGGGAGAATTGCGGCAAGTGTTCTCCAATCTGTTCATCAATGCGATCCATAGCATGCCCAACGGCGGCAAGATCGTCGTTCATGTCTACGAATCTAGTCTGGCGTCGAATCACGAGCGCAAGGGAATCAGGGTTACCGTCCTCGACAATGGCGTCGGCATCGCTTCCGGCGTGCGGAAGAATCTCTACGCGCCCTTCTACACCACCAAGGGAGAAGGCGGTACAGGTCTGGGTTTGTGGGTCACGCGCGGAATCGTCGAGAAACATGAAGGCACGATCCATTTCATCAGCAGTGTGCGGCCCCGACGTAGCGGAACGGCATTCTCCATTTTCCTCCCCTTCGAGCAATTGCAAGGCGGTCTAGATTTGCCCAAGTCGCCGTCCCTCGGTTAACTCAGTGTTATCGATCGGGATAGGTGGGGACGGTCGCCCGTCGGTCGCCCGTCCTCCCCTCCCACACCACCGTACATGCGGGTCTGCATACGGCGATTCGGCGGGTTGAGCTAGGTGTGAGAATAGCCGGGCGTTCTGCATCGTGCGTCGCCAGGAGGCGATTCGGTCCCTTCGTGGACGCCCTCGGGGCTTCACCCCTCCTTCTCCATCAGGTTGGGTAGAGGATTTGCACCTCCCAGCTGTCGAACATGCTCGGCACACCAATAAAAAGCCGGGCGCAATGGCCCGGCAATTCGTAAAGTAAAACCCTTCTCTACTGGATGTCGAAGTTCTCCTGATGCAACAGTGCATCGCTCTTCACCAGTACGGTCTTGCCGGTCAACTCCTCCATCTCGGAAATGAGCTTGCCATTGCCGGCTTTCAAGGCCTTAGCAACCTCAGGGTTGACGCGCAGAGTGATGTCGGTGCGCTCGTGTTCGTGGATCATCTTGCGCATCTCGATATAGATTTCGTTGCAGATCGTCGGAACCGACTTCACGAAGCCCGCGCCCACGCAATACGGACACGACTCACCTAGTGTGCGCTCGAGGGACTGCTTGACCCGCTTGCGCGTGATGGCCACCAGTCCAAAATCGTTGAACTGAAGTACCTTCGTCGGTGAACGATCGGAACGGAGCGCTTCTTCCAGCGCCTGCATCACCTTCTGCCGGTTCCGCCGCTCGTCCATGTCAATGAAGTCGATCACGATGATGCCGCCGAGGTCGCGTAGTCGGACCTGGCGCACGATCTCCTTGATGGCCTCAACATTCGTCTTCACGATGGTGTCTTCGAGGCGTTGCGTTTTGCCGACATACTTGCCGGTGTTGATGTCGATCGCTACCAGCGCCTCAGTCTGGTTGATCACGATGTATCCACCGCTCTTCAGCCAGACCTTGGACTTTAGGGCGTTGTTGATCTCATCCTGAATCCCAAAGTGCTCGTAAAGCGGAGTGGTCTTCGTGTACAGCTTGATGCGCTTGACGAGTGAAGGCTGGAAGCGTTGCGCGAAGCGCACCACGCGCTCGTACTCGTCTTCCGTGTCAACCCAGATCTGCGAGAAGTCGGCGTTCACCTGGTCGCGCAACACACGCTCCACCAGGTTGAGGTCGTGATAAATCAGCGCAGGAGACTTGCTGCTCTCGGCGCGGGTTTTGATCTCAGCCCACAGATGCTTGAGGAAACGGATGTCGGCGCGCAACTCGTCTTCCTTGATGTTGGCGGCTGCGGTACGCACGATGAAGCCACCCAGTCCGTTTTCGCGCTCGCTGGTAACGATGCGCTTCAGGCGCTGGCGCTCTTCTTCCGAGTTGATCTTGCGTGACACGCCCACGTGATTCACCGTCGGCATGTACACCAGGAACCGTCCAGGCAACGCGATGTGGCTGGTGATGCGCGCGCCTTTCTTAGCAATCGGCTCCTTCGCAATCTGGACCAGGACTTCCTGACCTTCCTTCAGCAAGTCGGAAATTAGCGGCTGCGGACGCTGGGAATGGGGATTAGTACGAACATTATTGCGGCGCCCCCCTCCTCCTCCTCGCCGGCTGCGGTCGTTACGTCGATTGAAGCCCTGGCGCTCGGTCTGGCGTTGCTGATATCCAACGGTCGGCGGCGCTGCTCTCAATTCCGCTTGCCCACTGGTTGCTTCGTCGCCTGCCTCGCCCTCTTCTTCGTCTTCCTCTTCGCCTGCCGCGAACCGGGTTTCGCCCCGCTCTTCGGCAGCCACCACTTCGTCTTCGTCTACATCAGCAACCTTCGGGATCCAGCGGTCAAAGTAGCCGTCGCTGCTGTCGAGAGTCTCTTCCTCCATCTCGAGCTCCACATCGCCGGCAACTTCGCTCAGCGCCTCGATGTTCTCGGGCATGGGATGGAATTCCATCTCGTCATCTTCCAGCGTCTCGTGCTCCAGCGTGCGACCTTCGGGAGCTTCCGAAGGCGCGCTGTGTTGCTGCAGCTCGGAGGTCAACTCTGGCCCGCTTTGCGATTCCGGATATGAGTGTTCTTCTTCGGTCGTCTCGAATCCACCTTCGATCGTTCCTCGTTCAGCAGATTCCGCCTGTCACTTCGCGCTCGGAAGCTTCGCTCGTCGCCTGATGAGACTTCCGCATCGCGGGCCGCTAACGTGTGTCTCGTCGGAATGTGCCGCGGTCTCGGCTCTGCGACCGCCTTCGTTTCCGGCGCAACTTCTGCGTGGTCCGGCACATAAAGCGCTTCCGCGTTGGAAGACACGATGAACGCGTCGCGATCGTCAACTCGCGACTCGGCGGCAGACCAGCTCAACGGTTCGGGGTGGAGGCGCGGTGGAATCGTGCACCTCGTGCTGTTCGAGCCGCGGAAGTGGATGTCTCAAACGTCGCGTGCTGCGCTTCAGCGGGTGTAACTCTGCTTTCCGGCGCCGCGGACGAAAACAGCTTCGGTAGTTTCGCTAGCTGTCTCCGGCTCTTCGACCACACGGCCGCAGGCGCTTGCGGGAGGTTGCGATACTTGGAAATCGATTCTCCCGGCAACACCATCGGAGTGTATCCCGGAGGAGGACCGAAGTCTGAGCGCGAACGCGATTCGCCCCGAGAACTCGGGCGCGTGTCTCCACGCGTCTCGTGGCGCGAGTCCGAGCGTGTCTCTGGACGACGTTCAGCCGGCTCTTCCGGTGCAGCCTCTATCGCTGCCGCGGGCGCTTCTACTGCCTTGTCGGCCTCAAACTTCGGTTCGACGCGTTCGGGACGCTCATCGCGACCCCCGCGACGGCCTCCGCGGCGACGGCGGCCACGCCACCGGCGTGCGCCCTCCTCAGTCTTCTGCTCTCCGGACGGCGCAGCAGAAATTTCTTCAGTGTCCGTTTCGTCATTCCCGTCGATGGGCGCGACGTCTCCGACGGCAGCGAGAAATTCGGATTCGTCATCGGCTGGCGGTTGAGCTATCGCAGCCTGCGCTCCACCGTTTTGGGTTTGAGGCTGTTGGCTCATGTTGACGGTTGTTCGCGGCGCAGGAATTTCCCCGAATTCTTCGGAATCCTCTTCGTCACCCAATTCGAGAAAATCGGAAACGTAGAGGAAGGCATCGCGTTCCAGCCCGATCTCGACGAATGCGGACTGCATTCCGGGGAGCACGCGGGTGACACGGCCTTTGTAGATGGATCCTGCGAGGGTGTATTCGTTGCCCCGCTCGAAAAATACTTCGGCGAGCTGATCGTCCTCCACCAGGGCCACTTTGGTTTCGTGGGGAGTGGAGGAAACGTAAAGTTCTTTGTTCATGGACGCTCCGGTATACCGGCGCGCGCGCTCAGGAGGCGGACAGGAAGGTAATCTACGGTTTCATCGAGATGCGGACACACGCAGGGCCTCGCCCGGGTGTGCTCCCAGCTTGATGGTAGCTGCAGTGATGTTTGGAATCGTCTGCACCGTAATTTGGCAAGCCCTGGGAGGTTTGTGACCACACCTTCCAACCGCGGAAGGGGTCGTTACCCGCCTCTTGCGACTTACTCTGCAATCCTGCCCGGCCTTTTTCGCTTGCGGCCGATACATGCCCTCGTACGTGAGGGCGTTCGTAATCTTTTTGTCACTCTTCGAAGGCTCCGGTCCTCATTGGACTTCCTTCCCGGCGAGTGAACCCGGTGTTTGCCGACCCGCGTCCTGACTGGCGCGAATTCTCCTGGCCAGCAAAAAGTCTTGAATCCTTAGTTCACAAACCGGCGCATCCGGACGTTCATCACGATCCCCAGCGCCAGGAACATGAACAGTACCGACGATCCCCCGTAACTCATTAATGGTAAGGGGATTCCCGTGACCGGCATGAATCCAACCACCATGCCCACGTTGACCAGGATATGGAATGCCAGAACTGCCACCACACCCATTACCACGAAGGCACCGGCCCGGTCAGGGGCCGTCTGAGCGTTCTGAATCAGACGCATCAGCACGATAAAGTATAGCAGCAGTAGCCCCATAGCGCCTATGAATCCATGTTCTTCGGCGAACGCCGCGAAAATAAAGTCGGTATGCGGCACTGGCAAGAACTGACCCTGCGTCTGGCTTCCCTGCGCGGTTCCCTTGCCGAAAATACCTCCCGATCCCACAGCCACCAGGGACTGGATCAACTGATATCCCTTGTGCTGGGGGTCAGCCTCAGGCTCCAGGAAGGTCGTGAGGCGGTCTTTCTGGTACGGCTTGAGCACATGCCAGGCAACCGGAGCCAGGAGCGTCGCGATCAGCACGATCACCAACGCATGCTTGGCCTTCATTCCACCCAGGAACAGACCCATGATGGCGATTGGCAGATAGGTCAGGGCGGTGCCCAGGTCAGGCTGGACCAGCACCATGAGCATGGGGATCCCGACCAGACCTCCGGCTTTCACGATGTCCTGCGCGTCGCACTCGCCTTTGTTGTCGGCGAAATACTTGGCCATCGCCAGGATCAACACCAGCTTCACCCATTCCGATGGTTGGAAATGGAACAGCCCGCCAACGTCGATCCACCGCCGGGCTCCCAGATACTTCTTGCCCAGGATCGCCACCGCCAGCAGCGATGCGATCGACAAAATGTAGAACACCGGGACGCGCTCAATTAGGGCCTGGTAGCTGACCATGCTCATGGCGAACATCAGCGCCACGCCGCCCAGTACCCAGTAGATTTGCTTGATGTGCACGCCCATGAACTTGGTGTTGAGCGTCGCGCTGTAAATCTCGACTACGCCTAGAGCGCAGATCAAAAGCACGAGCGCTAGCAGTACCCAGTCAAAGTCGCGGTACGAGACGTAGCGGCTCAAGGCTGGCTCCCGCGGACCGCAACTGCGGCAGGTGCGGTCGCCGGCTTTACGACCGGCTTCTTCGGGTTTGGCTGAACCGAAGGCTTGTCGTCAGGCGACTCTTGCTTTAGCGGAGGCTGCGTCGGTTGCGCTTGCGGAGGAGTCTCCGCCTCGGGACTCGCCATCTCGGTATGTGACTCAGTGGCTTCCAGCGGCGACTTTGGGAGCGGAACATCGCTCTGCGAAACGCCCGGAGCTGCAGCAACCGGCTTCGCCTTAGCGTCGAGCGGAACCGCGAAGTGTCCACCCTGAAGTTTATTGTCCCCCGGCTTTGCGTCGCCCTCATGCCACACCGCAGCAACCTCGGCTTGATTTGCAGTTCGGGCGTTGGACTTGGCAACTTGCGTCTGCCGACTGCGTTGCTTCTCAACGTAAGCCTTGATGACCTGTGACGCCGCGCGGGCCGCAAAGAATCCGTGCTCACCCTCCTCCAGCAGCACCGCAACCACCAATTCGGGATTACGACGCGGTGTGACACCAACGAACCAGCCGTTATCTTTGAACTTGCTCTTCTCGCTGGCCGACATCTTGCTCTTCAGCTCGTTTGATACGGTCTGGGCGCTGCCGGTCTTGCCGGCGAAGTCGATGCCCGGTAGGTGCGCGCTGGCCGCTGTTCCTCCTGGGGAAACTACCAGCGCCAGTGCGTCGGTAATTGTCATCCAGTTCTTTTCGTCAATGGGAATCCTGGTTTCGTCGTTGTACTTGGAGACCTGTTTGAATTCCTGGGGAAACTGCTCGGGGAATGCAATATGCGGCCGTCGAAGGGACCCATCCGTAGTAATTGCGCCCATCGCGCGGGCAATTTGAATCGGAGTTGTCGCCACCGCGCCCTGCCCGATTCCCACCGAAATCGTTTCTCCGGCATACCACTTCTGCTTGTAGTTCTTGATCTTCCACTCTTCCGACGGCATCACTCCCGCCACTTCTTGAGGAAGATCAACACCTGTCTTCTGTCCCAGACCCAGCATGGTGGCGTACTTCGCGATGCGGCTGATGCCCAGCTTCTCCGCCAGCGTGTAGAAGTACGAGTCGCAGGATTGGAATATCGCTTTGCTGATGTTCACGCTACCGTGACTGCCATGGGTGGACGCAATCCAGCACTTGAAAAAGCGGCCATAAAAGTTCTTGCCGCCGCCGCAATTCACGACTAAGTTCTGAGCGATCCCCTCCTGCAGCCCCGCCGTTGCCATGATGACCTTGAACACCGAACCCGGCGCTAACTGCGCCTGGATGGCCTTGTTCAGCAGCGGTTTTCCGGGATCGGTCATCAGGCGGTTCCACTCGTCACGGCTGACGCGCACCGCGAAGGCATTAGGGTCAAATGCCGGCCTGCTCACCATCGCAAGAATTTCCCCAGTGCGCGGATCCATCGCCACGATGGCGCCGGGCCTGCCTTCCAGCGCCTGCTCGGCGGCGATCTGCAGATCCAGATCGATGGTCAGCTTGAGCTGCTTTCCCGGGACCGCTTGCACATCGCTCAGCGTGCCGACTTCCTTGCCGCGGCTGTTGACCAGCACCTGGCGCGAGCCGTTCTTGCCCATCAACACATCGTTGTAGTACTGCTCGACTCCCGACATGCCGACGACATCGCCCGGGCTGTACAACTCCCATTGCGGCTGGGTCAGCATCTCTTCGCTCACCTGCCCGACATAGCCGATCACATGCGCCATGAAGCCGCCTTTGGGATACAGGCGGCGATGCACCGTGATGATGTCGAGCTCCGGCAAGTCGGCGCGGTGCGACTCGATGAAGGCCAACTCGTCGGGTGTGATGTCGTCCTTCAGGAACAGCGGCTGGTAGCCCGGAACCGCCGCCATTCGCTTCAGGCGAGTGCGCAGTTCGTCAGGAGGAATGTGCAGTCCCTCGGCGATTTTGTCGGCGTCGGTATCGAGGTTGCGGTTCTGATCGCGCAGCAGCAGGACGGAGAACGAGGGGTAGTTGTCAACGATGATGCGGCCTTCGCGATCGAGAAGCTTTCCGCGCGGCGCGAGGATCGGGACCTGCTTGATGCGGTTCTGTTCGGCCAGCGAGAGGTAGTAATCGCTGCGCGCGACTTGCAGTCTCCACAAGCCAAATGCGAGAAATAGAAATATGCCCAGCAGCACATACTGTGCTGCCGTCAACCGGAATGGGGAAACTTTTTCCTCGCGACCTAACATCGGTAACTACAACTCTCACTCGGAGACGCCGTCAGTTGCGCGCTTCTGCAACTAACGATTGGATTGCCCGCACTCCTCTCGCGCACAGCACTCGCCGTCGTACACGTCAACTTGTCGTTCAGCATCACTCGCACAGCTGGAAGAATGGCGCAAACCCTTATCGCTATTCTAATCTGATTGAATGTTGCGCGGATGTGAAAAACACCAGGTAACCCGTGGCAGCTCAGTATCCTGGCGGTTCCTTCCAAGGAGGCATGTTTGCCGGCGCGCGGGGAATTCACCTTTGCTTGAAACGGTCCAGCAGATTGAAGACCAGCACGCCTACCACGGCGTTGGCCAGGGCTGAGATGGCGACATGGCTCCAACTCCACTGCAGCGCCTGCCGCAGCAACCCGTGTCCCACTCCGTAGTACACCGCCTGGTGGATGACAAAGAACCCATAGATGATCAGGAAGCGCGATCCCGGGTTCTCGATGTCGATCTTGACGCCTAGCGACGAAGCCATGTATCCGATGACCGTGTCGGTGATGCCGTACATGCCGATGGGATGCGCCGGGCCACCGAGCAAGTCTTGCAGCAGGCCGATGATCGCGCCCGTCACGCATCCGCTGATCGGGTTGCGCCGCGCCACCGCAAAGAAAATCACCACCATCATCGGCAGATCGATGATCGGCAGCCAGCGTATCTTCGTCGGCAGAAACGCCTGAATGAAGATCGCAACCAGCGGAATCAGTATGGTCGCGAGCCAGCTGAACTCGTAGACCGAAACTTGTTCCCGCGAGGTGAAGCTCCCGCGAAATGGCACCGATCGTGAGCTCATTGCGGTGGTTGCTCCTGAGTGGCCGGTGTTGTTGCCGGCTGCTTAGGGCTGGTGTCAGAAGGAACTGCAACCGGCGGCTTGCGAACCGCCTTGGGAGGCAACGCCGGGTTCGCGTTGCCGGCAGCGGCGTTCGCACTGCCGTTGGCGGGTTTGCCCGCTGGCGCTACAGTCGTTCTCGCGGCGCCGGGGCTGGCCACAGTGGACGGTTTCGTGGTGCTCGCGGTTGCACCGTTACTCGCTCCGGGCTTTGCCGCGGTTGCTCCCGGCGCAGCATTCGGTGAGGCGGGATTGGCGCCAGCCCCAGCCGGGTTCGCCGCGTTCCCTGCCGCATCAACGTTAGGTGCGACCGGCACTCCGGGCAGCCGCTCACTCAGAATGTCCGAGGCGCGAATCGGTCCCAGGTCCTTTGCATCAGGAAGCTTGTCCTGTATCTTCGTGACGACTAGCACTTCTTCCAGCCGATCGAGGCGTGCTGATGGAACTACTCGAATGTTCAGGAACAAGTCTTTCCCAGGCTCGACCGACGCCACCGTCCCGATCGGAAGCCCCTTCGGAAAAATGCGGTCGCCTCCACTGGTAATGACTTCCTGTCCCGGCTGCACCGGCTCGTCACTCATGATGTACTGCAACGTCGTAGTGCCATTAGGCGCTCCCTTGAGAATCCCCTGCAACCGCTGCGCCTTCAGTGCGGCGCCCACGCCGCTGAGTTGATCATTGATGGGCAACACCTGCGATGATCCGGGAAACACCTGCACCACCTTGCCGACGACGCCCGTTGGCGTGATCACCGCCATGTCGGGCTTGATGCCGTCGCTTGAGCCTTTGTCGATGTAAAGCACGCGCGACTGTTCGCTGCCGCTGGTGCCGATCACCTGCGCCGCAACCGTGTTCTCGACATATTGTTCTTTGAACGCCAGCAACGTCTGGATGCGACGCGCCATGGTCGCGTCTTCGTTCAACCGGGCCTGCTCCAGCCTCATGCGTTCGATCTCGGCCCGCAACTCCTGATTTTCCTGGTCCACATGGCGCAGGTAAATGTAACCATTCCATTTGTCGTGCGCCCATTTCTGCGTGTGCACCACGGCCTTCTCGAATGGAGTCACCGCCGTCGTAGCCCACACCCTGATCAATCGAGTTTCACCCTCAGCTCCCGGCCGCCGCACCTGCATTGCAAGCGCAATGATTTGGGCAAACAAGATGGCTGCCAGCACCACGAGGTTCTTATAGCGGCCAAGCAGAGAATCCATAATGTTGCCCGTCCCGGAACAGAATTACTTGCGCGCTGACCGTCGCGCCATGAGAGCGATAGGAAGGCCCACAAAAAACATGTGCGAAAAAAGTTGGTCGGCAAGTTCCCAACCCATCATCGGAAACTTCCGCGGCGCCACCGCCGACAGCGGCACAACGATGTTATGCATCACAAGAAATACGCAGAGCCCGAATACCGGCCCTGAAATCCACGGTTTTTGCGCCAGGAACGGGATCATCAGGCTGGCGGCATAAAAGACCGCCGCCGCTCCAATTGCAATCGTGAAGTGACACGCCACGCCAAGCAACGTCGTCGCCCAGCCACCATTGAACGCTTTCGCGCCGAGAAGGCCGCTGGCGATGTGTTGAAACAGGCGAGCCGGTGCAACACCGGAAGCCCACCCGTAATAGACGACCGCATCGAGGCCATCCAGGACTCCGGCGATCAAGCCGCCGAAAAGGATTGTCTCTAGAGCCTTGGGCCGTCCGATGATGGAGGACATTACCGCAAACACCCTTGCTTATCTGGCGGTCGTCGCCGGTCGTTAGTCGATCGAAATCTTGCGTAGCAGCTTGAAGTCGCTCAGCATCTTGCCCGTGCCCAGCACCACGCTGCACAGCGGATCGTCCGCGATCGACACCGGCAATCCGGTTTCTTCGCGAATTCGCTTGTCGAGGTTCTTCAGCAGCGCGCCACCGCCGGTCAGTACAATACCGCGATCACTGATGTCGGCCGACAACTCCGGAGGCGTGCGCTCTAACGCAACGCGAATCGCGTTCATGATCGTCGAAACGCATTCGGCCACTGCTTCGCGGATTTCGCCATCGTCGATGGTGATTGTTTTCGGCACGCCCTCGATTAGATTGCGGCCCTTGATCTCCATGGTCAGTGGCTTCTCCAGCGGATACGCCGAGCCAATCTCCAACTTGATCTGCTCGGCCGTGCGTTCGCCGATCAGCAGGTTGTACTTGCGCTTCATGAAATTCATGATCGCTTCGTCCATCTGGTTGCCCGCCATGCGGACCGAGCGCGAATACACAATACCGCTGAGCGAAATCACCGCGATATCCGTCGTGCCGCCACCTATATCGACCACCATGTTGCCGCTGGGCTCGGTGATCGGCAGACCCGCGCCAATAGCGGCCACCATCGCCTGCTCGACCAGATGCACCTCGCTGGCTTTCGCCCGATAAGCGGAGTCCATGACTGCGCGCTTTTCCACCTGCGTGATCTCCGACGGAACGCCGATCACGATGCGCGGATGCACCAGCATCTTGCGGTTGTGCGCCTTCTGGATGAAGTAGTTCAACATCTTCTCGGTGACTTTGAAGTCCGCGATCACGCCATCTTTCATTGGTTTGATGGCGACGATATTGCCGGGCGTGCGGCCAAGCATTTCCTTGGCCTCTTTACCCACCGCTTCTACTTCTCCGGTGTTCTTGTTGATGGCGACAATCGACGGCTCGTTGACCACGATGCCTTTGCCGCGCGCGTAGACGAGAGTATTGGCCGTCCCCAGATCGATGGCAAGATCGCTGGAGAACATGCTGAACAGCGAACGAATGTTACCCACTCGCGAGGGACGATTATGGAATCCGTTGTTTGACATTACGACTGCTTCTTTCTATGAAGACGATATGAATATGAAAACGTCGCTGCACAGCTAACCGACACTTAATACGCACGTGCTCGCAACCCGGAGCCTTCATCCACAAACATTAAGGATGACGAAAGTATTGCAATTCCAGAGTCTTGTTATTCCGGGGATACCGCCGGCAGGACCGGTCGGCCCGCTTGCTCCGGACCGCTACATCATCATGACTACACGGCACTTCGTTCGAACGGCCGCGGTAGCGCGAGCAGTTCGCTCAAAGCACAATTGTACGGGAAACCTGTGGTCGCTCCGTGTGAAAACAGAGTATCACCTGCGGCTAAAACATTGGAATAGCGCCTGGATGCTACTTTCGCCGTAATGCCAGCCTGAGGAGGCGGAAACGCAGCCTTGGCTCCTCCTGCAGCCGTCCGCACGTCTGGAATCACAGCCGTCCTTCGCCGTCCTTGTTACTATGTGGCGACTCGCGCTGCACCCTTATTGTGCATCCTTAATCAGGAGCTAGACCTTTGTTTGGACATCAATTTTCTTTTTCCGCTCTCGTCGCCTTCGTTCTTTGCCTCGTTACTCTTGCTCCCGCTGCCGTTCAAAAGCAAACCGTTCCCCTGAACTCCGGATGGGAATTTCGCCA
Organism: uncultured Acidobacteriaceae bacterium; assembly: GCA_963722405.1. Taxonomy (GTDB): domain Bacteria; phylum Acidobacteriota; class Terriglobia; order Terriglobales; family Acidobacteriaceae; genus DASRAA01. The sequence goes on from CAVRMO010000020.1 coordinate 191,161, forward strand.
GGTTCCCAGCGCAACTCCCACCCAGGCGCCCACGCCTTCGACGAACGACACCGCACAATGGCGTCCCGCAGTGGTTCCCGGCAGCGTGCATCTCGACCTGTTGCGCAACAAATTAATTCCAGAGCCCTTCTATCGTGACAACGAAGCCAAGCTGCAATGGATCGAAAACGCCGATTGGGAATACCGTGCCACCGTACAAGCATCGCCAGCTTTGCTCGCGCAGAAGAACGTTGACCTGGTCTTCGAGGGTCTGGACGCCTACTCCAAGGTCTATCTCAACGACAAGCTTGTTCTGACCGCGGACAACATGTTTCGCGAGTGGCGTGTCAACGTGAAGGCCGACCTCAAGCCCGGCGCGAATACGCTGCGCGTGGTATTTCCATCGCCAATCAAGGCCGCGGCAGACATTGCTTCGTCCGATCCATGGCAGCCTCGCACCCACACCGAACCCAAAACATATCTCCGCAAGGCAGCCTATGAGTACGGCTGGGATTGGGGACCGCGATTCGTCACGAGTGGTATCTGGCGTCCGGCGCGGCTTGAAGCATGGGGCGAAGCGCGAATCTCCAACATCCACATTCGTCAGCTCGACGTGAGCAGCGCGGTTGCGCACTTGCTCGTCGAAGTCGAAGTCACAGCAACAGAATCCGGAAGCGCGACGATCTCGCTCGACTATGGCGTAACCGCCAAGCGCTCCGAAACCACTCGTACCGTGCAAGTGCAGACCGGCGTAAATCACGTCACCCTGCCCATCGATATCGCTAACCCGCAGCTCTGGTTTCCCGCAGGATACGGTGCACAGCCGATCTACAAGTTCCAAGTTCGACTCGGAATGGGAAAGGGCGCATTAGACGAAACCGCTGCGAAAACAGGCCTGCGCTCGATCGTCCTGCGCCGTGAGCCCGATCAATGGGGACGCTCATTCGAGTTCGTCGTCAACGGTATCCCAGTCTTCGGCAAAGGCGCCGACGTCATTCCCTTCGACAGTTTCCCGACTCGCGTCACCACGCAGCAATACCGCTCGGTGCTGCAGTCAGCGGTCGACGCCAACATGAACATGATCCGCCACTGGGGCGGAGGCTACTACGAGACCGACGAGTTCTATGACCTCTGTGACGAGCTCGGCATCATGATCTGGCAGGACTTCATGTTCGGCAACGACTGGCAGCCCGGCACCTACGACTGGAAGCTCAACGTCACGCGCGAAGCCGAGCAGCAGGTTCGACGCTTGCGCAACCATCCGAGCATCGTTATTTGGTGCGGCAACAATGAAACCGAGGTCGCGCTCGCCTGGAAAGACCGTGACAAGCTGAATCCGGAAGTTCGCTTCCAGATGTGGCAGGACTACGTCACCACCTTCAGCGGTATCCTCGCCGCGGCCGTGAATCGTCTTGCACCTGAAACCCCTTACTGGCCCAGCTCTCCCAGCTCCGACTACGAAGAACTTTCCGACAAGTACCAGTCCGGAGACATGCACGACTGGTCGGTCTGGCACGGCCGCGTTCCCTTCACCGATTACGAGAAGCACAACCCGCGCTTCATGACCGAGTACGGATTCCAGTCGTTCCCCGAAATGCGTACCGTCGAGACCTTCACTATTCCTGAAGACCGCCTCAACATCTTTACGCCTGTCATGCTGGCGCATCAGAAGAACGCCGCCGGCAACGCGATCATTCGCGACTACATGCTGCGCGATTATCCTCAGCCCAAAGACTTCGCCTCGTTCCTCTATGCCAGTCAGGTCTTGCAAGCCGAAGGCATCAAAGTCGGCGCCGAGCATCTGCGTCGCAATCGCCCACGCACTATGGGCTCCATTTACTGGCAGCTCAATGATTGCTGGCCCGTGGCCTCATGGTCGAGCCTCGATTACTACGGACGCTGGAAGGCCCTTCATTACTACGCTCGCCGCTTCTATGCGCCAGTGCTGGTTTCGCCCCATCAGGAAGACGGCAACCTCGCCGTCTATGTCGTCTCCGACAAAACCTCGCCGTTAGTGGCCACCCTGCGCGTGCGCATCCTCACCTTCGACGGTGCGGTGCTCAGCGACAAGTCCCAGCCGGTGACGGTCTCGCCGCTCACCAGCAAGGTCTACCTCTCCGTGCCAATGCTCGACATCACCAACCTACCCAACGCCGACCTCGGCAAGATCTTCGCCGTAACCGATCTGCTCGTGGACAACAAGCCGATCTCGACCAACGCGCTGTTCTTTGTGCCCAGGAAAGACATGCAACTGCCACAGGCGAAAATCGAGAGCGCGCTCGCTCCCGCCGACGCTCCGGGTGCACCATCCTTTCGTGCCGCGCAGCGCGACGAAAGGGTGGGATCGAATTCCTCCACAACCTACACGCTTCATCTCGCTTCGCCGGTCTTAGCCAAAAGCGTTTATGTCAACTTCGGCAACTTGGATGCAAAACTGGCAGACAACTACTTCGACCTCCTACCTGGTCAGCCGATGGATCTGACCATCACCAGCGCGGCTTCGCTGGATGACTTGAAGGCCCAGATGAAAGTGATCTCGTTAACCGATGCCTTCGCGCCACTCGACGCGGGCGCTGTAATCGAACGCGACAAGTAAAGAATGATTCGCCATCGAGACACCTAGCTCACAGAGAAGGTCGAAGAGAAACAGAAACTCCACGTCCTCAGCGAAATCTGCGGTTGCTTTTTCCTTGGCTTTTTGCCCGATCCGTCTCCGTGTCCTCCGTGCCTCCGTGGTGAATTCCCCTTACGGATACAGGAATTCCCACTTTGCTCTAGAATTGCGCTGCCTACGTTTCCCGAATGAATGGCAGCTTTATCAAGGAGGTCCCTTGTCCCGCCAACTGCGTCGCTTCTGTTTTCTCGCTCTCATCCTTGCGTGCCTTAGCACGGCGGCTTCCGCCGACCTAAAGATCACGACCCGCACCACGGTGATGGGCCACTCCACCGAGAGCACGGTGTACATCAAGGGGGCCCGCGAGCGCCGCGAAATGAGTTTCGGAGGCCACGCCGCCTCGGTCACCATCACCCAGTGCGACCAGAAGCGCATGGTCACGATCGCCGGCAATCAATGTTCCGTCATGCAAATGGGTGGAGGCGCTGAAACATCTTGTCCGGTCACCCCCAACCCACGGACCATGGCTCATGAGAACGCCAACCCCGAGCCTCCTCGCAAAGGCGGTGTGGTCACGATCACGCGCAACGTCACCGATACCGGCGAGCGCCAGGATATGTTCGGCTACAAGGCCCGCCACATCAAGACCTCCATGATCATGGAGTCCAGTCCCGACGCCTGCAACCAGTCGCACATGAAAATGGAAACCGATGGCTGGTACGCTGATCTCTCCGCGGAATTCTCCTGCGCCGACGAGTCCTACCGCGCCATGGCCTGCGGTGGCCCCGGCGCGCGCTCCGGATGTAACGACCGCATCGTCATGAAAGGTAGCGGCAGCGCAGCGCTTGGCTATCCGCTCAAGCAGACCACCGTCATGACGATGGACAAAGGAACCTTTACCACAACCACTGAAGTTATCGAGGTCACCACGGCGACCCTCGAAGCGCCGCTGTTTGACGCACCACCGGGATGCCGCACCACCGACATGTCCGCCATGATGGGCGGCGCACCGGCAACCTCACAGCCCGAGCCGACCCACGCGGCAGCCGCCGCACCTGCACCAGCAGCCGCTCCCGAGCCCAAACTCGCTCCCGCTTCCGTCGCTACCGTTGCGCCCAAAGCCGCTGGCGTACTGCGCATTGGAGTCGTCAAGATTAAGGACTCGAGCAACGAGGGCCTGCCCACCGACAACCTGCGCCTCGATCTGCTCGACGAGATGGCTCACGGCCAACTGGAAGTTGTGCCCCTCACGGCCGACGCGCCGCCGAAAGAGGTGGAAGCCGAAGCTGCCGCGAAGCAATGCGACTACATCTTGTACACGACAGTCAGCCAGGTGAAGTCTCCCGGCAACGACAACGTCCCGCCAACCTCACTTCCAAAAGGCGTGGCACTCGATCCTGCAAAGTTTCAGGCGCTTTCCCAAATAACCCTCTACAAAGTAGGTAAATCGGTGCCCGAACTGAAGGACGCACCCATCGCCGCCGACGCCGAACAATTCGGCGTCAACGCTGTTATGGCGACTTTTCCGCTGGAGGCTGCGAAGGTCGCACAACAGTTAGACGACGATGCCCATCCCAAAGCGCCTGCGAAGACAACCACCAAGCCTCCGGTGAAGAAGCCCGTTCCCAAGCCGCAGTAGCAGTTTCATTTTGTTTGTCATCGCGAGCGGAGGCGGCTTGCCCCGTAGACCGGTTCCGCTTTTCTTGATTTGTCATCTCGAGCGGAGGAAGCGACCGCAGCCGAGGAGGGACCTGCATTTCGTCCCCCCAACCCCTCTCGATCCGTCATAACCAAGCACCCCCCTCACCGCTTCTTCTTCTTCTCAATCTCCGCGAGCCGCGCCTTCACCATCTTCTTGATTAACGTCGCCGGCAAAGGCTTGTCCACCGAAAACTGGATCGTTCCCTTCGACGTCGTGTAGGCCTTGAGCTCATCTTTGAACTGCTCGATCACCCCGGCCGTGGGGAACAGACTGCAGTGCTTCGAAAACGCCGCATACCAAACGACCGGCCCGTTGTATTTGAAGGTCGGAACTCCATAGCTGATTACTTCCGTCGCTTCCACCGGAACAACCGACCGAATCACCGCGCGAACCTTGCTTAAGGTCGTGCGGGCAGGCTCGGGGACGCCAGCCAGATATTCGTCCACAGTCTTCTGCGTGACCTTCTTCTTTGCGGCCGACCCACGGCTACCAGACCTCGTTGTTCTCATGCGGGTACTATCGCAAGCATTTTCCCTTCGCGTCAACCGTCATGGCCTCAAAGCTTTGCGGCAACAGGAGGCCACCATTCCAAATCGCGTTTCGCGAAATAACCCACCCGTGTACGATCTCCCAATCGGGAGGATTTTATGGTTCCGGTGATTCCCTCTTCATTCCGCAACACCATCGCACCTTGGCTATCGGTACGCGGCAGTGCCAAGGCGGTCGAGTTCTACAAATCCGCATTCGGGGCGACCGAGGCTTATCGCATGGAGGACCCCGGCGGCTCCGTTGTCGCGAAACTATCCGTCGAGGGCGCGGAGTTCTGGGTGGGCGATGAGTCTCCCGAGCATGCCAACTTCAGCCCAGAATCTCTCGGCGGTTGTTCAGTCCGCATCATCTTTACCGTCGCCGATCCGGACGCCGTTTTCGCGCGAGCCGTCCAAGCTGGCGCCAAAGAGGTTTACCCCGTCGGCGAGGAACACGGCTGGCGTCTGGGACGCGTGGTCGATCCCTTCGGACATCACTGGGAGATCGGTCACACGCTCGCCGAGTAACCGCCCGACGAGAAATTCGGTGGCCCACATTTGCCTGCGCCTGGCAAACGTGGCTTCATGAGCAACGTGCCTGAGGAGTCTTTTTCACCCTCTCGCTCGTATCAATAGGTTAGGAGGCAATTCCATGAAGCTCACCGCCTTCATCCTCGCTCTCCTCTTACTTCTCGTCCTCGCCGCCTGCGCCCCCGGACCCAACGCCTTGAAGGGCGCGCCGACCGACAACAATTCCGTCGCCGGATTCTGGCTCGGCCTGTGGCAGGGATTCATCGCTCCCTTCGTCTTCTTGATCTCGCTGTTCAAGAGCGACCTCAACATCTACGAAGTCCACAACAACGGCGCTTGGTACAACTTCGGATACCTGTTCGGCCTGATGTGCTTCTTGGGTGGCGGCGGCCACAAGGCCGGAAGACACAGATAACAAATGGTGTTCGTCCCGCGCTCATGTTCCCTCACCCCGCGCCGCCAGCGGGTCAAAACCAGAGGGCTCGCCGCGCGTCTAATTCTGTGGGAAACTTTTTCCTGAACCGGGCCAGGTGGGTGGCATTGGCGATTGTGGGGTACTTTTGCCAGTCCAAGCTGTAAACAAGTTCCGCTTTGCTGCCTTCGAACTCGACCGGCAGACCGCCGAGTTACGCAAGAGTGGCATTAAGCTCAAGCTGCAGGGCCAGCCGCTCGCTGTTCTCTCGCTTCTCCTGGGTCGCCCCGGCGAGCTGGTGACGCGCGAAGAACTTCGCCGCCATCTCTGGCCCGACGACACCTTCGTTGACTTCGAGCACAGCCTGAACACGCACATCAAGAAGCTGCGTCAGGTGCTCGACGACAACGCCGACACGCCTCGTTACATCGAGACTCTGCCTCGGCGCGGTTACCGCTTCATTGCGGAGGTCGAAGCGGTCAGCAATGGCAATGGCGCGCACAAAATGGCGATCGGCGAGATAGCCCAACCGCTCGCCGAGACGCCGTCTCCGCCATTCATCGTGACTCCACCGCTGGTGCCGCCGCCATCGCTCGAATCTGTTCCTTCCGCCAGCCCGCGCCGATGGAAGTACGCAGCCGCCATTGCAATCGTCGCGGCGGTTGTGCTCGCCGCGTTCTACTGGATCGATCGCCCGCGCACTCCTTACGTAACCGGCATGCATCAGATCACACAGTCTGGCCGTCCCAAGTCACTCATGGGGGATCGCATCGTGTGGTTACCGATGGCACCCGGGTTTACTTCGATGAGTACGACGGAGATACTTCCCGCATTGCCCAAGTCTCAGTCAAGGGAGGAGACATTTCTTACCTCGACACACCTCTAATCCAGGCCCCTCGGGTTGCCGACATTTCCGGCGACGGTTCCGAACTGCTGCTCTTGAGCTCCCTTGGCCACAAGGAAGGCGATCTCGCCCACAAGCAGTCCGCTTTCTGGGTCGTCCAGCTTCCGAGCAGTCAGGCGCAGCGAGTCCCCGATTTGGCTGGCGGCTTGACGTGGATGCAGTTTCTACCCGGGACCAGTCAGATTACATACGTCAAACAGAACCAGTTGTACGCAGCCAACCGCGATGGCACGGGCTCCCACCGGCTCATGGATTTCCCCTCGAACTACGCCACGCCGATGTGGGCTCAATACACAATCTCGCCCGACGCAAAGATGATCCGGTTTCCCGGCCGCCAGTGGCAGATCTGGCAGAGCAACTTGGATGGCAGCGTCCTCCGTCAGTTTCTGCCCAAGTTTTCGGAAGCCATGTACGGCGTCGGATGGAGTCGCGACGGGAACATGTACATCTTCGACCAGCTTGTCTATACCGCAACTTCGCTATGGGCTGTCACCGAAAAAACTCTCCCGTTTCGCACATTCGATTCCAAACCGGTGCGTCTCACGAATGGCCCTCTTGCATTTTCTGCTGCGACAGTCAGCAACGATGGAAAACAGATCTTCGCCATCGGCGAGTCCTTGCGCGGAGAGCTGAACATTTACGACCCAGTCGCCCGCGACTTACGGCCTTATCTGGGCGGCATGTCTGGCGCATTCATCGACTACTCTCCCGACGGCAAGTGGATGAGCTATGTATCCTTCCCCGACGGCACACTCTGGCGCAGCCGTGCCAACGGAGGCGAACGTCAGCAGCTCACAACAGCCGCCACAGGTGTGATCTTCAGCCCGAGATGGTCGCCCGACGGACGCTTCATCCTGTTTAATGCCTGGCAGGTCGACCGTCGCATCGACGACTACAAGAGGATCTACATGATTCCCGCCGAAGGTGGCTCTCCACTATTGCTCGTGTCCGGGGACTTCCAGCCTGCCGATGCATCCTGGTCACCCGACGGTAAATCAATCGCCTACGGTGGAGCATCCGGCGTGGGTGACGCATCCGAAGTCCGGATTCTCGATATCGACACCCGGCAAACAAGAACGATCGCCGGGTCGAAAGGAATGTTCGGACCGCGCTGGTCGCCTGACGGACGCTTTATTGTGGCCCAATCTAGCGATGCCAAACGAACCCTGCTCTACTCCTTCGCTTCCAATCAGTGGAACGAGCTTCCCACTCCTGCCGACACCACCGAAATGGGATGGCCGGCCTGGTCGCATGACAGTCGATATGTGTACGCGATGAGCAATGCGCACAAAGTCTATCGCTACCGCGTTCTCGACGGTCGCGAAGAAGAAGTTGCCGATGCCAGTCAACAGCCACTCTTGAGTCCGGTGTTCGGCTGGGGATGGTGGTTCCAACTCACACCTGACGACCGCATCGTAGTCCTGATCGATCGCGGAACCAACGAACTTTACGCGCTGGATTTGGAATACTGGTAGTCAAAGATCTAACGTCCGAACTTCCCCGGAAAGAGAAACGGGGCGCTTCTCATATGGGCGCCCCGTTTCTCAGCCGCTGGGTCATGTTGGTGGGACATGGGTAAGCGGCAACTCAACAATGCGTTACTTCTTCACCAGCAGCGCCAACTCCACAACATCCTGTCCGTGGTTACGCGCAGCTTGAACCTCATTCGCCGCAGCAAACAGCTCCTGCGCGTGGTCGGAATTCGGCAACCAGGCGACGGTCAGGAAGTACGCATCGCCATACTTATGGAAGACCAGCTTCGCGCGGCCACCCGACTTCGTGGACGATCCGTTGTTGGTCATCGCGGTCTTGGCTTCGGGGCCGCCCACGTGCTGGAGCGTGACCACCTTCTCGCTGGCTGACGAGACAGTGTACTCGCCGGCCGGCATGCGGACATCGTCCACCGTGAAGTTGAACGGAATGTTAACGGTTGCGGAATTCTTCTGGGCGTAGGCGGGGACAAGAGCCATCACTACCAGCGCCAAGGTGAACAAGGTCATGCGAACTGAGTTTTTCATCTTCCATCCTCACAGGAGCAGTGGCTCCGAATGAGCCCGACTCTGCTCCCGTTCCGAAAAATGCTCAATGCACTGCGGGTGGAAGATTGGTGAAACCGAGGTGAAAGCAGAAGTGATTGATACTGTTGTAGTTCCAAACTTTTCAGGTGGCCCACATTTCCCTGCCTTTGGGAAATGTGGGTTCCCCACCCCGTCACTTCCCTTGGTACTCGACAAACAGCTCCGGAAACTGCTGCTTCAGCGTCTTGATCTTCGGCAAGTCGCACACCTTTATGTACGGGTTGTCTTCATGATGCAGCGCGTAGTCCTGGTGATAGTCTTCGGCGCGAAAAAAGCCCTTCAGCGGAGTGACTTCCGTGACGATCGGCTTGGGAAACACCTTGGCCGCATCGAGCTGCGCGATGTACGCCGTGGCAATTCGCTTCTGCTCGTCATCGCTATAAAAGATGACCGAGCGGTACGACGCGCCAACATCGGGTCCCTGGCGGTTGAGCTGTGTGGGATCGTGCACCACCGAAAAGAAGATGCGCAGCAGTTGGCCGTAGGTAATCTTCGACGGGTCGTAAACCACCTCGACCGACTCGGCGTGCCCGGTGGTTTCGCTGGACACCTGGTCGTACGTCGCGGTCTTCGCCGCACCCCCCGAGTATCCCGCCGTCGTTTTCACCACACCCTTCACCCGCTCAAACACCGACTGCGTGCCCCAGAAGCATCCTCCCGCGAACACGGCAGTTTGCTTGCCCGGCGCGGCGGCAAGCCGAGCGTCGACCTTGGCAGCAGGAATCGGCGCACTGGGCGGCGCAGCCTGCGTGTTAGTACAAGCCACCAGCGAGATGATGATGCCGAGAGTTAAAGCAAAAGAAAACAGACGATTGAGTCTTTGCATACTAAGAGTACGAACCCTCCCCCAATCGGATGCGCGCCCGCGCCGAACGATACAGAGTCGCGCGCCCCGTGGGTGGCGGGTGCCCCATTCAAGGCCTTCTTTTGGCCTTGAGTGCGGGATTTTCTCTATCTCGACAGCTCACAAATCCAGTTGACCTCCCAGGTCTTCCCGCCATCCCCCGAGAACGACTGCTCCATGCGTGCGGCCTTGGGAGAGATATCGAGCCACACATAGCGCACTAGAATAGCGCGGCCCTTATATTGGTCTTCACCGTAAAGCTCGCCGCGCTTTCCGCTAAAGCTGCCCACCACATGAGCCCGCTCAATCGTCCCCTCGTTCACGTCCAGCAGATAGATGCTCCACTGGCGTGTTGTGGGGTTGTAGAGGCGCAGCGTCTGGGCTTTGATACGCAGCTTCTTGTCCGTGCTGGTGACGTCGAATTCTTCAAAGTTCGAGTTGCTGTCGAGGATTTTATGGTGGTTCGAGATGCCGTCGTACTCGACCCAGACATTGGAATTGTTCAGGCGATCGGGAAGCCGGCGCACATGGGCCTTCCAGTCGCCGATGACAAAGTCGAAGTCGTGCGAACCGTCGCGTTGCGGAAGGAGGGCCGGATCAGTGGTGGGGCTAGTTTGCGCTCGCAGTGGAACACAGAAAACTGTCACCAGAACAAGCAGTACCAGACGTTTGAGGATCTTGGCCTTCATAAGGGTTCATCCTTATCTAAACGGCACGAGGAATGCGAACGGTGTTGCCCTGTTTTGGACGGCGACTGGTGAAATTTGATATCTAACCCACGCTTTTAGTGGAAAATTGTTCGCATATGGCTGAGAACATTTAATTTGTACGTATCTGCGAGTAGGGGTTAGCGATGGGCTGCTTTCGCCGCGCGGGCTCGGTTGGCAGAAGAGTGGGCACGTTTGCCCGCTCGCGTGCGCGGCTTATGCGAATTCCGCTGCACGCGGCTCGGGTTTGTTCGTGGTCATACAGTTTCGGCATCGATAGTGTTCTTCTCACGCACACGTCCACATCGGCGGGCGGAGGCCCGCAGTTGCCGCGAGGACTGAAGTCCTCGGGGGAGAACAAAAATAAACGACCTAGCCGAGCCGCTGCGATTTCGTGATTGCATACACGGTGAAGCAAGGAGAACCGGTAACGGTGTTGCCGGATGGCACGGGTTGAGTGCCAGACACGCCTGGCAAAAAGCCCCACATTTGCCCTTTGACTCCCGAAACGGCGTGTACTGTACACCTGTTTTGCTCCCCCGAGGATTATTTCGAACCGCGGGTGGCCCACGAGTGCCTGATTCTGGCAATTGTGGGTTACGTGATGCCATGATCCACGAAATCCACACGGGTTCCTTTCGCTCGTTTTCCTCTCCGCTTCGCTCCGCTCGGGATGACAAACGGCGTGGGTCCTTCGACTCGCTGCGCTCAGGATCTCGGCAGCGGGCTCAGACGCCCGCAAAACGCCTCGAGTTGCGAGGTAGTGAGAGTCCCCCATAAACTGGAGGGTTTGGACTCAGAATCCGGCACATCCTTTAAAGGCATTCGTAGGAGGGCATTTTTATGGCAACCATGGAACAGAAGGCGCCCGCGGCGGTCGCGAGCAAGGCTACGGTTTACAAGAACTTCATCAACGGCGAGTGGGTGGAGAGCCACACTGGACGCACGTTCGAGAACCTGAATCCCGCCGACACGCGCGATGTGGTCGGCGTCTTTCAGCGCTCGGACGCGGAAGACGTGAACCGCGCCATCGATGCGGCCAGCGAAGCCTATAAGAAGTGGCGGCTGGTGCCGGCTCCGCGGCGGGCCGAGATGCTGTACAAGGCGTCGGAAATCCTCATTGGGCGCAAGGAAGAGTACGCGCAACTGATGACGCGCGAGATGGGCAAGGTGATTAAAGAGACGCGCGGCGACGTGCAGGAAGCCATTGACTGCGGCTACTACACGGCCGGCGAAGGGCGCCGGCTGTTTGGGCCGACGGTGCCGTCGGAGCTGCCCAACAAGTTCGCCATGGCCGTGCGCCAGCCGCTGGGCGTGTGCGCGATGATTACGCCGTGGAACTTTCCGATGGCGATTCCGTCGTGGAAGCTGTTCCCTGCCCTGGTGGCGGGCAACACGGCGGTGATCAAGCCGGCGCAGGACACTCCGCTGTCGACGTTTAATTTTGTGCAGGCGCTGACGGACGGCGGGCATTCCTGCGGGCGTGGTGAACATCGTGAGCGGGTTTGGCAGCGAAGTGGGCACGCCGATGACGCAGCATGCAGCGGTGCGCGCGGTGTCGCTGACGGGCTCGACGGCCGTGGGACGCATCGTGGGACAGGAAGCGGCCAAGACGTTCAAGCATTGCTCGCTGGAGCTGGGCGGGAAGAATCCGATGATCGTGCTCGACGACGCGAACCTGGAGCTGGCGCTCGAAGGCGCACTGTGGGGCTCGTTCGGGACGACCGGGCAGCGGTGCACGGCGACGAGCCGCATCATCGTGCAGAAGGGCGTGTACAAGAAGTTTGTGGATGAGCTGGTGGCGCGCGCGCAGAAGTTGAAGGTCGGCAACGGGCTGGATGAGTCGGTGGACATGGGTCCGGCGGTGAATAAGTCGCAGATGGATACCGACCTGAAGTACATCGAGATCGGCAAGGGCGAAGGCGCGAAGATGATGTGCGGCGGGCATCGGCTGGAAGGCGGCGCGTGGGAGCATGGATGGTTCGTGGCGCCGACGGTGTTTGCGGATGTCGATCCGAAGATGCGGATTGCGCAGGAAGAAATCTTCGGGCCGGTGGTGTCGATCATTCCGTGCGATGGGCTGGAGAACGCCATCGAGATTGCGAACGACATCGAGTACGGGCTGTCGTCGTCGATCTACACGAAAGATGTGAACAAGGCGTTCACGGCGATGCGCGATTTGTATGCGGGCATTACGTACATCAACGCTCCGACGATTGGCGCGGAAGTGCATTTGCCGTTCGGCGGAACGAAGGCCACGGGCAACGGGCATCGCGAAGGCGGCATCGGCGCGATCGATTTCTATACCGAGTGGAAGTCGGTGTACATCGATTACTCGGACAAGCTGCAGAAGGCGCAGATCGATCGACCGGAGTAGGATAGTGAGACAGGTTGTCAGTTGGATCAGTTAAAGACCTAGTCTGATCGTGAATATCCGAGTAATTGCAGCTGAATTAGGTTGGGTCGTCTAAGAAGGGTCGTCATCATGCCTACGAAAACTGCAACCGAAGTTATCGCCGCCAGCCGCATGGCCAATGTGCGCTATGCCATTCGCGATCTCGCCGTCGTCGCCGACGAGGTCGCGCGCGAAGGTCACAAGATCCTCTACCTCAACATTGGCGATCCCTGTAAGTTCGACTTCCCCACGCCGCCGCACATGATCGAGGCGGTGCACAAGGCCATGCTCGACGGCCACAACAGCTATGGCGAGTCGCTGGGCATCAAGCCGGCGGTCGACGCTATTCGGCACCAGGCCGAGGCCAACGGCTTCAAGGACATTCAGAGCATCTTCGTCGGTTATGGCAGCGGAGAGGTCATCGACAGTTGCCTGACCGCGCTGCTCAATCCCGGCGACAACGTGCTGACGCCGAGTCCCGAGTATCCGCTCTATGGAGCGGTGCTGGCCAAGCTCGACGCGGTTCCCAACGCCTACGACCTCGACGAGTCGAATGGCTGGGAGCCCGACCTCGCCGACATGGAGCGCAAGATCAATCCGCGACGCGGGCGATTCTGCTGATCAATCCCAGCAATCCGACGGGCGCGGTGATGTCGAGGCGGACCCTGGAGCAGGTGCTGGAGTCTGGCGCGCGGGCACAACCTGGTCATCCTCGCCGATGAAATTTACGACAAGCTGATCTACGAGCCGGGCGAGAAGCACATCTCTATCGCGACACTGGCGCAGGACGTGCCCATCATCACCTTCAATGGGCTGTCGAAGGCGTACCTGGTTCCGGGATGGCGTATTGGATGGGCAATTGCCACCGGTCCGCGCGAGTCGCTGCATCATTATCTGGAAGCCGTGCACCGTCTGCTGCGCGCGCGTTTGTCGGCGCCGCATCCGTTTCAGCACGCCATCAAGCCGCGCGCTGGAAGGCCCGCAGGACCATATTCCCGTGATGCTGGAGAAGCTGCGCCGCCGCGCGCAGATCACCGAGGATTGGGCGAAGCGTACGCCGCGCGTCAGCCTGGTCACGCCCAAGGGAGCGTTCTACGCGCATCCGTCAGCTCGATATTCCCGAGGACGACCTGACCTTCGTCACCGATTTGCTGAAGCAGAAGCACGTGCTGGTGGTGCATGGCTCGGGCTTCGGGCAGAAACCGGGCACGCGCCACATGCGCATCGTGTTCCTGCCGCCGGACGACGTGCTGCACGCGGCGTATGAGAAGATCACCGACTTCATGCGGGAGCGATACAAGTAAAGCCAATTAACCGCGGATCTCCACAGATGAACACGGATGAATTATAGAGTTCTTGTAGATCTCAATCTGATCCGTGTTTATCTGTGTAATCCGCGGTTGTTTTTGATTTTTGTCTGGGGCGAAACGCAAATGGTCGATATTCACTGCCACATACTTCCCGGCATCGACGACGGCTCCGAGTCGTGGGAGACGACCGCCAAGATGTGCCGCATGGCGGTGCGGACGGCATCACGCACATCGTCGCCACTCCGCATTGCGACGGGCATTATGAGTACGACCGCGAGCACTTCACCGACATGCTGGCGACGTTGAGCGAAGTCGCGGACGGCCGGCTCACTTTCAGCATCGGCTGTGACTTTCACCTGTCGCCGCGCAACCTGGCAGACGCCATGATCGATCCGCAACGCTTCGCCATCGGCGATACGCAATACCTGATGGTGGAGTTCGACCATCACGGAATTCCCTCCAATGCCAACGAGCTACTGATGGCGCTGATCAGCCGTGGCATGGTGCCGATCATCACGCATCCGGAGCGAAACGCTTTCCTGATGAAGAACCCTGAAACCGTGTTGCGATTCATCGAGCAGGATGCCTGGTGCAGGTCACGGCGAATGCGCTCACTGGATTCTGGGGCCCGAAGTCGAAGAAGGCGGCGGAGAGGCTGCTACACCACGAAGCCATCCACATGGTCGCCAGCGACGCGCACGATCTGAAGCTGCGGCGCCCGTGCTGTCGGAGGCGCGGACACGAGTTGCAGCCCTCGCCGGAGTTGACATCGCCGACGCGCTGGTCACACACAATCCGGCGGCCATCGTCGCAGGGCAGCACGTCCCCTTCGCGCCAGCGCATCGTTAATCTTGCATCTGCTTTCGCCGGACGCGCATGAAATCGGTTACTGCCGAATGCGCGGATTCAGCGCCGAGTACATCAGGTCGGTAAGGAAGTTCACCAGCACATAGGTCAGGCCGATCACCAGGATGCAGCCCTGCACCAGGTAATAGTCGCGGTTGGAGATGGCCTGCACGGTAGCCGTCCGATGCCCGGCCAGGAAAAGATGGTTTCGGTCACGATGGCTCCGGCGAGCATGGCGCCGAACTGCAATCCCACCACGGTCAGCACCGGAATCATCGCGTTACGCAGCGCGTGACGATAGACAACCGTGCGTTCGGGCAGACCCTTGGCGCGCGCGGTGCGGATGTAGTCCTGCCCTAACTCCTCCAGCATCGAGGTGCGCACCATGCGGGTCAGGATCGCGGCCAGCGCGCCGCCCATGGTGATCGCGGGAAGTACCAGGTTTTGCCACGAGCCTGAACCCGAAACCGGCAGCCAGCCCAGTTCAATCGCGAACAACAGAATGAGGATCGGTCCCAGCGCGAAGTTGGGGAACGACAATCCCAGCAGCGACACGAAGCTGAGCGCGCGGTCGTCCCAGCGATTGCGATGCAAGGCCGAACGCACGCCCGCCGGAATCGCCAGGCACAGCGCCACGGTCAGCGCCGCCAGCGTCAGTTGCAGCGTCCAGGGATAGGCCTGCGCGATGATGTGTCCGACATTCTGGTTGAAGCGGAGCGAGCGTCCCATGTCGCCGTGCAGCAGGCCGCGCCAGTAGTTCACGTATTGCGTGCCCAGCGGAACATCCAGTCCATAGGCGTGGCGTGCGGCAGCGATGTCAGCGGCCGGGCGCCTTCGCCCAGCATCTGCTGAATGGGATCGCCGGGCACAATGTGGATCAGCAGGAAGACCACCGACACCACCAGCCAGATCACCGGCAGCATGTAGAGCAGGCGCGTGTAAAGAGATAGCGGAAAGCATGTCACTGCACCGCCTGACTTTCAGCCGCACGGCGGCTTGGCGGCTGCGAGGCACCTCGATCTTCACCGTGTCGACGCGCAGGCCATCCATGGCAACGACGGTGTAGCGGCGGCCATCGAATTCGAAGTTGTCGCCCAGAGCGGGGATCCGTTGCAGTTTCGCAAGCACGAAGCCGGCTAGGGTCTCGAAGCCTTCATCGCGCGGCAGATTGATTTGGTACTGCGACTCCAGGTCGCGGATGTTGACCGCGCCGTTCAGTACCATCGAGGCGTCGCCGGGTGCGAACACCGGCTCACTGATGTCGAACTCGTCTTCGATCTCGCCCACCAGTTGCTCGAGTATGTCTTCGACGGTCACGACTCCAGCGGTCGAGCCGAATTCGTCGACCACTACCGCGAGATGGCGCTTGCGCTGCTTGAACTCGGTCAGCAGGTCGGTCAGCGGCTTGGTCTCGGGAACCACCAGCACCTCGCGCATCACGTGCCGCACTTTGAGGTCGCTCGACCGGGTCTGCAGTGGGCCAGCCATCAGTTGTCCCAGGCGATAGCGCAGCCAGCGCAATAGGTCCTTGGCGTAGAGCACCCCAATAATGTGCTCGGGGCCGCGCTCGGGATCGTAAACGGGCACGCGCGAGTGCTGCTCGTCGGCTACTCTCTGGAACGCCTCATCCAGCGGCATATCGCCGGGCAGAGAAAAGATGTCTGGCCGCGGAACCATGACCTCGCGCACAAATACATTTTCCATATCGAGGGCGCGCTGGATCATTTGCTCCTGGGGCGCCTCCAGGATCCCGATGCGGCGGCTGGCGGAAACGATCAGCTTCAGCTCTTCGGGAGAATGGACTCCGCCTTCGCGCACCTGCCGCGCCCCGAAGGCCTTTAACACCACGCGCGAGGAGGCGGTCATGACAGCCAGCAGAGGGCGCCGCCAGGGTCATGAAGACGTCCATCGGGCCGGCCACGGCTAGAGCGACGCGTTCCGTTCGCTGCAAGGCTACCGACTTGGGCACGACCTCGCCGAGGATCACGTGCATGTAGGTGATCAAAATAAATGCGAATGCGATGCTGACAGCGTGCGCGTAAAACTGGGAGTGGGGCAGACGGACGAACAGCGGCTCCAGCACGCGGGCCATGGCGGCCTCGCCGATCCAGCCCAAGGCCAGGCTGGAGAGCGTGACGCCGAACTGCACCGCGGCAATGAACTCGTCGAGCTTCTGGTGGAGCTTCTGGACCGTGCGGGCGCCGATGCGGTGGGCGGCAATGAGTTGCTGCAGCCGGGTTTCGCGGATGCTGACCAGGGCGAATTCCGCGGCCACAAAAAATGCGTTTGCCGCGACGAGCAAAACGACCGCCACGATCCGCAGCACAACGAAGGTAACCATGAAGCTGAAATCTTACCATCGTGCTTCCGGCGCTTCCGACGCAAGGTGAGGTAACCACTTCCCGACCAGCAAGTTACACAAGTTGTGAAACTCTGCTACCGTTTCCCGTTCCATATCGGTCTAATGCGATGGAAAACGCGATCCGGGCGGCTTTTTCATCATCGGGCACGGAACTTCTCTTCATACTGGAACGTACACACCATAGGACAGAATGCTACCTAGCGTCGGGAGGCGGCAGTGGCCAACGGCAAAAAAAACAAGAAGAAGCGCCTAATCATTATTTCGATCGTGGCGGTGGCAGTGGTGGCGCTGGTCATCGTGGCGGTTGCGGCGACGCGTGGCGGCACCAAGATCGATCCCACCAAGCTGGCAAAGGTCGAGAAGGGCGATCTCGCCAAGAGCGTAGTGGCGACCGGCAAGGTCACGCCCATCACCAAGGTCGAGATCAAGTCGAAGGCCAGCGGCATCGTGAAGAAGCTGTATGTTGATGCCGGAGACACGGTGAAGAAAGGCCAGGTCCTGGCCGAACTCGACCGTGACGAAATCGAAGCGCAGGTGAACTCCTCGCGTGCGCAGTTGCTTTCGTCCGAGGCCAACCAGAAGGGCGCCGAAGCCGACATGAAGCGCGCCGAAGTTGACGCCCAGGGCGTGGACATTCCCACTCTGCAACGCGCCTATGAACGCGCGCAGGAGATGGCCAAGGGTGGCGTCGTATCCACTTCTGCCCTCGACGATGCGCAGCGCAGCTACATCATGGCGGTCAACAAGCGCGACGTGGCGCGGGCGCAATTGGTGGTCAACAAGGCCAAAGTCGCCCAGGCCCAGGCTGACGTGCAGAAGAGCAGCGCCACCCTTAAGCAGTTGGAAGAACAGTTGAGCTACACGACGATCGTTGCTCCCATCGACGGCATCATTCTGTCGCGCGACGTGGAAATGGGCGATGCAGTCAGCTCCATCCTGGTGATGGGATCGGCGGCAACGCTGGTCATGACCATCGGCGATACCAGCGAGGTCTACGTCAAGGGCAAGGTGGACGAGAGCGATATCGGCAAGGTGTATCTCGGACAGCCCGCCCGTATCCGCGTCGAGACCTTTAAGGACAAGACCTTCACCGGCCACGTGACCAAGATTTCGCCCATGGGCGTGGAAAAGGACAACGTCACCACCTTCGAAGTCCGCGTGTCGATCAACAATCCGGGCGGCGAGTTGAAGGCTGAGATGACGGCCAACGCGGAGATCATCCTCGACGAGCACAAGAATGTGCTGATGATTCCCGAAGGCGCCATCCTGTACGACAAGGACAAGAAGGCTTCCACCGAAGTGCCTGATCCGAAGGGCAAAGAAGGCAAGCGCAAGGTTGCACTGACTATCGGCATCTCCAACGGCGCCAAGACCGAAGTGTTGTCTGGCCTGAAGGAAGGCGACCAGGTCGTGTTACAGCAGTAACGTTCCATTTTCCTCCTGGGGCTGCCGGCAACGGCAGCCCATTTTTCTGGCAATGCAGTCTCAATCATCTGGGGCGAAACTATGAGAAAGCATTTCATCGCAATTCTTCCCATCTTTCTGCTGGCTCCCGTTTTCTCTGTTTGCCCGCGCTGAAGGGCAGTTCGACCGCACTCTGACGGTCTCCGGAGCCGTGAACCTCGACCTGACTACCGGTTCGGGCGAAGTGATGATCAAAACCGGCGGCTCCAACCAAGTGGTCATTCACGGACGGGTCCACAGCAACAACGACTGGTTTGGCGGGAACGCCGAGAGCGCTGTTCATAGCGTCGAATCCAATCCCCCGATCGAGCAGAGTGGCAGCACAATTCGTATCGGTTACAACCTGCCTGAAGACGCCAAGCGGCACGTTTCCATCAGCTACGAAATCACCGTTCCCGCCGACACCACTGTGCAGGCAGGTACCGGCTCGGGCGAGATTTCTGTTCAAGGGGTGCGTCCGCCGGTAAAGCTGCATACTGGCTCGGGCGACATCCGGGTGCAGGATCTCGGACCGCAGTCGCACATCGATACCGGCAGCGGCAAGCATCCACGCCGAATCGGTCGCGGCCCCGTTTTATGCTGGCACGGGCAGCGGAGATATTCAGGCTGAACTTACGGGCAGCGGCGATGTTGACGTTGCATACCGGCTCGGGCGGCATTCGCGTTCGCGGCGTCAAGGGCGGCCTGCACGCGCGCACCGGCAGCGGCGGCATCGGTGCTGACGGAAACGTGAAAGGGCCCTGGCAGTTGCATAGTGGATCAGGAAGCATCCGCCTGGCGCTGTCGTCGGGCGGCGGCTTCAACCTCGATGTGCATACCAGTTCGGGATCAATCCATTCCGATCTGCCCATCACCGTGCAGGGCACCCTGGGCCGTCACGAACTGAAGGGGGCGGTGCGCGGCGGCGGGCCCGAAGTCGAAGTCTCCACCGGCTCGGGCGATGTCGATATACGGTAGCGCATCAGCGGTATCTGCGGGACGACTCTGGCGGTAACTCCAGACCGTCACCTCATCGCCCACTCGAATCTTTCCCGGCTTCAGCACCGAACAATCCAGCGCCATCGTCCCCTCGAACTCCTTCACGATACGAAACAACACGTTGCGGTCCTGCTCCAAGGTATCGGGATCGTAGGTGGTCATCACGCAGCGCGCCCGCAACTGCGCCGCGTGAATCTCAACCTCACCGGGTCTAATTTTCCACCCTTCCCACTGCCGTTCGCAAGTCCTTCGACTCCACCGATAAGGATGTTGGGGCGAAATCGACGGCGGTCCACGCCCATAGCACGACAGCTCCGTCGGTCGCAACCAGCAGCGGCAATATGTCGAAACGCTCGGTGCCCGTAACGTGCACGAGCCGCACTGCTTCACCAACTGCCTCTTCGACCAATGCAAGAGCTTCGGGAGTGTTCCACGGAATACCATTGATCGTGGCTCCGTCGGTCTCGGGAGATATGCCGCCCTGCAGACCAAGCAGCCGGTGATGAGTTCGCGAGGTGATCACCCGCTGCCGCGACTTCGATACCACGACAATCTCGCGATCACCGCGAATGCCGGTCGCCAAAACTTCAGCTTCCTGTAACAACTCACCTCGCATGCTCTTGACTGGATAGCGCCACAATTCCGCTACGTACATGAATCCCTTTCGCAACAATGCACGGTGTCGTCATCAGATGCCGCGAGAGGATCAATGCTGTTTTCCGCCCGCTTGACTCTCGTTCCGCATCCGACTAGCTTGCAGGCATGGCGAGCCGCGCATTGTCACCTTCACCACGGATTTTGGATTGCAGGATGCGTTTGTCGGGATCATGCACGGAGTGGTGCTCAATATCAATCCTGAGGCCCGTCTGGTGGACGTCTGCCACTCGGTAGCGTCGTTCGATGTGCTGGACGGCGCGTGGACCATCGCGGAGGCATATCGCTTCTTCCCTCCGTACGGTGCGCATGTGGTAGTCGTCGATCCCGGTGTGGGGAGTTCGCGCAGGCCAATCCTGGCGGAGACTGACGACTACATCTTCATGGCACTGGACAATGGCGTGTTGTCGCTGGTGGAAGCCCGCGAGCCCGGATTCACGGTGCGGCACGTTACTGCTGAGCGCTACTTCCTGCAGCCGGTCAGCCAGACGTTTCACGGCCGCTGATGTGTTCTCTCCCGTGGCAGGCTGGCTGAGCAAGGGAGTCGCTCCAGCAGAGTTTGGTCCCGAGGTCTCAGACCACATTCGCCTGGACTTGCCGGTCGTCGAGCGTGTCAGTGAAAAGAGCCTTCGGGGGGTCGTGTTGAAGGTGGACAAATTCGGCAACCTCATCTCCAATTTCGGTGAGCAGGAAGCACCGGCGCTTTTCGCGGTCACGCCGCCGAGCATCAAACTGTTGATTGCCGGACAGACCATCACCCCACTCTGCCGCTCGTACGATGATGGCGGGGATGACGAGTTTATTGCGATTTATCTAAAGCTCGGCAGTGACTTGGATCTGAGGGAGGCCTGTCAGACCTCGGCATCGGGGAAACTCTCGGCTGGGGTGGGTACGCCGGTCGGAATAATATTGGGGGAAGAAGGCTTGTTTACCCGGGCTTCTTCTGGCTTCACTCGGCGCGTAGCGCTCCATTTCGCCCGTCCACTTGAGAAAGCGAATCAATTCCCGCCGTTCTCGCCAGCTGAATCCCAATAATTCGAGGAACCCAATGCTCTGCATTTTCGGTTTGGTATAGGTCTCGACGTGCCTGCTACTAGGTATACGAACTGCGCCAAGGGGACAGACGATGCCCGCGAGTCGCATTCCACAGAAATCGTAGGATGTAGGCGAAGTGTTTTACTGGTCTGTGGGGAAAGCTTGGCAGCCGCAATTTGCCAGCGTCTGCCTCATCAGTATATCGGCAACTCGGCGCGGGTTGGCGATAACGGCAGCAACGGTTTTCTGCCCTTGGATACCCATGACCCGCTACAGAATCAACGACGCATTGCGACGGGCCGCTGAAGATCATTAATGATGCCGTGCTCGATCACACGCCGAAGGCTTCCTCACCCTGAGGCAATTGCCGACTACGAAGCGGCTATCGCCGGTGTTTCCACTTCTCCGCGTAATGCCATGCATGGCCTGGCGCGTGCGTATCAGGACTCCGAAGAGTTCGACAAAGCCATCGTGGTCGCTAATCGCATTACAGAACTCGATCCCGATGACGTCCTCGCCCACACTAGCCTGTCCATCCTCTATCAGCGCAAGGGATGGTCCCGGAAGCGAAGCGGAGGCCAACAAGGCGCGCATCCTCGGCTGGAAGCAGCAACTGAAGCAGGGTAAGACCGCAACCGTGACGCGAGGCGCCAAGTCCGCTCGAAAAGGCCGAGAACTGCCAACGCTCGTTCCGAGAACGAATGATTCGGGCTATCTATCGCAAGCTGTCACGTCTCTGGGGCCCACAACACTGGTGGCCCGCCAGAATCCATTCGAGGTGATTGCTGGCGCCATCCTAACCCAGAACACTTCGTGGACAAACGTCGAGCGCGCTCTGGTAAACCTTCGCGAGGCAGGAGTTGTTGAGCGTCGAAGGCATCCGCGGATTGCCGCTTGCACGACTTGAACTCCTGGTTCGACCTTCCGGATATTTCCGCCAAAAAGCTCAGCGGCTGAAGGACCTTTATCGCGTTTCTGGATGCGAAAATACGGTGTATTGCTGGACTTAAATGTTCGCGCTATTCTCACCCTAGGTAGTTGCGCGCGGAATTGCTCGCACAAAGAGGTATCGGGCCGGAGACCGCGGATTCCATCCTCCTTTACGCGGGCCATCAACCGATATTCGTGGTCGATGCTTATACGCGCCGCGTGTTGGAGCGTCATGACGCGGTTGTAGCCGTCGCCAAATACGACGAAGTTCGCAATGCGGTCGAAGGAGCGTTACAGCGCTAAACTCCTTCGCCACAGGCTGAGCGCAAGAATCTCGACCGGCAGCGTCCGCTCAGCCATTCCACCTTCAGCAATGAGTACCGCCCCGCGCCTCCCCATGGCACAGGTCTACAACGAAATGCATGGCCTGTTCGTGCAGTTGGGGAAACACTATCGTCACAAGCGCGAGCCAAAATGCGAAACCTGCCCCTTGGGATCGATGCTCTCTCATCCGATCTTGCCGGTCGACGCGAAAAAGCGATCGGCCTCGAGTCGGCAACGTGCGTCCAAAAGTCCGGGGAAAACACAGTTATAATCAAACCCGGCCCTGAAATCGCGAGTTCCTTAAGTGCAATCAGGTGGGCGCGCCGATCCATCGGCGATACCCGGCAGAGGATGTCGCCTGTCACTCCTCCAATCCGTCCTGACCACAAGCGTAGCCGCACTCCCGCGATTGTTGGCTTGTCGATCACGGTTTTCCTGCTGTTCGGCGTGATCTTCTCGCAGGCGACCTTTAACCTCACGTTTCTCCAGCCGGACACCAGCGAAGAGACGCTGATCTTCGCCGCTCTCTCCGCGCTCATCTTTCTCCTGTTTGTGGCGCTGACATTTGTCTGCTGCGCATCCTGCTGCGGCTGTACGCCGAACGCAAGACCGGAGTGATGGGATCGAAGCTGCGCAGCCGGATGGTGATGGCCGCCCTACTGTTGTCGCTGGGGCCCGTCATCTTGCTGTCCCTGTTCTCCTACGGATTGATCAACCGGTCGATCGAGAAGTGGTTTTCACGTCCCGTGGAAGATGTGCAATACCGCACCGGCGTGGTGGCGTCGCTGCTCACGGACTACGCCGCTGACAATGCGCGCGTCGAGGCCGAGCGGTGCCGGAACCCCAGCCGCCAAGAAGTCGTTTGAGACCGACAATTTCACCTTGCTCCTGGACGAATTTCGCAGGGGTGAGGTGAGCCTGCAAGGTGGATTCGCCTTTGCCGTCGCCAATGACAATGCGGAGGCGAGCTTCCACGCCCCACAACCTTGGCCGCTGATACGCGAGCACCTGCCAACGAAAGAAGCGGCGGGAAACAAGGCCGCATCTTTCGATCTTTTGGGAAAAACTTACATGCTGGGCCGCGCCGCCGTAGGAACCCGGGGACAGATTGTGGTGGCCATGCCATTGCCCGAGAACTATTCATCGGTCCTGCGCGACATCGACCAGGCGCAGCACCAGTACGACGATCTGCGCAAACAAAGACGGCGTCTGCGTCGAACTTATCTTGGCTACCTCTTGTTGCTTACCGT
>CAVRMO010000021.1:0-129077 GCA_963722405.1 uncultured Acidobacteriaceae bacterium
CCACCACCCTAGAATCAGAGTTGGATTCGCTGCAGATGATCGATCCTCCACCGGATTGATGACCGTGTCCAGTTCTGAAGGAGTGCACCACAAATGGCGCGCAAGCAATAGGATCATGCACCTGATTTCACGTTGAGTCTCCTCTATGCAGATATTTACAAGTTGCAATTATGTTGCCAACAACCGGCCTTGCTAAGTCAGTGAAGCAGCGGTGCAGGTCCGCCCTTTCTTGAGCAACTGCCCAAAGCTGGGCAGGCTCAGACTGTTCATAGCTGAAAGCAGGCGAGTTACAAAAGACGGAGATTGGCAGTTGAACTGCATGCAGTAGAGCGGAGGCAAACCGATGAATTCACTCCAAGTGGAAGAGCGAAGTACTGTAGAGTCGTCTAGCACGAGCAAGAATCCCTTCTTGCTATATGTGCTTCTGGTCGTCATCACGATTTATATCACCATGTCCTCGTACCGTATCTTCAATACGCTTAGCAGACTGGAGTCGACTGAAGCAGGGCAGTGGGCCTCGATTGAAAAGCTGAAGCAACGCCAGAGCCAGACAGAACGTGAGATCACGGCTTCCAATGACGCACTGGCGCAGCGATTGGGAGTCACCGAGCAAGATTTGCAGTTTAGCTTGCAGGTGCGAGCGGACGAATTGCAGCGGCAGCAGCGAGGACTGGCAAAGCGACTGCATGACCAGGCGGAACAGCAGCAGGAGCAAATCGGTCAGATCAACGGCCAGGTCTCCAACGTGCGTACCGAACTGGGAGGAGCCAGAACGGAGATTGCTGCTACACGCACCCAGCTTGCGTCCACGAACGCGAAGCTGGATAGCGCGATCGGAGACGTTAACGGGCAAAGCCATTTGATTGCCCGCACCCGCGAAGACCTGGAACAACTCAGGCACCGCGGTGATCGCAGCTATTTTGAATTCACTCTGTACAAGGGTTCTTCGCCGACCCCTGTTTCTACGGTGGGTCTGCAGTTGAAGAGAGTTAATCCCAAGAAGAGCCGATTCACCTTAAATGTTCTTGCCGACGACCACATCGTCGAAAAGAAGGATCGTGGCATTGCCGAGCCGCTGCAGTTTTATACCGGGCGCGACCGCCTCTTGTACGAAGTTGTGATCTGGACTACCGAGAACAATAGGGTCACTGGGTATTTGAGCACGCCAAAGTCGGTAACTATTGCGGCATCGAACTAACCGCTTCGCAGCTATGAAGCAAATGGTACTGTCGGGAACTTGTCCCTAGTAGAAAGTCCGTCGCACCCTGACTGATAACGCGGCTAAAACAACATCCGTCAGGAAGGTGACAGTCAATACTGTCAAAACACGATTTCGGATCGTTCCCTGACTTGTCGATAGCCGTAACCGACGGCTACGATGCCGTCACTATGTACAACTACCCGGTGTTCTCACTGAGCGGATCGCACCCCTTCTCGCTCCTCTCCGATGCTGGGCACTGGATCTGGTCTCAAGGCGCGTCGAAGAGTCCTGTCCCGTTCATCCCGGTCGCGATGGATGGTTGGGACCCGAGGCCATGGAACGAGGGCCACGTGTGGTTCAGCCGAGGCCCGCAAGAGGTGGCGGCGTTCGTGAACGACGCGATTAGGTGGGCCGACTCCAATCCGCAACTTCGCCCAGAGCCCTCTCCGACCCCTCCTTTAGTGTTGATCGAAGCTTGGAACGAATTCGGGGAAGGAAGTCACCTGCTGCCGACCGTTGGCGAAGGCACGGGCTACGGGGATGCACTTGCAGCGATTCTGCAGGGGCCCTGACGCATCACGCCCAAGTAAACTCGGTATTCCAAAATCAGAGACATGCTTCCGCCCCAATACCGCAGCATTGATGTCTTGAAATCCACATCTATTAGGTAATCCCGGCCGGGAGGGCCGTTCGGGTTAGGGTTCGAGATGTCCTGTTTACAACATCTATTTCTGGAAAGGTAACTTCCGATTGGCCCCCATGACTGGGGAACGGGATCACGGCCACTTTACCGTAAGCCCATAAACCTCCTGTGCACCGATGTCGCGGGTGAAGACCGGCGAGCCATCGGGGGCGACACTGATTTGGGTGCCGTTGTCCGGACCTGTCGCAAGGCGCAGGTCCTTCAAGCTGGTGATAACTTCTGACTTGCGATCGGCGAGTCGAATACGTATGGCCTTTGGTTCGGCGCCTCCGCTGGCGTAGTAGAGGTATTC
Source organism: uncultured Acidobacteriaceae bacterium (assembly GCA_963722405.1). Classification (GTDB taxonomy): domain Bacteria; phylum Acidobacteriota; class Terriglobia; order Terriglobales; family Acidobacteriaceae; genus DASRAA01. The sequence goes on from CAVRMO010000021.1 coordinate 2,197, forward strand.
GTAGTCGGGCGAGTGGGCCCAGTCTATCACCGCGCCCGGCTCCGTCCCGGAAACCAGATCAGACCACTTCTGCGTCTTGAGATCAAACACCAGGAGCTTGTCCCTATTTCCAGTTGCAGCAACGATCATGTCCTCTGCTATCCACTGCCCACCGAGCAGACCTTGCGAACCGGGAATAACGGAAAGCTTTCCGGTCCGCAGATCGAGAATCTGCAACTGGGGATGTGCGATATCTCTCGTATCGGTAAAAACCAGGAGGTTGCTGTCAGGCGACCAGTTTGCGCCACCCGTGTCTCGGTCGGTGACCTTCTGCGGCGCGCCTCCCTTCATGCTGATCACATAGGTCGCGCCATCGAGCGTCCCGTAAGCTACCCGGCTGCCATCTGGGGAGATGAAAGGGTAGACACCTGCGCGGGAGGAAAGGTTAGTTGCAAGCGATTCGTCCCGTCACTGCGGCTTCTCCACAGCGTGTGGACCGAATAGGAAGCGTAGGCGACCCATGTGCCATCCCGAGAAAATGTAGGATTGAAAGCCGGGATGCCGGACAGAATGGGAACGAATTGCTTCGAACTTGATTCGTAGCGGACGACCTCGCCCCGCTGCTTAGCACCGATAGTAAAGATTTGTTTACCGTCTCGATCCACTGCGGCGCCTGCGTAGGAAAGCGGGCCACTGGTGATCCGAATGGGAGGTTGTGCACGGTGGAACAACCCTGCCTCCATCGGATGTGCCCAGAGGTCCAGTCTCCCCTCACGGCTGTCTTCATACACGATGTATCTTCCGTCCGAAGTCCAGGCAGCACAACACACATGATCGGTTGCGGTTGACCTCACCAGGATGTGAACGTCTGAACCGTCCGCGTTGCTTTCGAAGATTCCGATAGAAGGCCCAGAGACAGAAACCACGGTAAAGGCTATGTGCTCGCCGTTCGGCGAAGGCATTGGGCCCGTGACGAATGACTCTGCGGTGAGCAACCTGCGAACGTTCGCGCCAACTTTGTCGCTGACGTAGAGGTCCCTTTGGTTAGAGAAGACAATGTGTCCGTCCGGAAAAATCCCGACATCCAGGGCCTCGATGGTACCGAGCCGTCGTGGTTCCCCTGCAGGCAATGGGACTTCCCACAACGGAAGTGTAAAAGCACCGGCTCCCCCCTCCAAGGTGAGCAGAGAGGAACCGTCATGGGCTAACCCGACGATTTCCGGATTCGGGGCTTTGGTCGGAACTACCGCAGTGGCACCGCCACTAACCGCGACCTCGGCTATCTTGAGACTCCAGATTGTGCCCTCGTTAAAGTACACGCGCGATCCGTCTGTGAATACCGAGGACTGACTATTGAAGATCGGTTTCGGTTCGCCGTCATCCGTGAGTTGGGTTATAGCCTCCACGAATGGAACTGCCGGCGGCTGCCTCCACCACACAATGAGAGCTGCGGCGATTGCGGTAGCAACGACGGCTGCACCTGCGATCCAGATCCATCTCTTGCCCGGAACCGCTTGGTTGACGGAAGTAACGGTTGATCCGCTTGAATCCGACAGGGACTCCAGGGCGAACCCCAGGTCGGACGCATGCTGAAAGCGCTGCTCCGGGCTCTTGGCCAAGCAGCGGCTCACAATCCTCTGCAACCCTGGAGGAACGCTCGGCGCAATCTGCGAAACCGCCGGCGGGTCTTCGTTGAGGATCGCGCTCATGGTATCGGCCGAGGTCGCCTTACGGAACGCGGGTTTGCCGGTCAGCATTTCGTATAGGATCACGCCGACCGCAAAGATGTCGCTGCGCGCGTCGGCGGTTTGACCTCGCACTTGCTCGGGCGACATGTACCCAACTGTCCCCAGCACACGTCCCGGGATGGATTCTTGACGGAGGCTCACGGTTGAACCATCCGCGCGCGCAGCCTTAACTGGATCAAGCTTCGCCAGCCCGAAGTCGAGGATCTTGATCCGCCCATCTTTCGTCACCCAGATGTTTTCTGGCTTGAGATCGCGGTGGACGATTCCTGCGTCGTGTGCGGCACCCAGTCCACGGGCCAACTCCACGCCAAAGTCCAGCACTTCCCGCAATCGCATGGGACCGCGGCGAAGGCAGTCGCGTAGGCTTTCGCCCTGCAGCAACTCGGTCACGATGTAGGGGGCGCCCTCGTACTCGCCGACGTGAAAAATGGAAACAATATTGGGATGATTCAGGGCGGCAGTGGCCTGGGCTTCCTGCTCAAAGCGGCGGAGACGCTCGGGGTCGCGCGACCAGTTGCCGGGAAGCACCTTGATCGCCACGTCGCGTTTCAGAGTGGCGTCTCGGGCACGATAAACCTCGCCCATTCCACCCGCACCTAACGGCGCGACGATTTCGTAAGAATCCAACCGGAAGCCCGCGGTCAGTGACATACGTGGGCCGGATTATACCCCGAGTTACTAGCGTCCCCTCTCCCCCAACACCAGCTAAGCCGTCTGTTTCTCGTCGAACCTCGACCCGAACAAGACCACCACATGCCACGGCTTTCGCGCTCAGCCACAGCCTCGCCAAAAATATAGACCCGATTGGCTTGGCCCCTGCCTAACCGCTCTTGCCTGCATTCCTACAAGGGCGCGCGCCTACCTATGATGCCAGGGTTCAGAAACGGCTGTACTGTCGTGAGAAAGGTGGACACTTGCGCTAGTTCCAGTGTTATACTCCGAAACGGACGTGCCGTGATCGCTAACACCGATTCGGCGCGGACGGGAATGCCAGATTAAGGAGATCTATCGTGGCTGCGAGAAAGACGGTTCTTATTGCCTGCGCAGTTTTAGCCTTGGCTCTCTCGGCGAGTGCTGACGTTATTTACACGATTACCGGGGCGACCGGGACCTACAGCGACGCCACAACTGGGGTTCATGGGATCATTTCGGGTGTGTTTCCGGCGAACGATCCCCACAATGATAACCTGTTGCATAGGGGGGGCGGAGCCTACCTGGATGCATTCGGGATTACACTCGATGTGGCCGGGACGGCGGTTAATCTGTCCTTCAACAACGGGTATGTCGCTTTTGCGAATGGCACGTGGAACACCGCTGGCCGCCTGTTCGTGGTTGCCGATCCCAATCTGCCGAATACCTACGACTTCTGGAACATTGTCCATTCCTCGAGGGACTCGATCCTGAGCGGTAAATTCACGGTCTCTGCCCAAACACCCGAGCCCTCTGCGCTCATTCTGTTGGGAACCGGCCTACTCGGCCTCTGGCCACAACGGAAGCGGTGGCTTTCCTAAAGTAATCAGAAGTTCAAAATGGTTGACCGCGGGTCAAAATCTTGAACACCTCACCTTGAAAGAGCGCCGCAATCCTTTTCGTACGTGAACACGAAATTTCCCGATCTGAGAAATTTGTCATCTTTCCTTTCCTCCTGAGCACGCTCGCCCAGGTTGGCCGTTTGTGGATTCACTGTTCACTTAGCACAATTTTTGTGGCATTCTGTTGTGGCAAGGACAGGAGGCCAGAGATGGGGCGCACGGTTGCGGAACTTCCACCGGGAGCACGGATCACCGACTATATCAGCCTGGGCGTGATTAGCCGGGCATTTCCGCGGAGGGCGATTGGCGCGGTTCTAGAGAAGACGGAAAGAGCCAGTCTTCGGCAGCGCGATCTGCCGGCCCAGGTGGTGGTGTATTACGTGATCGCCCTGGCTCTGTATATGCAGTCGTCCTATCGGGAGGTATTGCGTTGTCTGCTGGAGGGGATGCAGTGGCTGCGCGATCCATCGGCGGTGATTCGGGTGGCAGGCAAGTCGGGGATTTCTCAGGCCCGCACGCGGTTGGGCTGGGAGCCTCTGCGGCAGTTGCACGAGGAGCTGGTCAAACCGATCGCGGTACGCGGTACGCGGGGCGCGTGGTATCGGAGTTGGCGGCTGGTGAGCCTGGATGGTAGCACCTTCGATGTGGCCGACGAGAAGATCAACGAAGATGCTTTCTCTCGCCCTGGGGCCAGTCGCGGGGCGAGTGCTTATCCGCAGATTCGTTTTGTATCCCTGGTGGAGAACGGCACGCACGTGCTGTTCGGCAGCCAGATGGACGGCTACCGGACAGGGGAAATCACGTTGGCCAAAGCGGTGCTCCCGCGCTTGAGAAAGGGTATGCTTTGTCTGGCTGACCGGAATTTCTTTGGCTTCGAATTATGGCAGTTGGCGGGCAGAACAGGCGCAGAGCTGCTGTGGCGGATGAAAAAGAACATGCGCATGGCTGCGGACAAACGCCTGCCCGATGGCTCCTATCTGAGCCACGTGTATCCGTCCGAACGAGACTGGCGGCACCAAACCAACGGTATAGTTTTGCGAGTGATCGATTACCGCCTGGAGGGAATCGAGGGTGCCGAGCCCATCTATCGACTGGCCACCACCATCCTCGATCCCGGCAAGGCCCCGGCCAGCGAGTTGGCAGCTCTCTATCACGAGCGCTGGGAGATAGAAACCGCGTTCGACGAACTGAAGACCCACCTGCGCGGAGCAAAGATCGTGCTGCGCAGCAAAACCCCCGATCTGGTGCGTCAGGAGTTCTACGGCCTCATGATGGCCCACTTCGCCATCCGCGGCCTGATGCACGAGGCCGCTCTCCGGGCGGATGAAGATCCTGATCGGCTCTCGTTCCTGCACGCCGTGCGCGTGGTCCGGCGCAAGCTGCACGTCTACGGCGCTATTCCCCCCTCGGCAGCGGAGGACTTTTCATAACGCGGTTCTCGACGAAATCCTCCAGGAACGTGTCGTGTCGAGCCGCCATCGGCGCAACCCCCGAGGAGTCAAACGCAAGATGAGCAATTTTCCCCTCCGTCCGCGCCACTGCAAGCCCTTTCCCCGATCCGTATCCACCACGCCATTAGAATACTTAAGTGAACAGTATTAGGGCTAGGGGAGAGCTACCGGAGCCTCACCAATGTTCAATTGCCTTCCTGGAACCATGCTTCAATTGGCGGCAGATGCACGAATGTGAAATAGGGTCGTAGCTGTGGGCGTGCTCTTTGGAACGATACCCCTGACCTTGGCCAAAGTCACAGATTATTCAATCCGGCGCCAGCCGGTGGCATAGCTTCAATGTGACCGCCCACCCCACCGCAGAGTGGACGGGACAGCAACTGCGGGAGGCCTTTCCCTTTGACCAACTCCCGCGTTACCTGCTGCGCGACCGCGATGCTATCTTCGGCGATAAGTTCCGAGAACAGGTGCGAGACATGGGCATCCATGAAGTGCTGTTTACGCCGCGATCCCCTTGGCAGCGAGCGTATGTAGAGCGGGTGATTGGTTCCATTCGGCGCGAGTGCCTCGATCATCTAACCGTGCTCGATGAAACCTCGCTACGTCGAATTCTGATTTCATATTTCGACTACTATCACAGATCGAGAACGCATCTCTCGTTGGGGAATGACGCGCCCGAGCCACGACCGATTCAGCCGCCGACCATTGGGGCCGGTCGTGGCCGTGCGGCAGGTCGGCGGGCTGCACCACCGCTACGAACGACGGGCCGCCTGAAAGAACCCGAAACTACCGTGCTATGTGCCGCCTCTGCTCGGCTCTTGAGATCCGTCGCCGAACTACGCTCCTTTGCACACGCGTACATCCGCGAATTTCGTTCACCAGACTCGAACAGGTCGGCAAACTGCTTGAGCTTCGCGGTTGGCATTGGGGAATGACATCCGCAACGGGGCGCACAGGATTTTCGTCAGGGACAGTCAGTGAAAGCGCCCGTTGACGATGACCGGTGCAGTAAGGCGTCTATTCATATTGTTGCTGTGAGAACGAGTCTGACGAAAACGTGGTCCAAGTTGTTCCAGTGTCTCGTGTTGTGAGCTGAAACTCTCATCTAGCTGAACCTGAACCAAAATCAATTCCGGATAGTGAATTCTTCATTTGTGAACAGGTGCTACCTGGTGAATTCGTCGCACATGGATTTGCTTCTCACGCTTGCGGGTCTGGGCGATGTCGTAGGAGGCCTGCATTCGCATGAGGGTATCCATCTTCACTCCAAAGGCCTTCTCCATGCGGAGCGCCATGTCTCCAGAAAGGTCAGCCTTGCCGTTAAGCAGGCTGGACAGGGCAGGGCGGGACACCTGCAGCGCGGCAGCCGCTGCCGTTACCGAGAGGCCGGCGGGCCTGATAATCTCCGTCCGGATGAAATCTCCTGGATGGGGCGGGTTTTTCATGGCCATGGCGCTTATTCCTTTAATCCTAGTGATAGTCTTCCAAGTTTAGATCAATGATTTCTCGCTCTGCGGTGTCGATGCGAAACGTTAGACGGCGGTTACGGGTGACGCTGAGGCTCCATGTGCCCTTGCGGTCGCCAGTCAGCGTGTGTACCTTCCACGCCGGGAGCGCGCGTAATTCCTCGGGGTCTTGCATATCATCGAGGAATGCCAGCATCTTGCGGAGCTTGTCCACCGTATCGGGTGGAACGCCCTTAGCGATGTCCTCCGCGTAGAGCCTCTTCAGGCCCTTATGGACGAAGTTCCGTATCTTCACCTACCAGACTGTAGCCTGTTGCTTAACACTTGTCAATTAAAAACTCACAATGCATCAGGCATATGCAGCCGGAGGAGGATAAGATATTGCCGGTGGTCCTAGAATGGCTTCTGAACTGAGATCGTTTCGGACTGCATGTTTCCCTCACTCTTGTAAGTTCAGTAGTCCCAAGTCATGTGCCAGAGGCGCAGCGTTTTGCAAATCTCGAAAAGATCGCCGGCGCGGTAGGTGATCATCCAGAATTGAGACAAAGCGGTCATTGTGGTGCCTGGCGATTTGATAAGCGCGCTGCGAAAGCGGGCTGGGTCTCACTTTCGGGACGCACCCGTTAGCAGTTAAACGATCGGAGCCGAGAAGCACGCTGCGATCGAGAAACTCCGAATGATTTCTTGAAAGTTCTGCCGAGGTTGACCGAATATCGCAGCGAGCGAGTCTTTTACAAATCACGCAGCCAGCGGCGTCTCGACAGCATAGAACGTTATCGTTCCGCCGCTGTCCACGAGCACGCCGAGCGGGATCGCGTATCTGCCGAATGCGTCTCCAATCACTCCGTCGCCGTCATGGTAGTCGGGCCAGGGTAGGTGTTCGGCGGCGACATATTTCGTCGCTGTTTCCGGCGTTTCATCATTATCAATGCTCATCCACACCAGACCAAATGAAAAAGCCGGAGCTTCCGCTCCGGCCAAGACACGCTCCAGTATAAGGGTCTCAACCCAATTTGCGGCGTACTATACCTGCCAATCCAAGTACCCCAGAACCGAACAAAAGAAGACTCGTCGGCTCTGGCGTCGTGGTGACGGTCCTCTCTCCGAATACGGTAATACCGTACAGGCTTGCTGAACCGCTATTGAATTGGTTGTCAATTGCACCGGTAGCAATATTCACTTCCCAAATCAACCCGGTGGTGGCATCGCCCGTCCAGAAGTCCGTACCATTGGGATCGATGTTCAGCGAGAAGTCAGTCCCTCCGTTTCCCGGCAACATGTATTCGTGCAGCAGAGCGCCATTCGCGCCGAGCAGGATGGCGAACTGGCTATCCGCCACCAAAACGTCGCCGGCATCCGTGCTGCCCGTGGGAATTACGCGCAATGCGAAGGCTCGGCTCCCGGGAAGACCAATTGCAAAATCCGGGTTCTGCGTGCTAGTCCCGATGTTGAAACTTCGAACCTCCACGCCCTCGCCGGTGTAAAGTATGGTGTTCGTATTTTGAAAATCGATCCAGTCGCTGCCACCAGTTCCGGTGCCCCCGAGCACGCTGTAGCTGTGCACCAACGTGCCGGCAGTGTTGTACTGGTCGATGTTACCGCCAGTTGGTCCTCCGACAAAGAAGCCAGAAGCAGTCGACACAACCGATTCAGGGGTAATCTGTGCGCCTGTTGCCAGGAATGTGGAGGCGACGATATTGCCGCTGTTGTCAAGCTTGCTTGTCCCGGCAGGACCAAAGTTGGTGATATAGAGATTGCCTGCGGTGTCGAAGGCCATTCCGGTCGTAAAGGTTGCACCGGTGCCGTCGTTCAGGACTTGGACCAGAACGCCGGTCGGGGTAAATTCATCAACCAGTCCACCGCCGACGGCAGCAAAGACGTCGCCCTTGGTATAGGCAACGCCCGCCCGCGCGGTCTTGGGCACAATCAAGCTAATCGCAGTCAGCACGATTAGTGCAATTGCGAGCTTACGATAGTTCATCTTTTCCACTCCTTTGGAAGCAATCAGTTGAACCTAGGCGCACGATGGCGCCGGATAGAACTTCAGGGCAAGACAGAGTGGACGAAGTAGGCTGGGCCGGGTTATTGACGACTCTTAGAGTTAGGATGTGCAATCCTACTGCCACTAGTAGATTAATAAAATCAGTTACTTACGACCAACGGCGCGCAAAAAGCTGCAGAAGTTTTCACTCAGCGTGGCAAGTCTCTTCCCCTGCCTGGACAACCCACTCTAGGGCCCGAACTGTTCGCGAATCCAGCGCCACTGACCGGTGATCGTAAGCCTGTCCCGTTGACCCCGGAAACTTGCGTGATCAAAAGCAGTCGGTTCTCCCCGGATGGTCACTGGATCGCTTACAGCTCTAATGAATCAGGCAGGCCCAAGTTTTACGTTGTGCCTTTTGGCAACGGAACGGGCAAGTGGCAAATCTCGAATGGTGGCGGCACTTTGCCCGTCTGGCGACGCGATGGCAAAGAGCTGTTCTACTGGGACGCGGACAACACGCTAGTTTCTGTGCTCATCACCCTGAAGCAGGGCGAAGTCGACGTGGGTGCTGCGCATCAGCTCTTTCGTCCTCTCAATGCAATCGGCACGGTCGGCACCTTGGCACCTTACGACGTCACCACCGACGGCCAACGCCTCCTATTGATCACTTCAACCGAGCTAACGGCCCGCCCCATCAACCTCGTGATCGACTGGACCGACGACCTTCATAAGTAGCTGCCCGTGATGAGTCCGTCAATCCAACGAGCGCTGCTGACGAGCAACTCGGAAGTTGCCCGTCCGACAGATAGTCGTTGATAAACGACGCGATGAGCGGGGATTGCGTTTGATGAAGAGCTGGGGCGGTTATCTTGGTCGACAGTTCTCCCTCTCCGTTGGTGGAGTGCGGTGTTGGCCGCGAAGCTTGCTGGTTGGTCGTTTTCGGTTTACGCTGCCGGCACCAGCTGCATGCCGAGGCTGCGGGCTTTGCGCTGCAGGCTGGCGAGGTCGCGTTGCTGGCGGCGCTGCTCAAATTCCACGGTGCCGCGGTCGATCCAAACCTGCCCCTGTTTCACCAGGCGATAGTACAAGCAGGCCAAGACGCGGGCCATCGCCTTGACCGCTCTGAGTCCCCCCAACCTGGCGCGAAGGTATCGGTACCTGGCCCCCAAATAGCTCTGACTGCGTACCAGCGACTGCGCGGCCATGCGAAAAGCATTGCCGACTCGATTGGTGTGGTATTCCCGCCGGTGACGAATGACTTTGCCCCCGCTGATGTCTCGCTTGGGAGCCAGGTTCAGCCAGGAGCACCATCGCGCGGCGGTCGTCCAGGCACTCAGATCGGGCCCCACTTCGGCCAGCACGGTTTGTATCGTCATCACATCGATGCCGTCGATGCGGGTGGCGTCGACTCCCAGAATGCGCTCCAGTTCCGCTGCCAGATCGAAGTCCGGCTGGTTGCCTTTGGGCTTGCGCGAACGGCGTTTTTTGCCCGTCTCAGCGTCGGCTGCCGGCTGGCTGCTCGCAGGTGTCGTGGGAAGCGCTTCCCGGGTAGGCAGTGCGGCCAGGTACGACTGCAGCTGAGTGTCGCATTCCGCCATTTGCTTCTGGTAGAAATCGTAGGCGTCGACGGCTTGCTGCAATTCGAACAGCACGTCCTGCTTCCAGTTCCCCTGCAAGCTGTGGAGGATCTCTTCTTCCGTGGCTTGAATGCGCCGGTCGCGCAAGGTGGCTAATTTTCGCGGGTCGCGCTGGCCACTCAGAATGGCGCGAAGGATGGCCTGTCCGGTCACTCCGCTGAGATCGCTGATGGCAATGTGCAATTGCACGTTCATCTCGATCAGCGCCTTCTGCATATGCTGGATGCAGCGCCCGGCGTCCTTGACGTGCTGATCGCGCAACCTCCACACCGTACGCACCCCGTGGATCTCGGGCGCCGGCAGAAAGCAACTCCGCAGCAGACCATAGGTGTGCAACTTCAAAAGCCACTGACATTCTTGTACGTCACTCTTGCGCCCAGGCACACTCTTGGTGCCACGGGCATCGACCAGATTGACTTGCAAGCCGTGGCGCTCGAGCACATCATGCACGGCAATCCAATACACCCCAGTGGATTGCATCACTACGGTTTCGATGCCACAGCTTTTCAACCACTGCGCCATCTCTTCCAGAGCTGCTGTCCAGGATCCGAACTCGCGTACCGGTTGCGCATCGCACCCCGGCGGCACCGCCACGTAGTGGCTTTCGTTGCCCACGTCAATACCGGCGGCATGGGGATGAATAATCTCCAGTCCCGGATCGGCGGAGTTCAAACGACGCTCCACTTCTCTGCGCTCCTTACGATTCCATTGCAACTTTCCATTGCGTAGTCGCTCGAAGGTGGATTGCTTACGCTTGGCCATGACATACTCCTTTTATTGTTGAATTGGCCAGGCTCGGCTCGGTTGGCGATTACGAAACAGGCTCTCCGGCGGGGTCGAGCTGGGCCTTTTGCAAGGCCAACTCGCCACCAAACAATGGACCGCAACAACCGAAGTCAGACTACTGGACGGGCACAAAGGCACCAAGATACTAAACGACCATAACTGTCGAGCTTGGCTTCGCTGAGTCTGCAATAGTTCGTGCCGTCGCTGCAAGTTTCCCGCACTCTGGACTCGCAGCAGGCGGGCCGGACACTACTGGGATTCTATCGAGAGTGCTCAGGCGATGAGAGTTCTGAGTGATGCAGAGAGGTGAGCCGCCTGAGCACTGGCGATAGAATCGGTTGAACGGAGCCGCCGCTAGTGACTACGTGTTTGGACGAGGCTTGGGGAGTGGCTACGATGTCGACGGGGGATGTGTAACCCTGGGAGTTTGGCAATACAATTGCTTTTATGTAATTTCATTGCACTGCAGCAATTTCGTGTTGGCTGAGGGAGTGCTGGCCGACGCAATCGTTTCGTGACTGACTGTAGCATGCAACCTCGCTTGGAAAATCGTAGCATGGACAACTCTGCCGCGTAGCGGCTTCGTTGTGTGCTGGGCATGCTCAACAGCTTGGAGGTGAAAGTCCTCTGGCCAACCTGATGGAGGTAAGGCCTAGTGATGATGCAAGGGCTACCGCCGCGAGGCGGGGTCTGAAGGAAGCATGGAACAAACGTGCGAGTCGATTGACAAACATCGGATATAAGGCGTGAGCACCGGACGAGCGGGCGACTTACCGCGAAGTCCATATCCATCAAGGGTGCAAAGCGTAGATTCGGCGATTGCGCACGGAAGGCGGTTGAGCTTACCCAGGAGATCTGCTCGGTGTCGCTTCGGCGACTGAGGTGGTCGAGAGGCCGCCTGACCGTCGGGCAGAAGTAAGCAGAAGGCGTAGTGGGTCATGACGTCGGCGAAACTAGTGAGGCACTCCGATCCGAAAGGTGGAGAAACAGATAGGCGGAGCCGGGAACGGTGACTGAAGGCCGGAACGAGAAGGAGAGGCAAGTAGGACATGGATCTCAGGAACGACATGCGGCAGAAGAACACCCAGGTAACACTGGACTTCGACTCCGAGCCGACGGGTGAAGCCCGGCCAGCGGGAGGGGAAGCGACCGAATCGTTCTCGGCGGTGCATGAACCCGAAAGCCCAGCCAGCACGAATCGACTGATGGAGGAAATATGTGAGCGAGAAAACCTGAAGCAAGCTTTGCAGCAGGTGAAGGCTAATAAAGGTAGCGCGGGCGTCGATGGCATGACGGTCGGCGAAATCACCGACTACCTGAAGCAGCACTGGCCAGCCATCCGAGACCAACTACTGAGTGGGACCTACGAGCCGCAACCGGTGAGGCGGGTGGAAATCCCCAAGCCGGACGGCAACGGAGTGCGCAAATTAGGCATTCCGACGGTGCTGGATCGATTTATCCAGCAGGCCGTGATGCAGGTTCTGCAGCGGCAGTGGGATCGGACCTTCTCTGAACACAGCTATGGTTTTCGACCGGGACGGTCGACCCATCAAGCGGTAGCTCAGGCGCAGCAATACATCGCCGAAGGCTACGGCTGGGTGGTGGATATCGACTTGGAGCAATTTTTCGATCGAGTCGATCACGACAAACTGATGGGGCAGATCGAAACGAGTCGAAGACAAGCGGCTGTTGAAACTCATTCGGGCATTTCTGAATGCCGGGGTGATGGAGAATGGATTGGTCAGCCCAAGCGTGGAGGGCACTCCCCAAGGAGGCCCACTTTCGCCACTGCTGTCGAACCTTGTGCTCGACGAACTCGACCGAGAGCTGGAGCACCGTGGCCACCGCTACCTTCGCTACGCCGATGATTGCAATATCTACGTGCGCAGCGAGCGGTCGGGTCAACGGGTGATGAAAAGCATCACGCGATTCATCACGCAAAAGCTCAAGCTCAAGGTAAATGAGACGAAGAGCGCAGTGGCGCGACCGCAGGAGCGGAAGCTTCTCGGCTTCAGCTTTAGTGCTGGCCCAGAGATCAAGCGCACCATTGCGCCGAAGGCTCTGGAGCGGTTTAAGCACCGCGTCCGGGAAATCACACGTCGGGCGAAAGGCGTCAGTCTGGAGACGACGATAGCGGAGCTAGCTTCGTATATGCGAGGTTGGCGCAGCTATTTCGGCTTCTGTGAAACGCCCTATGTGCTGATTCAGCTTACCCGCTGGGTCCGGCTCCGACTGCGAGCAGCTATGTGGCGGCAATGGAAAACACCACGCCGTCGCCGAGCGGCTCTGCTAGCACTGGGGGTTCGTCCACGACTGGCCAGCAACACGGCCGGCAGCGGACTCGGCCCCTGGTATCTGGCCCGAGCCAAAGCCCTTTCTGTGGGGCTTTCCAATGCTTACTTCAACTCGCTTGGACTTCCGACATTAATCGACGGATGCTAGCGCAACCGACTCGAACCGCCGTGTACGGACCCGTACGCACGGTGGTGTGGCAGGGGTCGGCGGGTGACCGCCGCCCCTATGCCGATCAACAGGCCATCTCTAACACTGTCACCCCTGACGTTGGCTACATCCAGCAGTTCGACACCTCTGAGGAATTCACGTGGATGTCTCGTGAGGAATGAGGTTCCAGGAGATTCTTGCTTCGCTCACAACCAACCCTGCCCAGCGCTTCGGCTGCGCGACTTACAGCGGACGAATCGCGAAAGGACTGGATGCCGATCTGGTGGTCCTAACTGCCGATCCGGCTGAGACGATATCGGCATTTTCAAAAGTTCGCTACACGATCCGAGGTGGAGAGGTCATCTATGCAGAGAAGTGAAATTCCAAAACCCGCCGAAACCTAGTGTGAATAGGCAGAAGCCCATTTGGCATTTTAGGTGGATTGCTGGCAGTTGACGAGCTAAACGGAACTAATGCCTCTCGATTGGTCCCGATAAACGCGGAGACGAAAGGCAGTGGTCTTCGCGATTAATGCGCAGACGTTGCGCGCATCAGAAAGGAAATGTCGTCCACCTTGTAGAGCACTTTGCCGGGCGAGTCCGGCGACGGCTGGACTTTCCCTGCACGCACCGCGTCGAATGCGGCGACCAGTCGTGGAAGTAGCGTGGGTGATGCGACGGGAATATTGTGAGCTCCCATCACCGGCCGACTCGCTAAAGGCACCAGCGGTTCAAAGGCCGACCGTCGGGCAAACAAGAAGTTATCCCGGCCCGAACTCCGGTTCTAGTCCATCACAGCTTCAGGAGATCCTGCTGCGGCACATGTCCTCGAAGCCGGTTTCTGGACCCGCGTGCCAAGTTTGCCGCCACAGGAGCACGGCTTGGCATCCTTTCGTAGACGGAGTGCTCTGCAAGGCCGTTCATTTCTTCCGGAGTCTGAGCGAAATACAAGCTCGGACCACGTGTCCGGTTCAAGTTAGGTTACGAGATGATTTCTCAGCCATAGCGGCTCACTGACAAAGACTATTCCTTCATTGTGGACTGCGCCCGTGCACGCGCCACTTCAAACTCGTATTGTTCAAAACCGGTAGAGGGAATCAGTTCGCCCGAGCGGTCGGCGAGGCGACTCCACTGTGTCAGGATCGTCGCTCCGTCCAGTTCATTATCCGCAAGATAGATGCCTTGAGTCATGGTGATCTCCGCCAGCTTGAAGCTACCCCCGCCAGCCAACAGGATGCACTTGTTGGGCGCGTTCTCGCTGGCCAGCGCGATCACCGCCGGACTGACGCGCTTGGGCTCGAGCACAAGAAGATCCTCCGGCTTGAACAGTGGGCCGGTCATCTGGGTGGCGGCGCTCGGCGCAATGCAGTTGACGTGGATCCCATAGCGGGACCCCTCCAATGCCAACGTCTGCATGAGTCCCACAAGCCCCATCTTCGCCGCTGAATATGCCGCCTGGCCGAAATTACCGTAGAGGCCGGAAGAGGATGTGGTGAAAATCACGCGCCCGTATCCGCGTTCCTTCATATGAAGCCACACCGCTCGCGTGCAGTTGACCGAGCCCATGAGGTGAACATCGAGCACCAGCCGGAAGTCCAGCAAGTCTGCTTTGGCAAAAGTTCGATCCCGCAGAATGCCGGCATTGTTCACCAGGATGTCCACCTGTCCCCACCGTCCGATCGCCTTGGATACCATCTCCTCAGCTTCTTTCAGCTCTTGGACATTGGTGCGATCCCAGATCGCTTCGCTGCCGGCGCCCTCGATCTCGTCACAGGTCTGTCGGGCCGCATCGGCGTCCAGGTCACTCACGACAACCCTGGCACCCTCGCGCGCCAGAGCTAAAGCATGAGACCGGCCCAACCCTCTTCCCGCGCCGGTAACGATCGCTACTCGATTCGCCAGCAAGTAATTCATAAGGACTCCTCCTTCAGCGCGGGGCAGGCCGCAGGGTGGATGTTCGAAGCGGCAATCCATCAGGGGCACCTTAGCTAAGTGGCTAGCGACTACTCTATCAAGTAATATTCACTCGCCCGTGAACGAAGCTCCGCTCACGCCTTTTTCCCGGAGACTCTATCGATGGCAAGGAGAGGTGAGGCCCGATGCGATGGAAAATCTGCACGTTGCTGGTGGTTGTTGTCGTGGCCTTGGAACCGACGATGTTGCGACGTGTTGCGATGGCTTCCGCCCCAGGAGCCGGACCCGAAATCGTTCAGACTATCCACGGAGCCGTGAGTGGGGTCGCCCTTTCCGGCGACATCACCGTTTTCCGAGGCATCCGCTATGCGCAGACCCCCACTGGCGATCTACGCTGGAAACCGCCGGTTCCACCTCCGGACTGGAAGGAAGTGCATGCCGCCGCGGAGTTTGGTGCGGCCTGCATGCAGCCGTTGTCTTCGTCGAACAGTATCTATGCGGACACTCTCCCCCAGATAAGCGAGGACTGTTTGTTCCTGAACATCTGGAAGCCGACCCGCGCATCGAAGGCTCCGGTAATGGTGTGGATTCACGGCGGGGCGTTGCGGGGGATGAGCGGATCCCAAGCTCTCGACGACGGCAGTCAACTAGCGCGCAAAGGGGTCATTGTAGTTACGCTGAATTACCGGCTCGGCGTGTTTGGCTATTTGGCGCTGTCCCAGCTTACGACGGAGTCCCCTCACCATTCCTCGGGAAACTATGGACTGCTGGATCAGATTGCCGCGCTGCATTGGGTGCGAGATAACATCAGTCGCTTTGGCGGCGACCCCGCAAATATCACCGTGGCCGGCGAATCGGCGGGCGCATTAAGCACGATTGAACTGATGGCCAGCCCTCTGGCGCGCGGGCTCTTTCAAAAGGCGATCATGCAAAGCGGCTACATGGTCTCCAACATGGAGCTAACAGGCCCGAGCTACGGTCAGCCTTCGGCGGAGGCGTTCGGCGAATACATCGTCCATAAAGTCGGTACAACGGATCTGGCTGGGCTGCGCTCGATGGATGCCAAGACACTAATGGACAAATCGTACGCCGCGGGCTTCGATCCCCAGGCCAACATCGATGGCTGGGTGCTGCCCCAGCAGATCGTAGAGTGCTTCGACCGTGGCGACCAGGCGCGCGTGCCGGTGATTGTGGGATTCAACGCCGGCGAGGTCCGCTCCTTGCGCTTCTTTCTGCCGCCGCTTCCGAAAACCGAGGCCGAGTACGCCGCGATGGTGCGGAAGATTTACGGAGACCTCGCCGACAGATTCCTCGAACTGTATCCCGCCACGAACATAGAAGAAAGCGCCCTCGCGGCCGGTCGCGACGCATTCTATGGGTGGAGCGCGGTGCGCCTGGCGCGCGCCCAAACCCGCATCGGCGTGCCGGCCTATCTTTACTTCTTCGACCATAACTACCCGGCCGAGGCTGTGGAACACCTGGAGGCCTTCCACGCCAGCGAATTGCCATACGAATTCGGCGACATTGGCTCGAACGACAAACTTCCGAAAAACTGGCCGAAGCCACCCGACGACGCGCAGGAGAAAGCGCTCTCCGAAGCGATCATGAACTACTTTACGGGTTTCGCCCGTACCGGACATCCGGTCGCGCAGGGAGACCCCGTCTGGAAGCCTTACAGCGACGCTCTCGCTTACATGGATTTTCGCGACAAGCCCGTACCTTCGGAGAATCTGCTGCCCGGAATGTTCGCGCTGCAGGAAGAGGTCATCGCGCGTAGGCGCGCCGCCGGAACTCAGAATTGGTACGTAAATGTGGGACTGCTGTCCCCGGTCGTGCCCCCTGCCCCCTCACCTACACGCTCCACCTCGGGCTCGGACCATCCATAAGGTTTGATTCCGAGTACAGATGACGCCTGATTCTTTCATCGATAGCGCTGAATTTGGTGAGTCACGTCGATACAGGGCCTGTTCCCCCTAAGTCGGATTGGAGGAAGTTAGCCGGGGTCCGCGTAGCTGAGCGGGTGGCTGCACGAATAATAGGCGAAACACATATGAGATGATATTTTGCGGACCGGGGCCGCGGTCCGCCCTACCTTCGATGCAATTCGAATTCTTCGTAATCTATTACGCAACGCACCGTTCGTAAGTTGCGGGAAACAGAAACTTGCAAAAACTCGAAATCGTCCAGATTTGCAGGATTTTTGTACACCCGTTGTACTACCGGACAGCTTCCCAGAAGTTGGCGCGCCTGAACAACGCCTGCGGGGTTTTCGAATACGAGGTCGATGCTGCCGGCAACACCAGCTCGAAGGTCTGGGAATGGAAGTAGGCGGGGAGGCACCCAACCTTTCATTGCGAAGCCGAGATCCAAGGTGCGCCATGGCCGCGGGACCGGGGTAGTAGTTCCTGTGCGATTGGGCTCACTTCGACGACGATACGGGAAAGGCTCGGCATGCGAGATACGCGAGTACTTCATCCCCGACTTCAGCAACTGCAAAGACCATGACTCGTATCAGACGGCGTTTCAAGTCGACGCGAACGATTACTTACTGCTGGTGTTCCAAAAGCATCCCCGAAGCCAGCTTTCCATTCGATCGGCGCCGATGGCTAGGCCCGCCGTCGAGAAAGAACTTCTTCGAATGTTTTGGGAGAACGGTCGTATTGAGGGCCAGTTTTTGGGCCACATCGTGAGTTTTGGGCAACGGATCAACGTCTAGCGCGTAGAACCGACGAGGCCAGCGTCCCCTAAGATCGGGAACTCACCCTGCGCTACAAACGACTTTGCAAAAAACCCCCATATACAATTAGCTACCGGAGGTCGGTTGTCATGCGCAATGCCGCCCGGTTCTCTCGTCTCTCTCCTCTTGCGATCATTCCGACCATTCTTCTGATGGGTTCTCTGATGGCCGCTCAACTTACGTCCACCAGCTCTTCGCCAACGGCCGCCAGCCAGCCCCAGCCCACGCTCGCGGAAGCCCAGCAGTTCATCGCTCATGCCGAAACCCGCCTCAACGAGCTCGGGGTCAAGGCGAGCCGCGCTGCCTGGATCCAGGCCAATTTCATCACCGACGACACGGAAATCATGTCCGCTGAGGCCAATGAAGCCGCCATCGGAGCCACCACCGAACTCGCCAAGCAAGCGACCCGCTTCGACAACTTGCAGATGCCGCCCGCCCTCGCCCGCAAGATGCTGCTGCTCAAGCTCTCGGCCGCTGTTCCCGCCCCCGCGCCCACCGATCCCAAGGAACTCACCGAACTGACCCGCATCGGCACCTCGCTCCAAGCCGATTATGGGAAAGGGAAGTACTGCCCCACGACGGGCAAGAATGCAGGCAAATGTCTCGACATCGGCGACATCGAGCAAATCATGGCCACCAGTACGAATCCCGAGGAACTGAAGGACGTCTGGACAGGATGGCACACCATATCGCCGCCCATGCGCGACCGTTACTCACGCTGGGTTGAACTGGGCAACAGGGGCGCGCGAGAGATGGGCTTCGCCAATCTTGGAGATATGTGGCGGGCCGGTTACGACATGACGCCCGAGCAGTTCAATCAGGAAGTCGAGCGCCTCTACCAACAGGTGAAGCCGCTTTACGAATCGCTGCACACTTACGTTCGCACCAGGCTCGTACAGAAGTATGGTCCGACCGCCGTCGACACGAACGGCATGATCCGGGCCGACCTGCTCGGCAATCCCTGGGCGCAGGAGTGGGGCAACATCTTTCCGTTGGTCGCTCCTCCCGCGCAAGAACAGCCGTATGACCTCACCGGCCTGCTCAAGGCGAAGAACACCGACGCCATCGGCATGGTGAAATATGGCGAAGGTTTTTTCACCTCGCTGGGCTTTGCTCCCCTACCCAAGACGTTCTGGGAGCGTTCATTGTTCACCAAACCAGCGGATCGCGAGGTCGTCTGCCACGCCAGCGCCTGGGACCTCGACAACTTCGACGACATCCGCTTGAAGATGTGCATCCAGATCCGCGCCGAAGACTTCGTCACCGTTCACCACGAGCTCGGCCACAACTTCTACCAGCGCGCCTATGAGCACCAGCCGTTCCTGTTCAAGGGCGGAGCCAATGACGGCTTCCACGAAGCCATCGGCGACACCATCGCGCTCTCCATTACCCCCGAATACCTGAAGCAGGTCGGACTGCTCGCTACCGTGCCACCGACCGACGACACCGCGTATTTGCTGCAGCGGGCAATGGACAAGGTCGCCTTCCTGCCCTTCGGACTTCTCATCGATCAATGGCGCTGGCGCGTTTTCAGCGGCGAAATCAAGCCGGCTGACTACAACGCGGCGTGGTGGCAGATGCGCGAGAAATACCAAGGCATCTTTCCTCCCGCACCGCGCAGCGAAGCCGACTTCGATCCCGGCGCCAAGTTTCACGTTGCCGCCAATGTCCCCTACACGCAGTACTTTCTCGCGCGCCTCCTGCAGTTCCAGTTCTATCGCGCTATGTGCCGCGAAGCCGGATTCACCGGCCCGCTTTATCGCTGCTCGTTTTATGGCAATAAGGCCGCCGGGGCGAAGCTGAACGCCATGCTGGAGATGGGATCGAGCAAGCCCTGGCCCGAGGCACTCTACGCTTTGACCGGCGAGCGTCAGATGGACGCGAATGCGATGATGGAGTACTTCGCACCACTGAAAAAGTGGCTGGATGAGCAGAACAAGGGGCAGAAGATCGGCTGGACCGTTCCGAAGTAGTCGCCGAAGACGGCCATAAATGCAAACCCGCCATTTTGGCGGGTTTTGTCATAACGGCGCGATTCGCTCCGACCCGTCAGCCAAACGCCTTATGGATCGTATTGGCCGCCGCGCGGTAAGTTGCGGGAAATAAAAACGCGCAAAAAGTATGCAAATATGACAGTTATTATTGCCGTTCGCGAAATTCTTCGTACCAGGCCATCTGGATGGCTTCGAGTTTGCCTTCGGTCGACAGCTTTGGGTCGTCCACGAAAATCGGCAGCTCCGTCACGTAGCGATGCAGGTCGGTGAAGCGAACTTCGAGCGGGTTCTGCTCAGGGAACTTGTCAGCGAGCGCAAGGCCCAGGTCCTCCGCGTCATCCCAGGTTAGTTCGGCCGCCATTAGTGTCCGGCTCCTTCCGAAACGTAATTTCGGTTCCACGCAGGAATTTCAACGACTATCTCGCCGGGCTTCTCAATGACAGATTGGCAACCCAGTCGCGACTCAAGCTGCAGGTCGGCGGCCATGTCGAGCTTGTCGGCTTCGTCGTCTTCCATGGGACTCAGCAGCTCTTTGCCCTTCTTCACGACGACATGGCAGGTGGTGCAAGCGCAGTTGCCGCCGCACGCGTGCTCCAGGTGGAAGCCAAAGTTCATCGCAACATCAAGCAGCGATTGCGGCTTGCCATGGTCCTGATAGGGCAACTGACCGTGCTCGAACTCGAAGGTCTTGTTTTCGGGTAGAAAGGTGACCTTCACAATGTTGGTGGGAGCATCGATGGTGGCGGCTCCTGTGCCTTGAGTTTTCTCGTCTGCCATAAATTCCTTTTCGTTCCCGCACCCCAGCGCTTCCGCGCTGGGCTAATTGATCTGGGCCGTATGGGCCTCGGCTGTTCGCGCTGCGTCCACCTAATTCTTGATCTCAGCCTTGGCGATGGGATGCGAGGAGGCCGGCCCTTCGCCGACATTCGCTGTTTCCATGTTCTGGCCCTTCAGCGCCGAGGTAACGGCGGTATCCATCATCAGCTCCGCCAGGTGCATCGTCGCCTGATTGAGCGCGTCGATCGCCGTCCGGATCGACTGATAGTCGTCACCGGGCATGACCGCATTCAGCGCGGATTCCAGCTTGGCAATGTCTTCACGTTCCCGCGAAGTGAGTTGTTCCCACGCTGGGCCGTTGCGGCCTTTCTCCAGCGCAGCGAGCATGGTGACGGCTTCATTGCGCGCTTCGATTACCTGACGTTGGCGGAAATCTTCCTCGGCATAGTCGAACGATTCGAGGATCATGCCTTCGACCTGTTCGTCGGTAAGGCCGTAGCTGGGTTGCACTTCGATTTCCGACTCTTCGCCGCTACGCGCTTCGCGCGCTGAAACATGTAGGATGCCGTTGGCATCCAACAGAAATTTCACCTCGATGCGCGGCAGACCTGCAGGCATCGGTGGAATGCCTTTCAGGTCGAAGCGGGCCAGGGAGCGACAATCCTTCGCCAATTCGCGCTCGCCCTGCACAACGTGGATCGCCACATTGGTTTGGCCCTCGACGCCAGTAGTGAAGTGCTCGGTCGCCGATTCGGGGATGGTGGAATTGCGATGAATGATCTTCACCACACCACCACCCAGCGACTCAATCCCGAGCGAAAGCGGAGTGACGTCGAGAAGCAGCATTTCCTTGGTAGCTTCCGATCCACCCGCAAGAATGTTGGCCTGCACCGCTGCACCGAGTGCGACCACTTCGTCAGGATTCAGATCGGAGTGGGGAGTGCGCTCGAACTGGTCCTCGACTAGCTTTCGGACCAGCGGAATGCGCGTCGAGCCCCCGACCAACACCGCTTCGTCAATCTGCTTCGCGGTGAGGCCAGCATCTTTCATCGCCTGACGAACGGGACCGACGGTGCGGTCAACCACTGGCCGAATCAGTTGCTCATACTGTTGTCGAGTAATGGCACGCCGATAGCGCTTGCCGTGCGGTAGTTCCACGTCGAGGGTGGTCTGTTCGTTCGACGACAGCGCAATCTTGGCCTCGATCACGGCTTTACGAATCGTCTGCACAGCCTCGCCGCTTCGTCGAACGTCAAGACCAAGATCGCCCCGAACGTCGTCGAGGGCGATCGCGATGAGCAGGTTGTCGATATCATCGCCGCCGAGGTGCGTGTCTCCATTGGTGGCAATCACTTCGAAGATCCCCTCGTGCAGCTTGAGAATCGAAATGTCGAAGGTTCCGCCGCCGAGATCGTAAACCGCAACCGTCGCAGTTTCTTTCTTGTCGAGTCCGTAAGCGAGCGACGCGGCTGTGGGTTCGTTGACCAGGCGCAAGACCTCAAGACCCGCGATCCGTCCCGCGTCTTTGGTGGCCTGGCGCTGCGCGTCGTTGAAATACGCCGGTACGGTGATAACCGCCTTCGTCACCGGCGCCCCGAAATAGCGCTCAGCGTTGCGCTTGAGTTGGCGCAGGATGAACGCTGAAATTTCCGGCGGAGTGTAAGTCTTGTTGCCCAACTTGATGCGAAGCACTTCGCCCGGCGCGAGATCGTCGGCCAGGCGGAAAGGGAAGAGCTTGAGCTCATCCTGGATATCTTCCACGCCGCGCCCCATCAGGCGCTTCACGCTATACACGGCACGCTCCGGCGTATCGATGAGGTACTTGCGAGCCGCATTGCCCACGATGATCTGGTCGCGTTCATCCAAGGCGACGACCGAGGGAACAAGGTTCAATCCATCTTCGCCGGGGATGACGACTGGGCGGTCGTTCTCCATGTACGCCACCAGCGAATTAGTGGTGCCGAGATCGATGCCGATGATGCGTTCGTTTGCCATTCGTGAGTCGCTAGCTCTCCAGCACTTCGTCCACTTCGCGCAGCAAGTTTCGCAAATACGAACGCCGGTTGAGGATATCGATCATCTTGTCGCGCACTGCAGCGCGAACGTTATCTTTCACGGCTTCGCCCGCGGAAGCGCGGTCCACCAGCGCATCCCATTCGCTCCAGGCAGCGGTCAGTTCTTGCAACATTTCGTTCTGCTTCGACGTCAGATGCTGTCTGGCGCCGGATAAATCCCGTTCGAGTGTGGGGTCGTCTTCACCCAACTTCTTATTTGCCCGCAACTCTTCGAGCTGCATGTTCAATTCGAATACCTCTTCGAGCAAGGCCGGGGGTACGACTTGCATTTTAGCGGCTCCGGTCTTGCGCGCCTCGTCGGTGGCTGCCTTCGACTGCTCTTCCAACTGCACGCCCTGCAGGCGAAGCAGGTATTCGGTGCGCGAGATCGGCTCTTTCAGCGTGCGATAGGCGTCGTTGAGTTGCGAGGTCTTCTCCAGGCTCCAGTCTTGTTCGGGGTCGGTACTGCGGGCGTTGATGTCGGGATGCAGCTTGCGGCTCAACGCGTAGAAATCGCTCTCGAGTTGAGCGGTGTCGAGATTCAGTTTGTAGGGAAGCCCAAAGAACGCGAAGTAGTCCGCGGGGACCGGGGGCTGCACCTTGCCGCATTCCTGGCAGTAGTGAGCAGCGCGCATGGCTCCGCACGACCAGCAAGTCGCGGTGACCGGCTTCGGCTGGTTCAGCACCAGCAGGGCAGAGTTATCGGGATTTTGTATGTTTGCCATTTCTTGTTTTATGACATGCCCGCAATGGCGTGTCACTCAAACATCTGTCGCACTTTTCGCCCTGCGGGCTGCTCCGCCGGCCAAGCCATCGGCCGATCCTAGCTGGAAGTGGGATCAGAATTTCGCCGGGAAGACAGAACGCGTCGGACAAGGCTCCATCTACGAGAAAGAACTTCCGCAGCCGCACGATTTCTTAGCGTTCGGATTCCGGAATTCGAAGCCCTGGTGCATCAGGCTCTCTTCATAATCGAGAATCATTCCGTGCAGATAGATAAACGACTTCGGATCGACGAAAACGCGCACGTCCTCAAACATGAACACCCGATCACGCTCGCGCGGTTGGCTGTCGAACCGGATGTTGTAACTCAGCCCGGAACACCCGCCACCCTGCACGCCCAAGCGCAAGCCGCCCTCGGTGGGCGAAATGTTTTCCTTCGCCATGGCCGCACGAATACGCGCCAGCGCCTTCTCGGTCACTTGGATGCCCTTGGCGGGCGGCGGCGGCGCCTGAACCGGATTTTCAATGTTGACCGTGCTCATCGTCGTGACCCGGGCGTGCCGCGCCCCTCGGCAGGCACGCAGCTTCCCATCCTCAGTTTACGCCTGCTGCGCGACCGCAGCGGCGGGCTGTTCCTGGCCTGCGTGCTTCTTCTTCCAGTCGCCGATGGCGGCGCGAATGGCGTCTTCCGCCAGCACCGAGCAGTGAATCTTCACTGGAGGCAAGGACAATTCCTTGACGATCTCGGTGTTCTTGATCTGCAAGGCTTCGTCCACGGTCTTGCCCTTGACCCACTCCGTAGCGAGCGAGGACGAAGCGATCGCAGAACCACAACCGAAGGTCTTGAACTTCGCATCCTCGATGATGTTGGTCACAGGGTTGACCTTGATCTGCAGCTTCATGACGTCGCCGCACTCGGGCGCGCCAACCAGCCCGGTGCCAACTTCGGGGCTGCTCTTGTCGAACGAACCCACGTTGCGGGGGTTCGTGTAATGATCGAGAACCTTATCGCTGTATGCCATTGTGTCTCCTAAACTCTCCCCAGCGCTTCCCGCGCCGGACCGATCAATTTCGCTCGATTGCCAGAACTCTTTAGTGAGCCGGTTCGGCCGCCCACTGGACTTTGCTCAGGTCGATGCCTTCTTTTGCCATCTCATATAGAGGTGACAGTTCGCGCAAGCGATTCACGGTGTCGACAACCCGTTGCGCCACGTAATCCACTTCTGCTTCAGTGTTAAAGCGTCCCAGACCGAATCGGATCGAACTGTGCGCCAAGTCATCGCCCGCGCCCAAGCCCTTCAATACGTACGAAGGCTCCAGCGTTGCCGATGTGCAGGCCGAACCGCTGGACACCGCGATGTCGTTGATGCCCATCAACAGCGATTCGCCTTCGACGTACGCAAAGCTGATGTTCAAGTTGTTCGGCAAGCGATGCTCCATCGAACCGTTGATGTAAACCTCGTCAAGCTGGCCCATGATCGCGTCTTTCAGACGATCGCGAAGGCCCGCCATCTTCTTTGACTCCTCGGCCATGCCAAGATTCGCAATTTCGCAAGCCTTGCCGAGTCCGACGATGCCGGGGACGTTCAGCGTTCCGGAGCGCATGCCGCGCTCGTGGCCGCCACCGTCGATTTGCGCGACAAGCTGGACGCGCGGGTTCTTGCGGCGAACGTAAAGCGCGCCGACCCCCTTGGGGCCGTAAAGCTTATGCGCAGTAATTGATGCGATGTCAACGTTGTCTTGAATCACGTTGAACGGCACTTTCCCAATCGCCTGCACTGCGTCGGTATGAAACAACACGCCGCGTTCGTGACACAGCGCACCAATTTCACGGATAGGCTGCAGAACTCCAATCTCATTATTCGCGGTCATGATGCTGACCAGGATGGTCTTCTCATCCATGGCCCGCTTGAGATCTTCGAGATCGATGCGACCGTCCTTCTGCACCGGCAGGTAGGTCACGCGGAATCCGTGCTTCTCCAGGCGCTTGCAAGTGTCGAGCACGGCCTTGTGCTCGATCGCCTGCGTGATGATGTGGTTGCCCTTCTCGCGGTACATCTCAGCAACACCCTTGATCGCGAGGTTGTTGCTCTCGGTGGCACCTGAAGTAAAGATGATCTCTTTCGAGGTCGCGCCGATCAGCTTGGCAATGCGCTCGCGCGACTGCTCAACCGCCTGCTCCGCCACCCAGCCAAACTCGTGGTTACGGCTGGCGGCGTTGCCGAAGCTCTCGGTGAAGTAGGGCAACATCTCCTCCACTACCCGCGGATCGACGCGCGTGGTGGCATGGTTGTCCATGTAGATGGGAAGCTTCACATCGTTGTTCGCGTGGTTCTCGATGACGCTCATGATTGCTGACTTCTCCTAAACTTTCTCGGCTTCGTTCGACGGCCAGCCCAGTGTGACCAACTCCGGTGAAGACTCGTGCTGCTCTGGCTCTGTCATGTCCCAGATCGTTAACTTGTTCAAAACTTCTTCAATAGTGCGACTCACTTTTCGTAGCGGCTCGCGTACCGTGCAGCGGTCGCTCTGTTCGCAATCGGTCGTCGCCGCGCTACACGACGTCATAAACAGCGGCCCTTCGATCGTCCGGATCACTTCATACGCCGTGATCTTTCGCGGATCACGCGCCAAGGTGTAGCCGCCGTTCGTGCCATACTGCGAGGTCAGCAAACCGACCTTGGTCAAGCGCTGCAAAATCTTGGCCAGGGCTTCCTGCGGAATGCTGTACATTTCCGCCAAATCCTTGGCGCTGCAAGCTCCCAAATCGGCGTGCTCGGCCAGATGTCGCATGGCGATCAGCCCGTAGTCCGCTTTCTTGGTCAGCTTCAGCAAACCGGTTCCCGCCTCAACGCCTCAACCACTTAGACGAATTGGCGACTCTTTCAGTCGCAATTAGATTCTAGGACATTCGGGCCGCTAGATGCAAGCCTTTACAGGCAACGTGGCCAATTTACATTAAGCGGTAAGTATCACAGCCTAAACGGCTTGGAAATAGACGAGTTTTTTCGTCGCACATTGTTTTCCGGTCCATAGCGATGTCCCGACTGATTCGGTCGCACATTGCGACAACCGACTAATTCGGCCCGAGAAAGAGCGCTGTTTCGGGATTCGCGATTTGGCAGTTCAATGCGGGCTTTCAGCGAACCCGTGATAACTACTTGATTACGTCTCAAGTTGCTTTGGCGTGGCGCCGATCGCCGCGCCCGGCTCCGCGCGACGGTCGACGGATTTTTACATAGAATCTGCGGGAAATGCTTGACAACGCCTTGCGCGGGGCTAAGAATACCGGACAATTCTCCATGTCCGACTCGGTCGGACAACATTTATGAATTTCATCCAGCCGTCGATTGCAGCGCACAGCCATCCCCCGAGCGAGGCCATGGATCAGAAGTGTCTTCATCCTCGTGTTCAGGTCGTTTCTCGTGACGAAGACGCGGAGTACGTGGAGTGCCTCGAATGCCGCGAGATCTTCGAATCGAGTGAATTCCGCGACATGGACATCGAAGCGAAGATTCCCACCGAAGAAGAATAAGTAGAGTTTGTCGAACAACCAGAAGCTTGGGCGAGGGCGCGGGGGTGTGCCTTAACCACGCGACTCGCTCTTCGCTTTTCGCCGAGTCGCAGCGTGACTAACCCAGTTTCAGCGCTGGGTCGGAAGACACCTCGCCACTGGCGAATTCGCGGACTTGAAACCGCGGATACGCTGCTGCTGCGATCATGGCGGCGTTGTCAGTGGAAAGCTTACGGGAAGGGAAGAGAACGGGGATGCCTTCTTCGGCAGCGCGCGCTTCGAATGTAGTACGCAGTTCGCTGTTGGCCGCCACGCCTCCAGTAACGAGCAACGTCGCAATATCGTAGTCGACAGCGGCGGACAACGTCTTGCTGACGAGATCGTCAACGACTGCGCGCTGAAACGATGCGACCAGATCAAGGGTTTGCCGATCGCTAGCTGCTAAATAGTCCTGCGGTGTCGGCTTGGCGACCTCCGAGATAATTTTGCGACGGCGCCGGATACTGTCGGCTAGGTTGTGAACTTCCACATAGCGCAGCACTGCGGTTTTGATCCCGCTATAGGAGAAGTCAGTCCGGTGTTCGTCGGCCGCATGCCGGTTTTTTGGATTACGGTCGCGATGCTTGATGTGTGCGAAAGGAAATTTCACGGCCTCGGGATTTCCGTGCTTCGCTAGAAAGTCAATGGCTGGACCGCCGGGATATCCGAGTTCCAGCAACTTGGCGACTTTGTCGAACGCTTCACCTGCGGCATCGTCGCGCGTGTGGCCGACGTTCCGGTAGGTCCAACTAGCTTCTCGTTGCTCCGCCAAATACAAGTGAGTGTGCCCACCGCTCACGACCAGGGCGAGTGCTGGGAACTGCAGATCGTGCTGGCCGCGCTGCCGTTCCTCAAGCAGCACTGCATGAATGTGCCCTTCGAGGTGGTTCACCGCGATCAGCGGTTTGCTGGCCGCATACGCCAGCGCCTTGGCGTAACTGAGTCCCACAAGCAGCGCTCCCGCAAGCCCGGGACCTTGAGTTACAGCAACGGCATCAATCGTCTCGTAGGTCTTGCCGGCATCTTCAAGCGCCTTGCGGACCACGGGAACGATCGCGCGAAGATGCTCGCGCGAGGCCAGTTCCGGGACGACTCCTCCGTAGGGCTGGTGTGTGGCAATTTGCGAGTAAACCACGTTCGAGATCAGCTCCTCGCCCGAGCGCACTACGGCCGCGGCGGTTTCGTCGCACGAGCTTTCGATGCCCAGTATGTAGGTGTCGCCCACGGTTTTATTGTACGAGGGTGACGGGTTGCTGATAGCTGGCAATGAGTCTCTAACTCCCGATGTAGCGTCAAGAAATGTAGCGTCCAGACGTGTGGCGTCTCAACCTCGGCACCCTAATCACACGGCCGCGTGAGCGTATGTCCTTCTTGCAGCCATCGACCCGTCCTGTAATTGAAATAGACCTATGGCGAGGGAAGGGATATTCGCTCTTTGAGAACTCAGATCAGCATCGGAATAGCCTGATAGGAGGCCGCCAGTCGGGTTCGGCTAGCCTATATGTGGTATAGTGTTTGAGGTATGTATAACAGTCTGCAGTCTCTGCGATATGTCTTGTAATGCCATGATTATAGATGCTATAACATGTGTGACTTACTGTATTAGCTACGTATAACAAAAAATTGGTGCCGAAGGCGACTTAGCCTCCGGCAAAAGCACTGGTACGAAATTGCAGGACTCCACGCTCATATCCGCCATCTACCAGTGACCAGTTACCTCCGCTCAGATTCTCGGATATAAAGTCAGCGAATACAATTTCTTCATTCATGAAAGAGCATGCGATCAATGTGATTCGCGAGCTTCGCCGCCACGGCTTTGAGGCTTACTTCGCCGGGGGATGTGTGCGCGACATGCTGCTGCGCCTTGAACCCACCGACTACGACGTCACCACTAATGCCGTTCCGAACGAGGTCCTGCGAATCTTTCCCGAGACCTACGCGGTGGGCGCGCAGTTCGGGGTTGTGCTGGTGCCGATCCCGAAACACGGCGAAGGCGACATCCTTCCACCCGAACATCCTCATGCCATTGAGGTGGCGACGTTTCGCAGCGATGGAATCTATTCCGACGGCCGACATCCCGACCAGGTGCAGTATTCCAAGTCGCCGGAAGAAGACGTGCAGAGGCGCGACTTCACCATCAACGGACTGCTCATGGATCCGCTGGACGGCGACCACGTGCTGGATTTTGTCGGCGGGCGCGCCGACCTGGATGCGGGCATCATTCGCGCGATCGGAGATCCCAAGCAGCGCTTCCAGGAAGACAAGCTGCGCATGCTCCGGGCGGTGCGTTTTACGGCGCGATTTGGCTTTGCTGTCGATCCGCTGACGTTCGCGGCTATCAAAAAGCTGGCTTCCCAGATTCATCAAAGTGAGCCGCGAGCGGGTGCGCGACGAACTGACCAAGATGCTCACCGAAGGCCATGCGCGACAAGCCTTCGAGCTACTTGCCAGCACAGGGTTGTTGAAGGAGGTTCTGCCCGAAATCGACCGCATGCATGGCGTGGCGCAACCGCCGCAGTATCATCCCGAGGGCGACGTGTGGACTCATACGCTGATGTTGCTGGAGCAGTTGCCTCCCGGTTGTTCACGGACGCTGGCGTGGGGAGCGTTGTTGCACGATGTCGGCAAGCCTCCAACGTTTCGCGTGGCGCCTGACCGCATTCGCTTCGACGGCCACGTAGAGGTTGGTGTACGGATGGCGCACGAGATTTGCCAGCGGCTGCATTTCTCGAACGATTACACCGAGCAGATCGAGGCTCTCGTCGCCAACCACATGCGCTTCGCCGACGTGGAACGCATGAAGGCCTCGACGTTGAAACGCTTCCTGCGGCTCCCGAATTTCGATGAGCACATGGAGCTCCACCGCATTGACTGTCTCAGCAGTCATCGAGATCTGTCGCTCTACGATTTCGTGAGTGAGAAGCTGCAAAGCACTCCTCCCGAACAGATAAGGCCCCCTGCACTCATCACGGGGACCGACTTGATTGATCTTGGCTACATGCCGGGCCCCCGTTTTAAGGAGATTTTGTCGGCTGTCGAAGACGCGCAACTCGAAGGCAGATTGCAGGGCAGGGAGGAGGCGATGGATCTGGTGCGGAATGAGTTTCCCCTGGCCCAGTGATTCTGTTTGAGGGTGCGGATCTATCACGCCCGCACGGCCGTGAGCTTGCGGCCTACCCAAGGTGATGTACATCACCACCGAGTCGCACTGATGAGGAAGAGACCTTGTTAATAAGACTCGGTGCCCTCCGTGTTTCCGGGGTGAATGGTTTTCGACGAGGCGATGCTAAAATCATGCTTCAAGCCATGCAGCACGCACGCGGGACACTCAAGAAAATCTTTGCGCAGAACGTCTGCGCTAAAGCGGGCGACGAGGCCCCCAAGCTGGCGTGGCCGGTGGCCTGCGGTGGCGCGGTCGCAGCGAATACCGAGGCCCTCAGCTTTATCGATGGGGTGCTGCTGGTGGCCGTGCTCGATGCCGTGTGGCGCAACCAGTTGCAGTTCATGAGTCAGCAATATCTTGCGGGATTGAACCAAATCGCGGGGAAACCAGTGCGGAGCATTTCGTTCGTAGTGGCTCCGCACCTGATCCGTCCAACTGCATAATCACGAGGACAGCACTTCATGGTTTCAGAAAAAGACGTCACTTACGTCGCCGATCTCGCCCATCTCGAGCTGACAGAAGAAGAGCGGGCTCGCATGCTGAAGGACCTGAATTCCATCCTGGGATATATCGAGCGCCTCAATCAGCTCGACACTGCCGACGTCGAACCCATGGCGCAGGTGGCCAGCCGCTACGGAGTGCGCAAGGACGCGACGGGCAGCAAGGTGTTCGCCTATGCGATGCGGGCAGACGAATTAGTTCCGTGCCTGCCGCATGAGGAAGCCATGAGCAATGCTCCCCAGACCGATGGCACATTCTTCAAAGTGCCAAAAGTGATCGAGAAGTAGAATTGGCCTCGCGGACTGAGGTCCGCTCGGCAAATCAAGAGTTAGCGACGTGACGGCGCGGCTAAAGCCGTGCCCCTTCAAAACATGATGAAGATTGAATTGCTGACAGTGGATTCGGCGCGAACGGCAGTGCTGGAAAAGCAGTTTACTGCGACGGCGCTGGTCGACGCGTTCTATCAGAAGATCGAAGCGGAAGACCCCGCCATTGGCGCCTATCTGACGCTCTCCAAGGACCGCGCCCATCGTCAGGCAGAACGGGTTGATGCGCTGGCAGATAAAGGTGATGCGCTGCCTCCTCTGGCAGGGGTGCCGATTGCGATCAAGGACGTGCTGACCACCAAGGGCGTTCGCACGACCGCGGGATCGAAGATTCTCGACAACTTCATCGCGCCTTATGATGCCACCGCGGTGGCCCGTCTCGAAGCGGCAGGCGCGATCGTGTTGGGCAAGACCAACTGCGACGAATTTGCTATGGGCTCCTCCAACGAAAACTCAGGCTTCCATCCGGTGAAGAATCCACGGGATCATTCGCGAGTGCCGGGTGGATCGTCAGGAGGCTCGGCTGCTGTAATTGCCGCCGGAACTGCTGTGGCTTCGCTAGGCTCCGATACAGGTGGATCGATCCGGCAGCCCGGTGCGTTTTGTGGCGTGGTTGGGCTGAAGCCTACCTACGGAAGGGTGTCGCGCTACGGGTTGATCGCCTTTGCTTCGTCGCTCGATCACGTTGGCCCATTCGGCAGGACAGTCAAAGACGTTGCGCTGATCCTGCAGTCCATGGCGGGACGCGATCCTTTGGATTCCACTTCAGCCGACTTACCTGTGCCCAACTACGTAGAACAGATTGGCGAGCCAGTGAAGGGAATGCGGATCGGGGTGCCCAAAGAGTACTTCGGCGAGGGGCTTGATCCCGAAGTTCGCGCCGCGGTAGAAGCCGGGATTCAGGAACTCGCGAAGGCGGGCTGCGAGATCGTATCAATCTCCCTGCCGCATACGGAGTACGCAATCCCAACCTACTACTTGATCGCAACCGCCGAGGCATCGTCGAATCTGGCGCGCTTCGATGGAGTGCGCTACGGGGTGCGGGCGAAAGGTGCAAAGACGCTGGCCGAGATGTACCGCAAGACTCGTGACGCCGGATTTGGCACAGAAGTGAAGCGCCGCATCATGCTTGGAACATACGCACTGAGCGCGGGTTACTACGACGCCTATTACGTGAAGGCCCAACGCGTGCGCAGTTTGCTCGCTCGCGACTTCGACGAGGCCTTCGCAAACGTGGATGTCATCGTCACACCGACGACGCCAACGCCTGCATTCAAGCTCGGCGAAAAGGCCGACGATCCTCTTGCGATGTATTTGGCGGATATTTACACGGTCACTGCCAATCTGGTTGGCATCCCAGGAATCACGGTGCCATGCGGGAAGAGTAAAGAAGGGCTACCGATCGGATTGCAGCTACTGGGCAGGCATTTCGACGAAGCGACGGTGCTGAAGACGGCGCATGTGGTAGAACATGCGCTTGCGACGCTCACCTAGTCCCCGTCAGGCAGGCTCGTAGTAACTTTCTCCAGCGCAGGCATGGCACAGTGTCTTGCCCTCCGTTCGCACCTCGCGCTGAAAGTTGATGCCTTCGCCGCACTGTGTGCACACAATCCGCTCGCCCTTGTAGCCCGGAAGTTCCTGGGGAGGCACTGACACTTTCACCCACTGCACCGCGAAAAGTTCGTCGGTTGCCATCTCGCGGTAGGCCAGCATCTGCTGCTGGTTCTTGCTCTCGATTTCAGGATGCATCTGTCGAGCAAGTGCCTTCGAACTTTCTTTGGCCGCGATTCGAACTGCTTTGCCCGATTCCAGGTCCACAAAGGTAGCCGCGACCTTTCCCCAGTCGCGAAACTTAAGGGCGCGCTTGCCCAGCCGGCACCCGGTAACGACCCCGATGGCGTCGGTCATGCACCGATCAATCTCGATATAGGTGACCAGCCGCTTGCGATCTAATCCGTATGGATCTTCGAGACTGAGCAATTTGAGGCCTAGCATCGCCATGCGTACGCCGAGAACCTGTCCGGCACACAGGTGTCCGTGGGCTATCTCGGCATCGCGCAAAAGCTGGTCGAAGGACTTCAAAGCATGCCCTGAGCGTAGTCGAAGGGTGCGAACAGTTTACGTCATTCTTCGCCCGGAGTGTCCGGTGTCATGTTTGAATGTTAAGTCGAGTGAGGAGCACGGGTGTACAAAAAGCTGAACTCAACGAGAACGTTGATTCAGAGAACAACCACGGAGGCTCCTCATGGAGAGTATGTATTACATCGGCCTGGATGTTCACAAAAAAACGATCAGCTACTGCGTCAAGGATGCGAGCGGGCAGGTCCTGCAGGAAGGCAAGATCGGAGCCACGCGAGGCGATCTAGACAGCTGGATGAAGATTCTTCCTCAGCCTTGGAGCGTAGCCATGGAAGCCGCGATCTTCACGGGCTTGATCTATGATCATCTGCTGCCCCACGCGGCCCAGGTGAAGGTAGCGCATCCGCTGATGCTGCGCGCCATCGCCGCAGCGAAGAAAAGAATGATCGCATTGATGCCGGCAAGATTGCGGACGGCCTTGCGCTGTGACTTCCTGCCGGAATGCCACATGGCACCGACCGAGATTCGGGATCGACGTCGAACCCTGCGCTACCGGCATCTGCTGGTGCAACTGAAGAACCGGGTTTCGGGTCTACTGATGGAAACCGGAGTGAGCTATAACAAACAAAGGCTGCACAAGGTGGGCTACTTCCGTGAACTTCTGTCAAGCAACGAGGAGATCCATTCCAATATTCGACGATTGCTGAAGCTCAGCCGGGATGCCATCGTACGGCTGCAGAAAACGGAATATGCCCTGGTGAGCTCGCTGCAGCGGGACCCGTTGCTGGCCGACGGAATCAAAAGACTCCCGCAGTGTATTCCTTGAGTTTCGTGTCCAGGTATAAAGGACGGACCTTGATGGTCAGGGTCTTTTCTTCCGCGGGCACGAGAAGTAGTTTGACGGGCCGGGGCTTTCCCAGCTCGTGACGTGGGGTTTGGATGCCGCTGCGGCCGAGACCGTGAGGATTAACACAGCGAAAGCAACTTTGGGGATGATCATGACGCGCCCAGCGTAGCGCCCCCCTCCCCACCGCAAGTTACTGAACTACCGGCGGCATTTTTGGCGATCCGGCGCATCTAAGGGAGAAGAAGGATTTGTTTTCTATGTTTACCTACTAGTAACTCGCATAGAATGCCAACATTGAATTCCGCGATGAGCGAACTAACACATAGCTTTATTTTGCCGGCCTACAACGAGAGCGAGCGTCTCACCACCTCGATTCCCAAGGTGCTGGAGTACGTTCACGACCGTGGTCTGAGGGCAGAGATCATCGTGGTAAACGACGGCTCGACCGACAGCACGGCGGAAGTGGTGCGGCAGTTTGCTGTCGCCAATCCCATGATCGTGTTGCTGGAGAATCCGGGCAACCGGGGCAAGGGATATAGTGTGCGCCACGGGATGCTGCATGCCAGAGGCGCGGTGGCGCTTTTCACTGACGCCGATTTGTCATCGCCAATTACCGAGGCGGACAACCTATTTGCGGTACTGGCCAACGGAGCTGATATTGCCATCGGGTCCCGATGGCTCAAACGAGAACTGCAGACCGAGCGCCAACCCATTCTTCGCCAGTTGTACGGAAGGCTGTTCAACCTGGGGTTACGTATTGTGCTCGGCCTGGGATATCGCGATACCCAATGCGGGTTCAAAGCGTTTACCCGGAATGCGACCCAAATCGTCTTTACCCGGCAGCGAGTCGAACGATGGGGCTTTGATCCGGAACTTCTGTTCCTCGCCCGGAGGCTTAGGTTGAGGACGGTTGAGGTCCCGGTCGAGTGGGCCCATGATCATCGCTCAAAGATCAATCCCTTGCGTGACGGCATTCGGATGGGCCTCGATGTGCTCGAGGTTCGCTGGAATGACTTGCTGGGGCGTTATGAACGGGCGAGCGCGCCGGCTGCGGACTCGGATGCGGCTCAGTCTGCCACACCGGTCAGGTTGGCAAAGTAACCGGATAACGTGCCCTGCGATGTATGCGAAAGTCCCTTAGTTTTCGGCAAGGATTTTCTGCCGACCCTCTTAATATTTGCAGCTTCTGCCTCCGTCTGGCATCTTGACTGGAGGTGTTTTTAACTTGAGTTCGCTGTTTGTCACGAACATGGAAAGCGCTTCGACAATTCGAGATTCAAGAAGTACAGTCTTAACCGCTGGGGAGCTGGGCCTAACCGAGACGTACCGAGGCATTCGCCGTACGTCGCTGCGATGTTGCGCGCCGTTGACGGTCGAGGACCACAGCCTGCAAGCTATGCCAGATGCGAGTCCTGCCAAGTGGCATCTGGCGCACACGACCTGGTTCTTTGAGACCTTCCTTCTGTCGGATCGCCTGCCGGGGTATCGTGCTTACCACCCCGCTTTCCGGAACCTCTTTAACTCGTACTACAACGCGGTTGGCGACCGTCCGATGCGGGCCCTGAGGCACACGCTCACGCGACCTGCTCTCGACGAGGTCCATGCCTATCGAAGCCATGTGGATGAGGCAATGGTTAGGCTCCTCTCGCTCGAACTGCCTCCCGAAGTTATCGAGCTTGTCACTCTCGGCCTGAATCACGAACAACAGCACCAGGAGCTGATACTGACCGACGTGAAATACGGCATGGCTGGGAACCCGCTGCGTCCGGCCTATCGCGAGGCGAGTCGGGATATGTCGAATTCGGCTCTAACTGCTCCTGCTTTGCGCTGGCATTCGTTTCCCGAGGGTGTGTATCCCGTCGGTTTCGAGGGCGCCGGCTTTGCGTTCGACAACGAACGTCCCTGCCACAACGTGTTCCTTGCACCGTTCCGGCTAGCTTCGCGTTTGGTCACTAACGGCGAGTACTCGCAGTTCATGCGCGAAAGCGGTTATGAAACAGCGACGCTCTGGCTGTCGGATGGCTGGGACTGCGTCCGAGCCAATCAGTGGAGCGCCCCGCTCTACTGGGAGAAGCGAGACGGCGAGTGGTGGCATTACACCTTGGACGGCATGAAGGCGGTCGATCCCGAGGAACCAGTCTGCCACGTCAGTTTCTACGAGGCCGATGCCTTCGCTCGCTGGGCAGGCGTGCGACTTGCCACCGAATTCGAATGGGAAGTGACCTCGCGATCGGCTGCCGTGGCGGGAAACTTCCTGGATAGCAACGTTTTGCATCCTCAGTTAGCACTTGACAGCGACGGCCTTACCCAGATGTTTGGCGATGTTTGGGAGTGGACTGCGAGCGCCTACCTTCCGTATCCGGGATTTTGCCCCGCGGTTGGCGCCGTTGGCGAATACAACGGAAAGTTCATGTGCAACCAGATGGTGCTTCGCGGCGGTTCATGTGTCACTCCGCGATCGCACATCCGCCATAGTTATCGCAATTTCTTTCCTCCCCACGCCCGCTGGCAGTTCATGGGCATCCGGTTGGCTGATGGCGACTAGCAAGCAACTTCAGTTCCTGGCCAACGAGGCGACCGCCTCCGCCGCGCGCGAGGGACTCACTGCCTCGCCGAGGTGGCTTCCCGCAAAGCTTTTTTACGATGAGGCGGGCTCGGAACTGTTCGAGCGGATCACGGAGCTTCCCGAGTACTACCTGACGCGCACGGAACGCTCTATCTTTGAAAACTTCGCGCCGGAAATTTTGCAGTCGGCGGGATCGTTGCTGACATTGGTCGAACTGGGTGCGGGGACCGCAGCCAAGACCTGCATCTTGATCGAAGAGCTGTTGCGCCGTCAGTCGCGCGTCATGTTTTACCCGATCGATGTTTCCGCCAGCGCCCTGCAAGAAGCGGCCATCCAATTGGGGCGGCAATTCCCGCAACTGCGCGTGAACCCTATCATTGCGGACTATACAGGTGGCGTCGAAGCGCTGAACCGGATATCGGGCCGCAAGCTGGTGCTGTATATCGGATCCAGCATCGGCAACTTCGAGCCCGACAACTCCATTCGCGTGCTGCGCCGCGTACGGCGCACGCTGCGTGCAGGGGACGCGTTGCTGCTAGGCGCCGATTTCGCGAAGAGTCCAAAGATTCTGGTCCCCGCCTACGACGACGCGCAGGGGGTTACGGCAGCCTTCAACAAGAACGTTCTAGCGCGGCTGAACCGCGAACTGGAAGCGAACTTCGACCTCGATACTTTTCGTCATGTCGCCTTGTGGAACCGCCGCTGCTCGCGCATGGAGATGCATTTGGAGAGCACCATCGCCCAATCGGTGTTCATTCCGGCACTCGACCTCGACATCAGCTTCGCGAAGGGTGAACGAATTCATACCGAGAACAGCTACAAATACACGCCTGAGATGATCGAATCGATCCTGCGGGAGAGTGGTTTCAAGCTGGAACAAAGCTGGCACGATCGTCAGAAATGGTTTGGCGTGCATCTGGCGCGGGTATAGCTCAGCCGTTTTGTAAATCAACCGATGTAATCGCGAGATTCCCTCAGCTATAAGACTTCGACAATTGACCTTTCCTGCGTGACAGACGACAATCACTTTCTCCCATGCTGGCATATCTCTCAGCTTCGGTTGAATGCTTACCCGACGAGGGAAGGTCGCGTGTGCCTCCAGTGGCGCATAGGTTGAGCATTCCATGAATTGGGCCAAGGGAAATCTCGGCTGGATCGAAGTAGTTTGCGGGCCAATGTTCAGCGGCAAGAGCGAAGAGCTGATTCGCCGTCTGCGTCGGGCTGAAATCGCCCGCCAGCGGGTCCAGATCTTTAAGCCGGGGATCGACAGCCGCTATTCAGCCGACCACATCGTTTCCCACAGCGATCTTAAGATCCGGTCTCTTGCAGTGCGCGACGCGGCTGACATCGAAGCGCAACTCGATATTCGTACTGAAGTCATTGGCATCGACGAGGCCCAGTTTCTCGGCATGGAACTGGTGGACCTTGTCGTTCGCCTGGCGGACATGGGAAAGCGCATTATCATTGCCGGCCTCGATACCGACTATCTGGGGCGGCCCTTTCAGCCCATTCCCGAGTTGTTAGCGGTGGCCGACGAAATTACCAAGACGCTGGCAATATGTATGCAGTGTGGCAACCCGGCCAAGCATACCCAGCGCCTGGTCGCCAGCGAAGACCTGATCGTAGTGGGTACGTCGGGAATGTACGAAGCCCGCTGTCGCCGCTGCTTCGAGCCCAATCTAGGGCAACCGACCAAACCTGCTCCTGACGTGGCTGCGAAATCTGCAGAGGCTGCGAAGTAGTCATGAGTGCGCTGCGTATCCGCGCAGTACCGATCATCCTGACGGTTCTCATGCTCGCGAACTCCGCGTGGCCCTGGGGCAACGAAGGTCATATGGCGATCAATCGCATCGCAGCCGAGAAACTGCCGTCTGATGTTCCTGCATTTCTGCGTAGTGCGGCAGACCAATTGGCTTATCTCGGCCCCGAACCCGATCGTTGGCGCGAAAAGTCGGAGCTGGCGCTGAAACTCTCGCAGGAGCCTGACCACTTTATCGATCTTGAATTGGTCGAAGGCATGACGCTGCCTCCAGATCGTTACAGCTACTATCGCGCGCTGGAAGCCAAACGCAAGCAGACGCCCGGTCTTCTTCCCGAGAAGGTCGGGCTGCAGCCGTACGTCACGATGGAGGTTTTTGGCCGCTTAGTCGTCGCCTTTCGCGAATATCGTCATGCAGTGCGGGACCACGCGAGCCCAGAATTCGCCGAGCGCGATGCCATCTTCTACGCCGGCTGGCTGGGGCACTATGTCGGCGATGGCGCGAACCCTCTGCACACTACCGTGAATTACAACGGCTGGACTGGCGCCAATCCCAATCAGTACACGACGGATCACACCATCCATTGGAAGATGGAAGGCGAATTCGTTGCCGCCAATCTCAAGGAACTGACGTTTGCCAGTCTGGTGCCGGCGAAGGCCCGCAAGCTGGAAAACCCTTTTCAGGACTATCTCGCATACCTTCGCAAGTCGAATGGCTCCGTCGAGAAGGTCTATCAGTTGGAGAAGGCCGGTGGCTTTGAAGGGACAGGAACGCCTGAGTCGCGGCAATTCATCGAGCAGCGCCTGGCTGCCGGGTCCGAGATGCTGCGCGATCTCTGGTACACGGCATGGCTAGATAGCGCGGTCGATCCGCCGCCGTATGTTCCCCCGAAGCCAGCCAATCCCGCTGGTCCCGCTCCCAATATGCGGATGGCGCCCAAGTTGGGGGAACCTCCTCCTCAGCCAGGCGATTGACACGATGAGCAAGAAGATCGCTCCCGAAACCGAAAAGCTGTTGTGGGAGGCCGCCCAAACAGCGGCTGCGTTGGCCTATGCGCCCTATTCCGATTTCCATGTTGGGGCGGCGTTGCTGACCAGCGAGGGCGAGATCGTCAGCGGCTGCAATGTGGAGAATGCTTCTTACGGTCTCACGAACTGCGCCGAAAGGACCGCGGTATTCCGCGCCATCGCCGAACAGAAGTTGTCGCAGGGCGTTGCAATCGAGGCAATCGCGGTGGTCCATCGCGACCATAAGAGTTGTACTCCATGTGGCGCTTGCCGCCAGGTTTTGTTCGAGTTTGGTCCAGAGGCAATCGTGTTTTACGAGCACGAGGGCGAACGCCGGCAGACTACCGTTAGCGCGCTGCTGCCCGAGAGCTTTCAACTGTAGCCGCTGGCCATTTCGTATTCTCGAATTGGCGGAACTGCTGTTCCAGCTTCCACTGCAAGCTCGCCTTCTCGCTGGCATCTAAGAATTTCTGGCACGTGGCCGATTGCGCTGTACCGGTCTGACCTCCCGCGCATTCCTTCACCGGAACAAACGTCCTGCCATTGCTCCATAAGCTGGCGCCCTTGATGAAGGCATGTTCCAGGCTAGTCCGCGCCATTCGCTTCAGTTCGGTGTAAGACAAGTTCTGGTCCTCGACGCCTTTGAGAAATTCGTGCGTCATGTCGGAACGCGACACACCTTCATCGTCGGTGGCGAGCGCGACGGGTACGCCGGCCCGCATGAAGTCGTGGAGGGGATGATTGCTGCCCCGAACGCCGAGGATTAGGTCGTTACTAGTGAGACAAATCTCCACCATGACGTTCTTCTTCGCCATCTCGTTGAGCAATGCAAGCGAGTTGGTCTCGTTGAGGGTGTCCACGCCATGTCCAATGCGTTCCGCTCCGGCTATTTCGATCGACTCTCGCACATGAAAGCGCAGCCCCTCAGGAGGTACTAACCCCTCGGCCAACTCGCCGGCATGCAGTGATATATGCACACTGGGATACTGACTGTGCAGGTACTGCATCATCCGCATGTGGAGGGGGAAGTCATGCATTGGCACGTAGTAGTCCTCGGGCATCACCATGTTCAGTCCGACGAATCGCGGATCGGCCGTCGTCAGCTCGAATCCCAGCACCATTTGCGCGTACACAATCTCTTTTGGAAGCCCCCTTAAGACCTGAAAGAGATAGCGCTGGGTCACGATGCAGCCTGAGGCGGCGGCTGCCGCACCGCAATGCATTTCGCTATCGCGAATCTTCTCGGCCTGGTTCGTCTGCTGAATGGCGTCGTCGACCACCCGTTTCAGACCATGTCCCGCCAAGGCAGCGCGCATGGCCGCCAGCGTTTGGGGAGTGTCGTCGTCGGTCAGCGCGATTGCTTTCACCGCATCCGCGGTTAGCATTTCGGAAAACGATTTTCCTGTGGGTGTGAACATCAGCTCCTGGTACACCTCACGCTGCGAAGCTGCGCGATTAGCTGTCTCCGCCAGCATCTTTCCCGTGTTTCCGTGAGTAGCCGCGTCGAATTTGCCGAAGGTATCGAAGAAGTGATCGTGGCCTGATTGTCCCGAAAGCTGCCAATTCCGCATGGAGAGCGCGTCAACTATCTCCCGGTAGAGAACCGGATCGCCATATGCCGTGCTGGCCGGGAGCTTCGGGTTCGCGCACGGCGGCTCGCTCAGTGCGAAGGTTGTGGGATCGACGCATGACCCGTTGGCGGCGGCCCAGTCAATCAAGGATTCGGCGTAGATTGCGCCGGACAAGTGATTGTGAAGATCACCTCCTTTGGGCATCTCGAGCAGGAATGCCGTCAACAAGTTTGGGTCGTTCCGGATACCCTCGAAGTGCCGTTCCGTTTGGCCCTCGGGTGAAACACCAGGCTTAGCGGCAGCAATTGCCGTCGTCGCCGTAAAGGGAAGCAGCAGGAGGATGTTGGCAAAGATTGCGGCGCGGCGCGGACGGTCTGGCATTGAGTGGGCCTCTCAAGTTTGGTAAAGGTATGATTTCGAGAATGCGGCATCATAGCAGCCGCTCCACGCAAATGTTCGGTTGAGTTTCTCCGGCCGATTCTCTACCATCCAAGTTTCTTGAGACTACGCACGAGGATCCTCCTTGGACAGGCTTAAAGTCCTTCTCACCCGCGAACAGATCGCCAAGAAAGTCGCCGAGATTGGTGCGCGCATAACCCGCGACTTCGAGGGTGAATCGCTGGTACTCATTGGTGTGCTGAAAGGCGCCACGATCTTTCTCGGCGACCTCGCGCGCGAGATCAAACTCGACGTCAGTTTCGATTTTATCGCCGTCTCCAGCTACGGCAATTCCAAGCAGCAGAGCGGGGAAGTGAAGTTGATGAAGGATGTCGACCACTCCATGGAGGGCAAGAACATCATCCTGGTGGAAGACATTCTCGACACCGGGCTGACACTGACGTATCTGAAAAATCTATTGCTGGGGCACCGGCCCAAGGCGGTGAAGATCGCGGCGCTGCTCGACAAAGTTTCGCGCCGTACCCAGCCAATTCACGGTGACTATGTCGGATTCGAGATTCCTGACGAGTTCGTCGTTGGCTACGGACTCGACTTCGCCGAGCGGTACCGCAACCTGCCGGAAGTATGCGTTCTGGAAACTGACGACCAGTCGGGGTAGAATCGCACGTGCCTATGTCTGTTAACTCTGCTCTCATCAGCCACAATCCTGCTGCGCTCTTGCAAGACTGGCGTTCTGTGGCCGGCCTAATTGACCACACTTTGCTCGTCCCTGCTGCTACCAACCGCGACATCATGACACTATGCGGAGAGGCTCAACGATACGGGTTCTACTCGGTCATGGTGAACCCGGCGTACGTCACGCTGGCGGCTTCGCGGGTACACGGATCGCCCGTGAAAGTGGGCACCGTGATCGGGTTTCCCCTGGGCGCGAACCTCACCGTAACCAAGCTGGCCGAAGCCGAAGCGGCCGCGCAGAATGGCGCCCACGAGCTCGACATGGTGATCAACGTCGGCGCACTCAAATCGGGCGGACGCGTTCTGGTGCAAACCGAGATGCACAGCCTCGCCGAATTGGCGCACGCCCACGGAGCGATCCTCAAAGTAATCATCGAAACCGCGCTGTTGAGCCAGGAGGAGAAGATCCTCGCTTGTGCTCTCGCGGCCGAGGCGGGAGTGGACTTCGTGAAGACTTCGACTGGCTTTGCTGCCTCCGGTGCAACCGCCGCCGACGTCGCCCTCATGCGCGGGGTGGTAGGGCATGATATCGGAGTGAAGGCGGCAGGCGGTATCCGTACCGCAGCCAATGTTGCCGAGATGGTCGATGCCGGCGCAAACCGGATCGGAGCTAGTGCCAGCGTCGCCATTGTGCGTGAACTGGGAGCTCCCGCTGACTTATGACCATCACGCAATTC
Organism: uncultured Acidobacteriaceae bacterium; assembly: GCA_963722405.1. Lineage (GTDB taxonomy): Bacteria > Acidobacteriota > Terriglobia > Terriglobales > Acidobacteriaceae > DASRAA01. The sequence goes on from CAVRMO010000021.1 coordinate 44,604, forward strand.
GAGCAAAGAAGATCCACGGGTTCGTGTCTCCCTAATTCTCTCGCTCGACGCAGAAATCACCTTTCCGATTTCGCTCGGGAGTCCGCATGGGCCGTCTGACCGGCGTGCTCGGCATCCTTGCCATCCTGTTTTCTGCGTACCTGTTTTCGACCAATCGCAAGGCGATCCGCCTCCAGACCGTCTTTATCGGCTTGGTACTGCAATTTATTTTCGCTGTGCTGGTGTTGAGAGTCGGGTGGGGGGAGCGAGTGATCGCCGTGGCCGGTGATGCGGTCACAAGGCTGCTGGATTATTCATTTGCCGGCTCACAGTTTGTATTCGGCCCTCTCGGCGTTAAGCACTCGCAGTACGGCTTCTTTTTCGCATTCCAGGTGCTGCCGATCATCATCTTCATCGCAGCTTTCTTCGCCATTCTTTACCACTTCGGCGTCATGCAGTTCATCATTCGCCAATTGGCCAAGGTGATGATGCGCTTCATGGGCGCCAGTGGGGTGGAGTCGATGGACGTCGCTGCCAGTATCTTCATGGGTCAGACCGAAGCACCGCTCACGATCAGTCCCTATCTACCCACGGTGACGCAGTCGGAGCTGATGGTCATCATGACGGCGGGTATGGCGCACATTTCTGGTGCGGTGATGGGTGCCTATATCGCCTACGGTATTGAAGCGCGCCATTTGCTGGCCGCCGTTATTATGACGGCCCCAGGCACGATCGTGATCGCCAAAATGCTGGTGCCGGAAACTGAGAAGCCGCTCACCGCCGGAACAACCAAGCTCGAAGGCATCGAATTCGAGAGCAAGGAAAGTAATGTGCTCGATGCCGCTGCCAAGGGCACTACCGACGGCCTTCGCCTCGCGCTCAACGTCGCGGCAATGTTGATTTCGTTCCTAGCCCTCATCGCGTTGATCGACGGCATTCTCGGAGGCACACACAATCTGCTTGCTGCGCACGGGTTCAGGTGGTTCCCCGGCAAGCTGGAAACGATTTTCGGGGTAATCTTCGCGCCCATAGCATGGCTGATCGGCGTTCCCTGGCACGACTGCCTTTCAGTCGGCAACCTGCTCGGAACCCGCATGGTGCTGAACGAACTGGTGGCGTTCACCCTGCTGGGCGCACAGAAAGCGTCGCTCGATCCACGATCTGTTACCATCGCGACTTTTGCCCTGTGCGGCTTTGCCAACTTCAGCTCCATCGGCATCCAGATCGGCGGATTGAGCGCGTTGGCACCGGACCGGCGTCATGATCTTGCAAAGCTAGGATTCCGCGCTATGATCGCCGGCACCCTCGCCAACCTGATGTCGGCCAGCATTGTAGGCATTTTGCTTCGATCATAGGGTTCCACTTCCCAATCAGACCTTGTCGCAGAGTGTCCGCCCTCACACTTCTTTGTGATCTTTGCACTAGTTCCTGCTCCCCATTCAGACCATGCTGAAGGGTTGCGAGGCCTGTACAGGCTGAAGGCGCGTGTGCGTTGGAGCGTAAGACGTTCGTTACTCGCCGGTTGCTCCGTCGTAAGCTGCCACGGGCGTTCCCGCGTCGACCCCGTTTCTGCTCCTTCGCGCACCCAAATTTTTGATCTTGGAGAGCATTATGTCCATTACCAAGCAGGACGCACTCGACTACCACCAGGGATCCCGGCCCGGAAAAATCGAAGTCGTTTCTACAAAGCCTTGCCTGACGCAACGCGATCTCAGCCTGGCGTACACCCCGGGTGTTGCTGATCCATGTCTCGAAATCGAGAAGAATCCCCAGGACGCTTATAAATACACCGCCAAGGGCAACCTGGTTGCCGTGGTTTCCAACGGCACGGCAGTGCTCGGTCTGGGAGACATCGGCGCCCTGGCCGGCAAGCCCGTCATGGAAGGCAAGGGTGTTCTGTTCAAACGTTTCGCTGATATCGACGTGTTCGACATCGAACTGAACACCAAGGATCCCGATGAAATTATTCGAACCTGCCAGCTTCTGGAACCTACCTTTGGCGGCATCAATCTCGAAGACATCAAGGCACCTGAGTGCTTCTACATCGAAGAGAAGCTGAAGAAGACCATGAATATCCCGGTCTTCCACGACGACCAGCACGGCACCGCGATCATTTCCGGGGCCGCCATCGTGAATGCAGTTGAACTGGTCGGCAAACGCATGAATGAAATCAAGGTCGTAGTCAATGGTGCGGGAGCTTCCGGAATCGCCTGTGCCGAGCACTACGTCTCGCTGGGCGTGAAGCGCGAAAACGTCACTCTCTGCGACACCAAAGGCGTGGTTTACAAGGGCCGCAAAGAGGGGATGAACCCCTACAAAGAGCGCTTCGCGCACGACACTCCGTTGCGCACGCTAGCGGAGGCAGTGAAGGGTGTCGATGTGCTTCTGGGGCTGTCGAAGAAGGGCGCCTTCACGCCCGAGATGATTGCCTCGCTGGCGCCGCGTCCGGTGGTTTTCGCCATGGCGAACCCCGATCCCGAAATTACCTACGAAGAAGCGAAAGCCGTCCGCGAAGACTTGATCATGGCTACCGGGCGCTCCGATTTCCCCAACCAGGTCAACAACGTTCTGGGATTCCCTTTCATCTTCCGGGGTGCGCTCGACGTGCATGCGACCACCATCAACGAAGAAATGAAACTGGCCGCGACCTACGCGCTGGCCGCGCTCGCTAAAGAAGATGTCCCGGATTCAGTCTGTCGCGCCTACGGTGTAGGTCGATTTACGTTTGGGCCTGAGTACATCATCCCCAAGCCATTCGATCCGCGTGTGCTGGTATGGGAGGCGACCGCGGTTGCAAAGGCTGCGATGGACTCCGGGGTCGCGCGGAATCCCATCAATCTCGAGGACTATCGCGAGCAATTGGAGAAGCGCCTGGGTAAGGCCCACGAACTTATGCGCATCATGGTGCACAAGGCGAAGGCGAATCCGAAGCGCGTCGTGTTCCCGGAAGGCACGCATGAACGGATCCTGCGCGCCTGCCACGTGCTCCTCGAGGAGAAGATTGCTATCCCTGTGCTTCTAGGCCACAGCGGCGAGGTCCAGAAGGCGGCGGCAGCACTGGGCATTTCGCTCGAGGGGGCAGTGATCGTCGAACCCGAGACGTCGTCACTCCGCACGGAATACGTGCAGAACTTCTATCGCCTGCGTCAGCGTCGCGGAGTGACTCTGGCATCGGCGAACGAGCTGATGAACCACCGCAACATTTTCGGTTCCATGATGGTGAAAATGGGAGATGCCGACGCTTTGGTCTCGGGCATTTCGCAGAATTATCCTGACACCATTCGTCCGGCTTTGCAGATCATCGGAGTGCGCGAAGGTATCCACAAAGTCTCTGGCATATACCTCATCATCACCAGAAAAGGCGATTTGTACTTCCTGGCCGATGCCACGGTGAACATTGATCCCAGCGCCGAGGACCTGGCGGAAATTGCACTCTGTGCCGCTCAGGAGGCGCGCCGTTTCGACGTTGAGCCACGGGTGGCGATGTTGTCGTTCTCCAGCTTTGGCAGCACCAAACACGAGTATTGCGACAAGGTGCGACGGGCTGCCGAGTTGGCGCGTTATGCCGACCCCACGCTCATCATCGACGGGGAAGTGCAGGCTGATATCGCGGTGAACGGGAGAAAGATGGAAGCGTCATTTCCGTTCTCGTCGCTCAAGGGCGGCGCCAACGTTCTTGATCTTTCCCGATCTGCAGTCCTGCAATATTGCCTGCAGACTACTCAGCCAACTGGGCTCAGCAGAAGCCTTTGGGCCTATCCTGTCGGGCATGGCAAAACCGGTACACCTGCTGCAGCGCGGAGCCGAAGTCGAAGACGTGGTGAATGTAACTACCATCGCGGTTGTCGATGCTCAGGACAGCTCGCTGCCGCAGAGGATCGAGGTCGCACGTCCGGCCGTACCTTCGCGATAGGTTCTCGGGTGTGGAAACTTGTCGAAGACTCTCTCTCGTTGCAGCTACTACCTAAGTTGTAAGCCTCTACGATAGAAGGGGGATTCGTCCGTTTCGCAACCGGTGGCAAAATCTTATGCAATGGGATGCGAGTTGTTAGGCAGTAGGCAGTTGTTTTAGGTTCACGGTCCTCCAGAGGTTTACCCTTCGTCTGGTTGGCGGAATTCTCAGACCTAACGGTCTTGTCGGCGGTGCAGCTGGGCGCTGCGCTTCCGGTCTGAGTTCCGCCCTCTTTTTTGCTTCCGTGATCCGGTTTGTGGGCATTCGCATCTCTCCACTCCCGGTAATGCTGTATTTCCGTCACCAACGCGACGATCACGTTGCCTCGTGAGTAGGGTCACGCCATTTCTGGTTACCTTCTGGTATCACAGACTGGAACGCTGCAAGATTCGCAAGCTGATTGTGCCTGAAGTCAATGCCCGCGAAGCCGCCATGGTGGAAGGCGTTCTGGTCTATCCCGTGAAGTCTCTGATCGAAGTTGTGCAGTTGCTGAAACCGGCAATGGAATTCAGCCGCTATCGGTTGATACTCACGCTCTGCTGGAAACATCGCAGAAATTTTCGGTTGATTTCAAGGATGTGCGAGGGTAAAAGTCGGCCAAGCGGGGGATTGAGGTATCGGCCGCAGGCGGCCACAACCTGCGGATGATTGGGCCACCCGGCTCGGGCAAAACAATGCTCGCCAAGTGCATGCCGACCATCTTGCCGCCTCTCTCGTTTGAAGATGCCCTCGAAACCGCCAAGATCCACAGCGTTGCTGGTGTTCTGGATGCGGCCAGCGGATGGGTGGGCACGCACCCGTTCCGTTCCCCACATCACACCATCTCGGATGCAGGATTGATCGGCGGAGGGATGATTCCGCGGCCTGGGGAAGTGTCACTGGCGCATAACGGGGTGTTGTTCCTCGAGGAGTTACCGGAATTCCCATGCAATGTCCTCGAGGTCACGCGCCAGCCGTTAGAAGACGGCACCATGACCATTGCCCGTGCAGCCATGTCACTGAGTTTTCTCGCGCGATTCATGGTGCTGGCGGCGATGAATCCCCCTTGCGGATATTTTCAACGACCGCACCCGCGAGTGCCATTGCACTCCCAAGATCATCGAGCCGTACATTTCCAAGATTTCAGGTCCGTTGCTCGATCGGATCGATATTCACATCGACGTCCCAGCGGTGAATTTTCGCGAGTTGCGGAGGTACGGCGTCCCCGGAGAGTTCCGCCGACATCCGGGCGCGAATTCTGCGCGCCCGTGCAATCCAACTCGACCGATTCCCCGCTGGGGCAAAGCGCATTTACGCAAATGCCCAGAGCGAGGCAACGCACTAAAGCCTGCGTTTTCAGTGTTTCTGCCGGGTTCGGATTAGCTCGTGCCGGCGTTCAACCGGGCCCCAGTTGCGTTCTGAAAGGCGCGCAACTTGTTGAACCCTTAAGGGTTAAAAATGACAGCAACATTTCCCGGAAGCTGGCGTCTAAGTCGTGAGGGCCTCGGGTTCCGGGATGGACTATGGTAACGGACGATTTTGCTTGACTCTGGATACTGACAGCGGATAACGTACTGTTTTCTGAGTAACGTGTCCTCCTGTTGGTTCCAGTCCAGGCGTCCTGCCCCTTAGCGGCCACACACTGAACGCCATCACCCAGGAATCGGGAAGGCAATATCCGGCAGGGGAAACTTGTCCGGCTGCGTACTTAGTACAACTTTAGTGACTGTAATGAAGCACCTTCCGGCACTGTCCCAAAGTGGGTGAATCAGGGCGCGGAAAAATAGCGAACCGAAGCGTCATTGGCGGCATCAATAGTGGTGCCCCCAGCAGGACGGGAACCGGTTCTCTCCGCGACCAGCCGTTACCCGGGAGTAGATGCCTCAAAGGCCAAGTTCCAGACAGATCATTCATACGACAAGAGGAGAATTTCATGCGGTCTCAACTGGTTTTCGAAGCCGTACATACATTGCGTAACCGTTACACGCTTTGCCAGCTTGCTTCCAAGGCTACGCGCAAGTTTCACAAGCCCAGCACGCGCATTCAGGACACGACCAACGAAGTGTTGAACCACATCGCCGAGTCCGAGCGCCAGGAAGTTATTCAAGAACCGGAGATCGCAGCCGAAGCGCAGCGGCGCGCCGCTTAAGCGCGCCGCGCCTTAGGCGCGTCCTCCGCAGTACCTCCAGCCTGCCCTTCTGCTGAATCCCTCGTAGGTGACAATGACAATCTCAGAATTAAAAGAAAAGAACATCACAGAGTTGACCAAGATCGCCCGGCAACTTGATCTGCCCGGCGCCAGCGGCCTGCGCAAACAGGACTTGATCTTCAAGATCCTGCAAGCCCAGAGCGAAAAGGAAGGCCACATCTTCGCCGAGGGTGTTCTCGAAATCCTTCCCGATGGCTACGGTTTCCTCCGCTCTCCCGATTACAACTACCTGCCTGGACCCGATGACATCTACGTGTCTCCCTCCCAGATCCGCAAGTTCGACCTGAAGACCGGCGACACCATCAGCGGACAGGTGAGGCCTCCCCACGAGGGCGAAAAGTATTTCGCGCTGGTGAAGATCGAAGCCGTAAACTTCGAGTCGCCCGAAGAAGCGCGCAACAAGATCCTGTTTGACAACCTCACGCCCCTGTATCCCCAGGAGCGCATCAAGTTGGAAACGGTCCGCGAGAACATCAGCGCGCGCGTAATGGACCTGTTGACCCCAGTGGGCAAGGGACAGCGTGGCCTGATCGTCGCGCCTCCTCGTACCGGCAAAACCATGCTGCTGCAGAGTCTGGCGAACTCCGTTACGACTAATCATCCTGAGGTCGTGCTGATCGTGCTGCTCATCGACGAGCGCCCGGAAGAAGTGACCGACATGCAGCGCTCGGTTAAGGGCGAGGTCATCTCGTCCACGTTCGACGAGCCCGCGGCGCGCCACGTGCAAGTGGCCGAAATGGTGATTGAAAAGGCCAAGCGCCTAGTCGAGCACAAACGCGATGTCGTCATCCTGCTCGATTCCATCACGCGCCTGGCGCGCGCCTACAACACCATCGTTCCGCCGTCGGGCAAGGTGCTGTCGGGCGGCGTCGATTCCAACGCCCTACAGCGCCCGAAACGGTTCTTCGGAGCTGCCCGTAATATCGAAGAGGGCGGATCGCTTACCATCATCGCCACCGCGCTGATCGAAACCGGATCGCGCATGGACGACGTGATCTTCGAAGAGTTCAAGGGCACGGGCAACATGGAAATCATTCTCGACCGCAAACTGGTTGACAAACGTACCTTCCCAGCCATTGATATTCAGCGCTCGGGCACACGTAAGGAAGAGCTGCTCATTCCCAAGGAGGATCTGGCGCGAATCTGGGTTTTGCGGAAAGTATTGAACCCGCTCTCACCCGTTGAAGCGATGGAACTGCTGATCGACAAGCTGGCCAAGACCCGCTCGAACGGCGAGTTCCTGTCCAACATGAGCGCTCTTTAGAAGGAATTTCGGACCAGAGGTGATCAACGCGGAAGCCGCAAGGCTTCCGCGTTGTATTTGTACGGGGCTAGCTGCGATCTGATTGAGCGACTAGCGCTGCCGCGTAACCCCCAGGTGGCTGAATGTTCCACATGTTCCAGCGCCCCGCCTCCTCGTCATTTGGGCGTATGGCGAGTAGTTGGGCAGGGACAACGGGAGCTAAGGAAACATCGAACTGGTCCAAGGGATAAGATAAGCCCTCACCAAGGGCCTTGATGAAGGCCTCCTTGCGTGTCCAGCAACGGAAAAACGCCTCGTGTCTTTGTTCCGCTGGGAGATTTTGCAAAGCGGAGCGCTCGGCTTCGGAAAAGAACCGGTCGGCGATTTCGCTGGTTCCGAAGTCCCACCGGATCCTCTCGATGTCGAGTCCGATCTTACGCCCGCGAGCGAAACCCAGCAGAGCGCGGCCGCCGCTATGGGACACGTTGAAATCGAGATCGCCTTCCGGAGATTCGGTTACTAGCCCGGGACGCCCGTACTCCGAATACTCAAAGCGCAATTCCTTCGGAGGCACACCAACGTAGTGCCCCAACAGCGCCCGTAATGTACCGCGGCCCACCACGAAGTCGTTGCGATTGGCATCGAATCGAAAACGGCGTGCACGATCCCATTCCTCTGGAGACAGTAGGCCGCCAAGGGCCTCAACTTCGGCGCCCCCACGCACCAAATTCTGGTGCCAGAGATGGATTTCATTGGGGAGAAGCGCAGGCATGGCGGGAGCTTCCGAGCCGAGGTAATACTCACGCACTTCAATTGTGGGAGCAGGATGTCGAACCGCGCTCATCGGCTGGACTCTTGCCAGCTACTAGCTGGGAGTTGTGACCGGAGCATTGGCCGACGTGCGCTCAGGGCAGGTTCCAGTGTCTGATTTTCCTTGGGGTGCAGACGGGCAAGGAGTACCTTGCTGGCGAACTGCACGTGCGGCTCGCGGAGAACTTCGTGGTGGTTGGCGTTGATCTCGTGGGCTTCGACTCCGCCTTCGCTACGCGCTCCCCATCCCAGCAGCGGGTCGTCGATGTAGAAATACGGCTGTCTAGGAGTCTGCCGGGAATATGGAATCACAATCTTGACCTTGTCCTTGGAGATGCACTGAGCAGCGCCAAAGTCGGAAGTTGGAAACCGGGTTACCTCATTGGTTGCCTTCGTAAGCCCGCAAGACCCTTCTTTCGCAGCCTATGCATGGCCTTTCTGGTTGCTTCCTTAAGATATCTGCCAGGCTCTTCCTGAGCGGAACAGCTTGAGCAAATTGCGGGTGAGGCAGATCAGTTTCCATTCCGCTCGTACCTTCTGCAATCCGCGCAGCAGGAACCGCCGGAACCCACGCCAGTCTTTGATCTGCCCGAACACCGGCTCCACAATCGCCTTGCGCATCCGATACAGGTCCCGTCCCGCTTGTGTTTTCAGCTTTTTGCTTCATTTGCTCCAACAACCCGCTTTCGCGCATAGGATTAAAATGAGCCAGATCCACGGCCTTGCGGCGAATTGCCCCGAGACTCTTGGCCGGCGAAGTCATAGCGCGTTCCGCGGTTTCGCAAGGCCTGCCTCGGGCTCTCCCCACGTCAATACGGAAGCCCTGATGACCATCTCACCGTCACAATAGAAAGGGCGACTCCAAGCCGCCCGTGTGTTCATCGCTACGCGAATCTTGTACTCCGATCCAACTCGGTTGATTTGTTCTTAAGTCAGGGGAGTGACCTTATCGATGTGAAGCGAACCGTCCTGGGTCATGGTCCCGCTCACTTTGACATGCTGCCCCTCATGGCCGGCAACCGCGGCTGGATTTTCAATCGCTACCACCTTCTGGTCCTGGTCTGTTACCAAAACCGGTTTCTCGCCGTTCTCAACGCACTTCTTGGCGCACTGAGCGTGCGCCGCATTCGCTCCTTTGGCAGCGCACTTGGAGTCGCTGATCCAACCATCCCAGCTACTGTCCTTTGGAGCAGCAACAGCGATTAAGCTGCACAGAAACAACCCCAGGACCACCAACATTGTTTTCTTCATATGCCTCTCCTGTCCGCTGACGGGCGCGGACTGCCTTTACCAACGTTCAGCAATCTTGGATATGTCGTGAGGTTCGGCGATCCCTTTTTCTTTCGCGCCACCCCAAGGTATTCCACTGTCTAAGTGTAGTGCATGAGCGGGCCTTTGCCACGCAAGCAGGGAAAGGAGTATTTCTTATTTCTTTAGATTTGTGGCAGGCAGATTGTCGGCCACCGCGCTGGTATTGCGGGCCTCGGCTTTGGACTGCGGCTGTACCAGCACTACCTCGCCCGGCATGACGAAGCCGAGTTTCTCGCGGGCTTCTTTGATAATCGTATTGGGATCGCTTTGCAGTTTCTTGACCCGGATCTCGAGAGCTTGATGCTCAAGGGCGGCCTTATCAAGATCCGATTGCAGTCGCTGGAATTCAGCGCGCTTGGCCCGCCACTCCACGGTACCGTTGGCGCCAAATACGACCTTGTACCCGATCAGTACGGCGAGGACGCCGATACACAACGTCGCTACAATGCGACGCGTGCGGTAGAACCAGTTGCTTGTGGTGCTCTTCCACTCCATCGGCGTAAACCACCCCTCGGAACCCCGTAGCAAAAGCCACTTGCGCGCCAACGTTAAAGCTCTACTCGAAGCGTCGGCGCCACCACGGGAGCTACTGTTTCAGTGGACGGCGGTTTGAAAAACTCGTCAAGCGAAGGTCTGGCGAAAGTCGCGCGGAGGAACCTAGTTCACTACTGGCAGAGTCTTAGAGCCAGCATTTTCGCAATTTGCGGGAATGCGTTTCGAGTCATCCGCATGCTAGAGTCTGGCGGAAGCAGAACGCCATTGGTTCGTTGGGAGGAGTTCGGATGGCAAACGCGCGAGTTGTGCTCACAACCGTTGCATCGTCGGAGAAGGCCGAACAACTTGCCGGCGCGTTGGTTGAGCGGCGCTTGGCCGCCTGCGTGAACATCGTCGGACCGGTTCGCTCGATCTATCGATGGAAAGGCACTGTCGAGGTCGAATCGGAATACCTGCTGGTCATCAAAACCACTGCCGAGCGAGCGGCAGAATTGGCTGCAGCCTTTGCCGAATTGCACCCCTACGAAGTGCCAGAGCACGTTGAGTTGAGTATTGCAGGGGGCGGAGAAGAATACTTGCGATGGCTTGGTGCCCAAGTTGCCGGCGACGCGAGTTAGTAGGCTAGCAGGATTCGCAGGTCCCGCACGTTGTTCCCGGTGGGCCCGATTACGATTGCGTCGCCAATGGACTCCAGCAGTGGAAATGCGTCGAATCGTGCCAACCCTGTTGCGGTATCGAATCCGCGTTGTCGGGCTCGCGATACCGTGGTTCCATCCACCAGCGCGCCCGCCGCCGGACTGTTGCCGTCGATGCCGTCCGTTCCGGCACCGAGGACTGTGATGGCTTCGCCCGCAATTTTCTCGGCGCAATACAGGGCGAATTGCTGGTTGCGTCCGCCCACGCCTGAGTTCTCGCCGACTTTGACCGTGACTTCGCCACCCGATATCAGACAGACCGGCGACTCTGATTGGCGCAACTCGCGTAAGCGTCGCAGCAAATAGTCAGCGGCCTCCCCATAGTCCCAGTCGTCGCAACTGTTGTCGATCTCGACGGTAAACCCGCAAGCTTTGGCACGCGCGCTCGCCGCCTGAACCGCCGTCTGGTTCGACAGCAAGGTTACATAGCCGCTTTGGGCAAAGGCCGGATCGTCAGCCTTGGGTGTCTCCTTAAGTTGTCCGTGCTCGAAGACTTCCCGCACTCGTTGTGGAAAGCGAGGCAACATCCCATAACGCGAAACAATTGCGTGACAGTCAGCGATAGTGCTGCTATCAGGCATGGTTGGGCCTGAGGCCAGGGCATCGATGGCGTGACCGGGCACGTCCGACACCAGTAGTGACAACTGAGTCGTCGGAGCGGCACCTTGTGCCATACGTCCGCCCTTGATGGCCGACAGATGCTTGCGTATGGCGTTGATCTCCGCGATCGGCGCTCCGGAGTACACCAGCGCCCGGTAGGTTCCCACCACGTCTGACAATGTCAGATCTGGTGAGATCGGTAGTTCGGCGACCGCCGACGCCCCGCCGCTGATGAGGAACAGCATCAGCGCGCGTTCAGGCAGTCGGTGGAGAAACTCGAGGATTGCGGCGCCGGCCCGTAGCGAGTCCTCGTTGGGCAGCGGATGTCCTCCATAAAAGTACTGCAACCCCGCGACCGGCGACGACGGCTTCGTTGTGCACGCCACGATTCCGCTGACTTCGTTCGGGAGGATGTCGCGTAACGCCGCAGCCATAGTGTGTCCGGCCTTGCCAATCGATACGACCGCCACGTGCGCGAAAGAGTTCAGGTCGTAACCGTGATCGCCGACCATGAGCCGTCCGTTGTCATGTCGGATGTTGCGCGCGAATGCCCTGGCGATGTTGCACTCCGCCAACGCGTAGTCGAAGATCTCGCGTGCGCGGCGCCGCATCTCCACAGCGACAGAATCTTCGGGTGACTGCAACGGGTTGGGCGACGCGGGCAACATTCGGCACGATTATATGCGCAGGCGATGGGCCAAACTGTGGGTGAGCGAAGTCTTAACTTCCTGTACGTAGTTGCTCCTGCAACCAGCTCTCCACCGTCCCGCGCATTTCATCGAGGTGACCCTCGAAGAAGTGGTCGCCCGGAATGAGCACCAACTCCTTGGGATCGGCAGCGGCGGCCACGATCTCCTCGAGCGCATCGTGCGGGCCAAATTGATCGTGATCGCCACTGAGAAACAACTTCGGCTTGTTGCACGTGCGCAGGAATTTGTAGGAGTAGAGTCGACCTTCCGCTTCCACCGGCGTTCCCAGCGAGATCAACAGCCGAACCTCAGGATCGGGACAGCAGGCGCGAAGGCCCCGCGCGGCGCCGAAGGAGAATCCCGCAAATACGATGGGCAACGAGAATTCCTGTTTCAGCCACGCGAGCGCCACTCGTACATCGTCCACTTCCTCGCGCCCGTCGTGGGTTCCTGCGCTCAGGCCCGTGCCTCGAAAGTTAAACCGCAACACAGGAAACCCCAACGAGTGCAGCGCCTTCATGGCATGGAATACGACCTTGTTATGCATCGTCCCGCCGAACAGAGGGTGTGGGTGGCAAACGAGTCCGGAGTGCGTCGCGCTTGCTGCGCCAACATTGAGCAACGCCTCGAGTCGACCGGCAGGGCCGTTGAGAAACAGCGAGCGAATGGCACCGTGTTCAGCGGGCAAGCGAAGCGTCCGGCTGCAGGAGTGCAGACGTTCATCATAATCCACGTTATCTTTGTTGACGATGGTGGGGCGTGCCGCCCGGTGTTAATTAACTCGCCGTGAAGTTCCGGCCGCACTCATCCAGGGGAGCACCTATGGTTCGCTTCGGAATTGCCGGTTTCGGACTGCATGCAGTTAAGCGCCTGATGCCAGGATTCGCTGCCGCAAAGAATTGTGAGGTGACGGCGCTGTCACGCCGCGACCCCGACCGCGCTCACGAGTCTGCTCGTGAGTTTGGCGTCGAGCACGCATTCACTTCGACGGCCGAACTTTGTGCCTGTCCTGAAGTCGACGCGGTTTTCATTGCGACGCCCGATGCCCTGCACCTCGCTGACGTGCTGGTGGCGATCCGCAGCAGCAAGCCCGTACTGGTCGAAAAGCCGATGGCGATGAATGCTGAAGAGGCGCGCCAGATGGTCGAAGCCGCGCGCGCAGCCAAGGTCACGCTCGGCGTCGCCCACGTCATGCGCTTCGAAGAAAGTGTGCAGTGGTTTCGCGAACGCATCGCGACTGGAGCCATCGGCAAGTCGATACTTGCGCGCGCCGCATTCGTTGCGCCCCTCATGACGAGCGCGCGCACCTGGATCAATGATCCAACTCTGGCCACCGGAGGCCCGTTGGCCGATATTGGCGTTCATTGCTTCGATACTCTGCGCTTCGTGCTGGGTGACGAAATTAAGACCGTTATGGCGCAGGCGACCTACGACTCGCACTGGGTAGTGGAGGCCTCTGGCACGGCCCTGTTCCAGTTTGCCAGCGGGACTCTGGCGACTATGTCGGTTTCAGCGCGCGCCCCTTACCAAACACTGCTCGAAGTAATCGGAGAAAATGGCATGCTTTCGGCAGTAAACGCATTGAATGTCGAACACTCCGTGACGCTTGAACTGCGCCGCGGCTTCGACGTCATCGAGAAGAGGGAAGTGTCGAATGATCGTGCTTACACCGCTCAAGTAGAGGCTTTCGCCGCTGCTGTCGAAGAGCGCAGACCGTTCGAGATTCCCGGCGAAGAGGGACTCCAAAACCAACAGATCCTCGACGCGATATTCCGTAGCGTGAAGAGCGGCAAGGCGGAAAGCGTCTGATCGTTGGAGCTTACGATCATGACTGCAGCGAGGAATTTCGCTTGCCCCTCAGCGGGCGGCACCTTGCAGCTGCGAAAACCTCTACTCCGATCCATCCTTCGTCGCGGGGTGATGCGGCAACGGTTGCGGCATCTCCGAAACATTCCACACCCACGCCGCCAGAAAGGCCGCCCCCTCGTTAATCTGGTCGGGGATGACCTTGTCAAATGTGTCAGTTTGGCTGTGATGTGCCTCGCGATAGTGTGCCGGAAGCTGCATGCAGAAATATGCCGGCACGCCCTTATCGAGGAACTCGACGTGGTCCGACGCTCCGAAGTAGCGCGTGCTCAGGGGTTGCATATCGAACACCTCCTGGAGTGGACGGTAGATCTCCGACAGTAGTGGCGCGGTCTCCCACAGATTTTCGAGCGCGATGCTGAACACCTTGCCGGTGCCTGTGTCGAGAATGAGAACGGCGTCGGTCTTCGGCAATTCTGCCGCATGGTTTTTGACAAACGTATCCGCTCCCAACCCGCCTTGCTCTTCGCCAGTGAACAAGACAAATGTGATTGTGCGCTTTGGCCTCCACCCCAGCGACTTCAGGGTGCGTGCCGCTTCCAGCACTGCCATCGCGCCGGTTCCGTTGTCGAGTGCGCCCTGGCCCAGGTCCCACGAGTCGAGATGTCCGCCGACAATGACGCGCTCGTCAGATAACTCCGAGCCTTTGATCTCGGCCACGGTGATCGAGGCTGGCGCCGGTTTCGCGCTGAATGTGTTTTGCAGGCTCGCCTTGAGCGTTACCGGTCCGGACTGCGACAATCGCCAGATCAGGTCGTAGTCTTCGTGGGTCAGGAAAGCCATCGGCACGCCGCTCGGATTATAGGAGGGATAGCTACCTGTCATGCTGAACAGACTGTCGGGCTTGCCGCTGTCGCTGAGGATCAGCTTTGGTTGTTCGTCGCGAATCTGCCGCATCAACTCCGCGCGTTCGCGCCAACTCATTCCTGGGTCACCGACGCCGCGTCGCGGAGGTATCACCGCATCATAGGCATTCTCCGGGTTCGGTTCAGAGGAGGACAAATCCGCCGGCTTCCGCACCAGCACAATCGCGCCCTTCAGCTTGCCCTTATAGGGATCGAGGTCCGACGGTTTTGCAATGTCTAGCGTCACCACCTTGCCCGACACTTCGCCATCGGTCGCCTTGCTCCAGCCGTAGGCATGAATGCCGATTCGCCGTTGAACGGGACTGGTGACTTCCGCGGTCTCGGCACCGCGCGTCCACGCATGGTCGATGTTGGTGGTTTCAAGGTGTGCCTCGACGCCGTAATCCTGAAAGCGCTTCAGCGTCCAGTCGCTGGCCGCCTGCATCTGCGGCGATCCAGTCAGGCGCGGCCCGATTTGCGTCGTGAGGTACTCCAGGTTCTTCATCAACTCGGAGTGGGCCTTCACTTCGTTGGCGATCTTCTGATCGGCCTCTTCCATGGCCTTGCGGTAAGACTGTTGCTGGTCGGCAGTACGCGACGGCGCTTGAGCCATCATCAATCCGCTGAAGACAATCGCGCTCGCAATGGTCGGCAGCAGGAGGCGGATTCGAATCATTGCACCATCCTTAGGAGGTTTGCAGGTCTTCATCATAGCGGCTTGCTACGCATGGCGCGAATTAGGAGTTGCAATGCCGAATCAAGCTGCGACACTCACAGAAAAGAGAAGTACGACTCGGCGAGGGGCAACGCCGAATGTTATTGCCCGACGAATCCCCTCGCTTCTCGAGTGTCCGATGGCGTTTCGAGTCGTAGCGAGTGTTAAACTGACAACTCCGCCCATGGAATTGCTGCTCAATCTTGTCTGGATCGCCTTGGCGGTTGGTGCATTCAGTGCTCTAGCGCAAAGGAACCGTGCTCCTGCTCAGGAGTACCAGATCCACGCTGCTCGAGGGACCAACGCCCTGCTGGCACTCGCTTGCGTGCTGGTGTTGTTATTCCCAATCATTTCGGCTAGCGACGACCTGCACTCCTCGCAGGCTGTACTTGAGGACGCGACCAAACGGGTTCAGCAACGCATCGCGTCACTCGATGTTCCTAAGGGGCACGCGTGTGCAGCACTTGTTCCCACGGTGTTTGTACCATCCACTTGCTTTGGGCTGGGCTTGTTGGGAATTTTCCAGCCTGCGACTCTACCTGCTCGAGTTCTATGCCGTGGCCACCGCTTTGAGGACGGCCGTTCTCCGCCTTTTGCCTAGTCGGGTCCGTTTTGCTGCGGTGTAAACCGCGCCAATTTCATTTTTCAATTCCGTTCGATGCTGGCTGCAGGAATTTGTCTGCTCTTGACCGAACGATTCGACATCCGATGAAAGCGATTGTTATGAGACGCAAAACATCTTCGGCCAGCCGGGCGCTTCCCGCAGTCCTCATGTGCCTGACCTTAGCTGCAGGATTGGTCGGCTGTGCGCGGTCGAAGCCCGACCCTTCTGCCGACACAAAGGTTGAAGCCCACACGGATCCTAACGTCTTTATCTTGCCGCACCCCGAGCAGTTTCCCCTGGTAGAGGTGGAACTCCGCAAGGTCGCCGATGAGTTGCACGTCAACGGCGTGATCGCGCCCGACGTCAACCGGTCTGTTCCTGTAGTTTCTCTGGGCGGCGGCCGCGTGGTTGAAATCAAGGCCAAGCTGGGTGACTCCGTCAGAAAGGGGCAGACCTTGTTGTTGATCGACAGCCCCGACCTGTCGCAGGCCTTTTCTGATTATCAGAAGTTCAAAGCCGACGAGCAACTGACCGCCAAGCAACTGGCGCGCGCGCAACTGTTATATGACAAGGGCGCCATTGCCCTCGCCGATCTCGAAACCGCGCAGGATGCCGACACCAAGGCCAAGGTCGATATGCAGGCTGCAGCCCAGCACATAAAAGTGCTGGGGGGCAATATTAACAATCCGTCGCCGCTGTTGCCGGTGATCGCACCAATTTCCGGGACCATCGTCGATCAGCAAATCACGGGCGGCACTGGAGTGAAGTCGCTCGACAACTCGCCGACCCTCTTCACCATCGCCGACCTCTCTACCGTTTGGGTGGTATGCGACGTGTACGAAGACATGCTGCCGCGGGTGCACGTCGGAGACACCGCCAAGATCGCGCTTAACGCCTATCCCGATCAGATGTTCCCCGGCAAGGTGATTAATATCAGTGAGGTACTGGATCCCACAACGCGGGCCGCCAAAGTTCGCATCGAGCTGACCAATCCCAAGGGCTTGATGCGCGCAGGTATGTTCGTGACCGCGACCTTCAAGGGAAGCCAACTCGTCCAGCGGATTGTCATTCCCATTTCCGCCGTAGTTCACCTGCACGACAAGGATTGGGTTTTCGTCCCCGCCGGAGACAAGCAGTTTCGGCGGATCGCCCTGCAACTTGGACCGCAATCGACTGATGGTTTGGTGCAGGTGATCAGCGGCCTTGAGCCAGGAAACAAGGTCGTCAGCAATGCGCTTCAACTTTCCTCCGCCGCCGAGGAGCAGTAGCGAATGATCGGGTTTCTCGTTAATTTCGCTCTCCGCAATCGCATGCTCGTGCTCGCGGTCGGAGTCGGACTGCTGATCTGGGGTATCCTCTCGTTTCACAATCTTCCAGTCGAGGCCTATCCCGACGTCGCTGACAAGTATGTGTGGGTCATTACCCAGTGGCCCGGGCGCGCAGCCGAGGAGGTCGAACAGCAAGTCACGATTCCCATCGAGACGCAGTTAAATGGTGTGGCTCATCTCACGCACCTTCGCTCGACTTCGATCTCGGGCCTTTCGTTCATCACCGTATTGTTTGACGATGAGTCCGACAACGAGCACAACCGGCAACAGGTGCTGGAGAAACTGACACTCGTCAGCTTGCCGCCAGGTCTGAACCCGCAAATCGGTCCCGACTTCAGTCCGGCCGGGCAGATTTACTTTTTCACTCTGCAGAGCACCAATCCCCAGTACGACGTGATGGACCTGAAGGCGCTCCAGGATTGGGTGGTGTTCAAACATTTGATGTCGGTACCTAATGTGGCGTCGGTCTCGATCTTCGGCGGGCAGACGCGCGAGTACCAGGTGCAGGTCGATCCCGACAAACTTGTTAGCTATGGCCTCACCATGGCTCAGGTCGAGCAGGCGCTCGCCAATAACAACGTCAATGGCGGCGGAAGCTTCATCGAGAAGGGACAGCAGGCCTACAACGTCCGCGCCGTTGGACTCATGCAGAACACTGACGATATCGGTGCGACGGTGTTGACTGCCAAGAACGGCACGCCTGTGCGAATTCGCGATGTCGCCGCGGTCACCCAGGGCGCGAAGATACGTCTGGGCCGTTTGGGCAAGGCGATCCGCCACGACGACGGTCGCGTCACCGACAACAACGACGTGGTCGAAGGCATCGTGCAGATGCGTAAAGGAGCAGAAGCCGAAGCGGTACTACACGACATTGACGAAAAGGTTAAGTTCCTGAACGAACGCGTCCTGCCCCAGGGCGTAAGGATCGTCCCGCATATCAATCGCGACGACTTGGTTCACCTCACGACCCACACGGTGCTGCACAACCTTACCGAGGGCATTCTGCTGGTCGTGCTAGTGCTCTTCTTTTTCCTCGGGAATCTGCGCTCCGCACTTATCGTTGCGCTCACCATTCCGTTTTCGCTCTTCTTCGCGTCAATCTTGCTCGACCTGCGGCACATTCCCGCCAACCTCCTTTCACTGGGCGCGCTCGACTTCGGCATGATCGTCGAGGGTGCCGCCGTCATGGTGGAAAATATCCAACGCCGCCTCGAAGGTTGGAAAGAAGGTCATGCTTCGGTGGACGAGGTCATTCGTTCCGCGGCCCACGAAGTGCAGCGTCCCGTGTTCTACGCTATCGCCATCATCATCATCACGTACTTACCGATCTTCACTTTACAGCGGGTGGAGGGCCGCCTCTTCAAGCCGATGGCTTGGACGGTGACGTTCGCGTTGCTGGGCGCCTTGTTGTTCTCCATCATCATTGCGCCCGTGCTTGCTAGCTATATTTTCCGCAAAGGTGCTCACGCTTGGAACAACCCCATCGTCAAATGGATCACAACAAACTACGAACGTACTTTGGCCTGGATCATTGTCAGGCGCTCCGTCGTGCTAACTTCCGCGATTGTAGTATTTGCATTGACCGGGTACCTGGGATTCGCCGGCGTTATCGGTTCGGAGTTTCTTCCCCATCTCGATGAGGGTTCGATCTGGGCGCGCGGCACGCTAGCGCCAAGCACAGGTCCGGCTGCGGGAGGCGAGGTGATGGACAAAGCGCGTCTCATCTTCGCCACCTTTCCGGAAGTGACGCAAGTCGTTTCGCAGGTCGGCCGCTCCGACGACGGCACCGACGCAACCGGCTTCTTCAATACAGAGTATTTCGTTGACCTCAAGCCGCGCAGTGAATGGCGACCGCAGTTCCGTGGTCGCAAAGAGTTGCTTATCGAGGCCATGGACGCCGAAGTAGAAAAAATTCCCGGCGTGACCTGGGGCTTCTCTCAGCCCATCGCCGACAACATGGAAGAGGCGGTCAGCGGCGTGAAGGGTGAGCTCGCCGTCAAGATCTTTGGTTCCGACCTGAAGGACCTCGAGCAGAAAGGCGAGGAAATTATGGCCGTGATGCGAACTGTCCCCGGAGTTGCCGATCTCGGACTATTTCGCGTACTCGGTCAGCCCAATGTCAACATCGTGGTGAATCGCGAGAAGGCCGACCGCTTCGGCATCAACGCCTCTGACATTCAGGACGCGATCCAGACCGCCGTGGGCGGAAATCCAGTCAGCCAAATTCTAATCGGCGAACAGCGTTTCGACCTCGTCCCTCGCTACCAGGAGCAGTTCCGGCAATCGGTCGACGATATTCGCAATGTGCGAATCGCGGCGCCCAGCGGGGAGAGGGTCGCGCTAAGCGAGGTCACTGACATACGCATCGAGGATGGCGCTTCAATGATTAACCGCGAAGGGAACCAGCGCTACATCGCCATCAAGTACAGTGTCCGCGGCAGCGATCTTGGCAGCACCGTCGAACAGGCCATGAGGAAAGTCAATCGCGAAGTGAAGTTACCGCAGGGCTACACGCTGGAGTGGGCTGGCGAATACGAAAGCCAGAAGCGGGCCAATCACCGCCTCGCGATCGTGATCCCGCTTACTATTCTGGTGATCATGCTGGTGCTGTACTCGATGTTCCGATCCTTCAAATGGGGCTTCCTGGTGTTGCTCAATCTCGGACTCGCGCCCATAGGAGGCCTGATCGCCCTGCTCATCACTGGCGAGCACTTCAGTGTTTCCACGGGAGTCGGCTTCCTTGCGCTGTTTGGTGTATCGGTACAGACCGGCGTGGTGATGATTGAATATATCAACCAGCTTCGTGCGCGCGGCTTACCCGTCCAGGAGGCCGTCATTGTTGGTTCGACTCGCCGTCTGCGGCCCATCATGATGACTATGCTGGTCGCCAGCCTGGGATTGCTGCCTGCCGCCATGTCGCACGACATCGGCTCCGACTCCCAACGTCCTTTCGCTATCGTGATTGTCGGAGGACTACTGACCGAATTGTTCCTGAGCCTCGTCTTGCTGCCCGCGTTCTACGCATGGATCGCGGGACCAAATGACGTCTTGCCGGAGGAAGCCGAGGAGGTCACCGAATAATGGATGAGCCCATTCTCTTCTCATTGTTTCGCAAGCGTGCGTCAATGGCTGGCCTGACCGTGCTAGTCGTAAGTGGTCTTTTGTCCGCGCAACAAAACTCCACCCTTCCCGACGCGCCGCAGCCACGAAGCGTGCTGACAGCGCAAGCGCAGACTCCGCCGCCGGTCGCCGGGCCGCCGCAGATGCCGGTCCCCTTGATCAACCCCGCGGCGCGGGCCGTCACTCTCGAAGAGGCGCTTGATCTCGCGAAGCGCAACAATCCTTCGTTACAGGCAAGTCAGACGCTGATTCTGCAGAACAAGGCACAGGAAATCACTGCGAACCTGCGCCCCAACCCTGTCCTCTCGCTGGATGCGCAATATATTCCCTTCTTTGAGCCCAACCAGTTCACCGACCCGAACTACTGGAACGATAATTCGCAATTCGACGCTGGTGTCGGCTACCTCTTCGAGCGCGGAAACAAACGTCAGCACCGGCTTGATGCTGCGAAATCTGCGACCGCTGTCACCGAGGCGCAAGTCTCGGATGCGCAGCGTTCGATCCTTGCCAACACTGCGCAACTCTTCATTGCAGCGTTACTCGCGAAGTCGAACCTGGAGTTCGCTCAGACCCTCTTCGACAGTTACAAGAAAACCGTCGACATCAGCGAAGAGCGCCAAAAGGCGGGATCGATGAGCCGCAACGACCTGCTCAAGATCCAATTGCAGGCGCTGCAGTTCGAGAGTGATGTTAACAATGCTCGAACTGGTCCGGGCCCAGGCGCTGGCCTCGTTGCGCCAATTTCTTGGCTTCGATTCGGTGCCGCAAAACTATGCTGTCGTCGGCAGCTTGGCTTATGAGCCAGTGACGGCGCATCTCGAAGACTTGCAGGCGCGCGCCCTCGCCAGCCGCCCCGATTTGCAGGCGGCGCAACGCAGCGTGACTGCGTCCCAAAGTCAGGTTGGGTTGGCTAAAGCGAACGGCAAGGTCGACTTCAACGTGACCTTTGATTACACGCGTCTGAACCAGAGCAACCTCGGGGCCTTCTACTTCAGCGTCCCGCTACCTGTCTTCAATAGGAACCAGGGCGAGATTGCGCGCACTCAATACGCCGTCACGCAATCGCAGTTCCAGCAGAAGGCCGCCGAGCAGCAAGTCCTCACCGACGTCCAGAATGCCTACGAAGGACTGCGCAGGAGTGAGCAGATGCTCCAACTCTACGACAGGGGGTATCTCGACAAGGCCACGCAGTCGCTCGACATTACGAAGTTCTCCTATGAGCACGGAGCGGCTTCACTACTGGATTTCCTCGATGCCGAGCGCAGCTATCGCTCGACGGAGTTGAGTTACCGCCAGGCGCTCGCTACCTACATGACCTCGCTCGAGCAGGTGCGCCAGGCGGTCGGCGCCCGCGACTTGCAGTGACTTGCCGAACCACCACAGTCGTACTTCGGAATCGTTATCACGAGGGTGCGGATTGCGGGCGTGAAACCGTTTCTCGCCGCGGGATGACGATGGCGATGTCATCCGCCCTCGGGACCGCTCGGCCTCCCACCCGTCCTGTATCCTGAAACCTCCTGCATGTTGAACAATCCCGCTTCCCAAATCACGCATCGCCGGTCACTGACGTTCATCGTCTTCCTGCTCACGCTATTGCTTGCATCAGCCGCCGGTCAATCAGTTTCACAACCGGCGGAACCTCCCAAGCCTGTCCCGAGCATCGGCGCCACAGTCCAGGATCAACCGGCGTCGCCGCAACAGCAGCCAAGGCCTGCGCCGGAAACGCAAAGGCCCATTACCAAGGCTCAAGCCAAGGAGCTCTTTCGTTCGGTCGACGAAATCCTGCAATTCGTTAGCCGCGACACCGGCCTTCCCATAAAGCACAAGGTGAAACGCAAGCTCATTACGCGAGCGAAGGTCGAAAGCTACGTCGAGAAGCGAATGAAGGACGACAAGGACACACAGCGGCTTGAACGCTCGCAGCTTGTCCTGAAACGATTCGGCATGATTCCCCAGAATTACGACCTGCACTCCGAATTCCTCAAGCTGCTCAGCGAACAAGTTGCTGCTTTTTACGATTCGAAAACCAAAACCGTGAACCTGCTCGACTGGGTGCAACCCGAACTGCAACGACCGGTGTTGGCCCACGAGTTGACCCACGCACTGCAAGATCAGGCAATCGATCTGGAGAAGTGGGGCCTTGCGGGAGGCAGCACCGACGGCCCTCTTCCCGACCAGCAGGAACAAGTCGTGGAGGAAGCACAAGCCGCGCGCCAGAATGTCACCGAAGGGCAGGCCATGGTTGCCATGCTTGACTACGTCCTTGCCCCCGCAGGTGTGAACATCCTCACCGCCCCCGATGCCGTGAATGCCATGCGGGCTGCGATGCGCGATGGCAAAGACGCTCCCGTGATGGCGGCATCCCCGATTTTTCTGCAGGAATCGCTGATGATGCCCTACACCTTCGGGCTGGATTTCGTGCGTGAAGTTTTGGCCAAGAAGGGCAAGACTGCTGCGTTTGAAGGCATGCTCGAGCATCCGCCCATCGACACCCTCCAGGTTATGGAGCCTTCTAACTATCTTGCGGGTTCGGCGGTCGCGCCCCCCACCATTCCTGACCTCGATAAGCTGATCGCCGGTGACTATGAACGCTATGACTTCGGGGGGATGGGTGCCTTCGACATCTATCTGTTGGCCAAACAGTACGCACCCGGCGTCGACGCCAAGAAGTATTACTCGCACTGGCGCGGCGGATATTACCTCGCGGTCCATGCTAAGTCTGCGCCGAAAGACCAGATCGGATTGTTCTATTTCTCGCGCTGGGACTCGCCCGAAGCCGCGCAAGCGTTCGCGTCGCTCTATAGCGGATACGTTCCCAAGCGATACACCATGCCCGAAGGCGCGGCGCCGGCTATTCGGTATGGGGATGGTGAATCTGGTGACACACTGCTGAACTGGGATCTTGGGCGAAATGGGAAGGTGGTCATTCAAACTCACGCGGCTGACGTCCTGGTCATGGAGGGCCTCGACTCTGCCACCATGGAACGGGTTCGTACGACGCTGCTGCCGGGTTCAATGGGGCCCCAGTGAGAGCCGACGGAAAGTGGGTGGCTAACCCACAGATAGCCGCTCACCAGCATTAAATCAGGGCGAAAACACATTTTCAGGATGTACCAACCCCAGGTGTCCCACATCACAGACCCCTGTGACACAAGTATTACAATCGCTTTCCCGCCAAGTTGGTACTCTGGAAATGGCTCCTCCACAATTCATCGCGCGTTGGGCCATAGGCAAGACCAAGGGGTTTCATGACTCGTAAACACAAGATCAATTGGATAACTTCGGGCTTCATGGTGGCGTTCCACATCGGCGCAGTGGCGGCTCTCTTCATGTTCACTTGGCCCGCGTTTTTTACCGCACTCTTTCTTTACTGGGTCGCCGGCAGTCTCGGCATCGGACTCGGCTATCACCGCCTGCTGACGCACCGCGGGTTCAAGTGCCCCAAATGGTTTGAGTACTTCCTCACCATCTGCGCAACGCTGGCGCTCGAGGGCGGACCGATTTTCTGGGTCGCCACACACCGTGTACATCACCAGCTGACCGACAAGCCCGGCGATCCGCACAGTCCGCGTGACGGCGGCTTCTGGGCGCACATGGGCTGGATCATGAGCGGCGAAGCCATGCACAACAAACTCGAGGGTCTGTTGCCTTATGTCCCCGACCTTCGCAAAGACAAGTTCCACACCTGGATCAGCGAGTGGCACTGGGTTCCCATGGTTGTCGTCGGGCTCATTCTTCTGGCGGTCGGCGGATGGAAGGTGATGTTCTGGGGCATCTTCCTGCGCACCGTGTTCCTGTTGCATTCCACTTGGTTTGTGAATTCGGCAACCCACATGTGGGGATCGAAGCGCTTCGCCACCGAAGACGATTCGCGCAACTTGTGGTGGGTCGCCTTGCTGGCCTTTGGCGAAGGCTGGCACAACAATCATCATGCGCATCCGCAGTCGGCGCGCCACGGCCTGGCGTGGTATGAATTTGACATGAACTGGTACGCGATCAAAGCCTTCGAATCGGTCGGCCTGATCTGGGACGTGAAGCTGCCCAAGCTGCGCGAATCCCGCATCAAAATAATCGAAGAAACGCCTGCCAAGCCCGAAGAGGTCCTGGTCGGCGCCTATAGCGGCGACTGATTTCCGTCCATCATCGGCGTAGAGAGAGGCGGCGCACTTCGCGCCGTCTTTTTCTTTTTGCAGTGCTATCCTTCCTCTGAAAGCGCCATGCGCATCACCAGCCGCAAAAAGACGATCGCGTTTGCCATAACCCTCGGCGTCCTCGTCGCCGCGGTGGCGCTGATTCTGAACGTCAGTTGGATCGTGCTCAACTGGCGCGAAGTCATCCCCCTCATTCTTGGAGTCATTTTCTTCGGATTCATCATCGCCGGCGTCATCCTCAACACCATTTTCCTGGTGCGTGAAGTCCGCCGCAACGAGCAGCAGGACAGCTTTCTCAACGCGGTCACGCACGAACTAAAGACGCCGATCACCTCTATCCGCCTTTATCTGGAGACACTGCAACAGCGCGAGGTGAACGACGCACAACGCCGCGAGTTCTATCAGGTGATGCTGGAGGATACGCAGCGCCTGATGGGTACGGTCGAGCAAGTCCTGCGCGCTGCCCGCGTGGTGCAGAAGAATGCCGTACTGAACAAATCCGAAGTTGAGGTCGGTCCGCTGGTGCAGGACGCAGTGGAACTGGCTCGCTCGCGTCATCACCTTCCTCCCGAGGCCATGGCATGGGATCTCGACGGCAAGCCCGCCGGGCGTCTCAGTGTCGCGGGGGATCGCGATGAATTATCCACTGCGCTTTCCAATGTGCTCGACAATGCCGTGAAGTATTCGCAAGCCGACCCGCATATCCGCGTGGAGGTAGTGACTCCCGACCTGAACAAGGTGCTGATCAAAGTGCAGGACAATGGAGTCGGGATTCCCCGCGGCGATCTGAAGCGAGTATTCAAGCGCTTCTATCGCGTCCTCACGCCGGGATCAACCCAGGTGAAGGGAAGCGGTCTCGGGCTGTTCATCGTGCGTGCTATTGCCCGCCGCCATGGCGGGAATGCCTACGCTGAAAGCGAAGGTGCGGGCAAGGGAACGGCTGTCATCATCGAACTTCCGAGGTACCAGCAATGACCGGCCAGATTCTGGTCGTGGAAGACGAAGAGCACTTGGCACGCGGGTTGAAATTTAATCTCGAAGCCGAGGGATACAAGATCCAGGTCGCGGGTGACGGCGAGACCGCGCTCGACCTCTTGCTCAAGCAGCACGTCCCGTTCGACCTGCTGGTGCTCGATGTCATGCTTCCCGGCAAAGACGGCTTTGCCGTGGCCTCGGAGCTGCGCAAAGCCAGCCACTATATTCCGTTGCTGATGCTGACCGCCCGCGGCCGTCCAGAGGATGTCCTGGGAGGCTTTGCCGCAGGTGCGGATGACTACCTGCCCAAGCCCTTTGACCTGAACATCCTGCTGGCGCGCATTCAGAGCCTCCTGCGCCGCCGCGAATGGAGTCGCACGCTGGTCACCGATCCGCCGAACCATTCGCGCGTAGCCGAATCAAAAACCTTGGGTTCACTCCGCGAGTTCGACGTGTACTCCTTCGCCGGCAAGGAGGTGGACTTTGGAACGCTCGAGCTGCGCGCTCACGGCAAGGTCTACCGGCTCACTCTGATGGAAGCGGAACTCCTGCGCCACCTCATCGCCAGTAACGGCAAGGTAGTGTCACGCAAGCAGATCCTCGAAGAAGTCTGGGGCTTGCACGAAGACACCGATACCCGCGCCATCGACAACTTTGTTGTTCGGTTGCGCAAATATATTGAGAAGGACCCATCTAAGCCGCAGCACCTGCTGACCGTTCGCGGCATCGGGTATCGTTTCCTCCCCGCGCCCTCGGCTTTGAGCTCGACCTAGCTGGTCGACGCGAATCGGGAACGCTATCGTTAACACACCCACGCGTGAGCTAGGTCATTGATGCCAGTGCCGCAATGCTTTAAACTCTCGCTCTGTCAGCCGAGTCAGGCAGGTTCAGACCGGTGACTAGCACGAGGTGTCCGTCATGAAGCGTCGCCAGCCGTTAGTTGCTCTCTGTATTGCGTTAGCCTGCATTTCCTTGGGATCGCTGTCGAGCGCGCAGGAGAACGTAGTTGTCACTGTCAGCGCTACCAACGCTGACAACAGCCCGCTCATGACTCTCGGCAAGCCGGACTTCACCGTGCAGGAATCAGGCAATCCGCGCGCCATCACGACCTTCGTGGGGCCGGAGGCGAAACCCGCCGCACCGCCTCAACTTCAACCCAACGAGTTCAGCAATCTACCGGATTTTCGCGAGACCAGTGGTGCAATCTTTGTCGTGTTGGACACGATTCACACCCGATACGTCGATGAGCGTGATTCGCGGCAGCTAATCTTGAAGTTCTTGGCAAAGGCAGCGCAGGCCAAGCACGCGGTGACGCTTGGCATACTGAGCCACAAAGGACTGAGCGTCGTCCACGATTACCGTTCCGGCTCCGATGTACTGCTCGCCGCATTGGCGAAAACCGGACTCGGCGGAATGAAGGGCGTTTCAAGTCCGCCTGGGGTCAATGACGCCGACGTTGCCGCCGACGCGGCACGGCTTGTTTCATTCAACAAGGGCGAGCAGTCCAATCCAGCGCCAGACAATGTTTTGTTACGTTCGAACATCGACCTGGTGCTGATCATGTTTGAAGACATTGCGTTCGCCGCCGACGGTCTACCCGGACGCAAATCGCTCGTCTGGGTAACCAATGCTTTGCCCTTCGACATTGACCCGAAGACGATGCAGTTCAAATCGCCACAAGTGAACAGCCGCGGCGCGGCCGTCGGTGGCACGACCGGCTCGCCCGGCAGCGCCGGTGCTCCCGGTGTCTCCGTTGGCGGCAGCAAGGACGTGCTTACCGACGCCGAAAAGAAAAGAATCGCGCCCTTCTGGCGGAACAGCATGCGCGCGATGTTTGATGGTGGGGTCGCAGTGTATCCTGTCGAGGTTCGCGGATCTGCGTCTGCGGCGAGCAATACGCTGAGCCAGATTGCCATGAAGGAACTCGCCACTCCTCACGGGTGGCAAAGCCTATTTTGGCAGCAACGATCCTTTTCCCGACATCTTGCAGACCAGCAACGGCAACACCGCAGGCTATGAAATCGGATATGCTACCGACCCCAGCACCAACTCCGATTTTCGCCGCATGGACGTGACTGCCAACCGCCAGAACGTCACGGTCAACCATCCCGCGGGATATTTCCCCTACGAGGGAACACCGAAAACCCGCGCCGGCGAGGAAATTGGCCTGGCCATGGGCTCGCCTCTCGAATACACCGGAATCCGTTTCAAGGTCACGGTCACCGGCATCGAGGACGGATCAGCGGGCAAGAAGAAGGTGAACCTGCTCATCAGCCTTCCGGGTAACGCCGGCATCCTTAACGAAGCCGCGGGCACTGTAGATGTAGGTTTTCTTGCCACGGCCACCAATGCGAAGGGCGAGAAAGTCGGCAGCATGAACGAAGGCGCTGGCGGGAAGTTTCCGCCTGAAGCGATTGCCCAGATAAAAGAGACGGGATTCCAACTCAAGCGTTCCTTTGAAGTCTCACCCGGCGAATGCAATGTCCGCCTGCTGGTTCGTGATAACCAGACAGGACGCATGGGAGACATCTTCTTCCCGCTCAATGTGAAGTAGCGTAAATGCGTGATTTAGCGTGCCCGGGCCAGCACCAGGGTCACGTCGTCGGGTTGCTCATTGCCGCCGATCCAGTCGGCCACCGCACCCGTCACCACGTCGCTGATGCGCGACAGTGGCTGGTCGCGGTGCAGGCGGATTAATTCCACTAGTCGCTCTTCGCCGAACTCCCCAAACTCGTTTTCGGGTTCAGTCACTCCGTCGCTGAATGCGACAAAGACATCTCCCGGATGCATGGGAATTCGCGACTCCTCGTAACTCATGGCGTCAAACAGACCAACCACGGTCCCTGACGTGTCCAGTTGGGTCACGCTCCCGTCCCCCGCGATCACATAGGGAGGGAGGTGCCCCGCGTTCGAGTAGGTCAGCATGCGCGCGGGCGCGTCATAGCTGCCCAGGAACATAGTCGCGTATTTCTCCGGAGGAGTGCTGCGAAAGAGCTGATAGTTCAGCGTGGCCATCAGCATTCCCGGAGAAATCTGGCTGTCACGACTGCCATTTCCGCGATAGTACATCTGCAAGTCGCCCGCGCCTACGCCCCCCGCAGTCGCAACCGCGGCCAATGCCAGTTGGGGCTCGAGCGAATACGCACGCACGAAGGCGTGCACCGTGGCCATCAGGAGTGCCGCGGAAATTCCCTTGCCGCTGATATCGCCCACAGCCAGCACCAGGCGTTCGTCATGTAACGGAATGAAGTCGTAGTAATCGCCGCTCACCGTGCGCGCCGGGCGGCACACTCCATGCACTTCCAGGGCGCGCAACTCGGAGATCTGCCGGGGGAACAGCAACGCCTGCACTTCATGCGCAATTGCGAGCTCGCCTTCCAGCCGCTGCTTCTCCTTCTGTTCAGCGATCAGCTTCGACAGCGAGGCCGACATGGAGTTGAACGACTGTTCCAGCGACGCCATTTGGTCGCGCGTACTTACCTGAATGCGATGAGAGAAGTCTCCACGATTCACACGTTGGGTCGCGGTGTAGAGCTCAGCTACCGATTTCGTCATGCTGCGTGTGAGGCGCGCAGCGATGAATAAGCGATATCAACTCGATGATCCCAAAGAAGACGGCAATGCCCAGCAGGAGTTCGATAAAAATTCCGGCTTTCGTGCCCAACGTGCCGAACAGGACGTTGTACAGCACCGATGGACGCGTGCCGACCACGATGGTGTGGGTCCGCTCCTTGCCGCTCTTCCAGTCCATGGAGCTAAACAGCGTCCCCCACCGGAATTCAGGGTCGAAGCTGTTCGCTGCTGGTAAAACCTTTCCTGCTTCGACACTGTGCTGGGGGCTCGCAACATCCTTGCCTCCCACCACGACTTTTGACCTTGGGCCGCCCAAGTCAATCGTCACACTGTCCTGGGGTTGCGGCGGGATCGTATTTTGCGACGGAGACGACGCTGCATTGTCGAGTTTCACTTCGTCTTTGTCCGGTGCGGAGATTTCGACCGAGCCAACGCGCGCCGCTCGCTGCAGGAATTCGGGAGTCATCGGCACACTGGAGATGACGGTGAGACGCCGCGAGCCGGCGTTTTCATGCCTTACCGCCCGCAGGTGCAGCCGCCCACCATCCACGACAAACTTAGTGAGGTTCTTCTTAGCGCCGTCTGGCAAGCCACCGTGAACCTCGACCGCCTTTCCGCCCGGCTCAATGACGAATCCCCGGTCGCCCTCAAGCACGGTCACGGTTCGCTTGCTGAACGCTTCATCGGTGGCGCTGCTGATTTCGGCTGCCAATTGCGGAGTCAGCTTGCCGGACTGGGTTAAGGCCACGAACTGTGCCGCCAGCGCGTCATTGGCTGCCGTCAGGTGCTGCAGTTCGGCGTCGAGGTCGGCCAGCGCGACATACGTGGCAAACTGCCCCGCAAAGAGATAACCCGCGAGCAGCACCATCGCCACCAGCAACACGATGGGAATCACGCCGATAAACACATAAGTAACAATCAAGCGGTTGCGCAGCCGCCACAGCAATTTCTGACGCACATACCGCATCCCTAATAACGCTAGGCAGACGACGAACACGTAACTGGTGATGGTGGCCCAAACGCTTAGCATGGTGCCGCTGGCGGCGCGCGCCAACAACTTCCACACTTCCAGCACCAGCGCCAGCCCGCCAAACCACAACGCGATCTTTCCCAGCTTGCTGGCAGGACGCAAGATGCGCCGCACCCCGAGTTGTATTTCTGCCAGTTTGGGAAGTTCGATCACGTACGGTCCGTACTCTCTCAGTGGTTAGCGGATTATAGTCAGGACGCGGCGGGCGTCGCCTCTCTAAGTTACGATATCGCCGAAGTTAACGTTCCAGTCAGCCTTCGAGTCATCTTGATTGCTTGCGAATTTCGTTAAATCTCAGGATAGAGATCGAAGAAGGCGTCGATACTCGTGCGTAACTGCTTCTCAATGTCTTCCTTCGATCCTTCCACGACATGCAGCGTGACGCTGGCCTCGCGGCCATTCTTCAGTTTTACCTGGGCGTCGCCCACTTCTTCGATATCATCGGAAGGAAGCAGGCGCATTCCATAGACCAAAGTAAGCTTTGCCATGCCGTCGATTTTACCGCCATTCCAATGCGGGCGGAGCACCGCTTCCAGTCGTCTCCGGCCTCGCGCGCTGCCGGGCGATTTCCCAAACGCCCGTCGCTTGTTAAAATCCGAAGGGCGCTAGCTTTCCGCTCAACTCATTGCAATGCGACCACTTGTTGCCTTGCGCGATCTTGAACCGCGGGCTTCCGCATCTTCCGGGGTTTCTCGGAATCTATTTCTACTTCTATGACAGAAAATGTCCGTAATGTGATCATCATCGGCTCCGGATGCTCGGGGTTGACTGCCGCCATCTACGCCGCTCGCGCCAATTTGTCCCCGCTCGTCATCGACGGGCACGAACCCGGAGGACAACTGGCCATCACCACGCTTGTGGAAAATTTCCCCGGCTTCCCCGACGGCATCCAGGGACCCGATCTTATCGAAAACATGCGCAAACAGGCTGCCCGCTTCGGGGCGGAATTCAACACCGGACATGTGGTGAGCATCGATCTCAGCCAGAAGTCTGAAGGCCTTGGCAAGAAGCCGATAGCCGTCAACCTGGGGCGCGAGACCCTGCTTACGCGCGCGCTCATCATCGCCAGCGGAGCTTCGGCCCGCTGGCTCGATCTACCCAACGAGAAAGCGCTGATCGGCCACGGTGTTTCCTCCTGCGCTACTTGTGACGGGTTTTTCTTCTCAGGCAAGGACATTGCAGTGATCGGCGGCGGCGACTCCGCAATGGAAGAAGCGCTCTTCCTTACACGCTTCGCTTCCAAGGTGACTCTGATCCATCGCCGCACCGAATTTCGCGCCTCGAAGATCATGCTCGACCGCGCCCGCGCCAACGACAAAATCGAGTTTCTGACCGACACCGTGGTTGACGACGTGTACGACGCAACCAAGAAGGAAGTCACAGGACTTCGATTGCGCAACCTGAAAACTGGCGAGCAGTGGGAGTTCCCCACCAGCGCCATGTTCCTCGGCATTGGCCACACTCCTAACGCACAATTCGTTGGTGATCAATTGCCTCGCGACGGCGACGGATACCTGCTTGCTTCCGATGGACACGTCTGCACCAAAACGCCCGGCGTTTTCATCTCCGGGGATGTGGCTGACCGCCATTATCGACAGGCCGTCACCGCGGCAGGCACCGGCTGCATGGCGGCGCTGCAAGTAGAGAAATACTTGGAAGAGATCGGAAAGTAACCATCATCCGCCCCGCCTCGGCCGATGCCGGATGGCTGACTACCATGTCCAATCTGGCTTTACGCGAATCCGATTCCGACGAACTCAGTCGCGCCGAGCAAGCGGCGGAATTCATTCTTTCTCGAAGCACGTTGCGACCACGCATCGCGCTCGTGCTCGGCTCCGGCCTCGGCGCCTTCGCCGACGAATTGGAGAACTCCGTCCGCATTCCGTACTTGGAGACCCCGTCGTTCCCACAAAGCACCGCGATCGGACACGCGGGCAATCTTGTAATCGGCACAGCGGCGGGTGTCCCAGTCGCTGCTATGCAAGGACGCGTGCATCTCTACGAAGGCTACTCTGCCCAGCAGGTTGCATTTCCAGTGCGCGTTTTCGCCTGCATGGGGATAAAGGCTGTTGTGTTCACCAACGCCGCTGGCGGTATCAATCCCAGCTTCGGACGCGGCGCGCTGGTCGTCATTCGTGACCACATCAATTTGCAGGGTCAGAACCCGTTAGTCGGTCCCAACGAGGAACGCTTCGGCCCGCGTTTTCCCGACATGACGGATGCCTACAACGCCGAATTTCGCGCCTTTGCTCTGGGCGAGGCCGAAGCCGTCGCCAACGACATTCACGAAGGCGTTTATGCCGCGATGCTAGGCCCCAGCTACGAGACTCCAGCCGAGATCCGCTTTCTGCTCGCCATCGGCGCCGACCTGGTCGGCATGTCCACCGTGCCGGAAGTAATCGCTGCCCGTCACATGGGCCTTGAGGTGCTCGCCATCTCTTGTGTGACAAACATGGCTGCGGGCCTGAGCGGCGAGAAGATCAATCACGAGGAAGTGCTCGAAACCGGCGAGCGCGTGCGCGGCAAACTCCAGGCGCTGCTGCGAGCTGTTTTACCCAAAATTAACGCCTACCTCGATCGCACCGCGAAGTAGAGCTGTTCCGAAATTTGGCGTCAGGGAAGCGCTTTTCTAACCAACAACCACTAGCCACCAGCCACTGGGTTTACACTGTACCCGCATGTCCGGAAAGTCCTATCTTATTGGCATAGCCGGGCCATCGGGAGCCGGAAAGAGCTATCTTGCCCATCATCTTTCCGATTTCCTGCGCGCGCCAGTGCTCTCGCTCGACCACTATTACCGAGACCTATCGCATCTGCCCCTGGAACTGCGTGCTCGCTCCAACTTCGACGACCCCCTCGCCCTGGAACACGACTTGCTCATCGCCCAAGTGGCGCAACTTGCCGAGGGACGGCCCATCGCGGTCCCGACCTACGATTTCTTCGTGCACACTCGAACCGAGGAGACACAGATGTTCGAGCCTGCAACGTTCGTCATCGTCGAGGGGTTATTCACCTTGCATTGGCCAGAACTGCGCAGTCTTCTTGGTACGCGGGTGTTCGTTGACATGACCGATGACGTCTGCCTGCAGCGGCGCCAGGAGCGCGATGTGCGCGAACGCGGTCGTACCCCCGAATCGGTAGTCGAACAATTTCGCGCGACCGTTGCCCCTATGGCCGAGCGTTATGTGCGGCCCACACAGGAGCACGCCCACGTCGTGGTCTTCGGTTCCGCTCCGATTGGCGAAGAAGTTGAGCGCGTGCTCGAGCACGTACGTCTGAATACTCGCGAGCCGGGTTCGACTCCCGCCGTAGATACAGTTGGTTGGTCGCCGTCGCCTGCCATACCATCTCGATGAGGAGCGTCATGAACCTCCGCCGCTTGATTGTCCTGCTCGTCGTCGGATTCTGTGTTGCCGTGGTCGCTGCTCAGATCGCGGCCAACAAAGCGAAGAAGGAAGTCGCTCTGTCCACCAGCAAGGCCCTGTTGGAGCCGGTTCCCGGCGAACCGCAGCG
This sequence comes from uncultured Acidobacteriaceae bacterium, assembly GCA_963722405.1. Lineage (GTDB taxonomy): Bacteria > Acidobacteriota > Terriglobia > Terriglobales > Acidobacteriaceae > DASRAA01. The sequence continues at coordinate 78,286 of CAVRMO010000021.1, forward strand.
CACCAACAGCCTGCCCGTCACGGCCGCACTCAGCCCTGATGGAAAATATCTGGCGCTGCTGAACAACGGTTTTGGTTCAGCCGAGTCGGACTATCGCCAGTCGATCGCGGTGCTGGATCTCCGCAGCAACCGGCTGCAAGATTTTCCCGATGCGCGCCTCGCAACGCAAGCGCGCCAAACCTATTTCATCGGACTCGCCTGGAGCGGCGACGGCAGCGAGCTTTACGCCTCCATCGCGTCGCTCACTGATCCCGAGGGCGCGAAACAGGGAAGCACGGGCAATGGAATCGCGGTCTATCAATTCGCAGATGGAGCACTGACTCCGGGGCGATTTCTTAAGCTATCGCTGGCGCCGCTTGGCAAGGACAGAAGAAACACGTACGGCGCGAAGTTTGTTCCCGCGGGTTTCGTTTCTCCTTATCCCGCAGGTATTGCTGTTGTAAAGCGTGAGGCAGGCGAGGCGTTGCTCGTCGCCGAGAACCTCGCGGATGACGCCGTGCTGATCGACGCCCGCGATGGCAAGTTGCTGCAGCGCTTCGATCTCGGACGCGGCAAGGTTGTGCCCAACACTTTTCCTTATACCGTGATCGTGAATCGCGACAGTACTCGCGCCTGGTGCTCGTTGTGGAACGGTTCCAGCGTGGCCGAACTTGATTTGCGCAACGGAAATGTCGTGCGCGAGATCGCATTGCTGCCACCTAAAGAAGAGACCGACGCGTCCTCGCATCCCACAGCGCTGCTACTCAGTCCCAATCAGGATCGCCTCTTTGTCACCTTGGCCAATCGCGACCGGGTGGCGGTGATGGCAACGGCAAATGGCAAAGTTGAACGCTACCTGGACACCCGCCTGCCCGGTCAGACCTTCGCCGGAAACTATCCAATCGCATTGGCGCAGTCGGCCGACGGCAAGACGCTTTACGTCGCAGAATCTTCCTCTGACGCCGTTGCCGTTTTTGATCTGCGTGAGTCGCGCGGCACTCATTCCCAAGCTACTCAGGATCGTCCGTACTACCTCATTCCCACCGAGTGGTATCCCACCGCGTTGGCAGTCGAGGGCGACGACTTGCTCATCGCGACCGGGAAGGGAAGCGGCACAGGCCCGAACTCTGGCCGGGAAACAGTGCCGCTGAGTGGCAACAAGCAGCAGCATCCTTACATCGCATCGATGATTCGTGGTTCAATCGCGCGCGTCAATACGAAGGACGCAGAACGCGATCGCGAGGCCCTCACCGCGGAAGTAGTGCAGAGCAATCGCATGGAAGGTCGCACCAACGAGATCACCTTTCAGCGCGGCGGCAATCCCATCCGGCACATAATTTACGTCATCAAAGAAAACCGCACCTACGATCAAATCTTCGGCGACATCAAAGGCGCAAACGGCGATGCGTCGCTCGTAATGTATGGCGAGGACATCACTCCCAACCAGCACAAACTTGCCCGGCAATTCGGTGTGCTCGACAATTTCTACGACAGCGGTGAGGTTTCCGGCGACGGACATCCCTGGTCCATGGCCGCCATTACTACCGACTACAATGAGAAAGCATGGCCGATCGCATACCGCAGTATCGAGCGCGAATACGACTCCGAGGGAAGTGTGGGCGACGTTCTTCCGGCCAGCGAAGGCATTCCCGACGTGAACGAACCCTCCACAGGATATTTGTTCAACAACGTGGCACGGCACGGCAAGACCTATCGTCACTACGGCGAGTACGTCGAAACTCGCTGGTGCGAGGACCTGGAGCAGAACTACACTCCGGCGGCGACCGGGGCGCCTAAAGGGCAGTTGCCGAAGTGCGAGCGCAGTGACATCAAGCCTGGCGAAGAATTACCGTCGCAAATGGGTGGCGGCAAGAGTCCCTATCAATATGTCATTCCATTGATGGCCTACAATACCGCGGCAAAGGTCGCTCTGCGCGATCATTTCGATCCCAAGTATCCCGACTTCAAGGTGGAGTTCCCCGACCAGTTCCGGGTGGACGAATTTCTACGCGAGTTCGCCGGATTTGTCGCCGCCCGCAACAGCGGCAAGGGCGAACAACTCCCCAGCTTTGCGTTAGTGCGGTTGCCAAACGACCACACCGCTGGGACCAAGGTCGGCTCGCCCACTCCTAACGCCGCCCTCGCCGACAACGATCTGGCGGTCGGCCGCCTGGTGGAGGCCATCTCCAACAGCCCCTACTGGGACGACACTGCGATCTTCGTGCTCGAGGACGACGCGCAGAATGGCGCTGACCACGTCGATGCCCATCGCAGCATCGCCCTGGTCATCAGCAAATACTCGCCACGTTCGCCGCAGTCCTTCGTCGACCACGACTTCTACACCACCGTGAACATCATCCACACCATGGAAACGCTGCTCGGCCTGCCCCCGATGAACAACAACGATGCGCACGCCGCCGTCATCGCTCCTCTGTTCGCCGGGCAAGGCGATCAGCCGTCATTTAAGGCCGAATATCGCAATCGTGACAATGGAATGATTTTTCAGGCCAACAAGAAAGATGCTCCCGGAGCGAAGGAGTCCGCGGCGCTTGACTTCTCAGTTGCTGACGCCGCCGACACCGAGACGCTTAACGCCATCTTGTGGCGCGCTGCGAAAGGCGACATCGCCATGCCCGAACCTCGGCACGCGGTTTTGCCAATTTCGTTACGAGAACAATAGAGGCGAAAGTTTCCGCATCGACAAGATCGGTTAGCGCCCGGATTGATAATCAGCTTCCAGACGGTGCCGATGTTGTTGATTCGGCACAACTCAATCACCGCATGCGCATCGGTAGATGCATGTCCTGACCCTCTCGGGTGATGGCAAAAACCGATTTTGCATTAGAATATAAGGCTGAGAGTACGTCGGGGGACGGCGCCATAAGCAACAACGACGACAAACCTAATGGTTCTGGCACTGGGCCAGAACAGCCCGGGGACATTGTCGCCTCGGAACCTTCAGAAGGCGGCAAGGTCAACTCGCCGTCGGACAAAACCAAGCCGAAACAAGAAGCCTACCTCTTTGGCGAGGCAGCGCCGGCATTTCTGGCCCAGGTGCGGACCGCCGAAATGTTGCGCGAGTCGATTCTGCGCCATGTTCGCTACACCCTTGTCCGCCCCACGTCAGAACTCAGGCCAGTCGATTACTTGAAGCCAGTGTCGCTTGCGATCCGCGACCGCATCGTCGATCGCATGCTCGAGACCGAATCGCGATTTCGTCATAAACACGCCAAGCGCCTCTATTACCTTTCCATGGAATTCCTCATGGGCCGGTCGTTAGGCGACAACCTCTCGAACCTTCGCATCGAAGAGTTGTGTCGCGAGGTGTTGGCCGGGTTCGGCATCGATCTCGACGAGGTTCTCGAGAGCGAATCTGATGCCGGCCTGGGAAACGGCGGCCTGGGACGTCTCGCCGCATGCTTCCTCGAATCGCTTGCCACGCTTGGCATGCCCGGCTACGGCTACGGCATCGATTACGAATATGGCCTGTTCAAGCAGGAGATCGTCAACGGCTTCCAGCGCGAGAAGCCCGACCGCTGGAAAGCCAATGGCACGCCATTCCAGATCGAGCATCCGGAAGAGGCGATCAGCATCCCTATGTATGGCCGCCTCGACTCCCAGCGCGACGCCGACGGCAATCTGAAGCAGACCTGGATGAACTACAAGATCGTCCTCGGGATTCCGACCGACATGCCTATCGTCGGCTACCTCGGCCACACCGTGAATTGGTTGCGCCTGTTCACCGCGCGCGCCTCCGAAGATTTCGACATCGACATCTTCAACCGCGGCGATTACCTCAAAGCCGTGGAACAGAAGATCGGCAGCGAAAACATCACCCGCGTGCTCTATCCCTCCGACTCCGCAATGGCCGGCAAAGAACTCCGCCTGGTGCAGGAATACTTCCTGAGCGCATGCGCCATCGGCGACATCATGCGCCGCTTCCGCCAGCAGTACGACGACATCGAGTTGCTACCCGCCAAAGCCGCGATTCAGATGAACGATACCCACCCCAGCCTGGCCGTGGCCGAGTTGATGCGTGTCCTGCTCGACCAGTACGGCATGCCGTTCGAGCAGGCGTGGGACATCACGCGCCGCACCCTGGCCTACACAAACCACACCCTCCTTCCGGAGGCGCTCGAGAAGTGGTCGGTGCCGCTCATGGAAAAAGTCCTGCCCCGGCACATCCAGATCATTTTCACCGTTAACGATCGTTTTCTGCACGAGGTTGAGCCGCTGCCCTTCATCGACAACGAAAAACTGCGCAAGATGTCGATCGTCGAAGAAGGCTACGAGAAGCATGTGCGCATGGCGCACCTGTGTATCGTCGGCAGTCACTCGGTCAACGGCGTCTCCCAACTGCACAGCGACCTTCTCGTGAAATCGCTGGTCCCCGAGTTCGCTGAGGTGTGGCCGGAAAAATTCAATAACAAGACGAATGGTGTCGCCCCCCGGCGCTGGCTGATGAAAGCAAATCCCGGACTCACCGACCTGATCAGCCAAACCCTCGACGAGCAGAAGTGGATCACCGACTTGAGTCGTCTGCGTGACCTCGAACCGTGGGCCGAAGATAAGGAATTTCGCGCCGCGTTCAAGGAAGTCAAGCGCCAAAACAAACTCAAGCTGGCCGACGCCATCCGCGAACAGACTGCAGTGGTGGTCGATCCCGACTCTATCTTCGATGTGCAGATCAAGCGGATCCACGAATACAAGCGCCAGTTGCTGGCGGTGATGAACGTGATTCACACTTACCTGCGCATCGTCGAGCACGGAGAGATGCCAGCTTCCGCGCGCACCTGTCTCTTCGCCGGCAAAGCTGCTCCCGGATACTGGGCCGCTAAACAAATCATCAAGCTCATCCACAATGTCGCTGCTGTCGTGAACAGCGACGAGCGCGTCAAGGACTCCATCAAAGTTACTTTCCTGCCCGACTACCGCGTATCACTGGCGACGCTGATCATTCCGGGCGCCGATCTCAGCGAACAAATCTCCACCGCGGGCATGGAAGCCTCGGGCACCGGCAATATGAAGCTGGCGATGAACGGCGCCCTGACCATCGGCACCTGGGACGGCGCCAACATCGAGATCGCCGAAGAAGTCGGCCTCGATAACATCTTCATCTTCGGCCTGCGCGCAGAAGAAATTCTCGAGATGCAGAAAAAAGGAAGCTACAATCCACGCGAGCGCTACGACAACGATCCCGACGTGAAAGAAGTTCTGGACGCCCTGGCCTCAGACCGGTTCTGCCCCAACGAGCACGGCTTGTTCCGCTGGATCTTCGACGAACTTGTCCATCGCGGCGACCGCTACTACCATATTGCTGACTTCCCCAGCTACGTGGAAACTCAGAAGCGGATCGCCAGCGAGTACTGCGACGACGATGTCTGGTTCCGCAAGGCCGTGCTGAACGTCGCCCGCATCGGAAAGTTCTCCAGCGATCGCACCGTGCTGGAGTACGCCCGCGACATCTGGCACATCGGGCCGTATGAAAAGTCGGCGGCGGCCGTCAAAGCGGCAGGCAAACCACACACCACGCTTCTGCCCCGTCTTCCGGTGCTGAACGGCGACGCCATCCCGGTCATCGAGCTGAAGCCCGAAGCCGAATCCAAACCCGCCTCCGAGTAACGTCCACCGACATATTTCGCTGTTGAAGGGGCGCAGCTTTAGCTGCGCCCCTCAGGTCCGTTTGTTTTTGTCACTCCTCGCGGACTTTAGTCCGCGAGGAATCCGCATGCCCGACTTTTTCAGTGAACTGTTTAGCCGCCAAGGTAGGAACCTTAGGTTTACTCACGCCAGATCTTTCGTCGCCAGCGGTTCGTCCGAATTCTCGGAATCGATCGCCGCCAGCACTTCCTCAACCGGATAACCCAGGTCCTTCCATGCGTGATAACCGCCGAGCAGCGGTCGCACATTGCGGATGCCGTGTCTCCGAAGTTGCAGCGCCGCACGGGCGCTGGTGGCTTCGTTCGGTCAAGTACAGAACAACACGATCTCACCATCCCGGGTGATCTCGTTGTGACGCCTCTCCAGTTCTTCCGGCGAAATACGCAATGCTCCCGGCAAAGTGTGTGGGTCAGGCAACAGATCGAGCGGATGCCGTAAATCGATAATGGTCAACGCTTCGCCCACATCCAGCTTGTCCTTGAGTTCCTCTGGAGTGATACGCGTTCCGGCTACCTCTTTCAGGAAGCGACGGCGCTCGTAGAATTTGTAGGCGATGTAGCCACCGATTCCTGCGACAATCAGCAACATCGTCCACGAGCCAAACTGCGCTATGTCGTGCGCCACGCGGTCCAGTTGCCGGCTGAACGCCAATCCCAGCCCGGCAAAGGCGCTCGCCCACAGTAACGCCCCGAACCAGTCGCACAGAAGGAACTGCGCTAAGGGAATCCCCGCCGTCGCCGCCAGCGCCGGCGCCGCCGTATTCAGACCGGGAACAAACTTGCAGATCAGCAGCGTCTGGATCCCGAACCGGGTGAACGTGGACTCGGTCCGCCGCACGCACGAATCAGGTTCCAGCGCGATCTTGCACAGGAAATTGAGGACAACCGGGCCCTTGCTCTTGCCGAAGAAGTACCAGAAGGTATCGCTGACCAGCGACCCGGTAGCCGCAACCATTATGACCAGTGCAAACTTCAACTGGTGTTGTCCGGCCAGCGCTCCTGCTGCCAGCAGCAGTGGCGTTGCCGGAATCGGCAGTCCAGCTTGCTCGGCCAGTACCCAGAAAAACAACAGGAGATAGCCGTGTTGCACTACGAATTGCAGGGTCTCAGTCATGAATGAAGAGCGGGGCTGACGTGCTAGTGTTCTGATGCGCGACAGTCGCCAAAGGTTCCGCAGGAATGTACGAGTCGACGATACAGGATTAGTTCTGGAAATATTCTCCTTAGCCCTGGTCTTGAAGGGGGCGCGGCTTTAGCCGCGCCGTACAATCTCTTTATTTTCGATCTGCCGAGCGAACAGAGCGCAGCGGCCTCGCTATATTGTCATCCCGATCGGAGCCGCGGCTTCGGCGGCGGAGCGGAGGGACCTGCATTTTGTTCTCACCGCCCAGCTCGTTGCTTATTTCTGGTCGATGACTCGCGTGCAGCCGCTCTACTGTCGCCGCCCCAACATAATCCGCCACCACGTCCGCCGGCTTCCACTGATTGCCCGAATACACCTTCGCGATTTTCCCGTCAGCGCCAATCAGCACAGTCTGCAGCGTGTGCACAATCTGGTCCTGCTTCTGGTTGTAAGAGAGCCCGAAGAAGTCCGCCGCTTTGCGTATCTCCTCAGGCGATCCGGAAGCAAACTGCCAATGCTGAAACGTTGGGTCGACCCTTCCGGCATACCGTTCCCCGTAGCTGCGTAGCACGCTCGATGTGTCGTACGCAGGATCAATGCTGATGCTAAGTAATTGCGCCTCGGAAAACACTTGCGGGCTTTGCTGTAACTGCTTCAACACCTCGCTGAAATTATTGCTCATCAGAAGGCAGAAATCCGGCACAGGGCAGCGGGTATAAATAAATGTGAGCAGCAGCGGTCTTCCGCGGAACTGTTCGAGGTGAATGCTCTTACCCGATTGATTCACCAAGGTGAAGTCGGGTACATCGTCGCCAATTTCAGGCATTCGCAGATTCGAAGTGCCATCGCCGCCAGTGTCGCTCCCTTTGGTGAAGGAGATGTCCTGCAACTCCGCATGGTCGGTCATCACCAGCGTGGCGTGAATGTGATCGCCCGGGCCGATCTTGCCGAAAATCCAGTCCTGGTCGCGCCCGACCTGAAACGGCATGGTCATCCCCGGCATCAGCCCATGAATATCCTGGTGAGCAACCGTAATCTCGCGAGACCCCGAGTCCACCGCGACCACGCGGCCCTGCAGTTCAAATCGCTTGCCCACTGGTTTCTTGCTGCACGCGACACTGCTCAGCACGAGTAGAGCGCAGAGACAAACCAGCCACCGCCGGTCTCCGCGCAATGGCGTTGTGTTTTCCATCGAATGCATTCTCTTCGATTCTATGCGAGTCGCAGGACTGCGACGCTATGCGATGATCTCTGTACGAGGCATCGCAATGCGGAAACTTGGTATCGCGGTTGGCGTGGCAGGCATTCTTTGGCTGGTCTATTTCTGGATGTCCGTGTCGTTGTACCTGCACGTCCACGCGCCGATGCCAAATCTAAAGGTGGTCGAGACCCTTACGCTGGGAACCGCAGTGGCGTGCGCCTTTTCCGGGAAGACTGTTTCGCGCTACTGGTGGGCTGGTGTAGCCGCAGCGCTCCTAACCTTCACCGTAATCATGGTACGTGTCAGCTGAATACGCTGCCGCCTAGAACAATCCGCCCGACGCGCCAAACTCCGCACACACCGCGTCGGCTGCACGACGCCCCGCCAGCATCGCTCCGTTCAGCGACGCGGTACCACGATGATCGCCACACACGTAGAGCCCCGGTTGTACTTGCACCGCAGACATAGCGACGCCACCATGCTCCAGTGACTGGTCCGGCAACGCGTACTCGATATGGTATGAGCGCAAATATTCCCAGCCATTAGTCTGCTCGCCAAACCAGTGAATGAGTTGTTCGCGCACATCGCGGATGAGACGGTCTTCGCTGAGCTGCGCATGCAGCACCGTGACCGACACCAGGTGACAACCCGGCGGCGCATAGCCGGGAGCGATCACGCTAGGCACACAAAGATTGTCGATCGGCCCTTCGCCATCGCCGTTGAGCACGAGGTATCGTTCTCCAATCGGCGCGTCCGGGGCCGCAAAGTAAAGGCAGCGCACTCCGCGCATCGTGGAGCGAATTCCCGCTTGTGGCAACAACCGCTCTGCCGTCACAGGGTCGCTGGCCACGACCACCGCTCCGGCAAACAATTCTTCTCCAGTCTGAAGACGCACGCCGCCTGACCACACATGTTCTACCGGCGCATTCAATCGCACTGAATCCTGCGGCAGCCGCGACGCCAACTGCCGCGGAATGGACTGCATCCCTGCGTTCGGTATCGCCGCAGATCCCTGGGCGAACATGCGATACACGAAGCGGAACATGCGGCTCGAAGTCGCCAACTCGGGATCAAGAAAAATCCCTCCAAGAAACGGCCGGAAGAATCGCTCGATCACCTTCTCGGAGAACCCGAATCCGCGCAGGTCCGTGATCGTCGCAATCTCCGGCGCGCTCAGCACCTCGTCGATCTCCGCGTCCAATACGTCCCCGCGCAGTTTCGCGATCAGCAACTTGTCATTCAGCGTGCCAATGGGTGCGAAGGCGGATTGCAAGATCTTCCGTGGCTTGCGGATGGGATCTGAAATTGTGTGGAACCTTCCCTCGCGCCGCACCACCGCGCCTGGTTCGAATTCGCGAAGATCCAGCGCGGCAAAGTCGAGACAGCGGCGAGCTTCGGGATACGCGGTAAGCAGGACTTGAAATCCGCGGTCCAGCAGGAAACCGTTGCAAACATCGGTGTGAACGCGTCCCCCAACCTCATCCGAAGCCTCGACAACCTGGACGCTGAGGCCGCGGCGTTGCAACTCTAACGCAGCCGTCAGCCCGGACATGCCCGCTCCCACAACGATGACATTGGGATCCATAGCAACTCAAGTTTACGCGAAGCGGATTGGTGACAAATCTGACCGCGAGTGCGCTGTTGCCAGGGCGAAGCACTCCACCTGCGGGGAAGAAGTTTTGCGGTGGCTGACTCCCCCAGCCCGCCACCGCGAGCGAACCGCGCTAAAACTGTGCCACTGCCTGCGGCCCGCGTAAGCCCGAGAAAGTGTCACATCTCAGGCTTACGTGCTTGACTATAACGAACAAATATTTGAACATGACGAGAAATCACACTGCGCTCTCGGCCAATGTGCACTTCGTGAAAAAAGTCGTGCTTGAGTTTTCATCGAAAGAAAAAAGTGAGGTCCACCGTGGTCAGCAAGACGATTGAAGACAACCTTCGCCCCTATCAAATCGGCCCCAAATTGCGCGCCCTGCGTTTGAAAAAAAGCATGGGGCTGGTCGAGCTCGGCAAGCACACCGGGCTTTCTCCGGCACTGCTCTCCAAACTCGAGCGCGACAAGCTGTACCCCACTCTGCCCACTCTCTTGCGCATCTCCATGGTGTTCAGCGTGGGCCTCGACTACTTCTTCATCGACGAGCGCAAGCGCCACGTGGTCTCGGTGGTGCGCAAATCCGAGCGCATAAGGTTGCCGGAGCGTCCTGGCGCATCCGAAGTTGCCTATCACTTCGAGAGCCTCGACTTCAAAAGCAACGAACGGCGTACTAGTTCCTACCTCGCCGAGTTCGAGTCGGTAGAGGCGGAAAAGTTGAAGCCGCATCAGCATCCGGGCTCGGAATTCCTCCACGTGATGAAGGGCAAACTTGGGCTGAAGATCGGGCTCGACGACTACGAACTGGATGCCGGCGATTCCATCTACTTCGACGCTAGCGTGCCGCATACCTACCGTCGCATCGGCAAGCCCTCTTGCCAGGCGATGATCGTTACAGCGGCGTAAAATGCCGATCCGGCGGTGTAACATACCAAGAGCCAGCGCGCGCCGGGCCTTGCCAGATAAGCTTCCCGGAGATGGAACTGGTATTGCAGCAGGAGGCCCAACGTGGATCGGCGATCGATTGGCGCGCACGAATTGCAGGCAATTGACGGGGAGCGGGGCGCGGCAGTGGTTCGCGCCGTGCGCCAGACTTCTCCAACACTGGCGGATGCCCTCGCCGAGTTCGCCTTCGGGCAAATCTTTTGCAAGGCCGAGCTGGGACGGCGCGAACGCGAACTGGCAACCGTCGCCATCCTCGGCGCGATCGGTGGGGCGGAAACCCAACTCCGGGTTCATCTCGGAGCAGCCCTGCGCAGCGGCGTCGATCCCGACGAACTGATCGCACTTTGCGAACATCTTGCACCGTACGCCGGAATCCCGCGCGCCCTGAATGTGCTCCGCGAAGTGCGCGCGCTGATCGAGGAACTTGATCTCGTCCGGCCGCGCCCTGCCAAGCGTATCAACCTTGGCGACCACGAGACGGTGCTCTCCGAAACCGGGCAGGGCGATCCCTACGTTCTCATTCACTCCCTGGGCGCGGACTGGCGTGTCTGGCGCGAGGTCATCCCTACGATCTCCGGGGAGCATCGCGTTATTGCCTATGATTTGCGTGGGCACGGCTACGCTTCTAACGCTCCCAAAATCGAAGCCATGCAGCGCTACGTTGACGACCTCACGCTCTTGCTCGACCAGTTGAACATTCGTAAAGCTCGCATTGCCGGACTGTCGCTCGGCGGAGCCATCGCCCAGATGTTTGCTCTCCAGCATCCCGATCGCGTCATCTCACTAGCCTTGCTGTCCACCATGTCCCACGGGGCGCGTGACCAGTACATCGCTAACGCCGAAGCGGCTGAGCGCGAAGGCATGGCCAGTCAGGTCGCACCGAGCCTGCTGCGCTGGTTGACGCCCGAGGTTGTGGCTGAGAATCCGTGGTACGTGCGTTACCTGCGCGAACGCGTGATTCGCGCGCAGGTCCCTAACTGGTCGGCCGCGTGGCGCACTCTGGCGCAGTTCGATGTTACGGAACAACTCAGCCATATCGCCGCGCCAACGCATCTCATTGCCGCCGAGAAAGACGGGCACGCCACTTCTCCTGAGGCCATGAAAGCCATCGCCGAGCAGATCCCCACAGCGAAATTCTCGGTGGTTCCGGGAGCGCCGCATCTTTCTCCGCTGGTCAAACCGCACGAGGTTGCTACACTGCTGTCGCACAGCTAAACGTTCTTCGGGGAACAATCGATGCCCATTTTCTGCAAGAACCTTCGGTGTCTTCTTGTGCTTTTGCTGCTCGCGCTGAGTGCGAATCTCGTCTTCGCGCAGGGTGAGCCTCGCGCTCGCGACCTCGGCATTCCGTTCGACGGCACAACAGGCCCACTGAATGCGATCACCGATGTCGCCGGAGTCGAAGTCGGCTTCACCACGCTGATCTCCGGCTCGGGCAAGCTGGTGGTCGGCCAGGGACCGGTGCGCACCGGGGTTACGGCCATTCTTCCCCGCGGCAAGAAGAGCATCAACGATCCTGTCTTCGCCGGATGGTACTCGCTCAACGGCAATGGCGAAATGACCGGCACCACCTGGGTCGAGGAGTCGGGATTCCTCGAAGGTCCGGTGATGATCACCAACACCCACAGTGTGGGAGTCGTGCGCGACGCGGTCATCAAGTGGCGCATCGAGCATGGCGCCGCCGACCTCTCCGGCTATTGGTGGTCGCTGCCCGTCGTGGCCGAAACCTGGGACGGCGAGCTCAATGACATCAACGGCTTTCACGTGAAGCCGGAAGACGCTCGCCACGCGCTCGACACGGCCGCAAGTGGCGCGGTTGCCGAGGGCAACGTCGGAGGCGGCACCGGAATGATCTGTAACGGCTTCAAAGGCGGAACCGGAACTGCTTCGCGCAAGTTGAGCGCGAAAGACGGCGGCTACACCGTCGGCGTTCTGGTGCAATGCAATTACGGAGTGCAATCGCAGCTTCGCATTGCGGGCATTGCCGTTGGGCGCGAACTTCCTCCCGGCATCCCGCACAAAGACGACACCGGATCGATCATCGTGGTCGTCGCCAGCGACGCTCCATTGCTGCCCTCGCAACTCAAGCGCCTGGCGCGTCGCGTGCCTCTTGGTCTGGGACGCATGGGCAGCTACTCTGGCGATGGATCGGGTGACATCTTCATCGCGTTTTCCACGGCCAATCCCGGCGCCTGGGGAGGCGGCAAAGTGAAGCAGGTAGCGATGGTCCCTAACGACGACATGAACCCGCTGTTTCTCGCGACCGTGCAATCGGTGGAGGAGTCGGTGGTGAACGCCCTGATCGCCGCCAAGACCATGAAAGGCATCAACGACTTCGAGGTCGATGCCATCCCGCATGAACAGTTGCAGCAGGTTCTGAAGAAGTACAACCGCATAGTCGAACCGGCAAAGTAGCCGATTGTCTTGACAGGCAATACTCTGCATCTTCTGAAGCTCTAGTTCGCGGAGGCTTTGTATCAGGGCACGGCTTCAGCCGTGCCGCAAGAGCCCCAGATAATTCTCATTCCTCGCAGGCTTCAGCCCGCGGGAATCTGCTTCTTCGTTTCGCTGTGTGATTTGTCGAATCGGAGTGGTCGAACTCGCGCCGTGACGGTGGCGCGTCTTTCCAGGGGTGGAGTACGCCTTCAGGCGTGCAATTCCCCGCCCACGTATTCGAGTTGCGCTTTAGCGCGTGAGGTAATTGCCGCTTTACCTCAGCGGCTGAAGCCGCGCGTCGGAGTGAAGCCGTGCTCAACTCCGACACCTTCGCACCCAGGTCCTTACGGCAGAATTGGATAGCTACAACTACCAATAAAATGAATGAGATGCAGACAATCTCTTCCCAAGTCAATGAAAACAAGGGAGAGGCAAAAACGTAAATGAACCAAATTGCAGGGACTTAGGATCAGCGGCCAATGACTCTGTTGGTGGCAGAGACAGGCACCTGTTCGACGATCTCGATGCCGAAGCCTTCGAGGCCGGCGACTTTGCGTGGGTGATTGGTGAGCAGGCGGATGCGCTTGAGGTTGAGGTCTGACAAGATTTGCGCGCCGATGCCGATTTCGCGCTGGGTGCGGCGCTGGCTTTCGGGCAGGGTGGGCAAGCGCTGCTCGTGATGAAATTGCAGTGTCAGCTTGTCGCCCAGCTTTTCGACGGAGTAGCCCTTCGAAGTCTGGTGCAGATAGATGAGCGCGCCGCGGCCTTCTTCGGCGATGCGGCGCATGGCGCCGTCGATGGCGTCGCGGCATCCGCACCAGGTGGCGCCGAAGACGTCTCCGACTAAACAATGGGCGTGCATGCGGACGAGCACGGGCTCGTCGTTGGCGCGTTCGACGTCGCCTTTGACCATAGCAATATGCGAGTCGCCGTTGATCTCGGACTCGTAGACGATCATGCGGAAGTCGCCGTAGGCGGTGGGAACCGTGGTCTCAGTTACGCGGCGCACGTAGCGCTCGTGCGCCATGCGGTAGCGAATGAGCTCGGCAACGGTGAGCATCTTGAGACTGTGCTCGCGGCAGAATTCGGCGAGTTGCGGGACGCGCGCCATGGTGCCGTCGTCGTTCATGATTTCGCAGATCACTCCGGCGGGAACCAGTCCTGCGAGGCGGGCGAGATCGACGGAGGCTTCGGTTTGTCCGGCGCGAACAAGCACGCCGCCTTTGCGAGCGCGGAGAGGGAAGGTGTGTCCGGGACGCGCGAGGTCGTTAGGGCGCGTGGCGGGATCAATCGCAATCTTGATGGTGTGCGAGCGATCGTAAGCCGAAATGCCGGTGGTGACGCCGTCGCGGGCATCGATGGATTCGGTGAAGGCCGTGCCGAAGTTCGAGGTGTTCTCGGCCGACATGGGTGGGAGGCGGAGGTAGTCGAGGCGCTCTTCGGTCATGGCGAGGCAGATGAGGCCGCGTCCGTATTTGGCCATGAAGTTGATGGCTTCGGGGGTGATCTTCTCGGCGGCCATGGTGAGGTCGCCTTCGTTCTCGCGGTCTTCGTCGTCAATGACGATGATCATGCGGCCGGCGCGGATCTCGTCGAGCGCGGTTTCGACGTCGCAGAATAGGGAAGGGTTGGGCATGATCGGCAACTAGCGATTCTAGCAGGGGTGCGGGGCGTCGCGAGAGCTGAGCAGGAGAAGGCTTCACCACGGAGGCGGAGGACACGGAGAAGGGATGAGTCAAAAGCAACTAGCAACTAGTGAGAAGGTAAGAACCTCAGAGCTAAGCGCTGAGTGCCAGTAACTACGGGTCTGCGGCATTAAGTCGTTAAGCAGGTTGAGGGAATGCTAAGACCTGGATCACGCCCCGTGGTTGAAGGAGTGGATGAGCCAGTAGGTTGCCATGGCAACGAGGGCGGAGGCGGGAATGGTGAAGATCCAGGCCCAGACGATGCGGGTGGCGACTCCCCAGCGCACGGCGGAGAGGCGTTGCGTGCTGCCTACTCCGACGATGGCTCCGGTGATGGTGTGGGTAGTGCTGACGGGAATTCCGGCGAGAGCGGTACCGAAGAGGGTGATGGCGCCCGCGGTTTCGGCGCAGAATCCGCCAACCGGTTTGAGCTTGGTGATCTTCGAGCCCATGGTATGCACGATGCGCCAGCCGCCGAGATAGGTGCCGAGGGCGATGGCAGCATGGGCGGCGAGAATGATGGGCCAGTGCCAGTGTCCCCAGTTAGCGGAGAAGTCATTCTTGTTCATGACACCGGCAGTGTAGAGAGCACCAGCCACGATGCCCATCGTCTTCTGCGCATCGTTGCCGCCGTGTCCGAGGCTATAGGCCGCGGCCGAGAGCAATTGGAGCTTGCGGAAGAGCTTGTCCACGTGGCGCGGGGAGTCTTTCTGGAAGATCCAGGATACAGCGACCATCATGCCGAATCCGATGGCGAAGCCCATCAACGGAGCGACGACGATGAAGATCAGGGTCTTCGTCCAACCGCCGGGAATGATGACCAGAGGAGCCGAACGCCAGCCATGAAGAATAGCGGCGCGCGCGAGGGCCGCACCTGCGTAGCCTCCGATGAGAGCGTGGGAGGACGATGTGGGCAGTCCCCACCACCACGTGAGCAGGTCCCAGACGATGGCTCCGATCAAGCCGGCCAGCACCACATACTGAGTGACGATATCAAGCTGGATCATGCCCTTGCCGATGGTTTTGGCGACGGCGGTGCCGAGCAGGAATGCAGCTAGAAAATTAAAGACTGCGGCCCACAACACCGCGAGCCGGGGAGATAACACGCGGGTGGAAACCACGGTCGCGATGCTGTTGGCCGCGTCGTGAAAGCCGTTGATGAAGTCAAAGATGAGCGCTGTGATGACGGTGATGACCAGCAGGATCATTCCGGTGCTCACAGGTTGGCTCTCCCGATTAGTGGTTGATGTGCGGTCACGAGGCGGATCCTCAAGCGCCCTTGAGGACGACGGTTTCAAGCACGTCGGCCACGTCTTCGGCTTTGTCGCTGGCTTCCTCGAGGACCTCGAGGAGTTCTTTCAGCTTGATCAGCGTGATGGGATCGAGCTCTCCGTCGAAGAGACGTCCGATGGCTTCGCGGCTGACTTTGTCGGCTTCATTCTCCAGGCGATTGACCTCGACGCAATGGTCCAGAAGGTGAGAGTCGTCCTTGTCGAGCAAGGCGACAGCCTTTCCCAGTTCCTCGGCCTGTTTCAGGATTATGCCGGCGAGCACTTTGGCAGAAGGGGAGGGTTGCGTGATCTTGTAGGTCACGAGCCGATCACTGGCAGCGAAGATGAAGTCCAGCACGTCATCCAGGGAGGAGGCGAGAAGATGGATATCTTCGCGGTCGAATGGAGTGATGAAGGTCTGGTTGAGCTTGATCAGGATGCGGTGCGTCATCTCATCGCCGCGATGCTCGATGGCGGCAATATTGGCGACGGCTGCGGGCATAGTTTCGTAATCGTAGTTGTGGAGCAGATCCGACAATGCCTTGGCGCCTTCGACGACGTTGTTGGCGATGTCGGCAAACAACTCAAAGAATTTGGTTTCACGCGGTATGAAGCGGACCATGAAGAGATCTCTTGTCGTGCGCGGAGATGGGATGTCCCATAACTGGGGAATTGCGTTAAAGAACGGTTACGAAATGATGAACCCTTAACTATGGCATGAGGCGCGCAGCGGGGTCAAACAAGCCTCAGTCGGCGCAGATTGTTGGCCAGGAAGGCGCAGTTAATACGTTGAAACTGGGGTATCTATACCTAATCACAGGATGCCGTGACCGTTCATGAAGCCGGCGTGCTGGCTCCAAATCGAAACCGCTTCTTCTGTTTCAGGGAGTCGGCTACGGCGCTCAGGAAGGTGTCTGGCTGGTCATGCTCCGAGGCCAAAAGGAGAACCGGGAGACTTGGGCGCACGGCTTTCAGGCTAGCCCGAATCGCGAGCTGTTCGTCGGTCGTGAACGAAGAACTGACAACAGCAAGGTGATATCGCTGGGTCCGGGCGCGACGGACAGCGTGGTCGGATTCCGGCACGGGATCAGCGCTGTAGCCGGCCTGAGCGAGAACATTGGCGCGCGAGCTGAGCAGAGAGACGTCCTTGCCGACGACCAGTATGCGGTAGGATTGCGGATTGTTAGGGCGTCGAACCATCAATTAATTAGACGATGTGAAAGTAAAACGGTTAGCTCGTTCCCGCGGGCCAGAATGAACGCGTAAAACCCAAGACCTGAGGTCAGTAGTGGCGCTCAGCTTGTCGGACAAATTTCGTGTGCAGCGAAGCATAACCGATTTTGTTGGACAGAGAACAGCTTTATTTGCTCGACGGGCGACGGCTTTGAAAAGCATGGGCCGCCACTTCTCGGCTAAGCTTTACCGTTGAGCTCGCCCGCCTCCCAAAGGACGTGCTGGTGGAAATCGGCGTTATCCCCTTGCCGGGAAATGGCTGGTTTTCAGTACACCAAGATCGAACTTCCGCTAAGCGGGCACGCCCGGTCACGCTCTCCCCAGCCGGTATGCCTTGGATTGCTCTCTGCCGCACGGAAATACGCCGCAACGACGAATCGCCTTAAGTGCCATATAGGGCACTTTCAAGCCATGTGTTGACTTAATGTGGGCAATCGTGCGGCTACTTCTGCAAAGTGTTGCACACCGAGCCGCCAGCAACCATCCGAGTTATTGAAAATACTCATGATAGTGCTACTGAAAGTGGAACCACAATTGCACATACTACTGTGCGCACGGCGGCCTTCCGTTTTGGGCCGCAGGTTTTACCAATCGTGCAGCCAACCAGCCGCACAAGTCAACCGGTTCGATTTCCCTTAGGAGGATGGATGAAACCCACTTTGAAATTGCTTACCCTGTTCGCCCTGCTGTCGATGACACTCATGCTGCACGCGTCGAGTGTGACGGTCGGCAGCATGGATGGCGGCAACTGCTACCCGTTCATGTGTAATGACAGCGGCACGAACGTTGGCCAATCGATCGACTACCAGGAGGCTTACGTCTCTACCGCCTTCAGCGCACCCCTCACCGTCAGCTCGATATCCTGGGGCCAGTGGACAGGCAATCCGGGCGACGTGATCCTGGGCGGCAGCTACACCTTTTACTGGGGCTACTCCGCCGTTGGATTGGGACTAACCTCAACCTTCGCCAGCAACTACGTAGCTGGCACGCAGACGCTGATCGGCACAGCCACCATTCCCGCGGGCGGAGTGACCTACGGCCCGACCCTCACCCTGTCGGGATTCAGCCCGTTCACCTACAACCCGGCCAATGGCGACCTGCTCCTGGAAATCGTGGTCAACAATCAGGATAACGTGCCCAATGGCAGCGGCAACGGCTACAACTGGGCCGATTACACCGGCGCCCAGGTCACCCGCGCCTACTGCCTCGATAGCGGCAGTTGCACCAGTGCCGGAGTCGGTGCGTTGGTTACCACGTTCAACAGCGCCAGCACCACCCCAGAACCGGGCACGCTGGTTATGTTCGGCTCTGGCCTGCTCGGCCTGGCCGGCATCGCTCGCCGCAAGTTCAACCTGTAGTTGGTTTGGTTTTCAGTTCTATTAAGCCGGGGCGATCGTCCCCGGCTTTCTTGTGTCCATTTAGCGTCTCATTCGTCATCGAAGCTAGCGGTCAATTGGCAAAGCGGTGCCGTATTCTACTTTGACCCTGCAGGAATTCGTCGACCAGTTTTATGTTTCGCTGGCATTTCCCATACTGAAGTCCCCGACGCGCAAGCGTTTACCGTTCAACCTTAGACCTGCACCTGCTTCCTGCATTCGGAAAGCTACGGCTCTGCGACATACGGACCGTCGAGGTGCAGCGGCTTGTTTTACAGAAGTTCGACGGTGGATTGGGTTGGGAGACATGCAATCACCTGCGCAACCTGTTGTCGAAGATGTTCGAGAACGCAAAAAAGTGGGGACATTTCGCCGGGACAAATCCTGCTTTAGGGGTGGAACTTCCGGAAAGACGCCAGGTGCGCGAAAAGCGGGTGCTCATGCCCGAACAGGCGGCTCGATTACTGGCGGTTCTGCGGGAGCCAGTCCGGACTATGGTTCAGTTAGCGATCTTGACCGGGTTACGAGTGGGGGAAATCCTCGCCTTGCGCTGGCAAGACGTGGATCTGAACCGAGGGGAGCTGCGAGTGGTGCAGGCCGTCTATCGGGGTTGCATGGGCTCGCCCAAGACCAAGTGCAGCAAGCGCACAATCCCCCTTCCCCAAGCCGTCACGCTGACGCTCAAGAACCTGAAGCAATGGACCCGCGGAGTGACTTCGGAATGGTTTAGTCTTTCCATCTCGAAAGGGCGGGAGGCGGTCGAGAAACTGTCGCAAATGGTGACGAACGGTGACGAGTTTGGAAAGGCTGGAAGACCCGGAATCAGTCAACCCACGTTGCTGCAGTGAGTTAGATGGTGGGCGCTACAGGATTCGAACCTGTGACTTCCGCCGTGTGAAGATGTAACAATCTTTATTTTCGACAACTTACACAGGTTTGCAGGGGCTGCTAACCACCGATAAGTACGTGTAAGACGGAATCCTATCGGGCTGGTCATCGGGCTGAGGTTCCGCGCAAAACCCGCTGACGACCAGAGTCGCCTGACTGCTCCGACTGCCAGAAACTCTCGCACCCCCAATATCCACCTCCCAATCGCCGCGACATTCCTCGGGCTGCTCCAGCGGCGGATTGAGAAACCGCGAAAGTGAGCCGTATCGGTCAGACCCTTGCAGCCAACCTTCTATAGCGTAGTCGGCTTGCCTGTTGCATCACCGCTCGGGGTTGACCCTTCAGGAGTGTCTGCCAATACTTGGCTCACTGCGCGGGGATCGGGTATATGCTGCTGGTGCGTAATCTATCCTTACTGAGAACAGAAACAGCAGAGACGGAGTGTTGACGTGAATAATTTGACACTCGAGATCGTAGTCGGTGTCATCGTGGTTCTGGCGCTGTTCGGTTTCTTCTTGCGACGAGTGAGCAAAGAGCAAGGCTCAGTCGAGAATCTCTCCCACGAAATGGACTCCATGGAGCGCGAACAACGCCTGAAGGAAGTGGCAGCAATGAAGGAATTGAAGAAGAACGGTGGCCAATGATGGGGAGCACAGCGACTATTCTCGTTTCCCACCCCCATACACCGTGACCTCCCCGTCAACGCAAACCGCATGAACCTGTTGGTCGCCGGGTCCTTGAATTGCACAACCTGACGCCCCTCCCGTGCGAGTTTCCCCCAGCGGCTCGGCTTCTCGGCGTTTTGTTCAATGGCCTCGTATTCCAGCCCGTCCATTGTGAAAGCCAGCGTCCTTAATCGGATCTTACTCGTTCGTCAGACGGGCACGGATATTCCGTTCACATCAACCGATTTGCAGCTCATCATCTGCTGCGCGATTGATGCCAACAGGGTGGTGTCCAGCATGGCCGTATGTCCTCTCGCCTCAAGAGTGCGCGAACGAAGATGCTTGATCTTCAAGAATCGCAGATGGTCTTACACCACCCCCAATATCCAGCCCTCTATCGCTGCCAGTTCACGTTCCTCGGGCTCCAGCGGCGGAGTGAGAAACTGCGAAATCAACCCGTTCAGGTCAGCCCGTTATAACCAAGCTGCCGCAGCACAGGCGGCTTGGCAGTCGCTGTTTCGGTTCGCGGTGTGGAAACGGCGCATCCACAACGACGGGTATACCTCCGCCACCACAGTTGAGCCATGGGGGATGTCCCAGTTATTGTCGCGAGGGGTAGACGCCATTTAGTGCAATGACCCAGTTCAGGGCAGCGCCACTAGCGTCTTTGATAGCTTTATCGCCGCTCAAGTTGGGAAGCGCAAAGTTGGTTGTGCCATCGCCGCCATATGTAGTGCCAATCAGCGAAAACAGGGCTTGGTATTGATTGATGGGCAGTAACTGTCCCTGACAGACCGCCCAATTTTGCGGTGCGAAGTTGTACGGCACGAGCAGCAGTGAACCGAGAAGAGGTTCCATGGCCGAGTTCCTTCCAAAATTCGGGATTGTAACAAGTGCTGCGAATACTACTCTGCTACCCCATCCAGTACAACTCTGTTCTGCTCACCTTGCTCGACGGCAAGGCGCGATGCCGGCAGCTTCGTCGAACCCCATATAGGAGTAGCGTGACTTCCTATGGCCGCCGAGGGCGGTGCTGGCAGGCGGGCGTGTTGAGGCAGGATTCGGATATCTGCAGGCGCTCTACGGGGCGGCCGCCTACGATGTGAGACTCGACGATTTCAGCCACGTCGGCTTCGGTCACACGGCCGTACCAGACGGCTTCGGGATATACAACGACGGTGGGGCCGTGCTCGCACTGGTCCAGGCAACCAGCCTTGTTGGCGCGCACTGTTGCCTTGACCCCCCTCTGTGCCAGCTGTGTTTTAAAGGTAAGCTGCAGCGAGGCGTTTCCCGCCGGATCGCAGCAGCCGCGGGGATGCCCTTCGGGCCGCTGGTTGGCACAGATAAAAATATGCTTTTCGAATTTGGCCATGGATAAGGTCGAGTCGCTTTCGTTTCAGAAATAATCAGAAACAATAAATAAGAGGATATCTGTTATCAGTTCGGTGGCAAAAAAAAGGGGGCCGCGCTCTGCGGCCCGTGTAGCGTCAAAACAAGGAGAATTAAAGCGTCGACTCGATCTCGAATCCCCAAGCTTCCAAAAGTGGTTCGGGAATGTACTTGGAGTTCTTGTTCTTGCGCGCCCACTCGCGGAGTCGGGTCGAGCGAATGTACTGGTCAGGAGCCAACTTGAATTCCTTGACCACTTGTTCGAATTCGGTGATGGTGGGAACAACCGGACCAATTGGTTCGGGCTTTCCCCAGTTCGGATTGCCGCGTCGCTTTGCCATTTTAAAGTTTTGTCCTGCCTTCTGGAATGAATTCCTGAGCTGAGAAATGAGCACCCGGGGTATTACCAATGTATTAACTGGCCCCTAAGTCACTGCATTCAAACCTGCACCGGAAAGACCGGCACTGCACCATCGGGCGCCTTCTCGGGGGGTGAGGGCACACTAGAGAATTACAGCGAGCCTTCAAAACCACTTCAGTATACCTCAGTTGTGACCCTGAATTCAAGGAAAATGAACATGCGATGACTGCTCCCGGACGTCCGCACGGCCCTCGAGCATTCCAATCCTAACTTACTGTAAATAAGATGCTTGGAATTATCTTCTGTTTAGCAGCCACTTATCGGGCGGGACGACCGTGCGATGTAAGTGGCAGGAGACAAAGGCCCAAGCGTTTTCCCGGCCGGTCTCGGTGGCTAAGTCTAACCAATGCCTGCCGAGGAGTGGAGGGACGCATACCGAGGGTGCCGCTCCCAGCCGCTACTTGACGACTGTGACTGTCGCCGTATTGGAAGTGACCCCACCGGACGTGGCCGTGATATTAGCGTTTCCGATCGCGACAGCGGTGACCA
Organism: uncultured Acidobacteriaceae bacterium; assembly: GCA_963722405.1. Classification (GTDB taxonomy): domain Bacteria; phylum Acidobacteriota; class Terriglobia; order Terriglobales; family Acidobacteriaceae; genus DASRAA01. Next base: position 100,641 of record CAVRMO010000021.1, read on the forward strand.
AACCGGTCGATGAGATGGTGGCTGCCGAGGTCGGAACAGATGTCCACGTGGCGATGGTCGTGACGTTTGCGGTCGAACCGTCACCGTAAGTCGCCGTGGCGGTGAACTGGACCGTCGTGGGTCCCAGGGACAAACTTAGTGGTGTCGGGTTGGGCGGCGAAATGGTAATGCTGGTGACTTGTTTCTGGGTCACGGTCACAGAGGTAGAGGCGATCACACTGCCGCTCTGCGCTTTTACCGTGGCGGTTCCCAGCGCGCCCGCCGTGAGCAAGCCCGCACCGCTGATGGTTGCAATGTTTGTGGGGGTGGTGCTCCAAGTGACTTGCGAGGTCACGTCTGCTGTCGTGTTATTGCCATAAGTGGCGGTAGCGGTGAACTGCTGGGTCACACCCGGCTGAACCGACGCATTCTGAGGAGCAACGGCCAGCGCCGTAATACTGTTTCCGCCCGGGAAGAATTGTCCGCAACCTTGGACGGCCAACAGGACGGTCATTGCCAAAGCGATCAGGGAAATGGAACGTAGCCGATGCACGAAATTTATCCTATCACCAGATTCGACTGTGATGTCTCTCCGCAAACGCAGAGCGAACATGCCATTCTGGACTATCAACCCGGAAAGCGACACACTGTTCTTTTTAGCAGTTGTATTTCTACGATCCTGGAGCACAATAGAACTTCGGGAACAGAAATTTGAACGAGTCTGTAGATGTCGTCCTGTACGCCGGGGGCCTGTTTCCAGAATGTATCTCCTCAGGAACCGCTCGATCAAAATCGCCGCCCTGGCTATTTTGCTTTGCTTAACTTGCCTAATCGCAAGGGAAGCAACCGCGCAGAACTTCCAGCCCAAGAACCCTGATCGAGTCAGTGGCGTGGTCGTCAACAGCGTCAACCACGAACCGATTGCCAGGGCATTGGTTGTTTCCAACGACGAACGCTTCGCGGCGTTGACTGACGTTAATGGGCGCTTCGAGTTCGTGTTTGCGGAAGCCGCGGCCGCGAACGAGACTGCGGCGGGGCCGGGCCGTCCCGTAACTCCAGGAAATATGAATGCCGGTCATCGTCCGTATGCGTTCACGGCCCGCAAGCCTGGATTCCTGAGCCGCCAGAACGATCAAGGGGTGACCCTGTCGAGCGTGCCGGAGGGAAAAGAAGTCGAAATCGCACTCGTGCCGGAAGCGCTGATTGTGGGCCACATCTCGCTGCCAACGTCGGAGCCGCCCGATCCGATCGAGGTGGAACTGTATCAGCGGCAGGTGAGAAACGGACGCGCCCATTGGGTCTCCGTGGGAGTGCAAGCCACACGCTCCGACGGCGAGTTTCGTTTTGCCGAGCTCGCGGCGGGCACTTATAAGCTGCTGACGCACGAGTTGCAGGATGAAGACCCGAAAACGGCGACTCCCGGCGGACAAGTCTATGCCTATGCTCCGGTCTATTACCCAAACGCCAACGGCTTCTCCTCGGCGGGGACGATTCAACTGACACCCGGGAAGATTGTCCACGCCAACTTGTCGCTGGTGAGGCAACCGTACTTTCCGGTGATCGTGCCGGTGGCGAATGTTTCCCCAGGTATGGCAGGGGTGAATGTCAAGGTTTGGCCCCAAGGGCGTGATGGGCCGGGATTCGCGCTGGGTTACGACCCACAGAAGCAGATGATTGTTGGGTCGCTGCCCAACGGAAGTTATCGACTGGAAGCGACGGTTTACGGCGGACAGGTGCTCAGTGGCGCGACGAACATTACAGTTCGCGGCGGGTCTGAGGGGATGGTGCTCCCTCTGGCCGCTTGTCCGCCAGTCATGGTGAATGTGAAGGAACAGTTCACCGCAGAGGTTGCTTCCGCTCCGGCGGCGATTACAAGAGGCGTCGCTGGGAGGACGACTTCGCAGCAACGGAAGTACGACATCTCGGTGATGTTCGAGCCGGCGGACGACTTCGGGGCACAACAGCAAAGCGCGTCGCGCGGGCGGTCCGATACGCAACCCGACTCGCTGCAGATGGACAACGTCGCGCCCGGCCGCTACTGGGTGCAGGTCTATCCGACGCATGGCTACGCGGCATCGGTGATGGCCGGGGGCGTCGACTTGCGCCATCAACCACTGGTTGTCCCCGCCGGAAGCTCCGTACCTTCGATCGAAGTGACGCTGCGGGACGAGAGCGCAACGATCGAAGGAGCGGTCGAAGGCGTGAGCGGTCTTACAGGGTCCGCTGCACCAATGTTTCAGGGAGCCTACGGCTCGGTAGGGCCGCCGTCTTCGGCGTCGAGTGCACGCGTCTATTTCATTCCGACACCAGGCAGCACGGGACGATTCATGGAAAACTTCGTCAACCAGGATGGAAAATTCGCCGCAGTTTCGTTGCCGCCGGGTGAGTACCGTGTGCTGGCTTTCAGCGATGTGCAGCCGAACCTCGAGTACGAGAACCCGGAGGCGATGCGAGCTTACGACGGAAAGGGCCAGGACGTACGTTTGGTGGCCGGCCAGAAAGAGCGCGTGCAACTGCAGTTGATAGCGACGAATGAATAGGATGACAAGGTCTTCTGTATTGCGATGCTTCGTTCCTCTCGCGATCGGGATGGCGCTGCTGTGTGCGCCGCCGTTCGTAGCGGCCGTAACGTCCGAAATTCCGATTGGGGGCTATCAAGTTTCGGGGACCGTAGTAAACAAGATTGGCGGACATCCACTCGCCGGGGCGCGCGTCGTGGTCGGTGACACCAGGAACAGAGACAGAGTGGTGTCGATGGTGACCGCCGAAGATGGACGCTTCATGTTCCACATCCCGGCCGGTAAGTATTCGCTAGGGGCGGAGAAGCGAGGATTTCTTACAACTTCGTACAAGGGGCACGAACAGTTCTCCACGGCGATCGTCACTGGCGCTGGTTTCGACACGGAGAGCCTGGTGATTCATCTTGCTCCGAACGCGGTGCTGAGAGGCAAGGTGATGGACGAAGCGGGCGAACCTGTTCGCAACGCGACAGTGACGGTGTACCGCGAGAGCCGCGAGTCGGGCATCAGCCAAATCCGGGCGGCACTGCAGTCAACAACCAATGATCAGGGAACGTACGAAGCGACGCCGCTAAACGATGGGACTTACTTTGTGTCAGTACGCGCGAAACCGTGGTATGCAGTGCACGGCCAGCCTTCTCAAGGACCAGAGGGGACGGCACTGGCTGCAATGGTGGATTCGTCGCTCGACGTCGCGTATCCGACGACCTATTACGGCGACGTTACGGAGTCCGACGACGCGACGCCTATCCCGATTCGAGGTGGGGACAGGGTAGAGGCCGACATCCACGTGGGGCCGGTTCCCTCCCTGCATATCATCGTACATGTAGCGGAGAGCCCGACACGTGGCTATTCGATGCCGATGTTGCAAAAACCATCGTTTGATGGAATGGAGCGCGTGGAAACTGGCCAGGTGAACGGGATCGCCCCCGGCGTATTCGAGATCACGGGGATTCCCGCGGGCCACTACACGGTCGAGGAGTTTGGGGGGCCGAACAGGCAGGTGCATGAGCCTAGCGAAGTCGAACTGAGTTCGACCAGCTCTGAGCTCGACATGTCGTCGGGCAATCCGACCAGCACGGTGAAGGTTAAAGTACAGGTGGCGGGCGAGTCGAAGGTGCCGGTGCCCATGCGAATCGCGATGCGCAGTAGCAAAGGGAGAGTTGCGTCGGTCCGGCCAGTGAGCGCCGAGGGAGAGGCGACTTTCACGAATGTCAGCACCGGCGAATATACCTTCACGGCGGGCTCGCCGAACAAGCCTTACTCGGTGAGGGTCGCGTCAGCAAATGGGGGCACGGAGGGGTCCAAGCTCAACGTGGCTCCCGGTTCGTCGCTTGAGGTCACGCTCTCGCTGGTCGGAGGTGAGGTGACGGTGGAAGGCGTCGCGCAACGTGCAGGTAAGCCGTTTCCCGGCGCAATGGTGGTTTTGGTGCCGAAAGATCCGGAGGCGAAGCGGCAGTTCTTTCGGCGCGACCAGAGCGATATGGATGGAACCTTCAGCCTGCTCCAGGCGTTTCCCGGCGACTACACGGTGATCGCGATTGAAGATGGGTGGGACTTGGATTGGGGCAAACCGGAGGTGCTGGCGCAATACACCAAGCACGCTCAAGCAATTACCGTGGGGAGCCAAGCCAAGGGTTCCTCGAAGCTCGCGGATCCCGTAGAAGTGCAGCCGAAGTGATGCGAGTTTCGTGAGGGCTGATTCTGATCCGCAATCCCAAGTAGAAGTCAGAACGCTCGGCCGTGCGCAGAACGGACGGCCCAGCCAATCAGCAATAAGCCACTGGCGAAGATCCAGCTTCCTGCGACACGTACTGCAACGCGCGCCCACGATGCTTGCAATTGGACGACGAAAGAAGCGGCCAGCGCAATCAGCACAAAGACGGAGAAGATGAGGCCCAGCAGCACAGCGGCCGAGGTGAAGGTGAAGCCCAGTCCGGCTCCGTTGAGATAACCGTGATAGAGGCCGAGGAGCGCCGCGAGCGCCGTCGCGACTCGTAATGACAGCTTCGCGTCAGCCGCGAGCAGTCCTCCTAGTAGCAGGAACCACACAGCCGAGACGATTGCGTTTCCGTTCGATGCTGAGGCTGCGAGTCCAAGCAAGCCTCCGAACAACCATGCGGCGGGAAGCACAAACAGGGTGCGGCGTCCGTAGGTTGCTCCGCGCAAGCCGGAGAGTAGGGCCAGAGCCAACACAGGAACGAGATCTTCGGGACTCATCAGGAAGTGCATGAGGCCGTCGTAGATTGGACCCATGCCGGTGGAATTCAAATGGGCTTCGGCAGCCAGCGGAGATATCAGGCAGACGAACGCCACCGCGGCGTAGAGCGGAATTCGTGAGGAGTGACGGACTGGATTCATGCCGTGAAGGCCTTCCACATGAAGAACACTCCGCCCATGGTGACGACCGCACCGGCGAGGCGAAGGAATTTCTGTCCCCAGTCCCAGCGATGCACAGTGCCGATGGTGATGCCGACAGCGTGCAGGCATCCGGTGGCGATTACGAATCCCATACTGTAGAGCAGGCCACTTTGTCCGGGAGGGAGTTCGGTACCGTGCGCGTGTCCGTGGAAGATGGCGAAGATCGCGACCAGAGCCGCAGCGATCGCGAGCGGGGGGCGGAGTTCGAACATCACAGCAATTCCCAACAGGATGGCGGAGGCCGCGATGCCGTATTCGATGCCCGGCAGAGGTACGCCAATCAGGCCCAACATGCCACCGAAGGCCATGACCATGGGAAATGCGACCGGCAACACCCATATTGCGGGAGAGCCGAGTTGCGCGCCCCATAACCCCACTGCGACCATGGCGAGCACGTGATCGAGTCCGGAGATCGGGTGCTTCAGGCCACTGAGAAAACCCGCGGCCTCACCTTTTTGCACGTGTGCGAAAGCGGTTTCGGTCCAGAACAGGATTACCGCAAGCACGCCGCTATACCTGGTGAGTAGCTGTTTCGGAGTGGTGGTCATCGGGCCGCTCCGAACATGATTGCCAAGCGCTGCACCGTCCAGAAAGCTCCGAGCGAGCCGACCGTGTAGCCGGGAAGGGCTGCGGCCCAGCGCGGCCAGCGCACTTCGAGGATGCGGAAGGCGCGCTCCAGCAGAAGGATGAGCGCGACGAACGAGAGTTGTCCGATCTCGACTCCCACATTGAAGGACAGCAATGCGATCGGCAATTCAGCCTTGGGCAGGCCGGCGCTGGTGAGGGCGCTGGCGAAACCGAAACCGTGCAGCAGACCGAAGGCGAATGCTACGACCCATGGATGCCGGATGGTAAAGCTGGTTTCGCCTCGCCATGAGCGCACGATTTCCGGACCTAGAAAAAGGATGCTGAGCGCAATCGCAGCATTCAGCGGGAGTACGGGTGCTTCCGCGTAACCGAGTGTGGCGATGGCGAGCGTGATGCTGTGGGCGACGGTGAAGGCCGTGATGGTCTTCAGCAGCATCCAACGGTCTTTGACGATCAGAAGCAGGCCGAGCACGAAAAGCATGTGGTCAGCGCCGAAGAGGATGTGACGGATGCCTTGCACAATGAAGCTGGCCATGACTTGCAGTCGGGTTTGGGCCGCGGTGATCTCGACCCAGGGCTGCGAAGGGTGGACGATGGTCGTCCAGCTTCGACCGTCGAGCATTTCGACCCGGACTAGGATGTCGGTGATGGTTCCTTGCAGGCCGGGGAACTCGATTCGTTGGTCCGGATAGACCATTGGGGCCGGCATCGATCCAGTGGCGTTCGACCAGGGAGTCGGCTAACTCCTGAACCTCGGGAGACTTGAGATCTTGCACACCGACGGGAAGTTGAAGCCTGATTGGCAGGCGCATTCCCGAAAGCACAGGGGTACGGAATAAGAGGCTGAATTGGTTGGGAGCGGTCTCCTTTACTTCGAGGTAGGCGGGGCGGGACTCGTGGGCCCAGAGGGAAGGGGCCAGGAGAAGTAGGACTGCCCAGATAGCCGGTCGAAATGGGATTTTAGCGAAAATTGCGTGAATCACGGTTGTCTATTTTCAGCCACTTAGGAGGAAATTGTTTGCAAGTTATAATTTTAAAAGACTTATACTTATCCATCTCTGCCGTAAGGACTTATTGACGCTCTCGCTCGAGTCTATAGTGGTCCCTCTCCGGATTGAGATGGAACCTGCTTCGGCTTTGGCGGGCTAGTTGTGGCCGGCTGATCGCCTGGATTCGGCAGCAGCACGGTGTACTTGGCGCGCATATCCTTATAAGCCTTCTGCCAGGCTTGCTGCTTTTGTTCGCCCAGCCAGGCGGTTTTTACGTCCGCCTCCATCTCCTCGAAGGCCGGGATGCGCCCGGGAATGACAGTATCTATGTAAACCAAGTGCCAACCGTATCCGGACTCGATCGGGCCCTGCCAGGAACCCGGTTTGAGCTTCTCAAGGGCCACGACGAATTGGGGACCGAACTCCTTGGCAATGGCGTCGGGAGCGCGGTCGCCGTAGTAGTCCTGAAACATGAACTGGTCGGCGAGCGAAATGGCCAGCTTCGAGTCTTCGGGCTGGCCGGCAATCCTTGCCAATGCCTTGGCGGCATCGTCTTGGGCGTTCTTGCCGCGTTTGTCGGGGGAGAAGTATAGGTGTCGAAAGCTGTAGCGGCTGGGCAGGGCGAACTTGCTGCTGTTCTTGTCGAACCAGGCCTTGAGCTCCGCGGTGGAAGGCTCGTGCGCTGCGGCTACATCTTCGGCGAGGAACTGCATCTTCTGCGCCATGCGGCGCTTCACGATGGTGTCGTCTTTATCGAGCCCCATGGCGAGGGCTTCACGATAGAGGACTTCTTCGCGGACCTTGTCTTCCACCATGGCTTGAAACTCGGCGGGAGTAGGTTGGCGATGCCATTGCGACTCGAAGTACATATCCATGGTGCGCAGGTCCTCGAGGCTGAGGGCGATTTGCCTGGAAGACTCGACGCCACCGCGGCCACGCTGGACGTAGGCATATGCGGCGAAGAGCACGACGCCCAGCAGCAGGAAATGCAGGAGCGGCTCGCGCAGCCAGCGTTTCAGCTTGGATCGAAAAGATTGGCGCACATCCGCTTGCTCGATGGCCGGCTGCGCTTCAGCAACTACTGACACTTCATTCACCAATCGTCTCCGACGAAAGAGGGCAAGTAGCTATTCTAGCTTCTCGGTTGCCGCTCTTTTTTTCGAATCGCTCCTGGAAAGCAATCATGCTAAAACGCTGGAGAAACTGAGCGTCCGTAGGATGCCCAATTCGTTCTCTATCGCGAACTTCCAATGCGCACCCTACGTTCCGGACTGCCCAAACGGATGGTAGTTGGTGTTCAGCGTTGTCACAACCATCTGCTTGGCCGCAGCGTCCAACACCGTCTTCTCCACGTAGTTGGTGCCGTCAGGCAGCGACGAGAAGATCACATTGAGGGTGACCTTGTCTTTGGCTTCACCCATGTAGGTGTTGACGTTGATGGTCGAGATCCTTTTACCCGAGCTATCGACGGCGATCACCATCTGGTCGCCAGGCTGCGCGTAATTCGTGAACGTCAGGTTGACGGTTCCCGACGACGCGTCGCGGCTGAGCGAGAGGTCGTGCGTGCCTAAAGCCCGCTGCATCTTCTGCGGATTGGGCGGGATGTACATGGCCAGCAATGACTTCACGTCGGCCATATAATCCTGCATCTCTGCTTTCTTCTTGGCGATCATCTTCTGCTTCAACCGGCCGCCTGATGGTTGCTCCTGCGGTCCCATCGGATACTTCTCCACCTTGCCATCAGGGCCGTACTGGCACATGAATTGCTGCTGTGGCTTAGTCTCGCCCTTGAGCGTGAGCTGCTGCACTTCCGTCCACTGATACTTGCGGAGCCTCTGCTGATTGGCCGCCACTGATTGCTTCAGTGCCGCGACCTTCTGTTTCATTTCCGCACTCGGTCCGCCGCCAGCCTGTGCTGCCGCGCCCAATGTCAACGCAATGATTGCCGACGTAGCCAACCCCGCCCACATCGCACTCCTAAGAATTCCGGGCCTCATCTTCTTCTCTCCTTTGATTTCCTGCCAGATGATGCGCGTTTCAGTAACTGCCGCGGGGCTGAAGCCCGGCTGATCAAAGAGTCAGGCTGGACGCGGCGCTAAAGCGCAACTCTACCCATACTTCGGCTCTACATCTCCGACTTAACCTTAGCCTCCGCCTTCTCCATGACTTGGGTGCCCATCTTTTCTAGCAACTCCCGCCGGTGCTCTTCGCGGATGGCTTGGAACTTCTGCTGTTGCTGCTGATCCAGGAGCGGCGTTACTTTGGCGTCGACGTCGTCGGCGATTTGCTTCAACTGCTCCAGCTTCTCCTCTGGCTTGAGTGAGGTGTTCTTCTTCAGTGCCTCCAGTTTTGGCGCCTCCTGCTTGATGATCGGCACGATCTGCAGCCTCTGTTCTTCCGTCAGGCCCAGTTCAATCGAGAACTGGTTCATCATTGCCTTCATCGGATTCAATACAAACTGCGGGGACGGAATCATCTCGTAGTTGGCGTAGCCGAACTCGCTACTGCGCGCTCCATAATAGGTGTCGCCCAGCTTGTAAATCGTCAACGAGTAGGGGTCCTGAGCGACCTTGATGGTCAGCTTGCCGCCTTCAATCTTGTACGGAGAAGTGTTTGCATGGTAACCGTTGAGAATTGGATTGCCGACATAGCTTGGGAGAGTAGTGTACTTGCCGATGTGCCAGACAATGCTGTCGCCGTCAACCGTGTAACTGACGCTAAACGTGTCGTTGGTGACGTTATTGCGAACCCAGAAAGCCTTGCCGACGATGAAGGCCTTCAGTTGCGCGTCATTCAACTGGGTTGCGCCTTTCGCCTTGAGGTCGGTCACGTTCATGCCGGAGGATGCATTCTTGCGCGCATCGGCGGTTGGGGTGTACCAGATGGGCGAAGACCAGGCACGCTCCTGGCCGGTCAGCGGGACCATGTCCGGCGGTGGAACCCCGGCCTTGACGGCCTGGATGAGGGTCCAGCGCGGCGTGGGGATCTCCAGCACGCGCGCGTAGTAGAACGCATGCATGCTGGCATCGAACTCGGGGTCGCTCCAAACGGTTTTGAGCTCGGTCGAACCGACATCGTTGGTGTAGGTGGCTTTCTCCAGGTCCACGGTGCTCTTGATCGCCGCAACCCTGCCGGTCCACTTATCGGGCTTGCGGTCGCCGGACCAGACCACGTCGAAGATCTTCTCGAAGCTCTGACCGTTCCTGGTCCAGCCCTTGATGACCTGGATACGGTCGAGATTTCCGGAAGTCGGGTCCTTCACCGCCCAGACGACGAACGTGGGAGCTGCGCCATTGCCGCTCGGCATCGGCTGCAGGTCGGCGCCCATGGGCACACCGTTGGCGTAGGACTGATGCACCCAATCTTTCGCGTCGAAAGCGTTCTTGTTATAGCCCCATCCGCCAAAGAAGCGGACCTTGATGTGCGGGCCGCTCACGCCGAAGGTTTCCTTGCGATACATGGCGTCCCAGAGGGAAGCGCGGGTGTTTTCCTCGGCCCAGACGCCGGTCAATCCGCCGGGATTCTCCAGACGGACGTCCATAGTGCCAAATGCCAAAACTCCGGCCATGCGCCGGTCGACGCTGCCGTCGATCTGGGCGTGACCCCCGAAGAAGTTCTCCTGACGATACGGGCTGCCCGTGTTGTGCGAGTCGGAACCGCCGGCGATACCGAATTTGTAGGGATTGTAGCCGCGTACATCCTGCATGGTGATGCCGTCTTTCAGAGCCTGACGGCCGTAGCTGCCCTGAATCTTGTCAATGCGGCCAACATTTGCTGGCAGGCCCAGGAGAGCTTCCATTACCTCGTAGCTGGCGAATTCATCGTTGGGAGACAGGAGCGGATGGGTTTCCGATTGTCCCTTGATCTGCTTGATTTCGACGAGGCGCTCGTTGCGGTCGCGCGACTCGGCCCAGGCAGCATCAATAGGACGCCCAAAACTGTCCATGTCCACGGGATACATCCAACCGGAGCTCAGGTTGGCGTTGTGGGAAATGGCCAGCAATTCGTTGCCGGCTTTCCGCTGCGCATCCATCCACTTCCACAGGTCCTCGGGGTGCCATGAATCGAGGGCGCTGAAGGGCATCGCAGGGACCCTGGCGCAATCGCGGAAGAAGATATTGCGGTGCAGATTAATGTTGTTGCTCTGCGAGGTGTACTCGTAAGAACAGAACGCCGTGAACTTACCGGGATGATTGTTCTGGTCGGCGATTTTGACATTTTCTGCCCAGATGGAACCAGCCACCTCGGGGCTCATGAAAGCTTTCACTGGAGGTGCGCTGGCCAGGCTCAGGAGGTAATTGAAGGCCGTCTGAAGGGCCGCCTGGTCATTCGGGTCCTTCAGAATCAGCGGTTGGGCCGCAGGCAGCTTGCTGAGAGCCGAACCCTGTGTGTTCGCTTCCTTGGTGACGCCAACGTACTCGGAGTGATCGGTCACACCCATGAAGTCCATGGGCGTCTCGATCTTGATGTCGTAGCCCAGAGGATGCTTGATGGTTTGGCCCTGCGCATACTTGAGGGCGTCGTCAGGCCCTGTGAGGCGGTTGCCCATGAGCCAGGCGTCCACCGACCAACTGGTGTGGATGTGTTCCTCACCGAAGTAGGCGTTGCGATCGGGATTCTTCTCGACCCGCTGCTCGGCGGGAGCAGCCTGACCGGCTTGCTGCGCCTGCTCCGGCGCTTTGGGTTTTTCGCACGAAACCAGTATGCCAATGCTTATGAGGACTAATGCCCAGGCAGCCGTTGCCGCAACTCTCGTTTTCATAATGTCGATCTCCTTCAAGGCGCGACAAATCTTGTCGCACACGTGGCGAAAACGCGGCCCGAGCAGAGCCAGATCACCGGCAATGCGGGGTCAACGAACCTGTGGCTGTAGCTATAACCAAACATGGTAACCGAATTGGCAGTTGTTTCAAGGGGAAAGCTGCAGAGTCGTTCCTCTGAAGGTTGTTTTGAAGAGCCTGCCGGACGCGTACGAAATAATGCAACCCACCCACCTTATGAGCGACACACCGAATGCCGATCCGCGGGTTGACCTGGCCCGCAAGCGCACCACGCCGGCGAACTATCGTACGTCTCTGGCACTGGACAGAACCACGCTGGCCTGCATCAGAACAAACCTTACGATGGGGACGTTCGGGCTGGGGATGATCGGCTTCTTCCGCAGCCTGAGTGAAAAGGAACAGACTCGGGAAGCGGAGCGGCTCCATCAGGCCGCTATTCAGTTCGGTGAGTTGCTGGTATTGATGGGTATTGTGGCGACGGTGTTAGCGGGAGCCTCTCACTGGAACACGCTTCGCCGCATGAAGCGCGGTGAGTTACCCAATGCATATGGTTGGCCGCTGAGCATCACGATTGCGCTCGCCGTCGCGGTTCTCGGCGCGGCCGGGTTGTGGCGGATGCACAGCTAGGTGCGAATCGCGGCAAGCGCTCGTAGGGCCGACGACTCCATCAATGGGACCGTTTTCGACGACAATCGCGTCTTCCGGTTGACCCGGAGTTTTTACGAATCGCCATTGACCTTCTGAACATCTGCAACAAGCAAGTTCGCATCCGGCTACGGTGAGTGACGGGGTGGCCGACTCCAACTTCCATTGACGATCCAGAGTTATCCAAGAAGAAGTGAGTTTCCTTCGTGGATTGCACGGGAGAAAATGTCCCGTGGATCTGGCGACGGCATAGAAGTTCCGAGAGCCAAGTGGAGTAGGAATATGGCTACGAAAGAAATCAACGTACAGCGCTTCAGCGTGACTTCTTCCAAGAACTTCCGCGATATCGTAGTCGCGTTTGAGGCGGCGATTGGGCATCCGGACATAACCTCTTTTAGCAGGAAACTCGGCGACGCAGCGTCCTTCGCGGAGGTAGAAAGAATCGTCAACGAAGCGACCGGCCCGAGGGGATTGATGGAATTCGCGCGTGTGGACCTGGGCGCTGTGGTGCGCAAGCGAAATGGCACGGACGCCAGACAGAGTCTGCGGTTCATCGTGGGCAATCCCGTAATCATGAGCGCAATGGTTCAGCATGTGCCGGACGCCGGGTCGTACGCGCCAGTGACGATTCTCATCGACGAGCGTTCCGATGGAGTTCATCTGTCGTACGACAGGATGGCTAGTTTTCTTGCGACTTACGGAAGCCCCGAAGCCCTGAAAGTCGCGCAAGATCTGGATAAGAAGGTTGAGGCATTGCTGCTGGCAGTCGCTCGGTGAGCGTTATCCGGGCACGGGCCTTTGTCGCAACCACAGTTGGTTTCGGGTTCCTCACCGACCGGAAGTGTTGTATCCCAGGCGAGTGAGAATGATGTTCCCGAACTCCCATCCCGTGGCGCCAATGTTCAAGACTTCCGAGGGAAACGTAGGCGGCCTGATTGTTGCTGGCGGTGAAGGAATGGCAATACTTAGAAAGCGCGTCAGCGGGGCGGTGAATGATTCCGGTGGGACTGGTGTTGTGCTGCAGGGCGGCGCCGGGGGTTCTCCGCCTGCAACTCTGCAACCGTCAGGTCGGGAATGGTGATAACGGCGATGCAGTTGGGTTGCACGGCGTTGGCTCGCGAGTCTGGCGCGATGGTCTGCAGGTTCCCGGCTTGCATCTGTACCGTTATAGGATTGAGGGCGATGGGTTGAGTTGCCAACTCCTGTTGTGCCGGCTGCCAGAGCGCTTGCAACTGAGTGTTGGTGGCTCCCCCGTTGGTCTGGTTGTCGAACGAGGAGGACGAACAGGCTGGAGTTGGGGCGTACTGACTTCCGCGACAGCCGCTGGAGGCCATTACGAACAGAAGTGCCGCGGAGATTGCGATGCTTACGAAGTTGCTGCGATTCCCATGTTGGGAAGCCAGTTCCCCTAGTTCCGTTACGAGAAAATCAACGCGGCGGGACGCTTCTGGCTACTATCCCGTGGCCCGTCGTGGGCTACAGAAGATTTGGAGCCTTCCTACAGGATTTAGGCGAGGGAAACGGATGCCTGATTGCATCAGAATGAACACCGTCGTTTCGGTGAAGAGTATCGGATGAGTCAGCAGGGCGATTCGGATGGCCACCTGAGAAGCGAGAACCGCAGTTACATCGGTGACTTGCGAGGGTTCGCGGACTGAGTGCGGATGCGAGAAGAGTTAGGTCGGGAGAAGCGAATCTCGGCGGATTTTGAGATAGTGGTCAGAATTTACATGGTGTGGGGAAAAAGCGTCCGGGATCACTTACAGGATGGTCATTTTTAATGTTATGAACCAAGGTCACTATGTTGGCAGGAGGGACAAAGAGTGGTAGCCTACACCCAATTGATTGATCGCGAGCAAGCAGGGGTCGATTTGTCCGCTGCTGCCTTACTCGGGTCCCGTAAGCCAAGTCATGCAGGATCAAGTCGCTGTGGTGAGATATGCCTGCGGCCGTGAGTAACGCCTTTCAAAACGCCCGTCGCGATGGTATGAGGGAATCTCACATGGAGACGCTGCAGAACGCGGTTCCAGGGAGCGCATTCGCATCGCTGCCTGAAACCCCGATTCGTTGGAGCACTTTTGCGCTCGGTTTCCTGGTGCCCACTGCACTGGTGGTGTTTTTTGCCACCACGAGTATTTCGTTCATGGCTCCGGTGTTAGACCCCGTCGACACGCGGGAGAGCGTTCACCTGGTTGCACCGGCGTTGGAGCCGGTTCCGGAAGAGCCCAAACCAGTAGCTGAGATAAAGGCACCGGCGCCGAAGCCGATCGTGCCTCCCAAGGTACAGGCAAAAGCTCCCGTGATACCGCCGCCCCCCATCGAAGTACCGAAGGTCGAAGTGGCCAAAGTAACGCCTCCCTTGGTGACTGTGGCGAAGCCCGATCGCAGGCCGGAGTTCGCGTCTACGGGCAGTTCGGCGCCGGTCACGGAACACAAGCCTCCTCGACAAGTGCAGACCGGCGGATTTGGCGATCCGAATGGGGTGCCGACCAACAACAACAGCACCAGCAAAGGGCCGTTGATGGCGAAGGTCGGATCTTTCGATCTGCCGTCAGGGCCGGGCTCCGGTAACGGGACTGGTGGAGACAAAGGTGTTCGCGGCACGGTCGCCAGCGCCGGATTTGGAAATGGCGTCGCCCCCGTGAGTGATGGGGGTGGCCACGGAAACGCACAGGTGCGGTCAACGAATTTCGGCAACGCTGAGCCCGCTCCCAGCGACGCTCCGAAGAAACAAGCTCCTGTCATCTCGAAAGATACGCCCGTTTCAGTGCTCAGCAAACCGGCTCCGTCTTACACGTTAGAAGCTCGCCAAAGAAAGATTGAAGGAGACGTGGAACTGGAAGTCGAGTTCACAGCGACAGGCCAGGTCCGCGTGATTCGTGTGGTGCAAGGATTGGGATACGGATTGGATGAATCGGCGGTAAAGGCCGCCGAGAAGATCCGCTTTGCGCCCGCACGGCGAGATGGCCAGGCAGTCGATGCTCAAGGCCGGCTCAAGATCGTCTTCCGTTTGTCCTAAGGCTGTGCTGGAGGAATCGATGTCGAAAGTGTGGCGGTTTCGCATAGCGGTGGCTGCAGTCTTCTTGTTCGTGATCTGCGGCGCATTGATGAGTGCGGAAGCGAAGAAGAAGCCGAAGGTACAGAGCCAACTTCAGGCCTGGGAGACGGATCCCACGTTCGACGTGGTTGTCGACAAGATCTCGCTCCGGGAATTGTTGTTTGTCAAGAACCTGAGGGAATACAGCCCGATGGTGGAGACGTATATCCAGAATATGCGTCCGGACAAAGACTTCGGTTCGGTACCTGTCAGCGACAAGTATTTTCTTGGACGGGTGAGACTGCAATCTGGAGTAGAAGACACCAACTTTCTCCCTCAACCGAAGGAGCCACAGCCGAGTTCCTTGCAGAAGATATTCAGCAGTCTGAAGCTGACACGGACGAAGCAAGGTGGTAGTAAGCCGGAAGTAGGCGGATACATGTCCGAAGGCTTCGCGCAGATGATCGTCATGGACGCGACGACCTTTGACCGGCAGCACTACGATTTCCACTTCGTCCGTCGCGAGTTTCTGGGTGATGTGAGAACACTGGTCATCGATGTTCAGCCGAAACAGCCACAGACGAAGGCCATGTTCATTGGGCGCATTTGGGTCGAAGACCAGCAGTACAGTGTTGTGCGTTTCAATGGCACATATACGCCAAATCCTAAGAACGGTGAGTACATGCACTTCGATAGCTGGCGGTTGAACATGGTAAACGATCAGTGGCTGCCAGCCTATGTCTACAGCGAGGAGACGGACCTGACCCGCGGGACGCAGCATTGGGACTTCCGGGCGCAGACGCTGTTGTGGGGCTACGATGTTGTGCGTGCCAAAAAGAATAGCGAATTTACCGATATCGTTGTCGACTCGCCTGACAAAGTGAAGGACCAAAGCGATTCCAAGCAAGACGTGACGACGGTCGAAGCGCAGCGCGCATGGGAACGGCAGGCGGAGGACAACATCCTCGATCGGCTGCAGCGGGCGGCCTTGCTGGCGCCTGAAGGCGAAGTCGACAAGGTACTTAACACGGTGGTTCAAAACATCGAGGTCACAAACAATCTGGAAGTGGAGCCGGAGATCCGCTGCCGCGTTTTGCTGACGCAACCGATGGAGAGCTTCACGATTGGTCACACCATTGTGGTGAGCCGCGGCCTTCTGGATGCACTACCCGACGAGGCTTCATTGGCGGCTGTCCTGGCACACGAAATGGGCCACATCGTGTTGGCTCATGGAATCAATGAAAGGTACGCTTTCAGCGACCGTATGATCTTCCCCGATGAAACGACCGTCAGCAATATCGCGGTGAAACGCACTCCTGAAGAGGAGAAGGAAGCCGATGCAAAGGCGTTGCAGTTGCTGCAGAACTCTCCCTACAAGGATAAGTTGGCTTCTGCCGGCCTCTTCTTTGCGGCAATGCAAGCGGAGGCTCCGCAGCTACCCAATCTTATCAAGGGCCAGTTCGGCAATCCGCTCCAGTCCCCAGACACAGGGGTTCGCATGTCCAGTTTGGTCTCAGGCGCTCCCGCCCTGCAGACAAAGGATGTGAAGCAGATCGCTGCGTTGCCGTTAGGGGGGCGTATCAAACTCGACGCCTGGTCTGACCAGCTCACCATCAAGAAGACGCAAGCCGTCCGGTTGCTCTCGGTTAGGGAGAAGATGCCTTTCGAGGTGACGCCCATGTTTCCGTATGTCACCCGCTGGAGCCAATCAGCATCGGCTGGCCGACCTGGCAGCAGCAACGCTGCGGCGCCGGAGGCGACTTCGGCACCCTCGGCGGAAGTAAAGCCCGCAGATCCACCAAGACCGCAGCCACAGTGAGCAAAGCGCAAGGAGCGAGAGTCTCGACGCTCCCAGTGTGTCAATGTCTAGCGCCCCGCTGGGGGAATAGCCGAGGGAATTTCTCGTGGGAGTGATGCCTCGGTCGCAACGATTGCACCTGGATTGTCGACAAAGAGTGCCTGCACCAGGTCTTTGTTGGTGAGGGTGCTGACCCGTTCGCAGGCAGCCGACAAAATAGGCGGCCGGTGCCGCGTATCGTGAGCATCGCTGGCCACGACATGTACGGCATCGCGCTTAAGAAGCCACTCGGCCATTCGCTGCGGACGTTCTCCCCAGTGGCCGGTGAATGAATTGGCCGTAACCTGGATTAGGCAGCCATCGTCGATCAGGTCCAGCACTTGTCGAGGATTATCCAGCAACACCGGGTTGCGCTCAGGATGGGTCACGATCGGCACTATGCCGCCACTGACAAGCCGAAAAATGCCTTGCCGGATTGAGGGCATAAGACTGAAGTCGTTGAACTCGATCAACAAGTAATTTGAGCGTGCGATGGTGTATCGCCGTGGATGAAGGAGGGCATCCTCGATGTTGTCGTAGGAAAAGTGAAAGTCGCAACCCAGGCTGAATGTCAGGGAGTCATCGCAGGAAGCTTGCAGGCTTTGCAGCATCGACTCGAAACGCTCGCGGTCGTACCGGTACCTGTGATTCGCGTGTGGAGTAGCCACAATGTGGCGAATCCCGTCCTGAGCGGCTATGCGGCACATCTCGACCGTCGCATCCCAGGAACTGGGGCCGTCATCGATTTGGGGAAGGATGTGGCAGTGAAGGTCGATCATTCAGTACTCTCTCTAGATTAGCAGTTGTGGTAGAAGTCCGGATACGTGGTTGAAACAACTGAGCTGCTCGGCGGCTGTTGCTGGTGAGCATGGCGACGGGCACGCGCAAGCAACGGGAGAAGCAAAGAAGGTTTAGGGACTTAAGCACACGGAGTTTCGTACGGGCTCTGGGTTGGCCCTGCGGCGGGCGGTGAGCCTCGCGCTCGAGAGTCCACGGCGGATCTCTCGACATTCTCGCGGATGCGGCGATTGATGGGATGTTTATCGCGAGGCGTCCGACTCGGTCCAGGGCGCGTGGGCATTATTTGAGAGGGGGCAAGTCGCGGTCACACTTTGACTTTGGTCTTGAGAAGCTCCTAGACTGCAATTTCTATTCAAGCCTCGGCAGTCGATTGCGGTGATGTCTTCCGGGCATTATCGCGCAACCAACGCCGAAGACCCCGACCTTCGTTGGATGCTAATCTCGTGCAGATAGTTCACGTTGTGGGTGCTCGGCCAAATTTCATGAAGGCCGCGCCTGTTTTGCGCGCCTTGGAATGTTTTCCAGAGGTCCGTCAAGTGCTAGTCCACACCGGCCAGCACTATGACACGAACATGTCAGGGGTGTTCTTTGCGGAGCTCGGGATACCCGAGCCCGAACTCAACCTTCAAGTTGGCTCGGCATCGCATGCCCAGCAGACAGCTGCCATCATGACCGGTTTCGAACCGATCGTGCTGGACAAGCGTCCAGACATGGTACTTGTCTATGGAGATGTCAACTCCACGGTCGCTGCGGCGTTGGTTTGCGCCAAGCTACGGGTGCCGGTCGCCCATATCGAAGCAGGACTCCGCTCCTTCGATCGAACCATGCCAGAGGAAATCAACCGAGTTGTAACTGACCAACTCTCCGACCTCTTGTTTACCCCCTCTTTGGATGGTAATGAGAATCTAAAGCGTGAAGGAGTTCCAGAGCACCGAATCCGTTTCGTGGGTAACGTAATGATCGATACTCTGGTAAGCCTGCTTTCCAAGGCACAGGCGCAACTGCCGGATGACCTGCCGTCCCGCTACGTGCTAGTCACCATGCACCGTCCGGCAAACGTCGATGATTCGACATTCTTGTGTGAATTGCTGAAGACACTCGACGAAATCAGCCATGAGATAGCAGTGATATTCCCAGTGCATCCAAGGACTCGCCAGCGCATCTCGGAGATCGGCTTGAGTTTTTCGCCCGCTGCGGATATGCGATTGACTGAGCCCCTGCCCTATTTGCAGTTTCTTGCGCTGCAAACCAGGGCGACAATGGTGATCAGCGATTCGGGTGGAATTCAGGAAGAAACCACTTATCTTGGAGTGCCATGCCTCACGGTTCGGGAAAATACGGAGCGACCGGTAACGATCACCATCGGAACGAATGTGCTGGTCGGGCGCAACATGATTCGATTGAATGATGAAGCGAGGAAAATATTGAAAGGAGGAAGGAAGGCCAGCGACATTCCTCCCCTGTGGGACGGGCATGCCGCCGAGCGCATTGCTGCTGCTGTAGTCAACTGGCGACCCGCAAACTGATTAGTACCGGTCAGCCACGAATTTTGTTGCCAAGCGTCGGAATTGCGAGAAACGTGTCCTGACGACCGTATGGGACGCGGCGCACCCCTGCTGGCGATCTCGTGTTCGTGCGAGTTGTTTTAGGGGATAGCAGTTCTCGCAGAGCCACACCAAGGCGGTGATGCTGGCTTCCAGGATTCCGAATATGAGTCTACGACGGTTCCCAGAACTGCGGTGAATGGTAGTATCTACTGCCAATGGCACCGAAACGTATCGCTGTCGTGGGCGCGGGAGGAAACGCACGCGAACTTGCCGCAATTATTCGCGATGTCACTGACGCTGGCCGGGGCGACTTCGAATTCGTCGGCTACGTGGTCAGTGATCTAGAACATAGAGGTCCACATGATAGCCTGGACCTTTTCCTCGGTGGCTTTGACTGCTTGCGGTCGCTTGCCCTCGATGCACTTGCGATGGGCTGCGCAGATCCGAGCACTAGGTTGCGCCTGTCAGCCCAGCTAAGCCGGCAGTACCCACACTTGCAATGGCCAGTGCTTATTCATCCCAGCGCCTTGGTCGACCACGCAACCGTTCAATTGAGCCGAGGTGTTATCGTTTGCCCGGGTGCCATCGTCACTGTAAACGTAACCGTTGGGGAATTCTCGCAATTGAATTTCGGCTGCACCGTGGGACACGAAGCACAAATTGGACCCGGCTGCCTCATCAACCCCGGAGCCAATATTTCAGGGGGAGTGCTCTTAGAAGATGGGGTAATGATTGGCACCGGGGCTCAGGTGCTGCAGTACTTAAGAATCGGTCAGGGCGCTACCGTTGGTGCCGGCGCGGTGGTCACAAAGGATGTGCCGGCCGGGACGACGGTGGTTGGTGTGCCGGCCCATGCGGTCGATCGTAGCAATCATTCGACGAAGAGATAACGGCGTGGCCATTTCTCTCTGCCGGAAGCCGCGGTGCACATTAAGTAGTACGGTGCCGCATTCGCGGGGATGGCGTCATCGTCATAAACTACGAAACCTAGGCAGCCGAACGGCACAACAAGACAAGAGCATGTAATGCGTGGGGAAGCTGGACAGGAATACTCCGCCCCCATCGAAGTGCCGGTCGTCTACGAAAAGCCACCTTCCGACCGGACCACGCTTCATGCGAATCCGGCTACGCAATCCATCCGATGGAAGTTTACAAGCAAGCAAGCCCGATACAAGTTTAGTTACATAATCAAGCGGTCGAAGCATTAGGCACTACGGGCAGGCTTTTCCCCTTCGACTTTCTCGCGGTTTTCATCGGAAGCGTAGTAGCGTCCTTGCTCTTGCCCGTAGTAAGAACGGTAGTGATAGTCGAAAGAATCCAGCTTTGCACCATTGACGACGATCCCCGTTAACGGTGCTTTCACCTGCTGAAGTTGGTCCCTAGCATGGCGTAGCGCATTTTTCGAGGTTTGCCCGGAACGCACAACGAGCAACACCGCGTCCATATTGGCGGCGAGCACAACGGAATCAGTGACCAGATTGACTGGCGGTGAATCCAAGATCACGAAATCGTAGTCGCTACGGAACTCTGTCAGCAACTCGAGCATCCGGTCGGAACCTAACAATTCAGCAGGATAAGGAGCGTTTGGTCCAGCAGGCAAAATAAATAGGTTCGAAAGCGGTGGGTATCTTTGGACGACGTTCTCGAATGAATCCAGCCCTGCTAAAACACTGCTCAAGCCTGCCGAATTGGAAAATCCAAATGCTTGATGAATTCCCGGCCGGCGTAGATCCGCGTCCACCAGCAGAATCTTACCGCCTCGCTGTGCGAGGACGATTGCCATGTTGACGCTGGTCGTAGTCTTGCCTTCCTGCGGCATCGAGCTGGTGAAGAGAATGACTTTCGGCAGCTTGACCGCAGAGGAGAGGAGGATGGATGTTCGCAGACTGCGGAAGGACTCTACAATATGCGAGTTCGGACGCGACTGAGCGATGAGCATCGAAGGGTGAGGGCTGGTGAGAGCCGGAGATGCCGATCTTAGAGACCGAGACAGCCCAACCGTTTTCAACGCGTTACTGTGCGGGATCAGGCCCAATGAGGGCAAACCTAACAGTGCCTGAGCCTCCTCGGGTGTGCGAACAGTGCTATCCAGAGCTTCGACCACGAAGGTGAGTAGGACGCCGCCAATGAGCCCGGCCAACAGGCTCAATTCTAAATTGCGCGGCCAGTTGGGACTGACGGGTGAGATGGGAACACGAGCGTTGTCGACGATCCGGATATTGCTGGAGCGCAGGCCAGCGGTTACTCCGGCCTCCTTCAGCTTCTGCAAGAGGCCCTCATACAAAGTACGGTTCGCATCAAGATCACGCTTGAGGATGGAGAACTCAATTGACTCCTCATTGAGTTGATTGGCCTCAAGCTTTTGTTGGTCCAGCGCTTTGGCCAACATTGCTTCGCGGGCCTGGGCTGCCGCGAATTCGGACTGTAACCTAGTAAGCCTGCGGTGGTTATCCGCCTCGATGGACCGCTGCGTTTGATCGATCTGGTTCTTCAGTTCCAGGCTCTTCGGGTAATTCGCGCCGAATGTTGTTGTCACTTGTGCATACTGCGACCTCAGATTCGCTTCCTGCTGGCGGAGGCTGGCGGCGAGGCTGTTCGGCTCGTAAATCTCATCGAATTTTCCAGCCTTCGCTGTTTCGTAAGCGGCCTGCTTGGAGATCCGGTCAGTTTGCGCTTCGGTGAGACTCTTGTTCAGGTCATCGAGCTTTTGCGTAATGATGTTTTGCTTCTCGTCGATACCGAGCATGCCATTCTCGCGCTGGTATCGGACGAGCTTTTCCTGGGAGGTCTCAACGCGTTGCTTTAGATCGGAAATCTGCTTGGCCAGCCAGTCAGAACTCTGCATCGTTGTTTCGTACCGGGTACGGTAATTGTCCTCGATGTACGTTGCTACGATGTCATTAGCAATTTCGGTCGCGAGGGCAGGATCGGGACTGCGAAAAGAGATATCCAGAAGACGGGTGTTGCGAACAGAGCTCACCCGCATTGCGGAGTGAAAGAGTGCGAGCAGCGCGGCATCTCGCGCATGGTCGATCCGCTGTATGCCTATGTCGCCGGTCTTTGGCGCGCTGACTGCAAGATCGGCGGCAAAAGCTCGATTCTCGTCGAGATGAAGGCCCTTGATTACCTCGAGAGCGATTCGATCGCTCTGCAGAATATTGGTTTGCGTGTCCATCGAGATGGTGTAGTCGTAATCTTCAGAATCACCGCTCGGTTGGGAATCTTTGAATCCGAAGTTTTCGCCGGATTCTTTGCTGATGGCAATGCGGGCCGTCGCCGAGTATTGCGGTTTTGTGCGAGCTGAGATCAGGGCACCGAGCGTCAGTGCCACAAGGACAGTGGTTATGATGATCCATTTTCGCTTGCGCAGAGTGCTTAGGATCTCGGCTAGCGTCGACTCATGAGGCGAGAATCCCGGAAACCCTGGGTTTGCACTGACGAATCCACCGAAACCAAACTCGGAGGGGAGTAGCTCCGTTCGAGATCCGTTTGAGTTATGTTGTTCGGTTGCCACCCCGACGCTCCGTTTCGTAACTCAATCGTATCACGCAGTTGAGGGACGTGTGATCCTGACCGGAGTTTCGGAAAACCACTTGGCGGATATGACTCTGTGCTGGTTCGACCAGGGTAAATCCGCTCCGGCAATTGAGTTAGCATCAGACGAAATTCGGCGCGTATCGCCCCCGGACCATCCATCAGCCCACCAAAGCGGGAGCTTGTGGGAAATGTCGCATGTGAGGTCGCTCCTAGTGCTGGCGCCTACCTAAAGGAATCTAAGGACAATGCCGCCAAAACGTCAAGATCGAATTGATAAGCGTCCTTCAAAAGCGCGATACGCCGACCTGTCACTTCGATGCTAACATTCAGTAGCGCTGGGACGTGTAGCGATTTAGCGGCGGGGGTGGAGGAGCAGGCGTGGGGTTCACGATTGGAGGTCTCAAAGTGGGCGTCGCCCAGATACTTTGTCAACCTGTAATAGGGAACCTCATCGCAGCGTCCTTTCATGAACGAATTCCAAGCGGCGGCCTGCGTTTCGACACCAGCAGTCCTCGTATTAGGAACCAGGAGAAAGCTGCAATATTCTGGCGTCTATATGAAGGCGCCGAACTGAGGTTTGTTCGCACCTGCCTGCGGACGGACGTCAATGTCGTCGAACTCGGCTGCAGTATTGGTGTGACATCTTCGAACATTCGCTCACGACTAGGCCAGGATCATAGGCTCTTGTGTGTCGAGGCTGACAGGACGCTACTGGATGTGACGCTTAGGAATCTTGAGCTCAACGGGTTGATTGCGAATGTCCAAGCCGTGCACGGGGCAATCGACTATGACCATGAGAGCTTGGAGGTTCCTTTCTCCGTAGCCGCTGTGAACTTTGGGGGTAAGGTTGCCGACCGGCTTGCAGCGAACGAGAGTTCCGAGGATGACGCCGTCGAGTTGGTGCCGAGATTTACGCTCTCAGATCTGCTATGGCAGTACAACGTCAAGGAATACCTTCTAGTGGCCGACATTGAAGGCAGCGAGGCCGGCATCTTACTGGCAGATCCAGATTCTTTGTGTGCGTGTCGCCAAGCAATCATTGAACTCCACGATACGCAATTCCGCGGCAGAAAGATCGCATGGCAGGAGCTCTATAAAGCGTTTATCGATCTAGGATTTGTTGTGCGTGCGCAGCGTGGGTCAGTTTGCTGTTTCGAACGAGCGGCCGCTTGATCCTACCAAATTCATTCACAGCTCTTGTGTGATCCATTGGAGATCGATCTTTGTTGCTCACAAGGCAGTCACTATGAAACACCGGAAATGCTACCGGAATTGTTCCTTGTAATTCAGTAGGGTGTTTATGTTGGTACATTCATTCCTCGATCTGAGCATCTCGGTTGCTGCCTTCCTTGACACCTTCGTCGTGATCTGCTGCGCGATCTTACTATTCAGATACGCACGTCTTACCGCGGTTCATCCCGGATTCGTATATCTGGCCTATCACCTGATGTTTGTCACTTTCCGTCTGTACTCGGTGTGGGCCGGTTCGCCGACTCTATTCAGCCACTGGAGGGGTGCGCTCAGGGTCACGGAGGGCGAAATTGCATGGGCCGGCGTTTTGTCGGATCTTGCCCTTCTCAGTATGACTGCCGCTTTCGTACTGTGCTCCCGTAGAGACCAGCGGCGCAGGGCGAATCGCGTTGTTTCGGAATGGAACAGCCGCCTGCTTTCCGAAAGAGTAATCCTCGCTGTTGTGGCCATCACTTTTCCGATTGGCATTATCGCTATACTCGCTTTCGGGTATCTTCCAAGCGGCGGAAGGTTGAACATTGATGTCGGACAATGGAGCACGTCTAGCTGGATCGTGGTGACTCAAAATTGGCCCATATTAGCGTTACTTGCTCTAATCTACTACTATGGCTTCCGTCGGATCTTTATAGTTCCCACCTTTCTGTTGTTAGTACTCATGTCGATCCAGGGCTACGACCGTTTTCGTGTAATTCTGTCTGTAATTTTCCTTCTGGTGACTTGGCAGACGCGCACTGGCTACAGGTGGCCGAAGAAGTGGCTGTTGGCGTCATTGTTGTGTTTAGGGCTGATATCGTTTCCGATGAAGAAAATAGGACTGATGATCCAGGGCGGTGAACGGCTATCGGACATCATAGACTTCGGAAAGACAGAGTTTAGGAGACGTGTTTGGGGGGGCTTCCGACGATCAGATGTTCCTCGATATGTTCGCCTCAGTCATGTGGCTAGTAGACAAGAGTGGGTATCATTTTTACGGAACCATGTATTATCCGTTACTCGCAATGCCGATCCCACGTCAGATATGGCCAGACAAGCCTCCCCTAAATTGGTACTGGAGCGAGATCAACAACCCGGCTCGCCCGATGCGTGATGCAGGGATGATAGCTACCTTGCCAGGCGAATCTTATGCGAACTTCGGTTTAACGGGAGTTGTTCTTATTCCGTTCGTGGCAGCATACTGCATTGGACTTATGTATTTCAGCGCAATGAGAAGGAGCTATTTCTCGGTGTACCGCTTCATTTACGTGATATTAGCCTGTTCCCTGGTTCAAATATACAGAGACGGATTAATTTCAGCAGTGGTGTTTCCTCTAGTCAATATGATGCCGCTCACGGCAGTGGCAGTTCTATCGTTGCTCTCGAAGGCTCGCCAACATCCAGTGCTCAGGCCTCGTACCGTTGGCCATGCGTGAGATACCAGTGTCACCGCTGACGAGTTTCAAGGATTGGTAACGTGCGAATCTTAATCTTGACAGGCATATTCCCGCCGCGGCCGGAATGGTTCAGAGGGAACTTTGTTTTAGATCAAGCTCTATCCTTTCGTGATCTCGATTGTGACGTCTCCGTCATCGTCTTGCAAGCGATCGTCCCTCCCGGAACTGAGCGACGAAGGACAACGAAGATAGACACGGAGGCGTACAAAGCATTAAAGATCCATGTCGAGGAGGTTCGCTACTTTAATCTGCCGAAGAATGCTCTCGGAGTGATGTCGGCCCCTCTAATTTATCACCAAGTCAGAAGTCGATTGACAGCTGTAGGCCAGCGCGCGGGGGCCGACGTGGTGCATTCTCACAACGAGCAGATCGGCTATGTCGGCGTGAGACTGGCAAATGAGCTCCAAATACCTTGCGGTGTGACGCTCCACGGCATTAATGCGCCCTGGATGTTCAATACAAAAGCGAAACAGCAACAACTCGGCTGGACACTAGAGAATGCGGCAAGAGTGTTCCTCGTTGGCCATGGACTCGAGCGGCACTTTCAATCGTATGTCACATCTGCTGTGAACTTCCGTGTCGTGCCAAATGGGGTGCGGGTTCCTGAAAACATTGTGCCCTCGCAAAGAATACCCCGCACAAGGCCTTGGCGCGTTATCGGGGTCGGTAACCTGAAAGAACCCAAGGGCTATCAATTTCTAATCCGGTCACTGGCTGAGATCGAGAAGCAAAGGCCAGGGTTGATGGAACTGCTGATCGTAGGTGGAGGAGACTATGAGCAGAAGCTGCGCAAGTTGATCAGTGATCTGGGAATTGGCAACATTGTCTCGCTCACGGGCGAGCTCAAACATGCGGACGCAATGAGCGAGATTGCCGCATCGGATATCTTCTGTCTGCCGAGTTTCAGTGAAGCGTTCGGGCTCGTGTATGCTGAGGCGATGGCCCTTGGCAAGATCGCCATCGGATGTAAACCCAGGGCCCCGAGATGTTTATTCGTCATGGGATTAATGGCTTCTTGATCGAGCCCCGCGACCAAGCATCAATAACTAAGGTGCTGATGAGCATTGTGTCGGACAACGATCTCGATAATATTCGTGAAGCTGGCCGATCGTACGTGCAACAGAATCTACAATGGGCACAGAATGCCGGGAAGGTGATAACCGCTTATCGTGAGCTGCTTGTTTCGCGATCAGAACGGCACTCGGTCATGCATCGGGTATAAAGGAGACGGCTTAAATACGCACAAAGGATTAGCATTATCTCCTCAGGTGACAAACTGCGAGTAGCTGTTCAAGGAAGGCAGGGACGACTGTCTTGGGATCGAATGAGCTGGAAGCGATAGTATAAGACTCTCTGCTATACCTGAGTAGCTCGGACTCCGAGAGCTTTAACCAGTTCACGACAGCCCGACAGATCCCGGGAATATCATCAGGGGAGAACAACCAGCCATTTCGGTGGCTGGCTAGCGTTTCACGATGATTGCCGACTCGATCGGAGAGAACGAGAGGCAAGGCTGCCCAGAGTGCTTCAATCACGGACAACGGGTTCGGTTCGCTGTAGGACGGGAGTGCAAAGCCGTCCGACAGGGCGTAGAGGTCGCACATTTGCTCCTGGGTCTGCTGGCCCAGCAGGATGACTTCGGGTGAAGGATGGTCTCCGATCCAGTTCTCGATTGTCGAGCGCAACTCACCTTCTCCGGCGATTAAGACAATGAGGTTGCTCAACAAGTGAGTGGGCAACGAGAGTAAAGCGTTGAGAAATGGAAGAATCCCTTTAGCCGGGAGTAGTCGCGCGCAAATCAGCAGGACTCGCTTTGTTCGGATAACGAGAGTCTCTGCCGAAGAGCTGATCTCTGGTGTCGGAGCTGGCGGACACGGTCACCATATACCGTGGGGTCGACCAGGTTGGGCAATGCCACAAGTGGTTTATCTAATACGAAATGCTGAATATACTCCCTGGCAAGGATTCCTGGAACAGCAAAGGCATCATAGCGTCGCAGCAAGAAACCACGGATGCCATTTGTCAGTCTGTCGGCATGAGCAGTTGAAAGAAAATGCGACTCCGACCAGAATACTTTGTAGGCTCTATGTGGTGCTAAGCTAGCGAGGATGGCCGTCGGCATTAGCCAGGCTCCTCCGATGAGCAAAATGTCAGGAGGTTTAACTAAGAGCTGCAGGAAGACTGCGGGATTGACGTGAAAGCTTGCGCCCTTAAAGTACGGAGAAAGACCCGGAAAAATCCTGTACTCAAAGCGAAATTTTTGTCTTCGAACTGCCAATGACGTCCCGGTTCGGAATGTGCCATAAACCACACTTCAAATCCAAGCCCCGCCGAACAAGCTCGTCGTTAGGTGCCCGAAGAAAGACAGACGATAGGCGTTGGGATGTTCGTGAGGCAGAAAAGCCTTCGGGACTTTTTCATTACGATCGATTGTAATAAAAGTGAGGTCCACGACACACGGCTCCTGAGCAACCGTGACCAATCGTGCTTCGGAGTTCACAGTGTCGAGTCCAGAAGTGTTTGCGAGTTCGCGATGGACGGCCATTCTTGCGTAAAATGTGATCAATGCTCCCTTAAAACGGCGGAAGCCGCTCGAACCTAAATGAGAATCTGTTTTGTTGCCGATGCCCGCAGTCCTATAGCCAGAAGTTGGATCACGTATTTTGTCGACCGCGGTCACGACGTTCACATAATCTCGACTTATCCTGTATCCACGAGAGCTATTCGGGCGCGACGGTCATGGAGGTGACATCACGAACTAGCCGACAGGCTGCACCCTTGAGCCGTGAAGAGAGCGAGTCGGTTCGCATCCAACAGATGATGCCACGGCTCCTTCAAAGGCAAGGGCGGGGCGGTTTCCGGAAATTGCCTTCACAATCCAGCATTGGGTTGAGCGTAGCGAGGTGCGGCCGCGAAGTATCGCCATAAAGAACATTATCCATCAGATACGACCGGATGTTGTGCACGCCTTGCGGCTACCGTTCAGGGAATCATGACGGCGATTGCGGAGCCTCCTGCACCGCTCGTGGTGTCAATCTGGGGCAATGATCTAACGCTGTTTGCCCGCCGATTTGC
>CAVRMO010000022.1:0-122560 GCA_963722405.1 uncultured Acidobacteriaceae bacterium
ATATGATCCCCTCCACTCAGTCCTACATTCCGCGGTTTGAGAGGACAGGTTTCCTGCCGTGCCCGAATGTGATGTCACGCATAGGCACTCGGGGATATGGAGAGGAGGTCGAGGACCTGCTTTTGGATCGAGCTCAGCGGGTCGGTGAAAGTCTCCACGAGCTGGCCATCTTTGGTGAGCAAGAGATGTCGAGCGCGAAAGCTGAAGAGACGAAGGAGTTGCTCGGTGGTCGGAGTCGGAGAGGGTCGATCCTCGGGGAGGATCTGGATGTGGATAGACCGCGTTGGCGCATGGCATTTCTCAGCTGTCGCTCGATCAGGGCGCACACCAGCTGCGCCAGGAAATAGACGAACATCAGTGCCTCGATGCGCTGTTCTTTTTGAGGAAGATGGGTGCGACCTGTAGGCCCGATTTCAAAAGCGCATGTCGCTTTTCGAGCGTGGGCTGGTAACTGTAGGCACGGAGTACAGCCAAGGCATCCAGGTCCGTGTTGGTCACAGCGGGAAGATCCCATCCATCAGTTCCGCTTGGGAGATGGCGTTCTCGTCGCGCGAGCAGCTAATGCTGGGCACCCACTGTACGACTTTGTGGTACATCGTGTTGGCCGAGGCGCGGCCGCGCTTGAGCTGTCTGAATTTCTCCACTGGCTGCAAAGCGATATCGACGGTGACTCAAGTCCCCACGGCGAAACGTGCCAGAATGGCATCGAGTTCTTGCGTAGCGCTTTTTCCGTCTTGGGCTTTTTCTTTCGTGTCGGGTCGGCCAGCGCGCGCAGCTGATCCATCGCCGATGCGATCTTGTCTTCCCGCTCATTCCAATCCCGACGAGCTTTCTGGCTGGATCGAAACCAATACATCCGGAACCCCTCGCGCATAGCGTAGCGCCCGCTGGCCACCTCGTAGAGATCGATCTGCCCTCGCTTCCGGCTCGAGCGCTTGGCCAACACCTTCTCCCAGCGAATCCATGAGGCCTGGAGCTTGTGTTGGAACTCTTCGACCTCGCTGCGCGTGCGGGGCACGACGGTGATGAACCGCCCCTGGCTGCGATCAATGTTCAGCAGGGTCTGGCTCACACAAAGTTTGGAATCGGCCACGTAGAGGAAATCCGAGCGGCCCAGAAGGCCCCGCAGCATCTGCCAATTCTCCCAGTGCAGGGTGTCATCGGTACGGTTACCGTCGTGAGCTTTGAAGAGCACGGGGATGGCGCCATCGCGGGTCACCGAAAGCTCGTAGACCAGCTGCCGGAGGTCCGGACGGTGATCTTTGCTGAAGCCACGTAGCAACTGCACGGCGCGGCGCTGCTGCTTTTCGTATGCTCCCGTCAGCTTGACCGAGGTGGTGTCCTGGTGGATCTGGCCCAAGTCCACGGCGTACGCCTTGACGGAGTGGAGCACCACGCGGGTCAGCAAGCTGGCGCGATCGGTATCGAAGAGGCGATCGAGGGCACGAGCCAACACGTCATCGCTGTAGCCTCCGCCGTAGACCAGAGCGGGATCGTACGGGGCAGCCCACTCCTGGATGGCATAAAGAGCGTTGCGCTCGATCACGATGTTCTTGAGCAGCAGCAGGATGGCCTGGGCGTAGCGAGCTTGTCCCATCGCCTCGGAAAGATGTTCGGGTCGGCCCGGGAAATTCCCCCCCCCCCCCTGACTCCTTCCCCCCCCCCCCCCCACCCTCCCCCCCCCACTCTCCCCGTTCCCCTCCTCACCCACGGCCCCCTCCCTCCCCCCCCCCGCTTCCCTCTCCCCCCCCTCCCCCCTCCTTTCTCCCCTGTTCTTCCCTCTCCCCCCCCCAAAACCCCCACAACCCCCACCCACATTTTCCCCTCCCCTTCCCCCTTCCCCTCCTCTTTTCCCTCTCTCCCCCATCCCTCTCCTCATCTTTCACCCATCTTCCCCCCTTCCCTTCCCCCCGAGGCCCCCCCCCTTCCCAAGCCCGATTCGCCCGAGCACCTGATCGAGTATGGGCAATGCGCCCAAACCTTGCCGAAGCAGCTGAAAGGATTGTGCTGGCATAGTTTTCATTCTTAATGTATAAATACATCAGGAAACTCAAATGTCAAGACCAAAAGACACCTCGGGAACAAGAATCAATATCGTTGCCGATGGACCGATTCTTCCCGGCTCCATCTCAACTGCCAAAAGCCAATGCGGAAAGGCGAACTGTATCTGCAAGGCCCACCCACCAAAACTCCACGGTAAGTACCATCGCTGGACTGGCTTTATCGAAGGGAAGCGGACTACCAAGACGATCAGCAAAGAGATGGCTAAAGAATGCGAGAAGCGAATCGAAAACTACCGCGCTCTGCAAAGCAAACTCAACCAGATCGTAGAGAAGGCACTGGCGAACGCGCCATGGAGGGAGTCCTGATGCTGCTATGTCGTTGAAATCACACCGAAATTCCGCTGACAAACTGCCCTGTCAAAGTGCGGAATGTAGGCTCAGTCCATTCTCTTCTGCACGGCGGAACAGTTCTACAAAGAGTGGAGCCCATTCGCGTTTCACGCGACGAACCATCGGAAAAACCCGTTTGCTGGAACGCTGCTTGATCATGATGAAGGTCAAGTGAACTGCGGGATCGCTCTCCAGGGCGTCGTCCCAGATGCGAACGTTGCGCATCTCCAGCATGGCAATCTGCTTAGCACGTAAGCCGAACTGGTAAGAGCAGACCAAGATGCAGGTTGATTCCAACAGATCGTTCGTAACGGAATGAGGGTTTGTCTTGGTCTGAGAAGTTATGTCAGCAATAGTTTGTACGATCGCGGCTTCTTCTTCGGCATCGAGGATGGCTTCGCCCGTTCGAACAGAGGCATACTTGTCGACTTTTGGCAGTGGAAGCTGTGAGACCAGATCGAACCATTCAGGTCCCCACCCGCCCAGGCGAAATCGGCACAAGAACCTAACGAGACTCTTGAAGCCCTCAAACGCACCGTAGGGTAGACTGCCCGAGTGTAGTACCTTCCAAAATGAGCGAATCTCTTGAGGCCTTGATGTCAGCAGGCCCTTAGCCTGACCAGGCGGTACTTTTGTGAGCCCGTAGTAATAGCACTCAACCGTACGCGGAGAAAGGGTTCCTAGCACGTAACCGGACCAGCACTTGATGAGGCTTCGGATCTCGACCTCGAAGTCACCGAAGTCCAGTGTGGCGCTGCGCCCGTCAAAAGATATCGTCCACGCATCGCTCCTCTCCGGGTCGGCCACCTGCCTGTAGCAGTCGGAGAAATCGTCATAGTAACTGACGACGGCCGGCAACGGAGGCAGGTTTACAAGAATTCCACTGACGAAATCGAGTTTGTGCAAGGTCGTCAATTCGTCCTCGCCGTCAGACCCTTCAATACCTCAACCCGTTCATCGAATTCGTTTTTCCACACCGTCGCAAGGCGATGTTCAAAGACTGCACGGGCATATCGCAGAGGCATATCAGAGGAGCGGGACCATCCGAAGTACGTGCGAATCCGCTGCGGGCGTCTTGCATGTCGACTCCCTCTGACAAAAGCTGGTTGAGCCGTACGACGGCGCAGGTGTGTCGCAGACCGTGCGGGGTGAACGACTCCTCCCCGGTGTGATCTCGAAGAATCTTCCGAACGCTCTTTGGCAGGGAAGCCGTGATCTTCTGGAAAGTCTTCGTCACCCCCTCAGTCGAGAGGGGGTTGTTCTTCTGGGAATTGATCAGGAAGGAGTGGTCGGCTCGCCCCCGGTAACTATCCGCATATTCTTGGACTAGAAGGGCGATTTTTGGGCTTGCAGGCAATTGCCGGATCGAGGATGCGGTTTTGATGCTTGGCTTCGAGAACCTTGGGTCATCCTCATACTCGTTGAATTTTACTGTCATCCAAAAACGTTCGCCCTGAAGGCTTCGATCGAAGCCGTGCTTGATCACATCGGCTGGCAATATGAGAACCTCGCCCCGACGCAAGCCCTGATGAAGCATAAGGATGAAAAGGATGTAGATGCGCCAGCGCGACTGACCCTTTCGAAATGGGTTGGTTGGCGACTCGGGATCCAGCAGTTCGTAAAGGGCTTCAACTGCTTCCCAAGGGAGCGAGCGAACCAGCTCCGGCCTCCGACTCTTTCCAAGGTGCAGATGCGAATGCAGTAGTTCAGTCCGCATGAACCTGCCGTTGAGCCCGTCTAGCTGCGCTGGCGTTAGCGCGTTCCTAGTCTGTCGTTGCGCAAGGTCCGTGACGAACTTAATCGCTACTTGCCACCGTTCCTCAGATGCAGGAGTAACCGAGGAACGATTCCGGACAGTCAGGAAGTAGCCTTCCAGGGCACTACTGAGAGCGTCCACATCGAGATCAGCTAGCGCGTTGTCGAGGCCGCCGTGGTCGAGAATATGGTCCGCGTACTGATAAAAGCTCTCAAGGTGCCCTAGCTTTTTCCGGACGGTCGTGGGCGCAAGGTCAGCCCGCAAGAATGAGGCCCAAACGGAGGCCCGAAATCTCGGAAGTCCCCGAGAATCGAACAACGATGGCCACTGAAGGTGGAGGGGCACGAGGGTCGATTTTGTAGGCAGTAACATGCGTCCAAGATGCCAGAACTACCCCTAGTGTTGTCTAGTGACTTGTCTTCATGTAAAAGAAGAAATCAAACCAGCCAAATCATTGATTATTAACAGGATGTGCCTCAGACGTGGTGCATCATGATGACGAACTGCCTCAAGCAGAGTGCACTGTTGCTCACACTCTGGTTCAGTGATCACTTTGTGAACTCGGGGTAATTGCACCAAAACTATATTTTGAGTTGCGCTCAAATTTGGCCGTTTTTGCCTTTGGCAAGGCCGATCGACGAACTCAGGCGACCAAGCAGATGGAACGGTGATCTTGCGCCCCTGGCGCGGGCGGAGGGCCGGATTTGGTCCCATATTGCACTCGCCGTTGCGTCGCGAGGAGGTCCTTGAAAGCGAGGGATCTCGTGACTTGTGGAGAGTTCAGCCTCTGTAAAACCTGCGGGGCAATCCCGCCTAAAAGTCCACGACTTGGACGCCGATGCTGAATTTAATCCGAAACGCGAAACAAGGATTTGTGGCCAAAGGCTGTTACGTCTGATATGTCGAAAAGAACCACGAAGTCTTCGCCGCCACGAAATTGACGGCCGCGAGGCAGGAACGCAAAGGACATAAAGCCTGTTGCGGAGAAAATGGTAGTTTTGACTAGATTCACGCAACGCGAGAAAAAGTACCAGAGAGTCCGATAACAGATATTATGTTAAGTTTGCTGAAACGCCCGTAGCTAAGCTCTTGGCTAGTGCCGCAACTGTCGGAACTCGAATATGTTGGCGCCTACTCGAAGATGCAGCGGACTTATTCCCCGTTGCGGCTCGATTTGAGTTCCGTTTTGAACGCAGTGTCCAGGACACCGCCACTGGATGCGCAAGTGCTAGGGCAGTCAGAAGCTCAGCGCTCACCAGTGACAAATCGCCGTCTCACACGTAATCGAGCGGAGGCAACTCAATCACTGGCTACGTAGTTATCGCGGCGGCAAACCTGTGAAGTTTTCCAAAGTGATGTTGTATTCGTCATCGGGCAAAGTGGCCTGGGTTGGCGCAACCGATAAGGACGGCGGCTTCGCCACAGGCAGGATGACGCCCGACGAATATCAAATAGAGTCTACTGGCTGGGGGAGCGCCACCGTGCGGCTAGACCCAGGCGTGAGCAAACAAACCAGTCAAATCCCGTCCTGGACCCTCACACTCATGGACGAGGCATGCATATCATATATAGAGGTCATTAACTAACCCAAGGCTTGGGCAGTGGTGCGAAGGACTTCCCGCAATGGGTGCGGATTACCTCCCGGAAATCGCCATTGCGTAGGTAATCCGGGCAGAGCGACCCGGTTCCAGATAGGGTTCGACTTGGCCTGATTTCGACAGCTATCCTGGTTTGAACGAAAGAGCTGCAAGGACTTGCTATTCCAAAAGTTTTCCTTCTTGTGTGCAAACAATTTCACTTACCCCTTGCGACTCCACTCTGCTCTACTTATGTCGTACTGCGAATGCTCTGGCAATAAATCTCTTCTAAGTTTATGTATCTAAATATCTTGGCTCGTATCAGAACCGCCGAAGTTGGATCGCCAATGCCAGAGATAGAGGAGGGTTTGAATGGTGACAGAATTGCTCCTTTGATCTGGGGTGCCTTGGGAGATTTCAACTTCTTTGAGTTCTCTCTGGCTGTCGCTTGGGAACAGCGTTCCGAGCTTTGCAGGTACGGTAAAAAACCTTTAACTAGGGGGCTTTACGGCCCTCCCCACCATAAGGAGTGGAAAACAAATGAACAAGAACCGGATCATTCTCATCATGTGCGCGGCGCTCGTGTTTTGTGCCGCTCAAGCAATGGCCGATCAATGCGCCCCGGCGCTGCCGGTCGGGACTGCGACCGGCTGTGGCGTCCTGATTACCGTGACGTCCGTAAATGGTTCTGGCGATGCCACTGCCTTCAGTCTGGCCGATTTGGGCAACGGAAACCCGTACGACGGGGTAGAAGATACGCTGGTAGGGATCCAGAACAGCTCCAGTGGTGTATTGAATGCCATTGCTCTTAGTGGGACAAGTGGTTTGTTCGGTTTCGACGGAGATGGCCCCTGTGTTTTCAATGCTGCGGACTGTTTTGGCCCGACCGGCTATGAAGGTCCGAACAATACGTTCACGGTAACTGACGTGAATCATGGAACCGTGAACTTCACCGTCGGACTTGCGAGCGGCACGGGCACATGGTTTGCTTTGGAAGGAACTCCACAATCTATTACTGGTACGCCTGAGCCCGCCACTTTCGTAATGCTGGGAACCGGATTGCTCGGACTTGCAGGCTTCGCTCGCCGCAAGTTCATGCGTTAACTTCTAACACCGACATTGTGGTATCTACCGGGCCGGAGCCGCGTGCTCCGGCCTTTTGCTCGCACCCGAGAGTCTGTGTCAGCCGCGTTTTTTCTATCGGGTGCAGCCAGCAAAACCACTCGGCGGCCTCACATCGGACATCCCGCGGTCATCACTGATCCCCGAGGCGGCACTGTCCTAATCTGGCTCGATGGCGGGCGCTGCAGAAGAAAGCCGCCTCCCCTAGCAGCCTGTGGCGCAACTAGCCAATTTTGGGCAGCGCCAGCGTCACGTTCGGCTTCGTAGTCCTTCCAAGGATTTTGTGCGTGACGTTGCATTTCGGATTCTGCAGAACTCATTCCGCGCCCACCGGCGCGTGAAAAGGAGATAAACAAACAAAAAAAGCATGCTACCGCGGTTCTTCCACTCCCGCGGCTTTCCCGCACCCAGCATCTGGCGCAAGATCAGGCTCAGGTTGAAGGCTCCTATGTGGATCAGTTGCCGTTTCAGAATGTTCTGGTGTTTTCGCAGATGCGTGCGCCTCATCCCGCCCGTCTCGTAGCAATGCGCAAAACTACGTTCCACCAGTTCACCGCGTCGTCGCAGTAAACTCTTGCCGTAGCTACCACGCACTCGCCGTCGATTCTGGTATACCGCCCGTTGTTCCGCCTGCTTGCCCCGCCAGTTACGTCGTCCTCGCTGCTGCTTCTCCGGAATATAGCTGCGCACTTCGTACGACTTCACCCGCTCGACCACCGCGCCGCTGTGATAGCCCTTGTCCGCAACCAACTCTTCGATCCCGTTGACGTTCACCTTGGGCTCGTCATCCGGTCGCAACTCCGCCTCACGTCCGACTAACTCCGCCACCGCTATCCCAGCCTCGCTCAGCGTCTCATCCAGCGTCGTCGTATCGCCTTGATCAGCGCCTTGCAACGTGACCGCCACCACCGCCCCCGTGTCCAGATCCACGGCATGCTCGGCTTTGTGCGCCAGATGGGTGCGCCCGTCCTTCATCTTCGCAATCCGTGCATCGCCATCGGAAGGACTCTTCCACTCCTTATTAGACATGCGTTTCTTGCGCTTGCGGTCCATCCGTGCCAGATCTTCGCGGCTGGGCGTCTCGATGCCGGAAGCCTTCGCCAGCCCGACCAGAAACTCCTCGTAGCTCGCCCCCGTGTCGCGCCGCACAATCGAGCGCATCGCCGCGTTGGCCTCCAGCGTGGTCGCATCCACACCGATCCGCTGGCCCTTCACCAACCCACGGTCCGCTAGAACCCCCGCACCCACTGAAACACTTCGCGATGCGTGTCCAGATCCAGCAATCGCCGTGTGCGCGATATCGTCGAGTGATCCGGCGTCATCTCGTCCAGCCCTATCCCTAAAAACCGCCGTAATGAAAACGAGTCCGCTAATCGCCATGCAATCCCGCGTTCGCTGTCGACGCCCTCGAAATACCCGATCAGCAGCGACCGAAAGTAGATCCCTGGCGTCAACGACGGCCGCCCGTACTTCTGCGCATAGAACTTCGCACACCGGCCCTCGACAAACTCGTCGAAGCGCTCCCCCTCCAACAACTCGTTTAGCCGCTGATAGAACGGATGTCCCGGAGCTGAGGCCAACTCGGTGTGCGCAATCCAGATGTCTTCTTGCTTCTCTCGCTGCTTGCGCGTGCCCATTGCCATGCGCGCATTGTAGAAACAAACACTGTGGATCGTTCAACTTTACTTTCTACAGGTATCCAGGCTTTAACCACAGCCTGCTAGGAGAGGCGGCTTTACGACCCCTTAGCCCACAATTGATGCAGGCGGTGGTCGCACACAATACATCGGCTTCTCAATCAACTCTCAATCAGGATTGTCGATAGTTAAATATAGATCCGAAACATCCGAAACGAACGATTTCCCGTCGTAGGGGAAGAGCAGCAATAGGTCAACAATGTGGTATCGGAATTGTCCAAGTGTGATCGCCGCTTACTCAAACATCATCTCGAGCAGACTGTAACTTGCATGTGCGGCTGGGCCTGGCGAGATAGCCACATCCCAGAGAGGCGAGTAGACGAGTAGACGGACGTCAGATCCGCCTATGGATTCGGGAGTTTGACGATGAAGACCAGTTCCTGACTGATGGGCCTTCAGAAGTGAATTGATTCATCGGGTCAACTGACCAGGAGCGACGCGATTGGTGGCAACGGGCCGCTATTGTTGATTGACGAACTGCGCAGCTTACAGGACCTGGAACCTGAATGAGTCAGCTAGGGACGCAACTGCTCGTAACTATTGCCCCAATTCTTTCGGTGTGTCCATTTCACCGGAGCCGTGGCTGGAACTACTTCGGAAGCGAAGGCAGAGCAGGAAAACGGTGCAACGACGAAATCCGCCGCCCGCCTCCAGCGACCCGCTGGGCTAAACTTTTTGACAGAGTTCCGATTCGATTCATCAAGTCTCTTTTGGCCTGGCAGGACATGACTCCCATGTTCCTGACTGATGGGCCTTCAGAAGTGAATTGATTCATCGGGTCAACTGACCAGGAGCGACGCGATTGGTGGCAACGGGCCGCTATTGTTGATTGACGAACTGCGCAGCTTACAGGACCTGGAACCTGAATGAGTCAGCTAGGGACGCAACTGCTCGTAACTATTGCCCCAATTCTTTCGGTGTGTCCATTTCACCGGAGCCGTGGCTGGAACTACTTCGGAAGCGAAGGCAGAGCAGGAAAACGGTGCAACGACGAAATCCGCCGCCCGCCTCCAGCGACCCGCTGGGCTAAACTTTTTGACAGAGTTCCGATTCGATTCATCAAGTCTCTTTTGGCCTGGCAGGACATGACTCCCATGATCTGGGAAGCTGGCTTCTGGCCGGATTGCCCGCAAACTCGGATACCTGCGCGCATTAATTACGACAAATTGACGCCATGTCGCAGCTAATCCCGCCCGCCTTATCCAATCCGGTTGCCAGGATATTCAGGTTATCTGCTGGACGGTGTCACGATTTTCGACTTCGCGGAGCCAACTTTTTTGAACACCGTGGCTTCGGATGGCGTCACGATTTCCGAGTTCCGACAGCAACTGATCATTCCGGCTTAAACACAGGACTGGTGAACGATTCCTTGAAGAAAATTGCAGACCCAGGTCGGTCGAGTTCCCGGTCAGACGGCGGGGTGCAGGAACCGCTGCAGGTCCTCCCGAAAGCGGCTGAGCGCTTCCAGCTTATCCGGGGTGGCATCTACAGTTTCTGATTTCGACTGGAACACCTTTTCGCCATTGCGCTCGACCAATACTCCCAGCACTTCTCCCATGCGCCAGCCGGGCGTGCCGATCATTTCTAGGCCGCTGGGGGCGGCGCGGAGCAACGCAATGCAGCCCTCGCGCAATACGCCTACGCTGTTCGGGTAACGGTCGAAGGTCTGTAGTTCAAATCCAGCTAAATAAAGCTGTTGTAACTGCTCGGCAGAATCCGGCATGGCTACATCTTGTAGCGACCGAGGTCGTCTTCGCCGAGGTTCTCCAGATACTTGCGGAGCTCCTCGGCGGATACTTGCTCATTAACCGTGCTGGCCAGCTTGCTGTTTTTGAGAACTTCTTCTTCGACGAAGATCGGGCAATCCATGCGCAGCGCCAGGGCCAAGGCGTCCGACGGGCGCGAATCTACGCTGATGACCTCTCCGCCATGGTCGAGCCAGATGACGGCGTAAAACGTGTCATCGCGCAACTCTGTTACTACGACCTTTCGGACGGTGGTCTCCAGGCCCATCAGCAGGTTCTTCAGCAAATCATGGGTCATGGGCCGAGGCGTGCTGACCTTTTCGATTTCCAGGGCGATGGCGTTGGCCTCGTATACGCCGACCCAGATGGGCAGAACGGTTTCCGAGTCCGACTCCTTGAGGAGCACGATGGGCATGTTAGTGACGGGATCCATCATCAGCCCGCGAATTCTCATCTCAACTTCCATCGTGGTCCCTCCTGCCCATTGCCCTGTAATACGCTTTCGCAGCGTGCGGCGCAAGTGCCTTATGGCGTCGGCCTGACGAAATAAGGTTGAACTACCCTGCCAGTTCGCCAAGGAGGCTGTTGGGGAACGCCTGCGTCACCAGGACTGGCACGTAGCCGCCCACAACCGGCTCAGGCCTTTCGTTCAACACAAAGTTCAGCGTCTTGTTCTGAGAGGTGCGGCCGATGAACTGTCCGCGGGCTGCGTTCTTCCCTTCTACCATGACCTCGAAAACCCGCCCGACATGTCGCCGGTAGCTGACGCGCTGAAGCTCGCGCTGATGTTCCTGCAGAATCTGCAGGCGTCGGGATTTCTCCGCATCCGGCACCGAATCCGGATATTGCAACGACGGAGTGTTGGGTCGAGGCGAATACTTGAAGGCGAAAACCCCGTCGTAGCCGACCTCAGTTAATAGCGACAGCGTCTCGTGGAAGTCGTCTTCGGTCTCTCCTGGGAAACCTGTGATGGTGTCCGTTGTAATGCTGATTTCGCGATTGCGCGTCGCTTTCATCCAGGAGATGCGTTCGAGGTATTCCTCTCGAGTGTACTCGCGGTACATCGAGTCCAGAATGCGCGAAGAGCCGCTTTGCACTGGCAAGTGAACGTGATCGCAGAGAGTCGGGATCGCATCGATGGCGTCGACAATGTCTTTCGTAAAGTCCCGCGGATGCGACGTTGTAAAACGTACGCGGTGCATACCGGGAATCTCACCCACCGCCGCCAGCAATTCCGCAAAGCTCTTCTTGTGCGACGGATCGTCGTAGGAATTCACGTTCTGGCCTAGCAGTTGCACCTCGGTAAATCCGCGATCGGCCATGCGGCGGGCTTCAGCAAGCACTGAATCGGAGGTGCGGCTGCGCTCCTTACCGCGTGTATAAGGTACGACGCAGTAGGCACAAAATTTGTCGCAGCCCTCGATGATGGTGATGTATCCGCGATGCGGGTTGCTGCGCGCGGTGAACTCGGTGTCAAACGTCTGGTCGGTCTGGCGGTCGTCGAGGCCAGTGACGCGGTTCGCGCCGGATTCGATCTGTACCAACATCGCGGGAAGGTTGCGATAGGATGCCGAACCGGCTACGAGTGAAACGTAAGGCGCACGCTCGAAGATCTTTTCGCCTTCCTGCTGGGCGACACAGCCGAGGACGGCAAAGCGCTTCCCTGCCTTATGCAGCTTCTTGAAATCGTTGAGGCGGTTGAAGACCTTCTGCTCCGCTTTATCGCGGATGGAGCAGGTGTTGTAGACGATGAGGTCCGCGTCAATCTCGCGGTCGACCTGCTGGTAGCCTTCGGAGATGAGCGTCCCCACGACTTTTTCGGAGTCGTGGAAGTTCATCTGGCAACCAAAGGTCTCGATGTAGAAGGTCTTTTGCTGGGTGCTCACAACCATCCTCTTTCGTCAAGTATAACGGGGATTCACTCCGGAGCCACCGAGGACACGGAGAAGAATGAACCAGCCACGGATTTACACGAATGAACGCGGATCAGAATTGAAGAAACACAAAATACCTTTGTTTTGACCCGTGAAGATCCGTGTAGATCCGCGGCTGATTCTGGTTTACTTTGCGAGCTCGCGCTCGATGTCGGAGGCGATCTTTTCAGGCGTTGTTTGCGGGGCGAAACGCTCCACGACGCTTCCCTGCTTGTCCACAAGGAATTTGGTGAAATTCCACTTGATGGCGTCGCCGAGCAACCCGCCTTTTTCGTTTTTCAGGAACTTGTAAAGTGGGTGCTCGTTGTCGCCGTTGACCTCAATTTTCGAGAACAGCGGGAAATTGACGCCGTAATTCAGATCGCAGAACGACTTGATTTCATCGTCGTTGCCGGGCTCCTGGTGGCCGAACTGATCGCACGGGAAGCCGAGAACTTCGAGGCCGCGGTCGTGGTATCTGGCGTAGAGCTCCTGCAGTCCCTTGTATTGCGGGGTGAAGCCGCACTGGCTGGCGGTGTTGACGATGAGCAGGACCTTGCCTTTGTAGGCGGCGAGGGAACGGTCGGCGCCGTTGTTCAGTTTGGCGGAGAAGTCGTAGATAGACATGCTGGCGCTCCCTGGCGCTGAAGCGAAGCCCCTCGAGGGGGCCTGTCGTCGGCTAGAGTCTCGGGGTACCCACTGCTTCTGTATGAAAACAAAGGGTTTATTATACAGTCGTGCGTAAGTCCTTACGAACAAAAATACTTAACAGCCAAAATCCGGAAACAAATAGGTTAGCGTTGACTTGTCAAAGAACAATCGAACGACCCAATTGCCAAGTTACCAGTTGGCGACCGTCGGGCATCTGGCAAGATTGTGACGTGAGCAGAGGAGTACTGTCACGAGAAACCGCCAGGACAGGAAACCATAACCACCCGGCCCGATATGCGAATTTAGGCGCGACACCAATCATTTGGCACCATTCTTGACCAGTTTAAGGAATGCGGCGTGGACGCGGGGGTCGTAGGAGAGCTCGGGGTGGAAGGTGGCGGCCATGACGCTTCCCTTCCGCACCAGCACCGGATACCCGTCGCGTTCGGCCAGGACTTCGACGCCCTCGCCAACCTGCTGGATGCGCGGGGCACGGATGAAAACCATCTCGAGCGGCGCGTCGCCGAGTTTCGTTTCAGCTTCGAGGATCGTCGAGTCGATCTGGCGCCCGTAGGCGTTGCGCTCTACGGTTATGTCGAGCGCGTTGAGACCGGGCTGGTCGGGGTTGGTGACCTGCCTCGCTAGCATGATGGCGCCCGCGCAGGTGCCAAAGGTGGGTTTGGTGTGCACAAAGCGGTCGAGTTTTGAGAAACCTTCTTTGCCAAGGAGTTTTAGAAACGTGCTGGATTCGCCACCTGGGATGACGAGGCCGTCGATCTCGTCGAACTGCTCGGGACGGCGGACGAGGACCACGTCGGCACCGAGTTCTTCCAGGCGCTTACGATGCGCATCAAAGTCACCTTGTAAAGCCAGCACACCTATTTTCATGGTTAAAGTGTTAGATTAACCGACGCGTGGATGGACTCGGGCCCGCTGGGTTGGATGACCGAGAATGAAAAGCCCAGCCCAGCCAACAGAGGGCTAGAACCCATCGATATCATCGCTTGGGTCTTCCGACTTCCTCACCAGCCTCTGGTCTGTAGCAGGTCCTTTTCTTCGATAGCCGAGACAGCGAGCCCCTTCATCGCACTCGGCACCTGTTCGCTGACTTCGGCGAGGACCTTTGCATCCTGATAGTGGGTGGTGGCGATGACGATGGCCTTGGCGCGGGCTTCGGCGTCCGCGCGCTCGACCTTGTCGTCGAGATCAAGCGCCGTGACGCCGCCCTTCATGAAGATGCCTGAGCCGACGAATACGGCCTCTGCCCCGAGCTGCATCATCAGCGCAGCGTCGGCGGGCGTGGCGATGCCTCCGGCGGAGAAGTTCGGCACGGGCAACTTCCCTGCTTTGGCGACCATCTTGATGAGCTCGTAGGGCGCCTGATGGTTCTTGGCGGCGGCGTAGAGTTCCTGCTCGCTCATCACGGTGAGCTGGCGCATCTCTTTCACGATCTGGCGCATGTGCTTGACGGCGTGAATGACGTCTCCGGTGCCGGCTTCGCCCTTGGTGCGGATCATGGCTGCGCCTTCGGCGATGCGGCGCAGGGCTTCGCCCAGGTTGCGCGCGCCGCAGACGAACGGCGTGGTGAAGGCGTGCTTGTCAACGTGGTGCTCTTCGTCGGCGGGAGTGAGGACCTCAGACTCGTCGATGTAGTCGACACCGATTTCCTGCAGGATCTGCGCCTCAGCGAAGTGGCCAATGCGGCACTTGGCCATCACCGGGATCGACACCGTGCTCATGATCTGCTTGATGAGCTTGGGATTGGCCATGCGGGAAACTCCGCCCTCGGCGCGGATGATGGCGGGCACGCGCTCCAGGGCCATGACGGCGC
Organism: uncultured Acidobacteriaceae bacterium; assembly: GCA_963722405.1. Lineage (GTDB taxonomy): Bacteria > Acidobacteriota > Terriglobia > Terriglobales > Acidobacteriaceae > DASRAA01. The sequence goes on from CAVRMO010000022.1 coordinate 14,686, forward strand.
AAGCGCCGGCCTTCTCGGCGACCTCAGCCTGCGCGACGCTCATCACGTCCATGATGACGCCGCCCTTTAGCATTTCGGCGAGGCCGATCTTTAGACGCAAACTGGTATTGCTGCCGTTGTTTTCTGACATGATCTCTCTCCTGCTCAGGAGACTCTATTTTACCCCGCAATGACGTGCTGCTGCAGTCCAACAATCAGGTTGCCTTCCAGGTTGGCAAACGCCGGAAGGAGAAGAATGCCGCATCCGATGGCCGCCTGGCCGAATCGATACAACTATAGTGACTGGAGGTGGCAATGAAACGCCGAGTTGCAATTTGGGCGTGCGTAGGCTTTCTGATCGCGGGTTGCTGGGTAGTCTACACGTTCGTAACACCACGCGAGTCCCTCTTGATGGATCAACCTGTGGTTCAGGCTGTCCTCTATCTCACCTGTCCGATTTCCTATGTTGGACGCCACTACCCATTCCCTATGTCGTGGAAGTTGTTTGTTCTGCTCAACGCGGCGACGTATGCAGTGGTCGGCCTGATCCTTGAAATGTTTCGGTTGAAATCAAAGCCAAGCCTGGCAGTCTAGTGCAAGATAAACCCCGTGACTGACCCGCCAGCTTAACCTCGACCTGCGCAATATGCTACACGCTGCCCGGCTACGTCGCGTCTCCCTGACGCTCCTTGAGGAACTTGGCGAACATGCGAGCCGCGTCAACTTCGATGAAAGTCCCGGTGCTGGTGGCCAGCAATTCGCCCCTGGCGTTGCGGATTTCGGCGGCACGGAAGTGTTCGCGGCCGTTAATGCCCACTTCCCATCCTTCGGTGGTGAGCGGCGTGGCTAGCGGCACCGGGCGAATGTAGTTGACCTGCATGGTTCCGGTAACGGCGATGATGCTGCGCAGTTTGCTGACCTTGCCCATGGCCTCGTCGAGGATCGTGGCGATGATGCCTCCATGGGCATGCGAGGGCGGCCCCTCGAAACGCTGCGCCAACTCGAAATGACAGACAAAGCGCTTCTGCTCCTCGTTGAGGTGAAATTCCAGATGCAGTCCGCTATCGTTTGCGGGACCGCATCCGAAACAGTTATTGCCGTAAACGCGCTGTTGGACTTCATGTCCGGGAACGGGGTTGTTGGGGGTCATGTTACCAAGATGAAGGACGGAGGTGTCCGGGCGCAAGTGCGCCAGCGGTTACAGTACACGAGGTGTCAGAAGAGACTCGGGTTGTGCGGGTCCCCCGAATCGATCGTGATCTGCAAATCTTTCTTGCGGCCGGCATACCAGCAGGGCTTCTCCATGTATTGCGGAAACATGCTGTGAGGACATTCGAAGGTCTGCTTGCCTCCGTAGCTGAATTCGAACTTGCCACTCTTGAGTTTCACGGTGTAGTAAACGTCGTAAGTCACACTTCCGAAGGGGTTTCGGTTGGTAGCCATGCGGAAACGCAGCCACAGGAAATCGCCGCCATAGACTACGAGGACGACGAGCACCAACGCGATGAGGGCGCGCTTCATTATTCTGAATTCTGTTCTGCAGACTATCCCGCCGCAAGTTTGGGCGCAACTCGGGAGTCGTGATCTGAAATAGCGAAATAGCGCTGGTCGCTAGGTTGAAAACTGGCTCCGCCAAGCGCATCATAAGTCCCAAGTTATCGTGACGTGGGGACATGGCTTTCCTGCCTTCCAAGACCAGAATTAGACCCCCGCAACCTTCGAGTGGAGGCGGCGGCCGCGGTCCGACGGACTACTGGCCGGGTGGCGGCGGAGGCGGTGGTGGCCGGGGCGGCGACGACAACCTGCCCAGTTATCGGGAGCGGCTGCGGCGCTACCGCATGCTCATCGCTTTCGGGTTGACGTCTGTGGTGATGATTTTCGTGTCGTTCACCACGGCTTACGTGGTCCGCAAGGCGGGAGCGATTTGGGACCCGGCGCGCAACGAGTACGTCAGCGACTGGGTGCCGACGAGCCTTCCGGTCGTTATCCTGTTGGTGAACACGCTGGTTCTGCTGATCAGCAGTACAACTCTGGAAGTTGCTCGTCGCCGTGCAGCCGAAGACGTTGTACTGGCTCCTATCGCTGATATCCCGGGGGTTCGGGTCGCAGAAAACCGTTCGATTCCCTGGGTGTGGGCGACCATCGTACTAGGTCTGGCGTTTCTGGGAGGCCAATATCTCGCTTGGCACCGCCTTAGCCACAGTCATATCAACATCGAGACAAATATCAGCAGCTCGTTCTTTTTCATCCTCACTGGGGTTCATGCCGTTCATCTCATGGGTGGAATTCTTGCCCTTCTCTATGCCGGGCTAACTGCCTGGCTGCTGCGTCCTCCGGAGACGCGGCGAATCATTATCGATGTGACTGCGTGGTATTGGCACTTCATGGGAGTGCTGTGGATCTATGTGTTTGCGTTGCTGTATTTCGGGCAATAGCCCTCCCGCACCGGTCCTGCAGCGTCCGCCACAGCAAGTTATAATAAGAAGTTTCAGCAGCCGATTCCGACCCCTTCTGTGGGGATGGGACTCGATCTCGGAACGTCTGCGGAACCTGGGGCTCATGTCAAACGACGAGATCGTGGTACGGGGCGCGCGCGTCCACAATTTGAAAAACATCGACCTGGAGATCCCTCACAACGCGCTTACGGTTGTGACGGGAGTTTCGGGGTCGGGCAAGTCCTCGCTGGCGTTCGACACGATCTACGCCGAGGGCCAGAGGCGCTACGTTGAATCGTTGTCGGCCTACGCGCGGCAATTCCTGGAGCGGATCGAGAAGCCTGACGCCGATGTCATTGACGGCATCGCTCCTGCCGTCGCTATTCGACAGAAGAACACCACGCGCAATCCGCGATCCACGGTCGCCACGGCAACTGAAATCTACGACTACCTTCGGCTGCTCTACGCGCGCATCGGCCGAACGTATTGCGCTGTTTGCGGCCAGGAGATCAAGAAAGACTCAGTCGACGAGGTGGCCGACAGGATGCTGGCGCTCCGCGAAGGCACACGGTTGCAGGTGTTCTTTCCGCTGCAGCTGCCTCCGCAGCCTTCCCAGCCGGAGAAGGTCAAAGGCCGGCGCACAAGCAAAAAGAAAGCCAAGCCCGCCGACAATTCGTTGCTGAAAGAGCGGCTGTTCGAGTTGCGTAAGCGCGGATTCATGCGGCTCTTTCAGGGTGGCCGGATCATCGACTTCTCAACTCCAGAATCGCTGCTGGACTTGGATTTCGCCGAGCCGGTGTACGTCGTCATCGACCGGTTTGCGGTGGCGGCCGATGTCCGGGCGCGGTTGGTTGATGCCGTCGAGCAGGCGTACAGAGAAGCCGGCGAAGTGATCTTCGAGACCGTTCCCCGCGACGACGAACCAGTGCAGCGTTTTCGCTTCTCGATGCGTTTTGAGTGCAAGAACGATGGCACCCGTTATGACGAGCCCGAGCCAAGGCTGTTTTCGTTTAACAATCCCTATGGCGCGTGTCCCAAATGCCAGGGCTTCGGCAACACCATAGACTTTGATCTGAACCTGGTAATCCCCGACAAGGCGCTGTCGCTGGCTGACGGAGCGATCGAACCCTGGACCAAGCCGAAATACAAGCCGTTGGCGACTGAGATGAGACGCTATGCTCGCGCCGCGGGAATTCCGCTTGACGTGCCGTGGCAAGACCTTACCACCGAACAGAAGGACTACATCCTCAAGGGCGAGGACAAATGGTGGGGCGTGCGCGGTTTCTTCGAATACCTGGAGCGCAAGAAATACAAACTACATGTGCGCGTGTTTCTCAGCCGTTATCGAGGCTATTCGGTGTGTCCCGATTGCAGTGGGTTGCGGTTGCGTCGGGAAGCCCGCCAGGTGAAGGTTGCAGGCAAAGACATTTGCGCCGTGACAGCCATGACCGTAGAGGAGGCAACCCGCTTTTTTGCGGAACTGCAACTGTCACGCGAAGAAGCCGACATTGCTGACCGCCTGTTGGTGGAATTACGCGACCGGCTCCGGTTTCTCAACGACGTGGGTCTCGAGTATCTGACGCTTGACCGCCTCGCATCGACCTTGTCGGGCGGCGAGGCGCAGCGAATTCAGCTCGCCACGTCGCTGGGGTCCCGGTTGGTGGGGACGCTTTACGTGCTGGACGAGCCATCGATTGGGCTGCACAGCCGGGATACCGCACGCCTGATCAAGATCCTGCATAGCTTGCGCGACCTGGGCAACACGGTGCTGGTGGTGGAGCATGACGCGGAAATCATGCGACACGCGGACCGCATCATCGATCTGGGCCCGGGAGCCGGCGAAAACGGCGGTCACGTCATTGCCACCGGCACCTACGACGAAATCACGCACAATCCGCTTTCGCTTACCGGACGTTATCTGAACCAGGAGTTGCGCATTCAGATGCCGGTTACGCGGCGAACCGGTACGGGGCGATCGATCGAACTGATTGGCGCGCGCGCTCACAACCTGAAGAAGGTTGATGTCACGATTCCGCTTGGCATGCTGGTCGCGATCACCGGCGTATCGGGGTCGGGAAAATCGACGCTTGTCCACGATGTTTTGTACAACGCGCTGGTAGCAGAAAAGGGGCTAGTCACGGGTGGCAGTCGCGCCGAGGTTGATCGCGTAGAAGGAGCAGATTGGATCGACGACGTCGTGTTGGTTGACCAATCGCCCATCGGGCGAACACCGCGATCGAACCCAGTGACCTATATCAAGGCGTTCGATGCGATCCGCGAATTGTTCGCTGCCTTACCGGAGAGCCAAAAGCGCGGCTACGCTGCCGGACATTTTTCCTTCAATATTCCTGGGGGGCGCTGTGACGTTTGCCAGGGAGATGGCACTGTGACGGTGGAAATGCAGTTCCTTGCCGACGTCGAGCTGATCTGCGAGGAGTGCAAGGGCATGCGGTACAAGCCGGAGGTGCTGGAGGTGCGCTACCACGGTAAGAACATTCACGAAGTGCTTGACCTCACGGTGAAAAGCGCGCTCCATTTCTTTTCGGGAGTGCCCAAGATTGTCGAGAAGTTGCGGGTCCTCGATGAAGTCGGACTGGGTTACCTGCGTCTAGGCCAGTCGGCCACCACGCTGTCGGGTGGAGAAGCGCAGCGCATGAAGCTTGCCGCTCATCTGCAGCCCAAGCAGCGCGATTTCGGGCGCACACAGCTCGAGCGCAACCGTCGCCATCCGCGCGTGTTGTATATCTTCGACGAGCCTACGACCGGACTACACTTTGACGACGTCGGCAAGCTGCTCGCGGCGTTTCGGCGATTAATTGAGGCTGGTGGATCGATTGTCGTCATCGAGCACAACCTTGACGTGATCAAAACGGCCGATTGGGTGATCGACCTCGGACCCGAAGGTGGCTGGCGAGGCGGCCGAGTGGTTGCCCTTGGGCCGCCGGAGGAAATCGTGAAGGCTGCGGACTCCTACACCGGGCAGTGGTTGGCTCGCATCTTATCCAACCACGGGTCCAACAACGGGTCCCGGAACGGAAATGCGCCATCGGATGGACAGTAGTTCTCGCATCGGCGTTGCCCTGCTAGCCATGGCGCTCGGGGTCCTGGCTGCGCCTTTGCATGCTCAGCAGGAAAGCAAGCCGACGGTCCGGCACCACCAGATCGAGGTGCAGAGCGATGACTCTACTTCTCTGGAAATCGACCAGGCCGAAGCGGCAATGCAAAAACAGGATTACACCGGCGCGGAGACCCTGCTTCTGCGGGCAATCTCGGCCGACCCCAAGGCCTATCGCGCCTGGTTTGACTTGGGATATATCTACACCGCGACGACCCACGTTCCCGAAGCTGTGGTTGCTTATCGTAAGTCTGTGGAAGCCAAGCCCGACGTGTTCGAATCGAACCTGAACCTGGGCATCTTGCTGGCCCGACAGGGGGACAGCGCCGAGGCCGAGAAGTACCTCAAGGCTGCGACCCAACTGAAGCCCACGGCCAATTCGGACCAAGGCCTGGCTCGTGCCTGGTTGTCACTGGGACTGGTGCAGGGGAAGACCGATCCCGCGCAGGCTCTAGCAGCCTATGCGACAGCGGCAAAGTTGTCGCCAAGCGATCCGGAGCCGCACTTGTCAGCCGGGCGCGTACTGGAAGCCCAGAACAAGCTGGACGAAGCCGTCCGCGAGTATCAACTGGCAGCCAAACTGGACCCAAAATCGGTCGAGCCCATCACTGGACTGGCCAACGTGTACTCGCAACAGAAAAAGTATCCGGAGGCAGAAGCCGAGTTGCGGAAGCTGCTGGCACGTGAACCCGGCAACAATGACGCGCAACTCCAACTGGGCCGGGTGCTGGCGGCCGAGGGCAAGAGTGCTGAGGCAGCCACGATGCTGACTTCAGCGCAAACTGCTTCCCCCAACGATCCCCGTGCAGCGTTGGACCTCGGAGGGGTTCTCGCGAAGGCTGGTAAGTATTCCGACGCAGAGCAGCAGTTGCGCGCGGCCGTGGAGGGCCTGCCCCAGGATGCGGAGGCTCACTACGCTCTCGGCTGGGTGCTGATGCAGGAGAAGCAGTATCCCGAGTCGCAAGACGAGCTAGTGTTGGCGAGCAAGCTCAAACCAGACCTGACGGAAATCTATGGCAATCTCGCCGCCGTCGCCGCCGAGAACAAAAACTACGATCTGGCGATCCATGCTGTAGATCAGCGCGCCAAGTTTCTGCCCGAGACTCCGGCTACTTACTTCCTGCGCGCCACGTCGTACGATAACTTGAAGGTGACTGCCAAGGCGGTGGACAATTATCAGAAGTTTCTGGCAACGGATGGGGGTAAGATGCCCGACCAGGAGTGGCAGGCCCGGCATCGCCTGATTGCCATCGATCCGTCGAACGCGGCCAAGTACACCCAGAAGAAATAGGATGCGCTACCTCCTGCCAGTCGCGGTGCTTCTGCTCCTGCTCAGCGCGATTGGGCAGGTCAACGGCGGTCCTGCGACTGCACTTAAGGCGCGGGCCGATGCGGCACAGGGCGGAGAACGCGCCAGCCTCTCTCTCGAGTACGCCCACCACCAGCTGGAAGAAGCGAATAATCTCTACACCCAGGGCGATGTGGATAAAGCAGAGGCGAATATCCACGAAGTTGTGGCCTACTCCCATCAGGCGGCTGACGCGGCCAGCACTTCGGGCAAGCGGCTGAAGCAGACCGAGATCGAGTTGCGAAAACTGGAGAACCGGATGAGAGATATTGGCCATTCCCTCAGCATCGATGACCGGCCTCCGGTGGAAGCGGCAGTGCAAGAACTGGAGCAGGTTCGCGCAGGGCTGCTGGCGCGAATGTGGGGCGAGAAAGCTGAGCCCAAGGACAAATCCTGATGCATCGATACCTGACGCCTATCTACGTGTTGGCATTACTGATTTCGAGTGTCTCGCCCGCCGCGGCGCAGAAGCGCGATCCCATGTCGGACGCGGAAGTTGATCAGATGCGGGAAGCCGCCGACTATCCAAACAAGCGGCTGGAACTGATGGTGCGCTTCGCGAAAGAACGAATCGCCATGATCGGGATACTTCGTTCCGACCCGCCGAGCGAAACGCGGCCCAAACAAATCCACGACTATCTGGAAGACTTCATTACACTGCTGGACGAGACCGATGACAACATCGACGTGTATGCCCAGCACCGCACAGACATGCGTAAGGGGCTGAAGTTGGTGATTGAGGCAGACAGCGAATGGCAGCTGAATCTGCGCCAGTTGAAAGAACACTCGCCTGCCGATGAATTGCCGCAGTACGCCTTCGTGCTGGCGAACGCGATCGACACGGTGGCCGACAGCGCCAAAAGCTCACGCGAATCGCTGGAAGAACAGAACAAGCTGGCGGCGGAAAAGAAACTTAACAAGGATTATTCGGAGCGCAAAGATTAGTTCCGTGCGCACAGACGCCGTGATAGCTTAAGAAAATCTTGCGGGCAAATCTTCAAACTATCTTCCATCGGTGTCATCGGGAACTGCGGCCAGGTGTGCCCGCGCCCGAAATTCGCATTGAGTTCTACCCCTTCGCCAATGTGAACAGCAACATCAAGATGCGTGAAGGCCGACTGCAGGTGCGACTTTCCGACCTGTTGGAAGGGGCGCCCGAAAGCGTCCTCGAAGCCATCGCGCATATTCTGCTTGCCAAGATTTACCGCAAGTCGATCCGCCCGGAACACAATGTTCGCTTCCGGCGCTATGTCTCCAGCCACGACATGCGTGCTAAGGCGCACCTGGTGCGACAAGTTCGGGGCCGAAAACGTATTGGGGCTGCCAAGGGATTCGTCTACAACCTCGAGGAGATATTTGACGAGTTGAACCTGCGTTTTTTTCATGGCCTGCTCGGCAGACCACGCCTTACGTGGAGTCAAGTCCGCTCGCGCCGCAGCCTGGCGCACTACGATCCAGCTCACAACGCCATCGTAGTGAGCCGCATTTTCGACCATCCACTGGTGCCGCGTTGTGCGATTGAATACATCCTGTACCACGAGATGCTTCACCTCAAACATCCGGTAAAGCTGCGTGGCAGCCGCCGTTGTGTTCACGGCAAAGAATTTCAGGCCGAAGAGAAGCTCTTCCCTCACCTGAATCAGGCGAAAGCCTTTCTCAAGACACTGTGAAACTTCCGACTGACACGAGTAACGCTGCTACAGCGAGGCGTTGCTTGTGAGTGACCAAGCTTCACTGTTCGCGAATCACAGCGCTTAGGTAGGCTGATCCACTAGAATTAGACATCATCCCAAAAGGTTGGCTGTCTTCGTAATGGAACAGTGGTTGCCCAAGTCCGTCCTCTGCCTGAGGAATTACACCCTCCAGGATTTCTTCGCTGACCTCGGCGCTGGCGTAACGGTTGGTTTCGTTGCTCTCCCGCTGGCGATGGCGTTTGCAATTGCCTCGGGATTGTCCCCGCAAGCCGGCATCTATTGCGCAATCGTCACCGGGTTCCTGATCTCGGCGCTGGGCGGCTCACGGGTGCAGATCGGCGGCCCCACCGGCGCGTTTGTCGTGGTGATCGCGGGGATCGTCGCAAAACACGGCATCGACGGCCTGTTCATGTGCACCATGATGGCCGGCGTCCTGCTATTCATCATGGGCGCTACCGGACTTGGCGCCGCAGTAAAGTTCATTCCCCGCCCCGTTGTACTCGGATTCACGAACGGCATCGCCGTACTGATTGCCAGCACCCAGATCAAAGATTTCTTCGGGCTGCAGATCGAGCATGTGCCGGGTGACTTCATCGGACGAATGCGTGCGATCGTCGACAACTTTTACAGCATCTCGTGGGAAGCCACACTGCTGGGAGTGCTGTCGATCGCCGTCATCCTGATCACGACCAGGATCACGAAGCGCCTGCCAGGATACATCGTTGCGCTCGTGCTGGGCACAATCGCCGTCGTGCTGTTAAAGCTGCCGGTAGAAACCATCGGCACGCGATTTGGCGGCATTCCCTCCGGGCCGCCGCATCTGCACATCCCGCAATTTCACTGGAACATGGTCCACGGGCTGATTTCGCCGGCCATCACCGTGGCCATGCTGGGGGCGATCGAATCGCTAATGTCGGCCGTTGTGGCTGACCGCATGTCGGGCGATAAACACAATCCGAACGTGGAGTTAATTGCCCAAGGGATTGCCAACATCGCCTCGCCGATGTTCGGAGGGCTGCCGGCCACGGGTGCGATCGCCCGCACTGCTACCAATATCCGCTCGGGCGCGCGAACCCCGGTGGCAGGAATGATCCACTCGTTCACGCTGCTGGCGATTCTGCTGTTTGCCGCGCCACTGGCCTCGCACGTTCCGCTGGTTGTGCTGGCCGGAATCCTGATGGTGGTCTCTTACAACATGGGCGAGTGGGCCGAGACAGGAAAAATCTTGCGGCTCTCGAAGTCCGACATCTCGGTCTGGCTGGCGACCTTTGCCCTGACCGTATTCGCCGACCTGACGGTCGCGGTTGAGTTCGGAATGATCCTGGCCGCGCTATTGTTTATCCGCAAGGTCACAGCGACCACTACTGTCTCCGAGGTCACCGACGATTACGTAGAAGCGGGTCGAGCACACATTCTGCAAGATAAAGATATCCCCGCTTATGTTCGGGTTTTCCGTATCCACGGGCCGTTCTTGTTTGGCGCTACCGACAAGCTGGACACGGTGAGCGAGCAACTCGACGACTTGCCGCCGGTGGTCGTCATTCGTCTGCGTAACATGACGGCGATCGATGCCACTGGTCTTCGTGTGTTAGAGGACTTAGCTACCAAGTTGCACGACTCAGGACGCGCCTTGCTGTTTTGCGGAGCGCTGCCGCAACCTCGCCAACTCATGCAGCAGGCAGGATTCGATCAACACGTGGGAGCGGATAATATCTGCCCTAACATTCAGGACGCCTTGCAACGGGCCGAGCAGTGCATTCGAGAGATGCAGGTCGCCGCGAGTTAGAGTGCACCAGCGTGGCAGAACTGGCAAACCAGCCCGTTATCTTCGGTGAGGTTTTAGCTTGCGAGAGGCCAGCATCGATCCCGTCAAGAGTGCGACAGCAATCAAGGCACCAGCGGCGTCTAATTGCAGGCGTTGATCGCGGCTAGCTATCTCTGCGTAGCATTCGTCAATTGGGCTCGCTTGGTTAGTCCTGACTCCCCAATCGTTGACTTCTCCGGGAATGAAACAATCGGTTCGCATGTATGCGTTGTAGGCGAAATCGCAGACTGCCAACCCGGCAATGAGGAGACCCAGAAACAGAACAACCTTTGCTACGAGGCGCTTTCTCTGGCGGGATTTGTGGTGCGAACGATGCGACACTTGGGTCGTCTTCGCTTCCACTTCGACCCGTCGTCCAGATGAGGTCGGCATCGACACACCACAGGTGCTGTCGGATGATCTTACTCTGGGTTTTGGCGATCCAAGTTGTTCTTCCCGAAAAAAAATAGGCTGCACGTTGCAGAAAAGTTAAATGTCCGGCACGGAAAAAGGGAGAAGCTAGCGGCCTCTCCCCTCATTAATGCTAAGTTGTTAAGAGCCTATTCCTCAGCTTAGTACAGTCTAAAGTTAACCTCTACGTTGATCTGTACGGCGACCGGCCGGCCGTCCTTCATGGCGGGTGCAAAGCGCCAATGGTTCACGGCTTCAACGGCCTTTTGGTCGAGTCCCATTCCTAGCGGGCGGCTGACTCGGATATCACGTGGCTTGCCGTCTGGGCCGACGATCAGCCACAAAACCACTGTACCTTGGAACTTCGCCTTGCGGGCTTCTTCGGAGTACTCGGGATCGGGAGTTTCAAGGGCGCGTGGCGCCGATACGCCGTTGCCTACGCGAAACGCTCCTCCGCCCATTCCGCCGCCGTGACCGGGGCCGACGCCGGGTCCGGAGCCGGAACCTACGCCTCCGCCACTGCCCGAGCCGATACCGCCGCCGCTACCCGTTCCGTTGGACAACGGACCCTCCGGGATCCGTGACATAGGGTCGCCCAAATTCGGCATGTTGCTGGCGATCTTGATGTCGGGCGGGACGACCACCGTAGGCTCAACCGGCAGCTTGGGATTGTCGTTGCGAATGACCACCGCAGGCGGCGCAAGTTGTTGCATGGAAAGCTTGGGCAGCTTGCCCTTGGTAGCTGCCAATTTGTCGCGATCCCCGCCTCCTCCGCCACCACCCATCTGGGCACCCTTCTTGGTGGTCATAGGCAGTTCCGGGGGCACGTCGGAATCGGTGAGAGACATCACGTTCTGCGCCTTGTTGTCTAACTTCACCGCCCGGCTGCTCATGATGGACAGACCGATCAGCCCGGCGATCATCACTACGTGGACCGCCAGCGAAACTCCGGCGCCTTCCTGCTTATAGTCGTAAGAGCCCCAGATGCTGCGTACCTTGATGGGCTTGGAACTCAGTTCCAGGGGCGGCAACTTGTCCGGGAAGAAAGCGGTCTTGATGTTGCTCCGTAATGAACTCCAAAGCGACTGCTCGACATCCGTGCGCCGGACAAAATTATTGTCTTCGAGCGGCTTCGACGTCAGTTGCAACGGCGGCAATTTCTCTGGAGAGATAACGTCGCGGATGTTCTGTCTGAGCGAGCTCCATAGCGAGCCTTCCATGCTGCTACGCGGAAGGATCAGGCCATCGTCTTCGATTGGTTTTGAGGTCAGTTGCAGTGGTGGGAGCTTTTCAGGATTGAGCGCCGCCCGGATGTTGCCCAGCAACGAGCTCCACACGGACTCATTCAATTCAACCGGAGGCAAAAAGTTCAGCTCTGCCGGTCTCTCGTCGTTCCCTGCCCGGGTGGGTGGGAGCGTGGTTTGCTCAGCCATAAGTCGATTTACGTCCTCAAGGTCGAAACGTTAACACCCGGTTGAACGTCGGAAATGCGCGGAAGGCGCCCAGCCGAACCGCACGCCTGACATAGAAACCCCACTGGAGTAGCAAGGTTTCGACCCAGCCGTCGTCTGACCGCCGTCCACATTGCCTTAACCGTTTCTTATTGGATGCGGGTCCGTTCCCACCGTCGTCAATCTATTCCAGATTACTGGAGGAGTATCCCGGAAGTAAAGGCTCAAAGCCCAGCGCAACCTGCTGTTGGACGGAGGTTTGCGCGCTCCTTATAATGAAGAGATAGCCTGTGCAATCCAGATCATTCTGTACCAGGCCACGGGGAGAAACCAGGAGTGCCGCTCGACCTGAAGTCAACGCTTAACCTGCCGAAAACCGACTTCTCCATGAAGGCGAACCTGCCGCAGCGCGAGCCGAAACGGCTCGAACAGTGGGAAGCTATGCGGCTCTATGAGCGCATCCGAGAGACCCATAAAGGCGAGCCGATTTATGTATTGCATGATGGGCCTCCTTACGCCAATGGGCCGATCCACTTGGGCACAGCCCTCAACAAGACACTGAAGGATTTCATCGTCAAGGCGCGGACGATGAGCGGCTTTGACGCGCCGTATGTGCCAGGATGGGACTGTCACGGGCTGCCCATTGAGATTAAGGTGGACGACGACCTGGGGCGCAAGAAGCTGGAGATGGACCCCATGCAGGTGCGCGAGGCGTGCCGCCGGTACGCCGAGAAGTACCTCGACCTGCAGCGGAAGCAGTTCAAGCGCCTGGGCGTGTTCGGACGCTGGGAAGATCCTTATCTGACCATGACGCCGCAGTACGAGAGCGTCGTGATGGAGACGTTTTACGCGTTCTACGAACGCAACATGGTTTACAAGGGCCTAAAGTCGGTGTACTGGTGCATCCACGATAAAACCGCGCTGGCGGAGGCGGAAGTCGAGTACGAAATGCACTCCAGCCCGAGTGTGTGGGTGCGGTATCCGCTGACAAGCGATGCAGGGAAGATCGACGCTGCGCTGGCCGGCAAGAAAAACGTCGCCACCATCATCTGGACGACGACCCCGTGGACGCTGCCTGCCTCTATGGCAGTGACGTTTGCGCCGGACGCAGAATACGTAGCGCTCGATATGGGCGAGTGGATCTATATCGTCGCCAAAGATCTGGCGCAGCAAACCATCGAGAAATGTAATTTGGGCGATACCAAGGAGGTCGCCAGCTTCCCAGGCTCGAAGCTGGAGTACGCGACTTTTGCCCACCCGTTTCTTGATCGCACGCGTGCTCGGCGTGCTCGGCGACTACGTCACCATGGACACCGGAACAGGCGCGGTTCACACTGCCCCGGCCCACGGCGCGGACGACTTCCAGACCGGCGTGAAATACGGCATCGACCTCACCTGCGACGTGGACGAAGGCGGTATTCTGCGCAACGGCCTGCCGGAATATAAGGGACAGCAGGTATTCAAGGCCAACCCGCTGATCGTGGAATTGCTCAAGAGCCGCGGTGTATTGCTGGGTTTCGAGAAGATCGAACACTCGTATCCGCATTGCTGGCGCTGCCACAATCCCATCATCTTTCGCGCCACCGAGCAGTGGTTCATTTCGATGGAAGGCGAGCTGCCCGGAGGGACACTACGCAGCCGCGCACTCGAAGAGATCCGCAAGGTGAAGTGGGACCCGGCATGGGGTGAAGAACGCATCTCGAACATGATTGCGACGCGGCCGGATTGGTGCATCTCGCGTCAGCGAATCTGGGGTGTGCCTATCGCCGTTTTCCAGTGCGAAGGGTGCAATACGTTCCTCAACGACAAGGCTGTGAATCGCGCCGTCGTAGAGTTGTTCGCTCGCGAAGGGGCGGACGCCTGGTACAAGCGCAGCGCTGAAGAAATTCTTCCCGCCGGAACCAAATGCGGCAAGTGCGGCACCACGAAATTCCGCAAGGAAATGGACATCATCGACGTGTGGTTCGAGTCGGGCTCAAGCCACGCGGCGGTGCTGGGACACGAGCCGGGACTTCCCTGGCCCGCGGATTTGTATCTGGAAGGTGGCGACCAGTATCGCGGCTGGTTCCACTCTTCCCTGCTGTGCGCTGTTGGCGCAAAAGGCGGTGCGCCCTACCGCGGCGTGGCCACTAACGGTTGGACGCTCGATCCTCAAGGCCGCGCCATGCACAAGTCGCTCGGAAACGCGGTTGATCCCGTCGAAATTACCGACAAGCTCGGGGCCGAGATCGTCCGCCTATGGGTAGCGTCGGTAGACTTTCGCGAAGACGTAATGCGCCTCGGACGAGTTGATGAAACGGGTCGCGGACAGTTATCGCAAAGTTCGAAACACGTTCCGCTACATTCTGTCGAACCTGGATGGCTTCGATCCAAGGCAGGATGGCGTTGAGTTCGAGGAGATGGAACCTCTGGATCAGTACATCCTGCTGCGCGCGGCAGAGCTCACCAACGATGTGCGCGGTCACTACGACACGTTCACCTTCCACAAGGCCTATCAGCGGCTGAAGGACTTCTGCATTGTCGACCTGAGTTCCATTTACTTCGACGTGCTGAAGGACCGACTTTACACGTCGGCGCCGAGGTCAGTGGCACGAAGAGCGGCGCAAACAGCGCTGTTTCGGCTGGGTGATGCTCTTGTTCGCCTGATGGCTCCGACCATGTGCTTCACCGCGGACGAAGTTTGGGACTACCTGCCCAGGATTGTAGGCCACCCCGAGAGCGTCCACCTGGCGACGTTTCCCCAAGCTGGCGACTTGACGGGCAGCGTTCCTGCGGGATTCGATGCTGCGGGCCTGGTTTCGGAATGGTCTTCCTTGCTCAGTGTCCGCGACGAGGCGCTGAAGGTTTTGGAAGTCGCTCGTACCGAGAAGCAGATCGGCGGCAGTCTGGAGGCGCAGTTACACCTGGTTGCGCCAGAGCCGCTGTATTCGCTGCTGCATCGGCACCGCCATCAACTCCGCTATCTGTTCATTGTCTCTGACGTCGTGCTGGAGAAGTCGGCGGCAGCCAACGGCGATGCTGGATTGCTCATCAAGGTGAGCAAGGCCCCTGGCGAGAAATGCGAACGTTGCTGGAACTACTCGGTCCACGTTGGCGAAGATAAGTCGTACCCGACGGTTTGCGAGAGGTGCAGCGCGGTGTTGGCGGAAATTGAGGCGACTGCCGGAGCTCATTAGCAGGCCGCGACGGGAGCATGATTCCTTCCGCCGCCTGCCAGCGTCTAAGCAGTGTATGACGCACGAACGACGATTCAAGGTTTTTGAATTCAGGGCGGAGGACCCGCCGCCGTCATATTATTCCATGCGTAAGTATTTTTTCCTTATCGCCGTCTGTGTGGTCGCGCTGGATCGCCTTGCCAAGTGGGCGGTGGCGAACTACATTCCCCTGCACGAAAGCCTCGCCGTCATCCCCGGCTTCTTCCATATCACCCATGTCGAGAATCCTGGCGCGGCATTTGGCCTGTTTGCGGAGTCATCGGCGCCCTGGAAGATTGCTGCGCTGGTTGGGTTTTCGCTTATCGCCCTCATCATCGTTTCCGTACTGCTTTGGAAAAACAGCCATGTCATGAACACCACCACCATTGGCCTTTCGCTCATCCTGGGCGGCGCTACGGGCAATCTGTGGGACCGCATCGTCGACGGACGCGTGGTGGATTTTCTGCACTTCTACGTTGGCAGCTACAGTTGGCCGGACTTCAACGTTGCGGACAGCGCCATCGTCATCGGGGCGATTCTCCTGGTCTCCGAGATTCTCTTTGCGAAGCCGAGCGAGGAAGCTGTGAAAAGCAGTTCGTAAGCTTCGTCACGCCCATTCTCTGCACGGGTTGCCTTCCGCCGCGTACACTGTTGCTGCATTTCTACCCATTGGCCCGTAATCATGAAAGCCCTTTGGCTTGCGTTGCTCCTCGTTCTGTTTGCTAACCAGCCAGCACCGGGGCAAACCCCGGTTAAGTCCGATTCAGTCGTCAGTTTTGTCTCGAACGCCAGAGGTGTCGAGTTCCACACTCAGCACGGAACTCTGCGCGTGCAAGTTTGCACGGACTCCCTGATACACGTGCTGTTTGAGCCAGACAATCACATATCGCATCCGCAGCCATGGATCGCGAGGACAGACTGGCCGACCGTATCGTTCACCGTCAGGGAAGACGCCAACAAGGACATCGTCATCGCGACCAAGCGTCTGCGGATCGTCGCCGAACACGACTCGGCGGCGCTGGTATTCGAGGATGCAGCCGGAAACCTATTAATTCGGGAGGCGGCGTCGCCACGGCCACGCGAACTCACGCCAATTACAGTCGATGGTGAAAAGAGTTTTCGCGCCGACGCGTATTTCGACTTGACGCAAGACGAGGCGATCTACGGTCTTGGCCAACACCAGAGCGGGTTGCTCAATCAACGCGGCATCGACTTGCTACTGATGCAGGACAATACCAACATTTCAATTCCCTTCCTTTTGTCCAGCAGAGGATATGGTCTGCTGTGGAACTCCGCTTCGCTGGGTCGCTACGAAAACCACTTCCAACCGAAGCTTGCCCTGCGTGCTGAGGCGGCCGACGCTGTCGACTATTACTTGTTCGATGGACCAGAGTTCGACCGCATCATCGCCAGCTACCGCGAGCTAACTGGGCAGGCGCCCATGCTGCCGTTATGGGCGTATGGCTTCTGGCAGTCACGATTTCAATACAACTCACAGCAGGAAATGCTTGACGTGGCCGGAAAGTATCGTGACCTTAAGATTCCGCTCGACAATCTGGTACTCGACTTTGACTGGATGGTGCGGATGGGATCTCACCAGTTCACCAGCAACTTCCCTGATCCAGCCGCCCTGTTCGCGAAGCTTCGCGAGATGCACGTGCACACCATGATTTCAGTGTGGCCGCTCTACACTCCACCAAGCGCGAACTTCGACGAAATGTCGGCTCATAACTACT
Source organism: uncultured Acidobacteriaceae bacterium (assembly GCA_963722405.1). Classification (GTDB taxonomy): domain Bacteria; phylum Acidobacteriota; class Terriglobia; order Terriglobales; family Acidobacteriaceae; genus DASRAA01. The sequence continues at coordinate 31,853 of CAVRMO010000022.1, forward strand.
TCGTCACCGGCGGCCGCACACAAGTTCCCAGCTACTATCCCGGCAGCCGGCTGTTTGATGCATTGAATGCCGACGCCCGACGTACATTCTGGCTGCAGATGAAGACCAACCTATACGACAAGGGCGTCGAGGCCTGGTGGCTCGATTCCTCCGAGCCGCTCGACTTCTACGGTGAAGAGCAAGGCCCGATGCTCGAAGGCGCGCACACCGCATTAGGCAGCGGAACGCGGTACGCCAACATGTATCCGCTGATGGAGACGCAGGCGGTGTACGAGGGCCAACGCGCCACTACCGACAAGCAGCGTGTGGTTATCCTGACGCGGTCGGGTTTCCTCGGACAGCAGCGCCACGCCGCGGCTTCATGGTCGGGAGACATTGCTCCCACTTTCGACTCTCTGCGGCGACAGATTCCCGCCGGGCTGAACTACTCGATGTCAGGGCTTCCCTACTGGACGACCGATATCGGTGGCTTTCAGGGTGGAGATCCGAGCAATCCGGCGTACCAGGAAGTCTTTGTGCGCTGGTTCCAGTACGGCACATTTTGCCCGATTTTCCGCACCCACGGAGCGCGCAGAGCAAATGAGCTATGGTCTTATGGACCGCGCGCGCAAGCGATTCTTGCGAGCTACGACAGCCTGCGCTACCGCTTACTCCCTTACACTTATTCGATGGCGTGGAAGACAACGTCCGAGGGTTATACGCCTATGCGCTCGCTAGTCATGGACTTTCGAGGCGATCGTGAGGCCCTCGAAGTCGGGGACGAATTCATGTTCGGGCCAGCATTTCTGGTGAATCCGATTACGAAGGCAGGCGCAACTTCTCGTCCAGTTCACCTGCCCGTCGGAACCGACTGGTATGACTTCTCGACGGGAGCAGTTCTCTCAGGCGGACAGACGGTCAATGCTGCGGCGCCCATTGAGACTATGCCCCTGTACGTGCGAGCTGGGTCAATCGTACCAATGGGTCCAGAACTGCAGTACACCAGCGAGAAGGCCGCCGATCCTATCGAGCTGCGAATCTATCGCGGCGCTGACGGCAGATTCACGTTGTACGAAGATGACGGAGAGACTTACGGCCACGAGAAGCGCGAGTACGCAATAATTCCCGTCACCTGGAAGGATGCAACGCAAACCCTATCGATCGGAACCCGCACAGGCAGCTTCCCTGGGATGCTGCAGGCGCGCACCTTCAACATCGTGCTGGTAGGAAGAGGACACGGCGTTGGTGAGCAGCCAACTGCGAGTGCGGATCGGGCTGTCCTCTACACAGGCCAGGCGGTCACCGTGAGCTTCAGGGCAAATTAGGATTTTGCGCAGCGGGACTTGTCTGGCATAGAGATCTGCTCGCCTAACAGGATTGATTCAGAGCCAGTGGGCTGGCTAGATCGCAGAGGACCTGAAAGCCCAAAGCTCCGTGTCCTCCGCGACTCCGCGGGGAATTCCTCTCCATCCAGAATTCCTTACGGCATCTTGTAAACCTGTTTGTACACTTCTGCGTTGCGCACGATGGCCTGCACATATTCGCGGGTTTCGGTAAACGGGATCGACTCCACGAACTCTTCGATGTCATGGTAATTCCCCGATGAGCGCCAGTCCTCAACGCGCGAAGAGCCGGCGTTGTAGGCAGCCAGAGCGTACTCCACTTGCCCGCCGAAGTGGTCGACCATCTCGCGAAAGTACTTGGTGCCCAACTCGATGTTAATGGCCGGGTCGAGTAGCGAGTCGGTCTTGTAATTGTGCAAGCCCACTTCCTTAGCCGTCCCCTTGCCGGTCTTGGGCAAGAGTTGCATTAAACCGTAGGCGTTGGCGTGTGAGACCACCGTTGGATTGAACTCCGACTCCTGCCGAATGAGCGACGCCACGAGATATGGGTCGAGTCCGTTGGCTTCCGAGTATCGCCGCAGCGACTCCCAGTAAGGCCGTGGAAACAGGCCTTCCCAATACGGCTGCGGCAAGGCGTTCACATCCATCGCGAAATATCCGCTGACCGCATGCTTGAGCGCCTGTAGCGCTCGGTAATACTCGCCGGCGCTCGTGTACATGCGAGCAATTTCCACCATCTCCCACGACGGACCGCTGCTGGTTCCGGCTTGCAGTTCCTTCACTGCCAAGTCGAGCGCGCCCGCATTCTCCAACAGCCGCGAGCGATTGTAATGCAGGTCGTCTTCAGGAGGAGCCGTCTGTAGCGCCTCCGGCTCAATCTTGGTGATGCCTGGTATGCGCTGCAGGCTAACAACCGCAACGGGTTGGGCATCGGGAAGAGTCGCCAGGCGCTTCCGCGCTGCCACTCCGTAATAATAGTTGCGGTAGCGGTCGCTGAGCTTCAGGTAGTACGAGCGGGCCAGCCCATAATTCTGGTCTGCCTCGGCCATGCGGCCGCGCCAATAGATGGCGTTGGGAACTTCATTCGACGCAGGATAAAACTCGATCTGCTGGTCGAAGTATTTCTTCGCTTGTTCAGAACGGTTCTGACGATAGGTCAGCCACGCGCATTTCCAGTGAGCGTAAGACGATTTGCTGCTGTCGGGAAACCGCTCATGGATCTCGCGGTAATAGTCGATGGCGCGATCATAGTCCTGTCGCAGCAAGTACATGTTACCGGCCGTAAACAGCGCCGACTCAAGCCACGGCGAGCTAGGCGTAGTCGCTCGCATATGCTGCAGAACAGTGGTTAGTTCCGCGTCGTCATTGGTGTTGCGCGCGATTTCTGCGCTCTGGTACCACTTCTCGGCACTGGCCTCGCTGCCGTCGTCGGGTACATGGGCAAGCACATCCTTCGCCTGACGATTATCACCCAACTTCATCAGCGCATTCGCCAGATGGATATTCACCTGCGACTGCTCCGCGGCGGGAGCTAGCGCGACCATCACTTTGTACTCGTCGGCCGCGGGCGCCCAACGGCGTCCTTTGTACAGGCCATCGGCGCGGCGTTGGTGTTCTGCGAATGTCACCGCCGGGAGTGCCTGCGCTTCTGGAACCTTCTTCAAATCGCTGTCGGCCAAGTCGGCTTGCGAACTCGTTGGATAGTTGTAATAAACCCGCCGCAACACCTCGGCGCCCGTGCGGCCCTGTCCATTCTGCACATAGGCCTTGCCCAGCACGTATTCGGTTTCAGCGCCGCCGCCGCTTTGGTGCGAGAGAAGCTGTACTGCCTCCGCCGAACGGTTGGTGGCAAGCAAGGCCCTCGCATATCCCAGCATCGCGTCGTTGGAATATACGGAGTCCGGATAACGAGTTCCGAAATCTTTCAGATAGTTCAAAGACGCCTGGGGATTATTACTCGCCACATACGAACTGCCGATGAAGTACGCCGTATAATCCTTGAGCTCGCCGATGTAAGACTGGGCTTTTTCCAGAGCGGCGATCGACGCCGGATATTGGCCGTCTAGGTAATGCGCGTACCCGATAGCAAACCAGGCCAGTGCCCCCGGCTCTGTAGCCGCATGCTTGGTTGCATAATTCTCAACCCCGGCGTAGGCGGCAGGGGTGCGGTATTCAATCAACTGCCGGGCCATGGGCCGTAAGTCGCTCGACGCCACAAACGTCTTATGCAGCTTGATGGTGCGGGCAGCAGTAGATTTTTTGCGCGGCGCGTGGCCCTTGGCAGACGACGATTTTTTGTGACTTGCGGATGTCGAGGAGCTCTTCTTCTTGGCGGAAGAGGCCGAACTGCTCTGCTTCTTGGTTGCAGGAGACGACGAATCTTGTGCCGGCATGGAGCTGCATTGCAGCAACAGCAGTGCGGCCAGACTCAAGGCAATAAATCGGCTGTGGGAACTCACTGGGTCCAGTGTAACTCGACTACGCCCTGACATCGTGAGACCAACGCGTTGCCAACTAGATTCCTTCTGTACGCCGACAAGGCAATCCGATGGTGTCGTGTGCGCCGGACTTAGGTGGTACATCGGGAGAAATCTTGCTTAATCCAGATGTGCACCTGCGGATACGCGATCGTGATGGGAAACGATGTGCGTGTGTCGAGGAGGCTGCACCGCTGACCTGTATAATGTCGAAGAAGCAAAAGCAGTCAATACGTTAAAATCCTGAATCTGCAGAGACATGGGTACCATCCAACCAAAAGTGGAAGAACCAGCAAGCGATGAGCTAAAGCTGGTTCATGCGGCCAAGGCCGGCGACATCAGTGCTTTTGAAGAGCTGGTGCGGCGGTATGACCGCAACGTGTTCCGCATCGCTCAGCACATCACGCAAAATCGCGAAGACGCGGAAGACGTGGTGCAGGACGCATTTTTGAAGGCGTACCAGAACCTGGCAAATTTCCAGGAGCAGTCCAAGTTCTATACCTGGCTGGTACGCATCGCGGTGAACGAGGCGCTGATGCGTCTGCGCCGCCGCCGTCCCGAGCGAATGGTGTCGCTGGATGAGGACATCAAGACGGAAGAAGATTCGATGCCCCGTGAGGTCGCTGACTGGGCGCCGAATCCGGAGCAACTTTATAGCCAGGGCGAACTAAAAGAAATACTGAGTAAGACGATCCAAGGGTTGCCGCCGAGTTTTCGCACCGTGTTTGTGCTGCGCGACGTCGAGGGTCTCTCCACCGAAGAGACTGCGGACGCCTTGGATTTGAGCATACCGGCAGTGAAGTCTCGACTGCTTCGTGCCCGGTTGCAACTGCGCGAGCGCTTGAGCAAGTACTTCAAAAATCGTGTTGGTGGAGATGGCAAAAAGTGACGTGCTCTGAATTCCTCAAGGAGCTAACCGACTACCTCGATGGGGCGATGGACGCCCAGACCAAGGCCGAATTGGAGGACCATCTTCAGTGGTGCCACAACTGCTACGTCGTATGCAATACGACCAAGATGACCATCGAGATTTACCGGGAATCACATCTCTACGAACTGCCGGACGAACTTCGGGGGCGCCTGCGCACCGCGATCGTCAGCAAGTGCAAGGGCCATGCCGAGGCCGTTTCCTCCAAGCCGCCTGCGAGAACTCCCAAGTAGATAGCTGTTGATCGGTCGGCCAGCTTTCACCCGTGTTATCGCGCGGCGACCCCGCCATCACTCCCGTTTCTCCAACTAACTGCACCTTTCTTATTGCACCGGAATCCAACTCACTAACGTTGGGTTTTGCGCCACTCTGTACCCGCTCCAGCGCTTCTTCGTTTTCCGACGTATTTTCTACGTCGCGGCCGTCGACTAGAACGGGACCAAATGGAGGCGATGTATGGGTTTCTTAGATCTGATGTTCGGCTGCTCCCACCACCGGCTAAGCTTTCCTATCACGGTGAGAGGTGCGAGACGCCGCAGTAAAGCGGCTTCCGTCACCGGCACCTACGTAGTTTGTCTGGAATGCGGACAAGAATTTCCTTACGACTGGAACGAAATGAAGGTTGTCCGTCAGCCCTCATCCACCACAGCCACGGCAGTCTCGCAGCCACGTCGAGCGGCCTGATTGTTCTCAGAGCAATGCAGGCGTTCGACCCATGCGGATGCAAAGCTCTGCTCCTAATCGAGCGTCAGCACATCGCCGCTCGCTCTCAACCTAATCGTCCCGAGTTGTAAGGGTTGGACGGTCGTCCGCCGGCTGTTGTGTACCGGTCGTCGTGCTGTTATCGGCTGTGGTCTTTCGTAGCGTGGGTTTGTTGGGGTCGTTCGATGGCACGGCCTTCTTACGATTCTGTAGCGAGGCCAGCCTCGCTTTCACCGAGTCAAATTCAGAGGTATCGAGAACGTACTCCGGCCGGCTCGGCAGGATTTTGGCGATTTCCGCCTGAGTCTTCGCGATGCGTTCCGCATTCGGCGGATGGGAGGAAAACGCTCTTGCGAGGGTTCCGGGCTGCTTCTGGTTCTTCGCCTCGACCTTCTCGAAGAACGTCACAAAGGCCTGCGGGTCGTACCCGGTTTTATACATGTACTGCACACCCAGGTAGTCAGCCTCGCTTTCGAAGTTGCGTGAGAACTTCATGAAGGTCAGGGGCAGCGCGAGATTCATGGCTATGCTGGCCGCTTCGTAGATGCCCCAGCTCCCGACGAAAATGAGCGGGATCGTCGCCATCTGGGCGTATTGGGCACGCGTCATCTGCTGCATCGCGTGACGCGCGGCAACGTGGGCAATCTCGTGCGCCATCACACCGGCAAGCTCGGCCTCTTCGTCCGCCGCCAAAATCAGGCCGCTGTTTACATAGAAAAAACCGCCGGGCAGAGCGAAGGCGTTGATCTCATCCGAATCAATCACCTTAATAGTGAATGGCACCTTGGCGTCGGAGTTGCGAACCAGGTTTTGTCCGATTCGGTTGACGTACTCATTGATGACCGGGTCCTGGATCATGCGCGCGGTTTGCTCGACCATCATGGCGTACTGCTTGCCCATCTTGATCTCGGTATCGGTCGAGTACCAATCGCCTAGCCCGCGTCCGCCAACGTTGCGATTGCCAATCGCGTCCACGTCGTTCTTGCTGCCAGCCTTTACATTAGGAGTCGAGGTCGCACCATCGGGCGCGGCGTTAGCGGAACTGCCGGCTATCGAGGGGTCAGTGCTCTGGGTGGTGTCAGTCGTCGGAGCGGGACTGGCCGCCGGCGCTGGCGCAGACTGAGTCTGCGGGCCCGATTGGGCCACTGCCGGCATGGTCAAACAGAAACACAGCAACCACGCAATGGAAGCTGAAACAGCGCGTGCCTTCATCGGAGACTCCGATCCCGAGCGCGTCCTCACCTTGCTGAACCCCACCACGCGACGCCTCGTCTGGACCCCGGGGTAGCGTCGCTCTTGCGCCTTCCGAAAGCTCACGTCCGTAGAGGGGCGCTTTCTGCGGTCATTATATGCCCAAAACCGAATGTCAACTCGCCGGATTGCTGTCTCCGGCTGGGTGGACACCCCGCGTTATGGATGTAAACCCCAAGGCAGCGGTAAGTTGTTGGCCGGGGAGCTTCCAGTCGCAATTTGATCCACCGCCGCATGCATTGGTGCTCCCGCCAAGGCCATCTCAACGGAAGTGCGCGCTTTACACCGTGATTCGGACTGTGCCATGATGCGCGAGTTGCGCGCAGTGAGCGATCTTGCGCGTCCCGGACGCATGGAGGTCTTGAGTGGAAGAAGGCAATTTCACGGCAACGGCGGTGCAAAAAGTCTCGATTAAGGACTTTGTCAACAATTTGCAAAAACTCAAGCAAAGCGATTTCGACACCGTCGAAACGCCTCTGGCATACATGCGTTCCAATCCCGTGGACCCTGATTCCCTTCAGCCGTACCTCTTCTGGAACCGGCAGCATTACACCCGAAACCTCATCGACAAAACCGATCTCTATGAACTCCTGGCGATTTGCTGGGAGGTCGGAATGAGCTCATCGATTCACAACCACAAAGATCAGCATTGCTGGATGGCCGCTCCGGTCGGACGCCTCTCTGTCTACAACTACCGCGTGATTGAGGAAGACCTGGCTACCCACCGCTGCAACATCGTTCCAACGGATGTAGTGCAGATCACCTCCTCCAATCCGGTTGCCGTGGACCCGCTCAACCCCGTGCACGACGTGCGCAACCCGCGCGAATTCGGAGAACGGGCCGTCAGCCTGCATGTTTACTCCAGACCGTTCGATTCCTGCATCGTGTACTCGGTCGAGCAACGCTCCTGCGGCGAAATCGGATTGCGCTACAACTCGATGTACGGCGAGCCCGTGCGCGATTGACATTGTGCCCAGACGACTCTCTGAACGTATTTCCGGCTCAGGACACAGTTCCCTGCAGAAGGAAATTCCATGAGAAGGTTCGTCGTCAGCGGCGCGCCGGGGGCGGGAAAGACAGCGATCATCCGCCAGTTAGAACTCGACGGGTTCAGCGTAGTCGAAGAGGCAGCTACTGACGTCATCTCCGCACTGCAGTCTCAAGGTACGGTTCAGCCCTGGACCGACCCGTCATTTGTCGATGTAATCGCTCGTCTGCAAAGGGACCGGCAGATCCGAGCGTCTTATCAACCAGATGAGGTTCAGTTTCACGACCGCTGTATTGTGTGTACCGCGGCGTTGGCAACCTACCTCGGGTATCCGATGTCACCCTTTCTTGTCGGCGAACTGGACCGCGTCACGAGAGAAGCAACCTACCAACGCCGTGTCTTCTTCATTCGCAATCTTGGCTTCGTCACACCTACCGAAGCCCGACGAGTCACATTCGAGGAAACGCTGCGCTTTGAGGAAATTCACCAACAGACTTACCGGGATTTCGGCTTCGAACTATTCTCAGTCGAGCCGGGAACCCTGGCGGAACGGGTCAATATCATCAAAACGGCAATCCTCTAACGAGCTGCAGTAACCGCCTTCAAGTACCGGTAGTAGAAATCCACGCCGGTGTAATAGGACTCAACTCCCAGGCGCTCGTCGCGACCGTGAGCACGCTGGTCGTCAATATCGATTGCCAGCCCGCAGACTCCATACGTAGCCATCCCCGCCGCGTTGGTGTAGACGCCATCAGAAGCCCCGGTTGCCATAGTCGGTACCACCGGTGCGCCCGACCACATCTGCGTGGATATCTTCTCCAACGGAACCATGACCTCCGGCTTGAGCGGCACGGGCGGCAGCGACTTGTTTCCCGGATCGTTGGCGATGACCTTCATGCCATTCGTGACATAAGTGACGGAGACCTTCGGATCAGCAATCACATCGACCAGGGTCTTGCGCACTTCCTCACGGGAGTGTCCGGGGAGAATTCGGCAGTTCACGTTCGCGGTTGCGCGCTGGGGCAGCGCGTTGTTTGCGTGTCCGGCCTGGAGGCGCGTCGCCACGCACGTTGTGTGCATGGTGGAGTTGTAGTACGGGTCCTTCGACAGACGGTCGATGGCCGCCTGATCGGGAGGCGCCTTGGTGACGGCCAACATGTCAGCAGCGGTCTGTCCCTTTTGCACCTTGGCTGTTTGCTGAAAGAAAGCGCGCGTCACATCGTTGAGTTCGAAGGGAAAGTGAAAATTCTGCAGTCGCACTATCGCGTCGGAGAGATGGTAAATCGCGTTGTCTGGAATCGGGAGAGAACTGTGCCCGCCAGCATTCGTCACTTCCAGTTCGAAGTCGGCATAGAGCTTCTCGCTGGCATCCATCGAAACAATGACCGGCTTCCCTTTTTCGGTTTCTACTCCTCCGCCATCCGGATTCAGCACGAACTCGGCCTCAATCAGCTCACGGTGGTTCTTCAGCAGCCAATCGACGCCGTTGGACTTCCCGCCTTCTTCGTCGGCAGTGAGCGCGAGAATGATGTCGCGATCGGGCTTGTACCCCTCCTGCTTAAAGCGAATCATCGTCAGCACCAAGATCGCGTCGGACGCCTTCATATCTTGCGTGCCACGTCCGTAGAAAAATCCGTCGGTTTCCTCCAGCTTGAAGGGATCGCGCGTCCAGTCTTCGCGATGGGCCTCGACCACATCGAGATGCCCGATCAGCAGAATGGGCTTCTTTGGACCAGTTCCATGAAGACGAGCAACCATGTTCTTCTTGCGGTCGTTGGGACCGCCAATGAAGATGTCGCTCTCGGCGAAACCCGCATCGCGCAGCCGCTTCGCCATCGCCTCCGCGGCGGTGGTCACATTGCCGACGGAGTCGGTGGTGTTGATTTCGATCAGTTGCTGGAGGATCGCCCGCGACTCCTGGCGCGTCTTGGCATCAATCTGAGCGATCAACGGAGTAGCGAGCAGCAGGAATGTTGCGCAGAGGGACAGCGCACGAATCTTCAAAAGCCGGTCTCCTGATAGAACTGGTTTTTACCCCGGGGTGCGTTGCAACGAGACTATCAAAGCAACGCCAACCGTGCCAGAATTGCAGACAATAACAGTCCTCGTGGTGAGAGAACAGAATGAGCCAAGACATTCGAATCCGCGTTATCCTCTCCGTAATTCTTTGTGCGGTGTTTGCATGTAACGCCGGCGCGCAACAGAATCAAGACGTTATGAAACCAAAAGCGACCGACCAATCGGAGTTCGAAGTAATCGGGATCGAAGCTCGAACCAACAACGCACAGGAAGCCACGGGCAACGGAGTGATTCCGAAACAGTGGCAACGACTGTTTATGGAAGGCCTCGTGAACCAAATACCGGACAGAAGCGACCAATCGATCACGGTCGTGTACACCAAGTATGCTGGCGACTGGAACGGCGACTACACCTACATCCTGGGAGCAAAGGTGAAGCCGGGCACCAAGGCGCCAACCGGAATGGTGGCGGTCACGGTACCGGCGGGAAAGTACGTTGAATTTGAATCCGCTCGCGGACCAGGGCAGGAAGTCGTCCCTGTGGTCTGGAAACAGATCTGGGCGTATTTCCAGGAGCCGAGCAACCCATCGAGGGCTTACAAGACTGATTTCGAGCGCTACGAAGGCCCACAAGACCCAAATAATGTTCAGGCGCACATCTTTATCGGTGTGAAGTAGTGTCGCCTTATTGCCCGCAAATTTGAACGGCTTTGTATCAAGGCACGACTTTACAGGCTGCCGAAAAACTCGATTTCGTCTGTGTTCTGAAGGGGCGAGCTTTAGCTGCGCCATACAAGTCCTTTATTTTTCTCGTCCGCAGCTTTTGCGGGCATCCCGGAGGGGTTGGAGAACTGCCGATTATGGCGTGGCTTCTGATTAAACGCGCAGAGGTAAAGCGATTGGCCGCCCCGTCCCGTTGATCGAGCGGTTGTACCGCGCTACGCCTGCGGCGCCATCATGACAAGAGCGCAAGACAAAACGATTATATGGAAGAGCAGGTCAGCGCAGCGGGGGAATGCCAATGAAAGCCGCCGTATATACCAGATATGGACCTCCGGATGTTGTCCAAATCACGGACGTCGAGAAGCCCGTTCCTGCGGACAACGAAGTTTTGATAAGGGTTCTCGCAGCTTCCGTCAATCCACTGGACTGGCACTACATGAGAGGCACGCCGTATCTCCTTCGCATAATGGCCGGGCTGCGCAAACCAAGGTTTACACGACTCGGCGTTGACGTGGCGGGCCGGGTTGAAGCGGTTGGCAGGAACGTAACCCAGTTCAAACCAGGCGACGAGGTGTTCGGCATGTGCAGAGGAGCCTTTGCCGAGTACGCGTGTACTTCCGAGTCAGCATTAGTTATGAAGCCGGATAATGTGACGTTTGAGCAAGCGGCTTCTGTACCTGTGGCGGCATACACCGCGTTGCAGGGTCTTCGCGACAAGGGAAAGATTCAACCTCGGCAGAAGGTCTTGATTAACGGTGCGGCGGGAGGAGTGGGCACTTTCGCGGTGCAGATGGCCAAGTGGTTCGGCGCGGATGTGACCGGCGTATGCAGCACGAGAAATGTGGAGATGGTCCGATCCATCGGCGCAGATCACGTCTTTGATTACACCCAGCAGGATTTCACCAAGAGCGGACAACTATACGACCTGATATTCGACTGCGTTGGGAACCATTCGTTCTCAGCATGCCGGGGCGTCTTAAATCCTAAGGGTACGAACATTGCCGTCGGAGGGCCGACCGGTCGGTGGATGATCGGTCCTATGGCTCATTTGATCGCAGCGCTTGTGTTGTCGCGGCTCGTGAACCAGAAATTCGTCACGTTTCTGGCGAAACCGAACCAGAAAGACTTGACCATTGTGAGCGATCTCATGAAGGCCGGAAACATAACACCAGTCATCGATAAGCGTTACAAGTTGAGTGAAGTGCATGAGGCCATCCGGTATCTGGAAGAGGGGCACGCTCGAGGAAAAGTAGCAATAACTTGGAATATTAACAACCACACCTAACAACGCGCTGTACGTTCGACCAATACTGCTTTTACACTCCACTGGGGCACGATGGATGAAATCGAGCGGCTGGAGTCGAACTTAGTACCCTGCTCTATGCTACACAACTGCATGGCGCAGAACGCTTGCAAACGTCAACGAATGTGATTCTCGCTTATCGTTTACATCTTGGTAGGCGTGGTTTCTTCGCCAACTGCGATTTCATCTAATGGTGTATCGACGTTTTCGTCGGTGGACTGAGGCGACTACGAGATGCTAGACATTCTTCAGCTGCTCCTCGTCCATCCCGAAATAGTGGCCTAGTTCATGGATGACGGACCGGCGGATTTGTTCACGGAGTTGGGCTTCGCTGGAGCAGATCGTTTCAATTGGAGATACGTCGAGTGCAAAGAATGCGGGGACGTGTTCGAGTCGAGCGAGTCCAAGGATATGGCGATTGAGGAGCGGAAGAGCAGCGATGAAGAGTAACGGTCGCAAGCTTCTCTGCCATCAGGACGCGGCGCTCAGTTTGGCCGCACGAAGCTTGGTATAGGGCGACGATCACCACGTGAATACCGATTGCCACGCCTAATCCAACTGCGTTGTGCAACTGGCGAACTCCAGGCTGGCGGCTCGTTTCTAACAGAGCCAGCGTTCCCAAAGGCAGGAACAGGCCGAGGGCGGTCCACAAGCCGGAATACGCCCACCTCGCGCACCGCTGCCTCATGGGTATTGCCAATCGACTCCGGTCGCGCCTTCGACACAACTGGACGCGCGTGCATTTCGACAGAAGGCACCGCTCGACAAACTCGCGGTGGACCAGTTAGCCAAAAGTTGGCTGTGTCGCCAATCTCAGTTGGCGCAAAATCGCGTTCGCGTGGGCGCCACGCCCACTCTTACTTTTCTCTCGGGTTGCGCCACAACTTCTTCTCCACCGTCATCCCTGCTCTCCTGTGTGGAAAAATGGGATTCGGTTCGGCCCGGTGACGAGGGGTTGAAGAATCTCTCTAACGGGGTCAATTTTCGATAAAGCAGGCAGTTTATTCCGTAGAGCCCGGCTTGGATTGGGGACATTGGGAAGAATTTTCCTGTAACTGGTCAAAGTTGCACTGCGCCCATGGACAGGTCACCGACAATAGCACGAACCTAAACAACTTACTGCCGCCACAGTTTTTGGCATCCGATTTGCCCTAACTTAAGCATGTACAAAAGTTCCGTCTTGAGGAGTGAGCAATGAATAGCGCCGGCTGTTTCAGTTGTCCCTGAGATCGGCGAGGCGACCTACGATTGACGATCAGCGACAGTGGGCGGGACCACTTACCCATCGCCATCAGGCATCGGTTTCTGTTGGAACCTGATTATCGAACCCTGTGAAGTTCGAACTGATGTCACCGGCGACAGACAGGAGAGCTTCGGAAGAGCTTGGCTGCCTGACAACAGGAACTTTGTCCGCACGGAGGCGCACTTGCTCGATGCAGATGTCAAACTCGAAATGGAACAATTCTTCGGCGAACTGAGCCGGGCACGCGAGTCCGCGCTGCTTCTGGACTATGACGGAACCTTGTCCCCGTTCCAGTTAGACCGTGAAGAGGCTTTTCCTTATCCAGGAGTGTCCATCCTGCTGACAGAGATCATGAACACCGGACATACGCGCGTGGTTCTGATCACAGGACGGCCCGCCCCCGAGGTCGTTCCGTTGCTTGGCATCAGGCCTCATCCCGAGATCTTCGGCGCGCACGGTTTGCAGCATTTGAGATCCGGCGGTCCTTGCGAATTGCCTCACCCGGATAAAATCGAAACCCAGGCGCTGGCCAAGGCCGACACATGGCTCGACGGGCTGGGCCTACACCATCTGGCCGAGCACAAACCAGGCGGCTTGGCTGTGCACTGGCGCGGGTTACCGACTGACGTGCAGTCCGACATAGGCAGGATCGTATCGCGGGGCTGGCTGCCGATCGCCCGTCGCGCCGGCATGGTAATGCAGGAATTTGACGGTGGTGTCGAGATTCGCTCACCGGAGCGCAACAAGGGCGACGCGGTGCGCACGATCGTTAGCGAGTTGTACCCTGAAGCTCCGGTGGCCTGCCTCGGTAACGACGAGAGCGATGAAGTTGCTTTTAATGCCCTATCTGATCGCGGCCTGCGAGTTCTTGTGCGCCCAGAGTGGCGGGAAACCAAAGCCAATGTTTGGCTCAAGCCTCCGGCTGGACTGCTGGTATTTCTCTGCAATTGGCTGGAAGCATGCCTCAACGCGCGACAACCGCCGTTGAGCCGGGCCTACGGTCTGGATCACACAATCTCGAGAGAGGAATCAGCATCATTACGAGCGGCGTGATTGTTGACCCGAAGATCGCGGGGGCCTACGGGCGTTGGGCGAACTCCAACTGTTAGGTGGGCAATAGTTGGCCCACCCATTCTTGTGAATGGCTGATCGTTGTTACGAAGGCAGGGCTTCCCGAAAACCGATCACTCATCGTGTGTTGAGGTCGGCTATCAGCACGTTGGCCCGAAACCCTAGTGCTGTATCGGATGCGCACTCACTGTCGGGCGCATCCGATACAGCACTAGGGTTTTGCGCCAATGTCGTGTCGGCACAACTTCATTCGAACAGAATGTCTGCAGCAGTGAAGTCAGTGCGGATTTTAGGTGTTTTTCGAGGTAGTTGCCGAATTTGACGCCCATCGCGGCGTGTCCTATACTGCCCGCAAACTTTGGCCAGGGAGGAAGTGTCATGCTAAAGCGTTCCCTGGTTGTGTTCCTGATCACCGCGTTTGCAACCGTGATTGCGCAAGACCGGCCAAGAACAGTTCAACCCACCTTGACTCCGCAAAGCAGCGGCACTACGAACGGATTGATTGCCGTCAGTCCGGTGAACCCCCAAGTGGTTTGGGCCTCCGGCCGTAATGGCACGTTTACCGTCACGAGCGATGGCGGAAATACATGGAAAGCAGGGGTGGTTCCGGGCGCCGAATTGCTTCAGTTCCGCGATGTAGAAGGCGTAAGCGCCAAGGTGGCATATCTGATGTCGATCGGCGTCAGTGGTGCCCCGACGGACTTCCGCATCTACAAGACCGTCGACGGTGGCGCCACCTGGACGATGCAGTTCGTAAACCAGCTTCCGGGCGCGTTCTACGATTGCTTCGCTTTCTGGACGCCAAAGAAAGGTATTGCGCACAGCGACTCGGTGAATGGAGTGTTCCCGGATCTGCGCACCACAGATGGAACGACCTGGCAAAGCATCAGCAGCAACATGCCGACAGCGTTGCCGGGCGAAGCGTCGTTTGCAGCCAGCGGCACGTGTGTGGCGACGCAGGGTGGGCAAAACGCTTGGATTGCGACCGGCGGTTCGACGATCGCGAGAGTGCTGGCCACTAGAGACGGCGGCGACACCTGGAACGCGTATGACACTCCGCTAGTGAGTTCGTCCAGTGCGGGCGCATTCACGGTGGCGTTCCGCAACCCGTGGAATGGCATCGTGGGCGGCGGCGATTTGGATCCAACCGATCCGAATAATGCGAAGACGGCTACGTCGAGCGATGGCGGTGTTACGTGGACGCTGACGAATCCGCCTCCTGTAACCGGGGCCATCTTCGGACTGGCGTACGCACATGGAGTTGGCAACGGCGACGGAAGCCGGACTGTAGTGGTCACTGCAAATACAGGGGGAGCGGCGTGGACTCCTGACGAAGGAACGACATGGTACTCGTTGCCGGGCGTAGACGGATTTTGGGCAGTGGCGTTTGCCAGTCCGAAAGCCGGATGGCTGGTGGGAGTCAACGGTACCATTTTAAAGATCAGCTTCTAACTGCGGTTCAACATTGCCAACCGGGCATTGCAGGAGTCCAGGGCGCGAGTCGTCTTCCGTGGATCGCCGGCGAGGTAGCCGTCTGGAGTCAGTGCACCAGGATTGGGAATCGTTTTCCAAACTTCCAGGCTCTGCTTGTACAACTCCCGAGCCCGCATTAAGTCTTGCCGTGTACCACTGCGGGCAGTTAGGTCCGCCAGGCCCGAGTAGGCATTAGCGAGAGTGTAGCGGGCCTGTTCGTTACTGGGCAGCGCTAAAGGTTGAGCTATCTCTATAGTGCGACGAAACTCCACCGACGCGGACGTGCTGTCTCCAGCCAAGCTCAATGCAGACGCGATGTCCAGATGCGCGATCGCGAGGTTGGTGCGACTGCTGGCGACGGCCCCAGGTAGAGTGGCGATTTGTTCGTAGTCAGCAAGGGCCTCGCGAAACTTGCCCAACGCTTCGCGAACTCTGCCGTTGACGAGCAAACCTTCTCCAAAGGTTATGCGGTTCGAAGCCAGTCCCGCGCGACCGGACAAGTCAACCTTGCTCTCTTCTTCGAACGCTTTCTCGGAGCGCTCCAGCATGGAAAATCCCTCGCGCGGTCTTCCGACCATCACCAGTGACCAGCCTACGGACTCCAAACCGTCTGCTACATCCGCTCGTAATAACGCGTTTTGCGGATCTTCCGCGGCGAGACCTTGAACGATAGACAATTGTTGCTGATAGCTTTGCAAGGCCGCTGCGGGCTGTCCATCCATTGACAAAATAAATCCTTGCTGCGAGAGAAAGGCCGCTAGTTCGCGGCGCCGTACTGTGTCGCTTTCGTTCTTCGGCAAGGCTCGGTAGATCTCGATGCCCTGGCGGATATTGGCGAGACCCTCTTGACGGGAACCCAGCATTGCCTGCTTTTGGCCGACCTTTACAGAAACGATGGCAAACCTGCGCTGCAGTTCGTGGTCGTTTGGAGTGGCCTGGAGAATCTCTTTCTGGAGCTGATATTCCTTCCGCAGATAGGACAAGCTGGCGGCAAAGTCCCCTGACCAAGATTCATGATCAGCCAGCGCTTCGTAATCACGGGAGAGTTCCCGCAGAACTCCAGCATTGGTTGGGGCAATTTGATGGAGATGCTCGGAGATGGCTAATGCCTGGAGCGCTTGGTCCTTGGCACCACCTTCTCCGGCGCCCTCCAGGGTGTTACCGAGTACACGATGGGCACTGGCAGTGTTTATCTGGTCATCGATCGTTGCGCCTTTCGATCTGGCGACTGCGTCCCAGATGTCACTCGCTTTACGAGTGCTTTTCACGGCGCTTCCGTAGTCTCCGAGATTTCCGGCGAACAAGTTTCCCTGGACCAGCCCTACTCGTTGATAGGCTGCGGCCAAATCGCGCTGTAACGCGACATCCCCACGCGATTCCGTCGCAAGGCTGTCAAGATATTGGAGCGCGCGGTCGACGATCAGTTTGCGAACAGGGGTGGCACCCGGAAGATTCTGTATGGAATCGTGAACCTCAAAGATGAGCGAATCGGCCAGTGCGCGGACATCGTTGAAGCGACGTTCTGCCCTGGCCCGCTCGGCGCGGGCGATCCGGGCCTCGCGCATGGTCATTACGATTCCACCCAGCAGCGTGATGACGAAGATAATGACCGCGGCGACGGCGAGCTTATGCCGCTTCACGAATCGGCTGCTGCGGTAGACAAGCGTGTCTTCTCTCGCGCGGACCGGCAAACCTTCGAGATGCCGCCGTATGTCATCCGAAAATTGCTCAACCGAAGAATAGCGGCGTCGCGGATCTTTACGCAGTGCCATCAGGACGATGTTGTCCAGATCCCCTGACAAACGTCGGCGAAGCTTATCGGGCTTGGTGTCGCGAGCTGCGCTAACTGAATCAGGCGTTATGGTCAGCGTATTGTCTTCACCCGGAAGACTAATCGTCTCGGTTCGAACTACGATTTCGCTCGGCTTAACGGGCTCGGTGTGGCAGATGATGTCTTCCAATGATTGCGGTGACCTGCCGGTTAATTGGTAGGGATGATGGCCGCTGATAAGCATGTACAGCACTACGCCCAGCGAGTAAACGTCGGTCGTTGTATTGATAGGCTGACCGCAGACCTGTTCCGGGCTGGCGTAATCGGGTGTCAACATTCGCACAAAGCCGAGGGTCTGCTCGACCGTCGGGGAAAGGGGAGCGGGACTAAGAAGCTTGGCGATGCCAAAGTCGAGTAGCTTAGGCACCGCGTCGCTTGTCACAAGGATGTTGGCAGGCTTCAAGTCGCGATGAACGATGAGGTTCTGATGAGCGAACCGGACGGCGTCGCACACAGTGCGGAACAGCGTCAGCCTCTGGCTGATAGTGAGTCTATGGGCGTCACAGTACTCGTCAATGGGCACGCCATCGACGAACTCCATGACCAGGTAGGGATAGCCTTCTTCGGTGCGACCACCGTCCAGCAATCGCGCGACGTTCGGATGTTCGAGGCCGGCAAGAATCTGGCGTTCGGCCTTAAACCTTGCTATCGCGAAGCTGGAAGCAAATCCACCTTTCACGAGCTTGATGGCTACCCGTTTCTGGTACTCGTCATCCGCGCGCACCGCCTGAAAGACGGTTCCCATGCCCCCCTCTCCGATCTCTTTCTCAATCAGGTAGAATCCGATCCGACGGCCTACCCATGGCTGGGGCGATTCTGCTTCCTGCCATGGTTCTGCGAGTAAAGTCACAGCGGGCTGTTCCAAAAATTCAGTCGCCTTTTCGTAAGACACGATCAGGGAATTTACGTAGCGACGGAGCTCCGGTTGGGGACAGGCGTGGTCGAGGTAGCGAGAGCGATCTTCCGCGGGAATCTGCAGGGCTTCGTCCAGGATGTCGCGAACCTGAATCCAGGTGACGGGCATATCATCCTGCCTCGGCAGAGCTTAACTCATGAAAGAGCCAGGCTCTCGCCCCCGCCCATTGCCGTTGAATCGTAGCTGGCGAAACGCCCAGCACCTCGGCGCTCTCTTCATTGGAAAGTCCGCCAAAGAATCTCAATTCGACAATTCGGCTTCGCTGCGGATCAACCTTAGTCAACCGTTCCAGCACTTCATCGAGGGCCAATAAATCAACCTCACGATGGGGAGTAGTTGCCAATCCTTCATCGAGCTCGATGCGAGGTGCACCGGTGCACCGGCTCCCCGTTTCGCGGCGGACTGCGCTTTAGCATAATCGACCAGGATCCGGCGCATCATCTGGGCGGCAATTCCGAATAAGTGAGCGCGGCTGTTCCACTGCACCCCCTGATCGATTAGCCGCAGAAAGGCTTCGTGCACCAAGGCGGTACTTTGCAGGGTATGTCCAGCCCGTTCCTGGCGCATATAGGAGCGCGCCAGCCGGCGCAACTCGTCGTACACCGAGGGGTAAGCGCTTCCAGGGCGCGTTCGTCGCCCTTGCTCCACGCAACGAGAAGCTCGGTTACGCGGTGGGACTCAGCGTCGCCCACAAAAACCCCTAGGGTCGGGATCCACGACGAAGAGACCAGGCGCCAAGCGTGTTGGCAACGCTATCCCGGTTCGGTTCTGAAAGTCAATCGGTAAGTGCAACTAAACGATGGCACTACAGTGCCAGACCTGGCTTCCGATGCGGGCTTTTGCAACATGGAGAAGTACATACTCGTCGTTCTCAGCTTCAAAAAATGTCCGATTGCCTGACAATTTTCATCCCGAATCCTCGCGTTACTAGATGTAAGCGCTTGCAGTGATCTGAAAGGACACCCAGCACAGCGCTGTCCCGTGACTGGCCTCGACTTCAAAGATAAGACTTTAAGGAGACATAGGTGAAGCCAACATCATTTCAAACCGACGGCAGCAGGACACAGCAGGCAGGCTGCTCAAAACTAAGCACAATTGTGCACCAAACCAGTTCGTCGCCCAGGATGGCCCTTCAGATGGCCCAGGTGTTCCGCCTCGCGGTGCGGGTATTGTCAATGTGTGTATTGACCGTGGCGGTCACGACCGCTGTGCAGGCTCAGACCTTTTCCGTGCTCTATAACTTCGGGTTCGGCACAGGAGCCGCGGCAAATCCTTCAAACCCGGGAGTCTTGGCTCAGGGGCGCGATGGGAACATGTATGGCACCACGGTAAATGGTGGAACGAATAACGTGGGCACCGTATTTCAGATCACTCCCGAGGGCAAACTCAAGGTGATCTATAGCTTTAATCAAACCCAAGGTTACAATCCCTACAGCGGCCTCACCTTGGGATCGGACGGCAATTTTTACGGCGCTACCGCCTACGGTGGGAAGGGTTTCGGCACCGTGTTCCGGATAACGCCAAGCGGAAGCCTGACAGTACTCCACAGTTTCACTGGCGCGGATGACGGCCGATATCCCATGGCTCCGCCAATCCTGGGTCCTGACGGGAACTGGTACGGGACCACGCAAGGTGATTTTAGTAACTTCGGCACGGTGTACAGACTTACGCCGGAAGGAGCGATAACGCCCCTTTGTAAGTTGGTTGGCAGTCAAGGGAGCGCGCAATCCAGGTCTCCGTTAGTCCTGGCAACCGACGGTAATTTCTACGGAACAACCCTCGATGGAGGTGCGAACAACCAAGGCATGGCGTTCAGGATCACTTCCACCGGAACGCTAAAGGATATAAAGGACTTCGGAGGCAGCGGCGGGTCGGTGCCGCTGGCGCCCCTGATCCAAGGCACTGACGGCTACCTTTATGGAACTACCAGTGCAGGAGGTTCCATGGGCGCTGGTATCGTGTTCAAGCTATCCCTGGGAGGCAACCTCACAACGCTCTACGATGTTGCCGGCGGTACTGGACCGTCGGCGCCTTACGGTGGTCTGGTTCAAGCTACCGATGGCAATTTCTACGGGACCACCTACCAAGGCGGATCTATGAACGACGGAGACATCTTTCGCATCACGGCGAAGAAGCAAGTCACCGGCCTGTTCGACTTCGACGGCACAACGGGTTTCCGTCCCGAAGTCACTCTTCTTCAAAACACCAACGGGGTTCTGTACGGAGATACCTACCAAGGAGGCACCAGCGTTCCAGCTTGCGAAAACTCCGGCTGCGGCGTGTTCTTCAGTTGGACTGAAGGTCTGAAGCCGTTTGTGAGGCTTCTGCCTCCTACTGGTTCCGGCAAAATCGGGATCAGTGTCGACATTCTGGGTCAAGGGTTCACCGGAACAACGGGTGTCTTTTTCGACGGAGTCGCAGCGAAGTTCACCGTCGTTACGGACAACTATCTGACTGCACTCGTTCCCATCGGAGCGAAGACCGGCTCCGTGACTGTAAAAACGCCGGGAGGCACGCTGACGAGCAACACCATATTCCTGGTGACACCGCTGATCAAGAGTTTCAGCCCGATCAGCGGCCCGGTTGGAACCTCCGTAAAGATCATCGGACAAAGTCTGACTCAAACCACAGGAGTCACTTTCGATGGAGTGAGAGCGACTTTCACCGTGAACTCGGACACACAGGTGACGACAACGGTTCCGACCGGAGCGAAAACCGGCAAGATCGAAATCACCACGCCCGGAGGCAACGCCACCAGTTCTATATTCCTGGTGACGCCGCTGATCAAGAGTTTCAGCCCGATCAGCGGCCCGGTTGGAACCTCCGTAAAGATCATCGGACAAAGTCTGACTCAAACCACAGGAGTCACTTTTGATGGAGTGAAAGCGACTTTCACCGTGAACTCGGACACACAGGTGACGACAACGGTTCCGACCGGAGCGAAAACCGGCAAGATCGAAATCACCACGCCCGGAGGCAACGCCACCAGTTCCGTAACTTTCACAGTTACCGAATAAGCATTCGGTTCAAGAAAACCTCAGGGAGGACGACAGCGCCCTCTCGTTTCACCCCAAGATTCTGGAGGATTGCCATGCGGGATGAAGCCGGCTCCCGCCTTAGAGGTTGCTCTGTCCTTCTTACCATGGTTTTGGCCTCGACGTTCGGGCCGGGTCTGATTCCGGTCGCCCAAACTCACGCTTGGAGGGCGACGCAGCAGCTCCACCTTAGTGCTGCAACGTTTGCGCACAACTAGGACGCAGATTTTCCGTCTCAAATTGGGAGGTCCAACCCGACCTATCGGGCGTTGATGTACTGAATCGTCTGCAGCACCACGTCCCCAACGATCTGTAGCGATTTGGGACTGAGCTTGTCGAGGGTGTCTTGAGTGGTGTGGTGGTAGGAGTTGGCGTAACCATAGTCGATGTCAATCACATCGACAACCGGAATGCCGATCTTGGCGAATGGGATGTGGTCATCCTCAAGAGCGGTGGTTTGTTGGAAGAAGTGAGATTGATAGCCCAACTTGGCAGCGGCCTGATAAACGAGATCGCTCAGCCAAACGGTGGAGTTGGTGTCGCGCTGAATGTCGAGGTCGGCGTCGCCAATCATGTCGAGCAGGATGAACGCCTTCACCTTCTTGGCGGTTCCGTCTTGCTGCCATTTCTGCGCCAGGTGCTTGGTTCCGTAGAGACTGTCGGAGGCGGTCCATTTCACGAAGGCCTCTTCCCCGTCGCTCCAGAGCAGCCAGATGCTGTAGCCGTCGAGCTGCTTGCCGCGAAACTGGTTTGCGAGTTCCAGAAGCAGGCCGGTGGTGGATCCTCCGTCGTTGGCGCCCACGAAGTCTTTGGGCAGCGGGTAATTCGTCTCGTAGTGTCCGGCAATGACAATGATGCCTTCTTTCTTGCCGGGAAACTTGGCGATGATGTTGTGGATGGGAAAGTTTCCCACGGGCGTAGTCGCCGTGAACGAATCGACTTCGACGTTGACTCCCTTCAGCTTCGACAGGATGTATTGCTCGGCTTTCGCATGGCCCGCGCTGCCCGGAGGCCGGGAACCGATGGAGACAAACTCCTTCACGTACTGAAAGGCACGGGTGGAGTTGACTTGCTGAACAGGCTGCGAAGGCGCCGATGGTGCTTCAGCGGACGTGGGCTGAGCTGCTTCGGCAGTGGCGGTCTTCGGTTCGTTGGCGCTGGCGGTTGCAGGCGCGGAATGTTGTTGTGTGCAGCCAACAAGAGCGACAAGAGAAACCACGAATGTGAGAAGGATCCGGCGGGCAGTCATGCGATGACAATTGTAAATGGGTGCAAAGGGTAGCCCGTTCCGGGGTCCAAAGGAGGAACACGAAAGGACCCCGCCCTAGCCAAGACCGGGCTAGAACGGGGCACTCAGATTCCATTGTTGGTTGGAAGTCCGCGATTGCACAGCCTGTACAGCACATGCTATCTTCCCGAGACTTTCGCAGGAGAGGTGAACATGGCATCCAAGCTTGGTCATCCCGGTCACACTCATCACGGGCAGCATTCTTCAACCCGCCGCGACTTTGTTTCTGGGCTGATCTCAGCGGCCGTCCTCGCTCCGTGGGCCTTTGGCCAGACACAGACTTCGGTCGATACGGCCGAGCGCTTTCGCCAAATGTCCGAGGATTATGAGCACGACGGCCTTGCAGCACCTTTCAAGGGAATCACCACCGATGGGAAAGTCCTTCCTGATCTCTTTCAGATCAGCCCGAGCGGGGTTTCTACCGGGCCAGTCCGAAACGCCGCGGAGAGGTTCATCGCATCGCTGACGAGCGTACAACTCATCAGAACTATGTTTCCGAGCGACGACATCCAATGGCGAAAGTGGATGAACCAGCACTTTTACGCTCGCCATGGGATCAGCTTCCAGGATATGACCGAAGCGCAGCGAGATGCGGCGTTCGGTCTTATGCACGCATCGCTGAGTGCGAAAGGCTTCGAGTTGACGCGCAACATCATGCGTCTGAATGAGACCCTCGCGGAGCTGTCCGGAGACTCTGTCTTCCTCGGCGAATGGCCGTACTTCATCACCATTCTGGGAAAACCGTCCGCAACCCAACCGTGGGGCTGGCAGTTCCAGGGCCATCACGCCATCATTAATTATTTCGTCCTGGGCGATCAGGTGGTGATGACGCCGCTGTTCGTGGGTTCGGAACCCGTGCGCGCGACCTCAGGCAAATACAAGGGATTGGTGATCCTGCAACAGGAACAAAACGACGGTCTGGGAATGCTGCGGGCCCTCTCCGATGCTCAGCGGAGCCACGCGATCCTCAGCTTCTCCAAGACCGGCAACAATAACTTGACCGAGGCATTCAAGGACAATGTCGTCATCGACTACGCCGGCTTGCGCACGAACGATCTGACGACTTCCGCTCGTAGCCGACTGCGCGATCTGGTCAACCTTTACGTGAGTAACATGGACGAAGGACACGCCCGGGTCAAGATGGACGAAGTGGACCGCCACGTCGACAACACATGGTTCACGTGGATCGGCGGCACCCAGGACGACAGCGCGTTCTACTACCGGATTCAGAGTCCGGTGATTGTGATTGAATTCGACCACCAGAGGCCGGCGAACCTGGGCAAGTTTGCGGCCGATCCCAACAAGCCGACGCAACAGCATATTCACTGCGTGGTGCGAACGCCGAACGGGAATGACTACGGGAAGGACCTGTTGCGGCAGCACTACCTGGCGCACCCGCACACGACGTGAAGCGCCGCGGGCATCGAGGAAAAGCAATCGGCCGCCCAAAGAACGGCCGAAGAGATTGCCAGAGGTGCTTCAGCTAAGTTCGGGATGACAGGAGTAGAAGGGTCGCTGCGCTCGGGATGATAAAGCAACAAATGGCGGGTCGGGCTAAAGCGGGGAATGCAGGTCCCTCCACTGGGTTCGGCTGCGCCTCACTCCGGTCGGGATGACAACTAACCGGCTTCCCTACCCCGCGACCTCTTCTAGCTGGGCTTGGTCGAAGTCGAAGTTGGAGTAGACGTGCTGGACGTCGTCGCCGTCTTCGAGGGCTTCGAGCAGACGGATCATAGTGTTGGCCTGGTGGCCTTCGAGCTTGGTGTAGGTCTGAGGAATCATGCCGATCTCGGCGACCTCGGGCTTGATGCCGGTTTTTTTCACGGCTTCGAGGACGGTTTCGTAGGATGCAGGGTCGGTAAGGATTTCCCAGTTCTCGCCATCGTCCACGAGATCGTCGGCACCATGTTCGAGGACCAGGTTCAGCAGGTCGTCTTCTTTGGCGGCCGACTTGGCAATGACGATGTCGCCTTTCTTGTGGAACATCCAGGCGACAGAGCCGGCTTCGCCCATGTTCCCGCCGTTCTTGGAGAAGGCGTGGCGAATTTCGCTGACCGTTCGGTTGCGGTTGTCGGTAGAGACTTCCACGAGGATGGCCACGCCTCCAGGACCGTAGCCCTCGAAGGTGATTTCTTCATAGGAGACGCCGGGCAGTTCGCCGGTACCCCGCTGAATCGCACGCTTGATGTTGTCGGCGGGCATGTTTTCGGCCTTGGCAGCAGCCACGGCAGTGCGAAGACGCGGGTTCTTTTCGATGTCCCCGCCGTTCTTGGCAGCCATGCTGATTTCCTTGATCAGGCGGGTGAAAATCTTGCCGCGCTTGGCATCCAGCGCGCCCTTCTTGTGCTTAATTGTGGCCCATTTGGAATGGCCGGACATAGACAAACCTCGTTCGATGAATGACTACAGAATGCCCGTTTCGCCGCCATTTGCGCACGACCAATGGTCCGCTTCGGAGAGGGCGGACATGCTGGGCAAACATGGATTATAGCACTGCAGCAAAGAGAATCGATATTCGTGCATCGCCGAGTTCATAGCAGCAAATTCGTGGAGGTATTGGACACTTCTGGTGCTATTTGAGGAGTCGAATCCGGGACGATTTATTTCAGGATGTGGAAGGCCCGGAGGGTAGGCAGCGTATTGGGCAGGAGGTCGGCGGCGGCGTGAACCAAGATGATCACCAGGAAGTTGCGCGTCCGCGCCCACAATACGCCGAGGAAGAACCCGGCGACCGAGGTGATCACGATCGAGTATCCGACGGCCATTAAAAGCGACGGATGCGCGGAGAGTCCTTCCTGGGTCGCACTGGTTCGTAGGTAGAGTCCGGGTGCGTGCACTAGTCCGAAGATAAGAGACATGACGACGATGCCGCCGAGTTCGGAACGCATCGCTGCGGAAAGCCTCGATTGCAGCAGCACGCGGAAGAAAAATTCCTCAACCACTCCGACCTCGAGCACCAGCCAGAGGAAAACCAGCGGCACTCCGAACAGAAGAGTGTTGCCGGGGACATGGGCCTCGCCGATATCGCGCAGACCTCGCCCGGCAACGGACTGGAACACTATCAGCACCAGCGACATTCCCAGGACCACCAGCATCGGGCGGGTCCTGGCTGACATGGAAACCAGTTGGGGCAGTCGATATCGAAACTGCACAATCATGATCCAAGCCGGAATCACGACAAACGCTGCCAGTTTTGCGAAGAGTATCGCGAGCGAATCAGCAGGTTCGCTTGTAACGTAGCGGTGAATCGCCGAAAAACCAAATGCAATGAACGCGGTCAACGGCGCCAAGTACGCAACCAGTGTCGCCACTTCCCTGCCGGGCTCAAACACACGGTAGGGGAGCGGCTTCATTCCGAGGGTCAACACCCATGCGACAAGGGAGAATCCCACACCGAGGATTACGAACACTCCCAGGGAATCGCCGGCATCGAATTGGCCGAACCGGACCATGGCATAGAGCGTCACGGCATAAATCGCGAGGTATGTGGCCAGCAGGGCCACGCCGGTTGTCTTTGCGTCGCGATGCAATGAGCGACTCTCCAGAACCTGGGTGGACATAATGACAAGAAATACGCGCCCAGTACATGATTTGTTCCCGAGCCGGTGAAACCGGGCGAGCGATGGGGTACATTGCTGCCATGGAGTTATTGGTGAACGGAGAACCGAAAAATTGCGCGGAATCAACGTCGTTGTCACAATTCATCGAGCAGCTGGGGATGAAGGGAGATCGCGTCGCCGTAGAACTGAATCGCGAAATCGTGCCGCGCACGGCGTGGAATGAGGTGCAATTGCACGATGGAGATCGACTTGAGATCGTTCACTTTGTCGGCGGTGGCTGCGATTCTTGCTGAATTTGTCGTGAAATTTTTTCGTGAGGTGCAACATCTTCGCGGCTTCCGTTGTTGCGTGTGAAATCCGCGAGCATCGCGCGGCGCGTTTGGTTGACATGAACACTAACGCAAAATAAACTCAGTAAGTTACCCGCCCTAGTAGCACGGCGAATCTTAAGAATTATTAGCGCAACAATGCCTGATTTTTATTTCGCACGATATCTGCCGTTGCTGATCCACGTCCTTGTGGCTGGAGGCTTGGCTACGGCTATCGTCGTGCTGTCCTGGTTGATTGGCCAGCACAAATACAACAAGGCCAAGATGTCACAGTACGAGTGCGGCATGCAGCCGGTGGGTGACGCGCGCCAGCGCTTTTCGGTCAAGTTCTACCTCGTCGCCATGTTGTTCATCCTGTTCGATGTGGAAGCCGTCTTCCTGTATCCCTGGGCCATCATTTTCAAGGACCTGAAGATGTTTGGATTCTGGGAGATGCTGGTGTACATCGGCATCGTGCTCGCCGGGTATTGGTACATCTGGAAGAAGGGCGTCATCGACTGGAACAAGCAGGGCAAGGCGGAGAGGATCTGACTATGGCTTTGCTACCGGCGATCACCGATCTTGACCAACTCAAGGACCGACCCGAGTTGGCACGTCTGCTGGCCTGGAAGACGGATGCGATTCAGGGCGCCAAGTTCGATCGCAATGAGCTGTCCATCTACATTGAGCGCACTTCCCTGCGCGAAGCATGCTCTACGCTCAAGAATGATCCGGAACTCAACTTTGACGCGCTGGCCGACCTCACCTGCGTCGATTGGGAGCCTAGCGATCCGCGCTTCGAGGTCATTTATCACCTGTTCTCGACGGTTACCAAGAAGCGTCTCCGGCTAAAAGTTCGCCTGTCTGGCGACGACGCGAGCGTGGATTCCATCACGCCGGTGTGGCCGGGGGCGGATTTCTTTGAACGCGAAGTGTTCGACCTGTTCGGAGTCCGCTTCAACGAACACCCTAACCTGAAGCGCATCATGATGCCCGACAACTGGGAAGGACATCCGTTGCGGAAGGATTATCCGGTCGAAGGCTACCGGTAGAGCATGGCTGAGATGACACCAACTCCGGTTCTGGATGTGGCGACGGACCAGACACTGGTCCTCAACATGGGCCCGCAGCATCCTTCGACCCATGGCGTGCTGCGCCTCCTGCTCGAGATCGATGGCGAGACCATCGTGCGCATCATGCCGGACATCGGGTTCCTGCACACGGGCATCGAGAAGACTTGCGAAGCCAAGTTCTATCAGCAGGTCGTTCCGATGACCGACCGCATCGATTATCTCTGTCCCATGACCAACAATCTCGCGTACTGCCTGGCGGTCGAGAAGTTGTTGGGGCTGGAGATTCCGCCGCGCGCCCAGTGGCTGCGGGTGATGCTGAACGAGCTGACGCGCATCAATTCGCACCTTGTATGGCTAGGCACCCACGCAATGGACATCGGTGCGATGACGGTGTTCCTGTATTGCTTTCGCGAGCGGGAAGAGATATTGCGCTTGTTCGAAGCGGTTTCCGGCCAGCGGATGATGACTTCGTACTTCCGGATCGGCGGGGTATCGATCGAACCACCTCTGGACTTTTTCGATCGAGTGAAGCGGTTCATTACGCCCTTCCCTTCTCGGATTGACCAGTACGAAAACCTGCTGACCTCGAATCCGATCTGGGTGATGCGCACCAAAGGCGTTGCTCATATCACGGCGGAAGACGCGCTGGCGCTCTGTGCGACGGGTCCAACACTGCGAGCGAGCGGGATCGATGTTGACTTGCGTCGGGACAATCCTTACACCGGATACGAGAATTTCAAATTTAATGTCCCGGTCTCGAAGGACGGCGACGTGTACGCACGCTACCTGGTGCGCGTGGCCGAGTTGCGCGAATCGCAGAAGATGGTGGTGCAGGCTCTCGAGGGTTTGCCGGAGGGTCCCGTAAAAGCGGATGCGCCCAAGGTTGTGCTTCCGGATCGCGAGAAGATGAAGACGCAGATGGAAGCCCTCATCTATCACTTTAAGATCGTGACGGAGGGCTTCACGGTGCCGGAAGGTGAAGTTTATATGCCGATCGAATCGCCGCGCGGCGAGATGGGCTACTACGTGGTGAGCGACGGAACGGCGAAACCATACCGCGTGCACATGCGGTCGCCATCGTTTGCAAATCTACAATCGCTGCGGAAGATGTGTGAGGGACGGTTGATCGCGGACGTGGTAGCCGCCATCGGAAGTATTGATATCGTGCTGGGCGATTGCGACAGATAAAGCAGTAGTGATTAGTGGCTAGTAGATAGTTTTTCGGATCGATGGGCTAGTGGGAGACGTTTGCACCACATCGCCCCTGTCTCGAGGAAAGACGGCACCAAACGCGGTAATCGAGTTAGCAGAATGAAATTTTCTGAACAGCTGGAACAGCGGTTCACCGAGATGTCTACGCACTATCCGACCAAGCGCTCGGTGCTGGTGCCGATGCTGCTTTACATCCAGGATGAGGTTGGTGCGCTGACGGACGAAGCCGTTCACGAAATCGCACAGCGGACGGAGTTGACGGACCTGGAGGTGCGGAACGTCGTTAGCTACTACTCGATGCTGCGCACGCATCCCATCGGCAAGTACAACTTCCAGGTCTGCACGAATGTGAGCTGTCTGGTGCGTGGCGGCGAAGACATTCTGGAGCATTGCAAGAAGAAGTTGGGCGTCGGCAACAGACAGTCGACGGCTGACGGGCTCTTCCATCTTGAAGAAGTGGAATGCATCGGCGCCTGTTCCTGGGCTCCGGCCATGCAGTTGAATTACGACTTTCACGAGAATCTCACCACGGAAAAGGTGGATGAGTTGATCGACGGAATCAGGAAGAAAGAACAGCAGTGACTCGCCTTTCGCTATTCGCCGTTCGCTCCTCGCAGGAATGTCGCGACGGCGAATCTGGCGAGGAGCGAACAGCTAAGAGCGAAAAGCGTTAAGCGATGGCTTACCTGGTCTCACATCCCGACGAAGTGAAGGTCGTGTCCAAGCGATTTGGCCTGGGCGCAGCCAACCTGGAGCGCTACCTCGAACTCGACGGGTACAAGGCCTTGCAGAAGGCGCTGCAAATGGGGTCCGACGCCATTATTAATGAAGTAAAGACGTCGAACCTGCGGGGCCGTGGAGGAGCGGGGTTTCCGACGGGGATGAAGTGGTCGTTCGTGCCCAAGCAGTCGGCAAAGCCCAAGTACGTGCTTTGCAACGGCGACGAGAGCGAGCCCGGTACCTGCAAAGACCGCCTGATTTTCGAGCACGACCCGCATTCGGTGATCGAAGGCGTAATGATCGCCGCGCTGGCGGTCGGCTCGAACACAGGCTTTATTTACATACGCGGCGAATACCGGTATCTCGTCCAGATCATGGAGAAGGCGGTAGCCGACGCCTACGCGCGCGGCATCATCGGCAAGAACATCTTCGGTTCCGGTGTCGATCTCGAAATTTATGTGCACTCTGGCGCCGGCGCCTACGAAGTTGGAGAAGAGTCCGCGCTAATGGAGTCGCTCGAAGGCAAACGCGGCATTCCGCGCATTCGTCCTCCCTTCCCTGCCGTCGTGGGGTTGTGGGGTGGTCCGACGGTTATCAATAATGCGGAGACCCTGGCCAGTGTGCCGCACATCATCCTCGGGAGTGGCGAATGGTTCGCCACTCTTGGCACGCCAAGAAACGGTGGTACGCGCCTTTTCTGCATGAGCGGCAATCTGGAGCGGCCGGGCGTGTACGAACTGCCCATGGGTTACAACCTGAAGAAGATGATCTACGACGTCTCGGGCGGTATTCCGAATGGCCGAAAGCTGAAAGCGGTTGTGCCGGGCGGATCGTCGGTGCCCATCATGAAGGCGGACGAAGTTGACGTCGCCATGGACTTCGACGCCATGATGAAAGCTGGAACGATGTTGGGTTCGGGCGGCGTGATCGTGCTCGACGACGCGCAGTGCATCGTGAAGTTCGCATTGCGGGTGACGAAGTTCTATCAGCACGAAAGTTGCGGATGGTGTATTCCCTGCCGTGAAGGCACCGACTGGATGAAGAAGACGCTGACGCGGTTTCATTCCGGCGGCGGGGTTGCGAAAGACATCGACAACCTGAAGTACCTGGCGGAGAACATGCTTGGCCGGACGTTTTGTCCGCTGGGAGATGCGGCGGCGATGCCGGTTATCTCTTATGTGCAGAAGTTTCGCGAAGAGTTTGAGGCGCACCTCGACGGCAAACCGTGTCCATTCGAAAATGTCGCAGAGCCTGCGTTGGTGTGAGAAGAAGTGGCTAGTGGTTAGGGGCTAGAGAAGAATTTCCAGATCTTCGTTGTCCAAGGAAGCTCGTGGCTGACGTAACACTCACGGTTGACGGGAAGAAGCTGACAGTTCCGGCGGGAACGCTGCTGATCGAAGCCTGCAAGAGCACGGGCATCGAGGTTCCCTCTTTCTGCTACTACCCAGGCTTGTCGCTGCAGGGCGCTTGCCGCATGTGCCTCGTGGAAATCGAGAAGATGCCCAAGCTGCAGACCGCGTGCACTACGCCGGTTGGCGAGGGCATGGTTGTGGTCACAGAGAGCGACAAGATCAAGCAGGCCCGTAAGTCGATGCTGGAACTGCTGCTGGCAAATCATCCGCTGGACTGCCCGGTATGCGATGCCGGTGGCGAGTGCGAACTGCAGGACATGACCTTCAAGTACGGCGCGGCCGAATCGAAGTTCATGGACATGAAGAACCACCGCGACGAACAGCAGTGGTCGCCGGTAGTGTACTTCGATCGCCCGCGGTGCATTCTGTGCTACCGCTGTATTCGCGCCTGCGGCGAAGGCATGGATGTCTGGGCGTTGGGAGTCCAGAATCGTGGCTCTGGTTCGGTCATCGCTCCGAATAAAGAAGATCACCTGGAGTGTGAAGAGTGCGGTATGTGCATCGATATATGCCCTGTCGGTGCGCTGACTTCCGGAGCTTATCGTTACAAGACACGTCCGTGGGAGATGAAACATGTGGGCACCGTCTGCACGCATTGCGGAGACGGCTGCAAGACGACTCTGGGTGTGCGCCGGGCCGATACCGGCATGGAGATCGTGCGTGGGGACAATCGCGACAAGAGCGGGATCAATGGCGATTTCCTGTGTATCAAGGGACGCTACGCTTTTGACTTTGCCAACAACAGTGAGCGCCTTAGCACTCCGCTGATCAAGAAGGACGGCAAGTTCGTTCCCGCTAAATGGGCCGAGGCTTTCGACCTGATCGCTTCCAGGTTCAAAGAAGCGGTGGCGACTTCGGGCCCAGCTTCTATTGGCGTGATTGGATCGAACCGCACGAGCAACGAAGAGAACTACCTGCTGCAGAAGTTTGCGCGCCTGGTGTTGTGCACCAATAATATCGATCACCATCGCACCGCCGACTTCCCTGCTTTTGTTTCAGCCCTGGCGGGGAAATCGAATGCCACGGCGTCGATGCGCGAGGTGGGCAGCGCTCCGGCGATTTTGCTGATCGGAAACGATCCTACCGAGCAGCATCCGCTGCTGGCATGGCAGATTCGGACTAATGTTCGTCTGCATCGCGCCAAGCTGTACGTAGTGAATTCTTCACCCATCAAGCTTCGTCGCCAGGCCGTCGGCTTTGCGCCGATCGCGCCTGGCTCGGAAGGCAGCTTCGTTCAGTTTCTCGCGGGCAATGATTCCGCCGCAGATTCAGTCGCTTCTCCGCAGTTCACGCGCGAGAGCCTCACCGAATTGCGCGACAAGCTGAAGGCGGAGCAGGGGCTAGTCGTGATTTTCGGTTCGGAGTTGCGCGGCGCAGACGTTAAGACGCTGGTTGATCTGGGACTCGCGCAGGGCGCGAAGTTTGTCTGCCTCGGCGATTACGCCAATTCTCGCGGCGCGGCCGACATGGGACTCTATCCCGACCTACTGCCCGGCTACGCGCCGGTCGATAGCGCGACAAGACTTCACGAGAAGTGGCTGGACGTTATCCCTGCAACTACGGGCCTGAACCTCCTGCAGATGGCTGACGCTGCCAAAGAGGGAAAGCTCAGAGCGCTCTACGTTGTCGGATCGAATCCGGTGGCTCGCTACAGCATTGACCCGTTCGCGCTGTCGAAGGCGTTTGTCGTGGTGCAGGACATGTTCCTCACCGAGACAGCGAGAATCGCGGATGTAGTGCTGCCGGTGGCGAACGCGTACGAGAAATCCGGGACGTACACCAACACCGCAGGCGATCTGCAACTGCTCAGGAAGGCCGGCGACTTTGGTGGGACGCGAACGGACTTCGAGTGCATCGTCCGTATCGCGCAGACCATGGGATACGACGTCAGTAAACTGGTTCCCTTTGGCAACGGTGGAACTCGCGCCGACATGGGGCAGACTCGTGGGGCGCAATCGGGTGAATCTGACCAGAATGCCGTTTGGCTTGCGGGCCGCAATCTCGAGCCGAAGATGAGTCCTTACGATCCTGTCGCGATGCTGGACGAGATACAGAGGCTGGTTCCGGGGTATGACGTTTCGCGGCTTGGCTTGCTCGGGGGGCAAGACGAACACACCCAACTGGTGCAGATCACGGGGGGGACCGGGACGGGGCATCCGGAATTGATTCTGCCGGCCAATGACACGCTGTTCACGTCGGGCACACTGGGACGTTACTCCACCACGCTCAATTCGGTTCTTGAACGGCATCAAGCTTCACCGGCTGACAAGGAAGTTGCCGCGGACTAAGCAGTGGGCGCGCTGTCGTGTGCCCTGTCCTTTGTAGGTTGCTGTAGGCGGCGCGGCACCGGCCGCGCGAAACGAAGCAACAAGAACGCATTCATTCGATGACCATTGGAACCTACATTTTCGTATCGGTAATCAAGATCCTGCTCGCGGTCTTCATCATTCTTACTGCCGTCGCCTACTCGGTGCTGCTAGAGCGCAAGGTAGTAGGCCACATGCAAAACCGCTGGGGGCCTTCGCGGGTTGGACCTTTCGGCATCTGGCAGCCCTTGGCGGATGGCTTAAAGTTTATATTTAAGGAAGACCTCACACCTCCATACGTCTACAAGCCTTTATATCTTCTAGCCCCGATCATCTCCGTGACCGTTGCGCTGACCTCCATTGCTGTCATCCCCGTCGGTCCGTGGATCACGGTTGGGGGAATTCACACTCCACTACAGATTGCTGACGTCAACATCGGGCTGCTCATCATTCTCGGGCTGACCTCGGTGGGCGTGTATGGAGTGGCGCTGGCCGGCTGGTCGTCCAACAGTAAGTACTCGATGCTGGGGAGCCTTCGCGCTACGGCCCAGATGGTCAGCTACGAGATTGCGCTGGGACTGTCGCTGATCGGCGTTCTGATTCTGTCGGGCAGCTTCAGCCTGCGCGATATCGTCGATTCGCAGGCCGGAACCTGGCTGGGCTTCATTCCCAAGTGGAACATCTTCAAGGGCCAGTTCGTCGCGTTCTTCATTTACATCATGGCGGCGTATGCCGAGACTAACCGTATTCCGTTTGATCTTTCGGAGGCGGAAACTGAGCTGGTCGCGGGATATCACACGGAATATAGCTCCATGAAATTCGCCATGTTCTTCATGGCGGAATACGCGAACATGATCACGGTGGCTTGCCTGGCTTCGATACTTTTCCTGGGTGGATGGTCGGGACCCGTGTTTGGCCCGCCGATCGTACAGTCGTTGCTGCCCGTGCTGTGGTTTGCACTGCGGGTGTTTATTTTTATCTTTATCTATATATGGGTCAGGGGTACGCTGCCCCGCTTCCGTTATGACCAGTTGATGGCGTTTGGCTGGAAGTTTCTGTTACCGCTGGCAATTGCAAACATAATTGTCACCAGTCTGGTCGTGGCACTGAAGTAGATAACGTTGCGATGAGTTGATACCGGTGCTCATGTGGCACTGGATTCGTGAGAACCATGCATCTAGCTCTTTTCCTCATCTTCGGTGCGGTGTGTATCGGCGGGGCGATCAACCTGCTGGTGCAGAAACACCCCATTAGCAGCGCCCTGTCACTGATCGTAGTGATGGGATCGCTGGCGGGGCTTTACCTGCTGCTGGGGGCTGAGTTTGTTGCTGCCGTGCAGGTGATTGTCTACGCGGGAGCGGTGATGGTGCTGTTTGTCTTCGTCATCATGTTGCTGAATGCCGGGGAGGAAGAGCGCACGCCGCATGGAAGCCGCGTTGCCCTCATGCTCGGCGTACCTGGACTTATCGTTGGACTGAGCATTGGCATCTGGGTTGTGATTCGGTTCGCAGGACTGGACCGCATCGCCATCGGAGGCCCAAGCCTGCTGAACGGCACGGAAAGTTTTGGCAATCCGCGCTCGGTAGCGCAACTGCTGTTCCGCGATTACCTGCTGCCGTTTGAGGTGACCTCGATCTTGATCCTGATCGCGATTTTGGGCGCCGTCGTTCTGGCCCGGAGGGAGGAATAAATGGTCCCTCTGTCCTATTACCTCGTTCTTAGCGGGATTCTATTTGCTTGCGGCGTTACTGGGTTCCTGATCAAACGCAATATCATTACCATTTTCATGTCCATTGAGCTGATGCTCAATGCAGTCAACCTGACATTCGTCGCGTTCGCGGCGGAACTGAAGATGCTCAGCGGGCATGTGTTTGTGTTCTTCGTCATGGTGGTGGCCGCCGCTGAAGCCGCCGTTGGACTGGCAATCATAATTTCTGTATTCCGTACGCGCGAAACCCTGAACGTCGATCGCGTGAACCTTCTCAAGCTATGAGCCTTCATCTCTGGATCATTCCGTTGTTGCCGCTTCTCGGTGCCGCCATTAACGGGCTGCTGGGCAAGCGCTTCCCTAAGGCAGTGGTGAACGCCATTGCCCTCGGGTCAACGGCCACCGCTTTTGCGTATGCACTCTACGTTGCGATTCAGTTCATGGGCCTGCCTGCCGACCAGATTCCCCACATCGAGCGCTATGCCACGTGGATGACCGCCGGCGCGTTCACTGCGGAGTACGGGATCTACCTCGACCAGTTGTCGCTGGTCATGTTGTTGGTGGTCACGGGCGTAGGATTCCTGATCCACATTTATTCCGTCGGATACATGGAGCACGAAGGCGGCTACTACCGCTACTTCGCGTATCTCAACATTTTCATGTTCTTCATGCTCACTCTTATCCTGGCGAACAACTATTTGCTGATGTTTGTGGGATGGGAGGGCGTGGGCCTGGCTTCATACCTGCTGATCGGCTTCTGGTTCCTTAAGGATTCGGCGGCCGACGCCGGCAAGAAGGCGTTCATCACCAACCGGGTTGGCGACTTTGGATTCCTGATCGCGCTATTCCTCCTGATCAAGCACTTCGGAAGTTTGCAATACGAAACCGTCTTCAGAGCGCTATCGGCGTATCCCGTCGAAGCTTCTGCCGGACTGCTGACTGCAATTGGACTGTTGATGATGGTGGGCGCCAGCGGCAAGTCGGCGCAGATTCCGCTGTATGTGTGGCTACCGGATGCGATGGAAGGTCCGACGCCCGTCTCTGCTCTGATTCACGCGGCGACCATGGTGACAGCCGGGGTTTACATGGTGGCGCGCTCCAACGCGGTCTTCAATCGCGCACCGATTGCGTTGATGGTTGTTGCAGTGATCGGAACGTTGACCGCAATCTTTGCTGCGTCGATTGGTATTGTGCAGACCGACATCAAGAAGGTGCTGGCCTACTCGACGATTTCGCAGCTCGGCTACATGTTCATGGGCTGCGGAGTTGCGGCCTATGGCGCGGGCATCTTCCACCTAATGACTCACGCCTTTTTCAAGGCGCTGCTGTTTCTCTCAGCGGGAGCCATCATTCACGGCCTTGGCGGCGAGCAGGACATGCGGCACATGGGCGGTCTGCGCAAATACATGCCCAAGACGTTCTGGTGCATGACGGTCGCGACCTTCACGATTGCGGGCTTCCCTCCCCTGGCGGCCTTCTTCTCGAAGGATGAGATTCTGTGGGCGACATGGGCCAGCGGGAATCACGTTCTCTGGCTGATCGGACTGATCGCCGCGGCCATGACTTCGTTCTACATGTTCCGTCTCTGGTTCATGACATTCTTCGGCGAGTACCGCGGAGCGCAGTCGGAAGACGGCCATCACGGGCATGATGGCCACGACGAGCACGCTCATGGAACTCCGCACGAGAGCCCGATGGTCATGATCGTTCCGCTCATGATTCTGGCCGTGCTCTCGTTCGTCGGCGGATGGGTTGGCGTTCCGGCAGCTCTTGGTGGATCTGACCACTTTGATCACTTCCTTGACCCCGTCTTTACCACCTACGCCCCCGCGCCTGCCGCGACCCAAACTGCGCCCACCAGTCACGAGGAAGAGCGCAGCACCGAAATCGCCTTCATGTTGATCTCTGTCGGTGCCGCCGCCATTGGCTTGCTCGGAGCATGGTTCCTCTATTACAAGCGTACCGATCTGCCCGCAAAGATGGCTGCGGCCTCCGGGGGGCTGTACACCTTTGTTCTGGACAAGTACAAGGTCGACGAATTCTATGGGGCGGCGATCATTCGGCCGATTGTCTTGGCCTCCACCAATATTCTCTGGAAGGGCATCGACGCAACGCTGATCGACGGCGCCGTCAATGAAAGCGCAGCCGGAGCGCAGGACATTTCTGACGGTATGCGCCACATGCAGTCGGGCAACATTCGCTCCTACGCGGGATGGGTCGCGTTCGGCGCAGCGGTTGTGATCGCGTTCATGGTCTGGCAGGGTGTGCGATGAACTATATCGATCACAACATCATCACTATCATCACCTTCCTGCCGTTTGCGGGTGCCTTGCTGCTTGCGGTCTTTCCAAGGCGGGATCGCGATATCCGCTGGTTCGCCTTGGGTATCTCGCTGGTTACGCTGCTGGCGTCGTTGCATCTTCCCTGGTACTACGTACGCGGACTCGATGGTTTCCAGTTTGAGCAAAACCTCCCTTGGATTTCGCATCCCAACATTCACTACCACCTCGGGATCGACGGCATCTCGATGTGGCTGGTGGTACTCACCACGTTCCTTACGCCGCTGTGTGTGCTGATTTCGTGGAAGTCAGTGAACGTCCAGGTGAAGGAGTTCTTCATCCTGATGCTGATACTCGAGACCGCGATGATTGGCGTCTTCGTCGCTCTCGACCTGTTCCTCTTCTATTTCTTCTGGGAAGCAACGTTGATTCCGATGGCGCTGATCATCGGCATTTACGGACACGGGCGGCGCATCTATGCCGCGGTCAAGTTCTTCTTGTATACCATGATCGCGTCGGTCTTCATGCTGGCGGCGATCATCTGGCTTTACGTACATACGGGAAGCTTCGACTTCGTTACCGTGCGCGATGCCATCCAGAATGGCCAAATCGAAGGCTTCTCGGCGGCCGCCAAGTGGCTGTTCCTTGGATTCTTCGTAGCGTTCGCGGTGAAGGTTCCACTCTTCCCGCTGCACACATGGCTGCCTGACGCACACGTGGAAGCGCCGACGGCGGGTTCGGTCTTGCTGGCTGGCGTACTGCTGAAGATGGGGACGTATGGTTTGCTGCGATTCAACGTTGGCCTGTTCCCTGACCAGGCGCAACGCAATGCACCATGGATCATCGTGCTCGCCCTCATCAGCATCATCTCCGGAGCACTGGTAGCAATGGTGCAGCCCAACGTGAAGAAGCTCATCGCTTATACCTCGGTCAGCCACCTGGGCTTCGTAGTTCTCGGCATCTTCAGCTTCACGCAGATCGGCGTGGACGGCGCGGTGTACCAGATGCTGAATCACGGCATCTCTACCGGTGCGCTGTTCATGTTGCTGGGCATGATGTACGAGCGTCGCCACACCTACGAGATATCCGAATATGGCGGAATCGCTACACCGATGCCGGTCTTTGCCACGTTCTTCACCTTCATCATGCTGTCGTCGGTCGGCCTGCCGCTGCTGAATGGTTTCGTGGGTGAGTTCTTGATCTTGAGTGGAGCATTTCAGGCCCGTCAGATCTATGGAATCCTCGCGGCGACCGGGGTGATCTGGAGCGCGTGCTACCTGCTGTGGATGTATCAGCGGGTCTTTTACGGAAATATCACGCATCCAGTGAACAAGAACCTGCAGGACATGGATGCTCGCGAACGTGTATCGATGTGGCCGCTTGCGGTTGCGGCGCTCGTCATGGGAGTTGCGCCGAACTTGTGGCTACATTCGATTGATCCTTCGGTGTCCTTCGCACTCAAGCAATTCTCCAGTGGATTCCAGGCCGCAGGGCCTTCGGCCGTCCATGTTACGCAGGCCCTTATGCAGGTGATCGGACGATGATTCCGACCGTTGACTACATCCGGATCCTTCCTGAAGTGGTGCTTACCATCTTCGGCATTCTGGTGATGCTGGTGGATCCGGTGATGCCCGCGCAGGCCTCGAAGAAACCGCTGGGCGTCATCGCCTTGGTCGGCGTGCTAGGGGGCGTGGCCGCGACTCTTTTTCAATCGGCTTACTATGGCGACGCGTTCTACCACATGGTGCGTGTCGATGCCTTCAGTATCTTTTTTCATCTCGTTATTCTTCTTGTCGCACTGGTCGTCGTTCTTAGTTCGTTGGACTATCTCGAAGTCCAGCAGATCAAGGCCGGAGAGTACTACGCCCTGATCCTGTTTGCCACCGTCGGCATGATGCTGATGACGTCGGCCATTGAACTCGTACTGATCTTCATCGCCCTGGAGATCTCGTCCATTTCGACCTACATCCTCGCAGGATTTCGTCGCCGCGCCGCCGAGAGTGCCGAATCTTCCCTGAAGTATTTCCTGTTGGGATCGTTCGCCACGGCGTTCTTCCTCTACGGCGTCGCCATGGTGTTTGGCGCGACCGGGAGTACCAACGTTTACCTCATCGCTGACATACTCAAAACGCACACCTCGGCGCTGGTTTATCTGGCCGTCGCATTAATGTTCGTTGGACTGGGATTCAAGGTTGCGTCCGCGCCGTTTCACGTCTGGACACCCGACGTTTACGAAGGGGCTCCTGCGCCGGTCGTAGGATTCATGTCCACAGGGCCGAAAGCGGCGGCGTTCGCGGTACTTCTTCGCGTGCTGTTCGCTACCGGAGCTCCAGGATGGTTCTGGTTGGTCTGGATCTCGGCCGCGCTGTCGATGACGATTGGCAACATCGGCGCCCTGGTGCAAAACAACGTTAAGCGCTTGCTGGCCTATTCGTCGATTGCCCACGCTGGATACCTGCTGGTAGCGTTCGCCGCAGCGCAGACAATGGGAATCTCGGCAGCGATGTTCTATGCGGCCTCTTATGCTGCCATGAATGTGGGAGCATTCGCCATAGTTGCCCATCTGTCCGGGAAGGGTGAGAAGTACGTAACGCTGGAAGACTACGCCGGGCTGGGTCGCAGATCTCCACTGATTGCGGCGCTACTTACGATCTTCCTGCTGTCGTTGATTGGCATCCCTATTACCGGCGGTTTCTTCGCTAAGTTCTACGTATTCTCGGCGGCCTTGCAGTCGGACCTCGTGGGGCTCACGATCATCGGAGTCATCAACAGCGCGATCGCCGCGTACTACTACCTGCGCATCATCGTCTACATGTACATGCGCGATCAGCATGCGGTTGAAGCGCCAGCCGCGCCCATTCCCTTCAGCCTGGCAGCCGGCCTGACCATCAGTCTGATTGCCGTGATCTATCTTGGCGTGCTTCCCAACCACGTGCTCGACTACGCCATTCGCGGTGCCCAGGACCTGCTGAAATAGTTTCTGTGACCACCCGCTCCCAAAACGACAACGCCCTGTCCGGAGACAGGG
This sequence comes from uncultured Acidobacteriaceae bacterium, assembly GCA_963722405.1. GTDB lineage: Bacteria > Acidobacteriota > Terriglobia > Terriglobales > Acidobacteriaceae > DASRAA01. The sequence continues at coordinate 72,028 of CAVRMO010000022.1, forward strand.
CATCGTGATTTGCCGAAGCCGAAACTAGACGACCTTGGCGAAGATGATGACCAGCGTGAACAGTACCAGGGACTCGATGAACGCGAGACCGAGAATCAGCGCCAGCTGAATTCCGGGGCGGGCGCCTGGGTTGCGCGCCATGCCTTCACAAGCAGCGGCTCCTACTTTACCCTGGCCGAGAGCAGCCAGGCCGGCGGCGATCGCCATGCCGAATCCCGAGGCAATTGCGACCCAGTTGGTGGTTGGTGCAGCGGCGGCTGCGCCCTGCGCGTAAGCTGGCATGGTCATCATCATGATGGCCAGCAGCGAGAACATTCCAATCGTCAGTTTCCGCATTGTGTTTCTCCTTATGAAATGCTGCCAGTGGGTGGTTGAAGTCATCCTCGTGCAGACGCCCTCACGCTCGCAGCAAACTTGTTTAGTGCTCGTGCGCCACCGCTTCGCCGATATATACGGTCGCGAGCAGCACGAAAATATACGTCTGGATGAACGAGACGCCAACGTGCAGCAGCATGAAAATCACCGGGATCGCGATTGGGAACAGCGAAAAGAACACCAGTGTCACCATGTCACCGGCAAACATGTTGGCAAATAGACGGACTGTGAGTGACAAAATACGTGCCAGGTGACTGGCAACTTCGATAACGAACATCAACGGAGCCAGCCACCACACCGGGCCCAGAAAATGCTTGACATAGGCCGGTCCGTTTTCACGGATGCCGTGCATATGGTAGTAAATCCAGGTAACGACGGCGCACCCCAGTGGGACAGACGGGACTGCCGTCGGCGCTTCGAACCCAGGGATCAGACCGATCAGATTGCAGGTTAGGATGAAAATTCCCAACGTGACCAAGTAGTTCGTGTACCGTTCGTAGCCGTGGCCGATAACCTCATGCCCCTGCTGGCTGATCATCGAATCGATGCTCTCGAAGACGTGCTGCAGGTTGCCGGGATTCTCCACAGACAGCCGGGAACGCACAGCAACAAAAACAATCATCAGTAATACGAAAACAACCAACTGCATGGCGACGTAGTTGGTGATGGGGGCTTCGGGATGAGGGGAATGCAGGTGAAAAAGGCCGAGAAGCGCATTGGCCGCACTGGAGAGATACTTATTTAGAAATGCAGTAACCCAGAGTTGTTCAGGCATAAATCTCGCGACTGTACGTCGTATAAATTCCTGTCGTTGCACTTCCCGACACACGCCCACGCCTGGCGGTCCGCATGCCGTTAAAAAAATATGACCGTGAAATCAGAGTCCGCGCCGCAACCCGACGTATATCTCTACCGCGGCCTCGCAGGCAATTGCGGCAATGGTAAGGCAAACTCCGCCCAGGAAGCCGTAAAGTCCTGCCAGAGAAACTCTAAATATAACATATGCGCCCATAGCGATGAAGGCGTAGCGCAGCACGGCGCGTGCGACGATGATTCCGCCTCGCTCGCGGCTCTGGCCGGTAGCGACGCGCTCGCCGAGGCCCTCAATCATCCGCTCGAGCCAGACATGATTGACGTAGGAGATGATCGAGCCGACCAGGAATCCCGCCGCTACCACTCGACCGAACCTGAACAGGCAAATAGCCAGTCCTGCGCCACCCAATATCAGGATGAACCGGCGGATACGACGCAAGGCTGACCCATAAAACTTATCGGCAGCGCCAACCGGCGGGGTGGAATCGGTCGCAGGCATTCGTGCTGTTCAATGTAACGCACGTTGCGGTTCCTGCGTCAGCGCAGGCTAGAGGGGTTTAATCTTCGCAGTTGAGGTCTGCTTCAGAACTTCTTCAATGTCCAAACTTGAATTGGCCGGAGTGGCAAAGGCCACCGAGAGTACTCCCTGCCCCGAGGCAATGCCGCCGGGAGCAAATTGCACCCAGCCGTAACGAACGCGCTGGTCCTTGAACGATGCCGGCATGCGGAAATGCTTTAGTAATGCCTCTGCGGCTGGCTTATCGCTCTCCACTTCAAACAGTAGCGCGTCCCCGCCGACGACAGACTTTTGTTCAGCCCGGATCACTCGAACCGGCAGGAACTCCTCCTTCACCTCGGAAAAGCCACCGGAATCGTGCATCTGATATGCGTCGAATAATTGCGAAGCGTAGAACCACATGGGATTCCCGTCGCCTTCCTTCACTTCCCAGATCTTTGGAGGCTTCGAGCCTTTTGCCATGTCTTTGGAAGCCCGCTCGGTGTATGTGAACGGAATCGGGAAAACTGCTACCGACATTAGCCCGGCCGCATCTCTGCTTGGGCTGTTACTCGCGGCGAAGAACTTCGCGATTTCGCCGACCTTCTGCAAGCCAGCCTGTTGGCCGATTTGAAGTATTGCTCCCGTTCCAGCATCGTAATAAATGTCGAAGCCGGACTGGGGCACGAACTGTTTGCCCGGCTGCCACTGTCCGGGAATTGTCAGGTCAGCGAAAGTACTTTGGATTTCCTGCGAACTGGAAGTAACTGCCTGGCTGGCGACGACCAAGATGGCGAGCCAACGAAAGCAGTGGCGAAGTGCCGTCGTAGTCGGTGTCACAAGAACCTCCCTGGTTGTGGCTAAAACCAGCCGCGTGGAACAGAAACATCAGGTGCTTCTGAAAATCTCGACCTCAGCGATGCCGAAACGAGCTGCAACCCGAGGCAGCCATGCTCAATCGCTCTTCAATCCTTGGCGCGTACGACCATGCGAATCATTTGCACGAACCCAACGATCGCACCGAATACGATACCGCCGAGGAACAGCCAGTGAGTATGAAGCCAATAGTCGAGTAGTTTGCCCAACAGCAGACCGACCACTACCGCCGCCGGAATGATGAACGCGATCTCAGAGTAGCGGGCCCAAACCACCGCGGGGTTGTTTGAATCCTTGTCGCGTTGTTCGCCAGGCATGCAACAGCCTAACATTGTCGGCTTTCACGCGGCTATCAGAAGTTCTAGAGTGCCTGCGAGATTGTCGATTTCGCCCAGCCAACCCTTTTGGGCAGCCTTGGCGTGGGCACCGCTTTCAACGATAGCGCCTCGGCAACATTGCTGCATCCGTCGTGACTCTTATTGGTGCGATTCAACAAGAAACATTACTGATTGTCGCTAAGAGCGGCACTTCGTTTGTTTGACCTGATGTTCACATCTCGGTATGATCGAAGTGCGGGGTGGAGCAGTCTGGTAGCTCGTTGGGCTCATAACCCAAAGGTCGGTGGTTCAAATCCACCCCCCGCAACCAACTAAACTGCTCCACCAAAATCAATGACTTAGGCGTTTGAAGCGTCTAAGTCATTTTCGTTTGTGGCTCCAAAACGCTCCAAAACCGCTGGGAATTTGGAGCCAACATGCGGCCAAGCTCTGCCGCAAGTTGTCGATCATCTGCCGATACCACATGGCTGTAGTTGATCATCATGCGCGTGTCGGCGTGACCCAGACGAGCTAACCGCAGTGCTATCGGAGTCGAGAGACCGTCTTGTATCGTCTCATTGCCGTGCCTGAACGCATGGAAAGCCAGCTTGCGGCAGTCCCAGACGTTTCAGCAGTGGAACAAGGTGGCGCTTCTGAATATCGTTCGCAATCCACGGCGTTCCGTTTTTCGAGTGGAACACGTAACCGGATTCCTCACGCATACTTTCCAGACGCGCCTGAAGCTCTGGCGAGATAGCAAAGCTCCGTACCCCGGTTGGAGTCTTTACGGATTGCTTTGCACCCCTCCAAACGCTTCTCACGACATCAATGTAGCCTTGCTTCACATCAGGCCATTGCAGGCCGCACAACTCACCAGCACGCAAGCCAGTCTCGGCGTCCATCCAATACAGAGTTTGGCGCTTCGGGTCTGACTCGGCGTCGATGATTTGTTGCATCTGCTCGGCGGTGAAGAACGGCTGTTCTTTCTTTTCGAGTACAGGTAGCCGCACTCCATCGAACGGGTCATGCTTGACGTATCCCCAAGACTTTGCCGTGTTCCAAAGGCTTCGCAGTGTCATTACGGCATTGCGAATCGTCTTGGCACTGGCCTTAGAGGTGGACACGAACGTCTGCACAGTTTGCGGTTGTATGTCGCGCAGAGCGAAGGCATCGAAAAAGCACAGTTGATGCTTCAGGCGGCTCCGCTCCGAACTCTGGTAGGACGGCTTCATCTGAATCAGTACACTGGCTTGCCACTGCTCGGCAAACTCCGCAAAGGTTATGGCGATTGCTGGTTGATAAGTCGGATTGTTGACCTCAGCCAGGATGCGCTCAAGTTCACGTTGTGCAAGGCGCTTTGTGGGAAAGTCTTGCTTGTTGCCAATGACGCGCTTCCGACGAATCCGGTACGGCTTATCCATGCCGGGGCGGATTTCATCTTCGCGCCACTGTCCAACCCACTTGTCACCTCGCAAGGTGATCGTTCCTCGTTGAAATCGTCTTCGTGCCAACAGGTTTCCTTTCGCCTGTTGGTTCTGCAAGTCCTGTCGGTAGCTTACCACCGCCGCATTACTGTCCCCTTCGAGGACAGAGCGCCTCACGCGGCTTTCTTTGCCCGATAACGTCGCGCTCTCTCGGCGGCGGTTGCTGGTGCGAGATGGTTGTACTGCCGTGGCCGTCCGCCCTTACGGGCGCGTGGCGTCACGAACGCCCCTTCCGAAGGGGGTAGCCCCACATTCTCAAAATCGGCCTCTTTAGCCCCAGTGTTTATAGGGGTCACAGCTAGGGGTTTCGTGACGGTTAGATCGTCCCGAAGCCTTAATTTCGCCGCCCCCTCTCGTCGAGCAAACTCAGCGAGGGTTATCGGCCAGTTCGACGTGGGCAAACCCATCGCCGAGATCGCCCTCTGCTGTGTCGCACATGATGCGGAGCACACCCAGATCAGTTTGGTTCTGCGGCATCCCTTGTATTTCTGCACGCAGCTTACAGTCAGTTTTTCTCCCGGCGATGTATAGCATCCTTCGGGCAGTCCACAGTTCTCACAGTTCATCAATCCTCTTTTCAGATAGGTGTTGTTTGCACAGGGCAAAGGCTACGATGGCAGTTTTTCCGTCGTAGCCTTTGTCACCCTGCGCGTCACAGCATGGGCTTCTTAAACGCACGCACTTGGATTACCCATGCTGGATGTGTTTGGCTTTAACAATCACCGTCGTTACAGGATGCCCTTCAAGCGTGCCAGCAGGCGCAGCGCATTGTACCGAGCAGGGTCACGTTTCTTGAGGCCATTGGCCTCCATAGAGTTCGAGTCCCTGCCCATGTACCGCTTGATTTCAGAATCCGGCACTTTAGCGAGTGACGGGTCTGCACCATTAAGCGCCAACCTCTGCTCAAGACTCGCGCTGTGATAACGAGCATTCCCGCCAGCCGCAACCACCGCCTTGCTGATTCCTAGTTCTTGTGCGCCGATAGATGTCGAGGAAGTCGCGGTCTGTCTGACTTCCTTTGCAGCGTCCGCCAGACGCTTGTTCTCAGTGGCTTCTTCCTTCTCTGCGACCAGCCGCTTAATCTCGGCACGGGCTGCGGCGAGTTCGCTCTGGTAGTCCGGGGCTAAGGCCGCTGGTTGCGCTGGTGCTCCGCTGTTGATGTTGCCGTCTTTGTCGCTGGTGCCGTTAACTTGTTCATTGACCATTTCGTTCAGTCCTTCAAGATTCAAACCCATGATGATTGCTCTTTTCTTGTTACGGGGTACGCAGTCCGTGTGGGTAACGATCTGCGCTTACTACTAAACTTGTCCGCGCTGTCCGACCCAGAGAGATTTTCGGAAAGACTCTGAATCGGGACAGCGCGGTGGTGTGAGCGGAGCACATCGGTACCCATCGTTCCGTGCGCGTCATACGCTCTGCTCCGACCAGCGAAGGATGAAGACGCTGGTCGGATGTCAAACTAACTGTTAGGGTCTGCGATGCGTCCGTGCATCCAATCGTTGCTGGCAGTGAGGTATCCGGCAGCATCTTCCATATCGATCTTGTCGAGGTAGACCCCGGCTTTCCGTAGTGCCCTCATCTTTGCCAGCCGTTTCAACTCCGTGGCACGCTGGTTACGGCCTCGCGCTGCCTCGATGACATTCCGCATCTTCTCCCGCTTCGCTTCCGAGTCTTCTACGGGCTGGATACCAGCGATAGAGAGTGCCAGAAGTGATTGCGCTTCGCTCATCGGGTCGAACGCTGCGTAGGACTCGCAGATACAGTCCCGAATCATCTGGAATCGTGCCTTGAGCAGCTTGCCGATGTTCTCGCTCCATCCGTCGGGGTGCTCGTCGGGCACGAACGACAACGCCAGCTTTCCGTTCGCAACGTCGTAGCAGTAGACTTTCGCGTCATGCTCCCCGACTATAATCGGCTCTACGGTGGCGCAGTCGATAGCCCAGATTAGATTGTGTCGAGAGCAAAATGAGTCAATCAGTTCTACGTCCGCGTGCATGTGCGCCCCTTTTCGAGTGTTCGGGAGAATCTCGGTATGTCTGACAGTGTGATAGTAACTAAATGGTTAACCATCACCACAAAGGGAGACTCTATTCCTTCACTCTGCACTTGGGGATAGGGCTGTACGGAGCGCCGCTGGTAGACAGTGGAGGGTCTGCCCGAATATAAGACTCACGCACTGCTGTGCTGTGGTCTCATCGGGCACACCTGCTGGACACATACCGCATTCCAGACTGACATCTGGCGATTCGCCGTTCGCGGTCTGGTCCTTCAGGTCGCGTTGATGACGGCCTCGGCGGGCGAGATCACGGCACGGTCCTCGATGAATTCGCCGAGGTGGGAATCCCCCTCCTCGCCGATTGGCGTCTCCAGCGATATGGGCGCCTGCCTGATCTTGAGCACCTTGCGCACCTTGGCCACCGGAATGTCCATGCGCTTGGCAATCTCTTCCGACCTGGGTTCGCGGCCCAGTGCCTGGACCAATTGCCGCGAAGTACGAAACAGCTTGTTGACGATCTCGACCATGTGCACTGGCAGGCGGATGGTGCGCGCCTGATCGGCAATGCTTCGGCTGATTGCCTGGCGAATCCACCACGTCGCGTAGGTAGAAAACTTGTAGCCGCGGCGGTATTCGAACTTATCCACCGCCTTCATCAGGCCGACGTTGCCCTCCTGGATCAAGTCGAGGAACTGCAGCCCGCGGTTGGCATACTTCTTGGCGATGGAAACCACGAGGCGCAAATTGGCCTCGATGAGCTCGTGTTTGGCCTGTTCCGCGTCCATCTCGCTCTGGATGATTTCGCGCTGGGTGCGCTGCAGCTGCTGGAAGCTAACGCCGGCATCGCTTTCCAGCCTTTCCAGGTCGCCGCGACACTGCCGCTGTGTCTTGCGGTAATCTTTCTTCAATTCTTCACTGCGCGTGCTCTCAATCTTCTTTCCCAGGTTGCTGACCTGGCGGTCGAGCGAGCGCATGATGTCCACGGTTCTATTCACCCGATCGATCAGGCGTTTGCGCTCGCAGTTGCTGAGACCGAGGTTGCGGACGATGAGCGAAATTCGAACGATCTCGCGGCCCAGGCTGAATCGGCAGCGGCGGTATTCGCGCGCTTTCTGTTTTGCCACAATGGTCGGTAGCCGTCCGGCCAACTGGTTGGCTCTTTTGTAATGCTTCTGCAGCTCGTCGATGCGGTACGTAATGTCCTTGACACAGTTCTGCAGGGTCTCCTCGGTGATCTCTTCCTCATCGAAGACCACAATTTCCTTGATCGAGCGTATGCCGCGCTTCAAATCCTCGCCAATGACCAGGATTTGTCGGATCACAAGGGGCGAGCGTGAAAGCGCCTTCAGCGCGCTCAGCTGTCCGCGCTCGATGCGCTTGGCAATGTCCACTTCCCCTTCGCGGGTGAGCAGAGGCACTATGCCCATCTCGCGCAGGTAGATGCGCACCGGATCGTTGGTCTTTTCAAGAGCGCTCTGGGGTCAGGTCGAGCTCGCCGTCCTCCACTTCCTCCTCAAACTTTTTTTCGAGGGCCGAGGAAGGTAGCTCGGGCTGGCCCTCAAGCACGTCAATGCCCCGCGTGCCGATGGTGGTGAGCAAGTCGTCCAGGTCCTCCGGGGAGTGGACGTCGTGCGGAATCAGGTCATTCACCTCGTTATACGTGAGATGGCCTTTTTCTCTTCCGGCATCGATGAGTTTCGTAATGTCGTCAAGAGCCAAGCGGAATTCCTTTTCAGCGCCGTCCTGCATGGAGAAAAGGGTGCTTTGTTGATTTGCAGCGGCAACTTCGACTGGAAGTGCCGAAATCAAAACTGAACGATGCTAGCACGGGGTGCCAGCATGTTCCTAACTAGATAAGGGCAACCCGGATGTTATCCCCCGATGCGGTTCGGAGCGTGATTCATCGGTCAGTTGAACAGCGACCCGCACCAGACGTTGGCCCCCGACTCTTGTCCCGAAGTCGGCTTCCAGGAGATGATGCCTAAAGGTGTTAATCAGGGCGCACGACCCGATGAGATCTCTCCGACGCCGGTTTATGCGGAACTTGATCAGGCCGAAAAGAAAACCGGGGAAGCCGCCGACACAAATAGAGCTACAAGCCGAAGGGTGTATTCGGTTCAGATTTCCTGAAGAAGACGAGCCACCCCAGCAGTCCGATACACACCAGTACAGCGCCAACAGCCGCTACCAGTGCCGGCGTGTGCGCCGACCACATGCTTGTCACGAACTGCCTGCCGAACACCGATGCGAGGTAAGCCAGCAGAGCAAAGCGGCACACCCGTCCCATGCCGAAAGACAGCACAAACGCAACGAAGCGATACCGCGTTACACCAGCACCAATTACAAAAGCAGAAGTCGGAAACGGTGGTGGGAGGAGTGCTGCAAGCGATAGAGAAAGGCCTCCAAAACGATGCAAGTATGCCGTGACTCTATCGAATACCGCTCCCTTAATACGTCGATGGAGAATTCCGAGACGCGACAGGCGGTAAGCGACTGAAGCCCCACAGACCGAGCCTGCCGTGCTGCACATAGCGTAATAGGGCCACAGTTCTGGGTGCCGGGCGGCCAAGACTATCGTGAGCGCGTCAACTGCCCCGAGAGTGGGTAGCACAGAGCTGTCGATGGTGGCAAGAATGAACACCCCAATCCCACCCAAGTGTCTCAGCATTGAGATAAACGATCCCACGCGCTCGATGATACGGCTTGTTTAGCTTTTCTTCGACTGGGCACATGCATGCGGCAACCGAACGCCTCTGGACAAGAATGTAGATATTAATCCCGACGCACGGGACAGAAGTCGGCTTGGGGGAGATCTGCCGCTTACCATCGCCAAGATTCCTCCCGAGCGACGGGCGGTCCGGAAGTTGACCGGATTAGGGAAGGGTTGCCGACCATCCATCCTGGATCGTCGGACCCGTCGGACCCGTTGGAGCACCATTTGTTTGAGGCTATAATCGCGCGCACATAAAAATGGCCGACTTCCAACTGCGATGAAATAAACTCGAGAAACAGAATCCAGACGGCCTGGACAAACTAACCAAAGATGGTTGCTCCTGAGATGGAGGTTTCATGAAGAGCGCCGTGCGAATGACGGGCGGTTTGGTGGCTTGGTTGGTGGTGGGAATCTTCCTGGCTGGTTGGCGCAGTTGGCGGCGCCAGCTTCTGGATCGATAATGGCCTGTCGCCCCATGCCACCGTCTGAACCATCGCGCGTCTTCATCTCCTACGCCCGCAAAGACGGAGCCGCGCTCGCCCAGCGCCTGCAAAAAGACCTAAACGAACAAGGCTTCGACGCCTGGCTCGACACCCAGCGCATCGCCGGCGGCGCCACTTGGACCACCGACATCGAGCACGCTCTCGACGATGCCGAATTCGTCCTGGCGCTGATGACCTCCGGCTCCTACGTCTCGGAAATCTGCCGCGCCGAGCAACTGCGCGCCCTGCGCAAGGACAAATGCGTCATTCCCCTCAAGGCGCAAGCCGGCGCCGACGTTCCGCTGCACCTCGAAGCCAAGAACTACCGCGACTTCACCGCTGACGGCCGCTACGCGCAGTCCTTCACCGAGCTGCTCGCCGACCTCCACACGCGCAACGGCATTGTGCTCAAACCCGAGTTTCGCGAAACCAGCTACGTCACCGTTCCTCCTCTGCCGGTCAATTTCGTCGAGCGGCCCGAGGCGCTGGCCGCTCTGCGCGACGCCCTCATCACCGACGACGGCGGCCGCCACATCGCCCTCACCGCGCTGCAAGGCATGGGCGGCATCGGCAAGACGGTGCTGGCGCAGGCCCTCTGCCACGACGAGGTCGTGCAGCAGGCGTTTCCCGATGGCATCGTCTGGATCACGATTGGCAAGGAATCGGCCTTCGATTCCCTCACCCGCATGCGCGAGGTCGGCAAGGCCTTGGGCGACGACCTCTCCCGCTACGAAAACGAGTTGGCGGCGAAGAACCAGTACCGTTCCACCATCCGCAAGAAGGCGGCCTTGATCGTGGTCGATGACGTGTGGCGCTCCAGCGATCTGGAGCCACTGCGGGCCGAGGACTCGCCCCGTTCGCGGCTGCTGTTCACCACGCGCGACGCCAATATCGCGGCGGCCATGGGCGCCCGCGAGCACGTTGCCGACCTGCTCACCGAGGAGCAGTCGCGCGAGGTTCTCGCCCGCTGGTCGCGCACAGAAATTACGAATCTGCCGCCCATTGCCGCCCAACTTATCCACGAGTGCGGACGCCTTCCGCTGGCGCTTTCCATGGTCGGCGCCATGCTGCGCGGCAAGCCGGCAACTTACTGGAAGACGGTCCTCGAGCATCTGCGCAACGCCGACCTCGACAAAATCAAGGCGCAGTTTCCCGACTATCCCTACACCGATGTGCTGCGCGCCATTCAGGTGAGTGTGGATTCGCTGGACGAGACCTCGCGCGCCCGTTACCTCGCGCTGGCGGTTTTGCTGGAGGAAATGGCGGCTGCTCCGCCGGTGCAACAGTGTCTTTGGGGAGTCGGATGAGAACCAGGCAGCCGAAACTGCGGAACAGTTTGTCAGTTTGTCGTTAGCGCAGCGCGACCAGCCCGAAGGCAGCATTCGCCTCCACGACCTGCAACTTGATTACGTGCGAGCCCAGCACCCGAAGGAAGACAAGGAAGCTCTGGAGCTGATTCACGGTGCGATGCGGCTCTCGTCGGACGTGATCGGCAAAGATCCCGACCAGTTCAGCTCACAACTTATTGGGCGACTGCTGTCATACAGCGACAAGCCCACGATTGCGGAATTCATTAAGCGACTCGCGGACGGGACGCGAGCACCCTGGCTGCGGCCGCTGCAACCTACCCTTCATCCGCCCGGGACCCCACTGCTGCGCACGCTAACCGGTCACGCGTTTACTGTCAATGGTGCGGCGGTTACGTCAGACGGAACATTGGTGGTGTCGGCGTCACGGGATAAGACGCTTAAGGTCTGGGATCTGTCCAACGGGCGCGAGCTACGCACCCTCACTGGTCACACGGGCTCGGTCAACGGCGGTGGCGGTCACCCCCGACTCCCAGCGTGTGGTGTCGGCGTCCTATGATGGGACGCTTAAGGTCTGGGATCTGCGCAGCGGGCGAGAGCTGCGCACACTCACCGGCCATAGGGATAGGGTTTACGGGGTGGCGATCACACCGGACGGCCAGCGTGCAGTCTCGGCGTCTAGGGACAAGACCGTAAAGGTTTGGAATCTTGCGAGTGGGCGTGAGTCACACACCCTAACAGGCCACACAGGTCGAGTCAGAGCGGTAGCGGTGATGCCGGACGGCAAGCACGCCGTCTCGGGGTCTACAGACGGAGCGCTAAAGGTGTGGGAGCTGAGCAGCGGGCACGAACTGCGTACCCTCAAAGGCCACTCGGATCCAGTCACGACAGTAGCAGTGACACCGGACGGGCTGATCGGGGTCTCGGGGTCTGCAGACCGAACGCTGAAAGTGTGGGAGTTGGACAGCGGACGCGAACTGCATACTCTTAAAGGCCACTCGAATCTGGTCACGACGGTAGCGGTGCTTCCTGATGGGCAGCGGGCTGTCTCCGGGTCCGCAGATGGGACGCTGAAAATGTGGGATCTGGCGAGCGGGCGCGAGCTGCGCACACTTACCGCCCACACGGGTTGGGTCTTTGCGGTTGCGGTGGCGCCGAACGGGCAGCATGCGGTATCGGCGTCTCAGGGAAACACACTTAAGATATGGGATCTGGCGACCGGGCGCGAACTACCCGCACTCACAGGCCACACGGGTCGAGTAAGGGCAGTGGTGGTGACGCCGGACGGTCAGTTCGCGGTTTCGGCGGCTCGGGATCAGACAGTGCGGGTGTGGGATCTGGTAGGCGGCCGCGAGCTGCGCGCACCCGTCGACCAATGCGGGCGACGTCTATGCGGTGACAGTAACGCCGGACGGGCAGTTTGGGATCTCGACCTCTTCAGGCAATTCCCTTAAGGTTTGGGAACTGGCGAGCGGGCGCGATGTGCGCAAACTCATCGGCCACACGAACTGGGTGTATGCAGTGGCTGTGACGCCGGACGGGGAGAGTGCGGTCTCAGCTTCCGCGGACGAGACGCTAAAAGTGTGGGACTTGGTAAGCGGAAGAGAACTGCGCACCCTCACCGGCCACACAGATAGGGTCTACGGAGTGGCGATTACACCGGACAGCCAGCGTGCGGTTTCGGCTTCTGCAGATCGGACGCTGAAAGTTTGGGACTTGGCGAGCGGGCGAGAGCTGCACACCTTCGCCGGTCACACAGATAGGGTAAACGGCGTGGCGGTGACAACGGATGGAAAACGCTTGGTCTCGGCTTCTGCAGACCGGACGCTGAAAGTTTGGGACTTGGCGAGTGGAAGAGAACTGCGCACCCTCATCGGCCACACGGGTTGGGTCGACGCCGTGGCGGTTACGCCTAGACGGGCGGCGCGCGGTCTCGGCATCTTATGACAACACGCTCAAGATTTGGGAGCTTGAAACCGGTGAAACCCTTGCTACCTTCACCTGTGATAGTGCCACGCATTGCTGCGCATTTTCCGACGCCCTCAAGCTCATCGTCGCCGGCGACCACGGCGGCCACCTTCACTTCCTCCGCCTCGAAGAACCGAAAGCGAAGGGCTGAGCAGCGTCGAACCCCGATCGGTATTTGGGAGTTGGACCAGTAGTTGGGAACTATCTTGCTGCTTGACCTGTGGCCCTGAAGTAAAGCGTTTGGGGTGCTTGCCCCAAGACCCTGGGTTGGCGCTGAGGTCGGCGGGGCCGTTTGCTGGCTGTCCGGCGTCAACTCGAGCTTGGCGATTTCTGCTGCTAAGCCGACTTCCCATTACTAACCGCGAAACGTCGGCGATAGCGAATCTCACCTGAAAAGACTGAACTTACGGATTGTGAACTGTGCGCCAAGGTCTGGGTCGATTTGGGTAGCAAGTTGTTTTGCGTGAACCGCACACAGTGCGATTGAGGCGGAAGTCAGGTTAATCCCCTTGATTAGTAGCTTTTGTCGGATTTCGGGCCCGTCGTGCTCGAAAAGAGGACAGTAAGCGCTGAAAAGTGTGAGTTCCCACGGATAATGGTAGCCAACGCTGCCATTTCTTCCTTCGTGTTCGCAGCTGACGCAGAGGTAACGGCCGGGCACATGATGAAAGCCCTCGTATTTCCCGGTTGCAACAGTGTCGAAGATCTGCCGTTTTCGTTCCGAAGAGACCAAGCAGCCTTGGAAGAACTGCTCCGGATGATCCAGAAACACCTGCCCCTGAATGGGGCACGGAGTGTCTTTTAGCTTGCAGTACCACATGTCAATCGGGAGCTTAACTTTCGACTCGGAACAGTTCACTACACCCGGACTGCCTTGCCAGCGCTTGAGCCACGGTTGCGCAAGAGCCACAAGCACACGCTGAATCTCGGTATCTAATTTATCCAGCGCTTCCGCCTTAGATACAGCGCGGATCGCACAAAATGCTGCTCCACTCTTGTAAGCCTCGGCCAGCCAATCTTCCGATTGCTGCCGCACTCGTCCAAGAATCTGTGTCTTCATTTCACCACCGTCACTCGACCGACACTGGCGTTGACTACGCACTATTGTGCATTCAATTATCGCGCAGGTTAACTCTCGCTGCCCGTTCAGATTGATTCGCTTATATACTGCACTTAAGCGCGGTTTCTAAAGCGCACACCCAAAACCGGCCATGTAGGGTCACTTCAAAACCGGCCATGTTAGCGGCCCAAGACAGAAGCTACGACTGGGGTGCAGGTAGCCTCGGTTGGCATGGGCAATGTCTTGAGCGAAACGAAGCGACAGCAGGTGATTGCGCTGGGGCGGCTGGGATGGTCGCTACGGCGGATTGAGCAGGAATCCGGGGTTCGTCGGGAGACGGCGGGCGGCTATCTGAAAGCAGCCGGGATTGTGGTAGGGCGGCCTGGCGGTTGGAAAAAGCAGCCTACGGCAAAACCGGCCATGCCGGTGACCACCGACTCCGGCGCGGGAATCATCCTCCCCAACTTACCAACAGAAGATTTTTCAAAACCGGCCATGGAGGTGACCACCGACCCGGGGCCGTCCGCAGTGCCTGTGGCAGAAAGCCGCCAGACCACGGCCAGCGCTTGCGAGTTGTATCGGGAAACGATCCAGCTGGGGCTGTCGCGAGGCCGCAACGCAATGGGGATTTGGCAGGATCTGGTCGACGGTTACGGGTTTGCGGCTGGCTACCAGAGCGTGAAGCGTTTCGTGCGCAAACTGCGCGGGATGCGATCGCCGGAAGCGCGGGTGGTCATCACAACCGCACCTGGGGAAGAGGCGCAGGTCGATTACGGCAGCGGCCCGATGGTGCGCGAGCTGCAGAGCGGCAAGTACCGGCGTACCCGGATGTTCGTTCTGACGTTGGGCTACAGTCGCAAATCGATTCGCTTGCTGAGCTTCCGTTCCAGCTCCCGCATCTGGGCCGAGTTGCATGAGAAAGCCTTTCGGCGCCTGGGCGGATCGACCCGAGTCGCAGTTCTGGACAATCTGCGGGAAGGCGTGCTGGTTCCCGACATCTATGATCCCAGCCTGAATCCTCTGTATCGCGATGTTCTGGCGCACTACGGCGTGATCGCCCTGCCCTGCCGGGTAAGAGATCCAGATCGAAAGGGTAAGGTCGAAGCCGGAGTCGGACATGCCAAAAAGACGCCGCTGAAGGGCCAGCGTTTCGAGAGCCTGGAAGAGGCCCAAGCCTATCTGGATCACTGGGAAGAACGCTGGGCCGACACCCGCATCCACGGCACCACCAAACGGCAAGTAGCGGCGATGTTCGCCGAAGAGAAACCCTGCTTGCAAGCGCTGCCGCTGGAGCCCTTCCGCTACTACCAGTACGGCGATCGCACCGTTCACCCGGACGGCTGTGTCGAGGTGGAGGCGGCTTATTACGGAGCGCCTCCGGGATGGATCGGGCGCCTGGTGCAGGTGCAGTGGGACGGTCTGTTCGTGCGCCTGCTCGATCCTCGGACCGGTCAGTTGCTACGGGAGCATTTGCGGCAGAAGCGCGGCGCCCACCGCATCCGCGACGAGGACCGTCCGCGGCGTACCC
Source organism: uncultured Acidobacteriaceae bacterium (assembly GCA_963722405.1). GTDB lineage: Bacteria > Acidobacteriota > Terriglobia > Terriglobales > Acidobacteriaceae > DASRAA01. Next base: position 87,443 of record CAVRMO010000022.1, read on the forward strand.
CACTTCACCTACAACAACTGCTGGTGCGGGCTCATCAGGCTGGAGCCAGCATCGGCGCTGTCTGCGATGTCATTCACCAACGACAGGCCGAACTCGGAATGCGTCGCATTCTGGGCGTGCTTTCGCTGGTCAAGAAGTACGGCTGCGCGGCCGCCAACGAGGCCTGCGCCATGGCTTTGGAGCTGGGCGTGTCCGAGTACCGCTTCGTGCGACGCATCCTGGAGCGCAGTCCGCAAGCTCCCCTCAGTCTGCGCCAAGTCGATCCTCTCATCCGCGAACTGGTGCAGTATCGCGACCTGATCCAACAACGAATCCAATCGGAGGAATCTCAGTCATGAACCTGATCGAACTCAACCGCGCTTTACGCCAACTGCGTCTGAGCGGCATGGCCGGAGTACTGGAAACGCGCCTGCTGCAAGCCCAGAGCGCAGCCATGGCTCCCATCGACCTGATTTCCATCCTGGTGTCGGACGAGCTGACCTGCCGCAGCCAGCGCCTACTGGAGCGGCGGCGCAAGCAGGCCCGTTTCCGCGATGCCAACAAGACTCTGGACAACTTCGACTTCCAGTTCAACCCCAAGATGAACCGCGCTCTGGTCTTCGACCTGGCCACCGCCGCCTTCATCGGCCGACGCGAGGACGGACTTTTTATCGGCCCACCCGGAAGCGGGAAAAGTCATATTGCCCAAGCCATCGGACATGCTGTCATCCTGCAAGGCTACCGCGTGCTCTATCGGGAAGCGCACGCCCTGCTGGAAGATCTGGCCGACGCTACCTTGGACGGCACTCGCAAAGAGCACATGGAACTGTTGTCCACCGTGCCCCTGCTGATCATCGACGATCTCGGAATGCGCAAACTGCCGCTGACCGCCGCCGAAGAGCTGCTGGAGATCATCATGCGCCGCTACGAGCGCACCAGCACACTGTTGACCTCGAATCGTCCGGTTGAGGACTGGGGCAAGCTGCTCGGCGACAGCGCCGCCGTCACCGCCATGCTCGACCGATTGCTGCACCATGGACACGTCCTCAAGTGCGGCCCACACAGCTGGCGAACCAAATCCGGAAACCGCGGAGAAGCTCAATGACAAAAGCAAGAACAATAAGGACGCCGGGCAAAAGCAGCCCGGCAACGTCGCGTTCCGTAATCCAAGGGCCTCCACAACGGAGCTTCACCAAAAGAATAGGGGCAGGAACACAAAACCCTTCGCACAGTCAGCCATCACGGCCCACTTGCAAAGGGTTTCAGTCGCCGATTCCTTCGGAGCCAGCCCCGCGCTCTCGGCCCTGGATGTTTCCGCCAGGCGCGACCCCGGCGGGAACAGCACTAACTTAACACGTAACGGCGCGACCGAATCCGGCCTTGCCAAACTCCGTTCGGCAAGGTAAAACAACACCTGTCTTAGGCCATTCCACATGGCCGGTTTTGAGACGTCCACGCATGGCCGGTTTTGCGGTGACCATTGTTGAATTTGCATTGACCTCATCCACAGAGGCCGATTTGTGCTCCCTGCGGATAGGTCCCGGGGATCTGCATGGAGGTCTACGTTATCGTCAAGTTGAAAGCCGAAATCAATCACAACCGTCAGATTCGAGCGGATTTCTCCGGCGTTTTTGCCCATGAACTCTCGAGCCGCAACGCTTCCGAGAGATCTCCGCGGTTCGGTTACTCCTTGCGCTAAGGCTAGGTAAACTCCCGTCATATCTTGCCGAAAGAGAAATACGCAATACACGCCATGCTGAGTTGTCTCCGTCTCGCGTCCATCCAAAATTGCAATCCACGGAACTTTTGCCCAATTGCCCTGCCCTATCGAGGAACGGACGACTGGATTTGGGCGGCTCCGGATCGCTTCTACATCTCTCAATGTAGTTCTGATGTCCTTGAAGAGGGACCAAAGTGGATGTTCAGCGCCAAATTTCTCCCCGTTGCGGGCTGAAACGTACTTCTGCATGATCTGCTCAAGACCGTCTCGCATGCTCTGCGTCTCTCGCGGGCGCACATCAAAGCCAAGACTCTGCAATACAGAATTGGTCTCTTGACCACCCGAGAAATCAGCGGGATCAAACTCTTTTCCCGTCGCAAATTTGCCCGCGAGGGAAAGCAGATACTTGGGGGGATAGGTCTTGCCATCAGCGAAGACATCGAAGCCCTTGGCGCGTCGCGTGGTGGGAACGCCATCGGCATCGATCTGAGCAATTGCGTCTATTACGTGCTGTTTTTCCACCTGATCGAACGGAGGTCTAGCCATTGGCAATCCTCATTGAAGCTCTCGCAGGAAAGCGGAATGATACCACCCGTCATTCCGGGAAATACGGAAATACCGTCGTGGGCCGGGAAGGTCAGATGCCCCGGTGCGGTATTTGGGCAGCTAACCCAAAAATCGAAGTTGAACCAAGTTGACCCGTGACCTCCTGTTGGATAGCTGCGCTCCGCGACTCTGATCCATGGAGCTGCAGGCCGGCATGCATATCGTTCGAGGATTGCGTTCAAGCAAGACGATCTGTTGCTTCGCCATTACCTTGAAGTTAAACTCACTGGCCTGTGCCCAAGATAGATTACGGTGATTTTCACAAATTCGTGGCGTCAGTTGGAATTGCCATGATTTTCATGGCGATCCTGACACCCTGGCTATTTTTGCGTGAGCCGTTTGACCTTGCACTGGAAGCGGAACACATTAAGACGCTCAGCCCAATTGCTCAAGACCTCGTTTTGAAAAGACAAGAATTGGTATCGCGGGTGTTCCCGTTCGCTCTATTTGTTGTGCCTCCTGCTCTCTTTTCGTGGGTTGCGGCTTCACGTGGGTTGGGCTGCACACTTGGCACAAGCGCCAGGAACTCCGTGATCGCGGTGAGGACTATGGCGTGGAGATCCAAAGGCGAGAGTTGGAGAATATGGATCCGCAGCGGGTTCAGGACAAGGCAGTCGAAAGTGCCGCTGAGGAGCCCGCCTTTCCACCCGAATCGATCCAACTTTCTCCCGCCGCCGTGAACTTCCTCAAAGTTGAGGGGCGTTTTTGCGAGCTTGTGGTGAGCTGCTTCAGTCAGTCGCACCGTGTCCTTCGCAACCAAAGGCTTGGTACCGCCGAATATGACCTGCTTCTTCAGCCGGCGACCAACCAACCCACCGATATTGTGATTGAGGTCAAGTACATTCGTCACGGATTTCGGTACGGTTGGCTGAGGGAGACTGTCACGCGACTTGCGCTCGCGAGCGAGCACTACCGCAATGTTCTGAAGAGAAGTTCGTTGGCGCTGCTGGTGGTTATATTTGCTGAGGATGACGCCCCGTCTAAGAGTGAATATCAACAATTGAGGCAGCGTGTCCGGGCGGAACTGATGGAAATGGGAGTTGTGATTCGTGTCGAATATGTTACCGAGAGTGCGCTGGACAGATTGGATTGCGCCGAGCTGAAACGCTTGGTGTTGGGCTGACGGTTGCAGATCTTCCCCAAAGGTTCTCGGCTGGACAGCGCGCTTAAACGACGTCTATCTGCGCTTCCGACTCCCTTTGGCTCTCTGACGCCCTGCTTCGCGCGACTTCGCCAGCTGCAGTTCTGTGTACTTCAGTGCTCGTCACCTGGCCATCCGAACCGGGTACTTCCTGGCGTTGGTACGGAGTTTTCGACGGACAACCGTGGCGGGATCCAATCCGGCCTCATGACAGAACAACTGGTGGTCTCTGCTGCTCTGAGCCAAGTCAAATCGCCCTATCCGTATTCAGCCGTCAATCCCAACCGAATTACCCAATCGCTGATCGCCGCGCTTGCCGGGCTCCGAGTACCCTTCATCTGTACTGAGACCCACGAAATGGGCGAAGAGATTCTCGCCTCATATCTATACCAGGTGCACCTTTATCAGTGGCTTGAAGAGAATGGATTCGGTTCCACTCTGACTGAAGGCGATCTGTGATGTGAGCTTCAGCGGAGCGTCCAAACGGCCAACTGCTGGCCGATGCAATTTCTGCGCACCACAGCGCTCACGGGACAGAAGAGCGTTGAAGAGACTATCGCCAAACTCACTGAGGTGATTGAGCGCGTGAAGGAACGATTGCGCTCAGATCCGGGCTATGCCCGCGTGACGGTCGAGAATGCGGCGAAGTTTGTTTCACAGAACTGTAGTAAGAGCCGCAGCCGCGCTAGCGTCCCTGTCTTTGCGCCCTGAATGTCGCAAGGAAATCCGCTGCCAGGATAATCCTCGTCGGCCCGAAGGTCTTGAGTTTGAGCAGATGCTTGTCGCGCGTGACGAGATATTCCGACTTGCCCGCTTGCGCGCATTCCAAGATGCGGTTATCTGTCGGGTCTTCTTTCACCACGTCAACTGTCCCGGTGGGCGTGACATGCTCGGTCACGGCTTCGATCCGGGAAAGCGCCATCTGCAGTTCCGCAGGCGTCAAGCCGAACTTATCCCGCAGCACACGCCCCACCTCCTTCAGGATGGCATCGGAGATCGACAGATGGATCTCGCCTGCTTCCGCAAGCTTCAGAATGTCGTCAGGAGGGCCGCCGAAGAGCAGCGCCGAAATGTAGATGTTGGAGTCTGCGGTTACCCGAATCACCTGCTGATTTCAGCCCGAGATTCCGCGATGGCGCGGTCTACATCGTCTTCCGTCCAGCCGTTATCGCGTGCCCGTTGGCGGATATTGCTCTTCATCCTCGACCATTGCTGCTCTTTGACATAGCGATCCACGGCTTCCGTCACCAAGTCGAACGGATTGCGACCCTGCGCCGAGGCGGATTTTTCAATCTCAGAGCGAAGCCCAAGAGGCAAGAAATCGAGATTTGTTCCGTCAGCCATACTGCCATTTTCTCATTTTTTCCGACCGTAGCACACCCTTAATGGATGTCAACAACCGTTAAGAATGCGCTTGAAAGTTGTAACCGCCTCTCTATACTCCGCCCGTTAACAACCAACAATGGAGAAAGCACATGGCACAAGCGCAAGCTGGGCGAGTTGTTGTTGGAGCAGGGACATCCGGAGCAGGCAGCGAGCGCGGTCCGGTTGCGTGTGTACTCGGTTGCGGACTTCCTTGACTCTGGTTTTCGGTAATTTCACGAACTTACCTTGAAATCATTCGGGGAACCACTCTGGGTTCTATCTGCTGAATGGGGGTGTTTTGGCGATACTCAGTATCAAGCGACAAACGGTACAAGTGCTGTAGTTTCAATCGGTTGTATGGTGAAACTTTCATCTGGCGAGAACCCGAAAACCGTATTCCTTTAGGCTCATAACCCAAAGGTCGGTGGTTCAAATCCACCCCCCGCAACCAAAATCACACTCAAACTAAAGGACTTACAAGCTTCGCCACGGGCGCGGAGAGGCTCGCATTGTGGGTTCATTGTGGGTTCTAGCCCGCATTTCTCAACAAAGAAGTAGGAAAGGCTGTCGTTTCGTGGCATAAGTGTTATTGCGAATAGCAATTACGCCGACGAAAGGAGACAGCCTTATGGCTACAGAGTGTAACCAAGAACCGTTTCCATTTCATCCCCTAAATCAGCGAGAAGTACGCGGTCAGTTTGACGGCGGAGCCATTACCAGTGACGCTGGGGGTTTGCTGTTGCGGGAAGTGGAAAAGCGGACAGGCATCATCCAGCAATTCGCCAGCTGCTTTACGGACTATCGGGATCCGGAACTGGTGGAACACGGGGTGGCGGAGTTGGTGGCGCAGCGGATTTACGGACTGGCTTTGGGCTACGAGGATTTGAACGATCATGAGGAGTTGCGGCGCGATCCGCTGTTGGCGGTGTTGGTGGAGAAGCAGGATCTGAGCGGGGAAAAGCGGCGGCGGGGCAGCGATCAGGGCACCGCCTTGGCGGGCAAGAGCACCCTCAACCGTCTGGAACTGGGGGCGGCGAAGTTGGGGACAAAGGGGCGGGGGTCTATAAGAAGATCATCCTGGACGAGGCCGCCGTCGACCGGATGCTGGTGGAGGTTTTTCTGCAAGCCCATCGCGACCCCCCGCAAGAGATCGTTTTGGATTTAGATAGCACCGACATTCCTTTACACGGGGAGCAAGAAGAGCGGTTCTTCCACGGCTACTACGGGCATTACTGCTACCTGCCGTTGTACATCGTCTGTGGCGAGTATGTGCTGTGCGCCCGCTTGCGGCCGTCCAATATCGATGGAGCCAAAGGCAGCGTGGCGGAGGTGGAACGAATCGTGGGCCAGATCCGGCAAGCCTGGCCGCAGGTGCGGATCATTTTGCGGGGTGATTCGGGATTCTGTCGGGACGAGTTGCTGAGCTGGTGCGAAGCCCATGGAGTGGACTATGTCGTGGGTTTGGCGCAAAACCCAGCGATTACTGCGCGCGATTGCGGCGGCGAGCGAACAAGCGGCGAGCCAGTATCAGGAAAGCGGGAAAGCGGCGCGGGTATTTACGGAGTTTGTCTATCAGACCGAAGACAGTTGGTCACGCGCCCGGCGGGTGATTGCCAAGGCGGAACACTTGGAGAAAGGGGCGAATCCGCGCTACGTGGTCACGCCGCTGAGCCCGCAAGAAACGGTATTTCCCGCCCCCTCCCGCTGGGGGGCGCAGAGCTTGTATGAGGAGTTTTACTGCGCTCGCGGGGACATGGAAAACCGGATCAAGGAACAGATGATGTTGTTTGCCGATCGCACCAGCACGTCCTGGATGCGGAGCAACCAGATCCGGCTCTACTTTTCCACCGTGGCCTACCTGTTGATGCAGGGCCTGCGGCGACTGGGGTTGGTTGGCACCGAACTGGCCAAGGCGCAGTGCAACACGGTGCGCCTAAAGTTGCTCAAGATCGGAGCCCAGATTCGCATCACCGTACGCAAGGTTTGGGTGTCGCTATCGACGGGCTATCCATATCTCGAGCTATTCCGCCAGGTGCATCGGCAGTTGCAAGCTGCAACTCTACGCTGCTGAAAGGGAGGCAGTAGCGAGACGAATTTGGGCAAAACGCTGAGTTGAAGGAGTAGTGTGTCTTGCCCTGACAAAAAATCGACAAACTACGGCCGAGGCGCCTTAAAGACCGCCAGAAAAGACCGTCACCACGATTTCCGGCAATTGAGCGCGCTCCGCGTGCGGATCGAGCTGGTTTTTACCGCTCCCCCTCCCTCTCTGTGAGACATTCGGGCTAGCCAGAAAATACGCGTCACACTGCGTCACCACCACGCTGGGCATGGAGTGAACTGAGGTGATTTGGCGTCTGTCGTTCACTTACTCTTTCCCGTCCTTCCCGCCGAATTGCAGGGGGCGTTTCTTCGTCTGGCGATACTCGATCAGCTTCGTTGCCGCTCCCTTGTAGTCTTCCTCGTCGCGGATGTCGTAGCGTTCCACCATCGAAAGACCACTGTGCCCGATCAACGCCATGATCATGCGGTCATCGATCCCAGCTCGTTTCATATTGCGGACAGCCGACCGACGCAGATCGTGGAAGGTCTTGCCAACGTACTTGGGACGCTCGGCCTCGCCACCGCACAACTCCCCGCCTTGCCGTTCACCTTCGGACTCTTGCAGGGACGGGTGTGCTCCATCGGTTTCTGGCAGCGACGGCAGCGGTAGCTGCATGACTCGCAGTGGGTGCGGCTCACCTCACGCTCACACTGGCGGCAGATGAACTTGCCCTTCCCGGCGGCGACACAGGCGCGATACCAGACCGCCCGGAAATCGCCCTCTGGCACCTGGCTTCGAGCGTCTGCCTTCGTTTCTAGCGGAGGATTCAGCGGGCGGGCAAGGGTTCAGTCACAGGTCGAGCGAAGCGAGCCGAAGGAATTCCTTGACGGGTTCCTTGCCCGCCTGCAGCATGTTGGCAAAATAACGAAGGCGTGTATGGCTGGACAAATCTTGCATATCCAATTTATTACTAGATAGATACGGCATATTTCAGCGTTTACAAAACTAGTCAATATATATCCATTATGGAACTATATTGACATATCGGCAGAACAAATGCATACTGCCTACATGCCCCGTTCCCGCTTCAATGAACTGCTCGCCTTGGCCGAAGAGGATGATGGTTTAGTAACGGCGGATGTATTTGTTTAGCGGAGAGCGGGCGGGGTCAAGTCCAAGGCTTGGGGTGTGCGCAGATGGAGCAATCGTTCCAAGAATCCGGTCGCTGGTCGGAGCTGCTGACGGCAGGTCTGTAGGATACTGACCAATACGCTCTGGGTATGTGCGCCATTTTCGGTACGATTGCCGCCCCAGACCTTGCGAGTGACTACCATGGGACGAATGGCTTGTTCGGCCCGGTAGTTCGTCGCCTCCAACCCCGGGCAGTAGAGGAAGGTGAACATCGCCTCCCGTTCCCTGCGCAAATGGTTGGCGAAGCGTCGATTCGTCGGTGAGCGATAGCTGCGGTCCAAGGTACGGTCCAGGCGCGCTTCCAACTGGCCGCGGGAATCGCCAACCCGCGTTCACTGATCTGGTTCTGATCCCGACGATCCCGTAACTGCAGGCTGGCTTGGAGAATCTCTTTTACCGTGCGCGGCAACTCCGCCGCCCCGGGCCGGGCCACTTCCAGCATTTCCCGACAGCGCCGCAGGAGATGCGCCAAGCAGGTCTGATGGAGGGCGCGAGCAAAACGTTGGTAAACGATCCATCCGTCCCGCACCAGAAACCCGTCAAAGTCAGCCCCCAGGACGGCTATCGCCTGTTGGTATCCGCGGCCCGGTTGAATGGCATAGACCGTAAGGTTCTCACTACAGAAGGCCCACATCCACCATAGCCGTCCGCCCACCTTCCAGCCGGTTTCGTCCGGCGTCACGCTGGGGGAGCCACGAATTTGTTGCACCAACTCTTGGTAGGTGGGTTCGGCTTTCTGCGCTACCCGGTGCAAGGCTTGCGCTAAACCGCCACGGCTCACCTGCAACCCGAAAGCCGTGTCCAATACCGCCGCCGTCTTGCCATACGACAGCCCCAATCCCTTGTTCAACTCGCTGGCCAGCGCCACTGCCCGCGCCCCCAGTTGCGACCCCGCGCTGCCCACCGCATCCGAGGTCTGGCGCGGATGCCGTCCCTGTACCCGTCGCCCGCAACCCTTGCAGCGGCCGAAGTGAATATGAAACTCGATTCGCTCTACCTGGGGCTGGGGGATCTCGGTCTGATACTGCTTCTCGATCTTGGTTTCTTCCAGTTCGCCGCCGCAGTGTGGACAGCAGTCCGGCAGTTCCGCTTCCAGGCTTTGGTCAAACTGCTGCGGAATCGGGCGCCGACAACGGCGACCATACCGGGCCCCCGCTTTCCGCCCAGGCTTAGCAGGATGGGCTTTGGGTCTGCGCCGCGAGAACGGCGCCGCCTGTCGCTTCCCGCGCGTTGCGCCTCTTCCAGTGCCCGCTGCAACTCTGCACCCGGCGCTCCAAGCGCTCAATGATGGTCTTCAACTCCACTACTTCTTGCCGCAGTCGAGCATTCTCCTCAACCAACGACTCCATGCGCCCAGATTAGCCACTCGTCGCATTGGCACAAGTACCTTTCTTGAGGAGGCATCAAGACGCTAAACAAATACCGGCGGATCAAGCCCGAGCCATTGGCATTGTGGATTCTGTCCTGTCTCGCATGACTGGACGAGGGAAACTCGAACGAGTTTCGCGGGGTGTCTATCGAATCCCATACTACCCTTCAAATCGCTTGTCGCAATACCGGGAATCGGTGCTCTGGGCGCGCGCAAGTCACGGTCCGGACAACGTCGCACTCTCCCACGAAACCGCATTGGCAGTGTATGGGATCTCCGACGCAAATCCGTCGCGAATCCATATCACGTTCCCCAAAGGCGCCAGACTTCGGCGACGACGACCCAAGTCGATCTTGATCCACCGGCAAGACTTGCCGTTGGCCGATGTCATTGTGCATGAAGGCCTGCCGGTAACAACGGTAGCTCGAACTGTGTTGGACGTGCTGAACGCAACGGGAAGGATAGGGTTGGCCCGCCAAGCCATCAAAGACGCACACAAGGAAGGCTACATTGGTGCCGCAGAAGTTTCCCGCCTGACACGCGAAATCAACCAGTTCCAACGCGGTGGTGGGAGAGTCCAAGCAGCCAGGGAGCGGACCACGTGAGCGCAAAACGCATTGAACGTTTGGAAAAGACCCTTGCTCGCGTTGCTCGCGAGCAAGGGCTTGACCAGGAACGCCTGAGAAGATGGGTATCTTTTCTTGCGCTCTGCGGAGTCCTGGAGCGAGCGGTGGAGACAGATGTGATCAATTCTTACTACCTCAAAGGCGGAGTTGCGATGGAACTCCGCTTCGCAGGTGTGCGGTCGGCAGAGCCGGGGGCTTTAGATTGTGAGCCGCTCAAAGCGACTGTGCGGGGTCGCTAACGCGGCCCCGATTTCTTGGGCCACCTTTACGGTGGCCGGTTAGCGCCACAGGTTGATCTGCTCCAAGCGCGTGTCCTCTTGCTCCTGCTTCCGAATGCAGGTTGACGAGCGCGTTTACAGCTCGAAGGTCGCCGTCTTCTTCATCGGTGATCTGCAGGTGGTACGACCGGGCGGGGTCGGCAGCTGTGAGCTGATTCGCAGTGCCGCAACCGAGGCCGGTGCCGTTCTGCAAGAGTTCGAATTGGAAGGACAGTTCCGCTGTGCGGGTTCGGAGGAGTTTATCCGTTGGGTCGATGCGACCCTTGGCATCACGAGCGAAGAGCGGGCATGGCAACCGGATGGTCAATTCGATTTTCAGATCTTCGATGGGGTGCAGGATATGGCCGAGGCCATTCGGGGCAAGGCTACAAACGGATGCAGCGCCCGCCTGGTCGCGGGCTTCTGCTGGCCGTGGTCAAATCCCGACAGCTCAGGCCAACTCATCGACGACGTAAAACTCGACGGGTTTAGCATGCCGTGGAATGCTATGCCGGATGCGGGAAAGCTGGCGCCCGGGATCCCAAAGTCGAACTTCTGGGCCTCTGACCCGAACGGGATCAATCAAGTGGGGTGCGTGTATACAGCCCAAGGATTTGAGTTTGATTATGTGGGCGTGATCCTCGGGAAAGACCTGATCTTCGACGGTGGATGGCGCGGCAACCGCAAGGTCTCCCACGACTCTGTCGTGAAGAAAGCTCCAGAAACAGAGTTCGTCAATTTGGTGAAGCAGACGTATCGGGTCTTACTCACCAGAGGAATGAAAGGCTGCTACGCCTATTTCGAAGATGCTGCCACGAGGGAGTTCTTCCTTAGCCGTATGAAGGCTGAAAGGGCGAGCGCGACGGGCGCGAAATAGCGTTTCGACAGTGGACGACTCCTGGGTTATGAGCCCACGAGGGCATCGTCAAGTCCCGTTGATTTCAATGCTCTTCCCCGCAGCAAACCGTCAAAGGACGAGCAAGAGAAGGACAATTCTGCACGCTAGTTGCACGTTAGCGAAGAGCCGACCATTAGCAAGTTGTGTTGACGCCACTGGATCATTCTGAGCGAAGGCGTTGATTCCAAATCGTCGCGGTACATAGTTGGCCCGCATTCAAGGCTGAGCGAGTCGGCGGTTTGGGCTGGCCGATTCTGGCTTGTGCCGAAACCAATATGTTTTGACCGACCGCACAGCTATCTGTGATTCGACTCACAGACACGCTCTCCGCAGTTGTGGCATAACCCCTCAATGAAAAGTGTGGGGGCCAAACACAACATCCTAAATGTGTCTGCTAAGTTGAAAGCCGGGCTGGAGGCGGCGGGTCGAAAGCGAGACTTTTCGCCGGCGCAGGTTCTGTTCCGTGAAGACAGCGAAAGCCTCGGCGTGTTCCTTGTTTGTAAGGGCAAGGTACGCATGGGAGTGCGCAACATGCCCAAGTTGGACAGAGTTTTTCCTGCGGGCTCGCTTCTGGGATTACCCTCCACGTTTACGGGACATCGGTACAGTCTGACCGCCGTGGCGCTGGTCCAGTCGGTTACTGTTCACATACCACGGGAAAAGTTTCTGCGACTCATGCGCGAGCGCCCCGGCCTTTGTCGCGAAGCAACCAACATGCTGGGACGCGAGCTGACTTTCATTCAGTCGGCGCTGGCGGAGAAACGACGCCAGCTCGTCGAAGCGGGCTAGATTCCCCACTCACTGTGTCGAAAGGAAATGTTTCCACACTTCTCACGCACCAGGTGGACGGCTTCCGCTGGCAATTCTCTTCTTCGCGGCATGGCCCCGAGATCATGGAACCATTCTTAAGAACGATTCGCGACTGCCCCGTGCATCAATCTTTACGGCAACGTCTGCGATGTAAGCAGGAATTGCGGATCACGGTTGGAGTTTGTAGAAATTGGTGGGACTATTGGAGGAGAAGTGAGTTGGGGTAGCCCTATGAACGGAGAATCAGTTTTCCTGCTCTGGTACGTTCAGAAACGAGACGGTGATGGCGCGGATTTGTTGATTGGTGTTTACCGCTCCGAAGCGGACGCTGAGACAGCCATTGATCGACTGAAGTCAAAGGCTGGATTCGTTGCTGCACCGGAAGGTTTTCGGATCAACCGTTACGAGCTAAACCGGGACCATTGGGAAGATGGATATGTCACCGGCGAGGGCGGAGAGTGATGCTCGAAATAACCCACTGCCGAGGTCTGCCATCGACTTCTGCCATGTCAATTTTTCGTTTTTTTTTCGCTTCCGAAATCCGCTTGCGGGCTGCGGAACTCATTGTCCGTTTGTGCTGACTAGGAATATCCACGGGAGCAACTGACTCTTAATCTCATCGACTAACGAGGCTTCGCCTCACACCGACGAGCCATGCTATTCTTCCACCGAACAAGTCGCCAGCCCGGCGTCTCCGATGCACGCAAGCGCCAGCTATCTGCGGCACCATGAACCCCGCGTACTCCGCGGCATTCCGCCTCTCGTAAACCCGGGAGCGGGCCCCACAAGGCAACCGCCGCCATTGGCAACGCAGCATCGTAGTCGCCACCCGGCTTTCGGTGGACGTGCGCACTTGCACTCGCGCACGCCAAAGGGAATTTCTACGCTTTGTCAAAAACTTGACTCATTTACAACAACTTTTGAACTTCAAGACTTCTAGGGGCGCACCCAAGCGCATCAAGTTGCATTGCCTTGCAAACACAGCAACTTAGCAATCGGGCGCATTGCACCAGGGCGCAGTAAAGCGCACGGAATCCCAAAATGAACTGACACCAGAACTGACACCGCACTCCGAAATCACGGTTTCGGGGATTGCTTGTGATATGGGGATTTCACGACAGTGTACAGGTTCAAAACCCTGAAGGAGTCCTAAACCGGTTCCGAGTCACGAGGCAATCTGGTCACGTCCCAACTTTAGTGGTGGCTTGCCAACGACATCATTTGGACCCTCAGTTGTACTTGTTCAGGACCATAATGGTCCGACACCGCCAGCAGCGTCGGCCAGGATTTCCTGCTAAAGGGGCACTGGATATCGATGAATGCTTCGATTTGCAGCAATGCGCTCGCCGCACCCTTGGCGTATCCGCTGGGCCTTTTGGGAATGGGAATTGGCACGATTCTCGCCTCCTTAGCCCGACTTTGAACTGATAATCCCATTCTTGCCGCATGGTCGGGATTTGCCTTGGTACTGAATAGCCTTTGCACTAAAGCTTATGAAAAGCTTTGTGGCACACCCAAACCTATGCAGGCAAGTTCTTTACCAAAACACAGCCATGACGATCGCCCAACCTATGCGGCGGCCTACGGAGCCACCGGTACAAACGAGTCGCCGCCGCCTTGGTCGTTGGTGAGCGCCTGGCCGCTGACGAACACGAGGATGTTCGTACCCGATACGTAGCCCTTTAATTTGCTGTTCGGCTCGGTTACATCCATGCGCCAACGCAACGCGACTTTCTCGTCCTCACCCAGGATGGCTTCAATGCTAAAGTGCAAGCCAGGAAACTTTACCTGCAGGCTCTTGGCCCAGGCCACCGTTTGATCGGCCGATGTGGCCACCCCATTAAACTTGTAGTTGGGGCTGATGAGAACCTTTACGATGTCGTAATTCTGCTGGTTGAATACCTGCTCGAAGAACTTCACGGTGAGAGATTTGTTGTAATCCGATTCCTGCGACATGGTCTTCTCCTTATAGGGTGGGTTGTCCACCTATTTCTGATCTGGCTCCGCCCCGCGCAGTCCGTAAATTTGACGGGCCGGGAACCCGTTCCAATACTGCACGCTATACAAACCGCCGTCGGAGGTGGATCGCGCGGCGAGGAAATTCTGTATACTGCCCGCCAGTTGCAGCGAATAGTCTGCGGACTTCCCTTGGGCATCGAAAGGCTTCGTGCATTGGATGTTGCGGAACCAGCGCATCCACTCTTTGCTTCCGGGCGCGGGTTGCTTGCCCTCTATTTGGGCCATGCTGGGCATGATTGCCGAGATCGCCGGGAACTGCGCCGTCGAGTGGCACGACATGCAGGACGAGGCAACGTTGTCCACCGGGCCGTCCAACCGCATGCCAAAGCCCAGGTGCATAGGGGGCATGTTTGGGTCGGTGTTGATCACCGTCTGATGCAGATCGGGGTTGATGATCGTCTTGGTGGGCTTGGGATTCGAGTCCGCGTGGCTGGTAACGGCCGGATCGTTGCCCCACATCAGGCCGACCGGCACCACATTGTGCCAGAGATTCGTTTCCGCAAGAGCGCCGTTGTAGACGAAGGTGCCGAACACCCAACCGAACTCCGCGCGCGGATCGCGAACCATGATGTCCATCTGGATGAACCGCACTGTGTTCATGATGCGGGGCGAGTTAAACGGCATGAAATCGGTAGTGGTGTAGGCAAGCCATTCGATGGGATTCGTCAGGTAGGGGACCTCTGAGACTGGCGCCGTCGAGAACAGTATTTTGCCGACCACCGTCCCGAGCGGAAAGCCCTCGGTCTCCATGATGTCGATCCGCGGATTATTGGCGTCGGCCCAAACCTTGCCGATCTGATACCCGCCCGGGGCGTTATAGAAGCCCACTGCATAGGTTTGCCATAGGTGGGTCTGGCTGGGTGCGAGCACCTGGGGATTTGCCGGACCTTCCTTAGTCAGGCCATGAATCCCCTCGCGGCCGAACGGGCCGTAGTGCTGCCACGGCACGTGGTACCAGCGGCGTACTTTGTTGTCTTCGAGGTAAAAATCGTTCGCAACGCCGTCCGCTTCGATATTGCCCTCATATATGTAGTCGCGGACGGCCAGCATATATTTTTTCCAATCCTTGGTGAAATCGATGGCTAGGATTCTTTGCACCGCAGGCTCGATCCCCGGAGGGGTTTGCGGATAATCCTGGCTCAGCTTGAAGATGCGCCCCGTGTATACCCCCGGAGGCGGAAGCTGCCCGAAGTCCGGAAAGCGGGGAAGCAATCCCGCGCTGCGAGCCGGCGCTGCCGCTTTTTTGGCGGCGGACGTTGCAGGCGCCTGACCGTGCAGTACAGCGACACCGAAAGCTACGACCACACAGATAGCCACGACCGCCGACACATAAACCGTTTTCTTCATACCATTCCTCCCCGACCGCTGAATTTGCGGAAAACTAGACTTAGTTAGTTAGACCTGAATTTTCCTTTTTGGCCGCTCGACAAGATTGTCGAGTTCCTGTTTTGAGGTCCCTCACGCCGTTCGCCTTATTTCCAGCGCCCGGGCGCAAGCTGGATCTCGACGAACAGCTTGGGCAGACGCTTCTGGAGCAACTCGTCGATGTCCTGAGCCTTGGGGACAACAAAGGGGGACCGGCGCGGGTAGGCGCGATCGTTCTCCCAATACTTTGACCATTCCTGCGTGGAGGTGATGAACTCAACGGCGAAGTTCCCGGCGTCCGGAAATCCCTGTTGAATCTGCAGGCAGCCGGTCAGGCAGATATCGACGTAGGATTGCACAATGGGAAACTGGGCCGTGGGCAGGCTATCCTTCAGCGGTTTCCCTTTGGTGAAATCGTTGACGTACATCCAAACTTTGCCTTTCGGCACCTTGCCGCCGGTGAGGATCTCAACGTCTTTGGTAATGTCCGTCGGCGTATAACCTTTTTCTCGATCGTTGGTGCCTATCAACTCCTTGTCGGTCACAGCGTAGATGACTCCATTTAAGGAGGCCGATTTCTCCGGGATGGCTCCGACAAATGTGGGAGAGAAACCGACAGCACCGGTGCGAGCCCACCAGCCGCGGGCGTAGCCGCGAACCCGGGCGGGCAATACATACATCGCCGTTGGCGACGTCCTCATTCGCGATGCCTGCTCGATCAACGAGCCAATTCCAAAGATGTAGGGCGAGGTCCCTCCTGTTGCCGTTGTACATCAGTACCGCGTTCCGTAACTGCCTAAGACTTGGATCCCAAGAGTTCGGCAAGCTTCTGTTTCTGGAGTGGCAGGGAGGAGTAAACTATCTTCCCCGAGGCATGTCTGTTCAATACAGCTCAGCTGCGAGAAACATTTTCGGGCCCTCGCACCGCAACCAGCCCCTCCAACAAATCAGCCTGGCTTCGGCGATGTTTTTGGAACGGGCCACCGGCAGCGACTACTAGCTCGCTTCTGCTTTGAAATCCTTCACCAGCCGCTGAAACGCCGTCTGATACGAATCGTGGTCCTTCCAGTTGCTGAAGTCCGGGATGAAGTACTCGCGTATCTCGCGGGCTGAGTCTTTCCCCCGGTCCGCGTCAAACAGCTTCCAATTCTTCACGTCCTCAAACGGAGCGATCGAGATCGGAAACAGCAACTGTTTCTTCTCCCGCGCCTCCCGCTCGCGCGCATTGGCAATCTCCGTGCCCACCCAATCGCTCGCCATGCTGTGCTCGGACAGGATCAACAGCAGCTTGTCATGTAACCGGATGGCTTCGTTGATCTGCTCGTAAATCTTTCGGCCGCCCTTGATGTCGTGCGGCGCAAACCAGCAACGCACGCCCTTGGCCTGCAGGTCGGCGTATAGACGGTCCGCAAATTCCTGGTCGCGCGTCGAGTAGCTGATGAAGCAAGAGTAGAACTCAATGGGCCGTCCTACCATCGAACCGATATAGGTGATGAACTCGTCGGGCACTCCACACCCGCGGAGGAAAACTTCAGGGATCTTGCCCCGGGATTTGTACATGGTGTCAATGCCAACCGTAGACGGGCCGCTGTGTCTGATGGTTTCAAGACCCTTGGCACCGCTCAGATCGACATCGGCGAAGTGGGTGTGCCAAACCTCTGCGTGAGTGAAGGCCGCCCCGCGGACGTCCGCCCGGCTTAGGTCCACCTCGCTGAGGTTCGCCCCAATGAGGTTCGCCCGGCGGAGGTTCGAGTCGCTGAGGTCCGCCTCACTGAGAATCGTGTCGATGAGAACCGACCTGTCGAGGTTCGCTCTGACGAGTTTCGCCCCGCTGAGGTCCGCCCGGCTGAGGTCCGCTTCGATGAGGTCCCCCTCGCTGAGGTCCGCACCGCTGAGGTCCACCCCGCTGAGGTCCACGTCGCTGAGGTCCAGCCGCACATCGAAGTGCTTCTCCCTCCACTTGTTCCACTGCTCGACCCCCTGCTTGAGTATCGCGAGATGTTCAGGATTCGCCATGGCCGCGTGACCTCGCTTGCTTCCGCGACGCTACGGATGATGCCCGAAGGCCACACTCTATGCGCCCGCCCCCGCCCAGTCAACGCGGATAATCATTGTTTGCGGGGTGCGCAAACGAACGGGACAGAAAACATCTCAACTCGTTGCTCAGCGACAAAGCCTTCCCGGGCATCGAGGCGGGGAGCACCGCAGCCGCCGCAGTGCTCCCAACCGTCAGTTATACTTCTTTGGGAACTGCCAATGCGCCACTCCAGGCGAAGAGCCGTGTCGGCCGCTCCATTGTTTTAGTTGCAGACTGCGGCGCAGAGAGTTCCGCGGGCCTGACTCGGGTGACAGAGTGACCATGACCAAGATTGACCCGAACCTACAATTTTTTGGAAACTTCGTAGACAGCTCCTGCCGTCTCGAGGATCTAGATCGGTTCCGCGAACAGATGGACGCGTTCTTGGCTCGGGCGACAAACTACTACAAAGATGAAGCACTCCTTGATCTTGAGATCGAGTTCCTCCCTCTGTTTGCGGAGGCGTTTCCCCCCATCCTGCATTCGTCCGTAATTATCTCGACTGCGATCCTCTTAGAACAAGAAATGCGGGGCTCTTGCGCGGCATTACTGGACGCCATAGCATCTGATCTCAAGTTCAACGATTTTTCAGGTAGCGTGCTCGAGCGTTTCAGGACGGTCGTAACTAAGGTGGCAAGACTCCCGTTGGATCCAGAAGTCACAGCGTGGCAAGACATGGTTGGCCTATTCGAGATCCGAAATTGTCTTGTGCATGCCGGAGGGAACCTTGCGGAGTTCCCAAAGGCCGCTACAGTAAGGGAATTTGCAGCACGGCATAGGACGCCTAATTGCTCTAGCCAGGCGCTGGAAGTCAATCCATCTACGTCAAAGGTGGCGCTGGAAATTGCTTCCGTGTTCCTTCAAAGCATCTACGACATTGCGCTGCAGGCGTTTCCCGGACACTATGGTTCTGGTCTTTGTAAATCGCGCCAAGGCCAGAGCAGTAAGGAAGTGGGATGATCCTTTTGACTCGGACCCGGGCGAGTGGCCCGGGCAAGACAGAATCCAACCTGCACGGGACGACAGAGCTTAGCCCCGCCCGACGCGGAGGGCTGCGTAGGCTCGTTTTATGAATCCTGAGTCTATGCGGGGACGGCACTCTTCCGGGAGAGGTTCAGCCAGGGCACTACCCGGCCTTCAAATCCGCCACTAGCCTCTGAAGCGCCTTCTGATACGAGTCGTGGTCCTTCCAGCTGCTGAAGTCTGGTATGAAGTACTCGCTTATCTCGCGTGCCGAATCTTTTCCCGTATCGCCGTCGAAGCACTCCCAATCAAACCCCACCAGCCGGACGGGAAACAGCATCCGCTTGCCTTCTTTCGCCTCGCGTTTGCGGGTCTTGGCAATTTCGGTAACTTCTCGCACTTCGCCTCCATCCCGTGAAGTCGGCTGCCAGCCGTGCGCGAACCTCCGTAGCTTTCCCGCTTTGCCAGTTGAACAGATGGCCGTCAAGATCTAACTTCAGAACTCCTGACATGGTATGCCAGAAAGGTGTCCGCTTTTTGCTTCAGGATCGCGGGCTTGCAACCGCGTAGCGCATTTGAAGCTGGGTTCCCGGAAACATCGTGTTGGTCTCGTTCAGCGCCTCGCAAAGGGATTCGATGACTCGCGACCGATGGGGCGAACTCAGCGGGGCTAGCGTGATGCGAAGCTCACCCTCCACCGGTTCGATATCCGCGGCATTCTGCATGATGCTTTGCACCAGAGTGCGTCCTTCGTCTTCCACTCTTTTATAGTGGGGGCGAATCATCTCCACCAGATCACTTTCGATCTGGAAGGCAACCATTTTCAGGATGTTGGTTAGGTGCTTGCGTTCGGTGGATAGTTTCACCACCTCCTGACCTTTCTTGGCCTCGGCCAGCGGCAGGTGAGTGGGAAGCGAATCACGCCGGGTCTTTAGTTTCTGGATACGGGTCGTAGTCTTCTCCATGTCGCTGCGCAGTTTCTCCTCCGTCTTCTCGAAATCCGCTTGGGGCGTGTGTCCGTCGACATAGTCGATGGTCGAGGCCCCGAAGCGCTCTTGCAGCTTGGTGAAAGCGGTACGCGCCAGCCGTAACTCTTTGTCCAGAGCTTTTCGTGCCGGGTTGGGGACGGAACGGGCGGGATCGTCGGGCTCGACCTCATAGTCGACCAGGGCATCGAGCAGATACTCTTCCCGGAGGTATTTGAAGAAGTTCTCCTGACGCCAGCGTTCGAACATGCGATAGGCCACCTCGATGGCGCGCAGGTCCCAGCGACTGGTCACAATCGGGGTTTGATGGCCGCTGTCGGTCAGGCGCGTCACCTGACGCAGTCGTAGCTTGCCTTTCAGGAATCGCACCGCTTGATCATGGAGAAGGTATTTCACCCTTCGACCGTCCAGCTTGGCCTGGTGGCGGGAGAATCTGGTTGCGGCGATACGGCGGGTGCGGCCCTTGCGATAGGTGAGGACGTCAAAGCCCATGGTCAGGAGGCTGCGAAACAGTTTCGGACTCCAGCCGCCGCGGTCAAAGACCACGGTGGAATGGCGATCTGGTCCCAGCAGTTGGCGCACTTCGGTTAATACCGGGATGAGCATTTTCGTCATGGCGGCGTTGGCCTCGGCGGTGACCACAAACAAAGGATCACCACGTTGATCGTTGACCCAGTAGTCGGTGGTTGCCGGGGCGGCCAGGTGCATACGAGTCACATAGGCCTTGGGAATGGTGCGTTGGCCGTGGTAGGCGCGAACATGGCCGTCGATATATAGAAACCCGAGCACTTTTCCACGCTCGGCCACACGTTGACTGGCGATCTGACAACCGAGTTGATAGCTGCCCTTCAGCGCTGCCAGGCGGGCCAGTTTACGGCGTAGAGTTTTAACTTCGGGCATACGATCCAGACCCACAATGCGACCCAGTCCCTGGGGAGAATGTTCTTTGAGCGCCTCGGGGCGAGGAATCCTGAGCAGGGCCAACAGAACATAGACGAGCAGAGTGGTGCGCAGCCCGTAGAAGGCGGGACCGAGGCTGCCGTAAATTTTTTCGGCGGTAGAGAGCAGGCCACTGGCAAGTAGGGCGGGAAGGGCGAGCAGAACTCCGGCGCGCGGCAGATTCGGCACACTGGCAAACACCGGAGGAGCATCGTCGAGTAGCCCCATGGCCGCCAGGAGTCGATCCATGGAGCGATCCAGCGGATTGAGGTCGAGGCTTTTCGCTGCTGCCTGGGTGGGAAGGGGCGCCGGCGGAGAAACCGGCGGTGGCGGCGCGGCGGGCGGAGTCTGCATGGGCTGATGGCCAGTGGCCGAATCCGTGGTTGCGGGCTGGGCTTGGCAACCACCCACTTCCGGCACCAAGGGAAGCTGAAGGAGACTCAGTTCCGGGTCAGGTTTCCAACCCAGCCGACGGAGAGCCTTGCGTACGGCTGTTTCGCTGAGACCAAGCCGTCCCGCAATCCATCGGTTGCTATGTTCTTTGGCCTTGAGGCGAAGGATGGTGCGGTCGCGCTCGGGGATTTTCTCTGACACCGGAACGCGGGCTGGCGGGCGTCCCTGGGGACGCGCCAGGGCGCTCAGTCCCCCCACGCGCAGACGCTGCTGGTAGCGACGAAGGGTGCGTGTGGAGTAGCCGAAGCAGCGAGCCATATCGTTCTGATCCGCGTATCCGGCTTCGAAAAGCGAAACCAATGCGTAGGCTTCCGCAGCGCGATCGGCGACCGAATAGTTGGCAAAGCGGATGCCGTGGACCAAAATCACCCGCTGTGTACCCTCGGTCTGGAGGGAAACGCGATGGTTCACCATGACGCTACCAGGCAGGGGAAGCGGAGCCAGCAAGAGCTCGGGTTGCTGGGAAGATGAGTGCATAGGGGGCTAGCATGCCCTTACCCGCGCGATAGAAAAATCAAAAAGCGGACAGGTTTTGGTTCGCACCCAGAGAGGCGAAACAGGCACACCAGTGGCGGATCCCGACGAGCTGCTACCGCAACTCTGAGCGGCTCCTCGTCGGTCGCCTCAAGCGCCGGAGCTCCGATAGCTTCGACTGAGAAATCAAAAAGCGGACAGGTTTTGGTTCGCACCCAGGGAGGCGAAACAGGCAGACCAATGGCGCCTCCCGACGAGCTTCTATCGCAACCCTGAGCGGCTCTTCGTCGATCGCCTCAAGCGCCGGAGCTCCGATAGCTACGATAGAAAAATCAAAAAGCGGACAGGTTTTGGTTCGCACCCAGAGAGGACAAAACCAAATCTCTCGGCCATTTTTCCAGGGGGTATGTCAGGAGTTCTGAACTTAGACCCTTTCCGGCATGTAATCCGGCAGCGATCGCGTGGCGTAATGTACCGCGAGCCGATACAGTGTTGAGAGATATTCGAGCTCAGAATCCAACTCTGTCATGCCCGCTGATCTATTCATGGTTCTTCCCGACAACTTTAACGCTGCAGCGCATTTTATTGATCGCCACATTGCCGACGGGCGAGGACAAAAGGTCGCCATCGAGTGCGAAGAGCGCCGTGTCACCTACCAGCAGCTCTTCGAAATGGTAAACCGGGTGGGAAACTGTCTTCGGAAGCTCGGTGTCCGCATCGAAGAACGGGTTTTTCTTCTGCTTTTCGACACCCCCGAGTTCGCCGCCAGCTTCTTCGGGGCTATAAAGATTGGGGCGGTGCCGGTTCCTATCAACACGCTGCTAAGGGCCGCCGACTACAAGTACCTAATCAACGATTCGCGGGCGCGGGTCGCTATTGTCAGCGAAGCCTTGCTACCCATAATCAAGGCAATTCCACGGCAAGACTTGCAGTTTCTCGAAACCATTCTCGTTGTGGGCACCGAGACCTGGTCCGGCATCCTTAATTTTGACGACGCCATCTCTGAGAGTTCAGAAATCCTACAAGCCGTATCGACAAGCAAAGACGATGCAGCGTTTTGGCTGTACTCATCAGGCAGCACCGGTCGACCTAAAGCTTGCGTCCATTTGCAACACGACATGGTCGTAAGCAGTGAGGCCTACGCGAAGCGCGTCTTGAACATCACCGAGAGCGACCGCTGTTTCAGTGTTTCAAAGCTGTTTTTTGCCTACGGCTTGGGCAATGGGCTTTACTTTCCTTTGTCGGTGGGAGCGACCAGCATCCTGCTGCCAGGACCACCCCGAGCTGACAAGGTATTCGAACTGATCGAACGCTATCGCCCCACGCTGTTATTCTCTGTGCCTTCCAACTATGCCAGTTTGCTTGCCCACGTACGGCAAGCCAGTCATGACTTCGACCTCTCTTCCATTCGTTGGGCGGTTTCCGCCGGAGAGGCCCTGCCGGCCGTCATCTTCCATCGATTCCAGGAGCGTTTCGGCGTGCAGATCCTCGACGCCATCGGATCGACCGAAGCGCTGCATATGATGATCGCCAACCGTCCCGGTCATGTGCGTCCGGGCTCCAGCGGTCAGGTTATACCCGGCTTTGAGGCTCGCGTTGTTGATGACAACAATCGACAGCTGGCGGCAGGCGAGATTGGCAATCTGATCGTAAAGGCCGATTCGGTCTGCGCTTACTATTGGAACCAGCACGAGAAGACCAAAGACACCATCGAAGGCCATTGGATTCGCACTGGTGACAAATACTATCAGGACGACGACGGCTACTTCTGGTATGCCGGACGTTCTGATGACATGCTGAAAGTCAGCGGCGTGTGGGTGAGTCCCATCGAAATCGAGAGCGTACTCCTTGAGCATAACGCAGTGCAGGAAGCGGCCGTGGTGGCGCGTCCGGATAAACAGCAACTTCCCCGCACCGTGGCTTGTGTTGTGGTACGCGAGAGTTTTCAGCCAACAGCAGCACTGGCGAGCGAACTGCAGGCGTTTGTCGAAAGCCACTTGGCTAGTTTCAAGCGGCCGCATCAGATCGAGTTTCACACTGAACTTCCTAAAACAGCCACGGGAAAGCTACAAAGATTCAGGCTTCGCGAGCGCCGGGAAGATTAAAAGATCGATTGAGGCTCGTGTGAGGCTCGGTGGACGCTCTGCTGAGCAGATACAGAGTACCGACGCCAACTCGGTGAGCAGGCGCCGTTCCGAATGCAGCCGCAACAAAGGGGTAGAATGCGAAATTGCCTTAACGGGATTAGGGCCAGAGGTCCGGCTCAACGTCAGGACGCTCCTCCCTCCACTCATTCCACTTCTCGACCCCTTGCTTCAGGATTGCGAGATGTCCCCATGGCCGCGTGACCTCGCTTGCTTCCACGATGCTACGGATGAGGTTGGAAGGCCACACTCTATGCGACCGTCCCCGCCCAGTCAACGCCGAGAAGGGACTTAGCGAAGAAGTGGGTGTTAACGGAGAACATTCAAATTGTGCAGCACACTCATCGGCCCGGACCTGGGTGTGTTCATTTCTTCGCGGGGTATATGAACTATGCCCCGCTTTCACCGGGAAGTCCGGTCAAGAGCTACCGGGACATCCTGCATCAGTACCTATCAGGCTGTGGTTAAAGTCTGGATACCTGTAGAAAGTAAAGTTGAACGATCCACAGTGTTTGTTTCTACAATGCGCGCATGGCAATGGGCACGCGCAAGCAGCGAGAGAAGCAAGAAGACATCTGGATTGCGCACACCGAGTTGGCCTCAACTCCGGGACATCCGTTCTATCAGCGGCTAAACGAGTTGTTGGAGGGGGAGCGCTTCGACGAGTTTGTCGAGGGCCGGTGTGCGAAGTTCTATGCGCAGAAGTACGGGCGGCCGTCGTTGACGCCAGGGATCTACTTTCGGTCGCTGCTGATCGGGTATTTCGAGGGCGTCGACAGCGAACGCGGGATTGCATGGCGATTAGCGGACTCGTTTTCATTACGGCGGTTTTTAGGGATAGGGCTGGACGAGATGACGCCGGATCACTCGACGATATCGCGCACACGGCGATTGCTGGATCTGGACACGCATCGCGAAGTGTTTCAGTGGGTGCTGGGGGTTCTAGCGGACCGTGGGTTGGTGAAGGGCCAGCGGATCGGTGTGGATGCGACCACGCTGGAGGCCAACGCGGCGATGCGCTCGATTGTGCGGCGCGACACGGGGGCGAGCTACGAGGAGTTTCTGGTCGGGCTGGCGAAGGCTTCCGGCATCGAGACGCCCAGCCGCGAAGATCTGGCACGGATGGACCGCAAGCGCAAGAAACGCATGTCTAATAAGGAGTGGAAGAGTCCTTCCGATGGCGATGCACGGATTGCGAAGATGAAGGACGGGCGCACCCATCTGGCGCACAAAGCCGAGCATGCCGTGGATCTGGACACGGGGGCGGTGGTGGCGGTCACGTTGCAAGGCGCTGATCAAGGCGATACGACGACGCTGGATGAGACGCTGAGCGAGGCTGGGATAGCGGTGGCGGAGTTAGTCGGACGTGAGGCGGAGTTGCGACCGGATGACGAGCCCAAGGTGAACGTCAACGGGATCGAAGAGTTGGTTGCGGACAAGGGCTATCACAGCGGCGCGGTGGTCGAGCGGGTGAAGTCGTACGAAGTGCGCAGCTATATTCCGGAGAAGCAGCAGCGAGGACGACGTAACTGGCGGGGCAAGCAGGCGGAACAACGGGCGGTATACCAGAATCGACGGCGAGTGCGTGGTAGCTACGGCAAGAGTTTACTGCGACGACGCGGTGAACTGGTGGAACGTAGTTTTGCGCATTGCTACGAGACGGGCGGGATGAGGCGCACGCATCTGCGAAAACACCAGAACATTCTGAAACGGCAACTGATCCACATAGGAGCCTTCAACCTGAGCCTGATCTTGCGCCAGATGCTGGGTGCGGGAAAGCCGCGGGAGTGGAAGAACCGCGGTGGCATGCTTTTTTTGTTTGTTTATCTCCTTTTCACGCGCCGGTGGGCGCGGAATGAGTTCTGCAGAATCCGAAATGCAATGTCACGCACAAAATCCTTGGAAGGACTACGAAGCCGAACGTCACGCTGGCGCTGCCCAAAATCGGCTAGTTGCGCCACAGGCTGCTAGGGGGATTACTGGCGACTTGGCGATTTCCCGGAGGTAATCACCGGAATCCTTAAAATGTTATGTCGGTACGGCGACAGCAGGTAGAGTGTCTCGGCGCTCGCTGCCCGAAGTCTTCAGGTGATTGCCACCGCCCCATTTCTGCCTGCGGAGCATTATCGATACGGCACTACGGATTTATCGCTCGCGACCCCCCTTGGCTCCGCCAAGGAACATCTGAGTGCGATGAACTCCCTCGATTGACTGCAGTAAGAATGGAGGCAGTCCATACCCTCTCGCAGGACGCCAGCAACTGGCCGTCACCTTCTCATGGCCAGTCTTCTCATTCACGTCAACACTGTCTCCCCCGGAAGCTTGTGACGTAGTACCTAGCTATGAAGAGGAGAAGGTCCATGGGAAGAGTGACCTCTTGTGGCTATTTCCATTTCGGCCTACAGTTCAGCATTAGCCCGCAACAGTTGTAGGTAGACGTTTCCCCGCGTAGGGGGCTATATCGATACTCCAAGACGCCTTGGTTACCGTAGGTTTTTATCGAGCAATCGGCCTACTTTAGCTTGGGAAAGGAGCAACAGAATGAGTTTTCGCATTCGCACCATCGTCCAAAGCAAAGGTGGGCCAAACCAGCAGAACGGCAATGAAGCTACAGAGTGGATCCAGACTGGAGAAGCTCGATGAAAAGAAACGCTTCCCTCTCAATGTGCGCCTTCGCCCTGTGTCTATCGTTGCTCCTGTGCGTGTCGATCGCAGCGCAGAACAATTCGGCCCAGGCTGGCATACTAACCAAAGCTGAATTCAACCGGGCGGTGCAGTTTGCGGTAACGCCTCCACTTCGCGATCTCATCAATTCCCAGCCGGTTTCTGTGTTTGGCTATCATGAAGCGAGCCCAGCCCTGAAGCCGAAATTGCTCAAACAAATTGGATATGGCGACCGCAGCATTTCTAAGGGCGGCCAGCAGGTCAACGCACGAGTATCGGCTCCGGTAGCCGCGACGATCAATTGGGACGTGCTGGGAGTTGGCCTCGGTTTCCACGGATACACGGTCCCGGACGCACCGACAGACTCGAATGGAGTGTCGGGCGATTGGCCGGGCAACCAGCCGAACGCGCAGGTTGTCGAGTGGGTTAACGTGTCTTATGCGGTGTTCAATAAGGCGACCGGCGCATACCTCGCAGGTCCGATCGCAGGTAATATGCTGTGGGCGAGCCTGACGGGCAGCCAATGCGCGACCCACAACAGTGGCGATATCGTGGTGCAGTTCGACAAGATGGCGCACCGGTGGGTGTTGTTCCAGCCGGTATTCAGCGCGCCGTTTGCGAGCTGTTTTGCAGTCTCCACCAGCCCTGACGCATTGGGTTCCTATTATCTCTACCAGTTCCCGCAGAACGCCGGTTTCCCGGACTATCCGAAGCTGGGAATTCAGCCGGAAGCTTATTACCAGTCGCAGAACATGTTCAACAACCAACTGACCGCTTACATTGGCGCCCAGCCCTGCGCGTACAACCGAGTAAAGATGCTGGCTGGCGATCCGACGGCCGAGCAGGTGTGCACGCTCGACAACTCTAACGGCACGCTGTTCGACGACAGCATGTTACCCGCCGATCTTGACACTCCGGAACTGCCGATGCCTGCAGGTACTCCGGAAGTGTATGTGGGCAGTATCGACAACTTCTCGTCGGAAACCAACGTTTACGAATACACCTACCTACCTGACTTTGTGCACGGAACTGCCGTGCTCACCGGCGTTAACGGAAGTAACCCGATCCCGACAGGATTGCCGGCGTTTGTGGGACTGTGCAACTTCGGCTCGTCGGCTTGTATACCGCAGCTTGGCACCTCGTCGGGACTGGATTCACTGGGCGACCGCCTGATGTTCCGTCTGGCACTGCACCGCGGCATCAATGCGGCCAATGTTCCGGTCACGTCGTATCTGGTCAACCATGCCATCGTGAACGGTTCCACGGGCGCAGAACGCTGGTATGAGTTCCGGGCGCCGGCGGCCCACCCGACGGCCTTGGCTATCTACCAGGGTGGCACCTACGCTCCTGATGCGACTTATCGCTTCATGGGCTCGTTGGCCATGGACAAGAACGGTGACATTGCCTTGGGCTACAGTAGGTCGAGCTCGACTCTGCACCCTGACATCTATTTCACCGGACGCTTGCCGACTGATGCTCTGGGAACAATGCAGGGAGAGCAGTCGATCGTTGACCAGACGGTCGCGACCGGTTCGCAACCTGATACCTCCAGCCGTTGGGGCGATTACAGCAGCATGACCATCGACCTGGACGGGTGCTCCCTGTTTTATGTGAACCAGTACTACACGGTGACCACCAGGTTCGACTGGAGCACACGTGTGGCTTCGCTGAAGTTCAACGGCTGTACGCCGACTGTTCTTCACTAGATCGAATTCCGCGGCGCCGTTCGGCGTGGCGCCGTGGATTCGTCTGGAATAAACGGGGTGGGACAACTTGGAATTGTGGTTCGCTGGTTGCCCAGCCGTGGCGTAGGAGAAATTGCAGCGTTGAACTAGCCGGTTCTGTGGGACAACGCTGGAAGAAAGGTTAACCCGGTAGCGCCCTGGTTTCTGTGGTTGGGTCCTATCGCTACTTCAGGCTCAGGCCGCGCAATGTTCGTGACCCGAGCGGAGGATTCAAGTATGAAAAAGCTATCCTTGCGGAGTGCAGCCTTGGTGGTCGCTCTCTGCTTATGCGCAGTCGTTATGGCGAGGGCCAGTAACCTCTCTGTGCTTAGTAAGGTTTCCACTTCTCCTGCGACGTCAGCATCGGCCGTGGTCGTAAATGAGCCGTTCCCGACCGCAGGTGATGCCTACTGCAGCGCCACCAACGGCTGCGGCACCATTCCTGCTGGTGGCCAGACGGCCTTTCAATGGACAGCCGGCGATTTTGTGATGTCGTCGGTCTTTGTGCTGCCCACCAGCGCGGTCACGGACATTACGGCCAACTGGATCTTCCAGGACTTCTTGGGCGGTGGCAACACGGAAGCCTGGTTCGCCTATGTCAACGGCGTTGCGGTGGCCCAGGCGACCCTGCCGGATGACAGCTATAACGGTGACTATCTGACCGTAACCGGAACCGTTAACTTTGCCGCGATCGCGCCCGTTGCCGGTGGCTACCAGGTGGAGCTGGTGTTGCAGAATACCGTCCCCTACGGCGGCGGATCTGTGGCATGGCTGGATGGCGGAATGACGGGCTTGTCTTACACTACCTCCACCACTCCCGAGCCGGGCACGCTGATCATGCTTGGAACTGGAATTCTTGGCTTGGCTGGCACGCTCCGCCGCAAGTTGTTGTAACCGAGACTTAGTATTCTGGGAACACTCTGAAGCCGCCGCCTTTCGAGGCGGCTTTTCTTGTTTCTATTCGATAGGTGTTGAGAACAGGTGCCCGCAAACGGTTAAGTGCAGGACCTTAGTCGCCCCATTGGGCCTGCGCAACTGGGGCGCAGGCTGGGTCGTTGGTGAAGAACAGCGACAGGGCGCTCGAAGGGCGAGTAAGCTTCCTGCTGCACGGAGTCGATGTTCATGCCTTCGCGGGCGATGATGCCGGGTTGGTCGCTGGCGCTGTGGCGTCCGACGGCGAGGTAGCGGGCGATCTCGACCGGCCGCGCCTGCGGCGTCACGCACTGAACCACTTCTATGCCTTCTTCACGAACGAGACCTGCGGATACGATATAGGCAGGACCTGTCGATTGGCGTGCCACGGTGAGGTAGCAAGATCAGTTGCAGAGAGGAATCAATCCGCTATGGGGGCGAGCTACCGGCAGCTTAGGAGAGAGTGCAGAGGCGGCACGAGGGCGGCAAGACTCTTAACCTCAGGAGCCGATAACGGACGACGCTACGAATCCAGCCCGGGGGGCCCTGCACTCGAAACTTTTTCCCTCTTCGTGACTCTTAATGTCTATTCGCAGAAGTCGCCAATTCGCTTACATACTTGAGGGAAAGCCGCAATGAAACGATTTGTCCGGCGAGCTGTAATCGGTTCCATAGCGGGCGGTGTGGCTTCGGCTGCCCTGATCGCAACCCTCGGTCACGCCGGCGGGAGCTTGCTGCTGGGTGTAGCGATAGGCGCAGCCTTTGCCGTCACCACTGGGCCATCACCTGACGCCTACGTCGACAACATGATGGCGGCCGGCGCCCTGGGCGTGCCGCTCTGGGGAATTTTCAGCGTCATCGCTTTTCCGCTGCTGTCTGGGCAGCTGCCAGAATGGAGCGCCAGCCAGATGCGCGAGCACTTTCCTGCGCTGGTGGGATGGGTGCTCTACGGCGTCACGCTCGGGTTACTGGCGCAGATGTTGAACGACGTGGCGGAACGCCTGTTCGGCCCTGAACCAACGCTGCAACCTGATATTTCGTCGCCGAAGAAACGCATCCTTATTCTGGGCGGCGGATTCGCCGGAATGAAAACGGCGGAGTGTCTGGAAAAGGAACTGGCAAGAGATCCATCAGTATCCATTTCCCTGGTCAGCGAAACCAATGCCCTGCTCTTCACGCCGATGCTCGCGGAGGTAGCGGGCAGTAGCCTGGAGCCGAGTCATATCAGCACTCCCCTGCGCACCACGCTGCATCGCACAGAGTTCGTACGCGGGCGCGTGGCCTCGGTTGACCTGGAGAACCAGCGCGTCATCCTCGATGCCGACATGAGTGGCAACGAAAGCTGCCGCAGCGAACTGGCTTACGATCAGCTCGTTTTAGCGCTGGGGGCGGTTTCCAACTATCTCGGGCTGGCCAACGTACAAAAGCTGGCGTTCGACTTTAAGAGCCTGGTGGACGCAATTCGCATCCGAAACCACGTCATTGAAATGTTCGAGCGGGCCGACCGCGAAAGCGATTCGGCAGTGCGCAAGTCGTTACTGACCTTCGTGATTGCCGGCGGAGGGTTTGCCGGTGTCGAACTTGCGGGGTCGCTGAACGACTTTGCGCGAGGTATTCTCGCCGACTATCCCAACCTGCGGCGCGAGGATGTGCGAATCGTACTAGTACATTCCCGTGACCGCATTCTGCCTGAGTTGAGCGAGTCGCTTGGCCGGTACGCGCAGAGCCGCATGGAAACACGTGGCGTCGAGTTCCGCCTGAATACCAGGCTCACCGATGCGCGCCCTGGCATGGTGGTTCTCAGCGATTCGGAAATTCCCGCCGAAACGTTAGTATGGACGGCCGGAACTGCGCCAAATCCTCTGAGCAAGTCGCTGCCTCTGGAAAAAGACAAGCGCGGCGCTGTGATCGTGGACGCGACGCTGGCCGTGCCAAGCCATGCCGGAGTTTGGGCATTGGGCGACTGCGCTGCTGTGGTAGACGCCAAGACCGGCATTTCCTGTCCACCGACCGCGCAGTTTGCGCTGCGCGAAGCCGCCGCTTTGGCGAAAAACATCCACGCCCGCTTGCAAGGCCAACCGGGGAGAGGATTTCACTTCGACTCCCTCGGCGCTCTCTGTGTGGTCGGACACCAGACGGCGTGCGCCGAACTTACCGTGCCCTTTGCTCGCGGCAAATCGATGCGATTCTCCGGTCTGCTTGCCTGGATGATGTGGCGGGGTATTTATCTAGGAAAGTTGCCGGGGTTGGAACGGAAGATCCGTGTGCTGGTGGATTGGACGGTGGAGCTCTTCTTCCCGAAAGACATCGTCCAAACCATCGACTTGCGATAGGAGAGAACGGGAAATGTCTGCCTCAGAATCGCTTGCCGCGCCAACGATTCAAACGAAGTCGAGAAGTTGGGTCCGAATTGAGCCCGCCCTCGGTCTAGTGACTGGGCTCGGCGGTGGCATGGTGCAAAGCCTCGCGCTGGGCACGCCTGTCACACACGGACTGGCGGTCGGTGGCCTGTTCGGCTTGGTGTTTGGCATCTTCTTCGCACGGCGCGCTACCAGCGCTGGGGCAGGCCTGATCTGGGGATTGTCCGCAGCCTTCCTGATGTGGCTGGTGTTCCCCGCCGGGCTGCGGCCGCTGTTCGCCGCGGGCTTCCATTCGATGGCTGCGTTGGGCGATGCGCGCGACGAGTTTCCCTTGCTGGTGGGATACTTGATTTGCCTCGGGATGCCCGTCGGCCTGGCCCTTGGCATCCGCGGCGGTCTGCGTTCGAACATGGCGGAGGCCCAGTTCCATTGGGGTCGGGCCATGGTGGCAGGGGGGCTGGCCGGCCTGCTGGCCGGCTTCATCTTCGATCGCTGGATGTCCGCGGGCGACTACTTCCCGCTACTTGCGGGCTTGAACCATGCACCCTCCCGGGCCGGGAGTCTGGCACTTCAATTTGGTATAGCGGTGCTGATGGGAGTGGTTTTTGGCATCCTTTTCCAGCGCGACGTTCGCAGTTACGGATCGTGCATGGGATGGGGCGTAGGGTATGCGATTCTGTGGTGGTTCCTGGGACCAATCACGATTTTGCCGTTGCTGTCGCGCTCGCCGCTCGACTGGTCCGCCGAGAACGGCAGCGCCGTGTTCGGCTCGCTGGTAGGCCACATTCTCTATGGGTTGATCCTCGGCGTGGCCTACGCCACACTCGACAAAATATGGGTGCGCCTGTTCATTCAGTCAGACCCTTTGAATCGTGAAGCGCATGGTCCCGGCCTGCGGTTGCTGCAGTCGTTGGGTTGGGGCGCATTGGCGGGGTTCGCCGGAGGCATCGTCTCCAGCCCGATCATGCTGAAGACCGGTGTGCTGACGAAGGTGGCGGGCGTGGACACCAGTTTCACCAATTGGCACGGGCTGTTGCTCCACCTGCTGGTGAGCGCACTGATCGGCATGACCTTCGGATTGCTGTTTCGCAACGAGTCATCCAATCTCGGCGCTGGCATAGCGTGGGGATGGCTGTTTGGCCTGATCTGGTGGTATCTGGGGCCAATGACGTTATTGCCCCTGATGCTCACCGGCGTCTGTGACTGGAGCACCGACGCGGCCTCGGCCCTGTTGCCGTCCCTGATGGGGCACCTGATCTTCGGCGCCGTGACTGCATACGTCTTCCTGCTGCTGGAGCATCGCTACACGCGATGGCTGCTGCTGGATCCGCGTATCGCCATGCGTGAACAGCGTCGGGTGCGTCCGTTGGGAACGCCCGCGCCCGCACTGTGGTTTCTGGTTTTGGGCCTCGGCGTTCTGTTGCCAATCTTGTTGGGCTGAAAGCGGTATTGGGTAGTGGGTCAGTCTCTGCGCATCACTCCCGCAATGGAAGCTGGACTCAGTGACCACGTTTGGAGTATCGAGGAATTGTGCTCGTTGCTGCCGAAGCCGGAATCTGCTGCAAAGCGGATTGGCAAGGAGCTTATACTTAGGGCGTTAAAGGGGAGAATGCGAGTTGATAATGAAACCAGTTCTTCCATGGGTTATATGTGCGACTGGTTCGCTCCTGTTGCTCGTATTATTTGGGAGCAGACGGGCGACGGTAATTTTTGGCATCCTCGCATACGGCAATGCGGGATTCGCGCTCGGAGCTCGTGCTTTCGGATGGCGATACAACAGGTCGCGTCAGGTTGCGAAGAGCGACGCTCGACAGTTCTTGCTGCCATCCCTTGTGTTCTTGGTTATTCTCGGCGTGATCTGCCTTATACAACTTTTCCTATCACGCTAGAGCCCCACTACTCAAGTCGGATGGCTGGCCTTAATTTATCCTATGGAAATCAGACTGACCCACACTACCCGACATTGGTACGGTTTGAATCTTCACCCCAGAGCGCGCAAAATTAGTCCGCGCTGTTTCCTATTCTCCGGCTGGGCTGGCACCTATGGATGATGTGTATGCAATCAATGTAGCGAAATCGAATTATCGCGAAGGATTCAACACCTCCGATGTGGAGCGCGTACTGTCGGTCTTTGCGGCCGAGTTCACG
This sequence comes from uncultured Acidobacteriaceae bacterium, assembly GCA_963722405.1. GTDB lineage: Bacteria > Acidobacteriota > Terriglobia > Terriglobales > Acidobacteriaceae > DASRAA01. The sequence goes on from CAVRMO010000022.1 coordinate 120,674, forward strand.
GACATGTCCGACTTGAGTCCCACCCGCTATCGAGCGGATGCCGCTGCGAAGCTTCGCCGTTCTCTTGCGCAGCTCTTCGCTGAACATCAAGCCAAGCTCAATGTCATCATCAATGCCATCTCGGTGTTCGGAAACAACGCCTTTGACTATGGATGGCACGAGTTGACGCTCACGCCACGGAATGGCGGCGAGCCGGTTTACCGTCGGACCCGCTACTTTGAGTTGTGGAACAAGCAACCGAACAGCGATTGGAAAATTTCGAGGTTCATGGACAACCAGGATGTGGCGGACACCGTCGACTAAATCACCCGGATTGCCGCTTTAACTCTTTCCCAACTGGCGGTCCAGCCTGCTGTAGATGCGTTGGCTGAGGCGGGCAGGAACTTCAAATTCAGCACCGTCGGCAATCAGCCTAACCACATTCCTCGTTCCATCAAGGACGGCGGAGCAGTGCTTACACACCTTGAAGTGTGCCTCCATGCGATCACGTAGTTCGGGATCGGTCGCTTCATCGATGTAATTCGATATCTCGCGCCAGACCTCAACACAGCTGATTTCAATCACCATAGATTAGATTCACAACGCCAGAATATGGTTCATTGGAAAAGACATGTGTCACCAGGGACGGACCTTCTTAAATTCGGCCCTGCCAGTGGTCCAGGAGCCGTCGATACCTGGAGCCAGTGCGTCGCGCATCTGCAGCCTTGCACGCAGCAGGCGCGTCTTTACTAAGCCTTCGCTGATGCCCAGCACTTGCGCGGTTTCGATTATGCTCATGTGCTGCACGTCGCGAAGCACCAGCACCTCACGATACTTCGCATCCAGCGACGCCAGTGCTCTCTTCAACGCCTCGCGCAACTCTTTGCGCTGCAACTCCTCCGAGGGGATGTCCCGCCAGTCCGCAAAATCTTTCGGACGGTAGTCGCCTTCTTCATCCGTCTTCTGCTCGTCGATGGATTCGTAGAGGTGGCCGCGGTCTTTGCGGAACCGCATTCGCGCTTCATTGATAGTGATCTGGATGAGCCACGTACTGAACTTCGCTTCCCGCCGAAACTTGGACAGATTGTTGAACGCCTTCAGCACAGCTTCCTGCGCCACCTCCTCCGCGTCCGCAGGGTTGTGGAGTACGCCCACGGCGGCGAAGTAAACTGCGCGCTCATACGGGCGCATCAGCTCGTAGAAGGCTTCGTGATCTCCGCCAAGGCAAAGGTCGATCAACTGGTCTTCCATCGGCGCAGGTTGCGGCGTGGCTGAAGACATGTCGTACCGATTCTGTCGACCTGAAGGAGTCAGGCCAAAATAGCAGGGCCCCACAGAAACAATGGAACGACTGGATTCTAGCCGATCTCCGGGCAATATCAAGCGGAAATCAGATCCATTCATTCCCATAATCGATTTGTCTGGCTTTCCATCGACAAGCTCTAACTCCGGGCACACCGACGACTTAATAATTCAGGACTATGCCCACGGACGAACAGCTTTTTCAGCGCCCGGCCGAAAACGCTGATCCGGGGGCCTACCTCTACATCTTTATCTCCACACTGGTGGTATTGATCTCGGTATCACCGATGTTTTCCAGCGAATGCGGTGGCAACGGTTGCTGCCATGCAGGCGCATTGAGTTCCGGAGCCTCCGGACCTTGGCGGGAGTCCACCAAACATTGCCAAGACGGTCGCGTCGAATGCAGTCGCTCCAGCTCTGGATGAAGACCACGCACGGCCAGCGATGAGTGTGGATGGGAGCCGTCGCTCCGGGCGGAATGCGCGTATGCAATACACGCACCTTTTCGTTTTCAAACAGGAGTGTGTGATAGCCGGGTGCGGCGATCAGGGCGTCCAATGAGTCCGGCCATGGCCACATCTGTTCAGTTGTGCTCGAAGGCTCAGA
>CAVRMO010000023.1:0-66711 GCA_963722405.1 uncultured Acidobacteriaceae bacterium
GCGGGTGGCCCGCATTTGCCTGATGTTGGCCAATGTGGGGCTGAGCCATCTCCCCCAGGGAGCCAATAGCTTCTGCGCTTCCGAAACACTACAGTCCTGCTCGGCAGACGGAAGAAGGCCCGCGGATTGAACCATGGGGAAGTGCACAAAACGGAATCCGCCATCTCTTCAAACGAGGCGGGGAATAAATCCCACTCGTGGCAGTTATTAACTCAGAAGACCTCAGGTTCCCCGCTTTCTTGGCGGACGAGTCCAGCAAAAGTCTTTTTTGAAACCATGGCCCCAAATTACGCCAATCTTGCTCTGTTCCTCGAAATCGGCATGGGGTTGGCGCTGCTCGCGGGAGCAATGTTTGCCCGGAGAAAACGGTTTCGGCTGCATGCTTGCTGCCAGACGGTCATCGTGCTTCTAAACTTCGTCGTGATCCTGCTTGTGATGCTTCCATCATTTCGCGTTCACGTCATTCCTAAGATACCGACCAAACTCGCTAAGCCGTACTATGGTGTGGCAACCGCGCACGCGGCCTTGGGAAGTGTCACTGAAGCCGCGGCACTGTACATCGTGCTTTCGGCAGGAACGAATATATTGCCGCAAAGACTCCGCTTCACCAATTACAAGCTTTGGATGCGCAGTCTCCTCGCGCTCTGGTGGTTTGTACTCCTGTTGGGCATGGCAACTTATGCCCGTTGGTATGTCCCTGACTTGTTTCGGAAATAGATGATGGGACAAATGCCTCTGCACAACACCCTCCAATTCCCGGGGCGGGAATCGCGCCAATCGCGCAGCGGATCCCCCGCTTCGCGAGGGATGACAAATCAAAAAATAATGGGCGCCTGACGCGGCGCTGAAGCGCCGCTCTTCCACCAGAAGAACCTACTCAATCCTCAGCAGCAGAACTGGTTCGACCATAAACTCGAAGGCGTTGATCTTTTGGATGGCGCTGCGGACTTTGGGTTCGGAGACTGGTTCTACGGTGAAGAACAACGAAAGGCGCGTTTTGGGCGAGTGCGGCTCCTGCTGCACCGAGTCGATGTTCATGCCTTCGCGCGAGAGGATCTCGGCGACGCGCGCGATGATGCCGCGTTCGTCATCGACCGTCAGGCGCAAGTACCAGCCTGCGGGTTTGGGCTCGGGCGCGATCTCCAGCTCGCGCGACTCGAGGAAGCCGACCACGTTCTTGGCGCTGAGGCGTCCGGCAGCCAGATCGCGGGCAATCTCAACCAGATCGGAAACCACAGCAGCGCCGGTGGCGTCGCCGCCCGCGCCGCGTCCGTAGAACATCTGCGTGCCCAAGCGGTCGCCGACCAAGAAGACGGCGTTATTCACGTCCTCGACCTTAGCCAGCATGGAGCGCCGGCTGACGAGCCAGGGACGCACGGAAACGTCGAGACCGCTGCCGGTGTCTTCGGCCGAAGCGACCAGACGAATGGTGCGATCGAGGCGCTGCGCCGAGCGGATGTCGACGGCGCGCACGTCGCGAATGCCGTAAGTGGGAATGCGGGCCACGTCGAGGCGTCCGCCGAAAGCCATGCGGGCGAGGATGCAGAGCTTGTCGCGCGCGTCCTGACCGTCGATGTCGAAGGTGGGATCGGCTTCGGCGTAGCCGGCCTTCTGCGCCTCGGCGAGCGCCTGGTCGAAGTCAATGCCGCGGGCTTCCATTTGGGTGAGGATGTAGTTGGAGGTGCCATTGAGGATGCCGTGCAGGGCGCGCAGGCGGTCTCCGGCGGTGGACTCCTGGATGACGCGCAGGATCGGAATGCCTCCGGCAACGCTGGCCTCGAAGCCGATGGGCAGATTACGGGCGACGGCGAGGGCGAAGAGTTCGTCCCCGTGCTCGGCGAGGAGCTTCTTGTTGGCGGTGACGACGGGCTTGCCGTGCTCGAGGGCTCCGCGAAGAAGTTGCAGGGAGTGATCGACGCCGCCCATGGTCTCGACGATGACGTCAACGTCGTCGGAGGTGAGGAGGTCTTTCCAGCCGGTGGTGATGCGGGCGCCGTCGGGAGCGTCTTCCGGTTTGATCGGCTGACGGCGGCAGACGGCAGTGACGGTGAGATGGACTCCGCTGCGCTTTTGGATGAGCGGAGCGTGCTTGGTAATGATGTCGGCGGTGGCGCGACCGACGGTTCCGAAGCCGACAATTCCTACGCGAACGTGTTTCATAAGTTAGTAGATAGTGGCTAGTGGATAGTGGTTAGTTTAAGACCTAACTCAACTTTACCAGTTCGGCGGGGCGCTTGAGCGGGTCTCGGGCGGCGAAGATGTTGCATCCAAGCGGACAGCGTTTGCGCGGACGGCGGACGGATGCCAAGCAGAAACGAACAAAGAACACGCAGAAAGAAAAAAGGCCGGACGAATCCGGCCTGATGTGGTGAGTGGGTATGAGCTACTTCGCGAAGCGGCGACGGATGACGCCGAGTGCTCCGATGGCTCCGGTCGCAAGCAGTCCGAGAGTGCCCGGCTCGGGCGTCGAGCTTCCGCCGTAGGTGACGTCGTCCATGACGAAGAAGTCGGGGGAAGGCGACAAGACTTCAACGTCGGTTACTAGTCCCGAATAGCCAGACGCCAGCCAGGTTGGGGTGGCGCTGGGAGCTAACGTGGCGGAGGTCCAGACCAGGTTAGCGCCGTTGTAGAGCTGAAATGTGACGGTGGCGAAGCTGTAGCCAGCGAAATACGCTCCGCTAAATACCTGGGGCGTCAAAAAGCTGAAGGTGTCGCCAGGAAATTGTGCGAGATCGTAGACGCGCTCGGGCGGGGAAATTGGGATTGTACGGTGGCTGAACCGAGTCATAGTAAGTCCAGTTGGAGTGCCAGTTGATGCCACAGTAGCCGTCCGGCACGAGTCCGCTTCCGGTAAACGAATCGAAATTGCAGTCGGTGGCAGCGGCCATCGCGTAGCTTGCGAATACCAAAAGGGAAACAATCAACAGCAACGACTTTTTCATGCGGAATCTCTCCTTCAGAGGATGGTCGGCGGTAAATCACATAAGGTGACTACCACCCGAGTGCTATGCAATCACGGTTCCAGATTGTAGCTGAGTAACACTTTTGTTTTCAATGGATTAGATAAAATGCTTGGGATCAATCTGCGGTATGTGCATTACTTTGCACATCGCGGAGGGGAATGTTCCCACATTCGCTTGCTCTACGGGGACAGTTGAACCAGTTCGGTGGTGTGTTTGAGCTGGCCACAGGCGGCGTAGATGTCGCGTCCGCGAGGATGGCGGATGAAGGCGGGGATTCCGGCGCTGGTGAGCACGGACTGGAACGCGAGCAGGTGGTCGGGTTCGGGCATGGAGAAGGGAATTTCCGGGCCGGGATTTAGAGCGATGAGGTTGACCTTGGCGCGGAGGCCGCGGATGAGGTCGACCAGTTCGCGAGCATGTGAGGGGCTGTCATTGACGCCGCCAAGGAGGACGTACTCGAAGGTGAGGCGCTCGCGGTTGCGGAGAGGGAAGTCGCGCAGGGCTGCGAGGAGCTTCTCGATGGTCCACTTGCGGGTGATCGGCATGATTTCGGTGCGGAGGGTCTCGTTCGGAGCGTTGAGGGAGACCGCGAGCTTGGGGCGGATGTCTTCGGCTCCGAAATCGGAGATGCGGGGGACTATGCCCGAAGTGGAGACGGTGATGCGTGAGGCGGGGATTCCAACTTCAGTGACGAGCATGCGCACGGCCTGCATGAAGTTGTCGTAGTTGAGGAAGGGCTCGCCCTGGCCCATGAAAACGAGGTTGATTCGGTTGCGTTCGATCTCGACATGCTGATCGTTGAGGACAGCGAGGACCTGTCCGGTGATTTCGCCTGCGGTGAGGTTGCGGTGGAGGCCGAGAAGGGCGGTCATGCAGAAGGCGCATTCGACCGCGCAGCCGACTTGGGATGAGACGCAAATAGTGGCGCGGGTGGGAGAGTGGCTAGTTGAGTTTCGAGTTTCGGGTTTCGAGTTTCGAGTAAATGCAGGTCCCTCGACTCGGACCGCGTTTGTTCGCGCGGTCCTCGCTTGGGATGACAACTTGGAAAAGTTTTCGGTTGTTAGCTGTCGGTTGTCAGTTGAGCTTAGAGTTTCGAGTTCCCAGTTTCGAGAAAAAGCAGGTCGCTGGGAAAGCTCTGCAAGTTCGGCGTCGCCAGAGTCGGAGCCGTCGCCGGCTTCGCCGCCGTCGCCCTCGGGCATCCAGACGGTTTCGACCGATTGGCCGTCGGCGAAGGTGAAGAGGTAGCGGACGGTGCCATCTGTGGAGGTGAACTTCTTCTCTACAGAAGGATGGCCGACGGAGTAGTCAGTCGCGAGTTGCTCGCGAAGGGCGCCTGGGAGGGTGGTGAAGTCCGCCAGCCGCGACCACCTTTGGCGGTAGAGACCGTCCAAGAGCTGGCGGAGGCGGTACGGGGCCAGGCCAAGGCTGTCTATCAAATCATTAAGTTGTTGATTTGAAAGACTTAATAGTTCGCGTTGTTGCGGTTCGCTCATGCATCCAATATGCTGACTTGTTCAAAGCCTGTCTTCCGGCCCCACCTCGGGACCCTCGCTCAGCGCGTTCATTCTACCCCAGGTCAGGGCAGCACCGGCTGGAGCTGGAAGCAGGCTATGCAGTTCAAGAACATCCTTACTCCTTCGATTAGAAAGTAGAAAAAAGGTACTCATGTCAGCGGAAGTTTTAGAAGTCGCCACAGAACGGATGATCCAGCGGGAGGTCCTGCCCAACGGGTTGACCGTCATCACCGAAAAGATGGACCACATTCGCTCGGTTTCGCTGGGAATCTGGCTGAAAGCGGGTTCGCGTAACGAGGAGCCGGAGGTCAATGGCATCTCGCATTTTGTCGAGCACATGGTGTTCAAGGGAACGAAGAACCGCACGGCCGAGGACATCGCTCGCGAGGTGGACTCAGTGGGCGGCCACATGGACGCCTTTACCGGCAAGGAAATGGTCTGCTTCAACATTAAAGTACTGGATGAGCATTTGCCCATAGCAGTTGATGTATTGAGCGATATGGTGCTGCATCCGACGTTTGCCTCCGAGGACATCGTGCGCGAGCGGGGCGTGATCCTGGAAGAGATCAAGATGGATGAGGACAGCCCGGACAGCCTGGTGCACGAGATCTTCACCCAGAATTTTTATAAGGACCATCCACTGGGCAAGCCGATCCTGGGGACCAAGGAAACGGTGCGCAAGTTCGAGGAAGCATCCGTCCGGAAGTATTACGAGAACAAGTTTGTGCCGGAGAACCTGGTGATTTCGGCGGCGGGAAACCTGGAGCACGAGCATGTTGTCGCGCTGTTGAGCAAGGAGTTCAGATCGCTTCCGCGGGGAGCAAATGGCCTGCACGACGTTGCGCCCAAGACCCATTCGCGCATCATACTGCGTAATAAGAAGTCGCTGGAGCAGGTGCAGATTTGCGTGGGAGTTCCGTCGTACCGCATCAACCACGAGCGCCGGTTTGTGGCTTATGTCCTGAATACGCTGCTGGGCGGCGGAATGAGTTCGCGGCTGTTCCAGAACATCCGGGAGCGACAGGGACTGGTGTACTCGATTTTCTCTGAGCTGAATCCCTACAAGGACACGGGCTGCCTGGCGGTGTATGCGGGCACATCGCGGGCATCTGCACCAAAAGTGGTGCAATCGATCATGAACGAGTTTCACGACGTCAAGCAAAACTCGATTCCTGCGGAAGAGTTGAAGCGCGCCAAGGACCAGTTGAAAGGCAGCCTGATGCTGAGCCTGGAGTCGTCGACGGCGCGCATGTCGAACCTGGCGCGCCAGGAGATGTATCACGACCATTTCATGGACATGGACGAGATTATCGACCGGATTCAGCAGGTCACGCTGGAACAAGTGATTCAGACGGCGAACGAGATGTTCCAGCCGGAGGCGATCGCGGTGACGGTGCTGGGGAATCTGAATGGGCTGAAGATTACGCGGGATTCGCTGGCGTGCTGAAGAGGTAGCTGGTCACTGGTCGTCGATAATTCGTAATTGCTGATTGGTAATTAGCGACCAGCAATTGGCGGTTAGAGACTATCGACTAGCTCAAGACTCAAGACTGAGAACGCCGCGCGGTACGAACCCTTGGCCTCCGGGCATGATAGTGTTTTGACATCGGCGTTACGGTGCTCAATAATTTTCTGTCCCATCGCGGATGCCATCACGGCTTTCCTACGTCATTATTCCAGTGGCAGAGTTCCGCGAGAATCCGAATGAGGTCTATAGATATGCTCAGACGTAATCGCGATCGCGGTTTCACGCTGATCGAATTGCTGATCGTGGTGACGATCATCCTGATCATCGCCGCATTTACCATTCCGAAGATCACCAAGTCGCAGATTCCGGCGCACGAGGCTTCGGCCATCGCCAGCATCAAGGCCATCAGCGCGGGCGAGATGATTTATTCCAGCAGCCATCCTGATGTGGGGTTCACGGTCGATCTGATCAGTCTGGGCGGCACGTCGCAGAGCGGCGGCGAGCAGACCATCGACACCAACCTGGCCAGCGGGCGTAAGAGCGGTTACACCTTTACCTACACGCCGGGCGAGAAGGTGAATGGAGCGATCCGGTCGTACAGCATTACGGCCGTGCCGGACCAGGTGGGGACGACAGGGCAGCGGCGCTTCTTTGCGGATGAGTCCGGCGAGATTCATTACAACGCGAGCGGCCCGGCGGACGCGACGAGTCCGGTGATTCAGTAGAACTGGCGTATGGAGACGTTTCGTTAATCGCGTGCTCCCTGCAAGAGCTCGGACTTGCCCGAAGTCTCCCTAGAGGCGGGTGCAGAGTTCTAAGAACTTCGTTACGGCAAACCGGTTGGTGGCGAAGCGCCTCCCGGTCTCTTATTCAAAAAGCATCTACGCCTTCATCTTCCAGCGACACCCGCGAGTCAACCCAACGACAGCAGTTCCCAGCAAAACGAGAGTGGCTCAGGAGTGGCGGCGGTGGTGTAAGTGAAGCCAGGACCAACGATCGTGAGGTCATTGGCAAAGAAGGGGTCGCCGGTATCGCTGTTGATGACGATAGCGCCGATGTTCACGACGGTGGTATCGCCTGATGCCAACGAAAAATTCATCGCCCTGAAAGCAACTGGGGCCGCATACCGTCTCGTTTGCGCTGAACGATACGCTGCCAATGGGGTTGGACCTGACATCATAGAGGTCGACTCTGACTGTGAAAGGGCCAAACGAATTCGGTTCGATTCCAAAGCCCACTGAGCCAGCCGGGGAGGCGAGAGCGATCTTCAATGGGCCTCCCGAACCAATGATTTGGCTATTGCCCGTCCAAACCAGTGACTCGCCGAGGGTGAAATGACTGTTGATCCAACCCAGTCCCGCGTCGACCCGCAGGAAGTCCCCGGCATTGGTGTTTCCAACCATCGCTGAGTGCCCAAGCGACGTGACCACGGGCGAGGGGGAAGGGATACCAATCTGGCTGGTGGTTACGTCGGGGCCGAGTTGCGTCCAGTCGAGGAAATCGGTCGCGTTCTGCTGCGCACGGGTGGCTATAGGTGACGAAATTGTCAGCGCTGGCGATACTGGTACAACACAGCATCGCAGCCGTCAAAAACCAGACCGTCTTCTTCACAGTTCCTCTAGCAATTTTTAGCGATTCGAACGCTCTAAACAAACCGGCGTTTTGGTGACGGCGTAACCGGTCCGGGCGAACACATGGACGAGGCTGGAGCACAGGCGGACGAAGATCTTGCCGGTGCTTTCGGTGTTGGGCGACCCAAGCGTCAGGGTAGTCTAGCCCTTCTGTCGTTGCTTTTATACAGAAAGTTTTGCGGCCGGAAGACCACAGGCCGACAAACAACTCTCGGCCACGTACGAAGCGGATTAGCTTACGGCCAGTTCACGGTGAGTGCGTAAATCTCTTGCGAACCGGCGTCGTGCAGCAACAAGGGAGATCCGTCGGGCGCGAAGCTGATCCATAAGTCACCTCCATTCAACTGGATGAACATTGCGAAGTCGAAGTCCTTCAAACTGGCGACAGCCTGAGCCCGGTTTTCTCCTACCCTGACACGCATGAGTTCGGGCTCCGTTCCGCTGGTCGCGTAATAAAGGTACTGGTGATCGGGAGAGACCCCCCATCGCGAAATGCCCCTGGGCTCCGGCTCAATCGGCCAGTCACTCCAGGCGTTCGTCTTGTGGTTAAAGAGAATGAACTTTGACCGAAGGCCGGACGCAGCCACGAGGTTGTCCTCGCCGATCCAGCGGAATCCCCAACTCCCGCCGGCCGATTCGACAACTGTCCGCCTGCCACTCGGCTCGTCTGCGATGGTGATTCCCGCGCTGCCGGCATACACCAGTTTGCTTCCATCGGGGGACCAATCCGCCAGGAATGCCCCTCTCTCGTTGACGATCACCTTTGGGTCGCCGCCGTCGATACTCACGGTATTGATGTTTCCGTTTGCGTCATAAGTCACGCTGTTTCCGTCGGGCGTAAAGCTAATGCTCTCGCCCACACGAGCGAAAGACAGTTGCAACCGGTCTGAACCGTCAGCCCGGCTCCGCCACAGGACTCCATCTGGAAACGATCGATAGACGACCCATTTCCCATCCTTGGAGAAGACCACGTCTGACGCTGAGATGGCCCCGAGAAAGGGAACGAAATTCTTCGTTGTTGTGTCGAAACGTAGGAGTTGGCCACGCTCCTTAGTACCCAGCGCGAAAACTGTCTTCCCGTCGCGTGGATTGGGCGTGGCGTTATGCAGGGAGAGCGGGAGAGCTGCGAGCTTTCTCGGCTCGACGCGACGCTGCCACCAGCTTCTCGGAATCGGGAGGTACCAAAGGTCCTGCATGACCTTCGCCCGGGTTTCGAACAAGAGGTAGCGGCTGTCTGGCGTCCAAGCCGGGCAGCAGAATCCGTCGGGATTAGCGGCCACTTGGTGAATCGATGAGCCGTCGCTTTTGGCCAGGTAGATGGCAACTCCTCCGGCGTGAGAATAAAAGGAAAACGCGACCTGTTTACCATCCGGAGAAACGGCGGGATTTCCCACCCATCCATCCATCCCGCTGATTAGCTTGCGCACATTCCCACCGTCGCTATTGGCGATGTACAGGTCGCCTTCATCGCTAACCAGGATTTGTCCGTCAGGCGTGACGCTCACATCCTGCCCTTTGAAGTTGCTCAGCCGTGTCGGCTCTCCCGTAGGCAGCGGAACCTTCCAAATCGGGTGACCCGGTGGCGCCGCTCCGCCTTGCAAGACCGCCAGGAAACTCCCATCCGGCGCGACTCCACCGGGCTGCGCATCGATAAGCGGCGTCGGAATGATTGAAACTGGACCGCCGCTGACCGCGACCTGCGCAATCTTCAAGTCCCCCCGTCTGCCTTCATTGAAGTAGAGCCGCGAGCCGTCCGTTTGCAGGCTGTTAAAAACGCCCTTCGCCTTTCCGTCGTCTGTGATCTGGGTGATGGCATCCACGACTGGAGCCGCTGGCGGACGCGTCCACGAGATGACAAAGGCCGCTATCAGAGCGGCAGGGAAGGCGCCCAATGCAACCCAAATCCGCCTTTTGTTCGAGGCCCTTCGCTCTTGTACGGGTTGACCTAGCGTGCTGTCACTGTCAGACAGCGCTTCCAGCGCAAAGGCCAAGTCAGAAGCGTGTTGAATGCGCTGCTCGGGACTTTTGGCGAGGCAGCGGTTCACGATCCTTTGCAACCCTGGCGGAACGCCTGGCGCAATTTGCGAAATCGCCGGGGGATCCTCATTCAAGATCGCGGTCATGGTTTCCGCCGTGGTTGCTTTACGGAAAGCGGGATTGCCGGTCAGCATCTCGTACAGGATCACGCCGACGGCAAAGATGTCGCTGCGGGCATCGGCGGTTTGTCCGCGCACCTGTTCCGGCGACATGTAGCCCACGGTTCCGAAGACGAGTCCGGGACTCGTGTGCTGGTGAAGAGTGACGGTTGCACTATCTGGACTGGCGGATTTTGCGGGATCGAGCTTGGCCAGTCCGAAGTCGAGGATCTTGATTCGGCCGTCTTTGGTGATGAAGATGTTTTCCGGCTTCAGGTCGCGGTGCACGATTCCAACGTCGTGGGCGGCCGCCAGTCCGCGGGCCAGCTCCACACCGCAGTCCAAGACTTCGCGCACCCGCATCGGGCCCTTACGAAGGCGATCGCGCAGGCTCTCACCCTGGAGCAGCTCGGTGACGATGTAGGGCGAGCCGTCATACTGGCCGACGTGAAAGATAGAGACAACGTTGGGATGATTCAGGGCAGCGGTGGCCTGGGCTTCCTGCTCAAAGCGGCGAAGACGCTCGGGATCGCGCGACCAGTACCCTGGGAGCACCTTGATCGCTACATCGCGCTTCAACGTGGCGTCGCGGGCGCGATAGACCTCGCCCATTCCGCCCGCACCTAAGGGCGCGATTATCTCGTAGGAATCGAGCCGAGTGCCCGCGACTAGTGGCATAGATGCGGTGGATTATACCCCGAGCCACTTGTTTTTTATCTGGAGTACGAAGCGAACCTGGCTAGACGCTCCAGCGCGTTGCAGGTCAGGGTGGGCGGAGCGCCCGCAGGGGACGATCAAGGGGAAAATCCACTAGAATTGAACGTGCATGTCGTCCCCCTGTGTGCGTGTTTTCGTGCTGGTTGTACTTGTGGCTCTTCTCTGTGCTTCGCTTTCCGCGCAGGCCGACGTGCACGCCATCGCTGACAAGGTCGATCAGCGCTACAACCACCTGCAGACGCTGGAAGCGCGGTTTGCTGAAACGTATTCTGGCGCGGGGATGACTCGCACCGAGAGCGGGACCCTGACGCTGAAGAAGCCCGGACGCATGCGGTGGGACTACGAGCAGCCGCGCCCCAAGATGTTTCTCACCGATGGCACGACAGCGTGGTTTTATGTGCCGGGCGAAAAGCAGGTGCGGCGAGCTCCGGTGAAGCAGTTGGACGACCTGCGATCTCCGCTGCGCTACATGCTGGGCAAGACCAAACTGGAGAAAGAATTCGTCGGGCTGAGCCTCGCCAGCGGCCAGACGCCGCTGTATGAGGGTGACATCGTGTTGCAGGGGATCCCGAAGAGCCTGGCCGACCGCGTCGCCAATACGCTGGTCGAAGTGAGTCCTGATGGCCTGATCCGCAGGATTGTCATCGATCAGATGGATGGGTCACTGACCGAATTCCGCTTTCTTCAGCAGAAGGAGAACGTCCAAGTACCTGATGCGCGCTTTCGGTTCGTGCCTCCACCGGGAGTGGAGGTGGTGCAGGGGACGGAGTTGACCGATTAGTGGTTGGTGGATAGTGGATAGAAAAAGAAGTCGCCAGTAGCCGGTTGTCAAGAGATCAGTGTTCAAAACAGACGAAGGGAGCTGGGAGCAGCCTTAGGCAAAGAATGATTTCTCGCCGGGGGCTAAAGCGCGGGCTCCAAATGGACCTCAACGGCACAGCTCAAGCTGTGCCCCTTCAAAACTGGCAACTGACAACCGACAACTGGCAACTGCTAAACTAGGTTGAGATACCCAAAGGAATCAGTCACTTTCATGGCCGAGTACACGATCCGGATGGCCGACGAACGCGGCCATGTCCTGGAACAGGTTGAGCTGGGGAACTCGGAGGGAGAGGTGCGTGAGCGCTTCTCGCAGCAGGGATTCCTGATTTACTCGGTCAAGCCCAAGGGATTGCTGTCGTCAGAAGTGCGGTTGCCGCGTCGCCGCAAAGTCAAGCAAGACCAGTTTGTCATTTTCAATCAGCAATTCGTAACGCTGATTCACGCGGGCCTGCCGATCATACAGTCGCTGGAACTGCTGATGAAGCGGCAGCGCAACCCGTTTTTCCGCAGCGTGCTGCAAAATGTGCGCGACCAGGTGCGGGGCGGGGAGCTGCTTTCGGACGCTTTCGCGGAACAAAAGGTCTTTCCGAAGGTTTACACCACTACCCTTTTGGCGGGCGAGAAGTCCGGCAATCTGGAAGAGGTGCTGGGACGCTACATTGCGTTTCAGCGGCTGGCGGTGACGTTTCGCAAGAAGCTGGTGTCGTCGCTGGTATATCCCGTGCTGCTGGTGGGGATGCTCGTGGTGATGCTGACGTTTCTGATCACCTACGTGGTTCCGCAATTCGCCAATTTGTACAACCAGCTCGGTGCGGAGCTGCCGCCCATGACCATGATCATGCTGGCCATTGGGACGAATGCACAGCGTTACGCTCCTTATGTTCTGGTGGCGCTGCTGATTGCGGGGTTCCTGTTGTGGCGCTGGATGAAGAGCGACTCCGGGGCGACGCAGATGGACCGCATACGGTTGAAGGTTCCGCTGCTGGGAAGTATCTGGTTGAAGTACCAGGTGGCAGTGTTTTCACGCATGCTTTCGACGCTGCTGTCAGGCGGGCTGTCGCTGGTTCCGGCTCTGGAAACCGCGGGCGAGTCTATGCAGAGCCGGCTGATCGCGCACGGCGTCATCGACGCCACGCGTCTGGTGCGGGAAGGCCAGCCGCTGGCGCGGAGCCTGGAGACAGCCACCGTGTTTCCGGAGATGTCGGTGGAGATGATCGAGGTTGGAGAGTCCACCGGCGCGCTGCCGGCGATGCTGAACTCGGTGGCGGAGTTCTACGAGGAAGATGTGACGAATGCGTTGGCCACGGCGATGGCGCTGATCGAGCCGCTGATCCTGATCGTGATGGGCGTGGTGGTAGCGTTTGTGTTGATTTCGCTGTACCTGCCGATCTTTAGCTTGGGGGCGGGAGGAATTCACTAAAAGCGGATAGTGGTGAGTGGATATTGGTTAGTGTAGGCAAGACGGGGCAGTTTGGAGAGGAAAGGCAGTTGGTGAATGGCTGATAAGAGGTCGATTTTTGTGAATGGCGGGAACGGCAGCATGTTGTCCATCGAGGACGAGCTGACGCAGGCGCATGACCTGGCACGCCGCTATCGCTGCGAGTATGTGGACCTGAAGAATTTCCATATCCAGCATGAGCTGTTTCGCAAGATCAAAGTGGATCTAATGTTCCGCTACAACTTCGTGCCACTGCAGGAGACGCAGGAGGGCCGCCTGGTGATCGCGATTGCCGATCCGAGCCAGCTGATGATGATCGACGAGATCAGCCTGAACCTGGGGCGGCGCATCGTCATTAAGGTCGCGACCCTGACGCAGATCAACGACGTGCTGAAGAAGACGGAACAGTCGCAGCGCGTGCTGGAAGAAGCGGGCGAAGACTTTGCGCTGGACGTGATCCGCGAAGATGAGAATGCAGATGAGACCATCTCGATCGAGAAGCTGACGGCGGAAAGCGACATCAGTCCGATCATCAAGCTGGTCGATACGATGATCTTTACCGCCCTACAGCGGCGGGCCAGCGACATTCATATCGAGACGCGCGACGATTCAGTAGTCATCAAATACCGAATCGATGGCGTGCTGCAACAGGCGATGCCGCCGATTGCGAAAGAACATCATTCGACCATCATTTCGCGCATCAAGGTGATGAGCGAACTCGATATTTCGGAGCGGCGCGTGCCGCAGGACGGGCGCTTCCGGGTGCGCTACAACGGGCGCTCGATCGACTTTCGTGTGTCGATCATGCCGTCGATTCACGGTGAAGACGCGGTGTTGCGCGTGCTCGACAAGGAGTCGATGAGCGAGAAGTTCCACAAGTTGACGCTGGACGTGGTGGGCTTCAACGAAGAGGACCTGCACAAGTTTCGGCGCTACATTAAAGAGCCGTATGGCATGGTGCTGGTGACCGGACCGACGGGCTCGGGCAAGACCACCACGCTCTACGCCGCGCTCAACGAGATCAAGAGCGACGAAGACAAGCTGATCACCATCGAAGACCCGGTCGAATATCAGATTGCGGGGATCACGCAGATCCCAGTGAACGAAAAGAAGGGGCTGACGTTTGCTCGCGGACTGCGGTCGATTTTGCGGCACGATCCCGACAAGATCATGGTGGGCGAAATCCGTGATACCGAGACGGCGCAGATCGCGATCAACTCGGCGCTGACCGGGCATCTGGTGTTCACCACGGTCCACGCCAACAACGTGGTGGATGTGTTGGGCCGATTCCTGAACATGGGCGTCGAGGCCTACAACTTCGTGTCGGCGCTGAATTGCATCCTGGCACAACGGCTGGTGCGCCTGATCTGCGAGTTCTGCAAGAAGGAAGTGCACTATTCCGATGAGATGCTGGAGGCGAGCGGACTGGATCCTGCGGAGTGGCGCAACGTGCCGTTCTATGAAGGTGAAGGCTGTATCGAGTGTTCGGGAACCGGTTTCCGCGGACGTACCGCTATCCACGAGTTGCTGGAACTGACCGACGCCGTGCGGGAGATGATTCTGGCGAAGCGGCCGAGCAGCGAAATCCGGCGGGCTGCGCGGGAGGAAGGAATGCATTTCCTTCGCGAGTCGGCAATTGATAGAGTGAAGCGTGGATTGACCACGCTGAAAGAAATTAATAAGGTCACGTTTATTGAGACGACGCGCTAGAGCCGTGCAGCGGGCCGGCAATTAGCGGTTAGCAATTAGCGACAGGGTTTGGCTTTCTGGTAATTAGTAATTGGCAACGGGCTCATCACGACCCGCCAGACTCGCGACACAAATAGCAGACGGAAATGCGAGCTTTTCAATTACTGATAACCAATTACAAATTACCATCGGAAGCGCGATAACAGAAATGGCATCGAACCACAGTTCGCGGCCGAGGGTAGCGTGCGAGGTATCGGCTGAGCGCGTGGTGGCGGCGCGCGCCTCGGAAGCGGCGCAGGCGCTGGAGGCGGTGCATTCGCAGGCGCTGCCGGCCGGTGCCGTGACGCCGGGCTTGCAGCATACCAACGTTGGTTCGCACGACGCGGTGGTGACGGCGCTGCGCGATTCGCTCGCGCCGGTGGCGGGACGCTCCCGCGATATTACGCTGATCATTCCCGACGCCAGCACGCGCATTCTGCTGCTTGATTTCGACACGCTGCCGGAGAAGCCGCAAGACGCCGATGCGGTGGTACGGTTCCGCTTGAAGAAGTCATTGCCATTTGATGTGGATACGTCTTCGGTGTCATTCGATCGCCAGCCCGCCGACGAGGGAATTCGGGTGGTGGCAGCGGTGACCCCGAAAGCCGTGCTGGAAGAATACGAATCGGTGGTGCGCGACGCGGGCTACAATCCCGGCGCGGTATTGCCGTCGATGATCGCGGCATTGGGCGTGGTGGACGCGTCGCGTCCCACCATGGTCATCAAGGTCGAACCCGGAACGACCACGTTCGCGATCGTCGATCAGAACCAGTTGCTGCTGTACCGCGCGCTGGAAAATGGCGGCACGGCGGTGACGGGCGAGTCGCTGGTGGACGACGTCAACACTTCGCTGGTGTACTTCGAAGATCGCTACGGCATTTCGGTGGACCGTGTGCTGGTGACGGGAGTGCAATCGGCGCAAGCGCTGCAAGCCGCCTTCAGTGCGACCAGCAATATTCATCTTGAGGAGTTGATTTCCAGCAGCATGGCGGGCGTGGGCGCAGGCAACGTGGCACGCGTGGCGCTGGCAGGAGTGGCGGGAGCGCTGGTGTCCTGATGCGCATCAACATCAATCTCGCGTCTAACCCGTACGAAGCTGCAAGAGAGTACACCCGCCGGCTGGGGATGGTAGTGGCTGCGCTGGTGGTGCTGACCGTCGGGTTGGTGGGATACATCCTGTATCAGCGGTCGCACACTCGCGACATCAACGAGAAGATTGCGGCTGTGAAGCAGGAGATCGCGGGACTTGATGCCGAGAAGGCGCAGGCGCAGGCGATCCTGAATCAGCCGCAGAACCGCGATGTTGCCGACCAGTCGCAATTCCTGAACCAGCTGTTCGTCCGCAAGTCACTCTCGTGGACGCGCGTGTTCACCGAGATGGAAAAGCTGATGCCACCGAACATCCACGTAGTGTCGATGAAGCCGGAGTTCAACCGCGACAACCAGCTCGTGCTGCACGTGGTGGTGGCAACGAGCGCGCGCGACAAGGCAGTGGAGTTGGTGAAGCGCATGGAGAAGTCGCCGCACTTCCACGCGCCGCAGGTAGAAGCCGAGAATACCGTCGGCGAAGGTGGGGCAGCGGGCGGCAGTATTCAGTTTGAAATTGCGGCGGTGTACATACCTTTCGCTGAAGATACTGACAGTGATTCCGGCGCAGACCAGCAGAAAGACAAGAAGACAGGCGCTCCGGCGAAGTCGGCGGCAAAGCCGATGGGCGCGCGTACGGCGCAGAAATCTTTGGCGACTTCGGGAGGTGCTCGCTGATGGCCAGCATTCGCGAAGTTCGCAAAACGCTAGTGCCGGTGCTGATCGGGCTGGTGGTGCTCGACCTGGCGTGTATCGGATACCTGTTTTCTCCGGCGGGACGTTCGCGCGAGGCGCGGCAGCGCGATCTAGACGCCCTGCAATTGCAGTTGGCGGCGAAGCGCCAGGAAGTGCTGCCGACGCGCGGCATGGAAGGGAAACTGAAGCAGGCGTCCAGCGACATCGACGGGTTCTATAAGGAGCGGTTCCCGACGCAATACTCGTCCGTGTCCGAAGAGCTCGGCAAACTGGGGGCGCAGAGCGGAGTGCAGATTGCCGCCGTAAAGTACGACGACAAGGATGCGCCAGTGGAAGGGCTGCGCAAGCTGAACATCGAGGTTGCGCTTTCTGGCGGCTACCTGCAGGAAGCGAAGTTCATCAACGCATTGGAGCGCGACAAGCTATTTTTTGTGATTGACGGCGTGACGCTGGGCGAGCAGCAGGGCAATGTGCGGCTGCAACTCAAGGTGGAAACCTACTTGCGCAGCGGAGCGGCTGCGTCATGAAACTCGGTACCGAGAACAAGACGAAGACCGCCATCGCCGGTGGACTGGTAATTGTGGCGGCGTTTGCGCTCTACAACTGGGTGTTCAGCAACACGGACACAGACACTGCGACCGCCGCAGCGACGATAGCTGCCACGTCAGCGGCGGCGCAGAAACCGGGCAAGACGGGCGCGCGCAAAGGCGTGAATGTGCTGGTGGCGCAGTCGCTCGATCCCACGCTGCGGCTGGATGTGCTGAAGTCGAGCGAAGATGTAACTTATAAAGGCGCGGGGCGCGATATCTTTCAGAACCAGCCGGAGCCGCCGCCCGTCGCTGTAATTAAGCCGGTGATCAATCCTGGTCCGCCGGTGCCGCCACCACCTCCTCCGATTCCGCTGAAGTTTTATGGGTTCAGCGGCAACAAGAGCGGACCGAAACAGGTGTTCCTGTCCAAGGGTGAGGACATTTTTATCGCCAAAGAAGGGCAGATCATCGACCGGCGCTACAAGATCCTCAAGATCGGCCCAAATTCGGTGGAAGTGGAAGATGTGCTGACCAACAACCGTCAGACGCTGCCGCTGGTAGCGGGATAGGCGCGGACATCGGCCAGTATGCAGCAGGCAGACTCCATTCCGAAGGGCCAAGCAGAAGTCGCATCCTCTATGCGTCGTGACGTGCGTTCGGAGATTTCCTCGCGGCGTCGCCGGCGGGACAGTGGCGCGATGCTGCTGGCGATTCTGTTCATGATGGCAATCATGGTGATCGTGGCCATGGCAATGGCGCCGAGATTCATTCAGCAGGCGAAGCGCGACCGCGAGGAGGAGATGATTCATCGCGGCACGGAATATGCCCGCGCCATCAAGAAGTACTACAAGAAATTCGGCCGCTATCCTGCGAACCTGGAGCAACTGGAAAATACCAACCAGATCCGCTTCCTGCGTAGACGGTTCAAGGACCCGTTGACTAAGGAAGGCGATTGGAAGGTGCTGCACTATGGCGACCTGCAGGCGATGGGGATCGGCGCAGGGGTTCAGGGGGTGGCAGCGTTGCAGGGGACGAAGGGAGGACCGCAGGGGGCGAACCCACTGAACGCGCTGTCGTCGGGCGCGAACGCAGCGGGTGCGACCGGCGGCGACCAGGGAGCGAACACCGCACCGCAGGGAGCGCAGCTGACGCCGCCGCAGCCGGGTGCGGGGTTTGGGAATCAAACGCCGGATAACACGCAGTCGGGTACCGGTGCTTCTCCGCTTGGCGCGGCGGGTCAAGGCGGGCCGGGACAGTCGGGGTTCACGCTGGCGCCCGGCGTCGGCCAAAGCAGCGGCAGCGGCGGAGCGCAGCAGGGGCAGAATGCGACGGGCCAAAATGCGACGAGCCAAAATGCGACCGGTCAGACCGGGACCAATAACTCCATCTTTGGAAACAGCGGCGTGGGCGGGCAGACGTTTGGCGGCGGAGCCATCGTCGGCGTTGCCAGTAAGGACAAAGACAAGACCATCCGCATTTACAACAAAAAGAAAACTTACGATGAGTGGGTCTTCATCTACAGCCCCGCGATGGATACGTCAAACAATACCCTGTTGCGCGGGCCGTTCAATGGCCAAAGCTATGGAGGAGCGCAAATCGGCACTCCGGCGGGCCAGGTGAACCAGGGCAATCAGAGTCCGTTTGGTCAGCAGCCCGGCGTGCCGGGCCAGCAGCCGGGCGGTTTTGGTCAGCAGAATCCGCAGCAGAATACGCAACCCAATCAGCAACTCACGCCGGGAGGACAATTCCCGCCCGATCAGACGCAACCGCAGTGAGCAAGCAGCAATAAGCAATAAGCTAGGGGCTGGTAACTGGTCACTGGTAATTGGTGACTGGTAAGACTACCTGCGCAATCCTGCGTGGTGGGCGAGCGACCGAGCAAGCCACGCGGAATGTGGCGTTTCGCTATAATGGCAAGGCAATTCCAGTCCCCTCGATTCGACTTTTGACTTGCGCCCTTACACCCGGCATGTGTGCCCGGGCCGGGTGCACGGGATGGAGCGCAGACGAGACCGATTGACAGGACAACGGCCGGCGGCTTGCGCATCCAAAGGGCAGGACTCAGCCATTAACCCAGCGCACGGACACGTGCGACCAATCTGTTCCAAGGAGAGAGAATGCAGAAGAAAATTATCGTTGCAGTTTTAATTGTGGCCGGCGCACTCATGCTGTCCGGCGTACCGATGTTTGCCCAGGCCGCTCCCGCGGCAAGCGCACAGCCCCAGGCCGCCAGCGACCAGGACATACAGGCGCTGCGACAAGACCTGCGCGCGCAGCGAAAAGAGATCACCGCGCAGAACATGACCCTCACTGCGGACGAGGCCACCAAGTTCTGGCCCATCTATGACCAATACAGACAGGAAGCCATCAAACCCAACGACGAACGCTGGGCGCTGATCAAGGACTATGCCGCGAACTACAACACCATGACCGATGCGCAGGCGCAGGACTACATCAAGAGGTCGACAGCAGTTGACCAGCAACTCCTCTCACTGCGTATGAAGTATGTTCCGATATTTGAAAAGGTGATTTCACCTAAGAAAACTGCCTTGTGGTTCCAGATTGATCATCGCATTGACCTGCTGATCAACTTACAGTTGTCCGCGATAATTCCGATGGTGAACCCCAGCAAGTAAGCTGTCGCGGATAATGTTGCAAAAGCAGCGCACCACGAGGTGCGCTGTTATTTTTTTTTGCTTAGGCTACGGCAGTTTGCTCGCGCGGCAACAGCCATGCCCCGGCGAGAAGCAAAAGTGCAGACGCCGTGACGATGTAAGCGCCGCTGAATGGGCCCACGAAGTAATACATCAACACTGCATCGACGAGGGGAATGAATGCCAGGTAGCGAAGCAGGGCCCGTGTCCCCTGACCGCGGCTGATCCACACAAGTGCGGGGGCTAGAAGGATTCCGTGCGCGGAGACAACCAGCCAGACGCACTTGACTGCGCCCGCGACGCGCGGGTCCACTCCGGCTTTCACCAGTACTGGAAAGACGCCCAAAGATCCACCCACGATGTGGAGCAGGGCTCCCGCGAACATAATGATGCTTCCCAACAGAATCAGCCAGCGCGGGAGAGTCATCGAGTTATTCTCCTTTGAGAGAGTCTTGACTGCATTCTAGGAATGGCGGTTGGTGAATTCTACCAGCAGCTGCAAGCGCTGGCGGGCATGTCCGCAATCGATAGCGTAAGCAGCCAGCGGCACCGCCTGGCCGATGTGGTCAGCTTGTCCGGCAGCGACCAGAGCAGCGGCGGCGTTCAGCACTACAACATCACGGCGGGCGGATCGTTCTCCGTCGAGCACGGCACGAATGATGGCGGAGTTCTGCGTAGCATCGTCCCCTCCGGTGATTTCCCAGAGCGGAGCTGCCTTCAGACCAAACTCTTCGGGAGTGACCTCGTAGCTGCGCAGCTTGCCGTCACGGACTTCGGCGATCTTGGTGGGCCCGGTGATAGTGATCTCGTCGAGGCCGTCGCGTCCATGAACGACCAACGCGCGGCGCAAGCCGAGTTCGCTGAGGGCTTCGGCTAGCTTTTCGACCAGATCTGCGGAATAGACCCCCACGACCTGTGCCGAAGCATTCGCGGGATTGGTGAGCGGGCCGAGTAGGTTGAATACCGTGCGCAAGCGCAGTTCGCGGCGTGCGGGTTGCACGTATTTCATTGCCGAATGCATGGTGGGAGCGAACAGAAATGCGATGCCGGTTTCGCGCAGGCAGGCGGCGAGACGCGAAGGCGGCAGGTTGATGTTCACGCCGAGGGCTTCCATGACGTCGGCGGAACCGCATTTCGAACTTATGCTGCGATTGCCATGCTTGGCGACGCGCACACCCGCCCCCGCGGTGACGAACGCGACAGCGGTGGAGATGTTGAAGGTGCCGGAGGTGTCTCCACCAGTGCCGCAGGTATCGACCAGGGCTTCGCGTCCTGTGCCGCTGACGTCAACGGCGTCGCCTTCTTCAGTCAATAAGGGCGTGGCGGCGGCGCGAATTGCCTGCGCGAATCCGACAATTTCTTCGACCGTTTCGCCCTTCATGTGGAGCGCCACCAGCAGCGCCGCAATCTGGGCGTCAGTGGCTTCGCCGCGGAGAACTTCGGCCATGACGTCACGTGCCTCGCCACGAGTAAGCGAGGAGCCGTGGTTGGCGATCTTGTGCAGCGCGTCGAGAATCATGAAAGAAGCAACTAGCAATTAGCGATTAGCAATTAGGGTAGCATCCCGCGGTGACGCTCGCGGTTGTGACGGGCTCCGGTCGAGAGGTGTGATGTTCGTCACCGCCAAGATCGGCTTGATTTCATACCTTCAGCATTATGACTACAGCAAAACCGAACGATCGCGTGGCATGGCTGCAGGGTCCTTCTGCGCAATGCGAGAAGCCCGAGAGTTCGCAGGCGCCGTGGAGGCTCGTCCTGCTGGGAGCGCCGGGTGTGGGCAAGGGCACTCAGGCGGACCTGTTGCACCAGAATTTGCGGGCGTGTCACCTGTCTACGGGTGACGTGTTCCGGGCGGCGGCTGGCAGCAAAGAGTGCGAACTGAGCCCGGCCATGAAGGCGGCCACCGAGTACATGCGCAGTGGTGCGCTCGTGCCGGACGCAACCGTTTGGGAGATGGTCCGCGAACGGAGTGGATGCCTGCACTGTGGCGGCGGCTTTATCCTCGACGGATTTCCACGCACGCTGGCGCAGGCCGAGTCGTTAAAGCAGTTGGTGCAGGATGAGGGGCTGTCACTGACTGCGGTGGTGAACTACGACCTGCCCGCTACCGAGATTGTTGCCCGGCTCAGCGGTCGCCGCACGTGTCAACAATGCCGGACGGTGTTTCACGTAACCGAACGTCCGTCGAAAGTTGAGGGCGTGTGCGACCGCTGTCAGGGCGAGCTGTTTCAACGCGAAGACGATCGGCCCGAATCGATCAAAATCCGGCTGGAAGCCTACGATCGAAGCACGGCGCCGTTGATTGCGTTCTACCACAACCTCGGCCTGCTCATGCGGGTGGACGCCAGTGGGAGCCCTAACGAGATCTACGCAAAAACGGTCGCAAGTCTGGATGAGCGGCGCGCCTCGAACCCGGCGTAAGAGCACCATGTCGAGCATTACGGGCTTCGTCTCGGGTGAGCGAGGAGCCATGGTTGGCCCCCAAAGCCAATTGGGTGCTCAAGAACGAAAATTCCATTCTTGTGTTCTTTTAGAATCAATGCTTTAGGTGAAAAATGTTCGTAAGAGATTGGTTCTTAAGCTAGTTATACGTATCCATTTCTGCCAGTGGGACTTAGCGACAATAATTGGGTTTTTTGGTGCCAGATTTTGTCATACTTGTCATATTTTTCATACCAATGAGTGTCATACAAGTCATACAAGTATGGCGAAATCATAGGGCCTATGTCCGCTGCGGCTAGCGGCGTCAACGTTCCAGGAATTGTCAAAGAGCAGGTTCCATCGCGCGCTGGACGCGGGGCGGGCGCGCACACGACAGCGCTCGCCCACGTCCCCAGTCTTGGGGCGCGACAGCGCGGCCGTCCAGCAAAATCAGCGGGCGCAGAAAACTAAAGTAACCAACTCGCCCTGAGGCGAGGGAGTCAGTGCCCGAACATTCCGGTTAAGCTGCAGGAATCCGTCCGCTGCGGTACGATATCGAATCCGGAAGCGCCCATTCAATCTGTTCCTTTCCGGTTGGCTGGCTACCGTGGCTAAAGAAGTCGAGATACTCACAATCTCGGGGCACGAAGTCCCAGTCACCAATCCCGAAAAGCTGTATTTCTCCAAACAAGCAAAAGTCACGAAGCTGGAACTCGTGCGCTATTACCTTTCGGTTGCGCCGGGCGCGTTGGCCGGAATTTGCGACCGGCCTCTCGTCCTCAAGCGATTCGTCAATGGAGCAGAAGCTCCCGCGTTCTATCAGAAGCGCGCGCCCGAGCAGCGGCCGGAATGGATACGAACGGTGACGCTGTCGTTTCCATCGGGCCGAACGGCGGAAGAAATCGTGGCTGACGACGAAGCCGGACTGGCATGGGTCGTCAATCTGGGCTGCATCGAGCTACACCCCCACGCTGTGCGAACGACGGACCTAGAACACCCTGACGAATTGCGCATCGATCTCGACCCCGGGCCGGGTGTTGAGTGGCCCGAAGTGCGACGAGTCGCGCTTGAGGTTCATGGGTTGCTGGAAGAAGTTGGGCTTCGCGGATGGCCGAAGACCAGCGGGTCACGCGGCATGCATGTGAACGTGCGTATCCATCCGAAATGGACGTTCGCGGAGGTCAGACGTGCGGCGCTGGCATTCTCTCGCGCGGTGGAGCGCCGCGTTCCGAAGCTGGCGACGTCGAAGTGGTGGAAGGAAGAGCGCCACGGCGTCTTCCTCGATTACAACCAGAACGCCAAGGACCGCACGACCTGCTCGGCTTACTCCGTGCGTCCGCTGCCCGATGCGCGCGTTTCGACACCGCTCACGTGGGAGGAGGTGCCTGACTGCGACGCTGCGGACTTCACGTTGTTCACTGTGCCGCAGCGGTTTGCGGCGATTGGCGATCCGCATGCCGATATGGACAAGGCGGCTGGTTCGTTAGAAAAGTTGCTGGAAATGGCGGCGAAGGATGAGGCGTCGGGTCTGAAGGATGCGCCCTGGCCGCCGCACTTTCGCAAGACAGATTCGGAGGCTCCGCGCGTGGCTCCCTCGCGCGCGAGGTCAGCGGCTAAGGCACCGCGGAGGAAAATGTCGTTGATTGTCGTGGCGAATTCTCCTGACAAGAACGCAGCGCTCGAAGGACTGGAAAGATGGAAACAAAAGCACAAAAAGGCCGCAAAGTATCTCGCTGTCGATGATGTACTGGTCGATTCCATGCGCGGTCAATACTCGACCTGGACTCGAATTCGGGTAAATCTGCGCAACGTGCCGGAAGACTTGCGGCCGCCGCAAGAGGTTCCTGATCCGGACGACGATCCGACGCGGGAATTTCGGGTAGGGCACAAGCGCGCCGCAGCGAAAAGGAAACGCTAATCTCTAACGACCAGTGGGAAAAATCTCAGCCAGTTCTTGCGGCGGAACCACCTCGAGCTGTGCATAAGTACAGTCTTTAGGTTGCTTATCTTTTCTCCAGCGCCGAAACTGTGCGGTATGGCGAAAGCGGTCGCGCTGCATGTGGTCGTACGCGACTTCAACGACGAGCTCAGTCCGCAGCGGTTCCCACGATAGATCTTTACCCTGGCTCCAACGGCTCTGGCCACCCGGCATCCGGTGACCAGCCGCACCTTCTCCGGCTTCGCTTTCAGCCCAGGCTCTCCAGGGATGATCGGCGAGCGCATTCTTGCGGTAGGGTGCGAGGAAATCGACAAGTTCTTTCCGCTTTGCTGCGGTGAAGCTGGCGCATACCCCGACGTGCTGCAGCGCGTCCGAGTCATCGTATAAACCCAGAAGTAATGAGCCAACGGCGGTGCGTTCGCCTTTTTGTGCCAGCGAAAGCCGGCGACAACGCAGTCACATTCGCGCTCATGTTTTACCTTGAGCATGACCCGCTTGTTGGGTTCGTAAGTCTGCGAGTGCGCCTTGGCGACGACTCCGTCGAGGCCGGCTCCTTCGAAGCGGCGAAACCAGTCGGCGGCGAGAGCGCGATCCTGCGTGGAGGGCGTAACGCGGATGGGTGGTTTCGCCTTGCCCAGCGCCCGTTCGAGTTCCTGGCGGCGAGTTACGAACGGCTGTTTACGAAGGTCGTGGTTGCCCAAACAAAGCACGTCGAAGAACACAAATGAAGCCGGGTTCTGCTCGGCCAACATTTTTACTCGCGAGGCAGCCGGATGCAGCCGCAATTGGAGCAGATCGAAATCGAGGCCGTTCTTTGTGGCGATCACAATTTCGCCATCAAGCACGCAGCGCGCCGGTAGCGTTTTTTGCAGGGGCTCGAGCAGATCGGGAAAATAACGGTTCATCGGCTTCTCGTCGCGGCTCTGGATGTAGATTTCGTCGCCGTCGCGAAAGACAAGAGCGCGGAAGCCGTCCCACTTGGGCTCGAAGATCCAATTTTCACCGGAGGGCAGTTCATCGACGCGTTTGGCGAGCATTGGCAGGATAGGCGGATTCACTGGAAGATCCATGACTCGCGTATTGTCGCATTGCGGCCCCCTCCGCCGCTCAATTACACTAGTGAGTTTCCTGTAGCATCGCCATTCTCACAAGGAGCAGACAGTCCGGCCCTGAGCGGCCAGAGTAGCGGGCACACCGTCCGCGTCCGTCATACCAACATGAAAATTCACGAGTACCAGGGCAAGGCAATCCTGTCGAAGTATGGAGTGGCCGTGCCTCGCGGACACATGGTCGAGAGCGCCGAGGAAGCCGATACGGCGGCCCGCGACCTATTTCACGAGGGCGCGACCGGAGTGGTGGTCAAGGCGCAGATCCACGCCGGTGGGCGCGGCAAGGGCGGCGGCGTGAAGATCGCCAAGTCGCCAGCGGAGGCCGTTGAACTGGCCAAGAAGATGCTCGGCATGACGCTGATTACGCACCAGACCGGGCCCGAAGGCAAGAAGGTACAGCGGCTGCTGATCGAAGAGACGCTGCCCATCGCACGCGAGTTGTATCTCGGCATCGTGCTCGACCGCGGCAACGGACGCAACGTCTTCATGGCATCCGCGGCGGGCGGGATGGAGATCGAAGAGGTCGCGGCGAAAGATCCCGACGCCATCATCAAAGAGCACATTATTCCGGGCATGGGCTTGCAGGCCTACCAGGCGCGCAAGATCGCATTCAGGCTGGGGCTCGATCCCAAGTACATTGCGGGCGCAGTGAAGTTCATGATGGCGCTGGCGCGCGCTGCGGAAGATACGGACGCGTCGTTGGTGGAGATCAATCCGTTTATCACTACGACCGACGGCCGGTTGTTTGCGCTCGACGCGAAGATGAACTTCGATGACAACGCGCTGTACCGGCATCCCGATATCAAGGAGCTTCGCGACATCACCGAAGAAGACCCGCTCGAGGTCGAAGCCAGCAAGTACGCGCTGAACTACATCAAGCTCGACGGCAATGTGGGCTGCATGGTGAACGGCGCGGGCCTCGCGATGGCGACCATGGACATCATCCAGTACGCGGGCGGCATGCCGGCAAACTTCCTCGACGTGGGCGGCGGCGCTAACGAGGAGCAGGTCACGCATGCGTTCGAGATTCTGCTGGCCGACAAGAATGTCAAGGCGGTGCTGATTAATATCTTCGGTGGCATCCTGCGCGTGGACACGCTGGCCAACGGCGTAGTGAGCGCGGCCAGGAAGACGAACATCCAGTTGCCGATCGTGCTGCGGCTGGAGGGCACCAACGTCGAACAAGGCCGCGAGATCCTCAAGGCAAGCGGATTCAATTTCATTGTGGCGGAGACCATGAAAGATGCGGCCGAAAAGGTTGTCGCGGCGGCAAAGGGGGGCAAGTGAGCATCCTGGTTGATAAATCGACGCGACTGGTTGTGCAGGGACTGACGGGCCGTGAAGGAACATTTCACGCCAAGGCCTCGCAGGCGTATGGGACGCAGGTGGTAGGCGGCGTGACTCCGGGCAAGGGCGGCACAACGCACGAGGGCTGGCCCATCTTCAACACAGTGAGCGAAGCTGTGGCGAAGACTGGCGCGAATGCGACGGTGATTTTCGTGCCGCCTCCGGGGGCGGCCGACGCGATCATGGAAGCCGCCGATGCGGGCATTCCGCTGATCGTTTGCATCACGGAAGGCATTCCGGCGCTGGACATGGTGAAGGTGTGGGAGTTTCTGAAGACCAAGAACTCGCGACTGATCGGGCCCAACTGTCCGGGCATCATTTCGCCAGGCCGCTGCAAGATTGGCATCATGCCGGCCAGCATTCATAAGGAAGGCAATGTTGGCATCGTTTCACGCTCGGGCACGCTCACTTATGAAGCGGTGTATCAGCTCACGACGCGCGGCATCGGGCAATCAACTGCGATCGGCATCGGAGGCGACCCGATCATCGGGACGAATTTCATCGACGCTATTACGCTGTTCAATGAAGATCCGGAGACGGAAGCCATCATCATGATTGGCGAGATCGGCGGCAGCGCTGAGGAGACGGCAGCAGAGTACATCAAGCAGAACGTGAAGAAGCCGGTGGTGGGTTTTATCGCGGGGCAGACGGCGCCTCCGGGTCGCCGCATGGGACACGCGGGCGCGATCATTTCCGGCGGTAAAGGAACGGCGGCGGAGAAAATCGCGGCGATGAAAGCGGCCGGCATTCACGTAGCCAGTACTCCGGCGGAAATCGCAGAGACACTAGTGAAGAATGCTCCGGGGTATGCGAAGGCGTAGTTCACGAAGGCGCGATTCACCACAGAGACACTGAGGCACGGAGAACTTCGAGCCGAAGAAACAGCAGGTTCTTCGACTGCGCACGCGTCCGACCCGCTAAAAAGACGCGGGTCGAAACAGAGGCGAGCGCTTCGTTCAGGGTGACAATTCAGGGAAGACCAAACGGATAAGGACTGATTAAAGCATGAAGACATTGCAACGCACTCTTTCCATCGTTAAGCCGGACGCCGTTGAAAAGGGCGGCACGGGCGACATCGTCAACACGCTTCTGCAGAACGGATTTCGCATCATCGGCATGAAGATGCTGCACATCAACAAGACGCAGGCGGAAGGTTTTTATGCTGTCCACGTCCATCGTCCGTTTTTGAGTCGCTGACCAATTTCATGTCGAGCGGACCTATCGTCGTGATGGCGCTGGAGAAGGAAGACGCCATCGGCGATTACCGTAAACTGATGGGCGCGACCGATCCGGCCAAGGCCGAAGAGGGCACCATCCGCAAGAAATGGGCGTCGAGCATTGAGAAGAACGCGGTTCACGGATCAGACGCCGAAGACACCGCCCGTTTCGAGTTGAGTTATTTCTTCGCCGGATTCGAGCTGGCGAAGTAAACTTGGCGCGAGCAACTTCTCAGGCGAGGGGGCAGTTATGGCGCACGTGCAGATCACCATGCTGGAAGGCCGCACCGTCGAACAAAAACGCCGGGCAGTGAAGCGGATCACCGAGGTCATGAGCGAGGAGTTGAACGTGAACCCGGAGAAGATGACCATCGCGATCGTGGAGGTGCCTCGGCACGGCTACGCACGTAACGGAATACTGATGAGCGACCGCACCTCCGTCACTTCCTGAGGCGCCGCGACTTATTTAGCCGGGTCATGCTGGAGCCATTATGAAGGCCGTGCCAGTGGACGGCTTTCGTGATTGCCGCTTCGTTTGGCATCAAAATTCATGGCGCTCGCGTGTCATGGACTGGTGTATACTCCCTGCCGTCCCTTCGCTCCACTCCGTCCAACGGCCTATCGATCCGGCACTCGTATTCGAAAACTAAAACCACCTGGTAAGGAGTGTGTATGGCGACCCAGACAACCCAGGCCCCACTCAACGAAGCGAAGCTCAACGAATTTATGGGCAAGGCCATCGGCGATATGGGAGCGGCGATGAGCGCCTCACTGATCGCGATCGGAGAGCAACTAGGCCTATACAAGGCGATGGCAGACGGCGCGAAACTGACTTCCGCCGAGCTCGCAACCAAGACCGCAACGGCGGAGCGCTACGTGCGCGAGTGGCTGAATGCCCAGGCTGCGGGAGGGTACGTCAACTACGACGCCGCGAGCAATAGCTACTGGCTCTCTCCCGAGCAGGCATTCGCGCTGGCGCAAGACGACAGTCCTGCATACCTGCCGGGCTTTTTCCTGGCGGCGGTTTCGGTGGCCCACGACGTCGAGAACCTATTGCGGGCGTTCAAGAGCGGGCGATGGCGTGGGCTGGCACGAGCACCACCACTGGCTGTTTGAAGGCACGGAGAAGTTTTTCCGTCCCGGATACAACGCTAACCTTAT
This sequence comes from uncultured Acidobacteriaceae bacterium, assembly GCA_963722405.1. Classification (GTDB taxonomy): domain Bacteria; phylum Acidobacteriota; class Terriglobia; order Terriglobales; family Acidobacteriaceae; genus DASRAA01. The sequence goes on from CAVRMO010000023.1 coordinate 28,577, forward strand.
TTCGAGTTGGATTCCCGCACTGGAGGGCGTCGAGGCCAGGCTGAAACGTGGTGCGAAAGTCGCTGACGTGGGCTGCGGGCACGGGGCTTCCACCATCATCATGGCACGTGCGTATCCGAACTCGGCATTTACCGGCTACGACTATCACTCGGGATCGATCGAACGAGCGCGGACGCTGGCGGAGCAAGCCGGGATGGCAAGCGGGTGGTCTTTGAAGTCGCATCGGCCAAGGCGTATCCCGGCAGCGACTACGATCTGGTGACGTTCTTCGACTGCCTGCATGACATGGGCGATCCGGTCGGCGCGGCGCGGCATGTGTTCCGTTCGCTGAAGCCGGGCGGCGTGTGGATGATCGTCGAGCCACGGGCGGACGATCGATTGAGGGCAATCTGAATCCCATCGGACGGATATTTTATTCCGCTTCCACGATGATCTGCACGCCGGCCTCGATGTCGCAGGAAGTTGGGCTGGCGCTGGGGGCACAGGCGGGGAGAAGCGCATGCGGGAAGTGGTGATGGAAGGCGGGTTCCAACACTTTCGTCGCGCCGCCGAGACGCCATTCAACTTGGTGTTTGAAGCGAAACGGTAAGCGAGATCGGCGACAACTCCAAAAGGAAAGCCGCCCCGAAGGGCGGCTTTGTTGTTGAAGGTTGTCTGTTTGTTTAGAGCAGTTTGCGGCGGAGCGTGCCAGCCAAGCCGAGAATTCCGGTGCCCAGCATAACCAGCGTGCCCGGCTCCGGAGTCGGCGTGCCGTCGAACTGCGGCGAACGACTAAGTCAGTGCCAGGGAAGTGCGCGCACCGAAGAAGCCCTGGTACCGGAGAGGCAATCGCCTTGGCCCGTGAGTTTCCCAGCCCCACTGCGGCGGGAATCCGAGGTCGGGAACGACGGAGGGCCAGTATTGGGTACCGGCGGCGGCGGTGAAGCTCAAGTACAAGCCGTACACGTAAGTCGGGTCGCCTCGTTAACGTTGCCATGAAAGTCTCGCTAGCGGTTCAGGGGAAAAACGTGGACCGGATCGACGCACCCGGCTTATTCCGGCACCGGCATAGAAGGGAAGGGTACAGCCGGTGATGGGGCCTTGAACCGGGTGGTTGAAATATGCGCCGATCCCGATGGAAGACAAGGCTTGGCTGGCTCGGCTTCCAGAGTGAAACTGTCGTAGACGGTGGCAAAGTTGCCCATCGCCGTTGATGTCGTTCTGCGAGGAAAACCCCGCCGTTAAGGTTGACTGTATCTGGAAATAGACTTGGGCGCGGCAGGCGAAGGTGGCCACATCAAAAACGCGGCTGCAAAGACAACTGTGACGAAGCAGAAGTTTCATTCTATGGTTCTCAGCCCTCCGATGACCGACCCTGAACCCGGGGTCTGAAGCGTTCGAGTTAGCAAGAGATAGTGGGCTAATTTAACGAGAAGACCCCAGGCCAATTGATTGACACGAGCGTGATTCACTGCAAAGTTAAGAAAAGCCGCCCGAAGGCGGCTTTATTCTGAAGGTGGCGTGGTTTAGAGAAGCAGTTTGCGGCGTAGCGTGCCAGCCAAACCGAGAATGCCGAATCCCGAGCATAATCAGCGTGCTTGGCTCCGGCGTAGTGTTAACCGCCGTGCCATCCAGGGCGAAGGCGAAGCCCGCCGCCTGTCGGCCCGCGGGCGCCAAAGAAGGCCTGGTAGCCTAAACCCGCCAACACCGGTCGCCCATCCCCACTGCGGCGGGAAGTGCAAGGTCGGGAACCACGGAAGCCCAGTAGGTGCCGGGGCCCATATCGAAGCTGCTTGAAGAACAGATCATACGAGTAGATCGCAGCCTGTCCGCTGATTATAGCGTTTCGTTGAAAACTGGTGAAAACCCCACTGGCGATCGGGTTTCCGGGTATTCCAGCGGTGTCGTTGTAAAACGTCAGCGTGAAATCCTGGACGAATGGCGGTGGACGGACGGTTTGAAGTATCCACCGACAAAGTGGAAGCTCTCGACGTCCCAGGTCTTCGAAAGTGTGAATGTGTCATAGGTAGTGGCGAAGTTGCCGAAACCGTTGACGTTGTCGTTCTGGGAAGCGAACAGGGGCGCCGGTGCCATCATATGCTTGGCAGTAGATTTCGTTGGGCAAGCCACGGGAGCCTGCGCAAAGCCGGACGACAGGATGTGGCAAGCGCAAACAGAGCGGCCAAAAAGACGATACGGGTGATGCGTGCAGTCATGCTTTGCTCCTTGGTAAAGGTCGAGTGGGCCAATTTTCCGTTTTGAGCCCCAAAATGCCCCAAAACGAGAACGGAAGCGAGAACTATTACTACGGATACGTACGTTGCAAGTAGAGTACCAGAAGTACAGGTTGACCTAAAGTAATAATTGCAAAGCCCTTAATTTCGAAGTCACGAATTCTGATGTGCAAAACTGTGCACACTAAAGTCGCAAATGTGGCAAGAGTTGGGCACTTTTTTGCCGAATTCGTTCCTCAGGAACGCCTAGCCTCTACACTAACTTTCCGTTCCCGCCTGACCCGCAAACCAACAACCCTCATTATATCTTACTCACCTCTACCCAATCTCCACTCGATCGCTCTTCGGGCTCCTCGGGTTCACCCACTTCGATCTGGCGGGCATGCCGGCCGGAACGTACAACTTCGTTACGGTAACCAACGGCATTCCGTCGAACACGGTTAGCGGGTACGTGGACTAAAGCTATGTCGACTGCGCACTTGGCCACATTCCGAACGTTGGGATGTGGCCTTATTTCTTTGGGGAGCGGCAGGCCACACCCAAGCGGCTGCTGGACGGGCTTCATGGCACAATAGAATGCGTTATCGCCGGAGAACTCCGCGTTGGACATCCAGGTCGGGCAGAACATCCTTCATTACACGATCGTGCGGCCCCTCGGCGCCGGTGGTATGGGCGTGGTGTACGAAGCCGAAGACAGCCGGCTTGGGCGTCACGTTGCCCTGAAGTTTCTGTCATCGGACGCCGAACAAGATGCGTCGGCGCTGGAACGGTTCAAGCAGGAAGCCCGCTCCGCCTCGGCCCTGAATCATCCCAACATCTGCACGATTTACGCTATCGAAGATTGCGATGGACGCTCCTTCATTGCCATGGAACTGCTCGAAGGCGAGAGCCTGAGCGACAAGATCCAGGGTATTCCGCTGCCGCTGGACAAGATTCTCGACATCGGAATACAGGTTACGGACGGTTTGGACGCCGCACATAGCAAGGGTATTGTTCATCGCGACCTGAAGCCCGGCAATATCTTCGTCACGAATCGGGGGCAAGCCAAAATCCTGGACTTCGGTTTGGCCAAGCTGGCACGCGACCGGCACGCGGCGATGGAAACGGTGGGCGGCGATGCCCCCACGATGGCGGGGCCGCAACTCACTTCACCCGGTACGTCCGTCGGTACGGTGCCTACATGTCGCCCAGCAGGCGCGCGGCGATGAGTTAGATGGCCGCAGCGACCTCTTCTCCCTCGGCGCGGTGCTTTATGAGATGGCGACGGGAAGAATCCCGTTCGAGGGCAAGACTTCGGCAGTGGTCTTCCAGGGAATCCTGGCGGGGAGTCCGCCTCGTCCGACGCAAATCAACCCTGCAATTCCGCAGAAACTCGAAGAGATCATCGACAAGTCGCTGGAGAAAGATGCCGATCTGCGCTATCAGTCCGCCGCGGAAATGCGTGCCGACCTGAAGCGGTTGAAGCGGGACAGCGACGCCAGTCGAGGCATTGCGGCATCGTCGCAATCGGGAGTCGTTGCAGCCACGCCTCTATCGTCCCCAACAGTTGCGCCCGTGGGCGGCATTGGCCAACACAGTTCGAGCGGCCGCGTCCTGATAAACAACGCGCGGCAGCACAAGACGCGCGCAGGCCTGGTGACCGTTCTAGTTGTGGCGGTCTTGCGGCTGCGGCTTTCGGCGTGTACTCGCTGTGGAGCCGCCGCGACTGGGATCAATGCCGTTCCAGAACATGACCATGGAGAAGCTGACCAGCGACGGCAAGGCGATAATGGCTACCGTGTCGGCGGACGGCCAATACTTGTTCACCGTGCATGACGGTGGTGACGGACGGGAGAGCCTCTGGATGCGCCACATTGCAACTGGCAGCGTTAAGGAGATCTCCCGGCAACAGATAACGCTATACGGGACTCACATTTACGCCGGATGGCAGCTACTTGTACTTTGTGCGGATCGAGCCGCAACGGCCAACCATCGGCGTCCTGTACAAGGTCCCCGTGCTCGGAGGTATGCCGCAACAACTGATTGAGGACGTGGACAGCCCGGTCACCTTTTCGCCGGACGGACAGCAGATGGCTTTTGTGCGCGACAGTTCAGCCGATGCCAATTCGAAACTGATTATCGCGCATTCCGACGGAAGCAATGAACGGGTGTTGGCGACGTTGCCGATTCCCGGCTATTCCTATCCGGCCTGGCCTCCGGACGGGAAGTTGATAGCGGCTGCGGTCCTTGAACCGGGCGGCAAGAGCCTGGGGCGCATTGTCGCGCTGGATGTGAATGAGGGCAAGGAAAAGACACTGTATGCCGCAACCGCGCAAATGCAAAGGCCGGCCTGGTCTCCGGACGGGCGCGAGGTCTTCATCATTCTTCGCGATGTCACAACCCGGTGGGACGGGCAGATTGGCGAGATCGAGGTTCGCAGCGGTAAGTTTCGCCGCATCACCAACGACCTGGACAATTACCGTGCCGGGTCTCTGGCGGTCATAAAAGATGGCACGCAACTGGTGGCCGTGCAGGGGCAGCCGGACTTTGGGCTTTATGTGATGCCAGCCGGATAGAAGACTCCAAGCGAGTCTAAGGCGATCGATAACGCCGGAGACGTATATGTGGGCTGGCTCAAGGACGGACGTCTGCTGGTGGCGGACTATGACAGCCATATCGCAACAATCAACGCGGACGGGAGCGAACGCAACGTTATTTTTCAGTCGAACCTGCCGATCCTGGGGCTTCGGTATGTGAGGACGGCGAACGTGCGCTGTTCGCCACACCCACCAAGGGCACCGAGGCTATCAACGTCTTTCGGCTGGACGTCGTGGGAGGAAGAACGACGCAATTAACCCGCGGGAAGTTTGAACAGACTCCCGCCTGCTCACCCGACGGCAAATTTTTCGCGTACACGACGTTCGTCAGTGGCAAGCAGGTGGCTATGCGGATGCCGGTTGAGGCGGCGAAGCGAAACAGCTGTTGGATGAACCTGTGTTCGCGGTCGCCATCTCGCCAGACGGGCAGCAAATTGCGCTCTCGGCCTCGATGGTCAAGGAGTCCAGGCGAAGACCGCGATCAAGATCATTCCTGCAGCCGGCGGCGCCCCGGTTAAGATACTGGACTCCATCCGCTCATTTCGGGAAGCCTTCAGTACTCCGGAGACGGGAAGGCGATCTATTACCCGATCACGGAAAAAGGAGTGTCGAACATAGTCAGTCAGTCGCTCGATGGTGGATCTCCGATGCAGGTGACCGACTTCAAGCAGTTGGAGATCCACGGTTATGCTTACGACTGGCCAAACAAGAAGCTGGCGGTCACCCGCGGCAGGGCGAATAACGATGTGGTGTTGATCAAGCAGCAACAAACGGCGCAGTAAAGGGTATCGAGTACCGACTTGAGCGGTGGTCGGTGACGGTCGTGGACATTTTTCATCAGTCAGTGGAGGGAATGGATGTTCTGTATCGCATGCGGTCGGCAGATGAACGACGAAGAGAGGTTTTGTTCCCAGTGCGGGACCCGGCGGGCCGTGATTCCGACCGATGCCCCGGCAGCCACCATTTCCGCTTCGCCCGCTCGGCAGGAGCAGCCGCCGTTCACCCCCCCACCGCCTGCCGCTCGCCCCATTCGTTCCACCGCTGAGATCATGCCGATTCGAATGCAGCGCCCGGCGACCCCGGCTCCGATTCAGCCGTCCCCGGAGGACTCCTTCGCTCAGTGGTCTGAGCCGGAGGTGGAAAGAGAAAGTGCCGCTCCACCAATGTTTTCGGCGCCTTCCGTTTATCGTGAGTCGGAACCGGTGCGTCAGGCCGCTTCCATCCCCGCAGCGTCGTACACCGAGGCCCCGTCGAAAGCAGCGACTAGCCGTCCAGTGGATCCTTCTTATGCAGGAGTGCCTTTCGCGGCGGCGCCAGGCTCGGCCGACGTGGGCGGTTCGAGACGGAAGATTTCTCCGGTGCTGATCGGAGCGGTGATCGTGGCTTTGCTTGCGGTCGGAGGCATTGTCTGGATGGTTGCTCGTCGATGTCGGCTAGCGCCAAGCCCGCTCCGGTCGACATCACCATCTTTCCGACTACCGCGAAAGTAGTCGCGGGCAAGGGAGTCGACTTCGCCGCAACAGTGACGGGCGCTCCCACCAGCGAAGTGACTTGGAAGGTGGAAGAGGGCGATAACGCGGGACAGATCCAGACGCGAGGTGCATACGCCAAGGAGGGCGCCATCTCGCTGTACTCGACGTATACCGCGCCCAAGACTCCGGGCACCTATCACTTAGTAGCCACGAGCACGGCCGACACCAGCAAGTCGGCGACCGCAGAAATTACAGTGACGGCGAAATAGACGCTAAGTTTCTAGCGAGCCTGGATAGCCATCATAGCGTGGGCTTCGGCGATGCTCCAGTCGGGAATCGCGCCGGAGCGGCTGGCCACCAGCGCACCTACCGCGTTGGCACATAGCGCGATGCGTTCCGAATCCCATCCCTGACTGAGGCCGTGAACGAAGGCGGCGGAGAAGGCGTCGCCGGCGCCCACAGTGTCGGCCACAGTTACGTGGTAGCCCGGCGCCTGACTGTACTTGCCGCCCTTGAGGATGGCGCAGCCGCGTTCGCCGAAAGTCACGCACATGGTTTCGCAGCCAAAACGGTCGCACCAGCGGCGGCAAAAATTTTCGATCGAGTGGCCTGGGCCTTCGGAAGCATCGACGCCGGCATCAAGAGATTCGGCCTCCGAGTCGCTGAGCTTGGTGACGGTCGCGAGGGACGAGAGTTGCTCGATGGTCGCGAGGCTCCAGTGACCTGGACGAAGGTTAACGTCGTAAAAGCGCTTGGCCTTTGGTACTGCCTTCAGCAGTTTCTTGGTCGAGGCCAGCGCTTGCGCTGACATGTGGTACAGCGTGCCCAGGTAAATCCAGTCAGGTTGGATTTCGGCGATGCGCTTGAGTTCCTGTCCGGTGAGATCGACGAAATCGTAGGCGACGGGTCGCACGATGCGAAATGAAGGCTTGCCTTCCATGTCGAGCTCGACTTCCGCGGTGCCGGTGGGTTTGTCTTCTAACACCTGCACGAATTCGGTGGACATGGCGCGCGCTTTTAGCAAGTCGAGGGCCTTACGGCCACGGGCGTCGGCACCTACTGCGCTGAGCGGATACACCTCGTGGCCCAGCTTCTGGGCGTGGGCCGCGAAGTTCAAGGGCGCTCCGCCAAGGTATTCGTTCTTGCCGATCACGTCCCAAAGAATCTCGCCAACGCTGACGATGCGCACCGCTGTGCCTCCTGGCACGAACTTCGGCTGCCGCTACAGTGGTACAAACGGCGATCAACCCAAGCGGACACAATGTATCAGACTGCGGAACATTCGCAAATGGGGCGTGATCGAGGGTAGTGGCGGGTTCGAATTACCCGTCCGCTTTCTGTTTTGACAACCGTGATGCTCCATTGTTATATTCTGACCGACACCGATACTAGATGGTTTGGAGCGTCCCCCGTGATTGGTCAAACTGTCATTTGCCATCTGTGCCACCAGCCCTTGGACATCGCAACTGCTCGCACTGACGAGCGGGGCAAAGCCGTTCACAGCGATTGCTATGCGAAAGCAATCCAAGAATCCAAGCCTCCTGTCGACGACGTCCCAGAATCCTCCAGCGTCGCTTAGGTTCAAACTTCCCTGCTAATCACCCGAACGGAGTAGTGCAATTGCCGCCGGCGGGTTTATGATCGAGTTCTTTCCGGGGCGAGAGCAATGAGATTTTCCTTTAGGCGGGCTGAACCGCAGCTTGCGGACGCTCCACCCACGCGCGCCGAGGTTCCTGAGTTGGCAGGGGCCGACATCGCAGGACTGGTGCACGGCCAGCGGGTTGGAGGAGACTTTTATCAGTTCGCGCGCGCCAATCCCAGGAGAGTCCTGTTTGGCCTGCTCGATGTCGCAGGGGAGTCGAGCGAAAACCGCGGCATCGTTGCGGCAGCGAATCAGACCTTCCGCGATCAAGGTCCCGCGTGCCTCGCCCATGATGATTTGAACGAGGCAGACGCCATGATGGAGTTCTGCCACGAGCTGAATGTCAGCATCCGGTCCGCTGCTGCCGGAGTGCGCTCCTGCGCCGCCTTTGTAGGCTGCTACAACGAAGAGCGGGGCACGGTCTGCTATGTGAATGCCGGACACACGCCCGGCCTGCTGCGCTACAACTCTGACATTAGCGAACTTCCGGCCACAGGACTGCCCCTCGGATTGTTTGCCGCGTCAACCTACGAAGCTCCCACGGCTGCCGTCCCTCGAGGCGGTGCGCTGCTGCTGGTCTCACGCGGCGTGGTAGAGGCAACCCACAAGAAAGAGGAGTTTGGGCTCCAGAGGCTCAAACAGCAGTTCGGACTGACTCCCTTGACCAGTGCGCATGGCGTGGCCTCGGCGGCGCTGCAGGCGGTTCGGCAATACGCCCACTCAGCAGCGGAGCAGAACGATCTCACCACGTTGGCGCTGGTGAGGCCGGCCGAAGGGCGTATAGACTGTCCGGCGAGTAACACTTCTTAACTCCGATCGCTGACTGCCAGTCGCGTTGCTCATGAGACAGTCGCCTTCTCATGTTTTCTCCATGTTCGTACTCTTTAAGGTGCTCATTCGCTGGGGGATCCGCTTTATTGGAACCTAACAGCCTGTCTAACCGGACCATGAAGTACTACGGTGAGCTCTTTCGCGCATGAAGTTACCTCGTACGCTAATTTTTGTGCGATTTACTGCTCTGGCGGTGCTCCGGATTCCCAACGCCTACCGCGCCGAAGGATCCAAAAACGGTTCAGGCGCCGTGAGCCCAGACCGACAAAACGGTCGGCAAGAGCAAGCTGGAGCAGGAAACCGGAACCAAGAACGACCGCATCTTCGAAGTGCTGCCCAACTACGGCACCGTGAAAGCAACTAGACCCTCCGGCACTCACAGGCGCCCAGAAGTTCAGCTCGCTGCGGCGAGCGGATTCGACGCGCCGCTTCCCTTTAAGGCGCTCTCACAGCCACCGCACAAGGAAGAACGACCGGAATCCTGGGGAAGGATGAGCGCTTACGGGAAGCGCTAGGGCATCGTGCCGAAACGGCATCGGACGTATCATGACGACAGCCATCTTGACCAACTATGCTGCATGAAGACCCGCGCTAATTACCGATGGCGAAGCGGCCGATTTCGCATCGCGCTTTACTACGCCTGAGCCGGCTGTTCGTGACACGTACCGACGCGGGAGCCACGCGGTTCAACTATTCGGAGTCCATCGGCAACGCGGCAGCGGCAGCCATCTCCAACGTCTATTACCCCGCGGCAGAGCGACCGCTGCGCGAAACGCCACGACCTTTGGTTTTCTGATTCGCGAAGACAGCACTGATCCACGGATGGGAATCTGGGCAGACTTTCGCCGAAGCTGGCTTCCAGGAATTCGTCGTCAAGAAGCGATGACGCGCACTCAGGAAGATCCGCCGAGCGCCATGAAATTCGTCTCGTCTACGGGTGCCGATGCAAGACGTGAGTGGCGATATCGGGCCAGAACTCACGAAAGACGTTGGTGAGGGCGTCGCGCCCCAAGGCATAAGCATATTTCTCGGCTAGTTTTTCGCCGGTATTGCTCGCGCTTGGGTAGTAGGTGGTGGAGATACCTTGAGCGATGGCACGTCCAGCGACCTCAGAAATGTTGAACGTATTGTCTCCGTTATATTTACGTGCCACGAAAATACGAGTGGCCGCATAGGTACCGCGCTTCCAGAATCCGCCCTCGCCCAGCGCATAGTAACGCTCGTCCTGATGAAAGGTGGTCGGGAGCAGACAAATCACCCAGTAATTGCCATCCGTCTTATCCACAAATCCACGCCAATAATAAGCCCAATAGGCTCGGCACCCGAGCCGAGTTGTGGGTGGGCATCGGTTCCATAGGCAAAGCGGAAGTGATGCCCACGAAGATGAACGACGAATAGTCGAAGCTGTTCGGTGGCAAGTTTCAGGGACTGCTTGAAGGTGGGCGGCGGAGGCGTCGCTCCTGGGCTGACCGCACGAAAATTGGGCATGACGCCCAGAATCCGCTTGGGTTGCTGTTTCGATGTGTCCGTTCAGGATGACTCGCGGTAGGCTTGGAGCGTCAGGCAGACCCGAGGCGTCGTGGCAGCCGGCGGCGGCGTTTCCTTTGGGCTTTGCGGGCCACCGGAAGCGGGTTGGCCAGCCTCAGCCAGCGGGTTCGGCTGTGGCGAGGATCGGTCCCGCTGCGCAAATGCGCAAGACGCCATATAGATTAGTATTATCCCCAGAACCAAACGCAAGAAGTTACTCCCCAAACTGATTCACGAGTACTCTGATTTTACTCGAGTCCACCTGACCGGTCGCTTGCGGAGGACAGAAATATGTCCTCGAACTGGGTGACAGGTACAGGCTTCCGACCAAGTTCTCCTCACAAACACGGAGAACCGAACGATGTTCTGACTACGTGATCAGTAGCTGTCTTCGCCGATGTTGCTCCACCGAAAAGCCGACAAACCGAGCTTCGCGGGTAGGCCCAGCGCGCGCTGCGCGAGAGCTTCGCCCACTGCCGGCGAGTGCTTGAAGCCGTGGCCGGAACACGCCGAAGCGAACAGGATGTTCTGCGTGGCGTCGGCGTAGTCCATGACGAACTTTGCGTCGGGCGTGACCGTGTAGAGGCAAGTCGCAGTGCGCAGGCATCGGCTGCTTACATCGGGCAGGCGGGGCGCGATATATTCGGAATACATGGCCGCCGTCGATTCCTCGCTTACGTCACGCGGAACCGCGTCGGCATCCACGGTGTTCTCGTATCGTTCGGTCGCGACCTTGAGGCCGTCGTCGCGTCCCCCGATCGCGGGGAAACCATAGAGCATGTCTTGCAAGCGGTTACCGGTTATCCAGATGAACACCGGAAAATGCTCGGGCGAGTAGCGCTCGAAGTTTTGCTGTAGCGCGAACCAGCACAGCGTCTGGCGATAGACGGCGAAGTGCCTGGAATATTCGGGCGGCAAGAATCTCGTGATCCATGGGCCAGCGGTGAGGACGACCTTGGCCGCCGAGTAGATCGCCCTGGTGGTCTTTATTTCAACGGCTGCACGGGTAGGGCTCAGTTCTAAGACAGTCTCTGAAGTGAATACCCTTGCGCCAAATTTCTTCGCCTGTCCGATTTGTGCTTCCACGCAGGCTTCGGGACGAAGGAATCCCGCACCCGGCTCAAAGTAACCCTGTTCGTCAGTGGTGAGCCGAAATTGCGGATAGAGGCGGCAAATGTCGTCTCCGCTGATCTGCTGGTGCGGGATATCGAAGGCCCGCGCGGCGTTGATGGTCTCCAGCAGAAACGAATTCGACCCATGATGCTTGCCCTCGATATTGGGCGAGGCGAGAACCAGTCCGCCGTTACGAGTAATCAGGTCACGGCCGGTGGCAACTTCCAGCTCATCCCAGATTTCGTTCGAGCGCATAACGAGTGGCACAAACTCGCGGCCTTCGCCAATGGCCTGACGCGTGATCCGGGTTTCGCCATGCGAAGACCCTTGGTCGTGCGGCGGTTCGAAGCGATCGACGCCAATCACTTTCGTTCCGAGCTTCGCCGACTGGTAGAGCGCGGCACTCCCCACGGCCCCGAGGCCCACGACTGCAATATCAGCGGTGATTACCATTGCCGCCATGATGCCATACCGCCGACATCGCGGCGAAGGCTTGCCCTGCATGAGAGACTGATTTGCGGTAAGAGCGATGACGATTCGGCAATTGAGTTCGCAGGTGGTGTATCGCAATCCGTGGATGACGGTGCGCGAGGACGAGATCGAGCGCAATAACGGAGCGCGCGGTATTTACGGCGTGGTCGAGAAGTGCGACAGCGCGATCATCCTCCCCATTCAGGATGGTCAGATATATCTGGTCGAGCAGTTTCGCTATCCCATCGGCGAGAAGTCGCTGGAGTTTCCCCAGGGTAGCCTCGAGAGGGACGACGTCGACCCGGCGGAAATTGCACGCAAAGAATTGCAGGGTGAGACCGGCCTGGTGGCTGAGAGGCTGGAATGCTTCGGCCAGATCCACATCGCCTGCGCCTATACCAACCAGAAGACGTTTGCCTTCCTCGCAACCGGATTGACCCAGGCTGCACGGCAACCGGACGTGGAAGAGCATGACCTCGTCGTGTGCAAACTGAGCTTCGCGCAGCTGCAGGAGTTCATCTGCGACAACCACATCAAAGACGCACAGACCCTGGCAGCTTGGGCTTTACACCAGTCGCGCGTGGGTGCTGCCCTGGAGCGGGCATGAGGCATCGCTCCGAGGCTTGGCGGAAAATTGACGGCGCGAGCTTCGATGTCTGTGTCATCGGCGGCGGTGCGACCGGATCAGGTTGCGCTCTGGACGCGCAGTTACGCGGCCTCAACACGGTACTGATTGAAGCTGGAGATTTGGCGTCGGCGACTTCCAGTCGCTCGACCAAGCTGATCCACGGCGGAGTCCGCTATCTGCAGGAGGCCGTGACCGACCTTGATCCAGGACAATACAACGTTGTGAAGCGGGCGCTGCGCGAGCGTAAGTTCATGCTGGACAACGCGCGCTTTCTGGCGCATCCGATGGGGTTTCTGGTTCCGTGCTATTCACGGTGGGACCTTCTGTATTACGGCATTGGGGTGAAGATCTACGACCGCATCGCGGGGAAGCACAATTTCTTCCCCAGCCGATATCGGTCGGCCAAGGATTCACTGGTCCGCTGGCCCCTCTTGCAGAGCAATGGCCTGAAGGGGACCATCGCTTACGCCGATGGACAGTTCGACGACGCACGCTACTGCGTGGCGCTGGTACAGACGTTCGCGGAAGCTGGTGGGGAAGCGATCAATCACGCCCGCGTCATGCGGCTGCAACCGGATGTCGGAGGGACAATCTGTGCGGCTGAGATCGAAGACCAGCTTACGGGCGCGCGCACTACAGTGCGGGCTCGAGTGTTCGTCAACGCCACCGGGCCGTACTCAGACCATATCCGCGAGATGGCGAAGCCGGGTGTTGAGAAGCGGCTGCGACTGAGCAAGGGGGTACATATCCTGCTGCCGCTCGACGAACGCACAACCGACGCCGTAGTGGTGCCGATGACCGACGATGGCCGCGTGATCTTCGCTATCCCGTGGTTGGGGCGCTTGCTCGTCGGCACTACCGACGACGAGGTCACGCATGGGGAAGAGCTTGTGGTGAAGCGGTCGGAGGCGGACTATCTATTGCGGCAGCTGAATCGCTACCTGTCGCGGCCGTTCATGATCGAGGACATCGTGGGCGGGTTTGCGGGGGTGCGCCCGCTGGTGAGTTCCGACAAACCGGGCAAGACCAAGAAGCTGATTCGCGAGCACGAAGTGGAAGTCGATCAAAAAAGTGGACTGATCAGCGTGATGGGTGGCAAGTGGACGACGTATCGCGCCATGGCGGAGGACGGGATCAACGCGGTACAGCAGCAACTGGGACTTCCGGTGAGCGGGTGCACGACGCGCGAACACCATCTCAGCGGCTCGGCTGGGTTCACCGGCGATTATCCCCAGACTTTAGTCGCTCAGTATGGCGTGCCGGAGCCGACTGCGCGGCACTTGTCCGAAAAGTTCGGGACGAACGCTGGGGCGGTGCTCGATCTGGCAAAACAGGAGTCGGCGTTGATACAGCCGATCGTGGAGGGATACCCCGCTATCCGGGCCGAGATCGCCTACAGCGCTCGCAATGAGATGGCGGCCACGCTCGACGACGTGCTGGAACGCCGCACCGGGCTGCAGTTCTATAGCTGGAAGACCGCGATAGCCGCCGCTCCCGGTGCCGCCACAGTGATGCAGAAAGAAATGGACTGGGACGACGCGCACACCCAACGCGAGGTTGACGACTATATTCGGACGATTTCCGGTTGGACGCAGAAGATTGGTGTGGCGAAGAACGACGCGAAGGCGTAGAACCTTCCTCTTGAGCTGAATTTCATCTCTAGGCAAAGGACAGCGGACCATGCCGGAATATGTCGGCGCAATCGATCAGGGTACAACCAGCACCCGCTTCATCGTCTTCAGCCGCTCCGGGCAGATCGTCGCCACAGCGCAGAAGGAGCACGAACAGATCTATCTCCAGCCGGGATGGGTAGAGCACAGCCCGCAGGAAATCTGGACGCGCACGCAGGAAGTCATCGCGGAGGCGATGCAGTCCAAAGGGCTGAAGGCGAGCGATCTCGCCGCCATCGGTATCACGAACCAGCGCGAGACCACCGTAGTGTGGAACCGCAAGACCGGGCAGGCGGTATACAACGCCATCGTGTGGCAGGATACGCGAGTCAGCAGTTACGTGGACGACTTGGCGAAAGCGGGCGGGCAGGACCGCTTTCGCGCCAAGACCGGGCTGCCTCTGGCGACTTATTTCAGCGGCCTGAAGATTCGGTGGATCTTGGAGAACGTGCCCGGCGCGCGGGCGCTGGCTGAATCCGGCGACATCATCTTTGGCAACATCGATACCTTTGTGCTGTGGAAGCTAACGGGCGGGACGAACGGCGGCATCCACGTCACTGACGTGACCAACGCCAGCCGCACGCAGTTAATGAATCTCGAAACTCTCGCGTGGGACGAAGAAATCCTCCCACTGTTCGGCATTCCGTCAGCCATGTTGCCGCGCATTGCTTCCAGCAGCGAGTTGTATGGCAACGTGGCGACTGGACCGCTCGCTGGCGTCCCACTCGCGGGAGACCTGGGAGACCAGCAGGCGGCGCTAGTGGGGCAAACCTGCTTCGAGCCGGGACAGGCGAAGAACACCTACGGCACCGGCTGCTTTCTGCTGCTCAACACCGATACCAAGCCGGTGCAGTCGAAGTTTGGATTGCTCACGACGGTGGCGTACCAATTCGGCAAGCAACCGGCGCACTTTGCGCTGGAAGGCAGTGTTGCCGTCGCGGGTGCGCTGGTGCAGTGGCTTCGCGACAACCTGAACCTCGTCCGAAGCAGCGCCGAGGTTGAGACGCTAGCGCGCCAAGCGGAGGACAACGGCGGCGTCTACTTCGTGCCAGCCTTCTCCGGACTCTATGCGCCTCACTGGAAGTCGAGTGCGCGAGGCGTGATGTGCGGGCTGACCCGGTACGCCAACAAGGCGCATATTGCTCGCGCCGTGCTGGAGGCAACGGCCTTCCAGACGCGCGAGGTGGTGGAAGCGATGGAGAAAGATTCCGGCATTGACCTCGACGTGCTGCGCACCGATGGTGGCATGGTGGACAACGGCTTGCTGATGCAGTTTCAGGCAGATATCCTCGATCGACCGGTAGTGCGGCCGGCCATCAAAGAGACCACTGCGCTGGGTGCGATGTACGCGGCGGGGCTGGCGGTCGGCTATTACCGCGATATTGAAGACCTGTGTGCCAACTGGTCGGTCGACAAGACGTGGAAGCCGAGCATGCCAGCGGAGAAGCGCGAGAATATGTACCGCATGTGGAAGAAGGCGGTGACACGCAGCTTCGATTGGGTTGAGGACGATCATTCCTGAGTATGGCTGAATAACCCGGAGAACAAAGCAATTATGAATTCACCGTTTTTGGGCGAGTTTGCTGGGACGCTGGTGCTGATTCTGCTCGGCGATGGTGTTGTAGCCAACGTCTTGTTGAAGCGCTCCAAGGCCGAAGGCGCGGGATGGATGGTCATCACCACGGGATGGGCGTTCGCTGTGCTGTGTGGCATCTTCACGGCGGTGGCATTTGGAAGCCCGGACGCTCACATTAATCCCGCGGTGACGCTGGCGTTCGCCACCATCTCCGGCAACTACGCGAAAATTGTGCCCTACTGGAGTGCGCAATTCCTGGGCGCGTTCTGCGGCGCTACCCTGGTGTGGCTGTACTTCCTGCCGCACTGGAAGCTGACGGAGGACCGCGACGCAAAGCTGGCCGTCTTCTGCACGGCGCCTGCGATCCGCCATTACCCCGGCAACCTGTTCTGCGAAGTAGTGGGCACTATGCTGCTGATCGTGGTGGTGGTCGCTATTGGCTCCAAAGCCGTGGCTCCTGCCGGGCTGACGACGGGATTCGGCCCGTACTTCATCTCGATACTGGTGTGGGCGATCGGGTTGTCGCTGGGCGGAACGACCGGATACGCCATCAATCCCGCGCGCGACTTCGGCCCGCGCGTGGCGCATGCGCTATGGCCGGTGGCAGGTAAGGGAAGCTCCGATTGGTCCTACGCGCCGATCCCGATATTGGGGCCACTGCTGGGCGCCGCACTGGCGGCCCTAATAATCAAGGGCGCGCACATCGCATAGAAATCTTCGAGGGTCATCAGAACCCAGCCCAGCACCGGGGCGATCCACCTTTGCCGAATAAGGCAAAGACCTGATTGTTTAATCTAATTCCTTCTTTATCCTGAAAATTGCGGCAACTGCTCGCTGTCCTTTGCCGGATCGAGCTTTGTTTCCGCCTCGCCCACTTCCCGGTTCGTGCCGCACCTCTTCGTCGATCGGCCATTCCAAGGGAACAAGGGAATACGATTTTTGGAGGTGCAGCCGTGAAGCTGCGAATTTCGCTGTTAGTCGGATTGGTTCTCTCGCTGACCATGCTGGTATCCGCCGCTTTTGCCGGCAGCATCCCCGTCGCTAATTACTCCTTCGAGATGAACAACGGATTCAACAATTTCTGTGGCGGCAGTTGTGAATACAGCATCGGGCTCCCCATCCCTGGTTGGAACATCACCGGCGTTAGCGGTCAGTGGATCCCAGGCGGGTATTTAGGGAACCCTCCGGCATTTGATGGCAGTGTGCTTGCCTTCAGCAACGGTGGCACTGTCTCGCAGGACGTTGCGACCGCCACCGCCGGGGTCACGTATACCCTGCAGGTGGAAATCCTGCATCGGACTGATATTCCTATGGGCGGCATCGCGCAGCTTGAGGTCGGCGGAGTTGTCGTGGCGACTGCCACTGGAGTCGACATGGGGCCCGGCACCTGGTCGGATTGGACGGCGGTCTATACCGCCACTGCGGCGGACGCCGGCAAGACCCTGACAATTCTGTTGACCTCAACCGGTGCGCAGGGCGATTGGGACGACGTCCGTCTCAACAGCAACGCAGTTCCCGAACCCTCGAGCATGATGCTGCTCGCTTCCGGGCTCTTGACTATGGGCTATAGCCTTCGTCGCCGCTTGCGCTAGTTCGTTAGTTCTCCTCCAAACGTGGCCTGATCGGGAGACCTCATGCCACGTCCTGTTTGATCCTTGCCTAAAATCCAGTGTTGACCTCAAAGCGCAGTCCGTTCGGATTCGTTTGTCCCCACCCGCTCTTGGGCGCTATCATCGAGAGTTTGGTTAACCGTTCCCCAACATTTCTTATGCGCCATACTCTTATTCTTGCTTGGGCCACGCCTCTGCCGCTCCGGCCCGCGGAGGCTTCATGCTGAGAACCTTCTTCATCAAGCTTTCTGAGAACCAGTCCATCCGCCATTTCGCCGAGAACTCGCCCCTCGGGCTGCGATTCTCCGGCCGCTTCGTCGCCGGAACCCAACTCGCGGACGTCATCCGCGTTACCGAGGCGGTCAATCAATCTCGTGCCAACGTCAGCATCGACAACCTGGGCGAGAACGTCACCAATACCGACGAAGCCAAGCAGAGCGCTGAGCTCTATCACCGAATGCTCGACGAGATTTCGTCGCGCAAGCTGAATGCCAACATCAGCCTGAAGTTGACCCACATGGGATTTGATGTCAGCGAAGACCTGGCATTCACCCTGGTGACCGAGCTGGTGAGCCACGCGGTACAGATCAATAATTTCGTCCGCGTCGATATGGAAGGCTCGTCCTACACCCAGCGCACGCTCGACTTCGTTCGCCAACTGCATCGCCAGCCTGGCCATGCGGGCAAGATCGGCACCGTCATCCAGACCTACCTCTATCGCAGCGAAGACGACGTCAACCAGCTTCTCTCCGAACGCATCCGCATAAGGCTGTGCAAGGGTGCCTACAAGGAGCCGCCCGAAATCGCTTTCCCCAAGAAATCTGACGTGGACGCCAACTACATCAAGCTGGCGAAGATACTGCTCAAGAGCGGCGTCTATCACGGGCTGGCAACGCACGACGAAAAGATCATCGAAGAGATGAAGCAATTCGCGCGCGCAGAGAACATTCCACCAACGGGGTATGAGTTCCAGATGCTGCACGGTGTGCGCCGCGCCTTGCAGCACCGGCTTGTGCGCGAGGGCTATGGGCTGCGGGTATACATTCCGTTCGGAACGGAGTGGTATCCCTATTTCATGCGGCGTCTTGCCGAGCGCCCCGCCAACGTGTTCTTCATCGCCAGGAACATGTTCCGCCAGTAGCTTAGGACGCGGAGCGCCGCAGGTTCGTAGGTGCCCCACCCTTGTCGCCTT
Source organism: uncultured Acidobacteriaceae bacterium (assembly GCA_963722405.1). Taxonomy (GTDB): domain Bacteria; phylum Acidobacteriota; class Terriglobia; order Terriglobales; family Acidobacteriaceae; genus DASRAA01. The sequence goes on from CAVRMO010000023.1 coordinate 47,098, forward strand.
CTTTGGCGACAAGGCACTAATGCTGCGCCCCGAGCCCTACCGGAGGAGCCGGCCGGGCGAATCTCCCACACCCACTGCTTCATCCAATCTGCACGCAATGGCAGAACTCGATTCATATCGGAGCGCCCTCGTGGGCTTTGCCTCTCTGGTCGAGCCCACGCGCGAAGACGCCTCTATCGACCTTGCCGCCGCCGCTTTAGCGATCGCACGCACCGAATATCCCACTCTCGATACGGCGCATTACCTGCAGCGCCTGGAAGGGTTATCGAAGCGCGTTCGCAGCCGCATGCGCAGCAATCCCACAGCGCGAGAGGTGATCGTGCTGCTCAATCGCGTGCTGTTCGACGAAGACGGCCTGCGCGGAAATCATGACGACTACTACGATCCGCGAAACTCTTTCCTCAACGATGTGCTTGACCGCAAGCTCGGCATCCCCATCACCCTGTCGGTGGTTTATATGGACGTCGCGCGTCGCGTGGGTTTCCCAATTGCCGGTACCGGCATGCCCGGACACTTCCTGCTCAAGCATTACGATGTGATGGCCGGCGAGATCATCATCGATCCGTTTAATCGCGGACGCATCGTGGGCAACGCCGAGTGCCAGCAGCGCCTCAATGAAATTTATTCCGGCGAAGTCGAGTTGCAGCCCGAGTTTCTACAGCCGGTTACGCATCGCGAAATCCTGACTCGCATGTTGAATAATTTGCGCCAGATTTATTTCACCCAGCGCAATTTTCCCAAGGCCTCGGTCGTGCTCGATCTGCTTCTGGCGATACCTCCGCGCAGCCCGGATTTACTACGCGAACGCGGGCTGGTGCGTCTCAACTTGGAACAGATGCTGGGAGCGGCACAAGACCTGGGAGGCTACTTGCAGTTGTGTCCCGAAGCGCCCGATTCCGACGACGTGCGCGAGACCCTCGACATGCTGCGGCAGTTACTGGCGAGGCTGAATTGACGCAGTTCGGTACTCTAATTCGCCATTCGCTGAACTTTGTTGGTAGAATTTAGGTAATTAGTTCAGTCTGTGCAAAGCGGCGACATCTCCGCCGACGTAAGGCCCAAAGTTATTCATCATCGCGAACCGGTTTCCCCATTATCGGTTTTGTGGGTTGCAGTTCTCAGAATCATCCGGTCCGGCCATTTCCGGGTTGACGAAAGTGGGTAATCAAACGTATTAACAGTCTTTGCCACTTGCGTTTCGACAGCAAAGCTGAGTACCATAAGGACGTCCTCCAATCGCCGCACTTCCCGTGCTGGCGTTCCTCGCGCCGTGGGTTCCGGGCGCCAGACGGACGTAGCTGATATCTAACAAGATTCCAATCGCAGTAGCGCTCAATTCGCAGGCGAGAAAGTGAACACACGGCCGGCAAGCGCCATTGCAAATATGGGAGTCCCGCGACCCGCGGGAAAACGAACGTAACTAAGAGAGCAACATGAATCAAGGATCGAATCCTCCTTCCGGCGGTCAGCCCGGAGGGAAGGGACGCAGACGGCGACGCGGTCGCCGCGGACCTGCTGCGCAAGGTGCAGCTCCACAACATGGACGTGGCCCGGGACAGGGCCAGGGCGGCGGGCAAGGCCAGAGTGGCCAAGGCGGGCAGGGCCAGCCTCGCAACCAGAGTCCCCGTCGCTTTGGCAAGAAGCGTCCTCCAGGACGCAAGCCCGGCGGCCGCCCCGGCCAGCGCGAGCCCATCGGCGGAGGCATCTACTCCGCTCCCATGGACCACAGTTACCGTGCTGCCATGGGCAACAATGATGGCAACACGCATAACCCCAACATGGGTCGCGGCACGCAGTCCTTCGGCAAGCAGTTCTCGGTTCCCGAGCCCGAGCCATTGCCGGTCACGAGCGACGCACCCGCGAAAATTTATGCGTTTGTCGATGACCTGTTCTTCCTCGCTAAGATCCAGGAAACCGCGCGCAAAATGAACATCAAGGTCGAGTTCGTCAAAACCGACAAAGATGTTTACCAGCGCATGGGGGAGAACGGCAGCGGCAAGCCGACTCTGATCATCGTTGACCTGAACAATGTGGCCGCCAAGCCCCTCACGATGATCCCCAAACTCAAGAGCAAGCTGAAAAAAGAAACCAACATCATCGGTTTTGTCTCCCACGTGCAAGGCGAGCTGAAGATGAAGGCCACCGAAGCTGGCTGCGACATGGTGCTGCCGCGGTCCGCTTTTTCCCAGAACCTTGCGCAACTGTTGCGCCGTCACGCGGTTCAAGAAGAAGAGTTGCCGGAACACGGCCAGCCGAACTAAGGCGCCCTAGCACGGCAGGTTTTTGAAAGGGCACCACTTTGGGCTGCTGGAAGATCCGGCTATCGATGTGTTTGGATGGGCACCGCTGCTAGAAGATCAGTCTTTCGCTTTTTGAAGGGGAGGCCTTCAGCCGTGCGGTAAATGAGTAGTTTGTTGCAGGGCTTTAGCCCCTGAGGGACTTCGGTCTTCGCCGCTCCGGTATTTGTGAGACGGGCGCTTGCGTTGGGACGTGAAATAGTTGACGAGCCTTAGCAATCGCTGGAGATTTTCCCAAGCCACCGCCGCAGTAGCTGCACTAACCACATTCCTGTTACTGATTTCATACGCTCACGGCGCGCCTGTTTCTTCCCCCCACTCGCCAACTTTCTACAAAGACATTCTGCCCATCCTGCAGGACCACTGCCAGGTATGTCATCGTCCCGGCGGAATCGCCCCCATGCCGCTGGTGACATATCCGAACGCAAGAAACTCCGGTGCGGCCATCAAGCAGGCCGTGGTGTCGAAGCAGATGCCGCCGTGGTTTGCCGATCCTCGCTACGGCAAGTTCTCCAACGATCCGTCGCTCACGCCGGAACAAATTGCGCTTATATCTAAATGGGTCGATAGCGGCGCGCCGGAAGGCTCGCCCCACGACGCACCGCCGCCAAAGAACTGGGCGGCAGGATGGAACATTCCTCAGCCTGACAAGATTATCCAGATGCCCGTACCGGTTTCGATTCCCGCGCACGGCGACGTGGAGTACACCTACGAAATCGTGTCCACCGGATTCACAGAAGACAAGTGGATACAGTTCTCGCAGATTCTGCCCTCGAGTCCGCAATTCGTTCATCACGCCGTGGTGTATGTTCGGCCGCCAAGTTCCACCTGGCTACGAGCTGCGCCCGTGGGCGTCGCATTCACCCCGTCAAGCTTTTCCGATCCCAAGTTGCGCGCCGAAGCCCACGAGACTACGACTGACATGCTGCTGGTGTACGCCCCCGGCAGCGAGCCCGACCGCTGGCCTGCCGGGATCGCGAAGTTCATTCCTGCCGGCTCCGACCTCGTCTTCCAGATGCACTACACGGCCAATGGCACCGCAGGCGCGGACCAAACCAGCGCCGGGATAGTGTTCGCGAAACAGCCGCCAAAACAGCGGGTGCTGACGTTGCAGCTCACCAACAACACATTCATCATTCCTCCGCGCACCGACGACTATCGCGTCGACGTCTGGGGCACCCTGCCCAACGACTGCACGCTGCTCAGCTTCTTCCCGCACATGCACCTGCGTGGCAAACGTTTTGGGTACGACATCATTCATGCCGACGGAACCGTCGAAACTCTGTTGCGCGTGAACTACGATTTTCACTGGCAGCTCAGTTATCGCCTGGCGGAGCCGCGCTTCCTCAAGGCAGGGACCAAGCTGCAGGCCCTCGCCTGGTACGACAACTCCGACGACAACCCGCACAATCCCGATCCCAATAAGGCGGTGATATGGGGCGGCCAAACCTACGAAGAGATGATGGTGGGCTTCTTCGATGTAGCCGTTCCCGCGAACGTCGATAAAGAACAGTTCTTCGTGCGGCACTAGAATTCCTAAGTTGTCATCTCGGATTTGCAACCAAGGGGTGCTCCGCGCCCTTACCGCCGGTCTTTGGCGACAGGTTCGGCGATGGGCCCCATTACAATGAAATCCTCAATGGTTGTCCCACTCCCCCCACGCGATCTTTCCGTGCTCCGTCGCTCGCTTCTCAACTGGTACGACGCCAATCGCCGCGACCTCCCATGGCGCCGCGAAAACGTGGGTGGCCCACAATTGCCTGGTGTTGGCAATTGCGGGGCTGCGAGAGACCCCTACCCTATCTGGGTGTCCGAGATCATGCTGCAACAAACCCGCGTGGCCGCCGTGCTCGACCACTACGCCCGATGGATGCAACGCTTTCCAACCATCCACGACCTAGCCAAAGCGCGCGAACAATCGGTGCTTGCGCTGTGGAGCGGCCTCGGCTACTACCATCGTGCCCGCCGCATGCATCAGGCGGCGAAGGTCATCGCTCGAGAACGCAAGGGAGAATTCCCCCGCACCGCCGCAGCTTGGCGCGAACTTCCAGGCATCGGCCGTTACACTGCGGCTGCCATCGCAAGCATTGCGTTCGGCGAACCAATCGCCGTCGTCGACGGCAATGTCGAGCGCGTGCTTGCGCGCGTCTTCGGCCGCGTCGAGAGCAGGGAGGACCTATGGCAACGCGCCGAATCTCTGCTCGATCGCGCCCGCCCCGGCGACTTTAATCAGGCCATGATGGAGTTGGGTGCGACCATCTGCACGCCTCGCGCGCCGCAGTGCCTGCTGTGCCCCCTGTACAAATGGTGCGAATCGCGCGGAGCCGACGCGCCGAGGCCTCAGGCGCCACGCAAACGTCGGCATCTGTGCTACGCACTCGCGATCAAGCAAAATTCAGTTCTTCTGGTACAGCGTCCCGCCGACGCGGCGCGCATGGCGGGCATGTGGGAACTGCCGGAGACAAGCCCCGCAAATCCCACCAAGAACCTGCTAGCGAAACTTCGCCACTCCATCACCGACACGGATTACGAAATCTTCGTCGTGCCTGCGTCACCCTCTCTCGTTCGCAGCCTCAACGGCAACGCTCGCTGGTTCACCCGCAGGCAATGGCAGAAGCTGGCGCTCACCGGGTTGACGCGTAAGGTCCTGCGCTAGCTGGCAGTTGAGTCCGCGGCCCTGCCGATCGAATCAAACAAACGTGGAAAGTAACTGGAGGTTCACTGCATGGCTGCGTTAGAGCCGGGAGTCGTAGCGCCGGATTTCGTTCTACCCACTCTTGAGGGCCACCAGGTTTCGCTGGCCAAGATGCTGCAGCGTGGGCCGGTGGTGCTGGCGTTCTTTAAGGTCAGTTGCCCGGTGTGCCAATACGCGTTTCCTTTTTTTGAGCGGATGTTCCATGCCAACCAGGCCGCCGATGTAACCATACTAGGCATTTCGCAGGATGGTCTGCAGAAAACCGCCGACTTCCGCAATGAATATGGAGTCAATTTTCCGCTGGCCATCGATGACGACGCCAGCCGTTACGCCGTCAGTAGCGCTTACGGTCTCACTAACGTGCCTACGCTTTTCTACATCGCCCCCGCTGGCGAGATCGAAGTGTCATCCGTAGGATGGTCGAAGCGCGACGTGGATGAAGTCAACGCCAAACTCGCCGCGTTCCGCCACCAGCCAGCGTCTGTACTGTGGCGCAAGGGCGAGGACGTCCGCGATTTTCGTGGTGGTTGAAGCTCGAAAAATTGATCCGCGGTCCGCGGATCTACGTTCCCAGCACAAAACAATCATTGCGACGACGACAAGTCGCAATTCCACAGGTGTTACGCTAACAGCTTCTGTTGCGTCTTCAGGAAATTCTTCCAGGGATCCTTTGATAGGCGTTCTTTCCATTCGTTGAAATCGGCGACCTGGAAAATCGGACGCTTGGGTAGCTTGAGATCAGCCCAGTTCAATGGGAGCGCGACGGCTGCACCCGCTCGCGCCCGCGGCGAGTAGGGCGCGATCGCCGTCGATCCACGCTCATTGCGCAGATAGTCGATGAAGATGCGATCTTTGCGAGCGGCCTTGCTCATCTTCGTCAGATAAAGCTTGGGACGCTGCTGCTCCATCGCCAGCGCGAAGTCGTGAGCAAACTGTTTGACCTTCGACCAATCGAGCTTCGCGTCAATAGGGACGACAACGTGCAGCCCTTTGCCACCCGTGGTCTTGAGAAAACTTTCCAGACCCAATGACTTGAGTTGCTCGCGGACCTCAGCTGTGCTGTCGGCGAGCGTACGCCATGAAATCGCCTCGTCGGGATCGAGATCAAAGATGATGATGTCGGGACGTTCAAGATTCTTGTTGGTCGAGCCCCAGGGGTGAATTTCGAGCACGCCCATCTGTGCCAGCCCAGCCAACGCCTCGGGAGTCGAGAGTGTAATGTACGGTTCCTTCTTGCCGGTCTTCTTGTCCGGTACGTCGACCGACTCAACGCCCGGAGGAAGAGTGCCGGTTACATGCTTCTGAAAGAAACAAGGATGCCCGCTGCCTGCAGGGCACCGCACCAGCGACACCGGACGGCCCGCAATGTAGGGAAGCATATGCGGTGCGATCGCCCAGTAATAATCCGCCAGTTGCTGCTTGGTGAGGTTCGATTCGGCGTCGAGAATCTTGTCAGGATGCGTGAGGCGTACCGGCGCGTGCTCAGTCGCCGAACTTGCCGGCTTCGACGATTTCGACAGCCTGGCCGAACGCGTAGTCTTGGCCGCAACGCTCAGCGGCGCAGCGATGGAAGCCTGCTTCGTAGCGCGGGGCTTGGGCGAGGCGGTCGGTTCTTCGCGTCGAACTTCGCTGGCAGGTTTATCTTCGCGCAAGCCTTTGAACGCGGCCTGCCGAACTACTCCGTCGGAAGTCCACGTGGCAAAATTAACCTGCGCCACCAACTGGGGTTTAACCCAGATCGCGCCTTTCCGCGCTTCTGCTGGCGGATTGTCAAACGGCGTCGCGCTCCGGCGCAGCTTCTCCAACTGGTCACGCAGAATACGATGCGTTTTCTGCGTGAATCCGGTGCCGGTCCGCCCGGCATACACCAGCTTGCCGTCCTCGTAATACCCCAGCAGCAACGCGCCTACACCGTGACTCTTGTTTGCCAGTTCGGTAAAACCGCCGACCACGAACTCCTGCTCATGCACGCACTTCAGCTTCAGCCAGTCTCCACCGCGGCCCGAGTGATACGCACTGGTAGCACGCTTGGAGACGATGCCCTCAGCGTGCAGTTCGCACGCCTTGCGAAAAATCACCTCGCCGTCCGATTCAATGTGTTCGCTGTAACGCAGAACACCATCGACATCTTTCACGAGCGGCTCGAGGAGCGCCTTGCGATCGATGAGCGGCAGTCCCCGCAGATCGTGCCCATTGAAGTGAAGAAGGTCGAATGCGAAATAGGTAAGCGGCTTGTTCGCGCCTTCCTGAAACGCCGCCTGCAGGTCAGCAAAACTGGTGGTGCCGCTTTCGTTCAAGACGACAACCTCGCCATCGAGGATCGCGCTCTCGGCGGCAATGTCTTTGGCCTGCTGCGCGATCGGCCGCATGCGGTGCGTCCAATCCAAACCAGTGCGCGTGAGCAGCCGCAGCCGTGCCCCGTCTTTCCGGATCTGAATGCGATAGCCGTCGAGCTTCAATTCGTGCACCCACCCGGCGCTTCTCGGAGGATCGCTGGCTGACTGCGCCAGTTCCGGAGGAATGAACGTCGGCAGCGATTCTTTGGGAGATTTACTCAGCGCCGCCGTCAGCCGCGAAGAATATCTGGGCTTAACCGAAGCTCTGCTCCCCGTTGCGCTTGGCTTTGCTTCGCCGGCCGGAGCATTGTCATTGCGATACCACGCCTTGCCTTTGGCCGTGTCCTTCGAGTTCCAAACGTGATCTTCACTGCGCGCGATCTGCTCGATGTCGCGTCCCGTGACGACGCTGTTAGGCTCGGCCTCAGTAATCGGGGGATCGTCGCTGCTACGCTCGAAATCGTCATGCTCCTTGATGAGCAGCCAGTTGGGCTTTTTCTCGTTGGCCGCCTTGCCGCCCATGCGAATCAGCGCCCACTTTCCCTTCAGTTTTTCGCCATGTAGGATAAACTTCAGCGAACCTGCACGCAGCGCCGCATCCACGTCTGCGCTCACTGCCTGCGGCTCCCACGTACCCTGGTCCCACACCATGACAGTGCCGCCGCCATATTGTCCCTTGGGAATGATGCCCTCGAACCCGCCGTATTCCATGGGATGGTCTTCCACCTGCACGGCGAGCCGCTTATCAGCCGTCACGTAACTCGGGCCTTTAGTGACCGCCCAGCTCTTGAGCACGCCATTCCATCCCAGGCGAAAATCGTAGTGCAGATGCGAAGCCGCGTGCTTCTGAATAACAAACGGAAGCGCCTGCTGCTTCGATTTCGCTGAGGATTTCTTGGCGGCTGTTTTCGCTGGAGCTTTCCCACTCGGCTCGGCCGTGACCTTGAAGTCGCGCATTTCGCGATAGCGCGCGAGCTGACGATCGACGGCATTCGACGCAGTGGCCCGTGACTTCGAGGCCGCCTTGGATTTCGTTGCCATCTGCTATGCAGACTTACGCTTGGTGCCTTTGCCTGCCTTCACCAGTGCGGGTCCTTCTTTCGAGGTTGCTGCCGCAGCCTTCTGCGGAGTCTTTTTGCCCAGCGCCGGCGTCTTGTCACCCTGCACGCTCTTGCGCAGCGCGTCCATCAGGTTGATGACCTTCGCGGACCTCGGCGCCGGCTCGTCCTGCGGTATTGGCAGATGTTGCATCTTGGCTTCTACCAGCTCGCGCAGCGCGGCTTCGTACTTGTCAGTAAACTTCTCCGGATCGAACTTCGCGGTCTTGCGCTTGATCAGTTCCTTGGCCAGCGAGAGCTGATCGGCCTCCACCGTAGTCTTCTTTATGTCCGCAAAATAGCTACCGGGATTGCGCAACTCTTCGGCATAACGCATGGTGTAGGCAATCATGCCGGGCAGCTTGTCGTCCCACGGAGCGGTGATGGCGATTAGATGTTCGCGGCCGCTGAAGGCGATCTTGCCCAGCCCGACTTTATGCGTGGTCTGCAGCGCCTTGCGCACCACCGTGAAAGCCTCGGCCTGGGTGTCATCCTCAGGCACGACGAAGTATGGCTTCTCGTAGTATTCAGGATTGATCTCACTCGCATCGACGAACTGCGTAACTTCAATCGTGCGCTTCGAAGGAATGCGCAGGTTTTTGATCTCGTCGGGCTCAATCATCACGTACTCGCCCTTGCGATACTCGTAGCCCTTGACGATGTCGTTCTTCTCGACGGGGCCTTCTTCGCCTTCGCCCGTGACCTTCTGGTGCCGGATGCGCTCGCCCGTCGCGCGGCTGAGCTGATGAAAGCGAATCTCACTCTTCGATTCGGTGGCGGGAAAGAGGCTCACGCTGAAAGACACAAGTGAAATCTGTATCTGACCTGTCCAGAAGGGTCGCGCCATAAGAAATTCTCCAAACTCAGGTTTACGCAGCAGCTCGACTCGGAACCTGCCGCGCGACTTTAGTCGAACGTCTCTCACAAAATGGCGTTTGAAGGGGCACGGCTTCAGCTGTGCCACCCGGTCCCCATAAACATTGGGCTTTAGCCCCTGAGGGGATTCGAGTTTCCTTACGCACGCCAGCTATCCGACGGCTTCTAAACCAGCCGGCTTGAATTCCTGACAGCGGTCCGCAGCTCGCGCCGACCCGCTCCAGCAGAAACCCGTCTCTCGGCACACACGTACCCTTAGCCGCCAAAACGGGCATTTATGTTCTCGCGTTGCAGCTGAGAGAGTCAAGCATTTCTTCGCAGGGCGAAGGAATGGCGAAACAGAAACCGCTTGCTGCAGTTGTCTTTGCGCGAGTAGCGCGGACAGCCTGGAAATGGTCTCATAGATGGGATTTGAAAGGCACGGCTTTAGCCGTGCCGAATCGAGTCCCGTAAACACCGGGGTCCGGCCCCTGAGGGAATTCGAACTTCCCACGGGAGCTATTTATGAGACCGCTTCTAGACTCCCCTCATAGTGCTTCACGTACAATCAAAGGTTTGTTTAGTGTTCACGCTGTTGTCTGGAGACCATAATGTCCAAACCAGTTTCTATCGCTCTGTTGATTACGCTGACCGCAATCCTTGTATTCGCGCAAGTCGCGCCCCCCACCACCATGCCTCCCGTCGCGAAAATCGCAGCACTGCCTCCAGCCGCCGAGCGGGCGATGGCCTCCATCGATCCAGAGAAAATCCGCGCGCACATCAAGTTCCTGGCGCACGATCTCCTGGAAGGCCGTGGCACCGGACAGCGCGGCGGCGACGTGGCCGCGCAATACATCGCAACGCAGTTTGAGCTCTACCACTTGAAGCCCGCGGGCGACAACGGAACCTATCTGCAAAAGGTTCCCATGGTCGGCGTCACGACGGAGCCCAGCAGCACTTACTCGCTGCTTCCCGCCAAGGGCGAACCCATCGTGCTGCGCGGCAAAGACGACATCGTCGCCATGGACGAGACCAGCCAGCCCTCGACCGAAATCGACGCGCCCATCATTTGGATGGGCTACGGAATCGACGCTCCTGAATTCAACTGGAACGACTACAAGGGCGTCGATGTCAAAGGCAAGGTGCTGCTCATGCTGGTGAATGAGCCGCCGTCCAACGATCCGAAATTCTTCGGCGGCCCGGCGCTCACTTACTACGGACGCTGGACCTACAAGTTCGAGCAGGCGGCGCGCATGGGCGCGGTCGGCGTCCTCCTGATTCACAAGACCGAAATGGCCAGCTACGGATGGGACGTAGTGCGCAATTCCTGGTCGGGCGAGCGCTCCTATCTGCGCAACGACTCCGCGCCCAAGCTCAAAATGGCATCGTGGATCCAGCAGGACATCGCGCGCAAGTTGGCACAGGATTGCGGCAAGAACCTCGACGACATGATGGCCGCTGCCGCCAAGCCCGGTTTCAAGGCCGAGCCGCTTTCCGCCAAGTTCAAGGCGCACATCGTCAGCCAGGTGCGTCCGTTCGATTCCAACAATGTGGTGGCAGTGCTGCCCGGCTCCGACCCCAAGCTGAAAGACCAAGGCATCGTGTACAGCGCGCATTACGATCACTTCGGCATCGTGCCCGGCATGGCTGGCGACAACATTTTTAACGGCGCGCAAGACAACGCCACCGGCGTCGCCATCATCCTCGAAATTGCGCGGGTTTACGCTGAGGCCAGGACGCCGCCCAAGCGCTCCATCTACTTTGTGTCGGTCACGGCCGAGGAGCAAGGTCTGCTCGGCTCGAATTATTTCGGCAAGAACCCGCCGGTTCCGGCGAAGCTACTTTCCCTCGGACTGAACTTCGACGACATACCGCCGCTGGGCGTGCCGGAAGAGGTGAGCGTCTCTGGCGCCGAGCGCACCACATTTTATCCCACGGTCGAGAGCACGGCCAAGGCGTTCGGACTGGCGATCGCGCCCGACTCGAATCCCAATGCCGGACACTATTACCGCTCCGACCACTTCAGCTTCGCGCGCGTAGGCGTGCCCGCGTTCTCAGTCGGCGCCGGCGACCTCTATCAGGGACACGACAAGCAATGGGGATTGCAAAAGGCGAAAGACTACGTCGCCAACGACTATCACAAACCTAGCGACGAGTACCATCCCGAGATGGATTTTCGCAGCGACGCCGTCATCGCGCGCTTCGGCGTGGCCTTAGGATGGCAAGCCGCGAACCAGGCGAATGAAGTGGGATGGAAGTCAGGCGACGAGTTCGACAAAATCCGCATCGCCAGCGGAACGGGAAGGTAGTTCTAGTTCTCTCCACTTGCGCGATTCGGATGCCAACTTGCGTCGGCTGCTGAATCAGGTCTGAAAACCGCGAATGGATCGCCGCTCGCAATGCCTTGGCTCGCTCGGGGATTTCTGCACTGCTGTCGAGGTCCCAAATATGCGTCGCATTCAGGGGACGAAGCACGCCCTTTTGCGTCTCGAGTTCGGCAACGTACTGGTACTCTCCGTCGATCACGCCAACCGTGCCGTGCCGCAACGGCTTGAACACGCTGTTTCTTTCCAAGTACTGAGTGAAGGCCAGTCCTTAGCCGTCTTCCTGGCCATCCCGGCTCAACCACTTCGCCAATGACTGGCCGCGCATCCATTCCGGGACTGGCTGACCCGCGAGATCGAGAATCGTAGGCGCGCCGTTTCGTCTGCTACATAAGCAACCTTGCGGCCCTCCTGCTGACCCGGAGTCCGGATAATGAGAGGGATGTCGGTGACGGGCCTGGCCTGGCAACCGTAGCCGTGTGAATAATAACCGCCCTCAAAGCTCTTCCTATGGCCCGCTGACACGAGAACTGTCGTATCGCAGCCTGCCCGCTGCTTTCCAGATCCGACATGAAGGATCGGAACGCACGGTCGGTGGTAGAGATAAACTCGTCGTAGCCAAGGCGGCGACGATCCATCTGGCTCTGCTTGTCTCGTGGGTAATGCGGCCAAAAGAGGGCCCGCGACTCTTCTTCAAAACCCTGCAGCTCAGAGTCCGGTAGGAAGCGTCCTCGATCCGTCGGATCGGGAAGTATTCTCGAGTCAGAGCGGCTGGCAAACTGCGCCGCTGGTGTCAGCCGTTTACGCCTTTGTCACCAGCTCCGCGAACTTCATCAGATCGATGTTCCCCCCGCTCACCACGCAGACGATCTTTCCTGTGCCGCACTTCCCGCTGAGCCCAGCTGCTACGGCACAGGCGCCCGCACCCTCGGCGATCACGTGATTCCGCTCGGCCACGAGTTTCATAGCCTGGCGGATCTCTTCCAGCGTTGAGACGATCGACCCAGCCAGCAAATGATGCGCCAGCGCCCACATCCGCGGAAAGACCGACTTGCCTCCGCATCCGTCCACCCAACTCGACTTCCACTCGGGAAATTTCTGCGCCGATCCCTCCTCGAGCGACCGCGCCAGTGGAGACGCCGTCTCGGGTTCTGCGGCGAACACCCTTACGTTATTTCCGCGTTCTTTCATGGCAGCCGCAATGCCGCACGACAAACCTCCACCGCCGAACGCGGCCACCACCGCCCCCACGTCAGGCAGGTCTTCCAGGATTTCCAGCCCACAGGACGCATTGCCCGCGATGAACTCGTCATCTTCGAAGGGATGCACAAACGTTCCGTTCATCGCTGGATGCTTACGTTCCGCCAGAGCAGTCCAACATTCGTCGAACGAGGCCTTCACAATCTCAGCGCCCAGCCGGCGCGCCGCATCGAGTTTGGTCATCGGAGCCGTGTCCATCACCAGCACCTTGCAAGGTACGCCAGCCTTGCGAGCCGCGAGTGCCACTCCTTGGGCAGCGTTCCCGGCGCTGACGGTCCACACGCCGTGACGCCGCTGCTCTTCCGGTAGCAGCCGGACCGCGTTGTACGCTCCGCGAATCTTGAACGACCCAATGGGTTGCAGGCACTCCAGCTTCAGGTAAATCTCTGCAGGTCCGTCATGGTTCAGCCGCACCAGCGGAGTCCGTATCGCCGCTTCGTAAACGTGCTTACGTGCTTCGTCGATGAGTCCCGCAGGAATATTTCGCTGTGTCGTTTGTTCGCCGAGCGAAGAATAGCTTGTCATGGAAACATCATAGCGTCCGTCTCCGCCAGCTAGTGCACGTGGGTTTTGCGAAAGGGAATCATCACCACGGCTTCCAGTTCGACTGGCTCGCCCGCCTTGGTGCCGGGACGAAACTGCCAGCGCGCGAGGGCTCGCGCGGCCGCAGCGTCCAGCCGAGGATCGACGCTGTTCAGCACCTTGATCCCGCTCACCGTTCCATCGGCATGAATCACGGCGTAGAGAGTAACCGTGCCCTCCACGTTGTCGCGCATCGCATCGGCGGGATAGGCGGGATCGACCTTTGACACGGCCACTGGCGCGGCGATCGCGACTTTATTGTCCGACTGCTTCAGCTCGGCGAAGCGCACAATCCAGCTCCCCGTCGCAGAAGTCAGGTTGGGCATGTTCAGCACCAGCGAGTAGTACTTCTTGGTGCCAAACACCTGGCGTTCTACGGCATCTTCTTCGCTGTCTGACATTGTGGGAGGCGGCGGCGAGACCGGCGGACGACTGACGCTCGGCACCGATGGGTTCATGGCCGCGGCGATCAGTTTCCGGTTCGCTTCCTTCTGCACATCGCTGGGCGACTTCCCCGGGGGGCCCGCCACTGCTGCAGTCGCTGCTCCTGGCGGCGCAGCCCCCACCGAGATCCCCGCCGGAGCACTGCCGTTGCCGCTTCCATTGCCCGAGCCATTGCCCTTGCCGCCGCCGGCCCCGCCGTTGGTCGCTCCCGGAGTTCCCGTGATATTCGGTGTTCCAGGCGCGTCAGGTTTGCCACCGGGGGACGCATGAAACTCGCCGCTGCGGTTGCCGCTGGGTACTTCGATCGGTCCGCGAACATCCGCCGGACTCAGACTGAGCGCAATGATCTGGCCCTGTCCTTTCGACGACTGCAGTCCCTGAATGCTCGGTTGCGGTGGAACGCCCTTGCCCGCAGCATCGGCTCCCGCGCTGTCGCCCACTCCAGCGGCTCGCTGCGCCGGAACCGGCAGCTTGGGCGCCTCCACCTGCGGAGCCATCTGCGCCATGTTGATTTCGCCGCGTTTCAACTTCAGTTGGTCCTGCGAGAGCGGAGGCTCTACCACCGACGGCTGCGCCAGCGCCGGCATGTTGAGCTTCGACTTCATCTTCGACACGTCAGCCGTAGGTTCCACCACAGTCTGCTGCGCGAGGGTTACCTGGGTCTTCGATTTCAGCTTCGATACATCGGCCGTAGGCTCGACCACTTGTTGCGTAAATTGCGGCAGCTTGAGCTGCGATAACGGGCGCGACGACGCGGCGATTGGCTGCCCGGGAATATTCGTCCACGCTACAATGTTGGGCAGCGGAACATCGTGGTTGAGCTTCACCTGTGGAGGCGTCACGATCGTCTGATGATTGTTGTCGGGGTCGGTTGGGACAGAAAGTATCTCCTGCTTGGCCAGCTTGGGCGCGCCTTTGCGCGGTTTCGCTTCGCCTCGCGGCCCAGTGTTGATCGGCGGCAGATACTCGGTCAATGCGTAATGCTCCACCGAAGTGTTCTCAAACGGCGAAGGCAACTCCACCGGCCGGTTGAAGAAGGCCGCAGTCGAGAAGAAGTAGATCAGGATGACCAGCAGGAAGTGGTATCCGTAAGATTCCACAAAATGTCGATAGCCCAAACCGGTGGGGATAAACGTTTCGGGCGGAACCGGCACCGGCTGCGAAGTCGTTTCTACCGGGGGAGGCTCGTGCCGCGCGATAGTGTCGGTGAGATTGCGCCAGAAAACACGATGCCACGGCTCCAGTTCATAATGCAGAGCCGGCGCGTCTTGAGTCGCGGGATTGTGCTGAGGTTGCTCGGCCGTTACTTCTGACATCCTCACTCACCGTTGTACGCGTAACAGGGATTATAGCGAAACGGCGCGTCCTCCAACGCGAATTCGCGGTGTGAGTCCGGCCGCGAGGGACAGCTGTTTTGGCTTCAACCGTGCCGATCAGCCGCGGCTTTCGCATTCTATTCCGGCGTGAAATGATGGATGTCTCCGGGGTGAATATGCTGCGCAAATGGTTGGCGAGTGCGGTGATGTTTGCAGGACTTATTTTGTCGCTGCTTTCGGTAGCGCCGAGAGCCGGCGCGCAGACCGCAGCATCCGCCAATGATCCGTCGGGCATGTACACGTTCCTAAAAGAAGGCGAGTTCGTTCAACTCAACCTTGAGGACGGCAAGCTGTCTGGCTTCGTTTCACGTTTTGGCGACACCGACAGTGACAAGGGAGAGTTCATCGACCAGTTTTTCGACAGGGCCTCGCTGGAAGGCAGCCATCTTTCTTTTAAGACCAAGACGGTTCACGCGCTTTGGTACGACTTCGACGGGACCCTTTCGGTTGAACCGGGAAAGAAAGTCGGCGACGAAGGCTATCGCGTGATTCGCGGGAAGCTAACGCTCCACGCCAGCGATGCCAAAGGCAGCGACCAGGCTAGCGAAAAGACCGTGGAACTCAAATCGTTTCCCGACTTGCGCCACCCGTAGTGTTAAATTTTCGCGCGGTCGCGCGGGGATATGACCAATCGGGTTACAGCTAATTGCTAATCACTAATTGCTAATTCTTCAGTTCACGCCCTTGTCGATGCTCGTGGTGGATCTTTCCACAATACTCTGCAGGAAAACCATATGCCCGTCTTCCATCATCGACAGTTCTGTGTACAAACGACGGAGCGGGCCTTGTTCGGTTTGCTCCACCAATCGAGCGTAAAAATTGTGAGCGCTCGTTTCCGCCGACAGCGCAACCTGCAGCGCACGTTCGCGCGCACTGAGCTCGACTGCCGGGCCGTTGGCGAACACGTCCCCATCGTCCAGCCTGGGCACTTCAATCAACTCCAGCAGGTTTTCTTCCGTGAGTGAGCAGCGCGCGTTGCCATAGCGCTCCTGATACGTGGCTTGCAGCAGGCTGCTATGGCGCTTTTCTTCCACGGCCATGTCCCAGAACACGCTGGCGATTTCCAGCGAATCGGCATCGTGAAACTCAGTGAACATCTCGGCGAACCGGTGGTAGACCCCGGCATTTCGTTCTTCGATGAAAATAGCTGCGTGAAGCGCCTCTTGCGCGCTGAGGGAAGCGAATGCCCGTTGCATGTTGGACTCCCGGGAAATCAATGGCTCGCTCGAATTCTTACCCGCCGCTGAGGACTGATCCGAGGAAGGCCGGCTTTTTATTGTCGAACGCGTTTCATTTCGGGACGGTGTGCGCGGCCGTACGTTCTGCGATCTGAATGTTTGTGCCTTCCTTTTGTTTCGCCCGCTCTGTCTCGATGCGCGCAATCGTACGTTTGAGCCAATGCTTCACATTCTCCCGAAGCTCTTCTTCCGACTGCTGCGGCTGGGCGACCGTATCTCCCTGTTTATTCAATGGGATGTGGTGACAAGGAACATCATCGGTACGGTATTGTTCGGGCACGAAATCGTACAACAGGCACTCCTGGCAGGCATGAGGACGGGTCGGGTCGCCATGGTTGGGACAAGTCAGCGAATCCTGGAAAATGGAAGCCGGTCCCCAGGGCGTGCTATACCAATTCCCATAGCCCCCTTGCTCGATGAAGTTAAGCTCATACCGCAGGACCTCGAGCACATCTCGCTTATCTTCAGACATCGCAGCCTCCCAGGAAGCATCGGTTGGGCAATTGTGCTCCCTTTGCTGGCTATGATTCTGGTCGAATGAGGCCGCACAGGCTGTGACACAGCTCACGTGGTGGTGTGATTTCCCTCCTCGCACCCAACAAAAGCAGACACTTGCCACCTTATATTAAAATCCTTGGCGGTGTACCTTTCCCGTGTTGCAGGACTCGCAATCGGGGTGCCAAAGCGCCCATTTTGGAAAAAGCGCGAGGCGTTTGCGACGCTTTCGACGAATCCCCTCTCGCTGATTCGGTTGGCATGCGAACGCCAAGGCTGCTACTAAACCCAAACCCGTGCTAATCTTTTCGCGAAGGGAAGGAGTATGGCTACTCGGAAGAGGTTGACATTTAGCCCTAAGGAATTCCTGGCCGGCGCCGGACTCGATCGAAAGATCGTCGAGGTCAAAGCCAAGCAGAAGATCTTCGCGCAAGGCGACCCGGCGGATTCTGTCTATTACATCCAAAAAGGAAGAGTCAAACTCAGCGCTATTTCCGCTGGCGGTAAAGAAGCCATATTTGCTCTGCTGAATCCAAGCGAGTTTCTGGGCGAGGAATCGCTTCCCGGGCCCAACACTGTCCGCATGGCGACTGCTACCGCTCTTACTCCCTGCACCGTTCTCAAGATCAGCAGAAAAGAAATGATACGGGTGATCCACGAGGAGCACGGCTTCGCTGACCTGTTTGTGGCCTTCCTGCTGGCCCGTACCATGCGGATTCAAGCTGACTTGGTCGACCAACTTTTCAATTCCAGCGAAAAGCGCCTCGCCCGCATACTTCTTCTGCTCGCCCGGTTCGGCGAGAGCGGCGAGCCCGACACCAACATCCCCAAGATCAGCCAGGAAGCGCTGGCTGAAATGATCGGCACTACGCGCTCCCGCGTCAGCTTCTTCATGAACCGTTTTCGCAAGCTCGGGTTCATCCAGTACAACGGCGGGATAAAGGTGCACCCATCGCTGCTCAACGTGATCCTCTACGACTGACGTTCCGATTCGAAAGTGTGCAATTTTATACAGACTTCGCTTCTCGAAGAGTGGGACAATCTTGGCATTCCTGAGGCGAAAGTGATGAGACTGGCGCCCGTGTTCTGAACCTTCGGGGGGAGGTCAGACACGGGCCCAGCGGCACCCCGAAAAAAGTCACAACAGCCGTCGCCATCCACCTGTTTTAGCGCCACACAATGCACAAGCTCTTTCAGTTAGTTGCCGCGAGCCCAAGCGCCTTCAAATAGTCCTGATTGAGCCGGCACTTCCTCCACTGAATGTTGTTGAGCAGGTCGTCGAACGCTGCGTTGATGTGCTCCTGCGGCGGCCGCTTCGCGATGCGTTTTTCCGTGTCGCCAGTGCCTCCGGGGAGCTTCGCGTAGGCGACAATCTCATCCCAATAAACCGGCCGCGCGAAAGAAACCGGCGAGCTGGGGCTGTCCATCTTCTTGTATGGCCAGAATGCCCAGTTGATTTGATTCTTTTCCAGCAGTTCGCGGAATTGGGCGATCCAATCGTCGGTATTCTCGCCCGACTCGCTCATCCAGATGGGTACGCGGTAGGTGTCACGAAAATCCACGTACTGCTGGATTTCCGGCTGCTCCGGCTTCATCCAGTACTTGTGAAACGTGTACATCACGTTCTTGTCGAACGGCGGTCCAAAGACGGAGAAGTTGGTGTCCCACTGCGCTCCGCCAAGGACGACAATGTGGTTCTTATCCACCTCGCGGATCGCATCCACCATGCGGTGATAGAGCGGTTCAAGCTTGCTGTTAAATTTCTTCAGCTCAGGGAAGTGGGGAATCGGCTCGTTAAGCAGATCGTACCCTAGTACTGTTTCCGAATCGCGATAGTGCGCCGCGATGCGCCTCCACACCTCGATGGCATGCTGTTGTGCCTGCGGGCTGTCGTAAATCCACGGATAGCCCCAGCTATCGTCGATGTTGGAGCCGGTCTGTCCTCCGGGAGCACAATGCATGTCGATCACGACATAGAGCCCAGCCTCGCGCGACCACTCGATCACACGGTCGAGCAGAGTAAATCCCTCTGAGGGATCATTGTCGAAATATTTGTAGTGCATCGGGACGCGAATCGAGTTGTAGCCCGAGCGCTTCAGGAACTGGATGTCGTCGCGTGTGACATAGCGGTCGCGATAGTCATGCCAGAGCTTCTGGGCTGCTTCCGGACCAAGCAACTCATTGGTCAGCGCTTCAATTTCGCGGTCCGACTGCGGGCCGCCCTCGAAGTGAAACATATAGCCCTCGCGCACCAGCCAGTTGCCCAGGTTCGTACCCCGCAGCAACAAGGGATGACCTTGACCGTCGAGGAGTTGGGTTCCGTCGGCGTGGACGAAACGGGATTGTCCGAGTGCCGCCGAGGTGAGGCAGACAAGGAGGCTCAACGCGAGGGCGTAACGCATATACGGATTAAGACGACAGCTCGAACAATTCATGGGAGCATTCTAGAAGGTACCTCCTAAAACGCCGAGAGCCCCATCCTTCGCTTTCTTTGGCGAAAGGGTAGGATCTCGTTCTCCACAGAATGGACTTGGCGGCATGCCGGTTACTTCAGGCCATTTCCGCATTTCGCGATAGATTACGACAGGTCCGGTTCTCCACAATTGACAGCTATC
>CAVRMO010000024.1:0-120852 GCA_963722405.1 uncultured Acidobacteriaceae bacterium
GGGTGATTTTGGGCACTCACGTGCCGGGCTATTGTTGTGCCGCCCTGCGGACTGCTCCAATGCCGCCGTCGGACAAATCCTGGCAATATTGCCACCAGCGAAAGACCGCGCCACCCGGCGCGGTCTTGAACTAGCCACTAGCCACTCTCTTCTTACTCCCGCCCCTTCTTCTTGATCTCGATGCTCAGCCGCTTGATTTTCTGGTTGAGCGTTGAGAGAGGAATGCGGAAGCGGTCGGCGGCTTCGGTCTGGTTCCAGTTGCATTTTTCCAGCATGTCGCTGATGATGCGCCGTTCGCAGTCTTCCATGATCTCGAACAGCGACGCATCGGGGCGATGCTCCATCATGGCAAGCTTGCTGCCGCGTCCGGCCATGTTGTCGGGCAGCAGATCGACGGTGAGGCTCGGCCCGTTGGCCAGCACTACGGCGCGCTCGATCACGTTTTCCAGTTCGCGCACGTTGCCGGGCCAGTCGTAATCCATCAGCGGACGCAAGGCTTCGGGCGAGATAAGCAACTGGGGCTTGTCGTTTTCCTCGGCAAATTTTTGCGCGAAGTGGTGCGCCAGCAGCGGAATGTCGTTCTTGCGCTGCCGCAGCGGGGGCAGATCAATGGTGATGACGTTGAGGCGATAGAAGAGATCTTCGCGGAACTTGCCTTCTTTCACCTGCTGCCGCAAATCGACATTGGTAGCGGCGATGATGCGCACGTCCACTTGGATTTCGTTGACGCCGCCGAGGTGCATGAACTTGCGGTCCTGCAGCACGCGCAGAATTTTGGCCTGCGTGTCGAGTCCCATGGTGCCGATTTCGTCGAGGAAGAGCGTTCCGCGGTCGGCCATCTCGAACAGGCCTTTCTTGCTGGCGATGGCGCTGGTGAATGCGCCCTTCACGTGTCCGAAGAGCGTGGACTCCAGCAGGTCCGCCGGCATCGAACCGGTATTGACCGGCACAAATGCGTTGCCCTTGCGGGTGGAGTTCATGTGGATGGCTTTCGCGATCAGCTCTTTGCCGGTTCCGCTCTCGCCCTGCAGTAGTATCGTCGAGCGGCTGGGAGCCACCTGCGCCACCAGGTCGAAGATGCGCAACATGGGCTCGCTCTTGCCGACGATGTGCTCGAAGTTGTAGCGCTGCTTCAGCGCCCGCTTAAGCTGGATGACTTCTTCCTCAGCGCGCCGCCGTCCAACGGCTGCGCCGACGTCGGCCAGCAGTTTCTCGTTGTCCCAGGGCTTCTGGATGAAGTTGGTCGCGCCGGACTGCATGGCGTTGACCGCGTTCTCGACCGTGCCGTAGGCGGTGATCATGATGACTGCCAGCTCGGAGTCGCGCTCGCGGATGTCCTGCAGGATTTCGATGCCATTGCGCTCGGGCAAGGCGAAGTCGAGCAGCACCAGGTCAAACGGACGGTCGGCAAGGCGCGCCAGCCCTTCGTCGCCATCGTTTGCGGTTTCGACTTCGTAGCCTTCGATTTCGAGCAGCGTCTGCAACGACTCGCGAATCGCGGCCTCGTCATCGATGATCAGCACCGAGCCCAGCGAACTGGTTTCGTCCCGTCCCGGTGGCAGCGCGGCTGATGCGTTGCTTCAGGCATTGACGACCTTTCTTACCATCGGGAATTCCATGGTGAAGGTCGTGCCCTGTCCCGGCGTACTGTCTACGTGGATCTTGCCGGCGTGTTCCTGAATGATGCCGTAGGTCACGGAGAGCCCCAGTCCGGTGCCGCCGGTGTGACCGGTCTTGGCTTTGGTCTTGGTGGTGAAGAACGGATCGTAGATGCGATGAATGTGTTCCTGCGCGATGCCGCTGCCGGTGTCGGTCACTGTAACGCTGACGTTGTGGCCGTTGCCGGTGGTGATGGTCAGCGTCCCTCCTGCGGGCATGGCGTCTTTGGCGTTGAGGAACAGGTTCAGGAAGACCTGCTGCAGCTTTCCGGTGTTGCCGAAGATCGGCGGCAACTGCGGATGCAGATCCGGAACAACCTTGACGCGCGCAGTCTTGAATTGGTGCTCAAGCAAGGTCAAGGTGTCTTGAATGACACGATTCAGGTCGACGTTGTTGAACTCGGAGCTCGAAGTGCGCGAGAAATTCAGCAGGCTGTTGACGATCTCCGAGGCGCGGAAGGTCTGGCGCGTGATCTTGTCGAGCAATTCGGCCTTCTTCGGTTCGGCGCTCACTTGCTTGGCCAGCATCTGCGCATACGACGAGATCACAGCCAGCGGCGTGTTGACCTCGTGCGCTACGCCTGCCGCCAGCAGTCCGATCGACGACAACTTTTCGGCCTGCGTCAGTTGCGATTCCAACTCGATTCGTTCGGTGATGTCGTCCACGATGATCAGGCGGCCGATGACGCTGAAATCCTTGCTGACCAGCGGAGCGATGGCGATGTTGGTCATGCGGGTGTCGCCCGCGGTGGTGCCCAGCCGGAACTTGTACAGGTTGTGGATCCGGCGCTCTGCCGCACGCGGTAATACTCCTCCAGAAATGCCGGAGGGAAGACGTCGCGCAGCGAGCGGCCAAGCGCTTCCGAGCGCGAGGAGGCGTACATCACTTCCATCTGCGAGTTCCACGACTCGATGCGGTCTTCCAGGTCAACCGCCAGCACGCCTACGCTGATGGACTCGACGATGTTCTCGTTGAACTCCTTCAGGCGCTCGTACTGCGCTGCCTTGCTCTCCAGCGACTTGTAGAGGCGCGCGTTCTGCATGGCGATTCCGATATAGCCGGCCAGGGCTTCGAGCAACTGCACGTCTTCGCTGGAGAGGAAGTCGCCTTCGGCAGTCTTGCCCAGCCCGAGACGGCAATCATGCGGTTCATCACGGTGCAGGGAATGTAGTAGTTCAGGTCAAGCCGGCGGATGGCTTCACGCGCCTCAGGAGTCTCGCGCACCGCTTGGTCCGGTGTTGTCGAAGAACAGGTGGCCCGCCTCCCACTCCGGACGTTCCACATGCAGGAAGTCGAGGTTAAGGCCGCCGGTGTTCGCGATGCCAAACGTCTTGGCCAGAGTGAACTGCTCAGGGCTATCGGGGTTCGAGAGGAAGACGGCCATGCGATCGACCATGCAGCGTATGTGACAGGCGATCGATGATCGAGGTGAGCATCTGGTCGAGGTCGGTTTCGGAGTTCAAGTCGCGGCCAAACTCGATCAGCGTCTTCCGGTAGTCATAACGTTTCTTGTAGAAGAATTTGTCGAGATAATCCTGCACCCAGTTCTTGAACGGATCGAACAGCAGCGCCGTGACGGCGATGGCGATCACGAGCCCCACTGGTCCCGCGCTGGGGAAGTTCTTGTGGAAGAGCTCCGAGACTACGCCGACAGCCGCGAAATATGCCGCCAGAATTGCGCCCGCCGCGATGGTGTAGGCCATGCCGCGCTTGAAGATCACGTCCACGTCCATCAAGCGATAGCGGAAGATGGCATACCCAAACGTCAGAGGCAGAAAGACCAGAAACAGCACCGAAACATCCGCGGTGGCACGCTGCCCATCAAGTAGGGAATCACGTAGAAAATCGTGAACGGGGCGACCGCGAGGATGGTGCCGCGCGTGACCCACTTCATTTGCTGGCGCAAGATGGCTGAGCCGGCGTGACGGTAGCTATGCCACAGCACGAAAGTCGCGGTCACGAAGTACGCGGCGAGGTAGACCATCTGCAGGCGGTCAAGGTTGAAACGCAGCTTTTCGCTGGGCTGCAGCCACCGGACCGCGACAACCTGTAGCGCCAGAATCAGGCGTTCCGGGCAGGTACACCGCGGGAATCAGCCAGCGGCGGCCGGTCAGTACAGCCTTGCGTTCGGGGAACGTAAGCGAGAAATGCAGGAACAGCGCTGGCTGTAACAGCCAAGCAACCACATTGGCCCAGTAGATGATCCAGTCAAAGTCGTTGAGCTTGCCGGTGTAATGGAACGAGTAAAAGATGAACGACACCAGGCAGAAGACGTAGAAGTGGGAACTCTTGGGCGCGGTCCAACGGCGCAGAAGGACGTACAGCCCGATCCCGAGATAGACCAACGCAATCAGTCGCAAGCCGAGGTAGAGCGAGCGGTCGGCAGGAACCAGGATTAAGTCTTTCGCCTCGACCGAAATACCTTGCCGGACCAGCGAGTAAGTAGTCTTAGAATAGACGCCGGTGCGGTAGAGTTGCCGCTCCAGTCCGCTAACGTCGGCGATGTTGCGGCCGTCAACGGCGACCAGCAAGTCGCCTGACTTGACGCCGGCCTTTTCGCCGGGACCGTTGACGTCAACCCGCTGGGCCTGGACGTGATCGCCACTTTCCACCCACCAGACGCCGTCGTACGGGCTGGTGTATTCGCGGTCCTTCTGGAAATTGATTCCGGCGAAAACGATGGCAGCGACGCTGAGGAGCGCTAGCAGGAGTGCGAAAAATCGCGATTGCAGGTCCGTGGCCATCGGAGTTGGAGGCAGTGCTCCACGCGGTCTGCGCGCGACTGAACTTGCAGACCTGTCTTGTATGTGCAACTTCGATGCCATGACCGATTCCAACTGGAAAACTCCTAAACCTAGGCCTGTTAACAGCTTCCGGAATTATAAATTAACCCGGACCGGGTAGATATGTTTTTTGGAATTTCGGTGTGAATTTCAGGATCGCCGGAAGTTACTAAGGTGGGGGTACTTACAGGCTAATCACGGGACGAAGCTTGGCGAAAGCAACCACGAAACTACACGGATGAGCACGGATCGGAATTGAGGAAACAAAGGCAACCGCGGATTCCGGATCGGAAGGAGTTCGTCGCTTGTTTCTCCCAGGCTTATGGGGCCATAGAGACCGCTGAGAAGACGGTGCCATTCCTGCGGGACCCCGATCAAATATCCCGTCTGACCCGGCACTCCGCCTCCGGCTTCGTGCCGGGCTACGATTATTCCGTGCCGGCGGCACTGGATTTCGCGACTCTTGTTCCACCACCAAGTCCGTAATCGGCGTTTCGTAACAGCCTATGCGGCGCCGCCGTTTCACTGACCAGGCTGTGATCAACGTGTATCTTAAATTCACCAATGATCAGCTCGACGATTGAGACTACCGGCTTGAGTCTGGCGTCGGCAGCCACCTGGGGTGGCGGGGATTTTGCCGGCGGAGTGGCGGCCAAGCGGGCCAATGTTTTTCGGGTGGTAGCAGTGGCGCATGCCTGCGGGTTCGTCGCCATGCTGGCGATGGCGCTTTTGGTCGGCGAAGCGATTCCGCCAGCCGTCGAACTTTGGTGGGGAGCCGCTGCTGGCATCGCGGGCGCTTTCGGCATCGCGGCGCTTTACCAGGCCCTCGCTATTGGCCGCATGGGAGTAGTGGCGCCCGTCGCATCCGTGGTTACTGGCATATTACCCGTGGTGGTTGCTGTTCGCACGGAGGGAATGCCCGACCGCCTTCAGTTGCTCGGGTTTGTATTGGCCCTGGTGAGCGTTTGGCTGGTAGCGCGGCCGGATGAATACGTCGATTCTCACCGCGGTCTTGGGCTTGCTGTTCTGGCTGGCATCAGTTTTGGACTGTTTCTGATTGCGGGCAAGCAGGCGGGGCATCACGGAGTGTTCTGGCCGATGGTGGCGGCACGTCTGGCGTCGACGTCGCTCATGTCCATCATCGTGGTGCTGACGCCGCGGGATGTGCGTCCGCTGCGGACTGTGCTTTGGGCGATGGTGTTGTCAGGTCTGCTGGACTCCACCGGAAACGCACTGTTCATCGCGGCCACACGACGTGGGCGTCTTGATGTTGCCGCCGTGCTCTCGTCGCTCTATCCGGCGAGCACGGTGATTTTGGCGCGAGTGTTGCTGAAGGAGCGGATCTCGAAATGGCAGAGCGCGGGGATCGTCGGGGCGCTGGCGTCGGTTGCCCTGATCTCTTCGCGCTGACTTCGCTTTTCGAGCAGAGAACTTCACCTCCAGCCCAGCCAATGCGACTGTGCGGCTGAAACGGGGCTTAGGATGGTGAGCGCTGGCGCGGAAGCTACTTCTTCCAGACCATCAGCCAAAGGGCGGTCAAACCGAGTCCCCACCAGAGTGCAGAGGCCGAAGTGGCTAAGAGGAAGCCGCGAAATGCCGTGAGGTCGTCGCGGTGCCGAGGCAACGCCACACTGGGACGAATTGGAAACACATTCGACGGCTGTCAGGGTCTGTCGAACTTGGAGGTTGAGCGCATAAGGGCTCCCGTCAGCCGCGAATAAATCCGCGAAGCAGATGTATCGGCCAGCTCGTGTTAGTTCTTCGCGAAATGTTCACGGCGAAGCGGGGTAAGACTAGCGGCAAATCTCAGCACTGTGAATAGCACTGATGGGACCTACTGTGACCGCATGTTAGTGGCTGCAATTCTGCGGGACTGAGCAGAGGGATTTCAGCGTCAGAGGGCAAGTTGGAACTGAAACTCTGGATCGATTTGCCGGGTGAGTTAATTGCGTTGGCGCAGTTCGCGCGCGGCGCGTGGTCCGGACGCAAAAATGCCGGAGCAGGTTCGCTCCGGCTCTTCCAAGGAGGAGACTAAGAGACGCGCTTAGGCCTTCATCTTGCGGCGGATTACGCCCGCGAGGCCCAGAACGCCGCTGCCCAGCAGGGCAAGGCCTGAAGGCTCCGGTACGCTCGGAGTGACTTCGCCGCTGGAAAGGTATCCGTAGGTCTGCTGGCCATTCGTTAGGCTTGCCACAGTCTTGTGGTTCCCGAGGTTGAGGGTGTAATCAATCGCACCGGTGCCGTTCGGGACAAAAGAATCTGTCAGGAACATATTGGTTGATGCCGAGGTCGCGATTGTGCCGCCTGAGGTCGGATATGGGCCCGTACCGCCGTAGATATCGCTCAAAGCCACGCTGACAATCAGGTCACCGAGCGAACCGTTGGTGCCAAGTTTCACTTCCAGCCAGATCGCGGTCGATCCCTGGTTGACGGTGAAATCGTTCGGATTTCCGGTTAATGTCGGAGCGCTGCCAACCATCCACATCCAGTACTTGCCGGTGACCCCTTGAGGATCCAGCAAGGCGTTCCCGGAAATGCAGTGGGCATGGCCGCACTGCGCGGACGTACCGCTGAACCAGAAACTGAGGTTGCCGCCGCTGTCACCGAAATACACGCTTCCAGTGGTACTGGAAGACAGCGTGACCTGAGGAGGAATTGAGTTGGCCCACGCGCCAGTGCTAGCCAGAGCAAGCAGCGCAAGACAAACGGTGGATACAGCCAATTTTGACATTTCCGGTCTCCCCTTAGCGTCCCCGGCCATCCAGGGCGCTTCTTTTCTTTGGTTGCAGCCTCTGTGTTAGCGGCCTCCAGACGAAGCGACCGCGCACCAGTGCATTGGAACTTTCGTAGCAATCGGAGTGCAAGTAACATGCCAAAGCTTACCTTGCTAAACCAGAGGGTTACTTCTAGCCCTATGCAAACATTTGCGACATTTGGGAGTTTTGTTGCCTACGCCTTAAGCATAGTGGCACGATCATGCTTTTTCCCCTATGGAAACAATGATCTAGAGTACGATGAAAACCGGGGCCTAGAAACTTGCGTGGACCTGAACGTAACGAAGCCATTAGTAATCATGGCTATTACTGGCGGTGACCCGGCACGCTTCAGACGGAATTAAAGTGCGGGCTGCAATATAAGGGCATTTCCTAAGAGCGTGGGCGCTGATTTGCGGGTGAGCCTTCACCATCCGATTGCCGTAGTTTCAGATAGCAGACGGGCGGCGTGAGACCATATCCGATGCACTAGAATGAGCAGGAGTCGAGGCAATTATCATGGCTACCTATCAGGAAATCGTTGCGCTTGAGCAGAAGTACCTTGTGAACACTTACGCCCGCTATCCCGTCGCCTTTTCGCGGGGCAAGGGCGTGTATCTCTTTGACGTCGATGGCAAGCGGTATCTCGACCTTTTGTCCGGACTCGGAGTGAATGCCCTGGGACATGCGCATCCTCGCATTGTGAAGGTGATTCGCGAGCAGGCGGCGAAGGTGATCCACCTGTCGAACCTGTATTACAACGAGTATCAAGGCTTGCTGGCGGAGAAGCTCTGCCAGAAGTCGGGACTCGACCGCGCTTTCTTCACCAACAGCGGAACGGAAGCCATCGAAGGCGCGATAAAACTGGTGCGCGCCGCCGGGCACGCGACCGCCGGTCCGCAGAAGACCACGCTCCTCGCCATGGAGAATTCTTTTCACGGCCGCACCATGGGCGCGCTGGCGTTGACCGCGCAAGACAAATATCGCAAGGGGTTCGATCCGATGTTGGAGGGCGTGCGCTTCGTGCCGCGTAACGATGTCGCCGCCCTGCGCGCCGCGATGGACGACAACGTTTGCGGCATCGTGCTGGAGCCGATCCAGGGCGAGGGCGGCATCTACGGTGCGTCGGCGGAATTTCTGCAGGCCTGCCGCGAACTTGCCGACCAGCATCACGCGGCCCTGGTGTTCGACGAGATTCAATGCGGCATGGGACGCACCGGACAACTCTTCGCCTTCCAGCATTTTGGCGTGATGCCCGACGTGGTTTGCATTGCCAAGCCGATGGCTGCGGGCTTTCCCATGGGCGCGTTTCTGTCGAAGGACCATCTGGCGCAGCACATCACTCCCGGCCGCCATGGTACGACCTTCGGCGGTGGTCCGTTGGCCTGCCGCATCGCTCTGGAATATCTCGCCATTCTGGAAGAGGAGAAGCTGCTGGAACAGGTGCGGCGCGTCGGGACTTACTTTACCGAGAAGCTGCAGGAACTGGTGACGAAGTTTGAGATTGCCACCGAAGTACGCGGCGTCGGCATGATCCAGGCGCTGCAGCTCGGCATTCCCGGCAAGCCGGTGCTGGAAGGCACACTGGCCAACGGCCTGCTGATTAACGTCACGCAGGACAGTGTGCTTCGCTTCCTCCCCCCGTTTTTGCTGGAGGAAAAGCACGTCAATGCCGGTGTGCGCATTCTGAAGAAACAACTGGCCGCAGCGCAGAAGCAGCACAAAGCAGACTTGAAGCCGGCGAAGCTGACAGGCGCGGCCGCGACCGTCTAAGACCGCGATGCGCGAATTTCTGCAGGACCTCGCTTTCGGCCTTCGTCTCATGCGGAAGTCGCTACTCTTCTACTTGGTGGCGGTCCTGCTGCTGGCCCTCGGCATTGGAGCTAACACCGCTGTCTTCAGCGTGGTCGACGCCGTGCTGCTGCGCAAATTGCCGTTCCACGATCCTGATGCGTTGGTCATGATGTGGGAGAAGAACCCGCACCTTGGCGCGCTGGTGGGCGATCGCGTCCCCACCTCCTATACGAATTTCGAGGACTGGGTTCGCCAGGCGAAATCATTCGACGGCATCGCCGGATTCGAGGACGTCAGCCTGAATCGCACAGGCAACGGCGATCCCGAGCGTGTCGCCGGAGCGCGCGTTTCGCCAAATTTCTTCCAGGTCCTGGGTGTCAACCCCGCAGCCGGATCGACCTTCGATTTCGTCGAACGTGACCCCAGCCAAAGCCACGCGGCGATGTTGAGCTACGCCTATTGGCAAAGCCATTTCGGCGGGAGCCGGTCGGTGGTCGGACAGACCCTGACCCTGAATGACGAGTCCTACATTGTGGCAGGCGTGCTTCCCGCCACTTTCTACCTTCCGTCCACCCGGCAAGGCTCGGAGCAACGAAAGCCCGACATCTGGGTGCCCTACGACACCTCGCACAAGGGCACCGAGGCGGAACGCAACCGGCGCCGCATGCAGGTGTTCGCGCGACTGCGTTCCGGCGTGACGCTGCAGCAAGCGCGGGACGAGATGCAGACCATCGCGCGCCGCCTGGAAGAGCAGAACCCGGCGCTCGAAGCCGGCTTCAGTGCCAACGTCTTCCCGGTGTATGTGGAAGACCTCGGCGAAGAATTACGTCGCAATTTAATGGTGCTGCTTTCCGCGGTGGGAATGGTTTTGCTGCTGGCTTGCGCCAATCTCGCGAACCTCATGCTCACGCGTGCAACGGCACGACAGCGCGAGCTCGCCATTCGCAAAGCGCTCGGAGCGTCGCGTGCGCGCCTGATTCGCCAGATGCTCGCGGAGTGCGTTCTGCTGAGTTCTATCGGAGGTGTGCTCGCCCTCGGCGTTGCCTACCTTGGCATACGGGCTTTGCTGGCGCTCAAGCCCGCAGATCTGCAGCGTCCCGAACAAGTTCACATCAGCCTCGGGGTGTTGCTCTTCACCATGGCGGTGAGCTTCGCCGCTGGCATCGTTTTCGGCATCATTCCGGCACTCTACGTTTCGAACACCAATGTCAACTCCGTGCTGAAACAGTCGGCTGGCGGCCAGACGCATCCCAGCAGAATCCGATCTGGGTTGGTTGTCGGTGAAGTCAGCCTGGCGGTCGTGCTGCTGGTGGGAGCGGTCTTCATGGTGCGCAGCCTGGTGTCGGTGCTCAGCGTCGATCCGGGATTCCGCGCCGACCACGTGCTGACCATGCACTTCAGCCTGCCGCCGTCGCGCTACGCAACGAAAGATCAGATGGCGGCGTTTTGCCGTCAGCTGCTGGAGCGCGTTGAGGCCGTGCCAGGTGTGAAAGCCGCTAGCTTCTCCGACGGTCTTCCGATGACGCGCATCCGCATGATGAAGTTCACCGTCGATGGCCAGCCCGCGGCCAAACCCGGCAGCGAACCGACGTCCGACATGCGCGGCATTACCTCGCCGGACTACTTTGCGGCGCTCGGCATCCCCATCGTTCGTGGACGTAACTTTACCGCCGACGAAATCGACAAGCACCAGCCGGTTATCATCGTGAATCAGTCGCTGGCCAACAAACTGTGGCCCAACCAGGACGCGGTAGGGAAGAGCGTCGTCGCCAGTGCGCGGCCACCCGATCCTCCGCTACAGCTTACCGTGGTCGGCGTCATGGGAGACACGCACCAAGTCTCGCTGGAGGACGACACGCGTCCCGAGATCGTCAGGCCGATGGTGGACTACACCTTCCTCACGCTTTCGGTGCGGGGAACTGGCGATCCTGCGCTCATGACGGCGGTCATTCGCGAGCAGGTGCGCGGCATCGACCACGACCTGCCCGCGTACGACATCGAAACCATGCAGGAGATCGTGGACTTGAGCCTCGGCCAGCGCCGCTTCAACAGCTTTGTGATGTCGATCTTTGGCGGGCTGGCGCTATTGCTGGCTGCGGTCGGAATCTACGGCGTGCTCGCGACCAGCGTCGAACAACGCACGCGCGAGATCGGCGTGCGCATGGCGCTGGGAGCGCGGCGCGGAGACGTGCTTCGGCTCATCATGCTGAGTGGGCTGGTGCAGGTGTTGATCGGGATGGGCGTCGGCGTGGTGGCCGGCTTCGGCTTGACCCGCTGGCTTTCCAGCATGTTGTACGGCGTCAGCCCCAACAGCCTGGCAACCTACCTTGTAGTGAGCGCGGCTATGATTGCGATTGCCATGCTCGCTTGCTACGTGCCGGCGAAACGTGCGACGAAAGTAGACCCCATGAAGGCCCTGCGGACGGAGTAGGGACAGTCGCGTGAGGTGGGTTTACACCTTTTCAATTTCAACGACTCCCTCTCCCGCAGAGAGTAGTGACTAAGGCTGCTCCACTTCCTGGTTTTGCGGATTGCTATTTCGCCGTCAGGAACCCAAAGAGTTGCGGCAGCCCTGAGCTAAGGCCGTTCCACATGATTTGAACGCCTATGGCGAGCAGGATAAACGCCGACAGTCGCGTCATGATGGTCGTGCCCGCCTTGCCGAGCCATTTCACCAGTCGGTCGGCGTTGCTGTAGCAGATCATCACCAACAGGCACAAAAGGAACATACCCAGGAGTCCTGCGATGAAGTGGCGCGGATAACCGTGCTCAAAGCCAGATCCTGCCTGGTGCCGGAGATGAGCGCCCAGCGTAATCGCGATAGATATGCATCCCGGGCCCACCGTGATGGGCAACGTCAACGGATAGAAGGCGTGTTCCAGGGCATCTTCGAGGGATTCGGTGGCCTCCTGCTGGGCGGGACCGGCGTCCGGCTGATTGAGTAAGTTCCAGCCGGTTGCAGCCACTACCAGGCCGCCCGCGATCTGAATCACCACGATGCTGATGCCGAAGAAGTCGAGGATGACGCTGCCAAACAGGAACGAGACCGCCAGCAGTGCGAATCCATACGCGGCGATCTTGCGCGCCAGGATACGCTGCGATGAGGGCGGATAGCGTTCCGTTAGCGCCAGGAAGATTGGGGCGTCGCCGATGGGATTGACCACCGGGAACAGCGTCACGAATACGACGGCTAACGTCTTGATGAAGTCGACGGGGTCCATACGGCCCGCTTGTTTAGCGGAGTAACAACTCGCCGGAAGGATACCATTCGCCGTGTCCCTTTTTGGACGCTAATCTGGGTTTTGACTGCACACCGCATGGCCAGCTAGGTGGTCCGACCTGTGATGGGTCCTGTTCATTCTCGATTTTCTGGTGGTCTCCCCACTAACCTCCCGACCCGGCCCATAAAACTTTCTAAGTCCTTTGTTAATAGGACTTTGCCTATAACTAAAATGTTTTTAGTAACTTACAGCCGATCGTGCTGCAAGTCATTTGTTTTCAAGAACAGGGGGACGGGTACCCGCGAGTTCGCACTTGGTCCCGTTTTGACACCGCAGCGGCGACGGATGTCAATGCGCCATACGGCTTGCGATCCACTGGGCGCATTCGCGAGTGCCCAGCGCACCGCCGACGTCGGCGGTGGTCTTCTTCTGGCGAACGGCCTCGAGGACAGCAGCTTCAACCGTCTTGGCCTCAGTGTCGAGACCGAGGTGCGCGAGCATCATGGCACCGGTGAGGATTGCGCCCATCGGGTTGGCAACGTTTTTTCCAGCAAGCGGAGGAGCCGAGCCGTGCACAGGCTCGAACATCGAGGTGCGTCCAGGATGGATGTTGCCGCTGGCCGCCATGCCGAGTCCCCCCTGCAGTGCGGCGGCGAGGTCGGTGAGGATGTCACCGAACATGTTGTTGGTCACGATCACGTCGAGCGATCGCGGCTCGCGCACCATCTGCAGGCAGAGCGCGTCGACGTACATGTGCTGGGTTGCGATGTCGGGAAACTCTGTCGCGACTTGCTTGAAGACGCGCTGCCAAAGGGCTCCGGCGTAAGTCATGACGTTGGACTTGTCGGCCATGAGAACTTTCTTGTGGCTGTTGGCGCGGGCGTACTCGAAAGCGTAGCGGATGATGCGCTCCACACCTTTTCGAGTGTTGATGTCTTCCTGCGTCGCAACTTCGTCGGGCGTGCCGAACTTGAAGTTGCCGCCCATGCCCGAGTACACGCCCTCAGTGTTCTCGCGAATCACGGTGAAGTTGATGTCGTCGGGCGTGGCGTTCTTCAGCGGGCAGAGCGAGGCGTCGAGCAATTTCACCGGACGGACGTTGGCATACAAATCCATCTGGAAGCGCATGCCCAACAGGATTTCCTTGGCATGAATGTTGGTGGGCACGCGCGGATCGCCCAGCGCTCCGACCAAGATGGCGTCGAAATCGCGCGCCAGCATGGCGAAGGCGTCGGGCGGAATGGTGGTGCCGTCGATCAGATAGCGCTCGGCTCCCCAATCGAATGTGGTGAACTCGAGCGGTGCACCAGTGGCACGCAGCACGTCGAGAGCCCTGGGGATGACTTCCTTGCCGACCCCGTCTCCGGGGACGACGGCGATGCGTTTGTTATGGGTCACGAGTTGGAACGATAAACAAATGGAACGGCAACTAGCAACTAGCGATAAGCGATGGCGATAAGCGTGGGGCACCCCCACGTAAGTTATGGATTGTGGAAGTTCTCCGGCGGCCCGAGGTAGCTGGGCTTGAGGCCGCCCATATCTACCACCAGCTCTTGCAACACGACCCCGGGATCGACCATCCAGACTTTTAACCTGTGATAACCGGGGCCTTCGACGCGGTGAGTTGAGTTCACTTTGCGGACGCTGTCTTCCACCGACTGTGCCTGGTCTTGTTGGGTATTCTTCGCCAAAGCGTCGATGATCTGAGGAGGCTGGTCAACGTAAAGGGAAGACCCTCGCCCGTCGCGCACGATTGCGAAGCTCCCTGGTCGAGGGGAAGTTTCGATATACCTCTGCTGCCCCAGTCCGAATGCAGCCGGAAATAGAGCAAAGAGAGCGACACGGAACCACCAAGGCATTGAGCTAACGTTCAACAAGGTGCGGGCCCTTGCACCCGTCTTTCTCCTTTATAATCAGAGGTTCTATATGGCTGTGACTACGTTTCAAGAGAAGCTCGCGTCGGCCGGAACGCGGCTGGAGAACTACCGCGGGGCCGAAACTGCAGCCTCGTTCGGCGATACGGCGGCCGAGTTCCGGGCGCTGGCGGAAGGCAGTGGCGTGTTCGACATGAGCTGGCAGGCCAAGCTGGTGCTGACTGGTGAAGACCGCGTTCGCTGGCTGAATGGCATGGTTACCAACAACGTTCGCGACCTGACGGTGGGAAACGGCGTGTACAACTTTGTGCTGACGGCGCAAGGGCGCATCGTGGGCGATCTGGTGGCCTACAATCGCGGAGACTTCGTGCTGGTCACGACCGATCGCGCGCAGGCGACGCCGATCATGGAAATCTTTGGTCGCTACATCATCATGGACGACGTTGAGGTTGCCGACGTCAGCGACAAGTTGTCGGCGGTGGGAGTCGCCGGGCCGCAGGCGGCAAACACTTTGCAGAAAGCCGGCATTGAAATCCCACAATTGCCAAAGGAGGGCAATTATGGGCCACCCGCGCATCTTGAGGCGGGACGGGTGGTCGATCTTGTGTGGCACGACGTTGGCATCTCCGTTGCGCACGGCAGTCATCCAAATATGGACGCTTACGAGATCTGGTTTGCTGCCGAGCACGCTGACGCTGTATGGGACGCGCTCGTCGCTGCCGGTGCGATGCCCGTAGGTAGCGAAGCCCTCGAGTTGTATCGCATCACTCGGGGCGTTCCGCGATACGGTCTCGACATTAGCCAGCGCGATCTGCCGCAGGAAACCGAACAGAAGCACGCGCTGAACTTCACCAAAGGATGCTACATCGGGCAGGAGATCGTGGAGCGCATTCGCGCGCGTGCCATTCTTCATCGCACGTTCACCGGATTCGTGGTGGAAGGCGAGCCGCCACAGCCGGGAACGAAAGTTCAAGTCGACGGCAAGAACATAGGCGAGATCACCAGCACCGCTCGCGTGCCGTTTCCAAGTGGCGAACGCACGCTAGCGCTTGGCTATTTGCGCCGCGAGTTTGAAGCGCCCGGGAACATCGGTGCAGGTGGGCGAGCAAAAGGCCACGGTGCAAACGATTCCATTCAAGTAGTGAGCAAAGGACATATGGCAGACAGAGACGAGAAGCAGTCAGGATTTGTAGTCAACGACCGCAGGCTTTTCAACATGGACGGCGAGTTGCGCCAGGAAGTAGTGGAAGCCGAAGAGCGCCGGGAAGAGCGCGAACAGGGCGAGCGTGAGGCGGCGCAGCGCGTCAACGAAGAGCGTGCCGCGCAACGCGAACCCGCGCCTGGTGTCACGGCAACTGAGCCTCCGCAGCCGACGGAGGAGATGCATGAGGCTCCCTCTGACGCCGAGCAGAAGGCCTCGGCCGACGCCTACGCGGAAACCACGCGCGAGGTCGATGCGCAGATTCAGCGCGAGTTGGGCAAGCAGGGACAGGCACATCGGGCTAAAGACTTCGAA
Organism: uncultured Acidobacteriaceae bacterium; assembly: GCA_963722405.1. GTDB lineage: Bacteria > Acidobacteriota > Terriglobia > Terriglobales > Acidobacteriaceae > DASRAA01. The sequence continues at coordinate 15,601 of CAVRMO010000024.1, forward strand.
ATGAACTTCGAGAAGTTCGCGGCGTCGCTTTACATGAGCGCGCTGATGCAGCTTGGGCTCGCGGCCCCGCAGGGCGGACAGCCGCAGGTAGACCTGATGGGCGCCCGGCAGACCATCGACATCCTCGGCATCTTGAAGGACAAGACCAGGGGCAACCTGACGCCGGCAGAGGAGAACATGTTGCAGAACGTGCTCTACGAGCTGCGCATGGCGTACCTCGAAGTGACCAATCTGATCGCGAATCCGCCCGAGGGTCGAGTGCCCGCTCCGTTCGAAAAACGATGAAGGCTACGCTCACCGTACTGGGCAGCGGGACGTCGATGGGCGTGCCCACGATTGGCTGCGATTGCGCGGTGTGTACCTCGAGCGATCCGCACGACCGGCGCTCGCGGCCTTCGATCATGGTGCGGTGGGATGGCCACACAGTGCTGATCGATACGTCGCCCGATTTTCGCGAGCAGGCGATCCGCGAGCACATCAAGCGCGTCGATGCCGTGCTGTACACCCATGGTCACGCAGACCACATTCTGGGACTCGATGATGTTCGTCCGCTTAGCTTTCCGCGAGTGACTGGGGGAGAGAAGATTCCGCTGTACGCGACGGAGAATACGGCGAAGGTGTTGCGCAGTGTCTTTCGCTACATCTTCGAAGGTGACTATAAGTACGGGGGCTTGGCGCAGGTCGAGATTCGCAATGTGGACGGCCCGATTGAATTGTTTGGCGCGACATTCAAGCCGCTGGTGGTGAATCATGGCGACTATGCCATTGAGGCCTATCGCTTCGGATCAGCGGCATACCTGACCGATTTCAGTACGGTGCCGGATGAGACGATGGCGCAACTGGAAGGCCTCGACATACTGTTTCTCGATGCGCTGCGCCACCATCCGCATCCCACGCATTCGTCGGTAGAGAACTCGCTGCAGATCGTGGAGCGGCTCAAGCCGAAGCGCGCATTTTTCACCCACATGTCGCACGACATGCCGCACGAGGCGACGAATGCTTCACTGCCGGAGAACGTGCGCCTCTCCTATGACGGGCTCAAGCTCGAATTCGAACTCTAGGGTGCCGATCGACGATGCAAGTATTCCGCGAGCTTGAAGAAGTCCCACAGCAACTGGACCCGACGGTGGTGAGTGTCGGCAACTTCGACAGTGTACATGTCGCGCACCAGCAGGTGGTGCGGCACATGGTCGAGCGTGCTCACGTGATCGGAGGCAAGGCGGTGGTGGTGACCTTCGAGCCGCATCCGCTGCGCATTTTGCGGCCTGATGTTGCACCCAAGCTGTTGACGCCGCTTCCGGTCAAGTTGCAACTGCTGGCGCAGACCGGCGTGGATGCAGTACTGGTGCTGCCGTTCTCGCGCGACCTGTCGCTGGTGTCGGCGCACGATTTCGCCAAGCAGGTGCTGGTAGATAGGTTGCACGCCCGCGAAGTGCATGAAGGCTACAACTTCCACTTCGGACACAAGGCGCAGGGCAATGTCGAAACTCTCGCGGCGTTTGGGCGCGAGATGGGCTTCGATGTGCACACCTACTCGGAACTCATGCTGCGCGGGCATCACGTATCGAGCACCGAGATACGAGCGTTGATCGCAGCGGGTCGGGTCGAACGCGCGCGCGCCTTGCTGGGCCGCCCGTTCAGTATTCTGTCGAACCCCGGACGGGGGCGCGGATATGGCACGCGTTACACCGTTCCGACGGTCAACCTGGCGCGCTACGACGAACTCGTTCCGGCCAATGGCGTGTACATCACGCGCGTGCGCATTAACAGCGAGTGTTTCGATGCGGTGACCAACGTGGGCGTGCGCCCGACGTTTGGGCCGGACTCGTTCGCCATCGAGAGCCACTTACTCAACTTCCGCGAGATAGAGTTGCTGGCGCAGACGGAGGTGGAGTTGATCTTCCTGAAGCGGCTGCGCGAGGAGCGCAAATTTGAATCGGTGGGTTCATTGCGCGAGCAGATCGGAAGAGACGTGGCGAAGGCGCAGAGGTTCTTTCGGATGTTGAGGTGAGGAACTTTCCGATGATCACAACATTTCGTGATGCACTGCAGGCAGGCAAGCCGTTGATCGGGACGCTTTTGACGGTCGCATCTCCGGAAGTTGCCGAAGCACTGGCCTTGCTGGGGTTCGACTGGATCTTTATCGACCTGGAGCACGGAAGTCTGTCGATCAAGGATGCCCAGACTGCGATACAGGCGGTGGCAAATCGTTGCCACACCCTGGTGCGAGTGCCGGATGGTACGCCGGAAAACATCAAGCGGATCCTGGATACCGGGTGCAGTGGGGTTATCGTGCCGATGGTGAGCTCCGAATCATACGCACGCGAGATTGTTGCCCTGGCGAAGTATCACCCGATGGGCGAGCGAAGTGTCGGACTCGGGAGAGCCCAGGGGTATGGCCTGCGTTTCAGCGAGTACCTCTCGTCGGCCAATGATCAGACGGCGGTGGTCGTTCAAATCGAACATCGCGACGCTGTCTCCTGCGTTGACCAGATTGCGGCGGTGCCGGGCATCGATGCCCTTTTCGTGGGCCCGTACGATCTCTCGAACAGCATGGGTCTTGTCGGTCAGGTCGGTCACACGGAGGTAGTGGCTGCAATCGACAAAATTCGAGTGGCATGTGCCAGAACGAATTCAGCCATGGGAATCTTTTGCAGCAACGCTGACCAGGCTCGCAAGGAGATCAAGGCCGGCGTGAGAATGGTGGCAGTGGGCACAGACATCATGCACATGGCCAATTCGGCGCGATCTACGCTTGAATCACTGCGCGGCACGTAATTTCGAAAAGCACTGAGCCTGAGCGCCTGCTAACGTATGAAGAATCGGCGGTAAACCTGCTCTTACACCATGGCTTCCGAGGCTTTCAAGGCAGTACCCAGTGATCTGGCAAAAAGCGGAGCCATACCACTGACAGTGCTTGCACGCCCTCGTCTCGATTCGCTCGACTTGTGGCGTGGCGTGATCATCGTGCTGATGGCACTCGACCATACGCGCGATTTCTTTGAAGGCTTGGCCTTCGCTCCTGAAAGCCTGGCGCAGACTAATCCTGGGTTATTTTTCACCCGATGGGCGACCCACTTTTGCGCTCCCGGATTTTTCTTTCTGGCTGGAACCGGTGCCTTTCTCTGGTCAATCCGAGGCAACACTCACGGCGAACTCTCGTCTTTTTTGATGAAGCGCGGTTTATGGCTGGCGCTGTTGGAGATCACGGTGATCGATTTTGGCTGGACGTTCAAGTTCCTGCCAATCGCATCTGTGATCTGGGCGCTGGGATGGTGCATGGTGTTGCTGGGCATTGTGACTTGGCTGCCAGCGAGATCGGTGGGATGGATCGGCGTAGCGATCTGCCTGTTTCACAATTTGCTCGACCCCATTCAAAACAGTAGTTTCGGGAGGCTTGACTGGTTGTGGACTGTGCTGCATCGGCCCGGGGTCATCACGTTTCACGATTCGTCACGATTCTTATTGGCTCCATATCCGCTGATTCCGTGGTTCGGGGTGATGGCTGCTGGCTATGGCTTCGGAACCTTAATGCAGAAGCCGGCTGCCGAGCGACGCCGCTGGTGTCTGGCGATGGGCAGCGTGATGACGCTGGCATTTGTCTTCTTGCGATTCACTGGGGTCTACGGCAACGCGCTGCCCACCGCGACGCTCGTCCCCGATTCCGGCGGACCGTTTCATCCGCAGGCGACTCTTGCCATGAGCGTGGTCGCGTTTCTCGATGTCAGCAAGTATCCGCCGTCACTGCTGTTTCTACTGATGACGCTGGGACCCTCACTAATGGCGCTCGCCTGGTTCGATCGCTATAACGAACGGGCGCCGGGCAAGGTCGCCGGCGCCATTATCGTTTACGGGCGCGTTCCGCTGTTCTTCTACGTCGTGCATATTTACGTGGCGCACCTTCTGGCCATCGTGGTGGCGATGATCGCGCGCCAACCTTATGCATGGCTGCTGCACGGCGGCATCATGACCCCGGCTGATCCGGGCTACAGCCACGGCCTGCTCTTCTGCTACGCCATGTGGTTGCTGGTGGTGGCGATTCTTTACTACCCGTGCGCCTGGTACGGAGGCGTTAAGCGGCAGAGCCAGAGCGGGTGGTTCAGTTATCTCTGACGACGCCAGGGGAACGGCTTGAACGTAACCCTAACTACCGGGTCGAACTGTGCCGGTCAACAGCATCGCGACCGGCACGTTCAAGATGCTAGAGGTCACAGTCGCTACCTGTTGGCCAATATCCGGTTGAGAAGCCGAGATGGCCGCTATTTCCGCAACGACGGCCGACAACACGGCAGCACCGTTCAGCATCTCCGGCGCAGGATCGGACAGGGTTGGCAGCAAGGTTACCCAGGGCGCGAGAACGATGATCGGCCCGAACTCTCGCAGCCAGCCAGCGCGGCAGTTGGCCAGGTCTTTGTAATACTTGGCCTCGTACGTCAGCTTTTGCGCGTCGAGTGTGGCCAGCGCCAATCCTGAGGTAACATCCTTCGACGCGTACAGTTCGCTAACGTCGGCCTCGATGGTTAACAGAATGTGGCCGGGGTGGGTTTGGTTGCTGATGACGATTGAGCCCGAATTGAGACGCGGACGTCTCTTGACGCTCATGATCTGCAGGTAGAGAGCCTGGTATCGGAGTTGCTGGGCTGTGTGGCCCGCAAGCCCGAAACAGCGCGGCTCCGTTCTGGCTGCGGCGGATCAAGGAGCAGCTGCGCGCCGAGTTTTGCGAGCGGCTTCCGATGGACGACCTGGCGCGCGAGGCAGGCGTGCATCCCGTGCATCTGTCGCGAGTGTTTCGGCGTATCACAGGCAAGGGCATCGGAGAGTACGTGCATCGGCTGCGCGTGCGCGAAGCGTGCGAGCGGATGTTCGATCCCGAACGCTCGTTGGCCGACATCAGTTGCGATCTGGGGCTTCGCCGACCAAAGCCACTTTACGCGATCCTTTCGCGTCATTACCGGCATAAGTCCGGGGGCGTTTCGGACGCAACTGGGAGAGCGGTCGCTTACTTCTGCCGGATCTCCGAGCCTCCTCCCATCTTGATCCAGCTGGCCCCGCCGTCGGTGGAATACTCGGACCACCAGTCGATGTGGTCTGGGTTGCGGAACTCGTTAATCGTGCGGAACTGCACCGTCTTTCCTTTGATCTCGGTCTTGCTGGAATACTCCCACCGATTGCCGTTGGGGCTGATGGTCAGGTCAGTCGAGTGCGGCCGATCGCCGTTGAGCGCCAACCCGTAGAAGTGGAACGTGGAGTTATCAGGATCGAAGACATAGACAGAAAGTTCGTGGCTGAGTTTGCCTGCCTCGTTGATCGACTGATCGCAGACTACGAAGACGTGGTCGGGCGACCAGGCGCAGTTACTGACGCCGGTGACTGTCATCGCTTTGCTGTAATCGGAATCAAGCATCTTGCCGTCGAGCGGCCACTTGCCACCAACCCAGCGGCCGAGCACGTCGCCGTTCGACTTGGTATCGGCGGCGAGCGTCGGGAGGGAACTGCAGAGAATCAGCGCGACGAGAATTGTCTTCATGGTCTCTCCAGAAAAGACTTGCAGCCAGCCGATTGCGACGAAGCGCACCGAGCATACGGGACGGTGGCACGAATTCCAAGCACTGCGGGACGAAGTGCGGGAAATCACATCCCGGCCGCTCGCCATTCATTACAATATCCGGATGGACCCATTCGTTATTGCAGGCCGGCAATTTCGCTCGCGGCTCATCGTGGGCACGGGCAAGTACAAGTCAGGGAAAGAGACGGCGCGCGCCATTGAGGCATCGGGCGCCGAGATGGTGACGGTCGCGGTGCGGCGCGTCAACCTCGACCGCAGCAAGGAGTCGCTGCTCGACTTCATCGATCCGCAGAAGTATTTTCTCTTGCCCAACACCGCGGGTTGCTACACCGCTGATGAGGCCATCCGTACCGCTCGACTCGGTCGCGAAGTCGGCTTGTCGGACTGGGTGAAGATTGAGGTGATCGGCGACCAAGCAACGCTGTTTCCGGACGTGCAGGCGACGATTGAAGCCACTCGCGTGCTGGTAAAGGAAGGCTTTACTGTTTTACCGTATACCTCTGATGACATTGTAGTTGCGAAACGCCTAATTGATGCTGGAGCCAGCGCGGTGATGCCGCTTGGCGCGCCGATCGGCAGCGGACTTGGTATCCAGAACCAGCCCAGCATGCGCATTCTGCGGGAGATGATTACTGACGTACCTCTGATCGTGGACGCGGGAGTGGGTACGGCGTCGGACGCGACGCTTGCCATGGAACTTGGCATGGATGGCGTGTTGATGAACACTGGCATCGCCGGCGCACAGGACCCGGTACTGATGGCCGAGGCCATGAAGAACGCGGTCATTGCAGGCCGCCAGGCATTCCTTTCTGGTCGCATGCCGAAGAAGCTTTACGCTACGGCGAGTTCTCCGCTGGAAGGCGTGGTGCGGTAGAAAACACTTTCAGACCTTCGGGTTTCGAGTTTCGTGCATGCGGATTGCGGCGGTTGCGTTCATCCTTAGTATTTTGTTTGCGAATGCCATGGGACAACCAAGCTCCCCCCAGAGCCCAGTTCCAGCGAAACACACTGTGATTGCCGCGAGCACGGTGCTCGATGGCAAGGGCCACGTGTTGCACAACACGCGTATTGTCGTCGAGGGCTCGAAGATTGTTGCCGTCGATCCGAAGGCGGCGCCGGTCGATTACGACTTGCGCGGGCTGACGGTACTGCCGGGCTGGATTGACTCCCATGTGCATATTGCATGGAGCTTCGGCAAGGACGGGAAGAGTGGCAGTTCGGGCGGAACTCCGGAAGAAGCTGCGGATCAGGTTGCTTCGAATGCGTGGGTGACGCTGATGGCTGGTTTCACGACGGTGCAAAGCGTCGGGTCACCCGCGGATGTTCCCTTGCGCAATGCAATCGCCCGAGGCAAGCTTCCCGGGCCGCGTATTCTCACCTCTGCCACGCCACTGATGGGTCAAGGCGAGAAGTCGGGCACGCCCGAACAGATTCGCGCATTCGTGAGGCAACAGAAGGAAGCGGGCGCAGACCTGATCAAGATTTTTGCCAACTACAGCATCCGCAAACCCGACATGATGCTGTCACCGGAGCAACTGTACGCGGCGTGCGACGAAGCGAAAAAGCTGGGACTGCGCACGCTAGTTCATGCATACGGTGAGGCGGTGCGCGCGGCGGCGGTCGCCGGGTGCACACAGGTGGAGCACGGTGTTTTGGCCACCGACGACGACCTGAAGCTAATGACGGAGAAGGGAACCTACCTCGATCCGCAGGCGGGACTGGTGTGGGAAAACTATCTGCTCAACAAGGAAAAATTTGTCGGAACGCCCGGCTATCCAACCACCTTGGACGGATTCGCATCGATGGAAGCGCTAATCGTAATGGACCACGCGTTTATGAAGCGCGCGTACAAGATTCCCGGACTGAAGATCGTTTTTGGGTCAGACGCCGTGGCTGGGGCGCACGGACGGAACGCCGAGGAGTTCGTTGACCGCGTCCGCGATGTCGGGGTCGATGCGATGACAGCGATGGTCTCGGCCAACTCGCTCGCAGCGGAGGCGATGGGACTATCGGAGCAGATTGGCTCGATCTCGGCGGGCCTGCAGGCAGACATCATCGCACTCGATGGCGATCCCCTGAAGGACATCACCGCAGTGCGGCGAGTTGGGTTCGTGATGAAGGGCGGAGTGGTGCTCAAGAACGATGTTCGCGCCCGCGTTCCTGACGGCAAGACATTGTGAGACATACCCGCACCTGGTTCACTGAGGCAGGTAGGAATGTACGTCGGTAAGGAAGATTTCATTGTCGGAATCTGTTCTGGGTTGAACGTTCTTCACCTCGGTTGCGTGGGATTCAAGACCTCGATGGCGAAGAGAGCGTCAGGTCCGCGAAACAGAGTCTGAGTTGGAAGCCGAAGCTCCGCCAGCCGGCTGCAACTCAAAACAATCTGCGGCCATGTCCACTACTTCGCGGCCGATTTCGAGCGAGGCCGTCGCCGCGGGTGATGGCACGTTGCAAACGTGAATCATGCGCCGGCTATGCACGAAGTGGAAGTCGTCGAGCAGGTTGCCGTTGCGGTCCACAGCCTGCGCGCGCACGCCTGAGCCACCAGGCGCGAGGTCGTCTTCGGTCAGCTCAGGAACCATCCGCTGCAGCGCGCGAGTGAAGGCCGGCTTGATCCACGCCCGATATTGCTCCGCCATTCCCATTTTCCAGTACTTGCGTGCCATCTTCCAGAAACCGCGATAGCGCAGCATTTCGACAGCTTCACTCACGTCAGGCGAGCTGCCGGAGTAGCCTTCGCGGCGAAAAGCCAGTAACGCATTCGGTCCGGCTTCGACACTGCCGTTCACGTGGCGCGTGAAATGGACGCCGAGGAACGGGAAGCGCGGATCGGGAACCGGATAGATCGGATTCTTTACCAGGAAGCGACGCTCCGGCTTCAGTTCGTAGTACTCCCCGCGGAAGGGAATGATCTCGAGGTCGGTTTTGCATCCGGCCATGCGGGTGATGGTGTCGCTGTAGAGGCCAGCACAGTTGATGGCGTAGCTCGCGCGAAACGCGCCCGCGGTCGTCTCGACAATATTGGCGCCGCCATCGTCGCGCAGCCCGGTGACTTTGGCGTTGAGGCGAATCTCGCCGCCCGCGCGCTCGATGAGTTCGGCGTACTTTTTAGCCACCTCGATGTAGTCAACGATGCCAGTGGAAGGAACGTGCAGCGCGCAAATTCCTTCGCAGTGCGGCTCGATCTCGCGGAACTCGTCACGATCGAGCAGGCGCAGCCGCTCGACGCCGTTGGCCAGGCCGCGCTCGTGCAACTGTTTCAGGCGCGGAACCTCTTCCGGTGCGGTCGCCACCACGAGCTTGCCGCACTCTTCGTAGGCAATGCCGTGTTCCTGGCAGAAGCGCTTCATCGACGCGCATCCATCCACGCAATTGCGCGCCTTCAGCGAGCCAGTGCGGTAGTACAGGCCGGAGTGGATGACGCCGCTGTTGTGTCCGGTTTGGTGGGCGGCGACATGGTCCTCCTTCTCGACGACCAAAAGGCGTTTGCCGGGAAAGCGGCGGGTGTATTCGAGCGCGGTCGCGAGACCGACGATGCCGGCGCCGATGATGAGTAGATCTGCCTGGCGATCAGTCATTAAGTCTCAGCAGGAGAACGCTGATTATACGAAGCGTATTAGACCCAGCGATGTGATATGGGACACACCTGTGACCTTCGGTCCAGGAGTAATCTTTTCTCGCGGACTCGAAATGTACGGGCGAAGCATGCGTGTTTTGGTCACTGGCGGAGCGGGGTTTTTGGGCTCGCATTCGTGCGATGCGGTGCTGGCGGAGGGCCACTCCGTGGTTTGCGCCGACAATCTGCTACCGGGCGCTTCGAGAATATCGCGCACCTGGCGCACGAGCCGCGATTCGAATTTCTGCGGCAGGACGTTTGTCACGCCTTCGATCCCGGCAAAGTCGACTAAGTGTTTCATTTCGCGTCGCCCGCCAGCCCGGTGGATTATCTGAAGCATGGTATCGAAACGCTGCGAGCGGGTTCGGCCGGCACCATCAATTGTCTTGAGCTGGCGAAGCGGTACGATGCGAAGTTCCTGCTGGCCTCAACTTCCGAGTGTTACGGCGATCCGCTGGAGCATCCCCAGAAAGAGAGCTACTGGGGACACGTGAATCCCGTCGGGCCGCGCTCGGTGTACGACGAAGCCAAACGGTTTGCCGAGGCAGGGACCATGGCGTACCACCGCTATCATCAGGTGGACACACGTATCGTGCGCATTTTCAATACCTATGGCCCACGACTGCAGATCAACGATGGGCGCGGCGCGTGATCTCAAACTTTATGAAGCAGGCGTTGCGCGGCGAGCCGCTCACCGTGTACGGCGATGGCCTGCAGACGCGCAGTTTCTGTCACGTGAGCGATGAGATCGCGGGGATAATTGCGCTTGCGAAATCAGACGAGCACCTACCGGTGAACATCGGCAATCCCACGGAATTCACGATACTGGAGTGCGCGGAGTCGGTACTGGATGTAACGGGTTCGCACAGCCAGATTCGTTTCGAAGCGTTGCCTCGGGATGACCCTAAGCAGCGTCGCCCCGACATTTCCAAAGCCCGAACGCTGCTCGGGTGGGAACCCAAGATCGACTTGCGAACCGGCTTGCAGTTGTTGCTCGACTATTTTCGGGCGGCGGTCGCGCCCCGCTCTGAGTCTGAAGTCAAATAACCGGCCTTGAACGACTGGCCGTCTCGTACAATTCGTGTGCCACAGGTTGCAGGTTTGCGATGGGTCCTCCTCACCTCGAATTCGACGAATTGCAACGCGACAGCGAGTCGTGGTGGTACGCCACGCGCCGCAAGTTGTTGCGGGAGGCGGCCGCCCAGGCGGTCCGCGGCAAGCGAGAAGCTGACGTGCTCGACCTCGGTTGTACTGCGCAGTTGCGATTCGACGATCCAGCGCTGTATCGCGTGTGCAACGTCCAAGGCTCCTTGCGCACGCTGGCATTTCGGCAGATCGAGGGCGACCGGGACCTGGTATGTTCACGGCCAGAAGAGCTTGCGTTCGCTTCCAATTCGTTTGACGCCATCGTCGCCGGGGACGTGCTGCAATCGGTCGCGGACGATGTCAGCGTGCTGCGCGAGATGCGGCGCGTGCTGAAAGAGGGCGGGCTGTTGTGCCTGACGGCGCCGGCGTATTCGTTCTTGTGGGGTGAGGACGATGAGGCCCGGGGGCATCAACGGCGTTACACGGTCAGCGAATTGCGACGCAAGCTGACTACCTGCGGCTTCCAAATTCATCGCGCGTCGTACTTTGTGGCGAGCGCGTTCTTGCCGCTGGTCGTCGGGCGCGCCGCCAAGGACGTCTTCCGCAAGTCCATCAGCGCAGCATCGGCATTACCCGCACCCGTCGCGCCTGGCGAACGGCGCCATGATGGCGTTGCTCGATGGCGAGCGCCATCTGATGCACTACATCAATCTTCCGTTTGGGACGCGAGTCGTGTGCTGGGCACTGAAACCGGCGCTGGTGGCCGAGACCGTGTCCGTTCCAGCGTGGGAGCGGAAGTGGGCGCAGCATCCGCTGGCGCAGGGTAGCGGGTAAGAGAGTTGCCGGTGGCCAGTTGTCAGTCTCAAAACCAACAGCGAACCGAGGGTTGAGCGGGGCACTCAAGTTCCCATCCTTTTCCCAAAAGAAGAGAGGAGGATGAGGAGCGAAAGATTGCGCGGGGGATGGAAAGAACCCACGCAATCCAAAAAAGCGGGATTGTGTGGGGCACCCGACGAAGACGGTAGAATCGAAACGTGGCGGTCTTTAACAACATCATTCGCAATACCGGCACAACGCTGGAGATGATCAAGTGGGAGCACTCGGTGCTTACGCTGCCGTTTGGTCTGACGGGCGCAGTGCTGGCGGCGCGGGGCATTCCGAGTCTGCACACGTCGATGTGGATCATCGTCGCGCTGGTGGCGGCGCGTTCGGCCGCGATGGCGTTCAACCGTCTGGTGGATGCTGACATTGACGCTGAGAATCCGCGTACGAAGATCCGCGCATTGCCTGCTGGCAAATTGTCGAAGCAGTTCGTGTTGGGATTCGTGATCGTGACGTCGGCAATCCTGATCTTCGCGGCTTGGCAGTTGAATCCGCTGTCGTTTTATCTCTCGCCGGTGGCACTGGCGATTGTCTTCTTCTATTCGTTCACCAAGCGCTTTACGCGCTGGGCGCACGTCGTGCTCGGTCTGGCAATGGGAATCGCGCCGGCTGCGGCGTGGATTGCGGTGCGCGGCTCGTTTGACCCGCGCATTCTGCTGCTGACAGGTGCAGTCGTCTTCTGGGGGGCTGGCTTCGATATCCTTTATAGCTGCCAGGATTACGAGTTCGACCGCGACGCGAATATCTATTCTGTCCCCAAGGCGTTCGGTATTCGGAACTCGCTGCTGATCGCCCGGGCTATTCCACGTCATCACGGTCCTGTTGCTGGCGGCGATGGTGGCGGCCTTCGGGCTGGGTAAGATTGCCATGGCTGGTGTGGTGAATTGTCGCGCTGCTTCTGATCTACGAGCACTCGCTGGTCAAGCACGACGACCTCAGCCGGGTGAATGCCGCCTTCTTCACCATGAACGGCTTCATCTCGATGGGATTTCTGATCTTCATCGCCGCAGATCTGATGGTGGGGCGGTAAATTCTCGCGCGTCGGTACCCGCCAAAATACTCACCGTCCCAACTACGTCGTCTACACTGCCCAGTTCAATGAGCCGTTGATCGTTCCGCGTCTCCAGACTAAACTTTGTGCGCGTCGCTCAAACGGAACTTGCCAAATCCTGAGATCTATCCTGGCTCGTACCGCGGTCATCGCTCTTCTGGCAGGTATCACGGCGGGCCAGACTGCTCCGGTCGCGGAAAAGAAAATTTCCGTTACACTGCGTTACTTCGGTACGGCAGGATGGGAGATCAGCGACGGCACCACCGTTATCTTGATCGACCCATATGTTTCCCGAATTAACGGACCACCGCCGCCGGGAGGATCGGGGAGCCGAATCGCCGGCGACGCGCGGCCGAAAGTCGGATGGGACGATATCGCGAGTCCAGACATAGCTGCAATCGATTCTAGGATCACGCGGGCGGATTTTGTCCTGGTCACTCACACGCACTACGACCACGTTCTTGATGTGGCACATATCGCAGTGAAGACCCATGCGTCAGTGATCGGTACGGAGAGCACTGAGAATGTGATGCGAGCTTACGGGGTTCCCGAGGCGCAACTGATCACCGTGCGCGGCGGAGAGGATTATGATTTCGGGAGGTTTTCGCTCAAAGTGATACCAAGTATTCACAGCGCATTGGACCACAAGCGTTACTTCAGTTCGGAGAGTGCGCCCGTGACACTAAAGGCACCCCTGACGCTGAAACAAATACATCCGGAAGGCGGCACTCTGGCCTACTTGGTTCGATTTCGCAGTCACCAGATTCTTGCGTTTGGAGGAATGAACTATGTCGAGCGCGAGTTGCAGGGGCTGCAACCAGACGTAGCCCTGGTCGGCGCTGCAGGCTCGCGGAAAGAGATCTACGATTACACCGTTCGCTTGATGCGCGACCTGAATTACCCGGCTCTGGTGCTTCCGACGCACTGGGACAATTTCCTGCTTCCGTATGGCGCCTCGCAACAGATTGCAATCGATGCAGTGCAGCAGTTTGTGCAAGAGGTCAAAGTGGCTTCTCCAAAGACGAAGGTGATTGTGCCCAAGTATTTCGAAGCCATCGCCCTGGAGAACACTCTTAAATCAGGGAGTACGAATTAGCTTGGTGGAATTTCTTCACGTTATAGTGACATGTGATTTCCCCGCCGAGGTGCGTTATCATTGAACGAATGGCCACCGTAGCGCAGCAGGCAACTGCCAGCAAGAAGCAGCATCCTTTTCAGACCGATGACTCGCGGCTGAAGCCAATCGCCGAAAAGGTGATGGCGCAGGAGCGGCTGTCTGAGGACGACGCACTCGCGCTTATATCGCTCGGGCGACATCCTGGCCATCGGCTGGCTGGCGAACCACGTGCGCGAGCGCATGCACGGCGACATTGCCTACTTCAACGTCAACCGCCACATTAACTACACCAACGTGTGCGTGGCGGCATGCCGGCTGTGCGCCTTTGGGCGAAAGAAAGATACGCCCGGCGCGTACACCATGGCGTTGGAAGAAGTGTGGAACACCGCCGCAACCGGCTACACCGAAGCTGTCACAGAGTTTCACATCGTCGGCGGACTGCATGCCGACTTGCCGTTCCAGTATTACCCCGACATGATTGCCGGGTTGAAGCAGCGCTTCCCGCAGGTGCACCTGAAGGGCTTCACCATGGTGGAGATCTCGTTCTTCGCCAAGATCGGCAAGATGACGCCGCGCGAAGTATTGGTGCGGCTGAAAGACGCGGGTCTCGACTCCATGCCTGGCGGCGGAGCAGAAATTTTCTCTGACCGTGTGCGGCACATCATCTGCGATCACAAGATTGACGGCGACGACTGGCTAGCCATCGCGCGCACCGCGCATGAAGTCGGACTGAAGTCGAACGCCACGATGCTCTACGGCCATATCGAGCACGACGAAGACCGCGTCGATCACCTGCTCAAGCTACGCGCGCTGCAAGATGACACTCGCGGCTTCCAGACGTTTATTCCGCTAGCATTTCATCCTGATAACACGCCGCTGCAACACCTGCCGAAAACCACGGGCATGCTTGACCTGAAGCAGATAGCGATTTCGCGGCTGGTGCTGGACAACTTTCCGCACATCAAGTCGTACTGGCAGATGATGACGCCGAAGATTGCGCAGATTTCGCTGCGCTTCGGGGCCGACGACATCGACGGCACAGTTGTCGAAGAAAAGATCTATCACGACGCGGGTGCGACTACGCCGCAAGGTTTGAGCCGCCAGGATCTGATCCGCCTCATCACCGAAGCCGGACGCGTGCCATTTGAGCGCGACACCTTGTACCGGCCTGTCACGCGGACGGAAACCACCGTGACGGTGGCGGTATAGCCCTTACCTAGCTTCAGGTTTCAGCTTCCTTCCGCCTGGCATCGGCGGCCAGCCCAGCGAGGCTCCCTGGAACAGCGGCGTGGCCTTTTCGTAACGCTTGCCCTTGTCGTCGTGCACGGCGAAGCGCTTCGGATGATCAGGCGGTCCCGCCCACAAGGTTACGCCAGCGTATGCGCCATCGTTGCGAAGCACGTAATACGTCATGTCCATGTAGGCCAGCTTGTGCATGTCTCCGTTGTAGTTGCGCACGATGCGGTTGAGCGCGTCCATGCCTGCTTCTTGCGGTGACATGCCGTGGCGCATGTTTTCGACGATGGTGTGGCCGCCGCAGACCTTGATGTTCTCCTCGCCATTGCCGGTCGCGCCGGCTGCACCTACGTCCTGGTCGCAATAACAGCCTGCACCGATGATGGGCGAATCGCCTGCGCGACCAGCGATCTTCCACGCCAGGCCGCTGGTGGTGGTCGCGCCCGACATCTCGCCTTTGGTATTGACGGCTGAGCAATTGATCGTGCCGGTCGGCGGCTTCAGCACACGCTCGATCGCCGCCATGCGGAACTCAGGCTCAATGCCGATTTTCGCCGCCAGCTTCTCCATCTTTTCGATGAGTTGTTGCTGCAGCTCAGTGATGTCGCCGCCGGTGTCAGGGAAACTTGAAGTTCGGGCTGGCGAGTCCGGGGCCCCACCAATCGTCGGTGGACATAGTCTCGCGCCACAGTTGCCAGGTCTTGCGCGAGCGTTCGGTGAGCAGGTTTATCTTTGGGGAAGCCCATCAGCAAACCGAATTTCGATGCACCTTCGCCTACCAGCATGACGTGGCCGGTGTGCTCCATCACGGTCTTCGCCAGTAGCGACACATTCTTGATGTCGTGCACGCCGGCAACCGAGCCAGCCATGCGCGTTGGCCCGTGCATGCAGCAGGCGTCGAGTTCGACCACGCACTCTTCGTTGGGAAGCCCGCCGAGTCCGACGCTATCGTCGTTGGGATCGTCTTCCGGACCGGTGATGACCTGGTTGATGGCATCAAGCGTATCGCCACCGCTAGTCAACACCGCGTAACCGCGGTCGAGATATTCGTACCCGTTAGCGGCGCAAAGGAGCACCGGCGCTTTGGGTTTCGGTCCGGGTGCGGGAGGTTTGTATGCAGGCGCCTGTTGCGCTTGCAGGTCGAGAGCGAGCGAAGCTGACGCGACGGCGGTGGTGGCGAGAAAATCGCGGCGAGTAAATTTCATGGGTTCTCCCGAAAACGAAGAGACAGGCAGGATAGCATGGCGGACGAAGGCGATCGCTGTAAGCCCACAGCAGGCGAGTAATCTACTTCGGGAACAGCGGGTCGGTGGTCAACAGGTGCTTGAAATATTCATCTTTCCACGTGGGATTGATACGGTCAAGCAGCAGCGCCTCCGCGGCGCCGAAGGAGTAGAAGACCTCGCGCTTCGACTGGGCGATGTCGATGTGCTTGAGCTCATCGAGAGTTCGCGCACGGGCGGTTACGGCGTAGGTACTGAATGGCGTAAAGTCCGGCAGGGTGGCGTAGGCGGCAGAGGGCTGGAAATCTGCAGCCGGCCTCGGCGGCCTTGATTTGCGTGTAGCGGGCGACACCCTCCTGCCAGACCTGGAAGCTGAAG
This sequence comes from uncultured Acidobacteriaceae bacterium, assembly GCA_963722405.1. Taxonomy (GTDB): domain Bacteria; phylum Acidobacteriota; class Terriglobia; order Terriglobales; family Acidobacteriaceae; genus DASRAA01. Next base: position 31,759 of record CAVRMO010000024.1, read on the forward strand.
TACTTGTGATCGCCGGGCAACAATTGCGCAAAGAATTGCTTGCGGTCCTTTAAGTACTGCTTCGTGAGATGTTCGAACTTCTGTTGATCAACCTCATTCAGAGTGTTCAGCAGTGAGTCGCGAAGGTCCTCGAAGGCGCGCGCCAAATCGGGATTGTCGTATGGGTAAGGATAGTTGAGCATCCACATGCCCGTGGCATCGCCTTTGCTGATTCCGAGGTCGGCGATGGCCTTGATGTAATCCGGCTGCGCCCATTGCAATTGATGAAAGTGCTCATGCATGACGACGATCAGCCAGGGCGTACTGGTCTGACTCGCAGTGTCTTTGGGTTCGCCGATCACAATCACCGGAGGAAATCCGAAAGCAGGGAAAGTCGCCTGCATGTTTGGAGGGAACTGGCGCGCGCGGGCGTACACGTCGTCTCCGACCTTTTGAAAGTCCTTCGGTGGAGTCGGGAAGTGCGTCAGGTATTCGGTATCAGCAGTGACCAGTACGAGCGGAGCGGGCGTCTTGCTCCAGCCGGGCCAGACCTTGTCTTGGGTTTGCTCGGCCAAGCGATAGAACTCGGCGACGCGGATGGCATCGTCGGCGGGAAGCGGTTTCGGCGCCTGGCCGAAGACCGTCGTGGAAAGTAAGAGAGCGGCGAATAGGGAACGCATCGCGAAGATAGGCGGCAAGCCTCGGTACCGGTTAGCGCCCCACCTTATCGTCTGCCGCTGCGGATGATAGGGTGGGGCGCCCGCTGGCTAATCTGATCCTGTCACACCGCTACTTTTGCCGGTGTGCTTTGGTCGGCGCGGAAGCGTAGCTGCGCCGCGATGCGCCCAATCTTATCGAACTGCTCGTCGTCGCCGATGTACACAAGATCCAGCCCGTTCCGTATGGCGTGGCCGACGATTGCGTCTCCCAGATCATCGAGTTCGGTGTTGGTCTTGCCGCATACCACGCAGTCGGAGGCAACGTGATAGTCCATGTGCCCGCAGTGATAGCACTTCACGCCGGGCGCTGAAAAAGTTGACGCGATCATCAGCGTCTGCACTTCGCCGCCTTCCAGGGAGCGCAGCACCCGTCGTAGCCCGATCGCGCCGCGCCCGTTGCGATGCGCCTCGCCAATCACCTCGGTGATCAGCGCCTGCTTGCGCTCGTCGTCATGTTTTTGCAGCAGTTCGAGCGCCAACTGGCGCACCTGATCCTCCGTGGCAGTCCTCGGGTCCATGCGGAAATGGTCTACCAGCCTTTGCCGGGAGTAGGTGTGCAGGTGCGGTTCGAATTCCGACCATACATCATCGTGGCAGCCGATCAGCAGCTTCTCGCAGCCACCGCGTTCGATGTGTCCGCTAATGGCGTCGGAGACTATTTTGAAATGCTGCATCACTTCGTTCATCACTCGGCGCTCGACGTGTCCGGCATCGTAGCCTCCCCAGCCATCGCTGCGGCCGCGGCGTGTGAGCTCGTTGATGAAGTCGAGCTTCTCGACGATGGTGCCGTCGGTGATCTCGAAGACGCGCGCCTTGCTGCGGTCCACAAGGGCGACGCACGCGCGCTGCAGGCCGTCGAAAATCGCCGCCAGCGGCTTCAGATGAAAGCGCTGGTTCAAGATGAGGTTGCTCTTGGGCAGCTTGGCGGGGACATCAAATTCGCGCCACAGGCCCTGGGCCGAACAGGCGAAGACTGCTTTGCCATGGCGGCCATTGCTGCGCAGTTGGTCGGTCATCTCCAGGATGCGCTGTAGGTCGCGACCGGCAGTTTTGTGCTTGCTGCCTTTCTTCTCCGCCTCGCGGAGAGCATTATTCACCAGGTCTTTGACCAGGATGGTTTCGTCACGGTGCGAACGGTTTGGTGGCGTCGTGGGCTGATAGTAAAACGTGACCGCGCAGCCCTCCGGCGAATGGAAATTAGCGAGTTCTCGGATGTCATCTTTTTTGATCATTCCGGTTCTCCTGGGTCAATTGGTGCTGGAAAAGAGGAGGAACCGCCGCCTGGCGGTCCCTTCAGTGGCTCCCGGCGTACTCCACGGGCTTGTCCTTGAAAAGGTCTTTCATGGGTAAGGCGCGCTGCAGGTGCTGGCGGGCCTTAAAGATGGACGCGCGCACCTCCTCCAGCGTGTGGTTGGAAATGGCGGCGATTTCGTCGTGGGAGAAACCCTCGACCGCATAAAGAATAAAGACCTCGCGGTCAGGCCGCTGGGCATCGCGCAGTGCGAGCTGTACTAACTTGATCAGCTCGCCTCGCGCCGCCATCTGCTCGGGATTGCCGGCGTGGCCATCGGCGACGAAGTCCTCTTCCAGAAGCTTTTCGTCAGGCTGGTGGAACTGCAGGCGGGCTTCGTCGCTGGCCTGGACATTCTGCGTGCCGTGGTGGCGATCGAGCGGTAGTCCGGCAACGTCGCGATCGCTGGCAGCAATGCGGCCGATGGCCTCGGTCGCGAGGCGGTAGAGCCAGGGCTCGATCTTAATGAGTTCGGGCTTCTCGAACTCGTCGCTGAGCGCGGTGGCTATAGCTTCGGCCGTCACATCTTCTGACGCCACCTGATCGGTCTGAAGTTCGCCCAGGCTTTCGCGATAGGCGATCTGGCGCTCGACGAAACGCTCCAGCCGCGGCAGGTTGATGTCAATGTAGCTGGCAATATCAACCGACGAGACGGTCTCGGGCCTGATCTCCGCCACAGACTTCTCGAAGGTAGCGATCTCGGCAGCGCGGCTATCGGCGTTGCGATGGCGCGCCCATTTGTGTTTGGAGCGCAGCACCTGCTTGTGCCGTTTTAGCTGTTCGCTCAGCGCGTCGAACGCCGCTTTAATTACCGCGACGGCAACGGAGCCTTTTTCCTGAGCAGCCATCTGCCCGGAAGGCAAGCGCAGGTTCAACGAAACGACGAAGCCCTCCCGCGCCGAATTCTCTTCGACGATGCCTTTGATATGTACCAGCTCAGGACGAAATACCTGCAGGTACTTGCTCAGCTTTTCCAGTTGTTGTTTGACTTGCTTCTCGAGGTCGGCAGTTTTGGAAATCTTATAACTAAAATGAACGTTCATGAAAGGTTCTCCGGAGGGAAAGGTTCCAACCGTAGCTACCTTGCTCTGAGGCCAGTGTACTCCCGATGGCAAGCCGTCAACCATGAAATGCGTGTTCGAGGGTCCGGCTGGCCCGGCGTGGGATGGAAAAATTACCAGTCCTAACTGATGGGGAGCAAAAGAAACCCCGCCCTACTTTCGGTCGAACGGGGCACGAGAACGCACATTCTGCGCAAGTAATATTGTCTTTTACGGGATGCGCACCTTCGCTTCGGGGCCCGGGCTGACGTGAATGCTTTCGATGAACCGCACTTTGCGATTCTGCAACTTCATCACCAGCGAAGAGGTCCGAACGCCGTCGCCGAAGAAGCGCACACCTTTGAGCAGCGGCCCATCGGTAACGCCGGTGGCGGCGAAGACAATGTTCTTGCCGGGCGCCAGTTCTTCGGCGGTGTAGATGCGCTTGGGATCTGTGATGCCCATGTCAGCCATACGCTCTGCCTGCTCCGGCGTGTAACCCGTCAATCGGCCCACCATGTAGCCATTCAGACAGCGGATCGCGGCGGCGGTAATCACGCCTTCGGGAGCGCCGCCGATTCCCATCACCGCGTGGACGCCCGAACCCAGCATGCCGGCGGCGATGCCTGGCGAGAGGTCGCCATCCGAGATCAGTCGGATACGCGCACCCGCCTTGCGAATGTCTTCGATCAACTTCTCGTGGCGCGGCCGCTCCAGGATGATGATGACGAGGTCTTCGACTTTGCGGCCGAGAACCTTCGCGATCACTTTGAGATTGTGTCCGACGGGCGCTTCGAGATCGACCACGCCCTTGCACGAAGGGCCAACGACAATCTTCTCCATGTAGCAGTCAGGGGCATGCAACAGGCCTCCGCTTTCGGAAGCCGCCAGAACCGTGATCGCGCCGGGCGAACCGGTGGCGCACAAGTTCGTACCTTCGAGCGGGTCGACCGCAATGTCCACTTGAGGATAGCTGGTGCTGCCGTCGTGCTTGCCGACCTTCTCCCCGATGTACAACATGGGGGCTTCATCGCGCTCGCCCTCGCCGATGACGATGGTGCCGTCCATAGGCACGGAGTCCATGACGCCGCGCATGGCTTCGGTCGCCACTTTATCCGCCAGCTCGCGCTTGCCTTGGCCCATGGTCTTGGCCGAGGCGATGGCGGCCTCCTCGACCACGCGCAGAAACTCCAGCGCCAGGTCCGCTTCAAAATTTGTTCTGGGGGAGTAGTGGTTGGTTTGGGTTGCTGGTTTGGGTTGCTCCTGAACCTTGGTAGCCATGTAGTCTCCGTTGAGGTGGCGGCTCGCCGGGGCGGGGCAGCGGTCGCGCTGCGAATCCTTGGTAAAAGAGCTGGAGGAGCGGTTAGGCTCTTCAGTCCTGCCCAAACTTCAAGGATACACAAATCCCCCGCGCGGGGGTGGGAGTGATTGCTTTGTAGGGTTAATCGGCGATGTCCGTTTTGAGTTTCCGTCAAGGAGAATCTATGCAAACGTCGTTCTGACTCTGGGCCTCAGGAGAAACCACAAAAGCGCACCGGCGATGATGACGCCCAGTTCCGCCGTGCAACCAGTTGGCTCTCACGAAGTTAACGGCATCCCCTAGCATTTGTATGCTGATGATCGCGACAGCCCTTCCCCATTCCCAAAGGCGACGTCGGAACAACCGATTCCTGCGGCGGCGAGGGGAGTGCCCAGAAGCCCGAAGAGGATTCCAACTTTACTACCCATTGGCGCGACCTGCTCGTATGCTTTGGATTGAGCACCCAGATACGATCGAGACCGGTGCGTGGCCAAAGTAAAGTAATTGCGGCGAGAGTCGCCATGGTGGCGCCAAAGAATAGGAAAACACCGAACGCGATGAGTCCTGGTATCGTGCGCCCAACTGCGAAATCAGCGCCGGTGCAACGTGGTCTCGCATCTGCTGAATATAAGCCACCTCACGATCTCACTTGGAGGACCCCATGACCCCATCCATTCAGCAGTCCGTCGAGTTCGACGCGACGCCCGAGACGCTCTACGAAATGTACATGGATTCGAAGCAGCATACGCAGGCGACTGGTGCTCCCGCCAAGTTCAGCCGCAAGGTGGGCGGAGCCTTCACCGCGTTCGGCGGCCAACTCAAGGGCAGGACCCTGCTGTTGATCCAGAACCAGATGATCGTGCAAACTTGGCGCGCGGATATGTGGAAGAAAACCGATCCGGATTCCATCCTGGTGCTTCAGTTCAGCAAGACGAAAACAGGTAGTCGTATCGATCTGGTGCACGTCAACGTTCCGGAATACGATCATCAGGGCGTCACCGAGGGCTGGCATCATTACTACTGGGAACCGTGGCGGGTGTATCTCGAAGCGCACGCGTTGAAGCAGAAGGCGACGGCCCGATCGAAGCGGAAGCGGTAGAAACGAAACGGCATCTGATCGGCGTCCAGGGTTTAGGCCGGAATCGGCAAGTTGGAAGGAAGGTGATTATCATGCACCTATGGATTGCTCATCTCGGAATAGCGCTACCGATGTTACTCGCCGCCGGACTGAACAGCGCGGCGAGCCCGAGACCTTCGCCCATCACGAATCAGGAATTCGACAATGACGCCATCGTATGGGGCGGTGAGCACGTTCAGTTGGAACTCACCAAAGCCGGCGGCAAGCTGCAGTTCGACTGCGCCACGGGAACCATCGCAAGACCGCTAACCGTGGATTCGCAAGGGAGGTTCCGGGCTGGTGGAACCTACACGCGAGAGACGCCGGGCCCAACTGCGCGCGAAGGGAATGCGGCGACGAACGCGACCTACTCCGGCTCGATCGTTGGCGGAACCATGCGCCTTCACATCGTGGCCGGAACAAATAAAGAGGCAGTAGGTGACTTCGTGCTCATTCGAGGCGAATCCGGACGCGTAATAAAGTGCCGGTGAGGCCCGCTGGAACTTTCATTGTCAAGCGGCATCGAACTGCCTATAAATGTTGTAAGGATTTGGCCCGCCTCGTCCGCGACTCTCGTCTCCAATTCCTGTTACGAGGTGGATGATGAAAACCGGTCTGTCTTTAATTCTTCTTCTAACGGTGCTATCTGCATCGCCGCTGGCGCAAACGGCGGACGTCCCATCTCCGATCCCGGCCAGCGGGAGAGAAAAATCCGTGACAAACGCCGGCCCAACTCCGTCCTCGATCCTGCCTGACTTGGATAAGCTGCAGACCGTTGCGGCGCAGGCCGCCACCGACATCGGGCAGTTACACATCGAGAAGTGGAAGGCCAACAGCAGCGCCAAGAGCAATGCGCAGGCGGACGCCGATTCTGTGCAGCACAACCTCACCTCAGCCCTGCCGGGATTGATTGACGCTGCCCGTTCGGCGCCTGACGACCTGAACGCCGAGTTCAAACTCTATCGCAATCTGAATGCCCTCTACGATGTCTTCGGCACGCTGACGGAAGCGACGCGTGTCTTTGGACAGAAGAGCCAGTATGAGGCGATGTCGCAGCAACTGCATGTGATTGGCTCCTCACGACGCAAGTTAGGAGAAGGACTGGAACAGTTGACGGCCACCACACAGGGTCAGCTTAACCTGCTACGGACGCAAGTTAAGGACCAGCAGGAGAAGGTGGCAACGGCAGAAGCGGCGGCGGAAGAAGCACGGAAGGAACTCGTCCTGGCTCAAAATGTGCCGCCGAAGAAGCCTGTAACCAAGAAGAAGAGTGTAGCCAAGAAACCGGCAACCGCAGGCAGCAACTCCAATGCGAACCCGTCCGCTTCGAATCCCAATGGCCAGACAGGAACTGGCACTCCCGCGCCCAAGTCCTGAGGCCGATCGAGGAAACGGGACATCCCAAAGTTAGGCAGCTTATATAGCGCCGCTGGATGTGCCGGCGGATTTCGGCTGAGGTAGCGTCCGTCGGGTACTTGTGGCGAACCGAGACGACTGGCGGTAACATCGGTCATACAATTCCGCTGGCGGGAGGGGCGAATGCCGATTGTGTCTCTTCGCGATGTGGTCGAGGCACTCGATCTGGAAAGTGATGAGCTGCACTCTTACCTTGATCCGGATACGGGCGAGATTGTTACCTTCAACGACGATGAGGCGCGCATGGCCGAGAGCGGCGAATGGGAGACTGCGCCCGCATGGATGAAGGAGTACTTGCCGAAGGTCAAGCGCGTGCTGGAAGACGATCGCATGCTGGAACTGCCGGACCGCGTGCATATCGACGAATGGCGCATGATGCAGGACTTTGCGATGGAAGAAGCACAGTGCCGATGCCGCTCTGAGCTGAGTTCGGCGGTCCATGGCGAAGGTGCGTTCCGGCGATTCAAGAATGCAATTCAACGTCTGGGGTTGGAAGATTCGTGGTATCAATTCCGCCAAGCAGCCTTTGAGGAGGTTGCCAAAGAGTGGCTGGAAGAGAACAAGATTCCGTATCGCTGATGTGAGATCGCGTGCCCTCGTGGCGACAGTCCAGAAGAAGATCGTATTCTCACTCATCCCCAAAGGTGGGGAGCGACGGGGCACTCTCGTTCCTGGCAATCGCCTCGAAAGGGCCGACCACTTTGCCGGGAGAAGCTTTTCAGTTGCATGGCTCAAGCGCGAGCAGCTAAGGTATTGCAACTGTATTCCCCAGGAATTCAGAAGGCTTCAAGGAGCACACTGTGCCAATCGTCGTCGGGCAGGAAATCCTTGCCCCGAAGAAAGCTAAGAGCAAACCAACTCCTTTCAAAACATTTCTGAGCCGATATTTCTATTTCTCGATGTCGCTGGTGTTTGCCGGGCTGGTGGTGTGGGGCTTCAGCCGCACGGTTGACGGCAATCTCTTCCACGCCTCGCCGCCGAGGCCTTTCCTTCTGTGGATCCACGGCGCCGCATTCTCGATGTGGGTGTTGTTCTTCATCGCTCAGTCCGGGTTGGTGCGCATACATAAAGTCAGTGAGCATCGCTTCCTGGGCTGGTTTGGCGCGGGACTCGCTACGGTGATGGTGGTTGTGGGCTTTGCCATTGCCGTGATCATGGCGCGGTTTGACACGGTAGTACGTCATCAAACCGACGCAGATGCGTTTCTGTCGATCCCGTTCTACGACATGATCGCCTTTGGCACGTGCATCGCACTCGCCATCTATTGGCGGAAGAGGCCGGAATTCCATCGCCGGCTGGTATTCATGGCAACCTGCGGATTGATGGACGCGGCTTTGGGCCGTTTTGACTTTCTGTTCAACCATAACCTCTTCTTTCCTTGCCTGGACCTTTTGATCGCCCTCGGAGTGGTGCGCGATCTCGTCGTCGATCGGCGCATCAACAATGTGTATCTCTACGCGCTGCCCGTGTTGATCGTCGGCCAAAGCCTCTCGGTCTACATGTGGCGGGTTAACCCCGCGTGGTGGCAGTCGATCACGCACGCGATCATGGGATAGTAGACGCAAAAATGTTTTCCCCATGAGGGCAGAGAGCATTGCGACCTTGCTGTGAACTCACAATTGCAAAGGCAGGCATTGTGGGCAGCGCGCCGGCCGCCGTGCACATTAGTATTCTGAAACGTGATCTCCAGGCCAATTAAGTTCGCCAAGACCCAGCGTTGGAAGAAGTACCTGTGGTTGTTTGCACGATGGATTTTCGCCGGTGCGCTGGTTCTTTGGTTCACCGCTGCACTGCTACTGCTCGCGGCGCGCTGGATCGATCCACCGACAACCGCGGTGCAGATCGAGCGCCGGTTACAGGCTTGGATCCACGACAAGCCGTATCAGAAACGGTACGAGTTCGTCCCGCTGAACCAGATCTCGCTCAATCTGCAGCACGCGGTGATCGCAGCGGAGGATGCGCGCTTCTTCCAGCACCACGGGTTCGACTGGCACCAGATGCACATCGCTGCCGAAGAAGACCTGGAAGGCGAACGAACCCGTGGGGCCTCCACGCTGACACAGCAGTTGGTGAAGAACCTGTTTTTCGGAACGAGTCGGTCCATCGTGCGTAAGGGAGCAGAGGCCTCGCTGGTCCCTGTGGCCGAAGCCATGCTTGGCAAGGAGCGGATCCTAGAGCTCTACCTGAACGTGGTGGAATGGGGCCCCGGCATCTATGGCGCAGAGTCTGCGTGCCGCGTCTACTACCGAACGTCGGCGCGGAACATCGGGCGGGAAGAGGCGGCGCGACTGGCGGCCGTCCTACCCGGTCCGCTGAAACGACGGCCCGAGCGCATGAACCGCTACAGCGCGATCATCCTGAATCGCATGCAACAGGTTGGGTGGTGATTGGTTGAAATAGGGGTACCCTTCCCCAGGTGGGCCACCCGCCCATCCTTAACGAAATCTTCCGCCGCCAGCCACCAGCAGCCAACGGAACCACTCAGCAGCCAGTTCAAAAGCACAACAGGCTCTGTAAGTCTTGAACGGGAATTGCGCCGTGCCCGACTCCTGTGCGTGTGACGACACGCGTTCCGCATGATACTCGTTTCAAACGCTTCCTGTTGATCATGCTCAGACCTCAAGAGTTCTTCGAGACCGCCTCAGAACGCTGCGATCCCCGTGATGTGCTCGCCGATGATTAGGGTATGGATGTCGTGGGTGCCTTCGTAGGTCTTTACCGACTCCAGGTTGGCCATGTGGCGGAAGATGGGGTACTCGTCGGCGATGCCGTTGCCGCCTAGGATATCGCGTCCCATGCGGGCGCACTCTAAAGCCATCCAGACGTTGTTACGCTTCGCCATAGAGATATGGTAGGGCTTTACCTTGCCTGCATCTTTCAATCTACCTACTTGTAGTACGAGTAGTTGGGCCTTGGTAATTTCACTAATCATCCAGACCAGTTTCTCCTGTACAAGCTGATGGCCGGCAATAGGCATGTCGCGGAACTGCTTGCGGAACTGTGCGTATTGCAGGGCGCAGTCGTAGCAGGCCATGGCGGCGCCGATGGCTCCCCAGGCGATGCCGTAGCGCGCCTGGTTGAGGCAGCTGAGCGGCGAGCCGAGTCCCTTGGAGCCGGGAAGCAGGCTGTCGGCGGGGATGCGGACGTCTTGCAGCGAGAGACTGGAGGTGACGGAGGCACGCAGCGACCACTTGCCGTGGACGTCGGCGGCCTTGAAACCGGGGGTGTCGGTGGGGACGATGAAGCCGCGGACGCGATCGTCTTCGTCGGTGACCTTGGCCCAGATGATGGCGATGTCGGCGATGGAGCCGGAGGTGATCCACATTTTTTCGCCGTTGAGGATGTAGCTGTCGCCGTCTTTGCGGGCGCGGGTGCGCATGGCTCCGGGGTTGGAGCCGGCGTCGGGTTCGGTGAGGCCAAAGCAGCCGAGGATCTCGCCGAGCGCCATCTTGGGCAGGTATTTCTGTTTCTGCTCCTCGCTGCCGAAGGCGTGGATAGGATACATACAGAGTCCGGACTGCACGCTGACGAAGGAGCGCACGCCGCTGTCGCCGCGCTCGAGTTCCTGGGTCATGAGTCCGTACTCGACGGCGGACATGCCGGCACAGCCGTAGCCGTAGAGGGAGGCTCCGTAGAAGCCGAGCTCGCCCATGGGCTTGATGAGTTCCTTGGGGAAGCGTCCGTCGCGGTTGCACTGCTCGATGATGGGAATGATGTTCTCTTCGATGAAGAGGCGAGTGTTGTCGCGCACGAGGCGCTCGTCGTCGGAGAGGAGTGAGTCGATTTCGAGGAAGTCGACGCCTTTGAATTTGATGGCCATAAATGTGGGTCCTGGGTGAACAGATCCTTCGACTCGGCCGTGGCGGCCTCGCTCAGGATTTCGGCTGCGGGCTCAGACGCCCGCAGAACGCCTCAACCAATGAACGTAGCAGGGTCGGGAGAAGAGGGTCAAACCTCAGTTGTGGGTAGTGGATAGAAAATGCGGGCTCCTTCGACTGCCCGTCGCTTTGCTCAGGGCGTGGGTGCGGGTGGAGTGAGCGTAGTCAGGGCACCTCATGTAAAATGAAGGAGTACCCGGCGAATAGAGAGTGGCGACATGTGCGCCCGCCTGCAGTCGAAGCCGCCCCGGGTTGGGGCGTGAGCTTGAGACATGTGCATCTCGCGCTGGCCGCGCCCCATTTGCTTCGGCCTTCACGTGTTGCCCTCCGCATCAAGCCAAGAGGTTCATTCTGCGGGACATAACTGTCCGGGCAAGTTTCTTACAGGAGAGAACAATGGCAAAGATCGCAAAGACTGCAGACCGTAAGAAGGTCATGGATACCAGCAAGAGCACCGATTGCCCGAAGTGCGGCAAGCCGACGCGCATCGTGAAGCGAGTGAAAGATCGTGAGCGGAATATTCCGGGCGGAGTCTACATTTCGTGCTCGGCGTGCGAGTTTTACGAGAAGTTATAGAGACAAGGCGGAGCCTTTACCTCAGCGGCTGAAGCCGCGTCGGTCAAGCTGGAATGAGTGCACCGCTGAAGAAGCTGCTGAAGAAGTCGAAAAGTAGATTCCGCGTGAGCAGACGCCCACGTGAAGGAATGACAAGAATGAAGGACTTGTACGGCGCAGCTGAAGCTGCGCCCCTTCAAACGGCAGGGCGCGGGGGGATCCGCGCCCGTACTATTTGAGGAGATACTCATGATTGCGTTGCTGGCATTGTTCCCGGCTGATCCGTATCTGTATCTTGCGCCCCCGTATTTTGTGGGATGGGGAACGCTGGCGCTGATCAACGCCGGTCTGGCGCAAGGTAAACACAAGAGCGGACTGCTGTGGTTCCTGCTGTCGGTGTTTTTGGGGCCGGTGGCGACGCTGATATTGGTGCTGCTGCCGAAAGGGTAATTACTGCCGCGACCGGTGCGGATCTTGCTTCACTTCTAGCGCGAGCGGTTCGACTCTTGCGCGAATGCGACCGCTTCGGCGAGAGCGGCACGGTACTCCGCGACGAGATTGTCTTTCCACGATTGATTCCACAGGTCGCGTTTTTTCATGTAATGCTCCATGTGGTGGAGCGGGTCGTGTTCCTTGCGCTCCTTGAGGAGTTTGGAACTGCGGCCCGAGGAGTTACCGTCGGCCTCGGCGTGCCAGCGCCAGGTGCGGCACTCGATCAGCGTGGGCCCGGCGCCGCTGCGGGCGCGATGAATGGACTCCTGGGTAACGCGCCAGACCGCGACAACGTCGTTACCGTCTACAGTGATTCCCGGAATGCCATACGCCTCGGCGCGGTCGCGCAGGTCCTCATCGGATTTCATGGGGCTGGCTCCGTTGGTGTGGACTTGGGCACAGTTCTCCGCCACGAAGACGATCGGCAGGCGCTGTTGTGCGGCCATGCTGGCCGCTTCGTGCCAGAAACCGAGGGCAGCGAGACCGTCGTCGGCGAGCGCGACTACCACGTTGGACTTCTCGAGCTGACGAGAAGCGAGAGCGATTCCGGTGGCGATATTGAGCTGGCCGGCGAGGGTCGCGGTCTGCGGAACGACTCTCAGAGAAGGCGCTGGGCTGGAAGGATGGGCGGCGTGGGATTCCTTCTCCAGATTGAAGAGCCGGGCGAAGACCTGCCGCAGCGGAGTGTCGCTGACGACGTGAGTCGCCAGCTTGGGCTGCGTGGTGGCGAAGCTGTCGTCGGGCTGGAGGCCAATGCAGACGCCGACCTCAGTGGCTTCGCCTCCGAGGAGGGGCACCGAGACGCCGGGAATTCTGCCGGCGCGCAGCAGGGCGAGCACCTGTTCCTCCAATAAACGGGTCTTCAGCATCACCGAGTAGAGCGTGCGCAGCACGTCAGCGTTGGAGGGTGATGCGTCACCGGGCAGCGCAGATTTCGTGAGGACATTGTCAGTCAACGGAGCGGGAACGCCCTCTGACTTGCGGCGATTGGTTTTAGGGGCGGCCATGCAGGCGGGTCTCCGAAAGGGTTCATTGTATCGTACGGGAAAATGACGTGGCAGCAGAGCGGCGCAGAAGTGGCTTGGCATGTCGCATTGGTGGGGTACCCGAGGAGATGAGTGCGATTTGCAATACGACGTTAATATTTCGTCACAGTTTTCAACACGAATGTTAATAACGCTGTGGAAATCAAACGGTGCGGGTCGGTAAGTCGCACGCAGCGGATGAGTTCAACATTCTGCACCGAAGTGAGTGCGAGATGGGTCACAGTTGCGTCAGCGGGTGAAGGCGCATAGTGAAGAAAGACTGAAAGCGTTTTCCTCGCGGGCAAAAGAGGCTGGCGAAAAAATCGAAAAGCGGATTCCCCGCGGACTGAAGTCCGCGATCCATGAGAAAAATTGAAGACCTGAATCGGGTTGAGAGACCTATACGCGACACTAAAGCGGCGCCCCAGCCAAGTCTGCGGAGGGCGAGCAGCGTGCTAGTCTGACGCGATGAAAGTTCGGCTCGACAAATTGATCCTGCAGCGTGGCCTGGCATCATCGCGGGAGCGCGCGCAGGCGTTGGTGCTGGCAGGCCGCGTTCTGGTCAACGAGCAGAAGGTCGAAAAAGCGGGTGCGAGCGTCGATGAAGAGGCAGTCCTTCGGATTCTGGGAGACGAGATGCCTTACGTCAGCCGGGGAGGATTGAAGCTGGCACGGGCCATCGAGCACTGGCACATTGAGGTGCATAGCACGGTCTGCATGGATATCGGGACGTCCACGGGCGGATTCACCGATTGCTTGCTGCAAAATGGAGCAGCGCAGGTGATCGCGGTCGATACCGGGTATGGGCAGATCCATTTGAAGCTGCGGAATGATCCGCGGGTCAGGCTGCTGGAGAAGACGAATGCGCGGTATCTGTCGGCAGATCAGATTTGGCCGGATGGCGTGGAGCGGAGTCCGATTGGCTTGATCGTGATCGACGTTTCGTTTATCTCGGCGACGCTGGTGCTTCCGGCGGTAGTGCGATGCGTGCGGGCGGTGTCCGCCGGATTCGAGCTGGTGGTGCTGGTAAAACCGCAGTTCGAGGTTGGACGGGAAAACGTGGGGAAGGGTGGAATCGTCCGAGATCCCGAGGCACAGCAATCGGCGGTGCAGAGAGTGAGCGCGACGGTGGCGGAATTGGGCGGAGTGGAGGTCCAGGTTATCGAGTCGCCGATCCTGGGGACGGAAGGGAACCGGGAGTTTTTGCTGCATGCGCGGTTTGGGTAATTAGATATCCGTTGTAGGCGAATCGGGCCGGGGTATGCGCGTGAGAACGTCTGCCGTCCCTGCCGGGACTCGGAGTCAATTAATGCGGCCACCCGGCGCTGAAGCGCTGGGCTTTGATGTTTCATCCCGGGGCTGGTTTATAGCAGCGACCGTTAGCGCATCAACGTGCCAGATGCTTACGCAAGCGAATCGCAGCCCGGTAATAGCAAAGTTCAAGAGCAACCGCTCTCGCGCTGCGGGATGCGCGCGGCGTGCGCTACACTGGCAGGGCACTCCACAGAGAAAATGAAATCGGTCGCGATCATCTCCAAACCCTGGAAGAAAGAGCTAGCTGGGATTCTGCCCGAACTGCTGGGCTGGTTTCGGCAGCGCGGCTATCAGCTCTACATGGACGAGGAAACTGCCCGCTACACCAAAGGGGAGCAGGTGATCTCGCGGGAGGAGATTGGGCGGAAGCATCCTCATTTTGCGCTGGTGCTGGGCGGCGATGGCACCCTGCTGTCGGCTGCGCGTGCGGTGGCGCATGAAGGCGTCCCCATCCTGGCGGTGAATTTGGGGTCGCTGGGATTCCTGACGGAGGTTCCGCTCAACGAATTGTACGCGGCGCTGGAGGCGGTCGATCGGGGAGACTGTCCAGTGGAAGAGCGATCGGTGCTGGACTGCCGGCTGGTCCGCAACGAGGAATGTATCGCGCGTAACTTTGCGCTGAACGATGTCGTGGTGAACAAGAGCGCGATTTCGCGGCTGGTGGAGTTCGACCTCTACATCGATAACAACTTCGTGTTCCAGTACAAAGCTGATGGAGTCATCATCGCCACGCCGACGGGATCGACCGCATATTCACTGGCAGCGGGCGGGCCGGTGCTGATGCCATCGGTAGACGCGTTCGTGGTGACGCCAGTGTGTCCGCACTCGCTGACGCATCGTCCGCTGGTGGTGACGGAGACATCGCAGATCGAGCTGCGGGTGGAGACGGGCGAAGAGCAGGCGTTCCTCAGCATCGACGGGCAGGTTGGCGTTCCGGTGCAGCAGGGAGACCGCGTGCTTTGTCAGCGGGCCGAGCACAAGGTGAAGTTGATGCGCATCCGGCGGACCTTCTTCGATGTGCTGCGGAATAAATTGAAGTGGGGACAGCGCTGAGGCAGTCGCTAGTGGATCGTGGATAGAAAAACAATGTGGCCCTTCGTGAACCCAGGCAGAATTATGGTCCTCGGCAGTTAATCAAACGACAAATCTTTCGGGAAAAGGCGCGACCGGCTAGCCGCGCCCGGTTAGTTATCTATTCAGTTGCGGGTTTCGAGTTGTCGTGCAACCAGAAACGCGCCTCGATTTCGCATTTTTTCGAGCAGAATGTCTGACCTTCCCGCGCGCGGCTCGTACTTCTTAAATATTGGGAATAGCACCAGACACAAACTGCAGTGGAGGTGGCGGCATCGTATTGGTTGGGTTGCATATGCTCTCCAATGGAAAGCGAGGATAGGCTAACTTGCGGCCAAAGGCAATCGGGAAAAGTCGTAGTTATACAAGAGCTAAACACCCTATGGGGTAACCGGGGAATGTTACATGTGCTCGGGAGCCAGGAGATCGCGGATGGTCTCACGCTTGCGGATGATTTTTGAGCGCTTGCCGTCAACCAGAATTTCAGCCGCGCGAGGGCGCGTGTTGTAGTTCGAGGCCAACGCCATGCCATAAGCCCCGGCATCGAGAATGGCGAGTAGATCACCTTCATGGACTGCCGGCATTTCGCGGTTGCGAGCGAAGAAGTCTCCGCTTTCGCAGACCGGTCCAACCACATCGAGCGTCGCAAGTTTGGCGGAGGAGGAGGAGAGCGCGACGGGCACGATCTCATGATGGGCTCCATAGAGCGAGGGCCGCATGAGGTCGTTCATGGCGGCGTCGACGATCAGAAAGTGCTTGCCATCGTTCTGTTTGCGGTAGATAACACGAGTCAGCAAAGCTCCAGCTGGCCCTATGAGGGAGCGTCCAGGTTCAAGTAATACATGAACTCCGAGGCGCTGCAGTGGACGGATGACCGCAGCCGCGTAAGACTGCACCCGCGCGGGGAAATTTCCCTTGGAGTTTTTCGCGTAGGAGATTCCCAGGCCGCCGCCGGCATCGACGTAGTGGATGTCATGACCGTCGTGGCGCAGGGAGCGAACCAGGGAAGCCACGCGCGTCATGGCTTCGCCGAAGGGGCCCACGTCAACGATCTGGGAGCCGATGTGAACGCTTACGCCGGCGGCCTTCAGATAGCGGGAGGCGGTGCTTTGGCGATAGAGCTCGGGGGCTTCGCGCATGGGCACTCCGAACTTGTGCTCATGCAAGCCAGTGGAAATGTAAGGGTGCGTGTGGGCGTCAACGTCGGGGTTCACGCGAATTGCCAAGTGCGCGGTCTTGCGAAGATGGGTGGCGCGCGCGCTTAGGATCTGCAGTTCGCTGGCACTCTCAACGTTAAACAGCAGAATGCCGGAGCGCAGGGCGAGGTCGATTTCGTCGGGCAACTTGCCGACTCCAGAGAAGACGACTTGCGACGAGGATTTGCGGCTGGCTTGCAGCACGCGCTGGAGTTCTCCGCCGGAGACGATGTCGAATCCGCTGCCAAGAGAAGCCAGCAAACGAAGGATGGAGAGGTTCGAGTTGGCCTTCACGGAATAACAGATGGTGTGCTCGCAAGCGGCGAAAGCCTGGTCAAATTGCTGGTAACGCTCGCGGATCGCGGTGGCCGAATAGATGTACAGCGGAGTGCCGTAGCGCTGGGCCAGTTTGGCGAGGGGAACTTGGTCAGCGAGAAGCTCGCGCTGAGACGCGGGCCGCGAGCGTTCGTTCCGGCTGTAGGTGAAAGCGGGCGGGCGTTCCTGCGGACGAGAGGCGCTCACTTTTTGGCTGGAGTTCCTTTCACCTTGAGCACCACGATCGTCTGATCATCGAAGGCGTCGACTCCCTTGGCGTGTTCGGAGACGGCGCTGAAGATGGCCTGCGCGATTTCGTCGGCACTGCGATCGGCATACTTGAGGACGGTTTTTTCCAGCCGTCCACGCCCGAACATGTTGCCCGCGGAACTGGTGGCATCGGTAATGCCATCGCTCAAGAAGAGGAAGACGTCACCGGGCTTGCAGCGAAGGTTGCGTTCCTCAAAGGTGGCGTTAGGGAACAGTCCGATCGGCAAACCGGTTACCGGAATCTCTTCGAACTTTCCATTGCGCAGGTGAAGGGGGCGGGGCAATCCCGAATTGGCAATCTGCAAAGTGCGCTGGCTATCGTCCCAGATGGCATAAATCATGGAGACGTACTGGGCATCGATGGGGCGCTCGGCGAGTGAGAGGTTGATGGCCTCGAGCATTCCGGCGGCGGAAGGCTCCTCGACCGAGTGCGAGCGGGTGATGCCGCTAACCAGCGCAGCGTAAATGGCGGCGGGGGCGCCTTTTCCGCTGACGTCTCCGACGGCGATGCCGAGGTTGCCGTGGCCGCTGTACTTGAGGAAATCGTAAAGGTCGCCGCCGATCTGGCGGGCGGGCGAGAAGCGCGCGGCCACTTCGGCGTTCTTCAATTTGGGCAGTTTCTGTGGCAACAGCCGAAATTGCAGTTCGCGGGCCAGCGCGAAGTCGTGTTCGAGGCGCTGCTCCTGACGGGCAATGCGCTCGTAGAGCGTGGCATTTTCGATGGCGATGGCGACTTGCGCGGCCATGGTGGTCATGATGCGGACGTGGTCGTCGTTGAAGAAGCCACGGCGGGTGTGCTCGATGTCTAGGACGCCGATTACTTTTTCCTTGTAGATGAGCGGAATGCAAAGCTCGGAGCGCGTCTCGGGGTTGGCCATGATGTAGCGCGGGTCCTTGGAGACATCGGGAACCAGCACTGCCTGTCCGGTTTGCGCGGCGTAGCCCACCAAACCCTGTCCGATGGGGATTTCGTGCTTGAGGTGGACGCTTTCCTTGAAGCGGAGCGAGAAGCGATGCTGCAACATTTGTCCTGTGGGATCGAGTAACAGGATGGAGAACATCTCGTAATCGATGATGCGGGCGACGAGGTCGGCAACTCGCTTCAGCAACTGATCGAGATTGAGGATGGAGGTGAGTTCGCGGCTGATTTCAGTCAACAGCGTGAGCTGGCGCGCCTGTCGGGCGACCTGGGTGTAGAGCCGGGCGTTCTCAATGCCAACGGCAATGCGCGATGCGAATAGCGTGAGCAGGTGCTTGTGCTCGTCGGTGAAGGCGCCGGGTTGAGCGGCTTCGACATCGAGGACGCCGATGACCTTGTTTTTTGCGATCAGGGGTACGGCGAGTTCAGAGCGGACACCGGGGGCGGAGTTGATGAAGTTCTGCTCCGCCGAGACGTCATTGACGAGCACGGCTTCTCGACGTAGCACGGCCTGACCGGTGACGCCATGACCGACCTTGATGCGAATGCGCTCGGCGACCTCGGGTGGATGCCCGACCTGGAAACGGACGCGCAACTCCTGCGTTTTTTCGTTGAGCAGCAGAATGGCGAAGATCTCGTAGTCGAGAAAGCGCTTCAGCATCTCGGCGATGCGTTGCAGAAGCGTGTTCAGGTCCAGCGTGGTGTTCACCGCATCGGCAACCTCCAATAGGTAGCGGTCGAACGCAGGTGTCATGGCTGGGGGTGAGGTGGTCGTCATTCCGTGAAGGCCCAACCCTCATGATAGCAGTGAGAGGTGTGGATATTGGCGCGGAGCCGCATTCCACGCAGGTGCAATGCAAGGCCGTGGGGGCGGTTGCGGCTTGGGTATCCAGGCAATAGAATTCTCAGGCCAGCAGAATTGCATATACGCAGAGGAGAGCGCGAATGCCATTGCCCGAGTTCAAACAAATCGTGGATGAGGCGAAGCGCGAGATCCAAGAAATCGGTCCGGAGGATCTTCTGCGTATGCGGCAGAGTGGCGAAGACTTCACGCTGATCGACGTGCGGGAGCCCGATGAGCACGCTAAGGGCACGATCGCGGGGGCGGTCACCATGCCGCGGGGGATTCTGGAGCGGGACATCGACCAGGTGACCACCGACAAAGAGCGCAAGATCGTCCTCTATTGCGCGGGAGGGTTTCGTTCGGCGCTGGCGGCGCTGAACTTGAAGAAGATGGGATTCAAGAACGTAATCTCGCTAAGTGGCGGATATCGCGGTTGGGTGCAGTCGCAGGGCGGATAAGAAGCGGGTAGTGATACTGGACGGAGCAAGAGGGGATCATGAATCTGCAGGGGAATCGATTGACGTGGCTGGGGCACGCGACGTTTCGCATTGAAACCGCGGAAGGTAAGAGTGTGTATGTGGACCCTTGGGTGATGGAGAACCCACTTTGTCCGCAGGGTGAGCGAGAAGTCAAGAAGGCAGATGCGCTGATCTGTACGCATGGGCACTTCGACCATATTGCCGACGCGGTGAAGATCGCTAAACAGCACAAGTCCACAGTGGTGGGGATTTTCGAGCTGTGCATGTGGATGAAGAGAAAGGGCGTGGAGACGATCGCGCCGATGAACAAAGGCGGCACGCAGACGGTAGCTGGGGTGAAGATCACCATGACACATGCCGACCACTCGTGCGGAATCATGGAGGACGACGGCACTATTGTCTATGGCGGGGAAGCAGTCGGCTACGTGCTGGAGTTGCCCGGCGGAGTGAAAATCTACCACGCCGGGGACACGGCCGTGTTCGGTGACATGGCGATCATCCGCGAACTCTATGCGCCGGAAATTGTGCTGCTGCCGATTGGCGATCACTTTACGATGAGCCCGCGCGAGGCGGCCTACGCTTGCAAATTGCTGCAACCGAAGTTTGTCGTGCCGATGCATTATGGGACGTTTCCTCCACTGGTGGGAAGGCCCGCCCATCTCGAGGCGTTGCTGGGTTCGGGCGGGCCGGTGGTGGTGGAGATGCAGGCGGGGGAGACGGTGGGGTAGGGAAGCGGAAGAGGTCACTGGTAGCTGGTAATTAGTAATTAGCGAAAGCAGTAAGGGGAAAGCAATCGGCAATAAGCAGTAAGCCGTAAGCAAACACGGGTGAGGAAGCAACCGGCAATTAGCAATTAGCAACTAGCGAAAAGCGAAAGCCTGCATGATTACTGATCCTAGAGTTGAGAACTATCTCTATGCCATGCTGCCGGGGCGCGATGATACGCTTGCGGAGATCGAACGGCAGGCCAAGGAACGCGACATCCCCATCGTGGGGCCAGCGGTCGGACGGCTGTTCTATCAGTACGCTCGGCTGATCGCCGCGAAGTCGGTGTTTGAGATGGGATCGGCGGTGGGGTATTCGACCATCTGGTGGGCGATGGCGGTGGGCGAGGGCGGCAAGGTGCACTACACAGATGGCAGCCGGAAGAATGCTGACGAGGGGCGTCGATACTTCGCGCAAGCTGGGGTGGCTGACCGCATCGAAGTACATGTGGGCGATGCCATCGAGATTTTGTCGGAGCGCAAGGAGCAGTTCGACATTCTGTTTCTAGATATCGATAAACACGACTATCCGCGGGCGGCGCGCATGGCTCCGGAGCGAGTGCGGCGCGGAGGCTTGTTCGTCACCGATAACACGCTGTGGCATGGTGATGTGGCTTATGCGGCGGGAAATCCGGACTACAACCCGGATCAGGAGCCGGACAAGAACACGCGGGCGATCGTGGAGTTCAATGAGTTGATGTACGAGTCTCCCGACTGGTATACGACGATGATTCCATTGAGGGACGGAGTGACGGTGGCGATGCGGCTGTAATTATCGTGCGCGGAACAGCTTCTCGCGCACATTCAGGCTAATGATTGCCCTCCGTTGGTTTCGCGGGCTCGGGCGGTGGTGCGGCTATCAGCTTAGCCAGGGAGTCATCCACGCAAGTTTTGAAGTCGGCCCTGTCGTTGCGCTTCCATCCGCTGTAATTCGATACGACTTGCATCTCACCGAGGAGTGATCCCGATAGGCCGAGATTCCTAAAATGGAATGACATAACTCAGTTTTTTGTTTGGAGGTGCAGTCTTGGCTTACGGAAATGGGTGATGAGGAGTACAGTTCGAGGAAAGCAGGTTTCAAAGAAGAGATTCCTGACTACACCGGAAGGGATAGCGATCTCGAAAGGAGAGCTTCCGTGAGTAACCCTGTTTTCAGTGGTGTTGCAGCGTTTTGGCCCAGAACAGCTTGCAAGTCATTCGCAAGCCTGCTGCTCGTATTAAGTGCGATGGCGTTTCTCTTCACCGGGCCCATCTCCGTTGCACAGGATTCCAATAGTCCCGCCGTACTGCCCGCGCCCTCCAGCGGCAAAGCCATGGTCTGTATCTACCGCACGTACAGATTTACCGGTTCGTCCGCACACGATGAGCTTTATGTCAACGGCACTCACCTCGGCAAACTCCTCAACAGCGAATACGAATTTATGGAAGTGCCGCCGGGTACCGTTGTGATTTCCGGATTGCCCAAGGAGTACTACGGAAGCGTCATCATGTCCGCCGCGGCGGCCGCCAATCAAGCCCGGCAGAAAGAAAACGAGCGGGCCCGGTTTGAGGCGGAGGCGGGCAAAACCTATTACTTCAAATGGACCTCCGGAGCCTTTGCAACTGGGATCACGGTCACCCCTGTGGATCCCGAGAAGGGAACCAAAGAGATAAGCAAACTCCATCTCTCCAAGCCCGTTGACGACAAGGAAGAAGCGAAACCAGGAACGAACGACACCGACAAACCGCCGGCGAAATGACATCGCTCCGGTTGAGTGAGGGCTTTCGGTGAACGTTGGTCGCGGACCTGACGGACAAAAGCCCCCAACGTCTTCTACGAAATGGGCCTTGCTCACGCCCTGGGCAAGACTACCATTATCATCAAGCAGAGAGACGCCTCTCCTGTGCCATTTGACCTGAGGAGTCGCAAGTACTCCGAATACGATATTGACAACTTGCCGGAGTTAAAGACTTGGCGCAGCAGCGCATTTCCGTCCGTGCCGCAGCGGTACAATTTCGATAGATGAGAGTCGACAGACGCCGTTAAATCGACTGCACCGATACGAGCCGCAGATCATCCACCAATCCAACTTCTTTCTGCAAGAACGGTTCACCATATTTCACGCCTGCCATCATGCCGTAGAAGTGTGCCATCGACGCGACGCGCTCGCGAATTTCGGCGTGAGCGGGGAAGTCATTGCTGCCGGCGGGCTGGTCGGCGTACTGCTCTTTGTAAGCGTAGATGGATTCGAGCTTGGCTTCGAACTCCGCGGTGATGTCCACGACGAAGGTCGGGCGCACGTCGTAGTAGAGTGTGGCGTAGACGATTTTGAAAGGCCGGTGGGGCGCGAGTTCGCGCAGAACGTGCACGGTGAATGGGTCGACGTCCTGGGTGGCAGGAGTGTGCCCCAGGCGCCTGAGTCCGGCGAGGAAGCAGGCTTCATAGCCCAGCGTGGCGCAGGCGTAGTGGTCGGGATGACGGCCTTTCCAATACGGCAGGATGACGACGCGTGGGCGCTGTTCGCGAATGACACGGGCAATCTTAATGCGGTTGGCGTAGGTGTTCTCGACGCGGCCGTCGGGGATGTCGAGCGCGTCGCGCCACGCGATCTGCAGAATGCGCGCCGCTTCGGCGGCTTCGCTGGCACGGGACTCGGCGGAGCCGCGCGATCCGAGTTCTCCTTGCGTGAGGTCGAGGATGCCAGTGCGCGCGCTCCGGCTCGCCATCTTCAGTAGCGTGCCGCCGCAAGTCTGCTCTACGTCGTCGCGGTGAGCGGCGATAGCGAGGACGTCAAGAGTGGGCGTGTGTTCGGCCTTCATTTCAGTACAGTTCGAGTTCCGGAGAATCGTGGTAGCCTTCCATCAAGTGCCAAAGATTTCCGTAGGGTCGAGAGAGAAAGGATTCACGACCGTTACTCCTTCAATCCGCTGGCCGTTCTGCAGGTCCTCAGTCAAGAGGTACTTGCACGAAGCCGCATTTGCAGCCGCCACGATCAACGCGTCCCGAAACGATAGATGGTGGCGGTCCTGAACCTTCCAGGCGATGTCAAGGAGTACGAAATCGATTGTGACGGGCTGCCAACTTAAGAGGTCGAGGACCTCATCGCGGGCTTGTTGCTGTGCCCGGGCCCACTTTCTAGTGACGCTCGCGTAATACTCCTGCAGGACCTGATAACTTACGCGGCCAGCCCGTCGCTTCCAAAGTTCGCTTCGCCAGCGCTGGGCGATCCGCTGCTTGAATGGATCGCCGGCGTCCACCGCATAAATCAAGACGTTGGCGTCAACGAAGACGTTTGCGGTCATGGACCTCATCGCGGGACAAGATATTCGCCATCGGTATTGAGGAATGGCTTGCGAGCCAAGGCCCGTTTCATGGCGCGTTCGTAGGCGTCGTTTTGTACCATCCGCTCGCGAAGCAGCGTCCCCAGCAGGCGGGAGACACTTACATCGTTGCGGGCCGCCTCGATACGCGCCCATAGAGCCACGTCTTCCTCGAGGGTCACGGTGACGTTTTTGAGATTGCGCTTCATAACACTGGCTCAGTGTAACACGATTCCCGTGTCAGCTACCAATGCGACTTCTTGCACTTCTGGCTTCACTTCTTGCGCTCCACGAGGTAGGCGGCGATTTCGCGCAGGTCGTTGGCGTTGTCGCCGAAGCGGTCGAGCGCGGCGTTGGCGTTCTGTACCAGTTCGTCAGCCTTCTTGAGTCGAGGCATCGATACCGAACAGTGAAGGGTAGGTCGACTTCTCGGTGGCGGTGTCCTTGCCGGCGGTCTTGCCGAGTTGTTCGGAGGTCTGGGTGACGTCGAGCACGTCATCAACAATCTGGAAGGCCAGGCCGATGTTCATGCCAAAGTCGCGCAGGCTCTGAATCTGCGAGGCGTCGCCTCCAGCGTAGAGGCCGCCGGTGACCACGCTCGCGGTGAGCAGGGCTCCGGTCTTGGAGCGGTGAATGTACTCCAGAGTCTTGGCGTCAGCATGCTGATGTTCGGCCTCGAGGTCCATTACCTGTCCGCCGATCATGCCGTCGATAGTGCCGGTGGCGTGCGCTACTCTCGGCGATGATGGCGACACGCGCGTCGGCGGGGCATTGCAACTTGGCGAGTACTTCGTATGCGTAAGTTTGCAGACCGTCTCCGGCAAGTATCGCGATGGCCTCGCCAAAAACCTTGTGAGCCGTAGGACGGCCGCGGCGGAGGTCGTCGTTGTCGAGGGCGGGCAGATCGTCGTGGATGAGCGAGTAGGTGTGCAACATCTCGAGCGCTGAGCCTAGTTCTTCGACGCCGTCAGGCACACATCCGGCGACGACGCGTGCCGCCTCAATGCAGAGGGTGGGGCGCAGGCCGCTTGCCTCCAGCAAAAACGCTGTGGCGCATCGCCTGGTGAACCGATGTGGGGTATTGCGTGGACGGCGGGAGGAGTCGCTCCAGAGCGTGGTCGGTGACGATGCGTCCTTGTTCGAGGATGGCCTTGAGCATGAAGAGGGAAGTATAACAAGCTACTGGTTAGTGGCTAGTGGGTAGTGAAGGCGACCGAGTTTCGCGCTACTGGTGCGGGCTGGTCGTCGGCTTGCTGTTATCGGCTGCGGCGAGTTTGGCTTCGCGGTCGGCGTCGGCGGTGCGGCCCAGCCTGCGATAGGCAAGAGCCAACTGCTCGTGCACGCCAGCGAGGTTCGGATTGTTCTTCGCCGCGGCCTCCAGATGGGGTAGTGCATCTTTGGTCTTGCCCTGCTCGAGCAACGTCTTGCCAAGTTGGTATTGCGCGTCGGCGTCGTCGGGATTGAGTTTGAGCTCCGCCTCGAATTCGGTGACTGCACTGGCGGGTTGCTTGAGGCGAAGCTGCACGAGTCCGGCGTCGTAATGGGCGCGCGGCAGAGACGGATTTGCCTGGCTGGCTTTTTGAAATGTCGCGAGCGCCTGTTGCTGATTTCCCAGGTCGCTGTAGGCCTGCCCAACGAGCAGGAGGGCGTCAGGCGAGAGCGGTTGCTGTGTCAAACGGGTGAGGATGGCCGCGGCCTTGTCGGGCTGATTGGTGTGTGCCAGCGATGTGGCCCAAGCACAAGCGACGCGCGGATCGGAGTAAGCTACATCCCCGACCTGGTCGAAGGCCCTGGCGGCGTCGGCGTATTGGGAACTCGAATACAGCGCCATGGCGAGCATGGGCGCGATGATCTTGTCGCCGGGTTCCTGCTGCGCGGCCAGCTTCAAGGCGCGAGAACTCTCGGAGTAATCGTTGGCGCGGAAGGCGGCGAACCCGATGTTGCGCATGAGGTGCGGGATGGCGGAGTTCCACTTCTCCGCCTGCTGAAAATAACTAAGTGCAGCGGCGTACTGCTTCTGGCGCGCTTCGGAGGTACCGAGGTCGTTGTAGGCGTTGCCGAGAATCAAGCTCACGCGCTGCTCGGCGGTCTTGACATCAG
Source organism: uncultured Acidobacteriaceae bacterium (assembly GCA_963722405.1). GTDB lineage: Bacteria > Acidobacteriota > Terriglobia > Terriglobales > Acidobacteriaceae > DASRAA01. The sequence continues at coordinate 57,143 of CAVRMO010000024.1, forward strand.
CTTTCTCCTGGGGCGAAAGCTGGGGGGCGTCGCCGAGTTGTGCAGCCGGGTCCATAACAGCAGTGGTGGGGACGGAAGGCTCGCCAGCCATGCCGGAGCCCATGGTCCCCTGAGTTTTCGAGGCAGGAGTGTTGGCGCGGCTGTCGGCCATGGTCTTGTCCTGCATTTCGGAGAAGACCTTGGTGTAGGCGACGCCCTCGTCTTTGCGGCCAGTCTGGATGCAGATGCGGCCCAGCACGTAGTAGGCACGGCGAATCTGGTAGTTGTTGCGTGCCTTGTCGTCGCCGGTGAGTTCTATGGCCTTGCGTAGAAGCACCTCGGCGTTCTTGGTGTCATTCCGCGCGTAGGCGTTGAGGCCCATATAAAGGTAGGGTTCAGGCCAGTCGGGCTTATCGATGGCGGCGGCCTTCAAGAAGCGGTCGGAGTCGTCGTAGAGCTTGTCGTTGTTGTCGATGTAGCCGAGAAAAAAGTTCCCGAAGAAATCGTGAGGGTTAAGTTTGACTTCCTCAGTGAACTGTTCGCGAGCGGCCGGCGTGGCTACCCATTCGTTTTGCGCCATATAGAGCAGGCCGAGAAAATAATGGGCACGTGAACTCTTGGCGTCGAGTTGGGCGGCGCGCGTGAACTCGCGGGCGGCTTCGTTGGTCATGCCGGCGTTCTGGTAGGCGCGGCCGGTCATGATGTGCATGCTGGCGCGGTCGCCCGTGGCATCGCTGAGGCGCTGGAAGATGGCCGCGGCCTTGTCGGTCTCGTGGAGGTTCAGATACGCCGTGGCCAGCGCGTAGGCGACCATCACGTTGCTCTGGAGTTCCAGCGAGCGAGTGAGCGCCTCGGCGGCCGGGCGATAGTCCTTCTTGTCCATCAGCAGTTTGCCTTGCACGTTCCAGGCATCGGAATTTTTCGGATCCGACTTGGTGATGGGCATGATCGCGGCGAGGGCGTCGTCAGTTTTTTGGACACGCATGTACGCCATTGCGAGCGCGATGTGGGTGTTGGGTGTGTCCTCGAACTCGAGCGAGCGCTTGTAGAGATCGATGGCCTGTGTGTTGTCTGCCTGGGCCAGCTTGAGTTCGGCCATGGCGCGCAACGCGACGGCGATCAGACTGCGGTTGGCTTCGGCAATCTTCACGACATCGCCCGCCTGCTGAGCGGTGGCAACGGCATTCATGCGGGCGGGCAGTTCGTCCATGGCAGACGAGGTCAGCGCGCTCTTGGGTTGCGGCGGAGCCTGTGCGAAAGCTGTGGTCGACAGCACGGACGCAATCAGAAAAAGCATTGCGTGGATGCGGAAGCAGCGGAATTGGAGGACGGAAAATGGCCGGAAAGAGGTCAATGCACGATGACTCGGATGGAACCTTCCAAGCTAAACGGCAGTGAGGAAGCAGTCAAGCGGGCGCCGAGGACGACGCCCGCAGGATATGACATCACGCCGCGGTGGGAGCCTGCGTTTCCTTGATGGCGACGTAACGCTCGGAAGCCAGCAGGATCTTGGGCAGATCGCCGGCAAGACAGCAATCGACCGCGCCCATTGCAAGCGATTGCGACCACATGGCGTCGTCGGCGATGCGGTGGGTGCAGACGAACGCGGTGGCGGGAAAATCGCGGCAGAGTTCACCTAGCTCGGCAAAGTGGAGTAGCTCCAGATCCACGATAGCTAGGCCGGCGCCCAGACGGGCAACAGCGGTGCGGACCTCTCCTGCGTTACGAGCAGTTGCGAAGTCGTGAAATTGTTTTGAAATCAACTGAACGAGCCTCTCCGGTACGACGGGCTCGCGATAGGCGAGAACAACATCGATTGGCCGCATGGTGACACCCCTTCTCCAGGCCAAATTAGACGCATGGCGACGAATACATCGACAAAGACGACGGCGCAGGGTTACGCGCGGGAGAAAGTCAGTGGCTGAGTGGCGACCTACAATTTGCCAGCGTCGCCAGATTGAGTGACGGATTCGAAGGCTTCCGGCTGCAGCTTGCCATCGCGCTTCAGCAGGATTTCCACCTTGCCTTCTGCTGCTTCGAGTTCCTGACGGCAGGAACCCGATAGCTTCATGCCCTCATCAAAAAGCTCCAGCGCCCGGTCTAGGGAAACGTCCCCCTTTTCCAGTTCACCTACAATTGTTTCCAAACGTTGGAGAGATTCTTCGAACTTGGCCAAGCCTTAAACTCCCGAGCTTTATTTTATTCCCAATCTGCGAAAGCGATCATAAAGAATTGAAGAAATTCAGCAGTGGAGATGATTGATTTGTCCTATCCAAGTTCACCAAACGTCTAGCACCAAAGCGCGGACCGGAGCCGCACAGATGAAACGTCGGACTATCCAGAGGCGGTCTCATAACTAGGGCATGCGAGAAATCGGGTCCCCTCAGGGGCCAAAGCCCAACAGTTGCAGGCCCTGGAACGGCACGGCTGAAGCCAGGCCGTTCAAAGAGCATTTATGAGACCGGTTCTCGTTATTTGCTCATCAGGTCGAGGACGGACGACGTCATGACGAGAACACCGGTGCGGATAGTCGGCTCGGGATCGGGGATGAAATAAGCCGAATGCAGAGAGGGCAGCGGCTTTCCGGTGGATTTGCTTTCGGCTACCTTTTCGGGCGCAACCGCTCCTAGCCGTAACATCACTGTCGGAATCTGGTGGCCCTCCAAGCCGAACTGGCCAAAGTCTTCACTGACCATCTCGGGGCGTGACTTGACGACATTGTCGGCGCCGACTGTTCGGACGCACACCGCGCGCAGGCGGTCGGCAAGTTCGGGATTGTTATACGTAACCGGCGAGTTTTCGGCCATGATGGTGACTATCGGCATGCGGTCGGCCGGAACGCCGCCGGCCATCGCAATTCCGTCCGCTGTGCGCTTGAGGTCGGCAAGGATTTGCTTCTGCACGTCGTCGCTGAAGGAGCGGATGGTGAGGTTCATCTTGACCTCGTCGGGAATGATGTTGCGCTTGGTGCCTCCGTGAATTGCTCCTACGGTTACGACAGCTGGGTCCTGGGGCGGAATCTGGCGGCTGACGATGGTCTGGATGGCAAGAATGTATTCGGCGGAGAGCACGATCGGGTCCTTGCTGGCCTCCGGGCGCGCACCATGCGAGCCCACACCACGCATAGTGACGTCGACCGAGCTGACGGCAGCGAGCGCCGGACCCGAGACTACGCCAACTTTTCCGGCTTCGAGGTTGCCATCGTCGTGCAGCGCGATGATGTAATCGGGCCTGCCGAAACGCGCATAAATGTTGTCGTTGAGCATCGCTTGGGCGCCCGTCACCGTCTCCTCGGCAGGCTGACCCACGAACATCAAGGTGCCGTGCAAGCGGTCTCTTAACTTCGCCAGGGTTTCTGCGGTTCCGATCAGCGTGGACATGTGGATGTCGTGTCCGCAGGCGTGCATCACGCCGACGTCGTCACCGGCCTGATTCTTGGAACGTGCGTGGCTGGCATAAGGAACACCGGTCTTTTCTTCGACGGGAAGCGCATCCAGCTCCGAACGCACGAGGACGGTGGGGCCACTGCCGTTCTTCATCACAGCGACAATGCCGTAGGCTTGACGGCCGTCGGCATACTTACCGACATTTTCGGTGACGGTGTAGCCCGCTTTGCGCAAGGCGTCGGCGACCAGCCCCGAGGTTTGTTTTTCTTGTTCAGAGAGTTCGGGATGTTCGTGCAGATTCTTGTAGGTCGCCAGCAGTTCGGGCATCTCGGTACTTACGATCACGGGCAGGTCCTGAGCGGCGGAGACAATCGGGAGAAGCAACGAGATGAGGGCCAGCAAGAGCGGTTTCATAAATGACTCCTTAGGCGATGTGAAGTGGGAGTGTAACAGAGGGGCTAGTTAGCTCTCCGTTACGCGAAAGAAACACTATCGCAGCGATAGGGGCCTTCGACTCCGCCCCCTGCGTGAGCTGCGCTCAAGATGACAAACAGGAAGATCGCGCTCCTTATACCGACGCCGTCTTGGCGCTGCCCAGCGCTTCCAATACATCGACAGCGGAGGAGTAGCGGCCCAGTGGAGCGCTGATCTGCGCGCCTTGCACCATGTCGCGCACGGCCGAGAGCATGTCGCGCGCGATGGCAACGCCTTCAGCGCGCGCAGCTTCGGCGGTGGTTGCGCGAGACATGCGGGTGATGATCTCGTCGGGTACCGAGACGCGGAGCTCGTTCTTCATGAACTCGGCATTGCGCGCACTCACCAGGGGCCAGATACCAGCGATGACGGGGATACGGCAGTGCTCGATGCGGCGCAGGAAATCTTCCAGCAGCCGCAGGTCAAAGACCGGCTGAGTGACGGCGTACTCGGCACCGGCTTGCACTTTGTACTCGAAGCGGCGAATCTCTTCGTCGATGTTGGGCACGCCGGGATTGGCACCGACGCCGATTACGAACTTGGTCCCGTTTCCGATGGGATTGCTGCCGATATCGAGTCCGTGATTAAGATTGTGGACGATATTGACCAGGCCGATGGCGTCCACGTCGAAAACAGCGGTCGCGTCGGGATAGTTGCCCATCTTCGGCGGGTCGCCGGTAATGCAAATCAAGTTGCGAATGCCCAGCGCGCTGGCGCCCATCAGGTCCGACTGGATGCCCAGCACGTTGCGGTCGCGACAGGTGTAATGCAGAATGGGCTCGATTGCAACCTGTTGCGCGATCATTAGGCACAGCGCCTGATTGCTCATGCGCGCCGATGCGCGCGGGCTGTCAGGAATGTTGACTGCGTCGACGCCAACGGATTTCAGGTAGCGTGAGCCCTCAATTTCCTTGGTGCCCTCGGTTCCCTTGGGGGGCACGATTTCGACCATGACGACAAATTCGCCTTCGGCAATGCGGCGTCCAAGGCGCGAGCGCTCGGCCAATGGCGGCGGATCGACAGGGTGCTCGATCGGGGCAGGCGTCTTGCGGACCGACTGGACAGGTCCGGGCCGGGGCTTGAGTCGCGGCTTCATCTCCTGAATGTGCCTGGGAGTAGTGCCGCAACAGCCGCCGATCAAGCTGACGCCGATATCGACGAATTTCTTGGCATAACTCGCCATGTATTCAGGCGAAGAAAGGAAAATGGTACGGCCATCCAGAATGCGGGGCATGCCGGCGTTGGGTTGGGCGGAAAGCGGAACGGTGGTTACGGAACGCACCCGCTCCAGTGCTTCCAATACCGGCACCGGGCCGACACTGCAGTTGATGCCAACGACATCTGCGCCCCAGGCCTCCAATTGGCGGCCATAGTGCTCGGGGCTTGAGCCGTCGAGACAGTTGCCGTCTTCGTCGATGGTGACTTGGGCGACAACAGGCAGTTTCGGATTGACTTCGCGTGCGGCCAGGATTGCCTGGTGGAGCTCCTCGAGGTAGCCGAAGGTCTCCAAAATGATGAGGTCGACACCCTCTTCGTTGAGTGCGGCGATTTGCTCGCGGAAAGCCTCGCGCGCCTCGGAGAGAGAAATTTTGCCCAGTGGCTCGATGCGAACGCCCAGCGGACCGACCGCTCCGGCGACCAGAGCGTCAAAGCTTTTGGCGGCCTCGCGGGCCAACCGGGCGCCCTTACGATTGATCTCGGCCAACTTATCTACACAGCCATGCTTCGATAAGCGAAACGAATTGGCGCCAAAGGTGTTTGTTTCAATGACCTCGGCTCCAGCCTGGAGATATTCCAAGTGGACGCCGCGGATCAGGTCGGGTTGCGACAGGTTCAGTTCGTCATAACAGCGGTCAATAAAGATCCCTTTGGAGAGAAGCAGGGTCCCCATGGCGCCATCGCAGAGGACAGCTCCTTTTCGCAATCGGGTTATCACGTCGGTCGCCATTTGTGTTAATGGAACTCTATCGTAAATAAACTTGTAAGGCCACCGCGCGAGCTATTCGAGGATACGTTTCGGCTCTGATATAATTTGACAGAAAATCGCCAACTTACGTCTTATCAACAATATGAGCGAGGTACACGTTTGAAGCGGGCAGTACTCCTTCTGGGAACCCTGGTTCCTCTCCTATTTATTACCTCATGCGGAAGTAGCGGCAGCAGCACCACCGGTCCCAATGGAAACGCTACGGTAAACAAGCCCAGCCAGCTCTCCAACCGAGCATTCATTACTAATCAGTTTTCCGGCGCGGTCCAAATTGTCGACAGCCAAACCGACATGACGTCCTTTTACACCGTCACCAACAACAATACCGGTGTGACGGGACCGGGAGTGACCGGTACGGCGGTATCGATCCAGGTGGGCAACTCGTTGACATTCGAGGTGCTGAGCCCCGATGATACCAACACCCTGGTGTATGACCCGACTACGTTCAGCCTCACGTTTATCACCAACTCGTCGGAAGCCGCGAACGGCACTGTGTCCCTCCCTAACTATGCCAACATGGCGGTGTTTTCTCCCGACTCGACAACGGTATACGCCCCGGTGCCGAATGCGACTATTTCTATACCGAATACCACTAGCAATGCGGCTCCGGGTGGGATCGCAGTAATTGCCTCGCCAACGACGACGACAGCGGCGACGCTTACGAACGTGTATCCAGTGCCTTCGGCACGGACTGCGGCGATTACGCCCGACGGCAAGACGCTGCTGGTGTTCGCCAGCAACGCGGACACGATGTGGTTGATCGATCTCACAGCGACTGCGCCGACGGCGGTTGCGATCCCAGGATTCGCCCGGCCGGTCAACGCGTTTTTCAGCAGCGACAGTACCACCGCCTACGTGCTGAACTGCGGCACGGAATGTGGGTCCACCGGAACGCCCTCGGTGATGAGTTTCAACATGGCATCCCGCAGCATCGTGTCAACGGTCCCTGTCGGCGGGGCCAGTATAGGCCTGCTAAAGGGCACCAATCTTTATGTGGTGGGATATCCGGGCGGTTCGACTGGCACGTTTGATGTGGTGGACGTCACCGGCATGACTCGCACCACGACCAATTCCATCGCCATCGGCGACGGTACGCACACCACGATGGCGATGTCGAACAACAACAAGATTTACATCGGATCGCCCAACTGCGTGAATACCACTAACGGTTGCCTTTCAATCGTGGACCTGGGAACTATGGCCTCAGCGCCTCTCGGGCCTCCGCGCGGGGGGGTGACGGGAATGCAATCGATTCCCAAGCGCAACACGATGTATGTGATCGAGGGCACGGTGTTGAACATCTACGACACCACCAGCGGACAATTGCAGCCCACGCAGATTACGTTTCGGGGCGCGCTGTACGGTGTGTTGCAGGTCGATCCATAGGATGGGACTCTGTTTTAGTCGGAACAGGCGGTCAAAGCGGCCGCCTTTCTTCTTGCAGCGAGCTCAGGTCTATTGCGGCTCGAGCTTGAGGTGGTGCTGTGCTGCTCCCTGAACCGCTTCATGAGAGAACGGCAGTTTAAACGTGCGAGCGTTGTAGTAAGCATCCCACTGATCGTTGTAGTGCTCGTCGAATATGTTGCCTGACTGGCCGTTGACGATGTTCAGCGTGGAGTTATCGAGGTCTGCCAGGTTGGCGGTGAAGCGCTCCGACGGGCCGAACTGCTTGCCCACCTGCTTCACGGTGAGGCCGTCGCCTGAGAGCGGCTGGGGCCCGGGGCCCGCAGCTCGTTTAAGGATGGGGAAGTTGCTCCAGAAGGGATGCTTGATGTCGACCTGGTGGACGCGGCCCCAAGTCCAAAGGTTGAGCGACTTCGGAGTTTTCGAGTCGGAGATAGCTGCTTCCACGGCGGCGGTGAGCACTTCGTCGTAATTGGTATAGCCTGCGGGCAGCCAATGCGGCGGCTGGTGCGACAAAACACTCTCCAGCCAGACAGGGCCCATGAACCAGTGCGTATATTCTTTCCAGTCCTCGCCCAGCTTCGGTTGTAAGAGCAGCTCGTTCAACTTGCCGCGCGAGAAGTAAGCGATGGATGGCGCGGCTGAGTCGGTCGTCATGTTGCCGTCCCAACTGCGCATGATGTCGGCGGCAGCCTTGGCGCGCTCCGACGCCCTCGGTGTGTGGTCGATGGCGTAAACGAAGCGCTCGGCGCAGAAGCGGTCAAGCTCCGAGACAACATCGGTCTCAATGGCCAGCATGTCAGCGGGGGTGTACTTCTTTGGCTGGCTCAGCAGCTTATAGATGCGCTCGGTACGGTATGGCGAATCCCATTCGATGCTCATCGAGTAGGGATAGCCATCGGGGCTGACGCGGCCGTTGGCCGTAGCGATGATTCCCGACGGCGGATCGAAGACACGCGGCATCTCGTCGAAGGGAATAAAGCCGGTCCACTCATAGGCGTCGGTGTCGCCTGGAACAGGCACCGAGCCGTCGCCCGAGGCGCGGATGGGAACGAAGCCGGTCGCCTGATAGCCGATGTGGCCGTCAATGTCGGCGTACACGACGTTCTGTCCGGGCGCTCCAAATACAGAAAATGCAGCGCGGAACTCATCCCAGTTTTTCGCTGAGTTCACGCTAAAGAAAGGAATACCCGAAGACTTCGGATCGTAGATGATCCATTTGAGGGCCAGCTTGCGGTTCTCGCCCGGTACCAGTTCGGTGATGATGGGCCCATGGCGGGTCACGACGACATCGACCATGACCTCGGGCTTGCCTTTGACGCGGATGATCTCCTTTCGGTGCTCGGGCTGTATCCATCCCTGGGGCGTGAGGTATTCACCCTTGTCGTTAAATTTCTCGATGTAGACGTCTTCGACTGCCGGGCCTAAGTTGGTGAAGCCCCATGCGATGTTGCGGTTGTGTCCGACGATGACGTAGGGCACGCCCGGCAGGGTCACGCCGACGACATCGAAGTCTCCGCAGATCAGATGAGCCTCGTACCAGGTGTTGGGCAGTCGCAAGTCGAGGTGCATATCGTTCGACAGCAGCGGCTTGCCGGTAACCGTGTGAGCGCCGGAGACGACCCAGTTATTCGAGCCGGGATGAAAGCGGGTGTCGGGCGCTGAAGTCAGTGAGGGCAAGGCGAACGGAAGGACCGAGGAGTGTTTCGTGGGTTGCGCTGGAGCCTTGCCGGGCGCGGGCTTCGCGCGGTTCTTCGCCGGCGGGGCCGATTCTTCCTCGTCGGGCGTGAGTTCGTTTGCTGGTTCGCTTTCGATCGAGCGGCCCTCTGAGCCCGGAGGATGGTCGCGCCAGGAGAAATTCACGAACAATTCCGATGTGAGTTCGGGGCCGAGCCTAGCCAGCGTCTTTTCCTTCAGCAACTCTTCCTTGTAATAGCCATGATTGAGGAACTCGGTCATGGAGAGGCCGACCAGCATCGAGTCCTCGATGGTCCACACGTGCGGGGCGTAGGTAAGAAAGCGGAACTCCAACGGAAGGGTTTTGACATGCTGGGCGATATAGGCGTTAACGCCGTCGGCGTAGGCCTGGAAATGCGCGCGTTGCGCAGGTTCCAGGATCGCGGCCGCCTTCTCCGCGGCCTGCCGCAGCCCGAGGATTCGCTGCTCGCGATCGGTCGCGACGAGATCCGGTCCGAGGATTACCGCGAGATCACCGGAGGCGAAACGGCGCGCTATGTCCATTTGCCAGAGACGCTCTTGCGCGGTCACGTAACCCTGGGCGAAGAAAAGATCGTCGAGGTTAGCAGCCGTGATGGTCGGGACGCCAAGCGAGTCGCGGCTGACAACGACTGGCTGGGAGAGTCCAGCGAGATGAATGACGCCATCTTCTTGCGGCAAAGCGGCGCGCACAGCGCGGTAAAACCACAAGTCGAAGGCCAGGAAGGTAATCAGCATCAGGGCGAGAACGCCGATGACGACTCGGAGTGCAAATCGGGCGTTCGAGGTACGCGGAGGCGAAGAAGAAGTCATGGTTGCCATGGGAATCCTCGATTATATCGAGCAGAAGCGACGGCGCCGACATCGAGCCGCGCACGCCGCCAAACAACTGGGCTCCTCGTTGAACGGCCCGGCTTCGATGCTATGCTGATAGACGCAATTGGCGGGGACTTAAGCACAATGGACTCAAAGCGCGCGAGCAGCCAGAGTACGCTGCAAAACAGAGTCGATGACCAGCCGAGCATCTCGCGCGAGATGGTGCGGGAGGCCGAATCGATCTTCCACGACCATCTGCGCCGGGTCGGGCTGAAACACACCGGACAACGCGATACTATCCTGCGGACATTTCTCGAAACGCGCGACCATCTCTCCACCGATGAACTGTACCGACTGGTGAAGAAGCAAGATGACGGCATTGGGTTCACGACCGTTTACCGCACGCTGAAGCTGCTCGCAGAGTGTGGCCTGGCAAGCGAGGTGGCATTCAACGACGGTATTGCGCGCTATGAACACCAGTACAACCGGCGCAACCACCATCACATGGTTTGTACTGAATGCGGCAGCTCAGTGGAATTCTTTTCGACTGACATCGAACGCATCGAGCGGGAGATCGGACGCAAACACAAATACCTCACTACTCGCCATACCTTCCAGATCTACGGCGTTTGCGAAAATTGCGGCAAGAAAAACAAGCAGCGGTCAGCGTAACTCAAGACGATGCTCTCACTGACTGAAGCAGCGTCGCTGATTCGTGATCGCAAGCTTTCATCTCTGGAGTTGACGGGCGCATGCCTTGATCGCATCGAAAAACTCAATCCGAAGCTCAATGCGTTTATCACCGTAACCGCCGATACCGCGATCGAACAAGCAAGGGGGGCTGACGCCGAATTGGCGGCAGGGAACTGGCGCGGCCCGTTGCACGGAATTCCCATCGCCCTTAAAGACTTGATCGACGTTGCCGGAGTGCGGACCACGGCTGCCAGCCGTCAGTACAGCAACCGGGTCGCCACCGAAGACGCCGCGATCGTCACGCAGTTGAAGCAGGCGGGTGCAGTGATCGTGGGGAAAGCCAATCTGCACGAATTTGCCTTCGGCGGCAGCGGTATCGTGAGCGCCTTTGGTCCGGCGCGGAATCCGTGGGACCGCGAGCGAATCACCGGCGGATCGTCGTCGGGCTCCGCGGCTGCGGTTGCAGCAGGCATGTGCGTGGCCGCAATCGGAACAGATACGGCGGGGTCGGTGCGTTGTCCGGCGGCGCTTTGCGGAATGGTAGGCCACCGTCCCAGCCGGGGAGCGCTGAGCAACGAGGGAATCGTTCCGCTGGCGCAAACGTTTGACACTCCCGGACCGATGACCCGAACGGTTCGCGATGCGGCAACCATTCTCGACTGTCTGACCGCACAGGGTGCAATGACTTTTGCGGCAGGGGTGGATGAACCTGTTGCGGGCTTGAGAGTGGGAGTGGCTCGAAACCTGTTGACCGATGCCGAACCTGAGGTCCAGCGCTGTTTCCACGCGGCGGTGGCCACAATTTCCGAACTGGTGAGCGACGTGAGTGAGTTCGAGCTGCAATGGAAGACACCTCCGTCGATTCGCAGCTATGAAATCTATCGCTATCACCAAGAGATGTTGCGCCACACACCGGAACTATATGATCCCCGCACACTCGACCGGCTACGGGCCACCGGGGGCGTCAGTGAAGAGGGGTACCAGCAGGCGCTGCGAGCGCTGACCGAGTTCAACCAGGGCGTGGGCGTCTTCGATGCCATGGACGTCGTGCTCAGTCCGACGGTTCCTGTCGCCGCACCGCTTCTTGCGGAACTCGAGGATATGGACTCGCAGGCCTTTCGCCAATATGAACTTCGCTATTTGCTGAACAACACATTCCCGTTTAGCTCACTGTGGTGGCCGAGCGGGTCGGTACCGTGCGGATTCACCAGCGAAGGTCTGCCGGTAGGACTGCAAATCTCAGCCAGGCCCGGTGCTGATCTCGTCGCTCTGCGCCTGGCTCACGCTTATGAACAGGCAACGGATTGGCATAAACGCACGCCTTCGATGGTGGATTAGAACCCCAAAAACACTGGTTCGGGTTGTAGTTTGATGCCGAACGCGGAGAACACGCGCGCCTGAATTTCATCTTTCATGTCGACGATGTCGGCTGCAGTCGCGCCTCCACGATTTACGATAGCCAGCGCGTGATGGCGGGAAATGCCCGCCGCTCCACGGCTGTAGCCTTTGGCGAATCCGGCGTTCTCTACCAGCCATGCGGCGGGAATTTTGTGAAAGCCTGCACTCGCGGGATAGCTGGGTAGAATGCGGCCCAGCGAACTTAGCCTAGCCGCGAGGTCGTCGAACTGCCGCTGTGGGACTATCGGGTTCTTGAAGAATGATCCGGCACTGCGGACGTCGTCATCACCGGGGACGATCAGCATCGCTTTACTGCGACGGATGTCGCGCACGGCCTTGCGAACCTGAAGGAGGGTTGGCTCTCCAGCAACATGCGCGAGCGCAGTCTGCAGATCGCGGTAGCCGATGGTGGGCTTGCCGCCGCGGCACAGCGCGAACGTGACTCGAAGAATAATGTAGCGGTTGCGCGTTGTGGTGTTGAAAATACTGCTGCGGTAGCCGAATCCGCACTCGGCGTCGGAGAATGTCCTGTTGTGCATCGATTGGCGATCGATCGCTTCGACCTCGCGAATTGTTTCAGACACTTCCTGCCCGTAAGCGCCGACGTTCTGTACGGGAGTTCCGCCGACCGAGCCGGGAATCCCACTGAGGCATTCGATGCCGGCACAGTTGTCATCCACGGTACGGGCGACGAAGCTGTCCCATTCTTCGCCGGCGGCTACTCTAAAGTTCACATTGTCACCTTCGGCTGTGCGGTCAATTCCGCGTAAAGCGATCTTCAGAACCAGGCCGTTGAATCCGGTGTCCGCGACCAACAGATTGCTGCCGCCACCGAGGACGAAGAGCGGGAGATCGCGGGATCGTGCGAACTCGACGGCCTCGCGAACGTCGGATTCAGCGTGGGCTTCGGCGAAGAAGCGCGCCGAGCCTCCCACGCCCAGCGTGGTGAGCGGAGCTAGCGGCACCTGTTCGCGAACAATCATGATGGTAGAGCCACTATAAATGGTGGTGAAATTATGAACTCCGCTTGTGGCGAGGCATCGATCGTCGCATAGCACGAGGCTCCATTCGCGTGACATAATCGCTCGCCTGCTGGAAACGGGCCGCGCTCCGGTGTGGGTTGCTTCCTTTCGGGCGGCATATGCATCAATATAAAAACGACTAATCCCAACCAACAGGAGCCAAAATGTATCCAGAGGTATTGCTCATTCCCATGCGCGAGGAATTGACCCGGGCCGGGGCGCAGGAGCTGCGCACGGCAGCAGAAGTTGACGCCGCGTTGGCGGAAAAGAACGGTACTGCGTTGGTTGTGGTGAATTCAGTGTGCGGATGTGCGGCCGGGAAGATGCGTCCCGGTGTGCGCCTAGCGTTGCAGAGTCCCGCCCGGCCGGATCGCGTGTACACCGTGTTTGCCGGGCAGGACAAGGAAGCTACCGAGAGGGCGCGCCAGCATTTCGGAGCTTATCCGCCATCGTCGCCAAGCCTGGCTTTGTATCGCAATGGTGAGTTGGTGCATTTCGTTCCGCGCAGCGAAATCGAAAGCCGGACGGCGGATGACATCGCGCGCGGCTTGGCCGGTGCCTTCGCGCAGCATTGCGAAAAGCCGGTGGTTGCGAAGTAATAGGCGGATTCCGGGCCGAGGAAATCGGGCCTGTCAGGTTTGGTTTCTGGTTCAGACCAACACCGCGATCCCACTATGCGAACGAATTCTTCATCTGGCTCTTTGCCACGGGCGGCTTTCCTTGTGCTGGTGGTGTCCTGTCTCCCGGCGCTACTTGTGCACGCCCAAAGTTCGCCTTTGCCCTCCACGCAGAAAGGATCCGGCATGGCTTTGCATGCGAAAGGGACATTCGACGTGAAAGTAGCGCCGTTGGCGGAAGACAAAGTCGATGGCTCGACGCTCGGCCGCTACTCGCTCGACAAGCAATACCACGGTGACCTGGAGGCCACGAGTAAAGGCGAGATGCTGACGGCCGGCACCGAGGTCAAAGGTTCAGCCGGGTACGTCGCCATCGAACGGGTGGCAGGCACTCTGAACGGACGCAAGGGTAGTTTCGTCCTGCAGCACACCGGCACCATGAACCGCGGAGCGATGCAGCTTGCGGTGAGCGTAGTTCCGGACTCAGGCTCGGAGCAGCTGACGGGAATTTCCGGCACGTTGAACATCATCATCGCCGACGGAAAACACTCGTACGACTTCGAGTACTCGCTTCCCGAAAGCCACTGAAGGTCGCTATTTCCCGTCGCTCTTGAAGGCCTTTATCACGATGTCGTTGGGCTGGTTGCCCACCGGAATCACGGTGACCAGGGCCCGGTCGGCGCTGATCTTGGAGTTGTCGCGAGTTTTCACCGTGCGCACGACGGCCACGTCTCCCGACTTGGTGTCGACTACCAGCAAATGATCTTCGCTAGGCGTTAGCGCCAGGCCGTCGGGATGACTACCTACCTGGACCGATCCAATCACGCGGCCCTCGTCGATGGCGTAAACGCTGACATTGTCAGACCCGAAATTGCTTACATATAAAAGCGAGTTGTCGGCGGAGACTATGCCGCGCACCGGATTGCTGCCGATCAGGTAGCTGCCGCTGACTTCGTTGGTGTAGGCCTCGACGATGGAAAAGCTATTGGCGTCGAAATTACTCACAAAGATTTCGCCGCCATCGGGCTTGAGCGCCATTTGGACGGGCACTTTGCCGATATCGAGCAACGTGAGTACACGATCGGTCTTGAGATCAATGGACGCCAACTGATTGGATCCGGGACAGGCGACGTAAGCCTTGCTGTTGTCGGGGAGAATGACGATGTCTTGCGGTTGGGCGCACACCGTGACCGTGTTGCGCACGGCAAGTTTCCGGGTGTCGATGAGCGAAACGGTATTGGCGCCACGGTTACTGACAGCGACCACGCTGCCGTCGGGAGAGACTCTGGCCAGTCCCGGAGCGTTGCCAACCGGGATGGTCACGATCACGGTTCGCTTGTCGAGGTCGATCACGGAGACATTCCACGAACCTGAGTTGGCCACGTAGGCCCGCTTGCCGTCCGACGACACCGAGACGAAATAGGGCGCCCGGTGCACGCCGATGGTCGCCGCTACTTCGTTGCGCTCGGCGTTAATGATGCTGATGTTGTTGGACTCGGTATTCGCGACGTAAATCTCGTTCCGAGATGGGTTCGCGGCCACTCCCGTAGGGTTCTTACCGACGGATATGGTCTTGATATTGCGCAGCGCCAGCGTATCAATCACGCTGACAGAATCACTGGCTCCGTTACTGACGTAAGCGAATTCGTGATACGAAGGATCGACATCGGGACGTTCGCGACACGCCACCGCCAACAGCGCTAAACCTGCCAGCAGAAAGATCGTGAGCGTGCGATACACCGCAGAACGAAACCGCGGCAACGAGGGCATCAGTCGGCGACCGCACCCACGTGCCGTCGCGGCGCCGGATGGGCCACTGGATCGGCAATCGTACGGCCCAGCACCCGAGCGATCTGGCGAACCTCGACCATCAGGTTGTCGAACTGGTCGGGATAGAGCGACTGGTTGCCGTCGCTGAGCGCGTGATCGGGATCGGGATGGACTTCGATAATGAGTCCGTCGGCCCCCACGGCCACTGCGGCGCGCGACAATGGCGTGACCTTGTTGCGTTTGCCTGTGCCGTGGCTCGGATCGACCAGGATGGGCAGATGACTCAATCGCTGGACCGCGGGAACCACGCTGAGATCCAGCGTGTTGCGGGTGTGGTCAGCAAAAGTGCGCACGCCGCGCTCGCATAGCACGACGTTGTAGTTGCCCTCGCTCATAATGTATTCGGCTGCCATCAGAAACTCTTCCAGCGTGGCCGACATGCCGCGCTTCAGCAGCACAGGCTTGCGGGCACGTCCAGCGGCCTTGAGCAGCGAGAAGTTCTGCATGTTGCGGGCGCCGATCTGTACGACGTCGGCGTAGCTGTCCACCAGCGCAAGCGATTCGTGATCGACGGCTTCGGTGACGATTAGCAGTCCAAAGCGCTCGCGGACTTCAGCCAGGATTTGCAGGCCCAACTCGCCCAGCCCTTGAAACGCATAAGGAGAAGTGCGGGGCTTATAGGCGCCTCCGCGAAAGAAGCGCGCGCCCGCTTTGGCAACCCGTTCGGCGGCGGCGAACGCCTGATCGTGAGACTCGACGCCGCACGGACCCGCAATGACTGCAATCTCGCGCCCGCCAATAGTTGCGTCGGAGTCGGAAAAGCGGATAACGGTATTTTCTTCCTTCAGTTCGCGGCTCACCAGCTTGTAAGGCTTGCTGACGCGAATGACTTCCTGCACGCCGTCGAGGGCCTCGAAGGTACCGGTTTCCAGTTCTCCGCGGTTGCCGGTGATACCAATAGCGGTGCGCTGGGCGCCGGGCATGGAATGGGCGCGCAGTCCGAAACTCTCGATTTTCTGGCAGACGGCCTGCACCTGCTCTTCCGATGCATTGGCCTTCATGACGACAAGCATGATCAACCCCTTGTGACTAGCTAGTGTACCGTCCCAAGGCGCGCTGGACAACGTAAACTATTGGCAATCCGGTGTCTTAGAGTGCAAACTAGCTGGCCTATGCGTGTACCAAAGCTCTTCCTTTCGTCTGCAATTTTGCTGGTGATTGGGCTGGCGGCACTGTGGTCGAAGTGGAACGGCAGCGCCAGTGCCAATGCCGGCTCTCCGATCAGCGCGTGGGCGGTAAGCTTCTGTGGATCGGTGAATGGCTGGCCTGCCATGGTCGGCGTGATTGCAATTATCGCGGCGATCTTTGTGTTCTTGGCAGCCGTGATCAGCGCCGCAGTTGCGTCTCCCAAGGCTTGAAATCTGTGGCTCGGCAGAACGGCGACTTACAATCGAATCTCATGGCGCGCGAAACTGAGCACAGAGAAAAAGACATCCTAAAACTGTTACCTGCGCCGGTGAAGCCCCCGAAGCTGACGGCGCGGCGCATCGGCATTCACACCTCGACTGCCGGAGGAGTAGCCAATGCAGCCGAGCGTGCCTACCGGCTCGGCTGCAATACGTTTCAGATCTTTTCGTCGAGCCCGCGGCAGTGGAAGCCGTATGAGCTCGCGCCTCAGCAGCAAAGGGAGATGGTCAGACTGCGAGAGAGGTATGATCTGAAGCCGCTGGTAATCCATGCTAACTACCTGGTGAACCTGGCGGGCGGGAATCCGGAGTTTCACGCTAAGTCGATTGCGGCATTTCGTGGCGAGGTAGAACGTGCGCTAGCATTGCACGCCGAGTTCCTAGTGCTGCATCCCGGATCGTTTCGGGGAGGTAGTCGCGAAGAAGGTCTGCAGCGTGCCGCACTCGCTATCGAGCAGGCGGCCGACGGGCTCGACCTGGAAGCGGAGAACCTGCGCATCCTGATTGAGAACACAGCCGGATCAGAGTTCTCGTTGGGCGGCAACTTCGAGCAGGTTGCAGAGCTGGTTTACTTATTGCGTAACTTCGTGCCGTGCGGAGCCTGCATCGACACTTGCCACACTCACGTCGCCGGCTACGACATCGTGAGCAAAGACGGCTACGACGAGACGCTCGATCAGCTCGACCGCACTATCGGACTGAAGAACGTGTACGTATGGCACTGCAATGACGCCAAGGCCGAACGCGGATCAAAACTCGACCGCCATCAGCATGTCGGGAAGGGAACCATTGGCTTGACGACATTTCGCCGCCTGCTGAATGACAAGCGCATGCCGAGCGCGGCCTTCATTGCGGAAACGCCAATTGACGAACCGCTTGATGACTTGGAGAACGTGAACGCCTTAAAGGAACTGGTCAGAACCCTCACGATTCCACGGAAGAAGGGTTCGCGAGGCCGAGGCGAGGTGGGTTCGGATGGAACCGCGAAGAAATCGGCCAGCTCGCGAGTCCGCCACTAAGCTGCGATTCGCGATGTAAAATCAAAGTTCATCCCTTGCTCATCTAAGAATACGTACATGGCCGAATCAAGAACAGGCAATCCCGATTCATCCTCTCCCTCCACCCATGTGGACGTCGCAAATGGCGCGCGTCCCGAGCGTTACGATCCCCAGGCCATCGAGCAGAAGTGGGCGGAGCGCTGGGCGCTAGACACCGACTTGTATAAGGCCGAGCCACCGACCTCCTCGCGCAAGAGATACTACGTGTTGGAAATGCTGCCCTATCCGTCGGGCGCCCTGCATATGGGACACGTGCGCAACTATGCCATAGGCGATGCGCTCGCGCGCTACATGTGGATGCAGGGCCACAACGTGCTTCATCCCATGGGATGGGACGCCTTCGGCCTGCCTGCTGAGAACGCGGCCATCAAGAACAACACTCCGCCGAAGCAGTGGACGCTGCAGAACATCGCCGCCATGAAGGCGCAGATGAAGCGCCTGGGCTTTGCCTATGACTGGTCCACCGAAATCACCACGTGCTTGCCGGAGTACTACCGCTGGAACCAGTGGTTCTTCCTCAAGCTGTTTGAGAAAGGACTGGCCTACCGGAAGAACGCGAAGGTGAACTGGTGTCCCGAGTGCGCCACCGTGCTGGCCAACGAGCAAGTGTTGGCCAACGGCTGCTGCTGGCGGCACGAGACGACTCTGGTGGAGCAACGCGAGTTAACCCAGTGGTTCGTGCGCATCACTGATTATGCGGATGAGTTGCTGCAAGGTCTCGAGCAGTTGCCGGGATGGCCGGAGCGCGTCACCGTACAGCAGAGGCACTGGATCGGCCGCAGTGAAGGCACGTTGGTTGACTTCAAACTCGACGGTATAGCGGGCGCGGCGGGTGACAAGATCACTGTCTTCACTACGCGCGTCGACACCATTTACGGTGCGACGTCGCTGCAATTGGCGCCGGAACATCCGCTGGTAGCCGACCTGGTTTCTGGCGATCCTAAGTTGCGCGACAAGGTCGATGAGTTAATGGCCGAGCAGCGCAAGGCGAAGGAAACAGGAGACGTCGGAGAGATCGAAAAGCATGGCATCTTCACAGAACGCTATACCACTAACCCCTATAACGACGAGAAGGTCCCGATCTGGGTGGCGAATTATGTCCTCATGGACTACGGTACCGGCGCGATCATGTCGGTGCCGGCGCATGATGAACGCGACTATGAGTTCGCGAAGAAATATGGCCTCGACATTAAGGTCGTTATCCTGCCGCGGCGCGAAGGCGATGCGCCTGACGGCAACCCCAACGAACCGGTGTTGCCATTTGTCGAAACCAATAGCCTTCTGATCAACTCCGGGGAATACAACGGACTGCCCAGTGACGAAGCTATCGCGAAAATGTCACGGTTTGCCGAGGACCACAGCTTCGGCAAGGCGACAGTAACCTATCGCCTGAAGGATTGGGGCATCAGCCGTCAGCGCTATTGGGGCACGCCCATCCCCATGATCCACTGTCCCACCGACGGCATTGTGCCGGTGCCCGAGAACGACCTGCCGGTACTGCTGCCCGACAACGTGGACATCACGCTGGCCGGGGGCTCGCCATTGGCCAAGGTCCCCGAGTTCGCCAACGTCACTTGTCCGAAGTGTGGAGGCCCCGCGCGACGCGAGACCGACACCATGGACACCTTTGTCGATTCGTCCTGGTATTTCTATCGCTACACCAGCCCAAATGACGATACCGCGCCGTTCGACGTCGACACTGTCGCCTACTGGTTTCCCATCGACCAGTACATTGGCGGCGCCGAGCACGCCATCCTTCACCTGATCTATTCGCGCTTCTGGACGAAGTTCATGCGCGACATCGGGCTAGTGAAGAACTCGGAACCCGCCGAGCGCCTGTTTACCCAGGGCATGGTGATCAAGAATGGCGCGAAGATGTCGAAGAGCCTCGGCAACGTCGTCTCGCCCGACGAAATGGTCGCGCGTTACGGAGCTGACACCACGCGCATGTACACGCTGTTCGCCGCGCCGCCCGATCGCGATCTGGATTGGCAGGACTCGGGGTTGGAAGGTGTCAGCCGCTTTCTGTCCCGCGCCTACCGCTTCGTGATCCGCAATGCGCGTCCGGAGGATGCGGCGTGGCATAGCAAAGATGGCACTGGCGAATTGTCACCGGCGGCACGCCGTGTGCAACGCAAGCTGCACCAGACGATCCGGCGCATCACCGAGGACTTCGGTGGACGCTGGCACTTCAACACCTCCATCGCCGCCATCATGGAGTTGGTGAACTCGCTCTATGCCTACGAGGATGCGGTCGTGCGCGGCGAGCAGCCCGCGCCGTTGTCGATGTCCGCCGACGTGCAACGCAAGCTGGTTTTGATGCTGGCTCCCTTCGCGCCGTATGTCGCAGCCGAGTTGTGGGAGACGCTGGGCGAATGTACGAACCTGCTGCGGGAGCCCTGGCCCCAGTACGATCCGGCGCTGGCGAAGGAAGAAGAAGTCGAGATGGCCGTGCAGATCAACGGCAAGATTCGGGCACGCATCACCGTTCTTCCTGACGCGGAAGAGGACCAAATCCGCGAGACCGCCCTCGCCGACGAAAAAGTCAAAGCCGCGATCGAAGGCAAGGAGATCGCGAAAGTGCTGGTAGTAAAGGGGCGCTTGGTAAATATTGTAGTGATACTGTCCGGCTCATAAGTCGAACAGAATGAATTGGTTAGCGCGGTCGAGCAAATCGGATTGGCAGTCGTGGGCCTGAAGTGCCGGTAAAATGGGCGTTTTCTCGAAAAGGGTCACGCTGAGAATCTGTAGAATCTGGTAGAGGCTAGTCTCCAGTCCCAATCGCTTGCGCACGATCGCCACGAGCACGTACACCGACACCGCGATCCAGATTTGAGTCTTCACTGCATTCTCGCTAGTGCCATTGAATGCCTTAATTCGTAGATGCTGTTTGATCCACTTAAAAAATAGTTCTATTGCCCAGCGTGACTTGTAGATCTGAGCGATGGTAATCGCAGGAAGAGTGAAGTTGTTGGTGAGAAACTTGAACCGTTTCCTGGTTTTCACGTCGAGATAACTCACGCGCCGCCAGCAACACATTCGACTTGGTACGCACGACAAAGAAGGCTGAGCTCAGCGTGAACACAGACAGTCGTTGGAAATCGATATAGCCCCTGGTAGTAGCTTTCTCATGCGGAAAACCCCCGTACCGCCCGACCCGCGCAAGAACCAGAACCGACTATAGATGGAGAGAATCGCGCTCCGGCGCTGGGGCGCGGAAATTGTCCTACTTGCGCGGCTTTCCCACTCTCAGCGCCGTCGCAAACATCAGTGCAATCGTGTCCATGTCCTTGGGCTGGACTTTTCCCGGTGGAATTCGCATGTTGGTGAGGTCTTCCAGTTTTAGCAGCAGATCGACGAGCGCCATCGAGTCGATCAGCCCGGACGAAACCAGAGGAGTGTTCTCGTCGATAGTTACATCTGGCTTCCGGATCAGTAGACTAATGTGTGCCGCCATCTGTTGCGCTTCCGGGCTCATTCCAGTGTCTCCTGAGGTTGGACGTGGAGTTCGGGATGCTCACGCAGAAACTTGTCGCGAGTGCTGGACCGCGCCGCTTTTCCTGCCGTGCTCTTCACGATCCATTTAGGCGGCTTCAAAGAAATATGACGGACCGCCACACCCAGCCCAGCGACTACGTTGTTGCGGATCTGGTGTTCGATTTCAGTTGCTTCCGCCAGCAGTTGCTCGGTTTCCACTTCCGCGATTATGACGATTTCCTCGGTGCCGGAGTCCGGATTGTACAACCCTACCGCGACCGCGCGGCCGTCGTGAATCGCCGGATGCCGTGCGACAATCTCCTCAATATCCTGCGGATAGAGGTTCTCGCCGCCCACAATAAGAAGGTCTTTTTTCCTACCGGTCACATAGAGTTCGTCATTGAGGTGAAACCCCAGGTCACCGGTGCGATACCAGCCGTCTTTGAGAACCAGCGAGGTGAGATCGCTGCGGTTGTAATACCCCTCGAACAAGCAGTCGCTCTTTACTAGGATCTCTCCAATAGTGCCATCAGGCATATCTACGTCAAGTTCCGACACGATGCGAACTTGGTGGTTCGGCAGAGCTCGGCCCGACGAAGTGAACGCTATAGATCCGGCAGACGCCTCTTCAACCTGCACGACGCACTTGTAACTACGGAAGTGCGGACCGTCGGCCCAGATGCGTGTCGGGCCAGAGGCCTGAGCAATATCCGATTGGGTCACTGCAAAAACATTTTCTGCCATGGCGTAAGAGGATTGCAGCGCACCCTGTTTGAGTCCCATGCGACCGAACGCTTCATGAAATTCCCCCATGCTGCTGGATTGAACGGGTTCAGAGCAATTGATCAGCGCACGTATGGACGACAGATCGAACTGCGGCAGCACTCTCGGCCGAGTTCGCCGCGGAACGAACTGGAAAGCAAAATTCGGGAGCCACGCCAGAGAGCACCTGTAGTCTTCGATGATCTGCAACATGCTTTCAGGATGCATCACCCAATCCAGCGGCGACTGCATCACGACGTGCATGTGGCTCACTAGCGGGAGCATGAAGCACGCGATCAGCCCCATGTCGTGATAGAGAGGCAGCCAGCTGTAAACCCGGTCAATGGCTCCATCGATTTTCAGCCTCTCCACCAGATGTTCCAACTGAGTTAGCACTGCCACGTGTGTCAGCGCCACACCCTTTTGTAGCCCGGTTGTGCCTGCCGAGTGCTGAATGAACGCCAGACTGTCGGGCTGAATCTCGACGTCGGGCATAGTCACTTCATCGGTATTCAACCCACTGGCGCGCGGCCCGAATCAGTTGGGCCCCGTTGCTCAAATGCACGTGGTCGAGCAAGTCTTCAGGGAATTCCTGGTCGATGACCACCACCTTCGCAGCCAGGTTGGCCGTTACGCCAGTCAATCCGTCGCGATACTTGTCGGCGTCAACCTTGAAGTTGGGATACGCGAGGATTGCCGGCGCTGCACCCAACAGCATAGCCCCAACGAAAGTCGTCATCGTCGGAATTCCCTGGGGCATGATGAGTACCACACGATCGCCTTTGACGACCTGATGGTCGCGTAGCAGTGCTGCCTGCACTCGGGACCGTCGTCGGAACTCCGCAAATGTCACGTCCTCCCGCTCGTCCTCGTCAATCCACGCCGTCACGAACAAACGGTCGTCGGGCGCGGCGTTCAGCGCGTCGATAAGAGTGCGGAACTTGATCACGTTGCAGTTATTGTAGTTGGTCTTACGACGCGGACGGCGTCTTGCGGTTAGATAGAATTCCGCGCCGAGAACAGGACGGCTTACCAGAGAAACAGTTTGACGGCGGTGCAATCAATGCGAAACTGGTTGGTTCCGTCTTACGTCGTGGGTGACAAATGTTGGGTAAGGCCTTCCTGTACATCTTGATATTCCTGATTGAGCTGCTGGTCTTCGCCAGATTTCGCTCGCCGAAGGTGCGCCAAGCCGCTCTTCTTGCGGGCAGTTGCGCACTTTATTTCTCCTGGGGCGTCGGGTTCGGTGCTGTACTTGTCACCTCCATCGTCATGAACTACCTTCTGGGCGAATGGATACGGAAGCGACCCGCAGCAGCTGCGCTTTCAACCGGCGTTCTTCTCAACTTGGCGTTGTTGAGCGCCTTCAAATATCTACCAAACCTCGCAATTACCTTACCTTTCTCTTCATTGCAGAAGTTCACTCACCTCGCTCTGCCGCTCGGAATCTCATTCTGGACCTTTCAGGCGATGAGTTACCTGCTCGATCTTTACCGCGGCGAAGAGCTAGATCCCACGTTCGTCGAGTTTGGTTTGTATATGGTCTTCTTTCCGGTCACGATCTCGGGTCCGATTTGTAGGATGCCCGAGATGCTTGCGCAATTTCGCTCCGAGACCGCGCTGGCTTGGAAAGACGTCGAACTCGGCCTGCGAAGGATTGCCACCGGCGTCCTCATGATGCAGTTGGCGCGGCTGCTGGGACAGGGAATTCTGGCAGGAGATGGAATCAGTAGTGGCTTCGATCATCTCACCTATTGGAGCGGCCCCGACGCCTGGTGTCTGGCATTTGGCTACGGCTTACAACTCTTCTTCGATTTTGCCGGGTACTCGCACATCGCGATCGGAGCGGCCAGAGTCCTCGGGTTCACGCTGCCGGAGAACTTCGCTCGCCCGTTTCAATCCACGACGCCGTCGATCTTCTGGACGCGTTGGCACATGTCGCTTTCGTTCTGGATTCGCGACTATGTCTTCTTTCCTCTGGCCACTCTACGTCGCGAAATATGGTGGCGAAACCTGGTTCTCGTGTTCTCCATGATCGTTTTCGGCGTTTGGCACAACGCTACCTGGTTATTCGTCATCTGGGGCTGCTATCACGGCGTCCTGCTGGTGGGGCATCGTCTGCTCCAGCAATTTCAACGCAAACTTAACTGGAATCCGACTCCCGCCCTGTGGACGCCACTGTCGTGGACAGCGACGATCGCTCTCATCAGCCTGGGATGGATCTTTTTCCGCGCGAGTTCTCTGCCAAAAGCCGGTCAGATGCTCTCAGCCGTGCTCACCCCAGCGAGCTATCTCTCCCACTCCCTCAGTGGAAGCCTGTATTTGATGGTTGCAGCTCTGGGAATCGGATACATGCTGGTGCTGATGATGGGTGATGCTCTCGACCGCTACGCTACTGCATCAGAGTTCGACGGGAGTCATGCCGGCTCGGGCGTCATGGTATTCCTCGCCCGCAAGCGCTGGTTCTGGGTCCCACCTTTATATGCGCTGACACTGCTGCTTTTGCTGGCGGTGACACTCACCCAGGCACCCGCAACGTCTCAGTTCATGTATCGCGCTTTCTAGCCTCGCTTTCGTGATCGTGAGGGATGAGATGACTCCCGACCTACTCCAACTGGGTACCGTCGGGCGCAAACACCGGAAACCCATCCCAAGGCTGGGACATCCGCAACTGCTGGGCGGAAGCCTCGCGGTTGTAATCAAACAAGAAGAGTCCAAAATTGTAGTGCAGAATACGGTCGTCCGGCTGTTTGTCAATCGCCCATTGGTATTCGGCGATCGTTTCGTCCGGGCTTTCGGGGGAAGCGGTCCGCATCGATCATTAACCGCAATACCTGGTCCGAGTGATCGATCTGGTTGGTGAACGGAGCCCGCTGCAATCGCTGCAGCATCTCGCTTGTAATGCGCAAGCGATCATGATTTGTCAGGGCCAGCAGGCGCTCGCACTCGGCTTGAGAGGGGACATCGGCTCCCTGGATGGAATGTCCGACCTCGGCCGACAGTTGGCCAGTGATCTGCAGAAAGGCAGCACGGGCCAGTAAATAGTTGCCTCGCGGCGTAAGGTGCACGTGATCAAACATGACCTCGTTCCCGATTACTCCGTTGGGGCTTTCCTGGGAGAGAATTGCTTCCGCATCCAAGAGTTTCACGCCGGCTCCGGAGGCCGCCACCGCGCGGTTGATGCGGTTAATTTCACTGTCTGCGCGAAATCGCAATGTGTCCAGGTCGCGGGCCCGACCGAAATGCTCTTTCGCGCCTTGGTAGTCCCCCTGTTTCCAGAGAGTCCGTGCAATTCGGAATTCAAGTTCCGCATATTGATCATCGATATTCGCCGCCGAGCGATATGCTTTCAGCGCTTGTTCGTACGACTTGGCATTTTCCTGGTCGGCCCCCTCCTGCACCAGTTGTGACCACGAGGCCAAGTCAGCCGAGCTCAAAGCTTCGCGGTGCATGGAAGCAAATGGACCACAGTCTTTCTGGTTGGTGGCCACCGTGCTCACCAATACCGTCGCGCCCGAGTTACGAGCGGCTGCGACCGTGTCACGCAGATTGTGTTCGAAATTGTCGTAGGTGGGCCGCATCAGCGGCGAGGTGGCTGGAACCTGCTTGTCAAGGAACATCTCCATCCCGCCCCATTCCTTCTTCTGGGTTCCCAGCTTGGTGACCAGTTGGCCAATCCGCGTGGAACGAAAAAGAATGCTGGATCGAATGACCGCCAGATTCATCCCCGAGGCCGTGAGGGCAGTGCCGGGACCGTAAGGGCCCACAACTTCGTTGTTGCCGGAATAGATGATGAATACATCGGGGCGTTGATTGGCTAAATCACGGGCGATTGGTAGAAGGACATGTGAATTGATAGCGACGCTACCGGTGTTCACCACCTCGAACTTCATGGATGGGAAACGCTCCCGCAGCATCACCTCGAGATAGCGGCTGAAGGCGTACGCCGGATCGGGATCGCCCATCGCCGCCGACTCCCCCAGTACGAAAATTCTGAACGTTCCTTTCGGTTTCTCAGTGGGAATCGCGTATGCCTGTGGCGTCTTGATCATGCCTGGAGGAAAGAAGGGTGCGGGGAAGAACAGGTTGTAGCATGCGGCCGGCTGTCCCTTCAGCGTGCAGGGGACCAGCAACCCGGTAGAAAAGCCGACACCAGTCAGCCGCAGCGTCACTTCTACGATTGCAAGAATCAATACCGGAACCAGGATGGCGCTCGCGACACGTGGTACCCAATACCGCCATCCTCTTGCAACGGGTGAAGCCTTTGCCGACTCAGGCATTATCGCTTCGTTCCCTGGAGTTGAATTATTGCGCTCTCCATCATCGATTTTTATTGAGCATCCCTACTCGATTGCCTTTGAAACCAAGAGTCTCGTGTTCCTCACTAAGACGCTTGAACCAGCGGACGAGCAATCGGCAGTCGAACCGCGAATAGGGTTCCTGAGCCGACGTCGCTGGAAACCGTGATACTTCCTCCATGAGACTCCACCATGCGCCGGGCGAGGGACAACCCCAGTCCCGTGCCGTGTCCCTTGGTGGTAAAGAACGGCCTGAAAATGTGAGACAAGT
The DNA here is from genome assembly GCA_963722405.1 of uncultured Acidobacteriaceae bacterium. GTDB lineage: Bacteria > Acidobacteriota > Terriglobia > Terriglobales > Acidobacteriaceae > DASRAA01. The sequence goes on from CAVRMO010000024.1 coordinate 83,737, forward strand.
TCTCGGGTGTGATGCCCTTACCCTCGTCTGAAACCGAGATGACTGCCACATCTTCATCCCGCTCCAGAGTCACTCTGATTGTTCCCGGCTTATCCATCGACTGAATCGCGTTCAGCAAGAGATTCAGTAGCACCTGATTGATTTGGTTCGGATCGTGTTCCACGGGCGGCAGCGCATCCTTTACTGCGAACTCAATGTTGATGCGTTTGGTGACCGCCTGCTGACGGGCGAACAGCACGGCGTGTTCGGCAGTGCCTGCGATGTCGGTGACGCGAAGCTGCGGCGGTTTGGGTCGTGCGGTATCCAGCAACTCCGTCAGAATGCGATTGATTTGCATCGCTTCCTGCTTGGCGTCTTGGATGACATCGCGAGCGACACTGTCGGCTGGCAGGTCGCGGCTGACAATGTCGAGCACGCCGGCAATACCTGCCAGCGGATTACGAATCTCATGGGCCAGTCCTGCGGCCAGTTCACCGAGTGTCGCGAAGTGTTCGGCGCGCGACATTTGCGTCTGGTGCAATCTTTGGATCTCTTCGCGGCTGGCTTTCAACTGCGCCACCATGTCGTTGAAGTCGCGTCCCAAATCCCCAATCTCATCGTGACGGTCCGCAAAGCTTACTGCCACATCCATGTCGCCAAGCTGGACTCGTTCGATCTTGTCCTGCAGTTCCAACATGGGACGACGAACCTGTACCGCCAGTACCATGATTACAGCGATGCAGACTACAAACGCCCCGCCTGCGGCCACAGCGATCACACCGTTGCGCGAGTCCGCATCGAGTGAAGAAGACACTAACATGAACAACAGCAGACCGTTCAGCAAGACGGCCGCGACCGGGAGCACCGCTTTCAGTGTCCAGTTAATGTGACGCTTGCGGACGACGGCTTCCAACGGGGCCATAGGCCGCGGGGCCGCTATTTCACTGGATCGAATGGAAGTGTGAGTGTTCACTGCGACTGTGTCTTTCATCCCAACACCATCACCGGACATCTAAAACGTCAGGGCTGGCGGGCTAGACTGGAAATATGGGGCCTAATCCGTATTCAAGTCCAACATCTCCAGCCCTGAGGATCCTCATGCGTACGCGTGTAAGCCGGGAAGCAGATACGTTACGCCGAGGAAGGTGAAAATCACGACACCAAAACCGAGAATCGCGAAGTAAGCTGCGCGGCGTCCGCGCCAGCCTCGTGTGACTCGCATGTGCAGATAGCCGGCGTACACCAACCAGGTGATAGCTGCCCAAGTTTCTTTTGGATCCCAGCTCCAGTACGAACCCCAGGTCCGGTTGGCCCAGAACGCCCCCGTCGCGATCATTCCCGTCAGTAACGGAAACGCTATACAGATGGTCTTATACGTTACCCGGTCGAGCGTGTCGGAGCTGGGCAATAACTCCTGCAAATCGTTGCGTCGCCATAGCAGCATCAGGTACAGCAGCGAAGCAAACACTGCCGTAACCATCCCGCCGAGAATGAACGGCGAGGCCGCCAGGGAAGTCGCGTAGATGCCCTCTTGATAAGGCGAAGCGTAGCTGGAGTCTTTCACCCGCAGAACGAATGCGCTCAGCACCACCAGTTGCAGCAGAATGCCGACGAAGACGCCCTTGTTGGCGACCGCAATGTAAGAAGCATCATGACGGGTACGGCCAAGAAGGTAGAACGCCAGAGGAAAGACCGCTCCAACGAGTGCAATCACGAAGAGCCAGCCAAGATCGGGAATCGTCACAAACAGACGCACACCGCGTCCCAGGAAAACGTCGGACTTGTTTTGTAAGTCCCACGCAGTAACTGAAAGTCCGCCCCAGCGTTCGAATCGCGTTGCAACGATGCCAGCATAGATTCCAGCAACCAGCGCACTAGTCCATGCCAGAAAGGTGTCGGTACTGAAATCGTCCTTAATAAGGAACATCATCGCCAGAGCGAAGCTGACCGCGCAGGTCGCATAACTCAACATGGCCAGAGTGACATGTACGTGCAACCACGTGGATTGCAGTGCTGGCACCAGGGGCCGCACTTCTGAGGGCAACAACTGCATCAGGATGACGCAGACCACAGCCAGAGGCATGGTGATGCTGCCAATAATTTTCACCTCGAATTTCTTCTCGGCGATCAGTGTCAGAAGCGCCAGCGTCCACACAAAGCTCAGCAGCATTTCATAGATGCTGGCGAATGGTGGACGTCCTGACAGATACCAGCGGTGAGCAACCGCCAAGGTGTTCGCGGCAAATCCAACCGCAGTGCAAATCGAAGCGTACTTAACGTATTTCGTGGTCCCAGTAACTCCAAAGCCCATGTACAGAGCGCCTGCTCCTGCGTAGAAAATAAGTGCGACGTACAGCAGATTGCTCTCGCTGTAGAGATTTCCTCCCGCTTTGGCAGCGCCCAGCAGGGCGGTGATCAGCAGGAAGGCCAGTCCCAGGCCAACCAGGACCAGCAACGCATTACCGCCCGTTGTAGCAGGCGGTTCGATTGGGGTGACTCGTGCGCGTGTTGACATGTCTTGCAACTCCTCTATCTTGCTTGCTACTTCGTGTTTACCAATGTCAGTTCAGGCTGCTCCCGCTTTTCGCGTTCCGGGGGAAGGCTCGTTGGCGTGTTGCGGTCGATTTCATTGCGGACTTCCGCGACAACTTCCGCGAACTTTTGTTCAAAGCGATCTTTGTTCTTGTTCGCCGCTCCGCCAATCCACAGAACCAGTTTGCCGCGGGCATCGGGAACCGCGACTGACCAGATCCGCATGTGCACCATGTAGAACGCGACGAACAAGCCCACTCCTATCAGCACGCAGCCAGCCCACACGAACCACTGCCCCGGTTCGTAAGAAACTTCCAGTCCGGTCACTGGAGAAAAGTCGATGTCCTTAGCTGACGTTGGGTTCTTGAACTGGTATTTCACTTGGTCTGCGCCGAGGACAGTACCTTCAGCCGGGAACAGCCAAATCTTCGCGCTGGAATTATCGGAGCGGTTCACCACTTCCAATGCGAATGCCAGGTTCTCGATGCTCTCTGATTTCTTGAAGACCTGCCCGTCGCGGACGAATGCGTCAGAGAGGAACTCGACTAGCGTCACCGTCGTATCGGCATCGAGGTTCACTGGCTGGTTGAACCGCAGCTCCAGCGGAATGACCTTGCTGTCCAGGCCGGAATAGGCGATTCGCAACCCATCAACTTTCTTGCCATCGATCCAATAGCTCGCTTGATAAAATCGCAAGCCGTGGTAAACCAGCGGGTCGTTGACTACGATTTCCTTGCTCTGGACTTCCTTTCCGTCTTGGAGGACTGCCAGCTTCGACCACCATTTCTTGGGTGATCCGTCAGCGTAGTTTTCCTGGCCTGCGCTGTTGCAACGAACGCTGAAAGGCAGTTGCTTTTTCTTGCCATTCTTCAGATCGATCACGTTGCGCTGTTCGCCTTGCGGAATTCCCATGAAGCCGCTGAAGCCGAACACGCCGTCGATAATGCCGCCCAGAAAAATCAGCAGCAGGCTGGCATGAATCAGATATACGGCCATGACCGAGAAGCGGCTCTTCTCTGCGTACAGCGAAGTCTCTCCGCGTTCGACGATTCGCTCGACCGGCCACTTGAGGTCTTTCAGCGCGCGCTCAGCCGCGTTCAGGCCCTGGTCCGCGTTACGAATGGGGATTTCAACTCGGTATGGATTGGCGGCGCGAAAGTGCGAATCCGTCTTACGATAGGGACGCGCGTAGAAGCGCCATGCGTTCGGAAAGCGCTCGATTGAAACGAAGATAATGCTCAGGCTGACCAACCCGAGAAGCGTCAGGAACCACCAGGAATGGAATATGTCGGTAAGCGTCAAGCGGTCCAACAAGCGCAACATCTGCGGCGAGTAGGCTGCCTGCAGTTTGTCCGTTTCAGTCACCGGACGCTGTAGGACAAACGTCCCCATCGCCGAAGCGATTACAACGAGGATCAAAAGAACAACTCCGGTGCGCAGATTAGCGAGGGTCTTGTAGATTCGTTTTGGAATCGATAGTAAGGCGAAGGCCATCAGAACTCCTTCTTAACTCAACAGTGTCAATCGCACGTCGAACGCCAAATTAGACCCTTCTCTAAGTTATTGAAAACCATAGGTTTGTATGGGATTCGCGAGTCAAACAAATAGCCGAAGTGAGCCATATCACCCATCGCTGTGATAAAACCGCGCAGGATTATGAGGCCCGCGATGGTCACGGAGTCCTTCGCAATCTCTCCTGGATTTCGGCAATTGCTTAGCAGTTAGTCAGCCTGTCGGCCTCGTTCGTCAGGGGTGCGTTATTTCGCGTTCTTGTGCGGAGTAATACCCATGTCGGCAAGCCCAAATTGCTCTTTGCGGCACGACCTATCGATCGGTCACGGATTTGTATCTTGTTTAACTTGGTAAACTTAGCCGCATGGCAACCCAGTTTTTCAAGTCATCACGGATTGCGGCATTCGTCGTGCACAGTCGTATAGGTAAGCCTCGGAGGCGGTTGTGAGCAGACTCGTGCGGATACTAGTCACGTGGACTTTTTTTGCCAGCGCGAGCTATTTATTTGCTGCCATTCACCCAGTACCGCTAGACCCAAATACGAAAGCATCGACTTGCATCGAGTGTCACGAAGACAAAGCTAAAGGCAAGTTCGTCCACTCCGCGATCGCCACGGGCTGCACCAGTTGCCATGAAATCCGGGTGACCAAAGATGTCACTCGCATTAAGTTGACGACCACTACGCCGCAGGCGCTTTGCATTTCCTGTCATGCCGACATGAACGCGGCTACGATCAAGGGGACCGTCCATCCTCCTGCCGTTCGCGATTGCCTGAAGTGCCACAGCCCACACGCGTCTGACAACAAGTATCAACTGCTCAAGCCAACCTCAGGCGATAAGGGCCAGAATCTCTGCCTTGAATGCCACACCCAGGGCCTGAACGTTCCGGAAAAGGGCAGCCGCCACGCCGCGCTCGACGCAGGTTGCGACACCTGTCACTCTCCCCACAAAACGGGTGAGAAAGGCAAGCCCGAGTTCGATTATCACCTCACCAAGGCGACACCGGCACTTTGCCTCGACTGTCACGATCCCAGTTCCGCCGATCTGGTGAAAGCGCACAACGGACAACCTTTCGCCACGGCGAATTGCGTCCAGTGCCACAATCCACATCAGTCCGCGCAAGCGCACCTGATGCAGAAATATACGCATGTGCCGTTCGAAAGCGGGTCGTGTGATACCTGCCATCAGCCGGCAAAGGACGGCAAGGTCGTCCTGACACAAGCGGATCCCAAAGCGATCTGCGTGACTTGTCACAGCGAGCAGGCTGAAAAGATCGAAAAGGCCAAGGTGCCGCATCCAGGCGCGCAGTCGGACTGTACGACATGCCACAATCCGCACGCTGGCCGCACGCCTGGTTTCATCCAACCCGATCCAGTCTCCGCTTGCCTTGCGTGCCACAGCGAGCAGAGCGATCAGATGAAGAAGGCACATCTGCATCAGCCGGCGTTCACGCAAGGATGCGCTACCTGTCACGAGCCGCATGGCGGAGACAATCAGCACCTGCTTCGGGCCAGTTCCGCCAACGCGTTGTGTCTCGAGTGTCACGGTCCCGACTCTACTCCGAAGCTGCTTGAGTCGGAGCACGTGATCACCATCTTCAACGGCTCGGTGAAGTTGCCCGAGGATTATTACGCCAAGAACAAAGTTGTTATCCTGCCCCTGAAATATGGGAAAGGGCACCCAGTCATGGGACACCCTGTGTCAGATGTTATGGATCCGACAGACATCACCAAGGTGCATACCAAGATCAATTGCCTGACGTGTCATCAGCCACATTCGTCGGCCCAGCCCGACCTGCTGGTGAACGATCAGGCCAATAACATGGCATTTTGTTCCTCGTGTCACAAAGACTTGACCAAGAGATAGTGTCGAGCGGGAGGTTGTTTACGATGTTTGAAGTTCGCAGGAAATTGAGCGGTCTTGGATCGGCCTTGGCTGCAGCTCTATTGCTGTCAGCCTTCTTGCTGATGGTTCCGTTGACGTCCAATGCGGGCACCAAGAAGAAGAACGCGGCGACAACGACTCCCAAGGCAACACCGGTAGTCGACTACTCCAACATCGTGTGGCCAAATCCGCCCGCTATCGCGCGTATCCGATATCTCGCGTTCTACGCGGCCCAGAAACTCTCGCAAGTGGATACCCCGAAGACCGCCAAACAGGGCTGGATGGATCGTCTCGCCGGTACCGTTCCCGAGCAGGACAACACCAAGGTCCTGTTCCAGCTGGGACAGCCGTACGGAATTGCGATCGATTCCAAGGGCAGGGTGTATGTCGCCGACGGCAAGGTTGGCGCTATCTTCATCTTCAATACCGAAACTCGCGAAGTCGAGATGATCAAGAACAAGGTCGAGGCCCACTTTGTTCGCATCATCGGCCTCGCCATGGACGACAACGATCGCCTGTTCGTGGTCGATCCCGGCTTGAAGCATGTGCTGGTATTCAACGCGCAGCACAAAGCGGAAGACGTCATCAGCGAGGGCCTGGTCGAACCCAGCATGGCGGCCATCGATACTCAAAACCGCCTGCTCTACGTTTCCGATGTGACTTTGGACCAGGTACTGGTTTACGACGCCGATACCTTGAAGTTAAAGCGCAAGATTGGCACGACCGGGCACAATCACGAACTTACGGCGCCGGGCGATCTCGCCAAGCCCACCGGCGTGGCCGTCGACAAGGAAGGCAACCTCTACGTCGCCGATACCCTGAATGACCGCATAGAAGTGTTCGACGCCGATGGCGTCTTTCTCCGGACCTGGGGCAAGAACGGCGATGGCCCCGGCTATTTCGCCCGCCCCAAAGGTGTTGCGATCGATAGCGATGGCCATGTCTGGGTGGCCGATGGCATGCAGGACCGGGTGCAGGTTTTCACCAACGAAGGCCAACTCCTGATCACCATGGGTGGCCACGGATTGCTCCCCGGCCAGTACCAGGGACTGGTCAATGTCGCTACCGACAACCGCCGCAACCGCGTCTACACCTCGGAGATTTACCCAGGACGAGTGCAGGAGTTCCGCTACGTGACCGATGCCGAGTTCGACCAGCTCCGCAAAGAACGGGAACAGCTTCGCGCCGACTCCGCACCCAAGCCCAAGGCAGGCACCGCGGCAGCCGCAGTGACTCCGCCGGTCGGACCCACTGCGCCGCAGCCGAAGTAAGCCCGCAGTTGAATCTACGGAGAGTTGCCGACGCGGATGCAGCGCCACATGTTGCAAATTGTTGCTATTACCAAGCAACTCTCCTCTTGTTGCGAAATTAAACAGTTCCCACTCAGCGCGCCTTTCGTGCCACAATGCCCGTGTTGCGAAACTACGCGAAGTGCGTGATTTTCCGTAGCTTGCAGATTAATTGGTTCATTTCACCCAATGCTGGAGGCTTCGTAATGTCGTGTAGGAATCACAGAAAAATAAATAAGACCTTTGTAATGATCGTCTTTACATCGAAGTAGTACACATATCACGGTTTACGGCAAATAACGTGCACTAATAATGGACGAGAGGCAGTGATGAGCAAGTAAGGCCGCTCTCCACTAAGGCCTAAGCCTCTGGATTCAGAAGTCGAAAATAAAGAAGGGCATTCTGGAGGTCTCACACTTTTATGAAGAAAGCACTTGTACTCGTAATATTCGTACTGGCCGTCTCCGGTTTGATGATGGCCCAGAATTGGTCGTCGACGGTTGACGTCCTCGGCGCCCACCAAAATCAGGGACGCGGCTGCGCAGGCTGCCACGCTCCTCACAGCGGATCATTCGGTTCCGGTCACGGCGGCGGCAGCCGATGCCGGCAGCTATGCTCTTTGGGGACAGGACGCCAGCCCCCTGTACGGCAAGACCGTCGCCTTCGGCGACAACGGCAGGTACGTTGAAGTTCTGCCTAGCGGCATCGCCACCGGAAGCCAGGAAGTCGGCGGAATCCTGCTCTGCCTCAGCTGCCATGACGGCAACCTGACCCAGAGCAACATGATGCAGAACTGGTCTTATGAACAGCAGATCGGTCTGCTGACCAACACCACCTACGGCAGCCAGAAGATTCCCACCCTGTTGGGAAACGACGGCACCACGGCCGGCAACTACACCAACGATCACCCGGTGGGCCAGAATGCCACCATCAGCAGCGGCAGCGGCTTGGTTTTGGCAAACAACACCTTCACCGTTACCGCTGGCACGCCTTATGCCCAGTTCGTAGCCAACTACGGTTGGCCGGCACTGGCGCCTGGCAAGTGGTCGAACCCCTACGGCATCAACGGCGCAGGCAAGCCTTACGTGCTCTGCACCACCTGCCACAACCAGCACGTAATGACGGTTTACACTTCCTCAGCGGCCAGCCCGATCGTCGGCGACGGCGGCGGCAAGTACTATGCCACCTACTTCTTCGTGAACGGCCCGTACAATCCGAACCTGCAGGGCAAGCTCACCGCCGGTCAGGCAGCCTCGACGACTCAGTTCTGCCGTCAGTGCCACTTCGGCGAAGCGAACGAAGCCAACAACACCAACAACATCCCGACCGTATTCCAGTAAACGTCGGCTAGCAGTACCAGGGGGAAAGGGACTCCTTTCCCCCGTTTTTTTTGGACGAAATACAGCGAGGAACTATGAAGTACCAACTCATAACCGCACTCTTACTGACCGCAAGCATCGTTTCGCCGGCCCAAGTCGCCTCCCACGCGCCGAGCTACGACCGCAAAACTGCCTCCGGCGCAGGTTGCCGCACCGATGCCGACCGGCAAGCCAGTAGCCAAGGTGAACGGCACGGTACTGACCGACAAAGATCTGCTGCGCGAGATGTACGCCATCTTCCCCTATGCCAAGCAGCACAATGGTTTTCCCAAGGCGCAGGAGGCGGGAATCCGCCAGGGCGCGCTGGAGATGATCATTTTCGAAGAGCTGGTCTACCAGGAAGCCCTCAGGCGCAAAATGACCATACCAGCCGCCAAGATCGATCAGGGCGAGGCCGCCTACAAAAAGACCTTTGACAGTCCGGAACAGTACCAGCAGTTCATGCAGACCGAGATGCACGGCTCGCGCCAGCAGTTGCGCGACCAGATCCAGCGTTCGCTGCTCATCGACCAGTTGCTGAAACAGGAAGTGGACAACAAGAGCGCCGTGACGCAGGCGGAAGTGAAGGCCTATTACGACAAGAATTCGGCTCGCTTCCAGGTCCCGGAATCGTACACCTTCCAGGCCATCTCCATTTTGCCGCCGCGGACCGCTACCCCGGAGCAGAGCCAAGGAAGCCAGAAAGAAGGCCGACGAGGCGCTGAAGCAGGCCAAGGCCACCACCAGTTATCAGGATTTTGGACTGCTGGCGGAAAAGATTTCTGATGACGACTTCCGGGTCAACATGGGCGACCATAAGATTGTCCCAGCCGACAAGCTGCCGCCGCAGGTGATCAAGGCGTTTCAAGGCCATGAAGCCGGGGCAGGTCAGCGGCCTCATCCAGATCGAAAACGCCTACACGATTGTGCGCCTCAATGCCCACACCCCGGCCCACAAGCAGAGCTTCACGGAAGTGCAGGCGCAGTTGAAGATCGAGCTGCAGAAGCAGAAGTACGAGCAATTGCGTTCCAACTTCGCCAAGCAGTTGCGCGCCAAGGCGAAGATCGAAGTGGCGTAGGCAATTGAGTCCTGCGAGGCGCAACCATGGGTTGCGCCCTTTTCTTGTCTTCGCGCAAGTCGTCGTCACGCGTTGCAACCGACCGATATTCAAGGCTGCATTGGGCGTTTCGGCACGGCGTTTGAGTGATATGCCCCAGAGCGCGGCGGCCGATGCATTCATTCCAGCGGGATCATCGACAACCCATGTGTAATCAGGCGATTGCAAGTCTCCAAGAACCTTCAAGTTTGGCACGGGTCGTGCACTAAAGAAGGCAGGGCACGTACTGGGATTGGCCGAGTCCTAGCAACGGCGAAAAAAGAGCCATGTCAGTGATGAAGTTGGCGAGAACTCTCGGATGGTTAGTGGTATTGGCCCTGGCACCATGGGCGTGTTGCCAGGTGCAGATCGGCGAAAATACCAAAATTAACGCTGGAGGGCTGTTTACTGTCGGTTATGCCGGCGACTACGGCAACCAGATTCCATCCAGCCACGGATTGCAATTCGGCGCCAGCGGGAACTTGAGCGGCTATTACTACAATCCCAACTTCGTGAACTTCAACGTCACACCCTATTACAACCAGTCAAAAGCCGACTCTGACTACCAGTCGCTGACCAACGCCAGCGGCGTGGCGGCCACCGCGAATTTCTTTACCGGCAGCCATTTTCCCGGGTCCGTCACCTACCGTTACGACTACAACAGCACCGGCACCTTCGGCCTGGCGGGCGTGCCGAACTTTACCACTCAGGGAAACGGCCAGGGATTCGGGGTCAACTGGAGCGCGCTTGCTTCCCAATTTGCCCACATTGTCGGTTGGCTACCAGCAGGGCAGCGGCAGCAGCACTCTTTACGGGACCGACCAGGAGAGTTCAAGCGACCAGCGTCTGTTTAATGTGCGCTCTTCCTATCGCCTCGAGGGATTCAATATCAATGCGTTCTACGACCACACCAGCTTGAACTCGGTGTATCCGGAATTTCTTACCGGAGTCGGCCAAGAGAAGAACAATAGCTCCGGACAGGACTTTGGCATCAACACCTCACGCAACCTGGGCTTGTGGAACGGTTCGATGTATGCCAGCTACAGCCATTCCAACTATTCGACGGATTATGGTACGTCCGGACAAAGCGCGACCAATACTGGCTACACCGCCGATCTGGAATCAGCGGGCGTGAACTTCCATCCCACCCAGAAGTTCAGTTTTTACGCCAACGAGAATTACACCAACAATCTCTCGGCATACTTCAATCCTGTCTTGGTCAGCGGCGGAACAGTGACCCCGCCTGTCAACCTGCTGGGAAGCGGTTCGGATTCGTTGACCATGGGAGGTGGCGCGAATTACCAGTTCACGCCAACATCTCAATGGCAACGTCCAGGCCAACTATTACACCCAATCTTATTTCGGCCAGACCTACACCGGAACATATCTCAGCGGCAATGTGAACTACGGACGCAAGCTCTTCGACATGTTCACCTTCTCCGCCGGCATAGTGGACAGCAGCACCGGACTCGGCAACAACAACGTCGGCTTCATCGGTACAGTGAATTATTTCCGAAGGTTCGGAGAATGGGAAACTTCGGGAAGCTTCAACTACGCGCAGAATGTACAGTCGTTGTTGGTCACTGAAACCACCTCTTATTACAACTACAACGCCAACATCCATCGCAAATTCAGTTCGCGGGTGCAGTGGACCGCGGCCTTCAACGGAAGCCGCCAGGGCCTCAGCAGCGATAAGAATTCAGTCGAGCAGCAGCGAAGGCTTCGCCACCAGCCTGAGCTTGCGCCAGGTTGCCCTCAGCGCGCAATACCTGACGGGGACGGGAAACTCGATCCTGACCAGCACCGGACTTACTGCCGCTGCCGCCACTCCCCGGAGTGACCCCGGAAAACGTGATCGCCTACAACGCCAAGAACTACGGCGGGAGCGTCTCCTGGACGCCGGTCCGGCGGATGGTCCTGTCGGGAACGTACAGCCGTTCGCTGAGCGACACCCTGGCCAACGGTATCTATTCAAAGAACAACACCGAAATAATCTATAGCCAGTTGCAGTATCGCCTGCGCCGCATCAGCTTGCTGGCGGGCTACTCGCGATTCACCCAGGGCATCAGCGCCACCGGAGTGCCGCCGGGGACAGTAACATCGTATTATGGCGGTATCTCGAGATGGTTCGATTTCTTCTAACCCGGCGAGGCATGCGAATTCAGCGAGTTGCGATGTGGGTGGGTGTGGCGCTGCTGCTGCTGTCTCCTGCCTGGGCCTCCAAGCAGCCGAAGCAACCCCTCGATGCTCCCCAGGGCCCGGAATTGCTCCTCGACGGCGGCCGCAAGCTGACCTGGGAGCGCAGCTTCAGCCTGGAGCGCGAGGTCAAGCCCAAGCGCAGCTTCTGGACCAAGCTGGTGGACGTGGTCGCCGGCGAGCCCGACTTTCGTTACCTGGTGAATCCCTACAGCGTGACCACCGACTCGCGCGGCCGCATCATCGTCAGCGATCCCGGCGCCAACGGCGTTCACATCTTCGACTTCAACCAGCAAAAGTATAAGTTCCTCACCCGCAAGGAAAAGGACAAGGACGGCACGCTCACTCCGCAGTGCGTGGCGGTCGATGCCCAGGACAACATTTATGTCACCGATTCGCAGGCGGGCAAAATCTTCGTCTTCGATGCCAACGGCAAATACCAGCGCGCCATCGGCAGCCTGAAGGGCGGCGAAGGTTTTTTCAAGCGCCCCACCGGCATCGCCGTGGACTCTGCCGCGCAGCGCATTTACATCACCGACACCCTGCGCAACAAGATCTTCGTCATCGATATGCAGGGCAGCGTGCTGCAGACGATCGGCAAGGAGGGCACCGGCGACGGAGAGTTCAACTATCCCACCGAGTTGCGCCTGAATGGCAACGACCTGGTGGTCGTCGACGCGATGAACTTCCGGGTGCAGGTGCTGGACCGCTCGGGCAGCTTCCGTTATTCCATCGGCAAACTGGGCGACGGCACCGGTTGGATGTTCCGTCCCAAAGGAATCGGCTTCGATTCCGAAGGCCATCTGTACGTCGTGGACGGAGCCTGGGGCGTGGTGCAGGTGTTCAATCAGGAGGGACAACTGCTGTACTACTTCGGCCAGAAAGGCAGCGGGCCCGGGCGAATTTCAACTGCCGGCCGGCCTGCAGATCGACAATAGCGACCACATCTACGTCGTGGATTCCTACAACCGTCGAATCCAGGTGTTTCATTATCAGGGATTGCCCAAGCAGGCCGCAGGAGGCAAGCCGTGAAGTTCCTCCTCCGAGTGGCTGTGCCTTGCGTTGTTGTTGCTTGGACATCGCATTCTCGCAGCAGCCGCCGTCGGATGTACTGGGTATGCACAACCTCACGCCGGGCAGCGGTGCGTCGATCTATGTTCCTTCAGGCAGTCTCGGATGTCAGTATTGCCATGCTCCCCACAGCGGGCTAGGCGGCGTAACTCCGTTGTGGAACCAGCAGCTCTCCAAATCAAGCTACACGCCGTACTGAGCACGACCTACCATCAGGTGGGCAACACGCAGCCGCCGCTGGGCGTAACCAGCAGCCTCTGTCTCAGTTGCCACGACGGCACCGTCGCTGTCGGTCAGACTGCCGCCTACGGCAAGGTCACAACCACAGGCAGTTGGGCGCCGCGGCGACTCCTTCGGAAATGACCTGACCAGTTCGCATCCGTTCAGCCTGGTGACGCCGATCAAGGATACTCCTGATCTTGCCGCTTCGTTGGTGTCGCAAGGCACGACGGCCGATCCGCTGCACAAGGTGAAGCTGATTAATGGCAACGTGGAGTGCACCAGTTGCCATGATCCCCACACGCAAGGCATTGACCAGATCGCGCAGAACTTTCTCGTGCGCGACAGTTCGGCGGGACAGATGTGCCTGGCCTGTCACGATCCAAATCGCGTAGTTCAGGGGCAAATCAACCCCCTGGCAGGATGGCCGAGTAGTATCCACCAGTCAGCGGCCAACAAAGTGTCTACTGCAGCCCACGTCGGTTCGTATGTAACTGTTGCGCAGAATTCTTGCAGTTCGTGCCACATGGAACACGATGCCAACGGGCCGGCGCGACTGTTGCGCCAGGCGACTCCTCCCGCGCCGGGGGTCGATGCCGCGACCCAGGATTGCATGACCTGCCACAACGGCGGAACCTACGTGTCGCCCGCAGCTCCTAACATTACGGCCGAGATGGCGAAGACCGGGCATCCGGCTCCGTCAGGGAACAACAACCATGATGCGGCCGAGTCCGGGGTGCTCATCAACAACCGCCATTCCACTTGCGTGGACTGCCACAGCGCTCACGGTTCCAACCAGGTAGTCACCTTCGGAGCTCCGCCGACAATGCGCGTTTCGCAATCCGGCGTCCAGGGAGTCAGCGCGCTCGACGGCATCACCATTCTCACGCCGGCGGTGAATCAGTACGAGAACTGCCTGCGCTGCCATGGCACCGGAGCTGGCAAGCAGCGGCTCATCATGTACGGCTATGCGCCTGCGCGGCTGGTGACCATGCCTGACTTCCTCAACGTCATCAACGAGTTCAGTGCCACCGCGAGTTCGAGCCATCCAGTGACCCACGACCGCAGCAGTCCACTACCGCAGCCCAGCCTGCGCACCAACATGCTGACGTTGAGTGGCCAGCCTTCGGCTCGCACCACCGGGCCGCGCATCTTCTGCACCGATTGCCACAACAGCGATGACAACCGCGAATTTGGCGGCAGCGGCGCAAACGGTCCGCACGGATCGGCCAACTCCCACATCCTGGAACGTAATTACCAGTTCAGCCAGGCAGCGCTTCCGGGCGGGCTTGGTTACCAACACTGTTCCCCAATCCCGACCTCAGCGTGAACGGCCCGTATGCCATGTGCGCCAAGTGCCACGATCTGACGCAGGTACTGGCCAGCACCAGCTGGCTCAAGCACGGCACTCACGTTTCGCAAGACGGTTTCTCCTGTTCCGTCTGCCACACCGCGCACGGCATGGGCGCCAACTCTCCCAACGTCACCGGAGAGCGCTTGGTGAACTTCGATGTCAACGTAGTCGGGTCCAACAACGGGCTGCCGATTTCCTACAATCGCGGCACCGGCAACTGCACCCTCACCTGTCATCAAGTGGCTCACAACGGCGATGGAACCACCTCAAGCGCCCTGAAGGCCGGGCCGGGCCGGATCAAGAGAAATTGATCGTGACACAGCCGCGATTCGGAACCGTGCCGCAGCTGCTCACTCTGGTGATTGTCTTCGCGGTCGGCGGATTCCACGAATCAATCCGACAATCTTCCTTAAACAGCATTACCAACGGCGATTTCTGGTGGCACCTGCGGACTGGGCTGGGCATCCTCGCAAGCCACACCGTGCCGCGCACCGGTCTGTACTCGCAATCCGCGTCGCTGCCCTGGATGGCCTCCTCATGGCTTTATGATGTGCTGGTCGCGCTTGGGTTTAAAGTCCTCGACCTGCGCACGCCTGCCGTTCTCGCGATCGTCTTCAAGTTCGCGCTGGCCGTGCTGACGTTCCTTCTCGCGGATGGCTTGCGCGGACGATTCTGGACAGCCGTCGTACTCTCAGCCGCCGCGCAGTACATCCTCGGCGCAATGCAGCCGCTTCCCCTGTACTGCTCGATGCTGGCGTTTGCCGTCGAACTCATCCTGCTCATGCAATGTCGCGTGACCGGAAATGTTCGCCCGCTTTATTGGCTGCCGCCTTTGTTTCTGCTGTGGGCCAACCTGGACGTGCAGTTCGTCATGGGAATCATCTTGCTGCTATTCTTCGCGGCAGCGTGCGCCATCGAGCAGTGGGGAACCCGCGCGGGCATGGCGTGGCTGGAGCGATTGCCGCATTCGCCGCTTACAACGACTGGCGTGGTGACCTTGGCGTCGCTCGTGGCCACTGTGATCACGCCCTACGGGTGGGACCTCTATGGTGTGTTTTTCGCTCGCGTCACCAGCGCCGCCAACGTTTATTTCCCCGGCTACCAGTCTTTGCGCTTTCGCAGTCCTCAAGACTACGTGCTCCTGCTCCTGGTCATGGCTGCGTTTCTCGCGTCTGGGAATGCGGCGTTCGCGCGACTTGTTCCAGATCGCCTTGCTGCTGCTTTGCACCATCGCCGCGTTCCATGCCCAACATGACGCCTGGCTGGCGACGCTGGCTGCGGTGGCGATCATAGGCAACGCGGTTCCGCAAACCAATTCGCAAACCGGACGAGACAACGCACGAGTTTCGGCACGTCAGTTTCTCTCGGCTGCCGCCTTGGCTTTGGTGCTGCTCGCTCATCGCGACGGCGATCCATCTTCCTCACGGCCGCCAAGCCATGCTGGCCGAGATCGGCGAAGGCTACCCCGTGGCCGCGGCCGACTACATTCGTCAGCACCAGCTTCCCGCAGCCGCTCTTCAACTCGTTTCCCTGGGGAGGCTTCCTCTCCTGGTATCTGCCGGAGTATCCCGTGGCCATCGACGGACGCACCGATCTTTACGGCGATGACTTCAACATCCAGTACGCGAAGGTAATGAACGCCGAGGCGCATTACTCGACCTTTCCGCCGCTCGCCCAGGCCGGCACCCTCCTGCTGGAGAAGAAATCGCTGATGGGCTCTGCGCTTCCGCACGTCGCGGGATTCAATCAGGTGTACGCCGACGACGTGGCCGTCGTATTGGTGCGAGAGCAGCCCCAGCCATGAGCGCCACCGCGACCGTCACCGCAATTCCTCAGCAAACCGCTCCGCCAAAGTGGGAGTCGATCGGCAATTACATCGTCCTGATGGCCTATTCCGCGCGTCGTAATGTTCACCGTCCGCTACCACGAAAAATGGGCGGATGAAGCCCAAGCGTGGCTGATCGCCCGCGATCTCGATCTCAAGACCATTTGGTTTCACGAGCTCCGCTACGAAGGTCACCCTGGTCTGTGGCACACCATCCTCTGGATGGCACAGCATGTATTTCACGCGCCTTATGCCGCACTCGGTTATATAGGCGTCGCCTTTGCCATCGCCGGTGTCGCGGTGCTGGTGTTCAAGGCCCCGTTCCCCGTGGTTCATACGCTGGCCGTTGGCGTTTACCTACGTGATGGTCTATCAGTACGCGGTAATCGCCCGGCCATACACGATGTTGCCGCTGCTCTGTTTTCTCGTTGCCGATTTTGTTCAAGGAAATCGAGCATCCGGAACGAATGACGGTTGTGCTGGTGCTGTTGGCCATGCTGACCTTGCACGGCGCAATTCTGGCAGGTTGCTTTGGGCTTATGTACCTGTTCGAGGCCAGTAAGTCCTGGTCCCAACTGAGTGGTCGGCTTCGGAACCGCTATTTCATCTGCGCGGTGGTAATGGTGTTTACGTTTCTGTTCCTCGTCGTCATTCTCAAGCCAACTCCGGACGTCGGGGAATTTGCTACGAAGAGAGCGCTGGACGCTGCTCCAGAGGCGATCAAAGCCGCGTATCCAACGGCGATTGCGAAATTGACGGCGGTGATCTCGGGCGCCTTTCTGGATTTTTGGCTGCCTTCCTCCATTTTTCTGGTCCTCGCCGGAGCGTGGTGTTACACGCGGCGAAGGCTGGTGCTGTACGTCCTTCCGGTTGGGATTGCTGATTGCTCTTTATGTTAAGGTACATGGCTATCCGCACCACCATGGCACGGTTTTTATCGCGGCCATTACGGCGTTCTGGATCGCCTGGCCATACCGAAGACGAAGCACGTTCGCTCACCGTCCGGCAGCAGCGGGCGATGCATGGAATGATTGCCTTATTGTTATGCCTGTGTTGTGGTCAACATCTGGGACGCTGCAGTCGTCATCCAACGCGAATATCTTTATCCCTACAGCGGCTCGCAAGATGCCGCGACCTACTTGAAGTCGGTTGGTGCCGATCGCGGCAAGGTGTTCGGTTATTTATTCGGCGTTAACGCCGTGCAAGCATACTTCGACCACAATATTCTGGCAAATATCCCTACGGCGTATTATCACAACGGCTTGCCGCTTGTCGGCGACTACATTGATGACGAGGAGCTAAATCGAGTCAGGCCCGAGTACATCGTGGCGTATTCGGCGAGAACCACAGTTGATGATTAGGGCCGGGATTCCAGATCTGGAGTCGCGAGGATACAAGATGGTGCACTTCTCCGATGGCTATTATTTGTACAAGCAGGGCGTTTATCAGCGAGAATCGTATTTCATCCTTCGCCGCCTCGAGCCCTAGCGCTTTGCGAACACCACGGCCAGCGAATCCTGGTAGATCAGCTTGAAACGGGGATCGGCGGTCAGAATCTTAGCTAGTGGCAGGTCCGCAGCCAGCACCACCACTCCCGCCTCGTTCAAGTAAGGATCGGTCGTGTATCCGGCCTCGGCACTTTGCGAAGCGTAGAAAAGCTGGTCAAGTTCATCGCCGTAGAGATCGTTGCGTCCGTCGATGGCCACTGGATAGTCGGGCATGTACCACATCAGGAATCCGCCCCACCCGAGGTTGTTGTACAGCGGACCGGGTTGCGGATTGCGGCGCAGAAAATTGACCGCATTGACCGGGTACTCAGAACTGATAGCGCGATCCAGATCGCGCGACCGTAAAGTCCGTGCCGCGCGAGATGACCAGCAGCAGCACCACCACGGCAGCGGCCACACCGAGGTTCTCCATCCAGTTCTCCGCCGCATCGCGCTCGGCTTCCGCGGCAGGGAAGTCGGCAATGCAGGCGGCCGCGGGAATGGCGACGAACCAGGCATCGCGCATGGTGCGGTAGGCCACTAGGCTGCACGCCGTCATCATGGCCAGCTTGAACAGGTCGATCTTCTTGCGCCAGCCGACCGCAAAAAATCCGCAGGCGGTCAGCAGCAGTTGCACATAGTGGCTCGATCCGCGGAAGCTGAGTGGCTGCAGCTCGATGATTACGTTGTACGCGAACTTGGCCTTCGAGTACTCGTACACCGCGATGTAGGGATGGTAGAAATTCGGTCCAATCAGTGTTGCCAGCATGCAAGCTGCGAAGACTCCGATCAACGGCAGGGCGGGCAGAGTCGCAGGTATCAGAAAGCCGGGCGCGATTCCCCACGAATCCGCGATACGCTGCGCCAGGGTGGTTCCCACTAGGAGCCCAACCAGAAACAGTCCGTAGATGAATTGGATGTGCAGGTTCGCCCACACCCAGAAAATCAAGGGCAGCCAGTACAACAATTCGACCCGGCCGGTGCGGTTGGCTTCCAAGAGCAACGCCAGGGTCACACAGAACAGGGCGATGGAGAAGAACACCGGTCGCGGCATTCCGTTGAACAGGAAAGACCAGCAGGTGAGTGCCGCCAGCACCAGCGAGACCCAGAAGCGTCCCGAGATGCGGCGGAGCATCCAGTAAACCGCGTAGGCGACGAGGATAGTCAGGAGGGTTCCGTACAATCCGATGCCCATAAGCCCGAACCACCTGTAGGCGAACGACATCAGCACTTCGTAGCCCCAACTGTAGGCTACCCAGGGACGGGTCGCGGCGGTGCGCGACAGAATTCCGGTGTGGGGGACGGCGAAGTGTTCGACCATCCAGTCGCCGACTTTCAGGTGCCACCAGATGTCGTTGTCGATGACGCAAAGTTTGGTGTAGAAGCTCATGCCGCCGATCGCGGCGAGGAAGGCGGCGAGGCCCAGCAGTTGCAGCGGACGGAAGCGCAGTAGGGAACGTAAATCCTGCTGGCCGGTCATGATTCAGTTTCCGGGCAAGGTGACATAGTTGCGCAGTGTCGAAACTGATAGTTTCGTGTTCAGCATCACGCCTGCATCATCGTGGTTGCGTAGCCAGCAAGACTTCGTGTGGTTTCTCCGGAACCATCCGGAGGCCGCTGGAATGTTCCCCGGCGCTTCCCGCCTCGTGGTATTCGCCATCCTGGTTGACCGCCCAAACGTCGTACAACTCACGGCCAGCAGCGATGTTTTTGGCAGCCAGCATGGCAGTCATCATGGCGTGGTCTTGATTGTTGTACTTGTGCATGCCATTGCGGCCCACGAGATGCAAGTTGGTGCAGTGTTCCGCCAGGGCCTGACGTATGGTGGAGACGTGAGCCAAGTACGCGTCGTCGTAAACCGGGTAGGCCTTCTTCTGGCGAATGACGCATCCGTCCACCACATCTTCGGCCGATCCTAGTCCGATCTGCTGGATTTCCTTCTTAGCCATCGCCAGCAAGGTTTCATCGGACGCGGTCCACAGACCGTCGCCTTCAAAGCAAAAATACTCCAGGCCATAACAGCAGAAGGCCCGGTCGGGAACCATTTCAGGCGACCACGATTTGTAATTCTGCACCCGGCCCACTTGAACTGATGAATCGTGGATGTAAATCCAGTTATCGGTGAACCGGTCTTTATCGCGCAGGATAAGGCCGATCGTCAGGAAGTCGCGATAACGCAACGATTGCGCTGCTGCGATTGCGGCCGCTGGAAGCTGCGGATCCAACTGCGCGACCAACTCGCGGATCGGCATCGAGGACACCAGATGTTCGCACTCAAACAGTTCGATCGCGCCCTCAGGAGTTCGCGCACTGATGATCCAATGATTGGTCTGCGAGTCGAAACGGCAGCCGACGACCTTGCGGCCCAGCAGAACTTCACCACCCAGTGCGCGAATTTTTTTCGCGCAGGACTCCCACATCATTCCCGGTCCCTGCCGAGGATAACGGAAGGTATCGATCAGGGTCTTGACGACGTTTTTGCGGTCTTTGGATTTCCGCTGTGGCAGTATCGCGTGCTTGATGGCCGATCCGAGCGAGAGCCCCTTGATGCGCTGCGCCGCCCAATCGGCCGAGATCTCACTGCAACTCATGCCCCACACTTTTTCGGTATAGGTCTTGAAGAAGATTTGGAACAACCGCTCCCCGAACTGGTTGACCACCCAGTCCTCGAATGTCTTTGGATTCCGTGTGGGATGAAGGCGCGCCGCAGCAAACGAGACCATGCAGCGGAATGATTCGAACAGCCCCAACTTCGACAGCGCTTCAAACGGCTTCAAAGGGTAGCTGTAGAACTGCCCGCGATAGAAGATGCGCGACGACCGCGGTCTTTCCAACATGAGATCGCCGGCAATTTCCGTCCAGAGATCTTCGACCTCCCGGGACTTGGAAAAAAAGCGGTGGCCACCGATATCGAAGTGAAACCCCTTGTACCTTACCGTGCGGGAGATGCCTCCGACATATTCCGGATCGCTCTCCAGCACCACGACTGGCTGGTTCAGCTTCGAGAGCTCGTAAGCCGCAGTTAGCCCTGCTGGCCCTGCTCCGACAATAACCGACTTGTAGACCCTACGGTCCATAGCGAATAGCGGTACGTATCTGTGAGAGCACCTGCGGTTCCAAACCTTATCACTTGTAACTCATTGAGGCCAAAATACAATTCACTCCTTGAAACGCGGCGTTGCGGGGCGCGGATGGGTCAAAAGGCGCGTGGAGTGCGGCTAAAAACGCGATGTCTGAGAGGCACGGCGCCGGATAAGCAACGACGATACAGCTAAGTAATAGTAAATAAACATTATGCCTACTATGAATCCCCGCTAGAGTTTGGCAGTAAGGGTGCGTATACATCCATGGTTCTTCTGCGCAGAGTGGCTCGTTGCCTTTCTAGAACGACGTTTTTAGGAGTTGCTGAATGGATAACGAAGTAAATCAGCCCAGCACCCCAGGTACCAACTGGACCCCAGCCGCGACCTACGCCATGGCCGCAATCTGCCTTCTGGTTGGCGTACTCGTGGGATATGTCGTGCGCGGATCGGCACCCGATGCAAGCCATCCTCAAATCGCGGCCAGCGAAAATGCAGCTCCGGCAACCGCGGCCGCGATGCCCGCGGCCATGCCGCAGGGCGCGGCTCCGCATCCTGCACCGACGCTGGACGACATGAAGCGGATGGCCGACAAGAAGGCCGAGCCGCTGCTGGCGAAACTGAAGACCGATCCCAACAACGCCGACACCCTCAATCAGTTGGGCATCCTTTACCGCGCAACCCACCAATTCAAGGAAGCGGAAGGCTATTACGAAAAGGCGCTGCAGGTGGATCCCAAGAACGTTAATGTCCGCACCGACCTCGCCTCTTGCCTGTATTACACCGGAGACGTAGATGGAGCGCTTGCGCAGTTGCAGAAGGCGCTCACTTACGATCCCAAGCATGCGGGAACACTGATGAACCTTGGCATCATTGAGTGGAAAGGAAAGAATGACGTCAATGCCGCGGTGGCTGCCTGGGAGAAACTTCTCAAACTAAATCCGGACTTTCCACAGAAGGAAGCGGTCGAACACATGATCGCTGAAGCCAAGGGACAAGTGAACACTGCGCAGTCTTCCAACCAAAGCGACAAGAACTGAATCCGAGGATTGGAGCGCATTCGTCTTATCGCTCTCAGTTTTAGCACTTCAAAATTTAGTCAAGGCAAACGCCATCCGATTCGGATGGCGTTTGCGCTTTCTATGGGCGCTACCGCCGGCCGCGACGTTTAGGCCCCTGCTGTGGTCGCTTCGGCTTCGGCACCGGCTTAGCTTTTGGCTTTGCCCCGTGTTTCGGCTTCGGCTTCGACGTCGGCTTGGGTGCGGGTTTGCGCCCGGGTCGCGGCGTCGGCCTTGGCCGCCGCGTTGGCCTGGGAGTCCGCGTGGGCCTCGGTGTCGGAGTGGGCCTGGGCGTTGGAGTGGGTGTAGGCGTCGGGGTCGGCGTTGGCGTGGGCGTCGGAGTGGGCCGCGGAGTCGGAGTCGGTGTGGGCGTTGGAGTGGGTGTAGGAGTCGGCGTTGGCGTTGGTATCGTGCCTGACGACAAAGTTTTCAGCAGGCCACTTCCATTTGGACTGCCCCATCCGCTGCAGGGGTCCCAACCTACAGCTGCTGAATAGTCACCGTTATTTCCCGAGGTGATGTCGCGAAACGTTCCGGACTGGCTTGCAATGGTCTGGTAAAGGTTGGGATTCAAATATCCAACCGGTGTGCCCAGCGACTGATTGAAGAGCGCAATCAAACCGGACCACAAAGGCGCGACGGCGCTTGTGCCTCCCACTGTGAAACTCGATCCATCCACTTGAACCGTATATCCCGTTGCCGGATCGGCATCACCAGAAACGTCAGGAAGCCCGCGGCCTTTGAAGCTGCCGGGGTTGTTGGATGGCGGCACGTTGGCATTGGCCTGCCAGGTTGGGATCGGGAAGGTCGCGCTGATCCCGCCACCGGTTGCGCCGTCAGTCGGAAGGTCGTTCCACACGACTTCGCTGGAAATCGAACTGCCGCTAAGGGTGAGTGTGGTGCCGCCGCAAGCCAGAGAGTAGGGACTCGAGGAAGGGAAGTCCACATGGTCGCTACCGTCGCCCACGCCATCATCCGAGCCGTTGTCGCCCGCAGCCACGCAAACCGTCACGCCTACAGCGGCCGCTGATTGCAGCGCGCTGTTGTAGCTCTGCAACGATGCCGCAGTCCAACTCGACTCTGGGCCGCCCCAACTAATCGAAATCACCGATGGAGTGTTGACCTTGTCCATTGCCGCCTGATTGATGGCATCCAGAAATCCGGCATCCGTATTGGGCGCAAAATACACAACGATTGTTGCGCCGGGGGCAACCGCGCCGATCACTTCGATATCCAGCATGACCTCTGTATCAGGGCCGCTGGTGCTGCCCGTGGGCGCGTTCTGAGCGCCGTCCACGGACACGGCGATTACAGTAGGAGCCGGAGAGATTCCCAGACCGCTGAAATATGTATTGAGGTCCGATTGCGTGAATCCTCCGCCAAGCTCAATGATCGCGACCGTCTGGCCGTTGCCGTTCACTCCGGTGGGGAAACTGTAAGCCTTCGCAACCTGCAACGCCGTATAGGATGTGGCTGCCGGCGACGCGGCATTCTGTCCGGCTACGCGAAAATGAGTCTCCGCCTGGGGCCGGTTATCAAGCCCATGAACGCTGAGCACGACTCCATTCAGTTCGCTTGGAAGGCTGATTGACCCGGTGCGCCCGCGAAACACGCAGTCCTTATATTCGTACCTCTGCAACTGCACTTGAAACGCTTTAGCAAAATCCGAGGACTTGCCAGAAAGAGTAACCGTTCGAGCTGCGAGGGACGTTCCCGCCACCGCCAGTCCCTTGGCCGTGGCGAACACCGCGACTTTGTGGACGTCGGCCGGGTCGGCTCCGTATCGCGACTCGTAGTCGTCGCGCGAAACGCGCTGTCCGCTCGCGACCAGCTTGTCCAGAGAAGGCTGCTTTGACTTTCGCGCCCTCAACACCAGGGTCACTTGCATTAATTCGTTGGGATCGAGCGTGCCGGTTTGGGTCGCTCCCGGCATCGCCTTGCGCTCGCTACCTTTTAGTTTTGTGTACTTCTCGAATGCCATAATTTGCGCCTCGGATTTCTTTGGGGCCATCGCCCGTGTCCAAGACGATACCGCAATACCTACCCTTCGCGCTAATTACTCGGGGTCGCTTGGATGGCGGCACGACGGATGTACCCCCGACCAATGGCTGGCTGTACTTCACGTCCGGCGTCGGTAACTGGGGCACCGACTATCCGCTGCGCGCCATGGGGAACATGCTGGGGCCCGGCTGGAACCGTCCGCAGGATGCGGTGTATCCGCTGTCGCAGAAGGACGCGAGCGGCGACGAATACAACGGGACCGACCACAAGTACGTGATGCATTTCGACAAGGGACAGTTCCCGCCGGTCAAGGCCTTCTGGTCGATCACACTTGTACGATCCCGACTTCTTCTTCGCGCCGAACTTGATCAGCCGCTATGAGTTGAGCCAGCGCAACAAGTTCATCGCCAACCCTGACGGCTCGGTGGATATGTATCTCCAGGCGGAATCTCCCGGCAAGGCGAAAGAGGCCAACTGGCTGCCTGCGCCGAAAGGGAAGTTCGTTTTGGTCATGCGCTTGTACTGGCCGACGACTCCGCCGCCCTCGATCCTGGACGGAAGCTGGACTCCGCCGCCGGCGAAGCGGATGCCTTAACTTACCACTCCACAATTCATCACCAAAAGGCGACCGGTCGTATAGACTTCCACGTATCCGGAAAAACATTGCAAGTTGAACCGAACGGATAGATTTCGCTCGAAAACGAGAGGACAAACATGATTCAGGCATCAACACCAGGATTGAAACGCATGGCGCTAACTTTAACGGTCGCCATCGCAGCAGGGGCGTTCGCGATCGCGCCAGCAGCGGCTCAGAGCCCGCAGATGGTCGACAAACTGATCGCCATCAAGACGGCGCAGGACGCCAACAAGGCAAAGCTTGCCCAGTACACCTGGACCGAGACGGAAACCATTGGCATTAAGGGCAGCACGAAGGACACGAAGGTTTACCAGGTCAGCATTGTGAACGGGCAGCAGCAGAAAACTGAAGTCGGCAACCAAGCGGCGCAGCCGAGCGGACGCCAAGGGTCGCTTGAAGGAACACGTTGTCGACAAGAAAAAGGAGGAGTATCAGGAGTATGGTCAGTCGATTGCCGCGTTGGCTAAACAGTACACCACGCCCAATTCCGAGGCGCTGATGGCGGCCAAACAGGCGGGCAACATCTCAATTGTGCCTGGCAGCGGCACGGTGAACCTGGTGATCAAGAATTATGTGAAGCAGGGCGACTCGATGACCATGACAGTGAGCGAGAAGACCCATTCGCCGGTGAGCGTGCAGGTGAATTCGTACCTGAACGACCCCAAGGATGCGGTCACGATCAATGCCCAATTCGCGCAGTTGCCGGATGGCACCAACCACGTTGCGACCACGGCGATCGACGGTGTTAGCAAGCAGCTCACGGTCAACGACGTGAACTCGAACTACCAGAAGCACTAACGCAGTACGGAAGTAACCTGCCATTGAAGTCTTTTCGGGTCGACGCTGGCGTGTGCCTCCCGTAACGTGCCAGCGTCGATGCGCCTGAACAGATTCGCAGGACGACATCGCAATGCTCGATAAAGCACAATCACGGCCGGATTTGTTGCTGCTGTTGTCGCTGGTGTCGATCATCCTGGTTTATCCACTGTTGGACCACGGCGAACTGCGCCGGTTGTTGCTGGGAATCCTGATGTTTGTGCCGATCATTCTGGCGAGCGTCAGGCTGTCGCAGATCAAAGGCTGGGTATGGCCGTCGCTTCTCCTGATGACGAGCGTATTTGTCATGGGGGTCATAAGTACTGTTTATCCCCAGACGTTATGGCTGGCGATCAAATGGGGACTGATGACCGCATTTTTTGGTCTCACGGTTATAGGTCTTTTTTCGTTTCTGAAGAATACCCGGGTCGTGAATCAGGAGCATCTCTACACAGCCGTAAGTATTTACCTGTTGCTTGGTCTGCAATGGTTCGCTCTTTACAGCGCCATTGAAGCGGTATATCCGGGGGCGATTTTGCACAGCTCAGCCCGGGCCGATCGCCAGAGCGAACTGTTGTACTTCAGCCTGGTAACTCTATCGACCATCGGCTATGGCGATGTCGTGCCGGTTTACGGAGAAGTGCGCATGCTGGCGGCGCTGGAAGGGGTGACAGGTGTTCTGTACATTGCGATCACTGTGGCAATCCTTGTGAGCGCCTACAAACAGCAGAATGCTTCGCATTGAAGGTCTACCGTCTGTTGAGGCATATTTGAAACGCGCAGCCCCGAAAGCTATTGCCCGAGTTGCGCCAAGGCCGTGCGCAAGGGCATCTCCGACACGCGAATCACTCCGACATAAGGTTGGTACATTTCGAGGATCAGAAAGATCGCGCTGCATACCGCCAGCGACGAGGCAAACAGGCTGATCACCACGGTCATGTTCGGACGGATGAACAGCCCGAAGCTGATAAACAGTAACGTGAGCCATGCCACAAGGATCAACAGCAAGGGCCTGGGGAGGGCAGAGAACTTCTGTTCGAACATGAGCCAGCGGAGCTGGCCGAGTTGAACTGCCAATCCCAGCGCCTGGCTTCGCAGTGATCGTTGGTTGTCGCTGGTGGGATTCAGCTCCTGAATTTTGTCCCACATCACTTCACCTTTTGCCACGGTCGGGTCGAAGCGGACCTTACCTTGTCCATCGCGCTGCCAGGAAAGCTCAATCAGGTTGGCCACCGTGTCGCGCAAAGTTGCTCGTGCATCTTTCGCTTCTGGTCCGTAATGCACGAGGATGCGATCGAGCAGCACAACGCGCGCTGCGGCCTCTGTCATCTCGGTGTTCTGGGTGTCGTAAAAGCCTTTGGCCGAGGCGATGAGTAGGCCAAGCACGAGTGCGACGGTGGTCGCGACCAGCCCCATCCCAAGACGCACGGCCTCTCTGGAATCGGAACTGTAATGACGCTCCGGCAGATAGGCGCGGAGTACCATTCCCAGCAGGGCTCCGCCGAAAACGAAGCCGAAGATAATCACGCAGCTCGCAAATGGGTTCATAGGTGGCGCCTGTGATACACGTGCGACTATAGGGCAGCAGCCGATAAATCTTTTGCGTTCGCGCTACGGCGTGGGCACAACCTTGTAGTACACCCCGCCTGATCCGTACGAGGGACTGAACCACGTATTGCCGCACAGGTAGTAGGTTCCGCTTCCAACATTTGGAGTAATGCAGCCGGCCGGAAGAACGGAAACGATCTGTCCCATCGAATAGCTAGCAGAAGCACCCGAAGCAGCCATGTTGGCATTCGCAGCGGCGGCATTCGCGTTGGCGGCAGCCATGTTGGCGTTGGCCACGGCAGTGTTGGCGTTGTTAACAGTGGCCGTGGTTGCGCCGGCGTTGTATCCCGCCGCATAGGCGTTTTGCGATGCGGCTGCGTTTTGCGACGCAGCAGCCGACGACGCGATGGCGGCTCCGGTTGCCACGCCGACCGCCGCGCCTACTGCGACTGCACCTGCCGTCGAGCCGCAGTCGTAACAGCCGGGATAGTACGGTGCCGGCGGATGATAAACGTAGGCCGTGGTTGGCGGATGATATCCGTAATAGGAGTCAGGCGGATGGTATGCGGTGGCGCCATTGGGATCGGTGTGGACTGCGCCATAGCCAGCTTCGCCCGTGGTCGTGCCGCCGTACGTGTTGGTGTGGCTCGTGCCGCCATAGGCGCTGTGCTCGGTGTTGCCACCATACTCATTGGTGTGGGTTGAGCCCTCGCCGTAGGTGTGCGACGAACTTCCACCGTAGGCATTGCTATGACTGGTGGAGTCGTAACTATGCGAGGTGCTTCCGCCATAGCGGTTCGAGTGCGAATAAGCCAAGGCTGTCTGAAAGGGCAGCGTAGTGATGATTAGGCTCAGGCAACTTACAACGATCTTATGCATGGTGTTTCAACTCCTCATTACTGTGACTTTGCAGGCTTGGCCTTGGCCGGCGGCTTGGCGCTTGATTGAACTTGCTGACGAGCATCGGCAAACGGGATGTGCTTTGCCGTTGCTGCCGAGCTTGGCGGTGAAAATGTATCAGCCGGCACGGATTCATCGAGCTTCCAGTCGGTGATCGCGAGTTCGTGACGCAGGTGGTCGGGATCGTCAAGGAAGATCGCGCGAACCAGGCGCGGCAGCTTGTCGTCCGCACCTATCCACATCTGCACGAACACGCCGTCACCCGCGTAGGCCACGATATCAGTGGTGATGCCTGCGACGACATGCGATTGTCCGACGTAATAGGCATGGACAAGCCCAGGCTTGAGATCACCGTACGGATCGGCAACGATGAGGTCGTCGAACGGAATGGAGATGCCTGCGAGCTTGTAAGCCTTCTCCAGCGTCGCGTCAATCGTGGGAGGGGCGTCGGCCACGGCCAGCAGATTCTCGGCCGGAGCGTAGCCCATCATTTGTTTGCCATCGTAGTAAAAACCGTTTGCGGGGCCGTCCGCGGGCTTGAGCACACGCAGTTTGTCAGGTCGCTGCAGGGTGACTTCGTACTTTGTGGTGTATCCCAGCGGTGCACCTTGGCGCGTCAAGTGTTCGAAGAGTTCTACCGCCGTGAAATTCAGGGTATGCGCGGCCGCCAGTTTGTCGCTGGTGGCCTTCAGGATTTCCAGCGCCTTGGGGTCCAGTTGCAGCTTAGGCGTAGCCGGTGCCGGCTTCGAACTCGCGGAAGACTTCTTCTTGGCCTGCGGCGTCGCAGTCTGTCCAAATGCGGTGCTAATAATCAGGAACAGCAGCGCAAGGGACACCAACTCCGTACGCCATGACTTGTATCGCATCATCGTTCTCCTCGGCCGCGGACCCGGTCGTTGGTTACGGAATCATGCCGCAATCGAACATCTTGTTGGCAATGGGAGCGGCAATCTTGTTGATGAACGCCTGTCTCATTTGGGGGTCACCTTTCAGCATCGTGATCACGTTCTGTTCCTGCTGCGACGGCGGTGCTTTCGATGCCTTCTTCTGCCACAGTTCCTCGCAGGAGGAATTCTGATATTTCGCGATGATCTTGTTGGCGACCATGTCCATCATGGGATATTGGGCTTGGGCGGCACTGACATAAAGCAACCCGGCGGCTAAAGCGAGCAGGGAAGTGCGCTTCATGGAGATTCTCCTTCCGTGAGTTGTGTGATTGTGGTTGCGGTGACATCTTACACTTTAGGGCGGGGAGCACGTCAAAAAGCCCCGGCGGCCCCTTCTGCCCAACTCGGCCAACAGCCCGGCATCGGCGCTCCGCCCCCTGGCATGACATAAGATGGCCCGACCTTCTCATGGTCTTCGTCTCCTAGTCTCCTAAACCATCTTCTCCAGCACCTTGTACTGCAGCGCCTCTCGACGAACAGAGAAGATGCCCAGTGGGTTGTTTGCTCTCTTGTGGCGATCTCCGAATCGACCTACTTTGAGGAGTATTGAGATTGGTTCAGCCGCAGAGCGGCGAAAGGTCGAAACATGAAATCACTGAGAGTATTGTCCACTGCGTTGCTGCTGCTTCTGGTGGCGGCTGCACTGCCAGCGGTTGCTGGAACCGTAAATCTACAGTTCAACTCGACAGGCAGCTATTCATATGGATATGCGACTTATCCGTATAACTTTACCGTCAACGGCACCGTCTCAGAGAGCTTGATGTGCATCGGCTATAACGAGCACATCACCTACGGTGAGAGTTGGCAGGCAACTGAAATGACAGTTGCTGGTTACGGGGCACTGATCAACAACCCCCTCAAGGCTGAACAGCTTGCTTATCTCTACACTCTGGCCGTTGCCGACGGCGGAGCAAACTCGGAGATTAATGCCGAAGCTTGGTTCATCAACGAAGGACAACCGGCCCCCGAGCCCGATGCTGCTCTTTTGGCTGGCTTCACGCCCGGCTCGTTTGCTGCGGTTCGGGTATACGTGCCGACGACCAACCAGACTGGCTGGACAGATGGCGTGCCGCAGACTTTCCTCGGGTCAACCCCAGAGCCAGGCACATTGCTGACTTTAGGCTCGGGCATTCTCGGACTGGCGGGACTCGCTCGCAAGCGTTTGTTTAGCTGATCAAATCGGGGCTGCGGCGGTGCGGCCCCATGTTTCGCGTAATCGGAGACAGCATGAAAATCAAATCGCTATTTTTATTTATTCTCACGGCGGGCGTTATGGCTAGCGCGAGCGTCGTCAGTTTCTCATATGGCGATGGCTTAACGCTAGCGGCGCAGGGGATGCTTGTCGGCACATTGAGCGGCAACGTCTTTACGGCCACCTCGGCAACGGGCACCTATAACGGAAGACCTATTTCGTTGGTGTCTACTGGCGTCGATGGGGCCTTTATTTACGACAACTGGGTGTATATGCCGGCCGCTCCGCAGTTTCTCGACTTGGAGGGATTGGTATTCAATGTCGCAGGATTGGGAGACGTCAACTTGTGCGCCGGCACTGGCTGTGCGGGGTTCGCCGGCTATACCAACATTTCAAACTTCGGTGGTTACCAATTCACGAACCTCACCTACGCGGAGTTTTCCAGTGCTCCTGAGCCATCTACGCTGGTGATGTTCGGTTCCGGGATCATCGGACTAGCCGGCGCGTTGCGTCGCAAGATGAACCTGTAGCTGGTTTGCGTTCTTTTCGCGATGCCGGGGCAAGGGCCCCGGCTTTCTTCAATGCCCGAGCAGCAACGGATCAGGGTCGAAGGTTTTCAGTCTTAACCCAGGAAGGACTGCTGCTCTCGCAGCAGGTTTAAGGAGATATATGGCAGGCACGAGAAGACTCGAACTCCTAACCCTACCGTGTCAATCTTGATCTCAACAACCTAAGATCCTTTGCCTGTCTTGCTTTTCCGAGTTGAGGCGGCTTAGAAAAAGACCCAAAACGGCCTAATGTTGGTGACGAATTTCAACGCCCTGAACAACGATGCGGCTCCGTACCACCCTCGCACCTACGAAGTGCGGCGCTGTCCGCTCTCCGGTGAAGGTGCCTCAGACCCGCATAAACGCTGGGGGATAAACCGGTTGACATGAAAGGAATTGACCAGAAAACTTCAAGGCAACCTCCGGGTGTCTCCGATGTTCAACTGCGCCCCACCACCATCGTCCATGCATAAACAAAGGGGATTTCTACATAAGGCGCTCTAGGGTCTCCGCGCTGTCCGGGCGCGTCGTTTCTAACACCGTGCTTTTCAGTGTGCGGACTGCATCCATCCCTGAGTTGGCGCGACGGTATTCGCGGTGATAAAGTCTCCACATCGGATCCTCTTCTGCGCCCCGTCGAGGAGAAGGCGATGCCGTATAGAAATCCTGACGAGGTTTTAGCCTACGCCGAAGGTGTGTACAAGCTCATGCGGGCGCGTAAGCATCTTGAGAATCGCGGTGCGGAAAAGGCCTGCATACGTTTGCTGGAAAGCATAATAAGAAAGACTGAGAGAGAGTTTTTCAATCCCACCAAGTCTGGCCTCCCTGTTGGTGCTATACCCGCTGGCTCCGCACAGTCCCAACAAAGAACTTCGCGCAAGCGCTGATTCTTGCTTAACGCCTTGGCTGGCCAGCAAGATCACCCGACACTTGCGAGCCATCTGTCGCGGGGTAGAACCGGCACGCGCCAACGCTTCCAGTTGATGCTTCTGAGCTTCGTCTAGGACCGAGGCGGCAGCCGTATCGAACATGCCGGATTGAGTAGGGGAATCTTTCACCAGCACGTTGGCGATATGAAGACGGAAGCCAGCAAGAAGCCAATAGCGTTAGGCTCTGGCTTGGCAGAAGTTCTCATGGACTGGCGCGGGCAGACTTGCTACGACCAGCGCGGTGACTGGATATTTGCCAGCAGTGAAATGCATGGCAAGCAACCGTACTGGCCTGACAGCCTCATGCGCCGCGTGATTCGACCAGCAGTGCGGTTCGGGCTGGCATCGCCAAGCATATCGGCTGGCACACATTCCGCCACAGCATTGCAACGCTATTGAAGGCCAATGGCGAGGATATGAAAACGGTTCAGGAATCCTTGAGACACGCGAACAGCGAAATCACGTTGGACACGTACACGCAAGGAATCATGGGCGTAAAACGTGCTGCACAATCGAGAGTGTTTGAGGCATTACGCGAGATTCCAGCAGTGGGGATTCAGTAGTTGTTCCCATGTGTTCCCGCGCTGGGCAGTTGGTTGGAGCCAAGTTGTTGAAAGGAAATGGTAGGCACGAGGAGACTCGAACTCCTGACCTCTACCGTGTCAAGTCGTCAATAACAATGTTTACAATAACTTACACAGGCTTGCAGGGGCTGCTAACCACCGATAAGTACGTGTAAGACGGAATCCCATCGGGCTGGTCATCGGGCTGAGGTTCCGCGCAAGACCCGCGAACGACCAGAGTCGCCTGACTGCTCAGACCGCCAGAAATTCTCACACAATCCCCAATATCCATTCCTCAACTGCGACAAGTTGACGATCCTCGGGCTCCAGCGGCGGATTGAGAAACTGGGGAAGCGACCCGTTTAAGTCCACCCGTTGTAGCCACGCTGCTGTTGCGAATGCCTCTTGCCTGTCGCATCACTGCTCGGGGTTGACTCTTGAGGGGTTGGCTGTTGAGGAGTTGGCTCTTGAGGATTTGGCGGTGAAGCGATGATCGCTTCCTGCTTTAACTTCTTGGTCTCTGCCGCCTTCCGCCCCGCCGTCTTCCGCTTCTTGGTTTGCGCGGCCTTTTGACCTGCTGCACTCAATTTTTGTGTTCTGGCCGCTTTCTTCGCGGGTGCTTTGTGCTGTCTCGTTTTTGTCGATTTCTTTGCTGCTGCCTTGGGCTTCTTCGTTTTTGCAGTTTTCTTAGCCGTTACGCTGTGCTTCTTCGTCGTTGGAGCTTTCTTCGCTGCCGCTTTCCGATTTGCCATTACACCCTCCCAGATTCGAACGTTTGCTATCTCTACCAAAGGCCAAACAACCCGCTGAATACGTCATTTGCTAGCGCGAACAGCAATGGTGCCACCGTTACCAGTTCGGCGACCAGATGTTTAATGGGTACCAGCGTCAGTGGAGAAACTTCAGTCTGACTCCAGATGCAAACTGCAGGGACAGCCGAAAAAGCCCAACGATCTCCGTAGAGGTCAGAAGCGCGGCAAGGTTCATCTCACTGCTTTCGCGCCCTGTGCCCAGTCCCATAAACCGTCACGTCCCCATCAAGACCACCGCCGCGAACCTGTTCGTCGCCGCATCCTTTAACTGGACAACCCGATGCCCCTCACGTGCCAGTTGCCCCCAGCGGCTGGGCTTCTCGGCATTCCGTTCGGCGGCGAGTAACGAGAGCGACTTTCTTCGTAGGGCTTTCTTCCGCCCACAAACTGGACTAAAGTTGGCTTGCAGCCATCTGCGGGAGGCGACCATGCCCGTTTACGATTACGTTTGTAAGGACTGTCAGAAACCATTTGAGTTAATTCTCACCCTCGAGGAACACGACAAAGGCGACATCCGTTGCCCGAAGTGCGGAAGTAAGAATGTTGAGCAGGATGCCGTCGCGTTTTATGCGGTGACTTCGAAGAAGAGCTAGCAGCCTATGGCGCAAGGAACCAATTTTGAGCAGCGCCAGCGTGACGTTCGGCTTCACAGTCCTTCTAAGAATCGTGCGCGTGACATTGCATTTCGGCTTCTGCAGAACTCACTCCGCGCCCACCGGCGCGTGAAAAGGAGATAAACAAACAAAAAAAGCATGCCACCGCGGTTCTTCCACTCCCGCGGCTTTCCCGCACCCAGCATCTACGCAAGATCAGGCTCAGGTTGAAGGCTCCTATGTGGATCAGTTGCCGTTTCAGAATGTTCTGGTGTTTTCGCAGATGCGTGCGCCTCATGCCGCCCGTCTCGTAGCAATGCGCAAAACTACGTTCCACCAGTTCACCGCGTCGTCGCAGTAAACTCTTGCCGTAGCTACCACGCACTCGCCGTCGATTCTGGTATACCGCCCGTTGTTCCGCCTGCTTGCCCCGCCAGTTACGTCGTCCTCGCTGCTGCTTCTCCGGAATATAGCTGCGCACTTCGTACGACTTCACCCGCTCGACCACCGCGCCGCTGTGATAGCCCTTGTCCGCAACCAACTCTTCGATCCCGTTGACGTTCACCTTGGGTTCGTCGTCAGCCCGCAACTCCGCCTCACGTCCGACTAACTCCGCCACCGCTATCCCAGCCTCGCTCAGCGTTTCATCCAGCGTCGTCGTATCGCCTTGATCGGCGCCTTGCAACGTCACCGCCACCACGGCGCCCGTCTCCAGATCGACGGCATGCTCCGCTTTGTGCGCCAGATGGGTGCGGCCGTCTTTCATCTTCGCGATCCGCGCATCGCCGTCCGGGATTCCTCCAGTCCTTATTAGACATGCGTCTTTTTGCGCTTCGGTCCAGCCGTGCCAGATCTTCCCGCGTGGGCGTCTCGATGCCCGAGGCCTTCGCGAGCCCGGCCAGAAACTCCTCATAGCTCGCCCCGTGTCGCGCCGCACGATGCTGCGCATCGCCGCGTTGGCCTCCAGCGTGGTCGCATCGACGCCGATCCTCTGGCCCTTCACCAACCCGCGGTCCACCAGTGCCATCACGGGCTCGGGGATGAACCGGGCGATCTGGTCGTGGTGGAAGGGGAGCTCTTCGACGTAGATGGTCGCGCTGGCGGCCAGGCCCGGGAGCCAGCCGTGGCGGTGGCAGGCGTCGAAGAGCACCCGGATCATCGACAGGGACAGCGCCCGGGTGGACGCCGAGTATCCCCTGGGTGAGCAGCCAGGACAGGTAGTCCTCCAGGACCGGGCGGGTGATAGCGCTCGCGTCAGCGGCCTGGGGGTGACGCGTGGCAAGGAACCGGGAGAACCGGGTGAGCGCCAGCGCCCCGGCGTCGATGGTGGCGAATGCGCATCCGGTCGCGAGCCGGAACCGGGACCAGCGCTTGACCGGGTCGCGGAGCCACTGCTGGCTGATCCCCGTCAAAGCGCGCCGTGCCGCGTCCGCGCCGGGCGGGGATGCCCAGGAGGCTGGCATCCCAGTGGTCTGAGGCCCACTGGCCATCGAGGATAGCCGCCTCGCCGCTGACCACCTGAAGCCGCGGCCGTTCGCGTCTGGCTGGCACCGGGGTGCTCACGTGCCCTCCTCCCGCCAGGCCCCGGCCCTGTGCAGCGCTTCCCGGATGTCGGCCGCGTCGAGATGAACGTAGGTCTGGCTCGTGGTGGTCGAGGACCGGTGGGTGAGCAGGCGCGCGACCACCTCGATCGGCACGCCCTGGCGGATCATGCCGGTCGCATGG
The DNA here is from genome assembly GCA_963722405.1 of uncultured Acidobacteriaceae bacterium. Taxonomy (GTDB): domain Bacteria; phylum Acidobacteriota; class Terriglobia; order Terriglobales; family Acidobacteriaceae; genus DASRAA01. Next base: position 118,889 of record CAVRMO010000024.1, read on the forward strand.
CTGTGACGGAGCATGTGGGCGGTGAACTCGATCCCGGTGCGGGCGGCGATGCGCCCGATCAGCTTGTGCACGGCCGTGTAGGTCATCGCGGCGCCGACCTGGCCGCCGAACAGGTTCACGAACACATAGTCGGAGTCGATGTCGCCGTACTCGACATGCATGTACTCCGAATACAGGCGCACCAGCGGCGCTGAGACCGGCACCACCGCAGCCGAGCGCACCTTCGCCCGCGCCCCGTTCGCGTTATCCGCCCGGGGCACGATATGCACTTCCCGCTTGCGGGAGACGAAGTCGCAATGATGCAACCCCAGCGCCTCGCCGCCCGATCCCCGTCTCGGCCAGCAGCGAGAGCAGGAAACGGTCCCGCAGGTGCTCACACGCCGCCAGGACCGCCACGATCTGCCCGGGCTCCAGGGTGCGAGGCGCACGCCGCGGCACCTGCAGCTTCACCGGCCGGACCGAGATGGCCCGGCCCTTGGTCACGTGATGCAGGAACGGCTTATACGTACCACGGCTCAGCCGGCGCACGACACGAGCTCGGCAGCGACCCGCAGGCCGGTCCGCGCATGATGATCGTAAAAGCCGAAGACTCCCGCCAGGTACCTGTTGACCGTCGCCGCGCCCCGCGCTCCGCTCCCGCCCGCCAGCACGATCACGTTGCCCGCCGGGGCGCGCAGCCAGGCCACGAACCGGGCCACGTCCTCAGCGCCCGCCTCGTCCCAGCTCGTCCCGGCAAGCTGGAGGAACTCGAACCACAGCTTCAAGCTGATCGCGTAGGCCCGCACCGTGTTAGGAGAGCGCTCGATCGCCGTCAGGTAGGCAAGATAGCGCTCGGCGCGCTCCACCACCTCGCCGTCATCCCCCAGCAGCGTCCAGGACTCCCTGCCGCTGACCGGCATCAGCACCCGCTAAACCAGCATGCGCCGCCTCCCATCCAGGCCAGACCGGCACACCTGCTGCCTTGAAGATAAACTCTTCAAGGCAGCAGGTGATGGAGCCTCGCCGATACGCGGGCAAAGATGCGGTAGCAACAAGGCATGCCAGCAACGCCAGACGACGCCGGACTCCGCCAGCGCCAGATCGCCGACGAGATCGCCGGGCTCGGCCTGTGCCTGCCCGGCAGCCTGGTCGAGCGCACCACCCGCTGCGGCTCTCCCCGGTGCCGGTGCCACACCGACCCCAGCTACCGGCACGGCCCCTACCCGTCGTGGATACCCGAGGTCGGCACCAGGACCGTCACCCGCACGCTCAGCCCCGCCCAGCTCGGCGAGACCGTCCCCTGTTCGACAACACCAGGCGCCTCCGCGAGCTGACCAGCGAACTCGAGACACTCTGAGCCGAGATGGTCGAGCAGGCCGAAGGATGGACAACACCATAAGAGGGCATCTCCGGCGCTTACAGCGGCTACAGCGAAGACACACTCCAGATAACGTGTCCTCGCCGAGCCCGAGAGCCCGGCCCTTACAGCGAAGACACCCAGATCGGACTCCAGATAACGGCGGCTTCGCGCGTCCGCCGCTAGAGCACCGAACACACTCTGTGATCGCTGGCGCGCCCGCGGCCCAAGGGGCAGCAAGCGCGCTCCGATCTGGCGGACGTCTGCGGCGGAATCCCCGGCCCGCGCTGAACCCTGACTCCGTTACTCGGCGGGGATGCCAAGAGCTTCGGGATGGGCACGGCGGTAATGCTCGGTCAAGACCTCGCTGATGTTGCCTGGCCGGTATGCGAGAGTGCGGTTGCAGAGCTGGCAGCGGCTGACCGGCAGATGGGTAACGGTCACGGAGAAGCGACGGGAACGTGGCGTACTCATCACCTTCCATCATGCTAGCCCTGCTGAAGGGACCTTGCCTCCATGCTCGCTCGAACGCTCGACTCGCGGCAAAGGCGGGCGTTCGTCTGCGGGGGCAGTGTGGTTGGCAGTCGGTCAGCTGGGTCGGCGAACGTGGCTGTCAAGGCCGGACGCC
>CAVRMO010000025.1:0-219511 GCA_963722405.1 uncultured Acidobacteriaceae bacterium
GGGGTGCTCACTTACTTCGTCACAGTCTGGCGACTTCCATGCTTCGCTCCGGGGCGACGATGGGGGAGATTGGAGAGGTGCTTCGACATCGAGATCCGAATACAACGGCAATCTACGCCAAAGTTGACTTCAACAGCCTGCGATCGCTGGCTCAGGTCTGGCCGATAGGGGGGTGCACAGTGACAGCCCTGCAACAGGCATTAAGAGACTATATCATGTCCGCCGTAGTCTTGGATTCCAACTTCGAAAACCCGCGAGTTTATTACGAACTTTGTGAGTTCCTCCAAGCTGCAGGTAGCTCATACATCACCACGAATCTGGCACTTCGCTGGGCCACCCAGCCTACCAAAGCTGAGCCTGCCTGCTGGGCCGCACGTTTGGGTATGGTTCGACGCTTCGCCATCTGGTATAGCGCCATTGAGCCTCGCACTGAGATTCCCCCCTGCAAGCCTTCTTCCTTATCGTCATCGACGTAAGCCTCCTCACATCTACACCGACGAGGAGATCGACAGAATCCTTCGCCGAACGCAACAACTGCCTTCGTCCAAGGGACTCCGTGCCCGCACGTTTACAACTCTCTTCGGTCTGCTGGTGGCGACCGGAATGCGAGTCAATGAAGCCGTTGACCTGGATCGAAGCGATGTCGACCTCGATCGCGGGATTCTTCACATCCGGCGGACGAAGTTCAGGAAATCACGCTATGTGCCGGTTCACTCACTACTGTAGCCGCTCTGAAACAATACGCTAAAATCCGAGATTGCCTTTTTCCGGCGCCATCAACTCCGGCTTTCTTCATCTCTGAACGCGGGAGGCGGATTCCTGCTACAACGGCGCAATACAACTTTGCCAAGGTATCGCAGCAAGTCGGCCTGCGCATACCGGCCAAGTACCACGGTCGCGGTCCACGGCTGCATGACATGCGCCATCGATTCGCCACACGCACCTTGATCCAATGGTATCGCGCTGGCCTTGATGTCGAACGAGAGCTTCCCAAACTGAGCCACCTATCTGGGGCACGTCCACGTGACCGATACCTACTGGTATCTCGAAGCCGTGCCCGAACTCCTCCAACTGGCGACCGAGCGATTGATCCACGGGAGGTGCGGCCGTGATTTCCGCCAGCTTTCCCGCTCTTCTCCAATCTTTCTTTACCGATCGCCTGCTTCGTCAGCGCGCAAGCCAGCCCGCACACCATCGCGGGATATCGCGATTGCTTTCGTCTGCTTCTGCATTTTGCTAAAGAACAACTCGGCAAAATGCCTTCTCAACTCCGGATCGAGGATCTGGATGCACCTTTCATTGTCCTATTCCTCGACCACCTGGAACGTTCTCGCAAAAACAGTGCTCGTACTCGGAATGCCAGGCTGGCAGCAATCCACTCTTTCTTCCAGTACGTGGCATTGGAGGAGCCCGCACATGCGCTGCATTGCCACCGGATCCTGGCCGTACCCAACAAGCGCCACGAACAGCGGCCCATCGAGTTTCTAACTCGGGAAGAAATCGATGCCTTGCTCGCCGTTCCGAATCCTTCTGGCTGGATCGGGCGCCGGGATCGAACTCTGGTTCTGGTCGCGGCTCAAACGGGTTTGCGGGTGTCCGAGTTGATCATGCTGAACTGCCAGCACGTCGTACTGGGGACAGGAGCTCATGTGCGCTGCTTGGGTAAAGGTCGAAAACAGCGTTGCACGCCGCTTCGCCCAGAAACAGCAAAAATGCTCGATGTTTGGTTGCGCGAACGTAAGGGCCGCCCGAAGATCCAGTCTTTCCCAGTATCCGTGGCGGTAGACTCAGCCGCGATGCGGTCGAGCGTCTGATCACCAAATACACCCATCTTGCCGCACGGACCTGCCTTTCACTCAGACGGAAAAACGTTTCCCCACATGTGTTGCGGCACAGCACTGCGATGGATCTTCTTCAGCATGGCGTGGACCGCTCAGTGATTGCGCTCTGGCTGGGGCACGAATCCGTGGAAACAACACAGATGTATCTCCATGCGGACATGCGTTTGAAGGAGAAGGCGCTCTCACGCACTGAGCCGCTGGGCATCAAGCTCGTACGCTATCGCCCGAATGACCAACTCCTCGCCTTTCTGGAAGGCCTTTGATTATGCCGACTCAGAATGCGACTCGAGCTCCTCCTAAGCGCTGTGACAGGTAACTAGTCGGCATAATCGGGGAGTCGGCATGATGCAGAGGATTTTTAGCTCGGCGGCACGGCTACAGGTAAGACCTGAGCGAAGAAAAAAAATCGAGGAGCCGTGCCGGTGAGCTGAAAATTCGTTGGGCTAAACCGCTGGCAGGATGTGCGCGCTATGGGTTTTGTAAGGGAGCGGGAGTTCCGGGTAAGGAGAACAGACCGTACGCAGCGAATGGGAAGGACTCGGTGGACTGTGTTCAGGGACTTGCGTAGGCGCGAGTAGGACAAGATTGGAGGTGGTTGGCTGATCGCAGGGTAGTTTGAACGTCCGTAAAACAACACGACTCCACCGACTCGGCAGCTTCGAGTTCATGGCCAACAGCGATTTGGAGTCTAGCGGATCGATCATGAAGAACCTGGGATGTTTGGGGGAGAGCGATCCTTGGACAATAGCTTGACCGTGATCATGCTTCCACGATGGCAAACCGGGCATTCCCGGAGAGAGTGACCGGTGAGCTTCTCGTATCGATCACGATAGTCCTCGCAGGGCTGCGGTTGGGAAGAGCTTTCGTTGGGAGAATCATGCCCAGCAGTTGGCGGCAATGCTGCAACTTCTCTTTGCGGTATCGATTGCCCTGGAACCCGTAATAGCGAATGCGGTGGAATCCACTGGGGAGAACATGGAGGAGGAATCGCCGGATAAACTCCTCGGCCGAGAGGGTCATGATTTTCTGCTGATTGTTATCGCGGTAGTCCCGCCAGTTGAACTTGACCTGCCCGTCCTCGATATCCAGCAGTCGATGGTTGGAAATCGCGACTCGGTGGGTGTAGCGGCCCAGGTAGTCCACCACTTGCTGAGGTCCGGCGAAGGGCGGTTTGGCGTAGACGACCCATTTCACGTCGCACAGCGGATCGAGATAACGGCGGAAAGCCTGGGGATCTTGAAGGGCCGCAAGAGAAGAAAAGAAGCTGAGTTTGCCGGTGTCGAAGGCCTCTTGCAGATACGTCAAGAACAATCGGCGGAAGCGGCAGGACAGGACCCGTACGGGCAGGAAGAAATTGGGGCGGCAAGGAATCCAACGGGTACCGTCGGGCGAGATTCCGCCACCCGGAACGACACAATGCAGGTGGGGATGAAAGAGCAGGTTCTGTCCCCAACTGTGCAGTACAGCGAAGAAACCGATCTCGGCGCCCAGATGTTTGGGATCGGCAGCGATGGTGCACAAGGTCTCGGCCGTAGCTCGGAACAGAATGCCGTAGACGAGATCTTTGTTCTGGTAAGCAATAGCCGCGACTTGTTCGGGGAGCGTGAAGACGACGTGAAAATAGTGTGTTTGGAGGATTTCCGCTTTCCGTTTTTCGAGCCATTCCGCCCGCGCCAACGACTGGCATTTGGGGCAATGTCGATCGCGGCAGCTATCGTAGCAGGGCCGCTCGAAAGGACAGCTGTCGCAGTGCTCGAGATGACCGCCCAGGGCTGCCGTGCGACACACCTCGATGGCGGTCATGACGCGCCGCTGTGCGGTGGAAAGCGACGCGCCATGCTTCTGTCGATAAGCTTCACCATAGCGGCGGAAGATGTCCGCCACTTCCAGCTTGGGGCGTTCCATGGGGCCCAGCGGCTAGAAGAGCGGTGGCGGAGTGGGCTTGACCTCCAGGGGAACAGGGTGTGGTAACAAATCGAGCGGGCTCGAGGTCGAGCACACTTTGCTGGTCGCGATGCGGAGATACTTGGCTGTGGTGGACAGGCTGCGATGCCCCAGGAGCAGTTGAATGGTGCGGACGTCGGTGCCTTGTTCCAGGAGGTGGACGGCGAAGGCGTGCCTCAAGGAATGCGGGGTGATGGGTTTGGAAATTTTACAAATACGGTGGACTTTCTGGCACTCCTGCTCAACCGCAGAGCGGCTGATGTGCTGGCCCGGCATCTCGCCGGGAAAGAGCCAGTGCTCGGGCCTTTCCACTCGCCACCACTCTCGCAGGATCTGCAACAGCTTGGGGGAGAGCATCACGTAGCGATCTTTCATGCCTTTGCCTTGCTCCACCCGCAAGACCATGCGCTGGCTGTCGATGGCGGGGAGGGTAAGAGCGATGGATTCGGAAACGCGCAAGCCTGCTGCGTAGCAGGTGGTCAAGATGGCGCGGTGTTTCCTACTCGCCACACAGTCAAGAAACTGCATGACTTCCTCGGGACTGAGGACCACAGGCAAGGTCTGAGGCTTTTTCGGAGCGGGGATGATGTCTTCGAAGATCCAGCCCTTCTTGAGGGTGACTTTATACAGGAAGCGAAGTGCGGAAGTGGCAATGACGATCGAACCGGTAGCCCACTTCCTTTCCTTCGTCAGGTAGACCTGGTAGGCACGAATCTGCTCTGGTCCCAACCGCTCGGGTGACTGATGAAAGTAGCGTGCGAAGAGTGAGACCTGCTGGACGTAGGACTCCTGGGTGTTCACCGCCAAGTTGCGGATCTGCATGTCCTCGAGCATGCGCAAACGAAGAGAAGTCATGGAAAGCTCCTTTGTCGGATGGATTCGCTGCAAGCAGCGACTCGATGGTCCGGCAAAGCGGCTTATCTAGGGAACTTCTGCTTATCTGGTTGCTTCAGCAGACCGCTATAGGTTGGGGTTTACCCTACTCAGCCAGGTCCCGCGCGCCGCGTATGGACAGGTACTCCGTTGATTTTCGCGCAGTTCCAAGTCCGAGCAGAGTTTGAAATGAAGCCGCAGGCTGCTTGCGGCGATTGTGCCGAAAGACAAACTCGTCCAGATAAACCTGGAGTTGAGCCCGGCTCACACCGTGGTAGGTGCCGATGAGCCATTGCTTGAGATTGCCAATGGCGCGATCAGCCAAAGGTACCGCCGATTTTGCACCTTTGCTTAGTTCCGATCGCAGCGGTTGAGTGCGACGGATGTGCTTGAAACCGGCCTCTGTAAGCCCGTCAAAGCTCTTGAGACCGTCGGTGTAGATGGTCGAGCCGGCAGAGACATTCTGGGTGAGAAAAGGGAGGATTGTTTTGGCCTTGAAGTCCGGGATCACTCTCATGCGGACACGCCCCGAGCCCTTGCCACGCTTCTCCACTGCCACCAGAACGAGGGCCGCTCGTCGCCCCTTGAGCTGTCGACTTCCTCGCAGACCAGCCTGCTCGCCGCCCACCCACGTGTCATCCACTTCTACCTCGCCGTACAGCGGATCTCGAGCCGTATTCACCATGGCCCGGCGGAGTTTGTGAAGCATCATCCAGGCAGTTTCGTAACAGGACAATCCGAGCTGACGCTGCACCAGCACGGCGGACACACCGCGTTTGTCAGTGGTCATCAGGTAGGCGGCCCAAAACCAATGGGTCAAGGGGATCTTGGTCCGGTGAAGAACGGTCCCAGCGGTCAGTGAGACTTGGTGCCGGCAGCCAGCACACTGCCGCCGTCGCTGGTTCACCAATTCGTAGGCTCGATGATGTCCGCATCGAGGACAAATGAAACCATCGGGCCAGCGACAAGCCGCCAAGTACTGCTCGCAGGCCTTTTCACTGGCGAAGTCGGCTTGAAATTGGCGTAGCGTCTTTGGAAACGACGGTCGGGGCACCCCTCAACACTACCTATTGGGGCTTGCTGAAGCAACCAGATAAGCAGAAGTTAACTAATCAACGCCCTGAGCTTCCCTGTATGTGACGGGGAACTTTCCTCCCGCCAGACGATTGCCGCACGGTTATCTTCGGTGTCTCTTTACCCTGCGAAAGATCAATGTCGATCCAACCAGCAATGCAACGGCGATGAGGACAGCGACGGCGTCTCGTTGCATAAGATCAGTGTATTCAGCGGCTATCCAGCCACCGTCGCCAGACTCACTTCCAAGGCTTCCGATGGGTGGGTCGCTTGATCTCGGATGCACATAATCAGTAAGGATGTAAGGATGTAAGCGTTGTAGGCGAAATCAGAGATGGCCACAAAACCAATGACGAGTGCCAGAATGAGCAAAACCCGTGCTGCGATTCGCTTTCGGCGCCTGGCTCTGTGGTGCGAAAGTCGCGGCGGCGGGGCCACCTTCGCTTCCAGTTCCACCGAGTCGTCAGATGATATCGTCATCGCCAAGCCAACGCCCCTGCCTGCGTTTCTTGTACTCCGACGCCGTCCTTCGGTCAATGTTCACTGCGCGTCCGTAGAAGCCGTGACCAGCGTCACATCGCGACAGTGGAAAGAATGAAAGACTGGCCTGTTTGCGGGTCGCCTCTGTGCGTGGAGTCACGGCAGAGCCAAGCGGATCGCCCCTACATCCGCAACAGGCACAGGAACCGCGAGGTCAACCTCAGTCCAATGAACGCGCCAAAGATGACCGAAGTACACAAGACCGCCATTCGCTCCCTCGAAAAAGCTCTCGAGCTTCTGCGTTCCGTTCAATCGCTCGAAGGAACGGACAATGACAGCATGGAATATCTGCTGGAGAGTGCGCTGGAGGATGTGCGAGCCGACAAATAGCGCGATTGGCGAGAACGAGGAAAGCGAGTGCAACCCAACTGCTAGGCGGAGGTTTTATGGTCGACACGGCGAAACAAGCGCCAAGGCAGAGTACGATGTCTGAGCAACCGCCACTTGCAGCGAACCAACCGCGATTCTGCTCACAGTGTGGCGCCCCGCTTACGGGTTCTGCGATCTTCTGCGGTCAGTGTGGCGCGATGGTGAAACAGCCGTATTTCACGACATCGACCACATCAGTAGCTACAATTGCCGTTCCAGCACCGCCAGCAATTGGCTTCTGGCGATCTGGTGTTCGCCAACAGGGACGGAAGGCGATATCTGGTGACTTCGATCAATCACCTTCACCAGAAGGCCCGTGCCATCGTCGGGCTTGGCAAAGACTTTGTGATTCATTCCCTTCGCCATACAATGCTGACTAGGCTTGGAGAATCCGGCGTGGATGCCTTCACGATTATGCGAATCGCGGGACACAGCTGCATCACGGGTTTCGCAGCGCTACGTGCATCCTTCGCCTGAGGCTGTCGAACGCGCCTTCGAGCGCTTGCAGCTTTCGGGGAATCAGGGACAATCGAGCCAAAAGTGCTGCTACCGCCTACAAAAGTCCCTCAGTCGGCAACGCAGCGTCTCTAAGTAATTGAAGGGCCTGTAGCTCAACGGTTAGAGCAGGGGACTCATAATCCCTTGGTTGGGGGTTCGAATCCCTCCGGGCCCACCAATCGATTCAATAACTCGCGGTAGGTCGACGGTCTCCCTGAAAAGCTCTGGTTGCGCGGGGGTTGCGGATTGTTGCCGAGTTGTTGTCGCCGGGTCGAGCCGATCAATCCACTTGACGTCCGCGCCGGGAATCAGATGACCGTAGATATCGACTGTGAACTGGATCGAGCTGTGACCCATTTGCTCTTTGACATAAGTGAGAGATGCTCCGCCCTGAATCAGAAGGGAGCCGAAGGTGCGGCGCAGATCATGCAACCGGAACCTGTCGCAAACCGGCATGCTGGAGAGCAGGAAGAAAGTAATAGTGGTAAAGATTCTCCGGGTCCAACACCGTACCCACCTTAGAAGTGAAAATCAGATCATCTGCGATGGACGTCCTACCTTCCGAGAATGCTTTGAGCAGCCGTTTGTCGCGGAGGGCCAGCAACTCCTGCCTGAGCTGCCGAGAGAGGTCCACGCGGCGTGACCGCTTGCTCTTCGGCGAGGTCTGACTCGTCAGGATGCCATTCACCATCAGTAAAATTCATCACCAGGGGGCACGTGAGGCAGGAATTGCCAAAACAACGTCCTGCAAGAGGCCGATTTAAGACATCCGGAGAAAGGTTCGATAGTAACCGTACACTTGCGATATGACTCATAGCCGAGTGCTCTATCGCCAGGTATTTGCTGGAGGCCACTTATGTCAACCGAAACGAACAAGGCTGAGTTGCTTTTCCCACTACTTGTTCCTCAAATCCCCACGGCAGGGCAGATGATGTCTGTGTACTTAGCAGGAATAATGCTCTCTTGCGGGCGCTGTCGCGAAGCGAGCGCACCCTACCTGGTGCGTATCGTAGATGGCGATCAGGTAGTCAGTGAGCAAAATAGCTGTCCGAAATGTCTGACCCCCGACGAACAGAAGATGCTTGTTGACGGACTGGCCAGAATCGCCACTCCAGTGGATGACCTACCTTCCGAAGAGGAGGCTGCGACGGAAGAATCGGCTCCGCAGCCAGAGATCATTCCAGATCCTCCGGCTACTCCTGACTGGCCCACGCAACAGAAATCGCGTCTCAAGGAAATCTCGGCCCGATTCGAAGGGGCGGGTAGATTGAACAAGATCGATACGCTTGACCTGCTCAGGATGGCCGAATTTTTCGCAACCTTTCACTAACCGGATCTTGCCAGTTACCGACCACCGAATTGATAGGTCTGCAAAAGGCTTTCGGACGCTGGCGAGCATGTCGTCTAGGTCTCTGTCGGAGGACCGGAAACGCCCGATTAGAAGTTTCGGACGCAGAGCGAACTCATATCCTCTCAACAGCTCGTCCTGTAATCGCGATTTGTCGCTGATATCAAAGCCGTGCCCCGATTCTCGCAGTACTCCGCGCTCGACCAACTGCTGTCGAACCTTCGCAACATTGCTTTTGCTCAACCCGGCCGCTTGAGCCAGTTGACGCACGGACCAGCTTCCCGCTAGTTCCTTCGTGGCAAAGGTGAACAACAATTGAGCGATTGCGGGGCTGACCCGCTTGCCTTCTTTTGAAACGGCATTCTCTTTGTTTCCAATGATCGTACGCTCATAGTTTTGACCGAGCACGAGGTGCATGTTGCCAGCTTGGTCCACAAAGTTTATTTGTGATTCGATCAATCGCTCGGCAGAAGGCGTCCGCGGCGGTCTTCGATGGCATGCGCCGGGAAGAGATTGGGCATCGCCAGCGTCTACTGAATCTCTACAAGGAGCGATTCGGCGAGCACATCCGGGAAACGAGCCTGCTGAAGCGTTCGGGGCATTCTTCATGGCAAGAAGTCTCCTGCAGTCGTTCTAAATTGCCTTGCGATCAAGAGCCGCATTCGTTAGTGGATGCGTAAGGGATACGACAAGAAGCTCAAGTGATTTGGGTGAATCGACGTTTTAATGACCGGACAACGAATCTCAGCTGTGGCGCAGCCAGTTCTCCCGAGGAAGATCTTTGACCTGCGCGAACTCCTTTTCGTTATCGGTGACGAGGGTGTAACCAAGGGCCAGCGCCTGTGCCGCAATGAGTAGGTCATTGGCGCCAATCGGCGTACCCGCCTTCTCAAGCCTGGCACGCAGAGCTCCGTAGGTGGTATCGACCGGTGCTTCCAAGGGAAGAACCTCAAGCGCACCGAGCACCGCCTCAAGCTGGGCCGTCAATCGAGGAGACTGTTTCTTGGCGGCGCCGTAGCGCAATTCCGCAGCAACGACGATGCTGGTGCAAACCTGCGCCTCTCCAATCTCTTGGATGTGCTGTGCTACGCGGCCTTGGGGGTTGCGAACCAGGTCGGAAAGAATATTGGTATCGAGTAAATAGCGCATCAGAGATCAACCGGATTGGGAGGTAGATCTGGAATTGGCGGAAAGTCCTCGTCGATGGGCCTTAATGTCGCCAGTACCGCAAGCAGCGACTTGGGTGGAGTGGGCTCGATGATCAGCCGGTCGCCTTCCTTGCGGATTAAGGCGTCCTCGCCAGGGAGCTCGAACTCACGAGGGATCCTGACTGCCTGGTTTCTGCCGTTTTTGAAGAGTTTCACGTGTCGTTCTGGCGCCATATCCACCTCTCTAGCCTATGCCACAGCATATGCCACTCCCGCGGGCTTTGCAATTTCGGCCTCGGCAGTCTGTGCGAGGACGTTCATTCGGCGGATCTGTTAGAGATTTTCTCCTCCTTGGTCTCGCAGCTCGATGAAATGCCCACTCTCATAGCGCAAGAGTCAGCTCATGGCTAAACCGTTCGCGTTTACGAATGATGATCTCCCCGTCGGCTTCGCCTTCCTCGTTGAACTCATCGACATACTTGACCGACCTCCAGTGAGCGATGTGCCGCATTTCACGCTCCCCGAAGAAGCCGTTCAGCATGCCGCTGCAAGCCAGCAGTCCGACGTGTCCTTTATGCAGCGGGGTCACTGGCCGGCCCGACATCTTCTGCTGTTTGCGGACAAGAATGCCGCGCGCATTCTGCATCGCGACAGACCGCTGCATGGCCCTCATACAAGTGGCCGCCAGTTGGTGTGATAGAACCTAGCGCGAACTTGAGTCGTCCGCGTGATTCTGTGGATCAACAGCAATTCGTATCCCTCGCGGCCGGGGCCGATTTGAGAATCGCTCCCTGGTTCGCAATGACGATATTGGGCTGAGGAGTGATATCGTGAAAAACGCTGGCCCACAGCTCGGCGCGCTGCGTGATGGTAACGGTGGCCGGCAGTATGCCGGCATTGACCATCTCCATCAGATCTTCGTCCATCAGGTTCTTGTCGGCGCTCTCGATCAGGATGGGCTTCTTCCCCTGCTTGACGAGTGAATCGCTCACTTTCAGCAAATTCCCGTAATACGTGGTGACCGGATTGACGAAGACTTTCTTCCCGCTCAGGTCCTGCAACGACGCAACTGGACCGAAGTTCTTTCCGGTCACAAGAATCTGCTTCACATCCGTTTCAAGCGGAACCGTGAATGCGACCTGCTGTGCGCGCTCCGGAGTCATGGCCACCGGGAACGCGATCAGGTCGCCGATGCCTTCGTTCAAATACGATTCCAATTGATCGGGGCGGACCGGAATAAACGTAACCTGCACCTGCTGCCCGGTGCGCAGCTTCTGATTGACGAACTGCTGGAAGTATTGCAACGCCTCGTACGATATCCCCTCCGGCTTTCCATCGACGTAGAAGAAGCCCGACCGGCTATATAAGACGAGGGCTCGGATGCTCCCTCGCTTGACCATTGCATCCAGGTCGCCCGTATGCCGCTCGAAGTTAACGGGCAACCCGCTGACGCCAGACTGGGCCGGAGGCTTGTTTTTAGAGGGCGGGCTCGGCTGCCCGAACCCCGGCATGCCTGCCACCAGAGCAACTGCAAGCGCTGGGAGACAGAGTCGTTTCATGCTTTCAAGTAAACCATGCGTCGTCGCTTGCAGCCAGTGCTAGAAAGTAATCAGGATGGAGAGGAGGGTCTGCCTTCTCGCCATTTAAGTGTCTCAGATTGACACCGCTGGTGCTTACGGCTGCCGCGGCGGCCCGATCAGCGGCGTCTTCACCGGCTTCGCCATTCCGTAGAAGACCACCACTCCCTGGCCTGCCCCTTGTGTTTGTACTGCTTCATCGACCTTTCCCATCGCATCCTTATAGTGCTGCCAGTTGTTGGTGGCCCAGACATCTCTCGCCGGACCGATGCCAATGTCAACCTGCAACTGCAATCCACCGCCGACATAGCCGCCCGGCGGCGAAATGGCGTCGCCTGTCTTTACGCCGGGCGGCCAATGCTCGGTGTGGAAGCCGCACAGCTCTACGATTCCGGCCGACGAGGTGCTGAAGTTTGAGATCCAGATATTGTCGTTGCCATCCACGGAAGCCGCCCAAGGTCCGACGATGCCTTTGCCGTAGACCGGAGAGAACGGCGCCTCGGTGCCATCGGGACGCAACACCGTAATGCTCCCGCCTTCGTAGCCCGATTTTTCCTCCGTCATGGCAGGCACCAAAACCTTGGTCGCTCGTTGTCCGGCGTCGGGGTCGTTGTCGAAGTTGAACTTAAATGCAGCCAGCATTTCCGCAAACTTCAATGCCCCCTTGGGCGAACTGCCCAATTTGTTCGTCACCCAGACGTTGCCCTGGCTGTCGACGGCGAGACCGCTGGCGGAGTATCCCACCTTGAACGTCTCAAATTTGCTGGGATCCGAGGCGGGGAAACGGACCACGTGGTCCGCAACGGCATTGGTGACCCAGATGCGGTCCTGCTGATCGATGGCGAGAGCGAATGGCCCCATAAGCTTGCAGGGGTTCTTCAGGGGATCGCCGGTCTTGTTTTGGCAGAAGAACTGCACCTTGGACGGATCGCCCTGGGGAAGCTTCACGACCTGGCCCTTGATCAAGTCGAGCGTCCAGATATCTCCGCCAGGCGTGGCGATGATGCCCTGCATCTGGCTGATCTGGCGATTAAAGTTCCAGCCCTGGGACGGCGACAGAGGTTTGCCGTCCCTGTCGAACTTCGTGATGTTCTGGCCGGTGAAGCTGGTGGCCCACGCGTTGTCCTGCGCGTCCAGGGTCAAGCCGAAACCGGGGCCTGCGATACCTCCGCCCCGGAAGCCCAAAGGACTGGGCGAAAGTGGCCTACCGTTGGGGGCGAACTTGGTGAGCCCGCCGGTCCACGAAGCATCCAGATTTTGCGCACCGACCGTAAAGTTGTCGGCGACCCAGGCGTTGCCTTCGCTGTCGATCATCAGCTTGCCGCCACCGCTGTAGCCGCCTCCCGTGAACTTGAGAGGAAAGATGAAGGCACTGGGAGCGAACGTGAGATACGGCAGGTACGGCGCATCCCGCAAGAGCCTTGCCAGGAGTGCCGAAAATCTAGTCCGGGTTGGGAAATCATCGAGCAGCGCGCAGTTCGCAACAATTCTACGTGAGTTCCGCTGTACGGCGGAAGATAGCTGGCGTAAACAGGCCTTACCGAACCCTATCTGGAACCGGGCCGCCCAGCCGGATTACGTGCAACACGGGGATATTACGCCAATAACGTGCCGTTCACTTGGGGTGCGCATGACGGTAGAGCTGCTTTGAATTTATTTCGCGTGGTGCAGCCGGTGTCGCAGAGTTTCAATCATCAGACCGAACAGTGCATACGTAGCCGTATTCGCCGCTAAAACCTCATAGAGACTAACGAGGTACTGCCGGAGCATGGACACAGGGCATGTCAAGCTGATGAGAGTCCAGACATCCTGCATTCTTTCGTTTGTTGATGGGGAGGTTGCGATGGCAAAGAGTGTCCGATTCCTCGTACGTCAACGCGGTCGAGCTGATGGTGGATGGCGGAGCCACGGGCGCCCCGTTTGGAGTTCCCCTTATTCGGGCGGCATTTACGCCGCCCGGGTTGGCAAAGCCTCACGCGGAAGGAAACCCGCACTGAAGTGGATGGAGGACAACCCGGAAGTCCTCAAGCCCTGATTAACGCCCTACGCGTGGACGTGGAGCACCGAAAGCTCGGGTCGTCACACTTCCACGCGTAGGCGATAGGTCGAAGTGGTAAGTCGCCCGCTGGAAATCAGTAAACACTAAGGCGCAGGACGCCGTGGTCTGGATTACGTACTAATAGGGATATCACAACTCCTAATGGCGAGGCACTTCACTGCAGGAGGGCTGGGACTCAGCTAAACGAGTTCGAGAAATTGATTGCATAGAAGTCGAAAACTCGAAGGTATACTCAGAGCACCCTTGAAACTCGGACCTGGTGACAGACTAGGATCGTACGAAATTCTCTACGTGCTTGGCGCCGGCGGCATGGGAGAAGTCTACAGAGCACGCGACAGTGCGCTGGGGCGTGACGTCGCCATTAAGGTTTTGCCTGACTTTGTGTTCACAGAGCCAGACCGCCTGGTGCGCTTCGAACAGGAAGCCAAGGCGGCGGCAGCCCTCAACCATCCCAACATTGTAGGTGTCTATCAGTTTGGAACTTACGAGGATAGCCCTTACCTCGTAACCGAGTTGCTGGAGGGCGAGACCCTGCGCGATCGGCTGGAACGCGGCCCTTTGCCCTTGCGAAAAACAGCGGATTACGGGATCCAGATTGCCCGTGGCCTGGCCGCCGCGCACAAGAAGGGGATTGTTCATCGCGACCTCAAGCCCGAGAACCTGTTCCTGGTCAAAGATGGAAGAGTCAAGATCCTCGACTTCGGGGTAGCGAAAATCCTGCAATCGGATGACGAAGATGCGCCGGGAGTGGATTCGGCGCACCTACCCACGGTCGACACTAAGCCGGGAGTCGTCCTGGGTACGTGGGGCTACATGTCTCCGGAGCAGGTGCGCGGACAGGTCGTGGACCAGCGATCGGACATTTTCGCGCTGGGAGCCATTCTGCACGAGATGGTGACCGGCAAGTGTACCTTCGGCCGGCCAACCTCGGCCGACACGATCAGTGCGATCCTCCACGATGAGCCGGCAGCCATTTCTCAAACCGTGCCGAGGATGCCGCAGGGGTTGCGGCGGGTGATAGACCGCTGCCTGGAAAAGGATGCGGACCAGCGATTTCAATCAGCGTCGGATATGGCCTTTGCGTTAGAGGCATTGTCCGATACAGCCTTGGCGTCGACTGCAACGCGTGTGCAGGTCAAGCTGCAGAAGGCGCGCGAACGAACCGCACTGATCGTTGCGGCACTCGCGGCACTCGCAGGCGCGTTCCTTTTGGGTTACTGGCTGGCGCACCCCTCGCCGAGGCCAAAGGCGAGCAATTACATGCAGCTCACGCACGACGGCCAGCCCAAGTCGCTGTTAGGTACGGATGGCGCGAGGCTTTTCCTCGGATTAGGCCCTTTCCCTTATCAGGGTGGAGCCGAGATGCCCACGGCCGGCGGAGAGCCACGAATCATTGCGATGCCGTCTGAACATGCTGTTCCGCTGGTGCTGTCTCCCGACGGCTCGAATTTGCTGGCAGTTGCTGGGCAGGGCGTCCCTCCCAGCGGACCGCTGTGGGCCGTGCCGGTCACAGGAGGTTCGCCTCGCAGACTCGGAGACCTCTCGGGGGAGACTGGCTCGTGGTCTCCAGATGGCCGAATGCTCGCCTATGCGAAGCACAATGAGCTGTTCCTTGCCAATGCCATCGGCACAGAATCCCATAAACTCTGCGCGGTGGAGGGTGACATCAATTCGATCGTGTGGTCTCCTGACGGCGAACGATTACGGCTGGATGCATCGCAAACCGTGGGTCAACACCAGTTCTGGGAAGTCTCGACGACGGGAGGCGACCAAAAGCGTTTGCTGGCGGGGTGGCACGTCCCCCCGGACGAGTGCTGCGGGCGATGGACCATCGATGGTGAGTATTTCATTTTTCAGTCCAACAACCAGATCTGGGTTCTTCCGGCGGCGACCTATCTGAATCGCTCGCCCTCGCCGATTCAGTTGACTTCGAGTCCGATGTCGCTGTCTACGCCGATACCTTCCAAGGACGGCAAAAGGCTGTATGTTGTGGGCGATGTACATCGCGGAGAATTGATGCGGTACGACTCGGCGACCAGCCAATTCTTGCCCTTCCTTGCGGCAATCTCGGCAGAGTATGCCGCCTTTTCGAAAGATGGCCAGTGGGTGACGTACGTCACGTATCCCGAAGGGACACTCTGGCGCAGCAAAGTGGACGGTGGCGAGCGAATGCAGCTGACGTATCCGCCGATGTATCCGATGCTGCCGCGTTGGTCTCCCGATGGGAAAACGATCATGTTCTTCGAATTCGAGCGTGCAGGTAAGCCATCGAGAATCTACGAGATTTCGACCGAGGGCGGAACGCCTCGCGAATTGATCCCCAGCGATTCGGAACACCAGGTGGATCCGAACTGGTCTCCCGACGGTCATAAGGTGGTCTTCGCCGGGAATCCGAGCCAATCGAATTCAGAAATCAAGATATTCGAAGTTGCAACGGGAAAGATCTCGAGCTTGCCGAGCTCGCAAGGAATGTTTTCGCCGCGATGGTCGCCGGATGGACGATATATCGGCGCTCTCTCTGCTGATTCATCGCGGCTTATGGTGTTTGATAACCAGACCGGCAAGTGGATCGAACTCGCCCAAGGAAGCTTTGGCTGGCTGACCTGGTCGCACGACGGACAGGCGCTTTACTTCCTCGATCAAAGCGGAAAGGGCGCTGTTTTGAGAGTCAGGATTGACGGCCATAAGACCGAACAAGTGCTCGCACTGGACAGCTTCAAAACCACGGGTCGATACAGTGGATCGCTGGCCCTCATGCCGGACGATTCCCCTCTGTTGCTGCGCGAGGCCGGAACTCAGGACGTGTATGCGCTTGACTGGGAAATGCCGTAATCCGCTCGCTAAGATGCGGCGAATGCACCGGCGAGAATTCTGGCCATAAGTCAGGGCTCGAATTTCGAGCTATGCAGAACATAGATTACTCACGCGCACCTGGCGTGAACGGGCCTTAGCGACCCCTGTTGCAGCGGAGCCGCCCGGTCGCGGCCACAAGACGGAGCGCCGATAACTCGTCAAACTGGATGACTTACGAATAGCCGACATCCATGTAAGTTGCCTAGGGCCTTCGGCCCGCGAAACTCCATGAAAATCGCTGAGAGCTGAGCCATAATCCAGAATGGCTGGGAGTGGCGAGATCGAAAAGACAATGGAGATGCTGAAGCCGAATGTAAGTTTGATCCGGAGCGTGCGTCATCGAGCGAATAAATGGTGCGTTGTCTCTCCCCCAGTGGGAGCGGCGATAGCCCGAGACCCAGGTTAATGTAATCTCCAGCACGCTCTCCGCTCCCGCCAGGAGGAAGCCTATGCCGTATAGGATAGCGGGAATCGATGTCCATAAAAAGAAGCTTGCCGTGGTTGTAGCTGACGTCGAAGTCGGCGACGAATACCAATTTGAGCGACGCTGGTACGGTAGCAATCCTGAGCAGTTGCGAGTGCTGTCGGAATGGCTGCTCGAGCAGCAGGTCGAGGAAGTGGTGATGGAATCAACCGCGCAATATTGGAAGCCCGTTTGGGGAGCGCTAGAGCGGTATTGGAAACCGATGTGTCACAGTCGGGAAGATGCCGGCCGGATGTCCGGGACACTGCATCTGGCGCAAGCCTTGTCCAATCGCGGGCGGCGCGGGCGTAAGAGAGACTTTCCAGACGCAGAACGTTTGGTGAAACGGCTGGCATCGCAGGAGCTAATCTTGAGCTTCGTGCCCGATGCCGAACAGCGTCTCTGGCGGACCAGGACACGCACAAAGTACCAACTGCGGCGTAACAAAGCACGGCTGCAGAATCAATTGGAGGCCCTGCTGGAAGAAGCCCATATCAAGTTGTCCAGTCTAGTTTCAGATCTCTTGGGCGCCAGTGCACGTCGTATGCTAAAGGCGCTAGCCGACGGAGAAACCGATCCCGCGGCTCTGGCCGTCTTGGCCGAGTCAACGCTTGCGTGCCACGCCGGCGCAGTTGCATGACGCGCTCGGTGCCTGCATGGAGCTCAACCCGGTCTACCGCCGGCTGGTAAAGATGGCGCTCTTGGATTTGGAATTAATCGAGCAGCAGATCGGTCAAGTGGACCAGGAGATCGCGAGTCTGCTCCGCCAGCATCAGGATGCCGTCGAAAGGCTGGCCGAGGTCCCCGGTCTCGGGGTGGATTCTGCGCAACAGATCATTGCCGAAGTGGGTGCCAAGGCTGCGACCTTCGCCTCAGCCAAGAATCTCTCGTCGTGGGTGGGAGCATGCCCGGGAGAGGAAGAAAGCGCGGGGGTGAACCGCAGCCGGCGCTCGCCGAAGGGCAACCGCCAGATGTGCCGCATTCTCAATCAAGCTGCGAATGCGGCTGTCAAACACAAGGGAAGCATCTTCCAGATCGTGTACCGTCGTCTAATACCGCGCCTAGGACACAACAAAACCATCGGCGTGATTGCGCATCGCCTCTGTCGCCTGATCTGGATAATTTTGCATAACGGCGTTCAGTATGAGGAACGCGGCCCTGCAGCGTCGGAAAAGTCCAGACAACGCCATACTGCACGAATGATCCGGACACTCAGAATCCTTGGCTATCGAGTCGAACCTCTAGGAAACCCGGCATGACGAACGCGATTTTCGACCCAGTCTTTGTCAAGAGCAAGCAAGGGTCTTCCTGGGGCGCTCGCGAGAGCGCCCAAAACAGTGTTCGCAGGACTCCTAGCGTGCAATCTATGCCTCTCGGCAATGGTTGGATATCGCAGAAGGGCCTTCTAGCGGCGTAACCCGCTTACTCCAGCTTCGCGTATTCTGCCTTGGCTTCTTTCAGGATCGGGATGTCGGGGTCGGCGTCCTTCCAGAGGGTGAGAAAGTCCTGATATGCGGCTTTCGCCTTGTCGGCGTCGCCTTCCATGGCATAGGCGCGACCAAGCTGAAGACGCGCGAGAGCGCCAATCGGTCCGTTCAGCACGATCCCGCGGTGGTCGAGAATTTTCTGAAACTCAGCGGCGGCTTCTTTGCCCTGATGGGCGGCCAGGTAGGCTTCTCCGCGAGTATAGACAGGATAAAGGGCCGTCCACTCGATAGGGCTGTAAGTCGTACGTCCCAGCTCATACGGCAGGGCGGCTCTGAGAGTCTCCAGGGCTTCGGAAGCATTTCCCTGGCTGAGCGCAAGCTTCGCGCGGAGGGTCGGCAAATAATTGAACTGCACGACTGTGGCTTCCGGGAATCTTTGGGCCAAATCGTCAGTAAGTTTTTGCGCTCGCTCGTCGTCCCCAGCGTAGGCCGACGCCAGCGCGGAAGCATACTGCAGATCGTGGCCTGCCGGATGCCTCATTGCCAAAGTAGCACGCCGTCTTGCTTCGTCTGCGTTGCCGAGCAAGGCCTCTCGGAGAACAGCAAGGGCGGAGTAGGTTGCAGCCGCTTCCTTATCTCCAACCCGTTCGGCAGCATCTACTGCCTGACGGGAAAACTCTCGGGCGCTCGTGAGGTGTCCGGAATAGAGGGCGGTATCGGCCTCGTCCGCGAGCAAGGTAGCTTCGAAGCCCGGCGTTCCCGCCGATACCGATACCTGCTGCGCCATCCCCGCCGCATCGTCCTGCAAAAAGGCAATCTCATACAGCGAAAGAGGGAAGAAATGGTTTTTCAGTTTGCGACGGATAGCTTGCTCATACGTGGCCTTCGCCTCATCGATGCGATTCATCGCGACGCAATCAGGAACCGTGAGTGCGTAGCCGGTCGAAAGGTTCGGACTCAAGCGGATTGCCTCTCTGCCTGCTGCGACCCCTTTCTCATATTGTCCTGTATTCGGGTAGATTGCCCCCGCTAAGTAATAATGCGGTTGTGCCATGCGGGGATATGCCTGTATCCAAAGCTGGAGGGCTTCTTCGGCCTTCTCCAGGTTCCCGGTGACCACCTTATGGTACCGGGCCGTAATGAAGTGCTTCTCGGGCTCGCTGGTTCGGTCGCGGAGTTCGTAAGCTTTTCGAGTACTCTCAACATCCATGCTGAGCTCACCCAAATCGTTGTACGCGATTCCCATCCATACGTAAGCGAGTGCGAAATTTGGGTCGAGTTCAATGGCTCGCCTATAAAACGGAATAGCCGCAGCATCCCCGACAGTAGTATGAATTTGAAAACCCGAGCTGAAGGCTTTCAGGGCCTCTAGCGACGGGGTAGTCGCTTGTTCAAGAGGAGTATCGAATTTCTGCACCGTGCTCAATGACTCGCCCAGTTTGTTCCGTATCTCCGAAGCTGTCTTTCCCAAGGCGTCGAGCACGTGACTCTTGTCGCTCGCCTGGGCTTCCGTGCTGGCCAGCATTTCGCCGCTCGCGCAGTTGACCGCCTTAACGGTCAGAAGGTAAGGCGTGCCAATCTGAGCTATCGAGCCTTCGAGGACAGCGGCGCTGCCGGTTCGCTGGCAGACTTCCCGGGCAATGTCGGGCGTGAGCTTAGCGTCAGGCTTCTGGTTCATCATCTGCAGGGTCTGCTGGATTTGCTGATCGGGCACAATGCTGAGGAATGGCGACTGTTCCAGTTGCACTGACAACCCTTGCCGCAGGGTGCCGTCGAAAACGGGGTCGCCCGTGGTGTTGGTAAAATCTGCGAGGACGATGGTGTCCTTCTCGGTCAGTGCTTGGCTTCGGCGGAAATAGAAGTAGCTGCCGACTGACAAAGCCAGCACGACGATGGCAGCTGGGATAATGGCCTTCCAACGTTTGACGGCAGTTGTTGAGGCTATGGGTGTCGCGCTTGTCGCCGCTATTCCGGAATCCGAATCTCGTTTCAACCTCTGAAGGTCGGTGCGCAGGTCAGTCGCGTGCTGGTAACGCAAATCACGGTCTTTCTCCACAGCCTTATTTATGATTCGTTCCAGCTCGGGGGACACTTCAGGATTCAGCCGCACCGCTGGCGTCGGCGTCGCGTCGAGTACGGCTTTCGCTATGACACCCGAACTCTCGCCCCGGAAAGGCGGCAGACCCGTAGCCATCTCATACAAGACCACTCCGAAAGAGAACAAGTCGGTCCGGGAATCAAGTTCCCTGGCTCGCACTTGCTCGGGCGACATGTACGAAACGGTGCCGGGAGCAGAGCCGGGGCGGGTCAGTGGCTCCTCCTTAGTCAGCGTAGCGGCGTCGGCAACCTGGCGCGCGGAAGAGGATTTGGCCGTTATCTTGGCCAGTCCAAAATCGAGGATCTTGGCGTGTCCCCGCTTGGTGACAAATATGTTGGCGGGCTTGATGTCCCGGTGGATGATGCCTTCGGCGTGGGCGGCGTCGAGTCCGTCGGCAATCTGAATCGCAAGGCTAACCAGCAGAGCGGTCTCCACCGGCCTTCCACCGATGCAGTGCTTCAGCGTCACGCCGTCGAGGAACTCCATGGCGATGAACGGCTTGCCATCCTGCTGCCCGACTTCGTAAATGGTGCAGATGTTGGGATGGTTGAGAGCCGATGCAGCTTGCGCTTCGCGTCGGAAGCGTTCCAGCGACTGCGGGTCCCGGCTGAGATCTTCTGGCAGGAATTTGAGAGCAACGGAGCGGCGAAGCTCCGTGTCCTCAGCTTTGTAGACCACGCCCATACCACCGCCGCCCAGCTTTTCCAGTACCCGATACCGCGACACCGTCTGGCTGATGTACGAGCCGGCGATCTTGTGCGCAGCTTCGTTCTCGTTCTGAGCGAGTGCTCGCGCAACCACTTCGATGGCCGGACGATCGAGAAATCCACCCGCCTCTTGTTGCGCGGTAAGCAGAGACCGTACTTCGCGCTCCAGCGCTTGATCGTCGGAACATGCGTGATGTAAAAACGCCTCGCGCTCCGCGGGCGGGCGTTCCAGCACGGATTGCAGGAGGCTATCGACTTGTTTCCAGCGCTCGCTATCCATCCCCTGTCCTGGGCTTAAGTTGGCGGTAGAGCCAGGCCTTGGCCGTGTTCCAATCGCGCATCACCGTTACCGCCGATACTTTTAGTACCTCAGCCGTTTCTTCCACGCTGAGCCCGCCAAAAAAACGCATTTCGACAACCTGCACTTTACGCGGATCGAGCGTTCCAAGCAGGCTCAAGGCGTCATCGAGCGCCACCAAATCGGCGGCCCGTTCGCTGCCTACTATCGCGGTGTGGTCCAAAGATACATGTTGCACACCGCCCCCACGTTTCAGGTTATGGCGCCGCGCATGGTCAACCAGAATGCGCCTCATCAACTGAGCTGAAACCGCGAAAAAATGGGCGCGATTCTGCCACTGCATGTTCTTGTAATCCACGAGCCGCATGTAGGCTTCGTTGACCAGGGCGGTGGTTTGCAGGCTATGACCGAGGCGCTCACCTCTCATGTAGCGTCGCGCGAGGCGGTGGAGTTCGTCGTAAACGATTGGAGTCAGGCGGTCGAGAGCAGCTCGATCTCCATCACTCCAGGCCCGGAGAAACTCGGTCACCTCGCCACCAGGTGGCATTCGCGCCTCGTCATGCGGTGGTGTGGGTTTCCGCATTGCTCCTAGTTCAGACCCGTCACCCGCTTCGGCGGTCTTTTCAAGAAAAGCAATGCCTGAATGATAGTTCTGTCCCGCCGTTTACGCCTACATATATGAGAGCGAATCCAGGGTGGCGCGAACGCCATCGAGAAACAGGCAAAAAGGAGTAAAGATGAAAACCACATTGCTGAATTCCATTTGGGCAGTAAGTTTATTAGCTGCGGCGGCGATGCCGAGCAGGCTGGCCGCGCAGGAACAGTCAGCGACGCAGGGGCAGAAGCCAGAGCCTACTCACTATATCGTGACTGACCTGGGTACGCTGGAGGGCGGAACCTTTAGCCAGCCATTCTTTATTAACAGGTACGGTTTAGTGAGTGGCTCGTCGAGCCTACCGGACGGCAATCAGCACGCCGTCCTTTGGCTGGAAACGCTGAAGCTCGACATCGGTGCGCCCGGACTGGGGGGACCGAACAGCATCGCATTTGGCGACAACGACGAATTCCAGTCTTCCGGTGAAGCTGAGACCTCTGCTCCGGATCCCAATGGTGAAGACTTTTGCGGATTCGGTACCCACCTTACTTGTTTACCTTTCCTGTGGCAGAACGGGGTAATGATCCAGCTCCCGACACTGGGTGGCAACAACGGCGTGGCAACGGCGATCAGCAATCGGGGAGAAGTGGCCGGATTTGCGGAGAATTCGACACCAGACCCAGACTGCCCAGCTCCCTATGTTCTCCACTTCGAGCCCGTTGTCTGGGCAAAAGGAGTGATTCACAAACTGCCTACGGTTGGGGGCGATCCCGATGGCATCACCTACGAGCTCAACGACAGCGGAGAGGTTGTCGGCGGGTCGGGCACTTGTGGAACCTTCAACCCGAATTTCCTTAACAACCTCGTGTCGGTTCATGCCTTGCTCTGGGAACAAGGCAAAGCGATTGACCTCGGCAATCTGGGCGGCCAAACGGGACAGGCGGGCGGAAACATCGCCTATGACATTAATAACCAGGGCCAGGTAGTGGGCAACTCGGACTTGCCGGGCGACACAACGTTCCACGCTTTTCTCTGGACCAAGAAAACTGGGATGCAGGATTTGGGCACACTTTCCGGGGATGTAGCGAGCCTCAGCATAAGCATTAATGATGGCGGCTCGGTGGTTGGCGCGTCCCTGGACGCGAACTTCAACCCGCGCGCGTTTCTGTGGCAGAAAGGCGTGATGACCGACCTCAACGCCCTGATTGTGAGTGATTCTCCCTTGTATCTACTAACTGGTTGCTCCATCAATTCCAGCGGTGAAATCACTGGCTTGGGTCTGACCAGCACCGGAGAAATTCACACTTATCTCGCGACTCCGACACACCCTGTTGCGACCAGCGAGAACAGTTCACAAGGCGTTATCGCCCCGAGGATTCTGAGCGACGATGCCCGCAAACTGCTTCAGCAGCAACTGCGCCTCGGCCGACCGAGGGTGCGGTTCATGGGGAGGCAATAATGATGTCGACTTATCACCAGTGTCCGATGACCGGGTAGAACGATGTCGCTGTTAAGAGAGCAGGATTTCTCCTGCTCTCGCTTAGCATTTATCTCTCAGCTCGAGATCGAAGACTCATTCCGAGAACTGATACCAAGCGGCTCGGCGGATTGTTGGGAGTGCCGGAAGTAATTCCAAGCGCACCAACCCTTGCGCCCATTCCAGAAACCTCGTTGAGGTGGAAGCCGACAACAGCTTTCCCTGTGTAAGAAATTCCGCGATGCGGCAATATTGCTCCTACCGCAAGCCAATCCGAATTCGCGAAGTACCGATGTCTAAAAGGATTTCGCGAACCCGCCGCGATGGAACGGAACGTGCTTTTAGCATTAGACGGATGTCTAGGAAGTAGACCAGGAGCCGTTATGCAACCGAGTCCCGTTTCTCCTCGCCCCAAACTGTTGCTTGCACTCGCGGTCGGAGTAGCTGCCGCCGCCTTTGCCGTCGGCGGAGCCGGTGGGTACGCTTGGTACGAGCATCGGAAGGTGGAAGCTGCGATTCAGGGACAGCAGCAGCTCGCTACCCAACTGCAGCAGACGCGCGTCCAGATCGACCAACTCAGCAGCAAGGTGAGCGAGCTGGCTGCGCGACCCGCGCCCGAACCCGTCGCACCTCCGCCGGTAGCGCAACCTCCGGTCGCGGTGAAGCCGACTACTCCACGTGGACCGAGCGAGGGCCAGCGCCTTAAGAAGATGCAGTCGCAACTCGACCGTCAGGGCAAGGCAATCGATCAACAGAACAAGGCCATCGCGGATACGAAGAGTCAACTCGACACTACCAGGGGTGATCTGAGCAACACTCGCACCGAGCTTAGCGGCTCGATCGCGCGCACGCATGACGAACTGGTGCTGCTGCAAAAGAAAGGTGAGCGCAATTACTACGAGTTCGACCTCGCGAAATCGAAATCGTTCCAACACCAAGGTCCACTCGGAGTGCGATTGCGCAAGGCAAATTCCAAGCACCAGTACGCCGACCTGGATTTGATCGTCGAGGACCAGACGGTCACGCAGAAGCACGTGAACCTCTATCAGCCAGCGACGTTTTTCACCCCCGACAGTCCGCAACCAGCGGAACTGGTGATCAACAGCATAAGCAAAGACCGGATTCATGGGTACATCAGCGCTCCGAAATACCGGCAGTCGCAGCTGGCGTCGGCGGCGGGCGGTAACGCCTCAAGTTCATCGCAGCCCGCGGAGTCGCAACCTACTCCGCAGCCGCAACCGAGACAGTCGTTACCGCAGCCACAGTAGACTAGGCCCTCCTTTGTTTTCAGTGGTTGGTCGGATCTTTCTAAATCGCTGAAATTATTACGGCCAGATGGAAGAAAGCATTGGTAAGGACTGGCCGACATCTCGGTACTGACCCGCTCAAAACCGTCGCAAGCCGCCTTACGGATAGTTATTTGGGGTGGTTTCATTTTTGCAACATTTGGGTCATTGCATCCATTGCAGGATCGTGGCCGGCCTTAGCCACAGCGAAAGACAGTGGAGTTGAGATGGCTGGTTCCAGTGTTGGAACCGAAATCGTATAAAGCCAGTCCATCAAGTGGCAGTGGCCGAACCAATGGCACCCGTGAAGGTAATCATGCAGGCCGGTCGAGTAGCTCAATTCAATCCCAGAGTTCGGTAAAGTAAACTTCCGAGGCTCACCGTAGAAGATGAGACGATCTCCGCTTGGCTCTCCAACGATGATGACTCTTTGCGGTGCCGCCTGCTTTGCAAAGCCGATGCTGCTGATCGCGGCCGAAAACGTGGCCACATCCGTTATCACGAAGATCTGACCATTGCCTGGAACCATCGTGGGCAGTTCGGACATGAAGGCGACAGTCTTTGTGTAGTCTCCCCCGCCGTTGAATCGCATATCCAGAATTAGATTTTGGGGCCGAAGTTCCGCAATGGATTGGCGCGCCTGCGCCAGGAACGGAGTGATCTTTTCACCATCATCTGCGTCCGTGTTGGTTTTCATCTGCAGAAAGACCGCACGCAAGGACGGCATGGGCACGAAGCGAAACGCCACATCGGGCTCGCGGAGCCACAAAGGCGTCGGCGTGTCCTGAAAGTAACTCTCCCAAGCGGCATCTTCTCCGGCCACCCGTTGCGCTGTCAGATAACGAAGCCGCTGAACATCGGGCTCGGCTGCAAAGGGTGACTGCGCAAACAATCGAATGTTACTGGAGTGGTCCTCACCGCTCACAGTGAGGGTCACTTCTTGGCTCGACTGCGCGATGCCTGCGGCATGCAGCAGTTCCGGAGATTCAAGTAAACTCAAATCGTCATAGTCGCGAAGGTTGTCCTTTTCCCCCACGATAGATTCTTAGCTTGCGAAGGGCGTCCCCGGCTGGAAAGCCTTCGATGGCGTCGACACGCCTCCCAAGCGCGGGTAATCCAGCTTCCTTTGCCGCTATCACAAACACGCCGTCCGAGAAGAGGAAAAGCCGCACAGGAAGGTGGTTCATGCGATTCGAGCGGGATCTGCTCCAAACTCTGGAGTGACCGTTGTCAGCCAGGGCAACAACTCGGGCGACCTGCATCTCAAACTCGGCAGCGGTCCACTTACCCGCACGCTCTTCGCACCCGCGAATGGCCTGCATCGCTAACTCGCGCTGAACAGCGGAGTATGACGCGTCAACTGTGACATAGCGACGGAGCTTCGCAAGGTCCTGTAACTGTGCAGCCCGAGCGCCGGAAGGCAACGTTGGGGCTTGTGGTTTAAAAGAGAGCAGTGTCATCAAACAGACTGATGCTGCCAGCGCTCGCATATGGGGATCTACGCAGCAGAAAGAGAAAAGGTTCCGGAGCAGAGCCCCGGCGGGGGTCAGTCCCCACAAAAAACGTTAGGTCTCTGTCGGGACTGCCCCGGCGGACTAGGACTAGGCAAGATTGAGCCGGGTTCTTTCGACCGGGGCAGTTTCGATAGAGTCTTTTGAACTGAGCCTCCGGCGTGTGCGGCGGATGCGGTGAATCTACCTATGCATTTTCAATGGCGTCGACTGGCTGATTGGAAGTGTTTTGGGCGATTGCTACCGCGACCACGTGAATCACAGACTCCGCCGCATCCGACAGGATGGCCGCCGAGCCGGTGATAAAGTACGCAGTCGTCTTGCCGACCAGCATCAACAGGCCGAACGCCAGCGAGATCCGCATGGCAAAGCGCATAGAGCGCAATTCGCCTTCGTCGCGCCGCAAGGAGATCGACCGAGAAGCGATCGGCTTAATCGCTGTAGAGTCGGAGTCGGGCCCTTTCACTTCATCCAAAGGTACACGTCCCCCACGTGGTCAAGAGACCAAATGTAATTGATCGGGTGCACGCCTTCCGAAAAAGAGCCAGATCGATCTCCAGCACAGCGAAGAACATGAGCAGCAGTTTCCCGAGATCAGCGAAGAAGTCGGCGATAACGGCGTGCACAGGGAAAATTCCGAGCACGTGCGGTCCCATCACTACTCCACTGAGCAAGAGGCCCACCACAGCCGGAAGCTTGACCCGCTGCGACAGACGAGACACGCCAACAATGAGCGCCATTCCCAGGGCGAACTTCGCTAAGGTCGGCAGCGTTACAGCGTGCGATCGTATCCAGTCAAGGATTTCCATGTTGTCCTTGTCCTTCGGTGTGCCTCATTCCCTCACCAACCATAGGTCGCTGGCGCTAAGTATGAGTGCGCGGCACCGCGTATGCCACACACCAGATTGTCAGTACGGTCGTGGCGGCCCAATCAGCGGCGTCTTCACCGGCTTCGCCATCCCATAGAAGACCACCACGCCCTGGCCTGCCCCTTGTGTTTGTACTGCTTCATCGACCTTTCCCATCGCATCCTTATAGTGCTGCCAATTATTGGTGACCCAGACATCTCCCGCCGGTCCGATGCCAACGTCAACCATCAACTGCAGTCCGCCGCCGACATAGCCGCCTGGAGGCGAAATCGCGTCGCCCGTTTTTACGCCCAGCGGGCAATGCTCGGTGTGGAAACCGCACAACTCTACGATTCCGGCCGACGAGGTGCTAAAGTTCGAGATCCAGACATTGTCATTGCCATCCACGGAAGCCGCCCAAGGTCCGACGATGCCTTTGCCGTAGACCGGAGAGAACGGCGCCTCGGTGCCATCGGGACGCAACACCGTAATGCTGCCGCCTTCGTAGCCCGATTTTTCCTCCGTCATGGCAGGCACCAAAACCTTGGTCGCTCGTTGTCCGGCGTCGGGGTCGTTGTCGAAGTTGAACTTAAATGCAGCCAGCATTTCCGCAAACTTCAATGCCCCCTTGGGCGAACTGCCCAATTTGTTCGTCACCCAGACGTTGCCCTGGCTGTCGACGGCGAGACCGCTGGCGGAGTATCCCACCTTGAACGTTTCAAATTTGCTGGGATCCGAGGCGGGGAAACGGACCACGTGGTCCGCAACGGCATTGGTGACCCAGATGCGGTCCTGCTGATCGATGGCGAGAGCGAATGGCCCCATAAGCTTGCAGGGGTTCTTCAGGGGATCGCCGGTCTTGTTTTGGCAGAAGAACTGCACCTTGGACGGATCGCCCTGGGGAAGCTTCACGACCTGGCCCTTGATCAAGTCGAGCGTCCAGATATCTCCGCCAGGCGTGGCGATGATGCCCTGCATCTGGCTGATCTGGCGATTAAAGTTCCAGCCCTGGGACGGCGACAGAGGTTTGCCGTCCCTGTCGAACTTCGTGATGTTCTGGCCGGTGAAGCTGGTGGCCCACGCGTTGTCCTGCGCGTCCAGGGTCAAGCCGAAACCGGGGCCTGCGATACCTCCGCCCCGGAAGCCCAAAGGACTGGGCGAAAGTGGCCTACCGTTGGGGGCGAACTTGGTGAGCCCGCCGGTCCACGAAGCATCCAGATTTTGCGCACCGACCGTAAAGTTGTCGGCGACCCAGGCGTTGCCTTCGCTGTCGATCATCAGCTTGCCGCCACCGCTGTAGCCGCCTCCCGTGAACTTGAGAGGAAAGATGAAGGCACTGGGAGCGAACGTGAGATACGGCAGGTACGGCGCATCCCGCAAGAGCTTGCCAGGAGTGCCGGGCTTGGGCAGCGGATAGAACTCATTGAGCAGCGCGAAAATCTTGTCTGGACTGTGCCAGGGGTAGAACGCCACCACTTCAGCCGCGAGCAAGGTGTCCGGCGGAGGCCCTCCGCTGGGGGGCGTGGTTGCCGAGAAGAATTGGCTGCACGCGTCCGACTTCACCCGCGTGACGCAGCCGGCCATCACGTCGGCGAGTGTGCCAAAGTTGGCCATGGTGGGTGTCTGCGCGCTGTTCAGCGCATCCAGAATCGTCGACCCCCAACCACCGCTCTCAAGGTCGACGAAGTTGGGAACGTTGCCCGCGGCGATCTTGAGCTGGAGCGGAGAGCCCTTGATGGTGGTGTTGTCGATGAACTGCGCATGCGTCGTCACCGATGCGATGGTCGTCATCTCGTTGATGACCACTTTCGCGGGGGGCTTACTCCCTACGACAGTCAGCAACGCGATGGCTGGATTATTGCCGGCTGCTTTGTTCGCCGCCGGCACGCCACCCGTGGCAACGAGGTAGAGGCTTGCGTCCGGAGCCGCCGCTCCATGCACCGAAAAGTTTCCGTTGGTGTCCGTCTTGGTTTGGGCGAGTTGTTTCGGTGCACCTGCGCTCGCTGCCCACAGGGTCACGGTCGATTGTGCAATGGGCACGGCTCCGCCCAGCACCTGGCCTTTGATATCGGCGGCGAAGGCCTGAGTTGCCAAGAACATGCCTGAGATGGCAAGGGTAGCCAGTGTCAACTTTACAGCGGTTGTCCGAGAGTGCATTCCTTCTTCTCCTTGAGGTTAGCGACCGCTGCCGAGAGGACAGCAGGCCGACAAGGTTTGCAGTTGGGAGCAGTTCGCGACAATTCTACGTGAGTTCCGCTGTACGGCGGAATGATAGCTGGCGTAAACAGGCCTCACCGAACCCTATCTGGAACCGGGCCGCCCAGCCGGATTACGTGTGACACGGGGATACTACGCCAAGAACGTGCCGTTCACTTGGGGTGCGCATGACGGTAGAGCTGCTTTGAATTTATTTCGCGTGGTGCAGCCGGTATCGCAGAGTTTCAATCATCAGACCGAACAGTGCATACGTAGCCGTATTCGCCGCTACTTTTCGATCGGCTTGCCCGGCAAAGCGCTGCACGTCCCCAGCAGGACAACCAGCAGCACGGCCAACCATGGCCGCTGGCTTCGCCATTTGCGCTCGTGAGCGCACGCTCCTGGGATTTCAAGCGCTCTCTCGCGAGTTGCGTTGTCTTTCAGTTCGAAGCGTCGGCCCAGCATGATGGTGGCCGTAGGTTTGCCTAAGCTACCTTCTCGACTCACGACCGATCTTTTCTCCCATGGGTCAGAGTTGTTTCGTTCCATGACGCTCCCTATTGCGCACTGTTGTGGTCGCGATCGACCGCCACGCTGTGCGCGATCCATGCCTCCACCTCGGATTCAAGACAGCCGACTGCCCGCAAACCGATGCTGGAGCTCATCTGGCGTATTCTTGGTGTCTGGCGTTCGACTTCACCTTCTACTCGTGTGCTGGTAAGCACTGATGTCTCCTCCCTTTCTGAAGGGGTGGTTTGGCGAACTTACGCCATCCCTCACGACTGGTCACCCACCGTCGGGCTTGTCTTTTTTGAGTTGCGCCTGGGTTGCGGATTCTGCCGTATTTTGCCGGAATCTTCCGAGCTAAGTTGTTGATTTGCTTTGTTTTCAGTCTCAGTAGAGCCACTCATAATCCCTTGGTTGGGGGTTCGAATCCCTCCGGGCCCACCAACGCCCACCAACGCCTCACAATGCTGACCTGGCGTCGACACGCATGCTAATATCATGTCCTTCGTAAAACGCTCGGAGATAAAGTTGTGGGGCTGCATTTCCGAACTGGTTTAGCCCGAGGCCTGCTCACCATTCTGTTCGTGGTGTTGGCGAAATCCACTCTCGCCGCGGAGGGCCTCGATCCGGCGACCCCGAGCATATTCTCTCCAGCTTCGACGCCCGCCGACTCCATTTATCATCTTTCTCTCTTCGTGCTGGCCATTTGTCTCGGCATTTTCCTTGTAGTGTTTGGGCTGCTGGTCTATGCGGTCGCGAGATTTCGCCGGCGTCCTGACGATGACGGCCGCGAGCCCGCGCAGATCTATGGTAGTAACCAGGTGGAACTGGCTTGGACCGTCATTCCCGTACTCATCGTCGTTGTGCTGTTTCTGGCAACCGCTCGCGTGATTCATGCCGTCGAAGATGCGCACTTTCCTCCCGACACGACCGAGATCTCTGTAATCGGACATCAGTTCTGGTGGGAGTTTCAGTATGCGCAACAAGGATTCGTATCGGCGAACGAGTTGCATGTTCCGGTGAGCGACCCGAGGAAACCCACTCCCACGCACATAACACTGCTTTCGGCTGACACCGACCATAGCTTCTGGGTCCCCACACTGGCAGGTAAGACCGACCTCATCCCTAACCGCATTAATAGTATGTGGATCGATCCCCACGAGATCGGCGTATACGTGGGACAGTGCGCACAGTACTGCGGAACCCAACACGCCAAGATGCTCTTGCGCGTGATTGTTCAGTCGCGGCAGGACTTCGACCAATGGGTGGCCAGTCAACAACGTCCAGCGCGGAGCGTGGATTCGCGGGCGAGGGGCCGTCAGATTTTCGAGTCCACGGCCTGTGTCAACTGCCACACTGTTGCAGGTACGAACGCGAATGGAAAGTTCGGTCCCGACCTGACGCACCTGATGAGCCGCGAAACCATTGCAGCCGGCGCGGCGCGTAATAGTCGCGAGAATCTGCGGCTATGGGTCAAGGATCCGGACGCCATCAAGCCCGGTTCGCTTATGCCCGCTATGCAACTAGACGAGAAAGATCTGGACGCCGTCACCGACTATCTTCAGAGCTTGCTGTAAGAACATGGGGACGCAGTGATGTCGAACGCCGAATCAGTCCTGAAACCGATGACGGTCTCGCCTGCTGAGGGACGCTCCAGGCCAATGTTCGATCGAGTGCACGAGTGGGTCGTCACGGTGGACCACAAGAAACTCGGCCTCATGTACATCCTGTACGGGATATTGTTCCTGGTGATCGGGGGACTCGAAGCTACGGCGATGCGGATTCAGTTGGCGATCCCGCACAATCATTTCTTGTCGCCTCAGGTCTTCAACCAGTTGTTTACCATGCACGGGACGACCATGGTGTTTCTGGTGGGGATGCCGCTGCTATTTGGCTTTGCAAACTATCTGGTCCCTCTGATGATCGGCGCCCGCGATATGGCCTTCCCGCGGCTCAACGCCTTCAGCTTCTGGATGAGCGCGTTTGGCGGCATAATTCTTTACTTCAGCTTCATCGGAGGCGGCGGTCTCTACGGCGCGGGTAGCGCCCCCGACGTGGGCTGGTTTGCTTACGCGCCACTGACTTCACGAGCCTTCTCGCCCGGGCACAGCACCGACTACTGGATCATCGGATTGCTCGTCAGCGGCATCGGCAGCATCGGTACCGCGTTGAACATCGTGACCACAGTGTTGTGCATGCGCTGCCCCGGAATGCTACTGGGGCGCATGCCGCTGTTTGCATGGCTAAACCTCGTTGTGTCGTCGATGGTGCTGATCGTGATCTCGCCCCTGACGGCGGCACAGATCATGCTGCTCGTCGATCGCTACCTTGGGGGCCACTTCTTCGACACCCAGGCCGGTGGCTCGGCCGTCATCTGGATGCACTTTTTCTGGATCTTCGGCCACCCCGAGGTTTACGTTCTGATTATTCCAGGCTTCGCCTTCGCATCGGAGATCATCCCGGTGTTTTCGCGAAAGCCAATATTTGGTTACGCGATCATGGTGGCAGCGACTTTGTGCATCGGCTTCCTCAGCCTCGGCGTTTGGGCGCACCACATGTTTACGGTAGGGATGACTTCCTATGCCAACGCCTTCTTCACCGCCTCCACAATGGCGATAGGAGTGCCCACGGGAATCAAGATTTTCAATTGGCTGGGTACCATGTGGGGCGGGAAAATCCGGCTTACCGTCCCAATGTTGTTCTGTATCGCGTTTCTCTTTCAGTTCCTGATCGCTGGTCTGACCGGCATCATGCTGTCGGCGTCACCGTTCGACTGGCAACTTGGCAATTCGTATTTCGTGGTCGCGCATTTTCATTACGTACTAATCGGCGGCCTCGTCTTCACCATCTTCGCCGCGCTCTATTACTGGTACCCGAAGGTCACTGGCCGAATGTGGAACGAGACTCTGGGCAACTGGCACTTCTGGCTTTTCCTGATCGGCTTTCACATCACGTTTGACTTCATGCACATTCCGGGCGTGCTGGGCATGCCGCGCCGCATTTATACCTACGAGCCCGGGCGAGGATGGGAAGTTTGGAACCTGATTATTTCGGTGGGCGTAATCTTCCAGATCGCCGGCATCCTTTGCTGGGTGGTTAATTTTGTGTGGTCATATTTCAAGGGCGAACACGGCGGTAACGATCCTTGGGATGCGTGGACGCTGGAGTGGAGCACGTCTTCTCCGCCACCGGATTATAACTTTGCCAAGATTCCCGTGGTGCGGAGCCGGCGTCCGCTGTGGGACTTGAAACATCCCGAGGACCCTGATTGGAAGTACGAGTAGGGAGACGCTGAATGGCAGCTACCACAGTTGTGCTACCGCAGTCCGAAATGCCCCTCGCGCATGAATCGCGGGGCCGCGTCGGCATGTGGTGCCTGATTGCGGCAGAGTCGGCGATCTTTAGCATCTTTGTGGTCGCCTACCTGTACTATGCGGGCAAAAGCCTGAGCGGTCCGACTCCCCGCGAAGTGTTGCACGTTCCCGTCTTCAACTCGATTTGCCTGTTCGTCAGCAGCTACACCATTGTAATGGCCGAGCGCGCCATCGAGCGTGGCAAGAGCGGGCGATTCGGGATTTGGTGGCTGTTCACCATCGCCCTTGGCGCAATATTCATTTTCGGAACGGCCCGCGAGTGGTATCACCTGATTTACGACGAGGGGCTGACCATCAGCTCGAGCCTCTTTGGGACCACGTTCTACTCACTCGTCGGTTTGCATGGTTTCCACGTCATCATCGGGCTTACTGGCCTTTCGATCATCATGATCTTCGCCGCGTTCGGACAAGTGAAGCAGGAACACGCGTCCCGAATTGCAGTCTTCGCGATGTACTGGCACTTTGTCGACGCGGTTTGGGTCGTCGTACTTACGGTTGTATATTTCGTTGCTTTGTAAGGTTGGTTTGAGAAATCGCAATGGAAACGCCAGACCAACACGCCATCGGGAGTCCGGAGGAGATCGTACTGCCTGCGCCAACCGCGTGGCCGTTCGTCACGGCCCTCGGTGTCTCGTTGATTTGTGCCGGTATGCTGACCAATGCATCGATCAGCATCTTGGGAGCGGTTCTGTATCTGGTCGGCGCGGTTGGTTGGTTTCGCCAAGTGTTACCGCACGAGCGCCAGGTCGAGGTTCCTATCGGTCCTGCGGCAGAACTTGAGGTGGCCACTGCACCTGAAGTTCAGCGGCTGCCGGTCGCGAAGGACATCAAGCGAGCTTGGCTTCCTCTGAAGATTTATCCCATCTCTGCCGGAGTGAAGGGAGGCCTGGCGGGCGGCGTCGCGATGGCCCTTCTGGCCATGCTTTACGGTCTGATCTTCTATCGCAGCATCTGGTATCCCATCAATCTGCTGGCGGGTAGTCTATATGATTCGCCAAACATCCCCACGACTGAAGCGCTGATGCACTTCCGCTTGGACTGGTTCCTGTTCGCGTTGGCAATGCACGTCACGATGTGTCTGCTCGTGGGACTTCTGTACGGCGCAATGCTTCCCATGTTGCCAAGCCGCCCCATCGTGTTGGGAGGGGTCATCGGCCCGTTGCTATGGACGGGTTTGCTCTATCGCATCCTCGACTTTGTGAACCCGCTGCTGGATCAACAGATTAGCTGGATCTGGTTCGCAGCCTCGCAAGTCGCGTTCGGTATCGTGGCCGGGCTTGTGGTCGTGCGCCAGAACAAGGTGTGGACGTCGGAGAACCTGCCTCTGGCCATGCGCGCAGGCATCGAAGCTCCCGGT
Source organism: uncultured Acidobacteriaceae bacterium (assembly GCA_963722405.1). Classification (GTDB taxonomy): domain Bacteria; phylum Acidobacteriota; class Terriglobia; order Terriglobales; family Acidobacteriaceae; genus DASRAA01. Next base: position 34,269 of record CAVRMO010000025.1, read on the forward strand.
CTCATGCATGAGCGCGACAGCGAGGACCACAAGCAATGACGCTGCGCTTCCCGATCCTGGCTTTGGTACTCGCTATGGTTCTCCAACTCGCGGCGTGCAGCCACGCTAGCGGAAAACCCGCCCCGGGACCTGAAGTGCCCCGCCCTGACTCTGTTATGGATCCCGTAGTTCTCTACAGTCAGAACTGCGCGGGGTGCCACGGAACTGACGGACGCAAAGGACCGGCGATGGATCTGTCCGACCCGGTCTATCTGGCGGTCGTCGACGACGACACGCTGCGCTCCACAGTTTCGAAAGGGCGTTCGGGCACAGCCATGTCAGCTTTCGCCGACAAGGAAGGCGGGATGCTGACGGACGAGCAGGTCAACGCGATTGTTCGCGGCATCCGCGAACGCTGGGGTAAGGCCGACGCACTAGCTGGGGTGGCCGCACCTTCCTACGCCGTCAAGGAACCAGGCAATGCACAGCAGGGCGAAGCTGCTTATGCCACATTCTGCGCTTCGTGCCACGGCACCAGCGACAAGGGTGGATCGAACGCGGGCTCAGTGACCAACGGGGCGTATCTCAGCCTGATCAGCGATCAAGGACTGCGCACCATCGTCATCGCAGGACGTCCTGACTTCGGCGCTCCGGATTGGCGTGGGAACGTTCCCGGGCGCCCCATGACCGATCAGCAGATCTCTGACGTGGTGGCGTGGCTGATTTCGCAGCGACCCGGAGGACCAACCCAGACCGCATCCGAGAGCCCAACTGCACTTAGGGGGATCCATTGAGCGATCAGGACATAAACGCGGTCTCGCGAAGAGATCTGTTCGCCAGGGTTGGTATGTTGCTAAACGGCCTGGCGGTGGTGATCCTGGCCACGCCCGTGATCGGCTACCTTATCTCCCCGATCCTCGGCGGAGACCGCGGTCAGTACAAACGCTGGATTGTCCTCGGTGAGCTCGATGAATTTCCCGAAGGCCAAACTCGCCTGGCAAAGTTCAAGAATCCAATTGCTGGCGTCGCTGACGGAGAAACCGATCACATACCCTGTTGGGTCCGTCGTATGCAAGGCGAACAATTTCAGGTCTTCGCTGTAAACTGCGCGCACCTCGGATGCCCGGTGCGCTGGTTTGCACAGTCTGGATTGTTTATGTGTCCCTGTCATGGCGGCGTGTATTACCAGGACGGCTCGCGCGCCTCAGGACCGCCGCCGCGCGGATTGTTCGAGTACCAGCACAAAGTCGAGAGCGGCAAACTGCTGATCGAGGCTGGGCAACTGCCCACGTTGTCCACCACCGCGGCCCTCCGGGCAAGGAAGAATGGATGCCAGGGATAAAGTCCATCGGCGAGTGGTTCGACCAGCGATTGCAAATCGGCGGGGCGGTCCGCGAAGCGATGACCCATCCGGTTCCCCGCGAATCGGCAAGCTGGTGGTATGTCTTCGGCAGCGCAGCCCTGACACTGTTTATCCTGCAAATATTCACGGGCATCATGCTCGCGCTAATCTATGTTCCTTCCGCGGCGGAAGCCTGGAACAGCCTGCAATTCCTCAACCACGGAGTGACTTTGGGATGGTTCCTGCGCGCCGTGCATGGTTGGGGCTCGAACTTTATGGTGGCAGTTGTTCTGATCCATCTATGCCAGGTTTTCCTGTTCGGTGCTTACAAGTTTCCGCGCGAGCTTACATGGGTCGTCGGTGTTTTCCTCTTGCTGATGACGCTTGGCATGGCGTTCACTGGCCAAGTGTTGCGATTCGATCAGGATGCCTACTGGGGCCTCGGCATAGGTGCGTCTATAACCAGCCGCGTTCCATTGGTTGGCGGATATCTCGTGCATATGCTGCTGGGCGGGCCGATCATCGCAGGCGCAACCCTGTCGCGATTCTTCGCATTACACGTGTTCGTGATTCCGGGACTGCTGATCGCTCTGGTCTCAATACATCTTCTTCTGGTACTGAAGCTGGGCATCAACGAGTGGCCGATGCCCGGCCGGGTTGTTCGCCGCTCCACGTACGTTAAAGAGTACGAGGAGCTCACCCGTGAAGACGGGGTTCCATTCGTGCCCGCGGCCATTTGGAAAGACATGTTTTTTTCAGCTGCGATCATCGTCAGCGTGATGGCGTGCGCGTGGTTCTTTGGACCGTTTGGACCGAGCGGTTATCCCGATCCCACGATCGTGCAGACGATTCCCAAGCCCGATTTCTTCTTCTTGTGGCTGTATGCGATGCTGGCGTTGCTGCCGCCGTCGATGGAGACGTCCGCTCTGCTCATTGGTCCCGTCGTTGTTATTGGATTCCTGGTTCTGTTGCCATTCCTGTCGGGAGAGGGCGAAAAGAGCTGGAAGAGACGGCCCATTGCCGTGGTGACGCTTCTGTTGGTTGCGGTCGCGCTTGGAACGTTTACGCAGCTAGCGACCTATTCGCCGTGGAGTCCAGTCATGAACGCTTGGAGCGGCGACCCAGTGCCGGTTGAATATCTCAACGGGCGGTCACCACTCGAACGCCAAGGCGCGCTGGTCTTCCAAGTGAAACAGTGTCGCAACTGTCACTCGATCGGGGGCTCTGGCGGCAAGAGAGGTCCCGCACTCGACCGAGTCGCAACTAATCTTACTCGCGACCAACTTGTGCGTCAGGTGATTCAGGGCGGTGGCAATATGCCAGCGTATGGGAAGAACCTGAACCCGGCGGAGGTGACGGCGCTCGTTTCGTTCCTTGAAACATTGCGCCCTTCCAATCAGCCCGCGGCCCGCGATGCGTCGCAAGCGGCGATCACGCGTCAAGAACCGGCGGCTGTTCCCCCGAACGCCCGTTAGCCTGTCATGTTGTCTGTCACCCAAGCCGTGCTGCGTTCGTGGTCGATTCCTCCGGCAGCAACATTCGCGATTGTGCTGTTGGCTCTTGTCTACCTGCGCGGATGGTGGCTGCTGCGAAGGGCGGGTTCTCCCAATACTCCCCCCCGCCGAGCAGTAACATTTTTCCTCGGGCTGCTTTCCCTTTGGGTCGCTCTCGCCTCTCCCATGGATGTTTTCAACAGCTTCGTGCTGACGGCCCACATGCTCCAGCACATGATGCTGATGATGGTTGCCCCTCCATTGTTGCTGCTCGGCGCTCCTCTGGTACCGGTGGTTCGCGGATTGCCGAAATTCGCGGCGCGCGAATTTGCCGGTCCGTTCCTGAACTGGTCCTTAGCCAAACGGGCTGGAACCACGCTGACCAATCCGATCTTCGCGCTGCTGTTGATGGGCGTTGCGATGTTCGCGTGGCACACACCTGCTCTGTATGAGCTAGCGCTGCGTTCTCCGGCATGGCATCAAACGGAACACGCCTGCTTTCTTGTCGCCTCGCTCATATTCTGGTGGCCGGTTGTGCAGCCATGGCCTAGTCGAGCGCAGTGGCCCGGTTGGGCGATGGTGCCTTATCTGCTGATCGCCGACCTCCAGAACACCGCGCTGTCTGCGATTCTCGCGTTCTCCGATCGCGTCCTGTATCCGTCGTACTCGACCGTGCCACGTCTCTTTCGATTCACCGCTCTCGAAGACCAGGTCGCCGCCGGCGCCATCATGTGGGTTGTCGGATCGATTGCGTTTGTCGTACCTGCAGTTGTGATTGCAATCCAGTGTCTGTCAAAGCGGTCATCACGAGATGCGAGTTCTGCTGTCCGCCGTCGTGATAGCTCTTCCTTCGAGCGGTTCCTATCGCATCCGGCAGGAGTGTCAGCTCGCACTAGATGGAGCAGCGATACGGTGGAAGCGTTCTCATTCCTTGTCATATTTACGGTGGTAGCTCTAGGCTTCGCTGTTTTACTGGTGATGGGCACGAGTGACGACGATGATCAGGCTCTCCGGTTCAAAGGATCATCGGGGCCATTTGACGTGGCCGTATTTGCTCCGGCCGGAGATCTTGCTCCTGACATAACAACGTTGGCAGTACTTGTGCTAGATCGAAATACGCAGGCGGTGTTGCTCGACGCGACGGTTGACCTAACGGCACACCCTGCTGCCGATTCGCAAGCAACGTCGCAACCGGTCCATGCAAGTTACGCAGGCTCGGAGAACAAGCTGCTACAAACTGCGGGATTGAGTTTGGCAACCCAAGGCGATTGGACGCTGAATGTCTCTGTACGCCACAACTCGGGGAACACTTACCTCTCCGTGCCGGTACACGTGGCGCCCCCCCCAGGAACTGTCGGCGACTACTCGTGGTCTTACGCTGTGATCGCCGCATTCTCGATGGTCCTCCTTGGGGTTTACTTCGGGCGGCATCGGTCGCGCCACGCTGAAAGCCGGGCTGGGCCTGAGCAAATCTGAAACGCAGGAAACTGGGAAGCGCGAGCTGTCTTCTTCAGACTGCTTCTCGGCGCAACCTTCTCCAGACAAATCGCACGGGAAAGAATAGGATGGCGCCCCACAGTAACAAGCTCGGTCCCCAAGACATGAGGAACACCAGCAACCCGATTACGCCATCGACCACGCTCCCGTAGCCTTCGACTGCAGCATTGTGGATTTGAGTGCCAACTGAAGGAGGTACGACCTGAAGCTGGGTCTTGCGTTGTTCGGTGAAAGAAACACTCAACGTTCCGAAGTCGACGCGTTCGCCCAGGTTCTTCTGCTCGGCTTCCATACGCTCGATCTGCTCGCGAACCTCGCTGATCTTTTCCTCCACCGTCACGACTTCGTCGAGCTTTCCAGTCTGGCGGCGCAACAGTTCGGTCAAACGCTGCTCTGTATTGCGGGCGTTAGTCAGGCGGGCCTGCAGATCGATGTACTGCGAAGTGACTTCTTCGCCGCTCTGCGACTCCGACTCAACGTGGCCAAGTTCTTTTACTTGGGTAATGGCGGAGTCCAGTTGGCTCGAGGGCACTCGTAGTGTGGCTGAGAGCTTACGGTCGGCGCCCTCGGGGGCGGTCGTCGTCATCTCACCCAGGTATCCGCCGTGACGCTTCAGGATCTCCTCCAGCCTCTTCTGCGAGGTGTCGAAGTCCTTGACCACGATTGTGAGCTGCGCGGTGCGGGCGATCATGGTAGGCGGCAACGTGGAAGCTGAGGTCATCGCGCTGCTATCATCGGCAGTCATCGCACGCATAGCGGGAGGTGTGGGCGCGGCTGTTCTCGACGTATTGACCTCCAGGTTGGAAGCCATTTGGGATTGCATTGCCCTCAACTGTGCGCGCTCAGCACTTTCCGTCTGTCTCATAGCACGGCGTGACGATTCCGACACCGCGGGCGACGCCTCCGGAGATTCCAGAGCGATTGCATTCACTCCTTGTCGCACAGCACTGTAACGTTCCGTTGTCAGGAATCCTGCAATTGCCAGAAATATGAGGGCAGGTACAGAAGCTACCCAAGCCCAACGCGGCATCGCAACTGCAAAACCAAACCGGTTCCGCCAAAAAGATGCGCCGCGCTTGGAGCTGGAATCGAGGGTGAATTCGTGTTGCTGGAGCGCCGAGATGATCGCCGGCGTCATTCCAGCTTCCGCACGCGTTATCTGCCATGCGGCTAAGTGGCGGGTGACACCCTGCAGGTCCGCAGCGAGTTCCTGACACTCGCGGCAGTCGCGTAAGTGCTCTGAGGCCGTGGTCGCCTCCTCAGCGGGCAACTCGCCATCGAGGTAAGCCATCACCTCTTCCTGGTCGAGTGGATGAGTGTTCTCTCGCATTTCAGGCCTCCCCCTCAACTGGATTGGCCACGTTGGATTCAGTCGATTCGTTAGTGGGCATGTGCGGCTGTGCCTTAGCCTCTGGAGCCAGGTGCTCCTTGAGTGCCATGCGCGCCCGGAAAAGCCTTGATCGCACAGTGTTCAACGGCAACTGCAAGACCTCGGCAATCTCGCCGTAACTCAACTGTTCGTACTCGCGCAGCATCAGGATTTCGCGCTCCATCTCGCTCAATTTCTGGAGACCTTCGCGTAACCAAAGGTCACTCTCCGTAGATCCGTGCGCAACTGGCTCGGTAATCGAATCGATGTCCGGTCCATCGGGCCTGCGTTTACGCCTCTCGGACATGAGCAGATTCATCGCAATGGCGTACAGGTACGTTCGAACCAGCGCGCGGGGCTCGTAGCGCTCAACGCTGCGGATTACTGCCAGAAAGGTCTCTTGAGCGAGGTCTTCCGCGCGCCCCTCGCCGTCGAGTCGCCGCCGGAAGAACCCGTACAGCGGACTCCGGTACCTTTCGTACAGTTCGTCAAATGCTTCGCGCGAACCTCGTTGGAACGCGAGCATCAGGACTTCGTCGCTAATCATGGTTGCCGGTGCTTCTCCTTGCAACGCCCCGAACAACTTGCATTGCTTATATCGGTAATGTCGAAATCAGGCGAAAAGTTCCCGTCAGGGCGCAGGTTTATCGGAGCAGTCCCTCCGTGGGCGCCAGAGCTGCCGCTGGTAAGATGGCGGAAAGCCGTGTTTGTCCTACGGACAACTTGGAGGGTCAGCCGTAGGGATAGAACACGAAAAATAGCAGCGACAATGCTGTCAAAACCCACAACCCAGGCTTAAGTTGATCGTATTTTCCTGATACCAGCTTGCAAATCGGATAGAGCACGAACCCGGCGGAGATTCCGATTGCGATGTTGAAGGTGAATGCCATCAGTGCCACCACGGCGAATGCCGGGATCGATTCGGTGTAATCCGTGAAATCGATGCCGGTGATAGGCGACAGCATGAACAGACCAACAAGAATCAGTGCGGGACCGTAGGCCTGTGCAGGAATCGCAGCCACAAACGGCGCGAAGAAGAGCGTCAGCAGGAAGCATGTTCCGGTGATCAGGACCGTGAACCCGGTCCGGCCTCCGGCTTCAATGCCCGTGGCAGACTCGACAAACGCCCCCGCCGTCGTGGTGCCGAGAGCAGGCGCGAGGCAAGTGGCGAATGCGTCCACTAGCATAGGGCGCTCGATTTGCGGTAGCTGTCCGTTCTCGTCCAGAAAACCGGCGCGCGCCGAAAGCCCGATCAATGTGCCCATAGTGTCCACAAAAGCCATGATGAAGATGGTCACCACTACAGGAAACGCCCGCCAGGTGAAGGCTCCACGAAAATCCAGTTGCCACAGAATTGGGCTTAGGCTTGGCGGGAGACTCACCAAGTGCTGGGGCGGTGATGCCGTGCCGGCAACAAAGGCGATCGTTGCAATAACAATGATCCCTACCAGGATCGCTCCGGGGAACTTGCGAATCGTGAGGATCGCAAGCAGCACGAAGCCAGACATCGCTACCAGCGCGGGATGCGAGGTGAGATGCCCTGCCTGCAGCGGAGCGCCGGGCACTCCGAGCGCGACCAGTCCCGTCTGATTCAACCCAATGAAGGTCAGGAATAGTCCAATTCCGACTGCAAAGCTGTAGCGCAAGCAGGTGGGTACGGCCTCCACGATCCACTGACGCAACCTCAATATGGTCAACAAGATAAAGAAGATGCCGGCAATGAAGATGGCCGCAAGGGCCGTCTGCCATGCGAAGCCCAGCATCTTGCAGACGGTGAACGCGATAAATGCGTTCTCTCCCATGTACGGCGCAATAGCGAACGGGCGGTTGGCGTAGAGCGCCATGAAGTAACATCCCGCGACCGCGACGACCACCGTTGAGACGAAGGAAGGTCCGGCGGGAATTCCAGCGGACGACAAGATCGCGGGATTGACCACCACGATGTACGACATCGTAGTAAACGTTGTGAGACCCGCAACGACTTCTCGGGCGAGGGTAGTTCCGTGGCGATCGAACCCAAAGAATGCATTCAGCCAGTTCAAGAACTGCTCCGCTACGATAATGCGAAGAACTGTGATGTGAACTGCGAAAGTAAATCGGTGGAAAGCGCAAGTCAAATGAATCCGGACGTGGGCGCAGATTGTGCGTGCTATCTTTGCGGTTTGGAGAGAATTCTGGGCGGAACAATGCATCCCGCTCGCCTACTTATCGCCCCATGACCAGGCAGAGAAGACTCGACGCAGCAGATTTTCCTCCCAACATCGAATTTCGCGATCCCGCCGCGGCCGCACTGAACCTGGGGCGATTGCGTGGATGCGTGCCCGCCGTGGTGTTCGGCCACTTCCAGAAATATCTTGCTGCTTCTCCAAGCCCGGATTCAGTGGTCGTCCAGTTTGAGCGACTCATGGAATCTTCTGGCGAACTGGTGGCTGCATTCGAGAAACAGCCCATCCTGATTCATTACGCAACTCTCGTCTTTGGGCACAGTGGCTGGCTGGGCGAAACGCTCATCCGAAACATCGATTTGTTCGAAAGGTTCGGACAGAGCAAAAGCCTGGACCGCTCTTACAGTCGAGAGGAATTGCAGGAAGAATTCAGGCGCATGCACTCACAATGGTCGGACCGCGACATGGCACTGTGTCTAGCGCGCTTCCGTAAGCGGGAGTATCTGCGGATCCTGCTGCGCGACGTGCTCGGGATCGCCAAACTGGCTGAGACCACGGAGGAGATCTCCGCGCTGTCGGACGCCCTGATCGAAGAAGCACTGCTGGCAGTGAGTGCACAGATGCAAAAGCGACACGGAACTCCGCAGTGGGCTGACGCGCATGGTCGGCTACGCGATTCGCGGTTCGCGGTCGTGGCTCTTGGGAAGCTCGGCGGTAACGAGTTGAACTACAGCTCTGACATCGACTTGCTGTTTCTCTATGACGGCGCCGTCGAACCTGCAGCGCAAGCTATCTCGAACCACGAGTATTTTGTCCATCTCGCCCAAAAGACAACGGAATTGCTGTCGCGTCACACGCGGGAAGGGCAGGTATTCCGCATCGACTTGCGGCTACGTCCGCAAGGCCATGAAGGCGAATTAGCAGTCGCTTTACTCCGGGCCTCGGAATATTACTCCGAAAGCGCCCAGGACTGGGAATTGCAAGCGATGATCAAGGCGCGCCACTGTGCGGGCGACGCCGATCTGGCTCGCGACTTCATTCGAGCCGTGGAGCCCTTTGTGTATCGCCCTACCGTGAATTTTACGGCGGTCAAGACTGCACTTCAGGCGCGGGAACGGATCGACAAACGCAGTGAAGGGGCGCCGAGGAGACGCCGCGCTCGGCAGACAATCGACGTCAAACTCGACCGCGGAGGTATTCGTGACATCGAGTTTCTGGTGCAGTGTCTGCAGCGGGTTTACGGCGGCGAGGAAGGCTGGCTCCGCTCGGGCGGAACCTTGTCCGCGCTGCAAAAGCTTCATGATAAGGAGCACATCAGCGGAAGAGACTTCCACAACCTGACCAGCGCCTATGAGTTCCTGCGCCACGTGGAACATCATCTGCAAATACGCCTGGGCCGGCAAAGTCATCGGTTACCGTCCGCTTCAGCAGAACTGAAGGTGCTGGCGAAATGCCTGGAAATGGTCGGGTCGAAGGCAACGTCGGCGGCTGAGTTTGTGATGCAGGTCGAGAACCGAATGTCAGCTGTAGCTGAGATTTACCGGCGCATCGTGTATCAGGAACAAAGCCAACAGTTTGTTGACGGAGAAGGGAATCTGCGGCTACAGTCGCAGGTTCCTCCGTCGGCGGAGAATTCCTACAGCCAGATTCTGCAACGGCTGGCGGTGGATGCCCCTCGATTGCTCGAGGTGATCAGTAACGCAAGCCTGTCTTCGCATGCACGACGGAACGTCGACCGCTTTCTGAGTTCAGCGGCGACCAACTCTGAGCGCTATGGGGCGGTATTGCGTTCTCCAGACGCCGTTGAGCACGCGCTTACGATTTTCGAACAGAGCAACTACCTGACGGACATCTTGGTGAGATATCCCGCTGATGTGGAACTGCTGAGCCGAATTCACGAGCAGCCCGAAACCGATACTGCAGTGCTATTCGACGTTCCCTCTCACCAAGTAGCCCCTGTCCCCGATCCGATTCTTGCTTACCTCTCTACGGCCAATGTGGATCGCCAGGAGGCCCTCGGACTGCAGCGTCAACAATTTCGCCAGAAGCTTTTCGTGTCCGCTGCGCGTGACCTTTATCAGGGCCGAGGCGTGTACCAGGCGCTACAGGAGAATTCCATTGCGGCAGACAGGGCACTGCAGTCGGCGCTCTCTATGGCTGATCCGCCACACGGATTTGCCGTGATGGCTTTGGGTCGGCTGGGCAGCCGCGAGTTCGATTTGTTGTCCGATGCGGACGTCTTATTCGTGGCTGATGAATCCGCCAGCCCCGAAGCCGTGCGTCGTGCAGCAGCGCGGACTATGGACTCGCTCACCGCGTATACCCGCGATGGAACCGTGTTTCCAGTGGATGCACGATTGCGCCCACAGGGAAGGGAAGGCGAGCTTGTGACGACCCCATCGCAGCTCGCCAGATATTTTTCCGGCAGGTGCGCGACCGTGGGAGGCAATCAGCTATCTGAAACTAAGGTTCGTCGCCGGCGATCCGACAGTTGGCTGCGAGGTGCTCTCTGCTGTGCGTGAGGGAATCGCGGACATGGCAGACCAACCCAATTTCGACCGCGACCTACTGGATATGCGTGCGCGCCTGGGGATGAGCGATTCGGCTCCAAATTTTAAAACTTGCCCAGGTGGCGAGTACGACATCGACTTTCTCACGGGTCGGTTATACGCAAAGAACGTCATCTGGACTCAGGGAAACCTATCCGAACGCGTCACGGTCCTTTGGGAACATGGCCTGATCGAGGAGCAGGAAAGCCGTGAACTCTCCGCCAGCGCGGAGTACTTGCGGACGCTTGAGCATTTTGTCCGTTTAGTGACTGGCCGTCCCGGCAAATGGTTGCCCCCCGGAGACCACGCCCAGCTATCCGTCGCGAAGCTCATGTCGACGTTACCTGGACACGCGGCGGGCCGTCCCCTGGAAGAAGACTTGACTGCGATTTTGCGCCGTACTCGCGAAATTTACCTCGGACACATGTTTTGATTGAAGCCCTTCCGTGGCGGGTGATAACGTAGAAGGTTCGGGAAAGCCCGGTTATCTTCTCTAGTCAAGACCAAGCACCGCGCATCACGGCGCGTTGCCGCCATGATGTGACGTTCCCGGTGACCGATGATGGCTCGTGCCACTGGTAAACTGCGACTCTCCCGGAACCAAGCATTCCTAATTCAGGGGTCTGGCTTTCATGTCCCTATTTCCTGAGGTGTCTAGTGGCAGCTTCGTACAATGGCATTCCTTTACCCAATAGCGGGAGCAAGATCACATTCGAGAATGGCAGACTGGTTTTTCCCGACAAACCCATAATCCCTTTCATCGAAGGTGACGGCACCGGACGCGACATCTGGAAAGCATCAGTCCGAGTGTTCGATGCGGCCGTTGAGAAAGCCTACGGGGGCAAGCGCCGGGTTGCATGGTATGAAGTCTTTGCCGGCGAGAAAGCCATGGGACGTTTCAAAACCTGGCTCCCTGACGAAACCGTAAACGCATTTCGAGATTTGCGAGTCGGGATTAAAGGTCCGCTCACTACTCCCGTGGGCGGTGGCATTCGTTCACTGAACGTCGCGTTGCGGCAGATTCTCGATCTCTATGCCTGCGTGCGTCCCGTAAAGTACTACAAGGGCATCCCGTCGCCGGTAAAGAATCCCGAGCGCATGAACATCGTGCTTTACCGCGAAAACACCGAAGATGTCTATGCCGGCATTGAGTGGAAACAGGGCACGCCGGCAGCCAAGAAGCTGATTGACTTCCTCAACAACGAGATGCTGGCAGGCACGAATAAGCGGATCCGCGAAGACTCCGGGGTTGGCATCAAGCCGATCTCGGTGTTTGGGACAAAGCGACTCGTCCGGATGGCCATCAAGTACGCTCTCGAAAACAACCGCAAATCGGTAACCATCGTGCACAAGGGAAACATTCAGAAGTTTACTGAGGGCGCATTTCGAGAGTGGGGCTACGAACTCGCGACGGAGGAATTCCGCGAACACGTTGTTACGGAGCGCGAAAGCTGGATCATCGACAACAAAGACAAGAACCCCAGCCTCACGATCGAAGAGAACGCTAAGATGTTCGAGCCCGGCCTCGAGTTTGCTCCGCAGGATTTCCGTGACTCGCTCTATAAAGAAGTCAAGGGCGTAATTGACAGCATCTACGCTACGCACGGGCACGGCGCCTGGAAGAAAAAACTCATGGTCAACGATCGCATTGCTGACAGCATTTTTCAGCAGATCGTTACCCGCCCGGATGAATACTCGGTGCTGGCCACTCCTAACCTGAACGGCGATTACATTTCTGATGCGGCAGCGGCACAGGTCGGCGGACTAGGCATCGCCCCGGGCGCGAACATCGGCGATGAACACGCGATCTTCGAGGCCACTCACGGAACGGCTCCGAAATATGCCGACAAGGACGTCATCAACCCCGGATCAGTCATTCTTTCCGGCGTCATGATGTTCGACTTCATGGGTTGGCATGAGGCCGCGCGGCTGATCGAAGGTTCCATGGAACACACTATCCTGCAGAAGAAAGTCACTTACGACTTCGAACGCATGTTGGAGGGCGCGACCAAGGTCAAGACCAGCGAGTTCGCATCCCACATGATTCACAACATGGAGCCGATTGCGGAACTGGCTGCGGAGTAGAGATCAGCCTCATGACGTCTCAAGGGATTTCGTTCACCATGAGTTGCTACTTTATGAAGTGCTTGTAAACCATCTTAATAACTAATCTTAGAGAGCGAGGAATTATGCGCAAGAAAGTCACAGTTGTGGGGTCTGGAAACGTTGGCGCTACCGCGGCGCACTGGATGGCAGCCAAGGAACTATGTGACGTGGTTCTTATCGACATCATTGAGGGCGTGCCGCAGGGCAAAGGACTCGATCTGCTCGAAGCCATGCCCATCGAGAAACGTGATTCTTACGTCGTGGGCACCAATGACTACGCTGACACCGCGAACTCCGACATTGTGGTTATCACCGCCGGAATTCCCCGCAAGCCGGGCATGAGCCGCGACGATCTGCTCAACACCAACTACAAAATCATGAGCGATGTAGTCGGCAAAGCCGTTCAGTATTCGCCCAACTGCATTCTCATCATCGTCTCGAACCCGCTCGACGCCATGGCTCAGGCGGCCTACAAACTCAGCGGCTTTTCACGCAACCGTGTGATTGGTATGGCAGGCGTTCTGGATTCGGCGCGGTTCCGTACATTTATCGCGCAGGAGCTAAAGGTCTCCGTTGAAAACGTGACTGCTTTCGTGCTCGGTGGACACGGCGACACCATGGTTCCATTGAGCCGTTATTCGACGGTAGCGGGAATTCCGATCACCGAGCTTATCGAACCGGCGAAGTTAGAACAATTGGTACAACGGACCCGTGACGGTGGCGCCGAGATTGTAAAGTACCTCAAAACCGGCAGCGCCTACTACGCGCCGTCGTCGGCCGTGACCGAGATGGTCGAAGCTATCCTGAAGGACAAGAAGAAGATCCTGCCGTGCGCCGCGTATCTGGAAGGCGAGTACGGCATCAACGGACTCTACGTCGGGGTGCCATGCAAACTTGGTTCCGCCGGTATTGAGGAGATCATCCAGATCAAGCTGACGGCTGACGAGCAGGCCGCGCTGCAGAAGAGCGCCGACTCGGTCAAGGAACTGGTAGGCGTTATCGGAGTCTAGAACCGCGACCTGGCAGCTGCCTTTCGGATTGGACCGCATCAGGGTGGCGACCGCCACCCTGATGCGGTCCATTATTTATTGTTAACGGCTGCTACAAAACGCCTTCCTTCTGCAACGCTTTGACGATCAGCTTGGTCACACCTTCGATAGCCTTATCGGCCGAGCGGGGATTAAACGTGTCGCTCGTGCCGGTCCAGACAATTGTTCCGTCGGGTGTTCGCGTGTCGTAAACGTTGGTCTCGACTCGTACAGTCTTGTCCTCCCGTAGATAATCCGGCGAATACACCACGGGATACACGGCTCCGTAATACCCGTAAAACGATCGATAGTACGGGTAGGGCAAGGTGTACATCTGGCCCGGAATATAGGTGACGTTGGTCTCGACCTTCACCAGTCGCGACACAATCACGGCGTCGATCTTGAACTCTCTGATCTGGGTTTTCAGGTAGTTGATGTCGAGCTTGGTGTCTTCCGGACGAAGCAGGATGGTGTTACCGGGAATTGCCTCGACGCCATCGCGGGTCATTAGCTTCGACAGCGCATCCTCAAAATCGGATCGCACCCCGGCTTTTTCACTCATGCCGAGCACGAGAATCTTGTGAAAACGCGGGCCTGAATATTCCGGGTTCTTCCAACTGGCGACCAGTCGGGTTGACTTGCCAGTGGCGAGAGTCGCTCCGCAGAGCACGATGGCGAACAGCCACATCCGTTTTTTCAAGAAGCGTCTCCCTTACAAGCTGCCCGATTGTACGTTGCAAGCTGACTCGGGTTTGTCCGGCACTGAAGTTCTATTCTCCGGTATAACCCAGGGCGGCAGCCTTCTTGAACGCTTGTTCCGCCTCCGGCTTCATCCCTTTGGAAAGGTAAGCGGATCCAAGCCCAGCCTCTGCTTCCGCGTAATCGGGCTTTAAGCGCAGCGCCTCCTGGAAAGCCGCGATCGCCTGATCGGGGTCGTGCTGGTTGAGGTAAGCCTCGCCCAGTAAGTACCGAGGCTCAGCCTCGTTCGGCTGCTGCTCGATGATTTCTTGAAGTTGCGAAATAGCATCGTCCGTCCTGCGCTGCTGCAGGGCCCGCTTCGCGCTTACCAGTTGATGGGCCTGCATAACCTTCGGATTTGCGAGTTGGGCGAGCTGGGGATATTGGTGGCGGACCGCCCCATACGCGACGAAGAGAACCGCTGCCATGGCAATCCAGGTATAGCGCGCCCATTGGCGGCGGATCTCTGGCGCGACCATAATGTGCTTCGAGAGTGCAGCGCCCATCGCCAACCCGGCGACCAGCCCGCCGATGTGGGCAGAGTTGTCGATGCCGGGTGTCAGTCCGAAGAACAAGTTGTAGCCCACGAAAGTCAGTAGGCTTCGCATGGTTCCCGAGAGTGCTTCCTTTGCGATCGGCAGATGCCCCAAATAAAAGACGGCGATGGCCGCCCCCGCCAGTCCGAAGATCGCGCCCGAAGCACCAGCACCCACGCTCAGCGGATGCCACCACAGGCTCGCCAGGCTTCCTGCTAGCCCGCAAAACGTATAGAGCACGACATAGTTCAGGCGGCCCAGGACATTTTCCGCAAGACGTCCCAGGTTCCACAGGCACCACATGTTGAACAGGATGTGGATGATCCCAATGTGTACGTAATTCGAAGTGAGCATTCGCCAGGGCTGCGAGCCCAGGGACAACGGTCCCCAGTTTGCGCCCCATCGCAGAAGCACTTCGCGCGACGGGCTGAGTATCGACCCACCCGAGAGCGCCATCCCCACAAACACCGCGATATTGATTCCCACGATGACGTGGGTGGCCGAAATCGCGCTTCGCGCTCCACGGCGTAGGACACGAGCTTCGGGCGGCATGATTACGGGTTCTTCAGGATTGTGGGCACCGCAATACGGACAGATCGTCCCGGCAACAATTTCACGCCCACACGTGCTGCAATTCTTCATGCACAACTCCAAGACTCAAGAATACACGGGAGCACAGTGACCCTCGCTCAGCACGTCTCGTACGTCAGAAATCAATCGGCTTGGTAATGACCGCTTCCGCGGAGGCCGACTCTCTCAACTGATCTCGCACATGCAGCGCCTCGTCTCAACCGCGTATGACATTTTGCCCAGCACAGCGTCCATCGTTAAAAGCCTGTTACAGATGGAACCCTTCACCGCTCGGATTCGTACCAGTGTTAGTGAGGGATGGGCAGCAATGTTCAATAAAGTGACTGATCGTTGGCGTTTACTCTGCCACTGGTTTTGCCCGCGGTCACAGACTTTTTGCGAGAGGCAGGAATAGCATGAGTGCATCGATACAAGTCATTGGAAAGGGGGCACCCACCATGGAATTTTCATGCATAGTATGCGGCAAACGAGAAGGTGAGCCTCAAAATTGGCATCTCGTGATTGAGATGTCCAAGCCCGGCACCGATATCAGGAATACGATCTTCATTCTTGATCAATGGGACGAGAGACGCGCCAGTGATTCCGGCGCAGCCTGCTTCTGTTCGACAACATGCAAAGACAGATATCTGGCTGACCGCCACCGCCAACTCGTGGCCTAGCCGCCTCGCGCCGAAGACGTTTCCACGATCCCGGCGCATCGTCGCGTAGATTCACAAACTGTTGCAACGAAAAAAGGCCGCACTCGCGGCCTTTTCACTTATTCTTGCTCCAGCTAGACGCGTTCGATTTTCACCGACTTTAACACGACGTCTTTGTTTGGCTTGTCCTGACGTCCACGGGGCACCGCCGTTATCTTGTCCGCGACATCCTGTCCTTCGACGACTTCGCCAAAAATCGTATGGTTGCCGGTTAGCCACGGCGTCGCAGCGACGGTGACAAAAAATTGTGATCCGTTGGTACCCGGCCCTGAATTCGCCATGGCCAGCTTGCCCGGCTTGTCGAATTTGTGCGGTGATCCCTTGGTTTCATCCTGGAACTGGTAACCAGGGCCGCCCATGCCGGTTCCTGTCGGGTCACCGCCCTGGATCATGAAGTCGGGGATGACGCGATGAAAAATCGTTCCGTGGTACAGCGGAGCCTTGCTTTTCTGGCGAGTGCGAGGATCGGTCCACTCCCGCGTGCCTTCCGCAAGCTCAATAAAGTTCTTCACCGTGATTGGTGCTTCTTGCTCGAAAAGTCGACAGACAATAGTGCCTTCAGAAGTGTCAAGCGTGGCATAAACACCGGGTTGCCGAGCCATAGAATTCCTTTCGTGTGGTTTCGTGAGGGAGCCCCGAGTCGGCAGGAACGCACTTTGCGGGCCTCGGAATCCGCCTCGCCTATTGTATTGCCTGCACCTGTTTCCGTGTTGACCGCCGAAGCAGGGGCAAAACCGCTTCGGTCCGCAGCAACGCGGTGCCCGCCAGTTAGAATGAAACATTCGACGATCAACCAATGCCATCCAACTGGATCTTCTGGGTTCTGTTTAATGTGTTCGTGCTGGCGATGCTTGCGCTCGACCTAGGCGTCTTTCATCGCAAGAAGCACGTGGTTGGATTTCGTGAGGCCATCGGCTGGACGTTACTGTGGATAACCCTCGCCGGCGCGTTCGCCGTGCTGATTTACTTCTTCGGCCACACCATGACCGGGCATCACGCGCGCCCGAACTCCGAGTTGACCCTGGAATTCGTAACCGGCTACCTGATCGAAGAGTCACTGAGCGTCGACAATCTATTTGTCTTCCTCGTAATCTTCCGCTACTTCGCCGTGCCCCGAAAGTATCAGCACGAAATCCTGTTCTGGGGTGTAGTGGGGGCACTGGTGATGCGCGCGACATTCATTTTGGCGGGCATCAAGCTGCTGAATGCCTTCGAATGGATCATCTACATCTTCGGTGCAGTCCTGATCTACAGTGGCGTCAAGCTGTTTCGCCAGCAGGATGACAAAATCGAGCCTGAGCGGAACATCGTTTTGCGTTGGTTCCGGAAATTGTTTCGCGTGACCGAAAACTACGAGGGCCACAATTTCTTCGTCGTCCGCAGCGGCGTGCGGTATGCAACCCCGTTGGTTGTGGTACTGCTGATGATCGAGACCACCGACCTCTTATTTGCAACCGATTCGATCCCAGCGGTACTGGCCATTACGCGGGAGCCGTTCATTGTTTTCACGTCGAACGTGTTTGCCATTCTCGGACTGCGCTCGTTGTACTTTGCGCTCTCGGGAATGTTCGACGCCTTCCACCTGCTGCACTATGGTCTCTCGGTCATTCTGATCTTCATCGGAGCCAAGATGCTCCTGTCGCACTATGTACGAGTTCCGATCGGCGTCGCCCTTGCCGTCGTGGCTGGCGTCCTGCTTCTCTCCATTATTCTGTCGCTAGTATTCAGAAAAAAGGCTGAGGCATCTGCCTGACGCGGCATGACTACTCGAAGGAAATAGCGCCGCTCTTTATCACGGAGTGTTTGCAGAACTTCTGGTCGTTCTTAAAGGGGAAATCGACACGGTAGTGTGCGCCGCGGCTCTCCTCTCGCGCCAGTGCCGAGCGCGCGATCAGTAGCCCAGTCTCCAGAATGTTGGCAGCCTCGTGTCGACGGCGATCCCGCGATGGCGGCAACTGTGGCTTCATTGCAGTCAAGTCCGCTACCACCTGCTTCAAAACCTTGCCGTCCCGCACGACCGCGACATGCTGCCACATCTTCGCCTGCACTGTTTGGATGAATTTCTCGATCTCGCCCGCGCTGCCAATGACCTCAACTGTGGGCTTCGCGCCAGCCGTTGTGCGATCAGGCGACCGCATTTCATCTTGCATGGACCGAGCAGCCCGCGCACCGTAAACCAGCCCTTCTAGCAGGGAATTGCTGGCCAGTCGATTCGCTCCATGCACACCAGTGCAGGCCACTTCCCCGGCTGCATAGAGTCCGGCAATCGACGTCCGGCCGTCCAGATCGGTACGCACACCTCCCATGGAATAGTGCGCTGCAGGACGAATAGGCACCAACTCGTCCGCGATGTCGACGTTGTAACGCATGCAGGTTGCGTAGATTGTCGGGAAACGTTTACGCACCTTCTCACTGTTGAGATGTGTCAGGTCGAGATATACCACTGCGTCGGGTCGCTTCGTGATTTCCAGTTCATGCGCAATGGCGCGGGCCACCACATCACGGGGAGCAAGTTCCGCCAACTCGTGATACTTATGCATGAACCGTTGCAGTTCGAGGTTACGCAGGTAGCCACCCTCGCCCCGCAGGGCTTCCGACAACAGGAACCGAGGGGCACCCTTCAAGTACAAAGCGGTGGGATGAAACTGTACGAATTCCATATCGCTGATTTCAGCTCCGGCGCGGAACGCCATCGCTACGCCGTCACCGGTCGCGACCTGCGGATTCGTCGTTTCGCTATAGACCTGGCCCAGTCCGCCTGTCGCAAGCAGAACCGAGCTGGCGTGAATCTCATGCAGATGGCCCTCATTGTCGAGCACTCTCACACCGGCTGCTTGGCCGTCGCACATCACGATTTCAGTCGTAAACTCGAACTCGCGAAACTCGATGGCCTTTAATGCCTTGGCTTTCAGGTAAAGTGCGCGCCCGATTTCGCGGCCGGTAGAATCGCCGTGGGCATGCAGCACGCGATTGCGACTGTGAGCGCCTTCGCGAGTGAAGGCTATCTGGGTCCCGGTGCGGTCGAACTGCGTGCCCCACTCGATCAGTTCCTCGATGCGCGCCGGGCCTTCTTCCACCAGGATGCGTGCTGCCTCTTCATTGCACAGTCCATCGCCGGCCTTCAGCGTATCGTCAAGATGCAGGCTGACTTCGTCATCGTCGCTCAGGGCCGCCGCGATACCGCCTTGCGCGTATTGCGTGTTGGATTCGGTCACTTCCTGCTTGGCAAGGCACAGCACGCGTCCTGCCGAAGCGAGTCCCACCGAAGCTCGCAGACCTGCAATTCCAGCGCCAACAACAATGAAGTCGGTTTCGCCCGGCAGAGATTTCATGGGAGTGCACTCGGCGACTTAAATCCGCCGGAATCAACTGTTCCAGTGCTGATGTTACCACGCACGACACATCATCGATTCAACCGAAGCGGCCTGTTCTCGCGAGAAGAAAACGCTTTAGCGCGACGGTTTATGCGGGTCGAGCGACCATCCGTTACACTAGGAGTTTGACTCGCATTCCAGTTCGTACCGCTTCGCGATCGTATGAAGTTCTGGTCGAGCACGGACTGCTGCGCTCAACCTTCCCCGCGCTGCAAGCATTGGTTCCACCGCATTCAACGATATTTCTCGTTTCATCCCCGGGCATTCTGAAGCTATGGGGGACGACTCTCCAGGAGAGTTTCACCCAGGCCGATCGGTCGCTGGCAGTCCTGGAGATGACCGATGGCGAGACATCCAAGAGACTGGGTGCCGTCGAGAAGCTAGCAGAAAAAATGGTGGATCTGGGCGCGGACCGCCGGTCGATTGTGATTGCCCTCGGCGGCGGCGTAGTTGGCGATGTGGCCGGTTTCCTCGCTTCCATCTTCATGCGGGGCGTTCCCGTCATTCAGGTTCCAACCACGCTCGTAGCACAGGTTGACTCAGCCATTGGCGGCAAGACCGGTGTGAATCTGGCTTCCGGAAAGAACTTGATTGGGACCTTCCATCAACCGCTGGCTGTACTGGTTGATCCCGACGTCCTTTCGACACTCCCTGATCGTGAATACCGGGCGGGCCTATTCGAGGCGATGAAGTATGGTGTTATCCGCAACCCGCAGATCTTTGAATTGATGGAATCGCAGCGCGAGGCACTACTGCAAAGGGACAACGACCTGTTGGAGCGGCTGATCGTCGAATGTGTGAAAGTCAAGGCCGACGTGGTGAGCGCTGATGAGCGCGAAGGCGGCGAGCGACGCATCCTCAACTTCGGACACACCATCGGCCACGCGTTGGAATCGGCGACTGAGTACAAACACTTCCTGCATGGTGAAGCTGTTGGTTGGGGAATGGTAGCAGCCGCGTCGATCGGCAAGAGCCTCAGCGTCACCGATCCGGAAACCGCGAATCGAATCATTGCAATGGTGCTCGCCTACGGCTTGCTTCCCGAGGTCGATATCGACGGCAGGCGCGTATTGCAGTTGCTCCAGTCCGACAAGAAAACCATGGCTGGTGTGCCGCACTTTGTCCTGGCGACCGCAATCGGCAAAGTGGACGTGATCAATACCGTGTCCGAGAGCGCTGTGATCGAGGCCGTCGCGAAAATAACGCGGCTCTCAAGATCTCGATGAATATTGCGAATTCAGGTAATTCATCTCGGGAAAGCGCGAGCGGTGACCAACGCCGGGTCCTTGGGGCTGCCCCGGTCGGTGCCGACGACGAGTCGTCCGCAGCCGTGGCAGTTCGCGAGATGTTTAGTTCGATTGCGCCCCGGTACGACTTCCTCAATCACGCACTGTCGATGAACATCGATCGCCTGTGGTGGAACCGCACCGCGCGGAGATTCGATTCGGTCCTTTCCCGCCCGAGTGTTCGTGCGCTTGACCTGTGCTGCGGAACCGGTGACATGACGTTCGCCCTGCACCGGCGCATGAAGAGTGCAACGGATGGTTTGATCGGCGCTGACTTCTCACATCCCATGCTGGTCCGGGCAATGGAAAAGACCGGCGACAAGCATATTCGCTGGGTCGAAGCCGACGCGTTGAATCTGCCCTTCGCCAACTCGCGATTCGACTTGGTCACCGCAGCATTTGGGTTCCGCAACCTTGTCAACTACGATCGCGGCCTCGCGGAGATCTCTCGGGTGCTGGCGGCGGACGGCGAGATTGGAATCCTTGATTTTGGCGAACCCCAAGGGTTGATCGGTGCCGTCTATCGCGTCTATTTCCGGCATGTTCTCCCGAAAATCGGAACGCTGATCTCGGGAGTGCGTGGTCCCTACGCCTATTTACCAAGATCAGTGCAACGTTTTCCCACGCCCGAAGCAATGCTGCAACGCATGCGGGACGCCGGTTTCCGCGAAGTATCCTGGACGCCATACACCTTCGGTATCGCAGGCCTCTACCGCGGCAAGAAGTAATCTCGACCCGAGCCGAGATGAATTGATCGTATCGTTGCGCTACTGACCCGCGAAACTGTCTCGCAGCGCTTCTTCTACTGAGTAACGGATGACGTCGGGATAGTCTGGCCCCAGGAACTGCTGCAGCCGCGTCGTGTCCACTATGTAGGAGCCGATCAGGTAAGGCAGGGCCTCGGGCGGTACTGACGACCTCCCCCACTTCCACAGCGTTCCCGCGACGATGCGGCACGCAGCGCGGCTTGGAATGCGCGTCACGTCGGCTTGTGCAATTTCGATGCACGCTTCCATCGAAAGCGGATCGCCATGCGCCGCCACGTTGAGAACGGTCAGCGGAGGATCGCTGTGCGGTCGCTGTAGCAGGTAGGCGATCAAACGAGCCATGTCATCCACGTGCACAAACTGAAAACTCTGTTCCACGTACTTCCTGCCCCGCGGAAGCACGACCGCCAGACGCCTACCCTTCGCTCGCCTTCGCGCTGGCTGATGGCTCTTGCTTTCAACCGATTCCCTGAGAGTACCCATCAGGTAATTCTGCACACTCGAGCCTGCGTAGATCTGCGGCCTGAGTAGATAAGCTCGACACTCGCCCAGGCTTTCAGCCCGATACCTCACTACTTCGTCACTCTCCCGTTTATGGACCGCGTAGGGAAGCGTGTGTCCCTGAAGAGGGGCGTCCTCCATGACAGCCGCGGAGTTGTCCGGGCCATATGCCACAACACTGCTGGTAAAGATGAATTGGCGAATATTGCCGCCTGTACGATTGACTACGCTGATGGCCTCCATTACCCGCGCGGTTCCGGCAACATTAATCTGCCATGTGCGCTCGACATCGAGCGGTCCAATCCGGAGAGGATCCATCACGAACGCGAGGTGTACAACCGCGCGTGCGTTGGTGTTCCGAATGAGCTGCGTCAGTTCGCGGCATGAGGCCTCATGCCCTAGGTTCATCGCATGGAACTCCAACGGCAGCGAAGAATCTGGCGGCTGTAGATCTACTCCGATGATGCGGAACTCGCCCAACAGGGGCACGAGCCGCTTCCCCAGATTCCCCGAGACCCCCGTTACGATCACCGTTGCCGCTGGCTTGGTCATTATTTGGGCGGGTTGCCCGGCGGCGGAGCACCCACGGCGCCGGGCCGTGCTCCGGGTGCCGCAGGAGTTGCTGCGGACGGAGGTCCGAAATACTCCCCATTCAAGTCGGGCGTCGCAGATTTCCCTACCGCCTCCAGCTTGTCCTGCAATTGCTGTTGCTGCAGGGTCTTGACGATTGAATCCCTGACTTCACTCAGCGGTATCTCGCGTACCGTCACTGCCTTGTAAAGATAGAGGGCGGCTGGATCACTGTAAGGCTGTGAAATCTCGCCGGCCTTCAACTGGAAAACACCTTCCTGGTTCACCGGCAAACTGCCCGGGCGTTTGGCGCCAATGTTGATCTCTGGCGTGGAAGTTCCCGTGACACCGGCTGACTCGAACGCAGCCTGCTGCAACTTGACCGCGTCTTCTCCGGCGACCCAGCGCTCCCGGATCTTTTCAGCCGTGGCCGTCGCCTGCGCTTTATTGTCCTGGGGCTTGTCGGCAGTCCCGGGGTTGTTCGGGATAATGATGCGTTCCAGAGTAGCCTCGCGGTACTTGGCGCTATTCTGGTTGTAGTAATCCTGAATCTGCGCATCTGTCGGATGAACGTATTGTTCGGTGTAGTGGCGCTTCAGCCCTTCCGCCAGCACCTGGTTGGTCACAAACTGAATGATCTGCTGTACATTAGGATCGTTCTCCAAATGAAGAGCGCGAGCCGCATCCGAAAATATCAGCAGACGGCCATAGTTCGTGGCGAATTGGCGCTTCGAATCTGCAGTCATGTCAGGTTGCAGGGCGTTGGTGAGCTTCTCGAATTCAGCCCGGGTCACCGTGCTCACGCAATCCTTCGCAGGTGCGATGTCCCCTTCCGGCTGGCAACCGCCCTTCAGCGTGATTACAGCCTGGTCCATGGGAACCGTGCTGGTATTGACGTTGGTCGCGCCGCTATTGCCGGCAGCAGCCTCCATCGATGCCCGTTTCGCCGCTCCTTTCATGCGCGGTACGGGAGCCGGAGCAGGAGCCGGATTCTCCGTTTGGGCGTAGGCCGACGGAAGAAATACACACAAGATCGCAAGAACCAACAAAGTTTGACGTTGCACGAAGGTTGCTCCTCCAGGGTAGGGGTCGCTCAGGGCGCCGTAGCAATTACAGAAAATCGTATCATAGGGTGCCCCGGGCCATTGTGGTCGCGAGGCTGACCAGATCGGTCAATCCAGGAGCCTATGCCCGAGGAAACTAACTCCAGATTACGCCGGGCTGAGAAGCGGTCCGTCGCCCTGAACTCGGTCTATTCGGCGGTGGCGATCACCACCTTGAAGATCGTCGTGGGAGTTTCTACTGGCAGCCTCGGAATACTCTCCGAGGCAGCACACTCGGGCCTCGACCTTGTCGCAGCCGCCGTCACCTATTTCTCCGTCCGCGTCTCCGACAAGCCCGCCGACGCTGACCACCAGTACGGACACGGGAAGGTAGAAAACTTCTCGGCATTCATCGAGACCGCGCTGCTCCTGGCCACTTGCGTCTGGATCGTCTACGAGGCCACCAGGCGGCTCTTCTTCCATTCCGTCGAGGTCGAGCCCAGCGTCTGGGCATTCGTAGTGATGGGCGCTTCGATCATCGTCGACTTCTGGCGCTCCCGCCGTCTGCGGCGTATTGCCGACAAGTACGACAGCCAGGCGCTACTTGCGGACGCGCTGCATTTCAGCACCGACATCTGGTCGAGCAGCGTGGTGATTCTCGGCCTGCTTCTGGTGCTGGCAGGGCGCATGTACTCCATCCCATGGCTTGCCAAGGCCGATCCCATCGCCGCGTTGGCCGTTGCCTGCATCGTGGTGTACGTGAGTTGGCGTCTAGCACGGCAAACCATCGACGCGCTTCTCGACGGTGCGCCGACCGGCGTGCGCTCCAGGATTATCGCCGCTGTGTCCCGCGTTGACGGAGTCTTGGAGATCGACCGCGTTCGCATTCGTCGTGGCGGCAGCAAATACTTCGCCGATGTCTCCATCGCCATGCCGAGAAATGTGACTTTTCAGAAGTCTGAACAGGTTGCCAATGAAGTCTCATCGCGCATTAGGGAACTCTTGCCGGAAGCCGACGTCGTAGTAAATGCGGTGGCGCGTGCTAGCCGCAGCGAGAGTCTGTTCGATCGCATCCGCGCCGTAGCGACCCGCAACAACCTGAATGTGCACGACATCAGTGTTCAGGACATCCACGGCTCACTTCATGTTGAGCAACATGTAGAGTTGAACGAGCGTATGGCGCTGAAAGAAGCCCACGACCGCGTCACCCGCCTCGAAAGCGAAATGCGCCACGATGTTCCTGAAATCTCCAGCATCCTGACACACATCGAAAGCGAGCCTGCAACCATCGAGACCAGTGACGGCGTGGTCGAAGTGCCCAGCTTTGAGCGTAGAATCCAGTCAGTCACGGGTGCCTTCCCCGAAGTCGTTGATACCCACGACCTCATGTTCAAGCGGGTCGCAGGCCGCCTCTACCTCTCGCTCCACTGCACCATGAGAGACGAGCTACCGCTCTCGCGTGTGCATGATATTCAGACCGCTCTGGAAAGTCGCTTCCGGCAGGAAGTGCCTGACTTGTTCCGCGTCCTGATCCATCCCGAGCCACAAACCGACAACCGTCGCTAGCTCAAAACAAATTTCTCAAATCTCGCCGCAATATCTTTCCCGACGCCGTTCGCGGAATGCTCTGCACGAAGTGGATTTCCCGCGGCATCTTGTAATGTGTGAGCCGCTCACCTACAAAGTCGCGAATGCTCGCACTAGTCTGTTCCGTTTCGAGATGCCCGTCGCGCAGCACGACGAACGCACAAGGGATTTCCTCTGCCGCCGCCTCATCCACACGCGAAACCACACCGCAATCTCGCACCGCAGGATGCTCAAGCAACACACCCTCGACCTCGGCCGGAGCGATCGAAAACCCCTTGTACTTCATCATCTCCTTGCGCCGATCAACCACGAAATACAGCCCTTGCTCATTGACCCGCACCACGTCGCCCGACCAATACCAGCCATCCTGCAGCACCGCCGCCGTGGCATCGGGTGATTTCCAATATCCCAGCATGAACTGCGGTCCACGCATTACTAGCTCCCCGAGTTCCCCCTGCGCGACCTCGTTTCCTTTTTCATCGAGCACCCTGCATTCCGTCTGCGCCACCGGCCCGCCAATCGAGCCGCTGTTATAGAACTGCGGATCCAGAAATCCCATGTGCGTAACCGGCGAAGCTTCAGTCATTCCATATCCCTGGCGAATGGGAATACCAGTCGCATTTGTAAACCGGGCCGCCAGTTCCAGTCCTAGCGGCGCTGCTCCGCATTTGACCCATCGCAGTCGATGCTCGCGTGGAAACTTGCCCGCATCCGACGCATGACAATACGCCAACAGCGCCGGAGGAACACAGAGCGCCATGGTCACGCCTTCCTCTACGATCGTCCGCAGCGACGCCTCACAATCGAATCGCGGCATCAGCACGACAGTACCTCCCCGGATCAGCGGCAGGTTGAGCCCGACTGTGAGCCCGTAAATGTGATACAGGGGCAGAAAACACAGGACGACATCGTTGTCGCCGATGCATCCCGTTTCTCCCGCAGTCAGGGTCTGGTAAACATTGGCGACGATGTTGTGGTGCGAGAGCATCACCCCTTTCGGTAGTCCCGTGGTGCCGCTGGAGAAGGGAAGCGTCGCGACGGTCAGTCGCGAATCGTGCTCCGGTTCCGGCATGCTCGCGGTCGCGTTCGAAGAGTGCAAACTGCTGAAGGCAGTGGTGCCGCCTGATCCAGCAAAGCGAATCGTGTAAATGCTCCGCAGAGATGGCAGGCCAGACAGGCTGATCCCTTCAAGCAGCGGCCCGTCACTGATCAGGGCAACCGCCTCCGACGACTCCAGCTGGTAGTGCACTTCACGCTCGCGATAGGTTGGGTTCATCGTCGTCGGTATCGCGCCGGCCATTGTGGCCGCGTGAAACGCCACACCGAATTCCCAGCAATTCGGCAGGTAGATCCCAATCATGTCTCCCGCACGAATCCCCGCCGCGACCAGTCCGCGCGCTGTTCGCTCCACCAGGTCTCCGTATTCGGCGTAGCTGATTCGCCGCGGCGGCGTGCACGACGTGTCCACGATCGCGATCTTGTCGCCACGTCTTCTGCACGAATCGAGTATGACGTTGTGGATGAACTTGCTTTCAGGATCGTCAAACAGTGCGGTGCGAACTGGAGCGGTAAGTAGTGTCATAGTGGGCCGCGGGAGAGTTTAACAGGTTGCAGGTCGACCGCAATAGAACGATTGTGGGATGTCAGAACAGGCTCAGGTGCCTTCGCCTGAATGAGCCGTTGAAGCAACTCGCCGCGGAGAGCGTCACTCCAGATAAACTGTGAGCCAATGCATCTCCTCGGCCTCATCGGCGGACTGCTGGGCCTCTCCATCTGGGTCTACCTACTCACTGCCCATGGCGGCTTCTGGAAGGTCGCGACTCTCACAGCCGAGGTGCAACCGCTCTACCAGATCGACCGCAGTATCGCGGTGGTCGTCCCCGCCCGTGACGAGGCCGACGTCATTGGATCCACGGTCGAGTCGCTCCTTACGCAGACTTGTGCCCAGCACCTTCACGTCTTTGTGGTTGACGATCACAGCACGGATGCGACTGCCGGGGTGGCATATCGGTCCGCTACCAACTGCGGACGTCCCGACGCTCTGACTGTGATAACTGGAAGCCCACTACCTACCGGATGGACGGGCAAGCTTTGGGCAGTCCAGCAGGGAGTTAAACATGCGATGCAATTACGCCCACAATTCCTCCTGCTAACGGATGCTGACGTGCATCATTCACCCGACAACATCGCAACCCTTGTTGCCATCGCTGACAGAGGGAACTACGACCTGACATCATTCATGGTCAAGCTGCATTGCCGGAGCCTGGCGGAGCGCCTTCTCATTCCACCCTTTGTATTTTTCTTCTTCCTGCTGTATCCCCCGCCATGGATTCGCGATTCTCGTCGCAATGCGGCCGGGGCCGCAGGAGGCTGCATGCTCGTCCGGCCTGAGGCACTGGAGCACGCAGGTGGCATCGCTGCCATTCGCAGCGAGATCATCGACGACTGCGGCCTCGCGTTGGCGATCAAACAAGCCGGCGGCAGAGTCTGGCTGGGCGTGACGTCCGATACTTTTAGCACTCGCGCCTATGAGACCTTCAGCGAAATCGAGCGCATGATTTCCCGAAACGCCTTCAATCAATTGCGGCATTCGCCGTGGATACTTCTCGGCGCCTTGCTCGGCCTGTCGATTACTTACCTGTTCCCGCTAGGCCTGATCTTGAGTGGCAACGCAATACTCGCGATGTTAGGCGCGGTGAGTTTTCTGCTGATGACCGCAGCTTTTCTTCCCATGGTGCGATTCTATGGCCTTAATCCGGCTTGGGCTCTGACCCTGCCGCTCAGCGCTTGCTTTTACATGTTGGCGACCATTCATTCCGCCATCAAGTTCTGGTCTGGTCGCGGTGGAGAATGGAAAGGCCGCGCCCAGGATGTCGCGCCGACCGACTAGAGCTGATTCTGAAGGGCAGCTTCACCAGCGCCGCCCAAGCGTCAACTGATTAGATCGGGTTTTGAAGGGCGCGGCTTCAGCCGCGCCGTACAAGCTCTTCATTCCTGTCACCCCGAGCGAACTTTAATTCGCCAGGATCTGCTGTTCCGACCTTCCCGAGGTGTTCGATCGGTCTATAGCCGCCTTGCTGCGGCTACACTAATTCTCAAGCTTCTCCTAGTCACGGCCTCTGCATTTGCCATTCGGGAGAATAATCTGACTGAGCATCAAAAACCTCGTACCACAGGTCTGGCGCGCGCCTTGTCGAAGCTGGGCTATTGCTCGCGCTCGCAAGGCTTCGTGCTGGTTCGTTCTGGTCGTGTGTCAGTCAATGGACGAGGCCATCGCGATCCCGAATATCCCGTGCGTGCAACCGACCGCGTCGCCGTCGACGGCCATTCCATCGTCGCCGCAGAAAAGCTCTATCTGATGATGAACAAGGCGCGCGGCCTGGTGACTACCGCCGCAGACGAAAAGGGCCGCCCAACTATCTATTCGCTGCTCGACCCCGCTCTAGGATGGCTTGCCCCAGTCGGACGGCTCGATCAGTCCAGCGAGGGTCTGTTGCTGTTGACTAACGATTCTGAGTGGGCCGCCAGCATCGCGTCTCCGGATTCCCACGTCGAGAAGACCTATCGAGTTCAAATTGCGGCGGTGGCCGGCGAGGCATTGCTATTGCAACTCGTTGACGGAGTGAAACAGGGAAGCGAACTTTTGCGCGCTGTCCGAGCTACAGTGCTGCGTGTTGGCAAGCGCAATTCTTGGGTCGAGCTCGTACTCGACGAAGGGCGAAATCGCCAGATACGCCGGATGTTCGCAGGACTAGGCATCGAGGTACTTCGTTTGCTCCGTGTTGCCATCGGTCCCGTGGTTCTAGGCGATCTCGCGACGGGACAGGTGCGCTCTCTGACGCCTGGCGAAAAAGCGACTCTGGACGGTCTTTTGCCCAAAAACCGGCATCCGGCCGTCAAAAAATCTTCTTCACGTCGAGCTTAATTTGCGGACTGTCCCGGTTTCCGCTTACATTCACGGGCAAGTAAGTGCCGGCGTTGTGCCGCGAGAAAATAGGATCTACCGGCTTCAGCAGCACTCGCTTCGCGCCGGTCATCGTCTGCGAAACTTTGGCTTGCAGCCGCACCTCGCCGGTAAAATTGACGGCCTCGCTCCCTAGGTCGTAAGAGCCCTTCATCTCCGCCACTGCTCCGGGCGCCTCAAACTGCAATGTGCTGAAATTGAGACGGGCGTTTGCCAGACTAAAGGTTCCCGCGAGATCGACTGGTACATCCTGAATGCTCTTGTCGCCCGGCCTGCCTAGGGCCCTTCTGCTGAGTGCGACGACCTTCTCGTTGACCGTTTCGTCGGTGAACTTGGCGTTCGACACTCGGAAATTACCTGACAATCGGATTCTGTCCAGCACCGTTTGATTGCCCGGCGGGATTAGCAACTTGGCGCGCGTCAATACGCCTCCCGTCAGCATCGGCCGCTGAGACGCCACTGCCAGGTTCAGCAGGTCCTCCATCCTGGAATCATGTACCTCGACATCAAGCAAAATAGTCTTGCCTTTCTGGCCAGGTTCGCCGGCAACCTCACCCTTTGCCACCACCCTAGAGTTCAGGAATTTCGCGCTCACCGGCTGCAGATAAGTGTCTCCATTCGTCCCATCCACTAGCGCATGAAACTGGGTCGTCAGATGCACGGGCTTCGCTCGCCCGTCCAGCTTGAAGTCCGGCACATCCGTTGTGCCGTCAACCACCAGATGGTTCAACTTTCCCGTGTAGTCGCCTACTGAAGACAGGGTCCCGGAAATCCCGGTAAAGATCGAAAGGTCCGCGTTATTTAAATCGTAGTGTCCCGAGACCGCAGTCTCCGAGGGTTCCTCCCAGTCCCATGGCCCGAACCGGCCTGACGTGTGAATCATTCCCGGTGGCTTGGGGTTCGTCAGTTCTGCCTTGAATCGCATCGGCTGGCCGATTCCGGCGCTACGCAACGTCAGCTTACGCAGCTCCCAATTCATCGGTTCGTGCCCCTCTTGTTTCGGCAGGACGTAGAGCTCCGTTCCGTCCGCGTCGACTCGGTCGATCACGAAGTTCGCCAGGCGGGTTTTCGGCTTGGACTCGACTGGCTCGCCAGCCACCTTTTCGCCTTTCGGTGGCACGTTGATTACCAGTCCGTCGAGCTTCACCCACGAAAGATGCACTGGCCTGCGCAGCAGCTCCAGCGGAATTGCCTCGGCAGTCAAGTGTCTGACAGTTACGAACGGAGGCAATCCTGCGCCGTCGCGATTAGGCAACACAAAGTCATCGGCGGAGGCTCGAAAGATCGGGACCAGCGTTACGCGCAGATTTTTTAGTTGAACGTCGCGCTGGTAGTGCTGTTGCAGTGCCAGCACCACGCGAGCCTGCAGCCACCCTTCCATCGGCGCAGAGACAGAAAGGAGCACAAGGGACGCAATACCGACGATCAGCAGGATTGTCGCTACTGCCCATGTAACAAATTTTGTTGTACGGCGAGGTGGCATCTGTGGACGCTGGCGAGACCTTGACCTACTCCAGCATCTCTAACTCGAGAGAAACAAGAAATACAGACTTCACCCTAGAACCAACAATGCCTGTTTATCGGTTCAGTGGCCTCCCTTTGCGACGAGCCGACCCTTCACGATTGGCGGCTGAGGATGGAGGAGACCATGTCTCCTTGGGAGCGAGGACAACAAGTGATCTCCCGTTCCTTCGAAATCCAAGAATATGTGGGGCGCTCGGCCATTCGATTCGCTTGGCCCTATCACACACTTATGTGTCCTGCGTCCTATCTGTCCACGACTCATGCTTGTTATCTCTGCTTCGTGAGGCAAAGGGATTGCTGTCCCCCAGCCTCCGGTGCCGCCGTGGGTGCGGAATGGATCAGTATTTGACAAATCAGACCTTGGCGTTTGGCAGATGCAAAAGCCGCCTTCCGTGCCCTAAGTCCTTTGAATAGAATCATGTGACTATAAATCTAACAGGATCAATGCTTTACACATGAAGCGTTCCGTAAGTCATTGATTCTAATGGTGCGTTGGGAAGGGGGGAGGGGGTAGCAAACCCAGCTCCCGGCGTATCGCAGTGACGGTGTCTTGAACGCTTGCATCGACATCCACCGCGATGGCTCCCTCAGGTTCTTCCAGCGTGGCAAACTGGCTGGCCAACAAATGCGGATCCATGTAGTGCCCGTGGCGTTGCCAGAGTCGATGGGCGACCAGTTCGCGGCTGCCCCGCAGGTAAACCAGCCGGACCTCCGGACTGACCAGCAATTCCTCGCGGTACGCTTGTTTCAGCGCCGAGCATGCCAGAGCGGTATTGGTGCCGTGCCTGCAACCACCCGGTGATTGCGTCACGAAGACTGGCCAGCCACGGCGCGCGGTCAGCATCGTCGAGCGGAATGCCCGCCCGCATTTTGGCCACATTCGCAGGAGGATGAAAATCGTCGGCGTCGACGAATTGCCAATGCAGGGACTCGGCCAGCGCGAGGCCCACCGTTGTCTTGCCGGAACCGGTCACTCCCATGAGGATGATTACCATCGCTCAGTCGGCGGCCGCTGGTTTTTCCGCGAGTCCGAGCACGAAATGGTCCATGGCGTAGGCGAATCCGTCTTCGTCGTTGCTTTTGGTTACATACTTCGCCTGGGCTTTCACGTCGTCGGAAGCATTGCCCATCGCGACGCTAACGCCAGTCTGGCGGAACATCAGAACATCGGTGCTCATGTCTCCGATCGTAGCGATCTGGCTGGTTGGGATTTGCAGCATTTCGGAAAGCGTGAGAGCGACCTGTCCTTTATTGGCGTTGGCGTCGGTGACGTCGAGATAGTAAGGGCTCGAGCGAGTTGCTGAGATCGACGAATGGGGAGGTGCTGCCATCTTTTTTTCGGCCTCGGCCAATGCCGCATAATCGTCGCTCACTCCCACCAGCTTCAGGACATGAAACTGGGACAAGTCGCGAGACGGCAACTGCGACGCCTTGCTTCCCATTTGATCTTCATGATGTGCAACGTGC
Organism: uncultured Acidobacteriaceae bacterium; assembly: GCA_963722405.1. Taxonomy (GTDB): domain Bacteria; phylum Acidobacteriota; class Terriglobia; order Terriglobales; family Acidobacteriaceae; genus DASRAA01. Next base: position 66,443 of record CAVRMO010000025.1, read on the forward strand.
GGACCATTTGGATTACTGACGTACCAATTCGTGTCAGTCCAGACCCACAAGTCGAATCCGCCCTGGATGATCTGGTCAGCAACATCTTGCGCATCTGCTGGCGCGATGGGCAATTGGCGAAGAATAGTTTCGTCCGGACCCACGATCAGGGCCCCGTTGAAGCATGCAATAGGTTCGCGGACCTGGAGGACGCGGACCAGTTCGCGAGTCATGCGCGGAGGCCTTGCGCTGGCGAGGGTAAATCGTATTCCGGCGCGGTAGAGGCGCTGAACTGCCGCAGGAGCTCCCGGCGTCGGGTTCTTATTTTCATCCAGCAGAGTACCGTCGATGTCCGACAGCACAAGCGCGATGCGTTGCTGTGCATTCGAGTCGGCCATCAGAGGTTCCCGTCGCTCTCCCTTTTCAAGGGCCGCCAGCGATGACGATCACACTGAATAAGCGAGTTGGCGTTCTCAGGGCCCTCGCTTCCCGCCGCGTAGTTTGGAAAATCCGGCGGTGGAAGTTGCGCCCATGCTTCTTCGATGGGAGTAATGATTCGCCACTCGGCCTCGACCTCGTCGCGACGCGTGAACAGAGTTGCATCACCGCGCATCGCGTCGAGCAGAAGCGTCTCGTAAGCGACTGGTGTCGCGGTTCCAAACGTATCGCGATAGGAAAAGTCCATATTGACGCGGCTGGCGCGCATGTGCGATCCGGGAGTTTTGGCCTCAAAATTAAGCGCAATGCCTTCGTTCGGCTGAATCCGCATGGTGATGACGTTGTGATGGACGTCATCCGGGTTTCGCGCGAACAAAGCCTGCGGTGTTCGCTTGAAGTGGACCGCGATTTCCGTAAGCTGGTTCGCCAATCGTTTCCCGGCGCGAACGTAGAAGGGAACGCCCGCCCAACGCCAGTTGTCTACGCGGAACTCCACGGCCACGTAGGTTTCGGTGAGCGACTTGGGATCAACGCCTGGTTCCTGGCGATAACCCGGAACTTCGGCCCCGTCGATTTTGCCTGGACCATATTGCCCGCGAATGGTACGCTTCGCCACTTCTTCCACAGTCATCGGACGAATGGCACGAAGCACCTGCACCTTCAACTCTCGCACGGAGTCGGCGTCAAACGCGACAGGCGGTTCCATGGCCGTGAGCGTCAACAACTGCAGCAGGTGGTTGGCCACCATGTCACGCAAAGCACCGGTCTCTTCGTAAAACGCCGCGCGGTTCTCGACGCCCAGGGTTTCGGCCGCCGTGATCTCGATGTAGTCAATGTTGTTGCGGTTCCAGATAGGCTCGAACATGGAGTTGCCAAAGCGGAACACCATGATGTTCTGGACCGTTTCCTTACCCAGATAGTGGTCGATGCGATAGACCGAATTCTCGTCGAAGACGTGCGAAACAATCTCGTTCAATTCCTGGGCGCTCTTCAGATCATGACCGAAGGGTTTTTCCAGGACGATGCGCGTCCAACCGCCTTCGCCGCGAGCCAGACCGGATTGGCCAAGACCTTCCACAATCGGCGGAGCCAGCGATGCCGGCGTTGAGACGTAGAACAGCACGTTCTTGCTGGCGCCGTTCTTCTGCATTTCCTCGATCCTTGTTTTCAAATGCGGATAGAAATCAGGATGGTTGGCATCGCCCACAAGATAGTGCAGGCGTTTGGCAAATCCGGACCACCCGTCCTCACTATAGTTGCGCGAGTCTTTCGACTTAGCAGCGCCTTCGTGCATCCTCTCCTGGAACTGCTCATCGGTCAGCTGGGTCCGACCGATGCCGAGAACGTCAAATGTTGGGTTGGTGCAGCCAATGCACGCTAGGTCGTACAGCGCTGGAATCAACTTGCGCTTAGTCAAGTCTCCCGTGCCACCGAAGATGACCAAGAGGCAGGAACCTGCCTTGGGTAGTGTTGGAGCCGTAATCTTGAACGGCGCGGTTTGTACTGCCGTGCTCACTTCGCACCTCCTGATGTTCGAGGGGACTTTGCAGCCCAATCACCATGGACGAAGCCGCCGTCCGGGCGATCGGTGCGCTGAAAGGTATGAGCCCCAAAGTAATCGCGTTGAGCCTGGGTCAGATTTTGCGGCAGCTGTGCACTGCGATAGCTGTCAAAGTACGACAGCGAGGCCGACAGCGCGGGCACCGGAATTCCCATCTGGACGGCGGTGGCAATTAGCTTGCGCCACGACTGCTCGGATCGCCGCATAGACGCCATGAAATCAGAGTCGAGCAAGAGGTTGGGGAGATCGGGTTGGCGTTCAAAGGCGCGCATGATTGAGTCCAGGAAGCGCGCGCGAATGATGCAACCACCCTTCCAGATTCTGGCCATCTCACGGAGGTTAATACTCCACTCCCACTCTTTGGAACCGGCGCGAATCAGGCTCATGCCCTGCGCGTACGAACAAATCTTTGAAGCATATAAGGCATCATGAACGGCCTGGATCAGTTCCTGCTTGGTTCCGCTGAACGCGCCGCCCGAATCGGAGTGGATGAGATGGCTGGCGACAACGCGTTCGTCCTTCATGCTGGAGAGTGCACGCGCATCAATCGCGGCCGTAATGGTTGGTACCGGCACTTCGAGGTCGAGCGCAGTCTGGGCCGTCCATTTGCCGGTGCCTTTCTGTCCGGCGCGGTCCAGGACCATGTCAATCAACGGCTTTCCGGTCTCGGTGTCCTTGACGCTGAAGATCTGGGCCGTGATTTCGATCAGGTAAGACTCCAGCGGTCCACGGTTCCACTCGGCAAAGATGTCAGACAATTCCTGCGCGCCGATGTGGAGCGCCTTGTTCAGGATTTCGTAAGCTTCGGCAATGAGCTGCATGTCGCCGTACTCGATGCCGTTGTGCACCATCTTTACGAAGTGGCCCGAGCCATCGGGTCCGACATAACTGACGCATGGTCCGGAGTCACTCTTCGCGGCGATGGACAGAAGAATAGGTGCTACATAGCTGTACGCTTCGCGCGAGCCTCCAGGCATCAGCGATGGACCGTACCGAGCGCCTTCTTCGCCGCCCGAGACTCCCATGCCAAAAAAGTTGACCATAGTCTGCCGGGCATTGAGCTCGCGCCGGACGGTGTCTTTGAAGAAAGAGTTGCCCCCGTCGATGACGATGTCTCCTGGTGAAAGGAAGGGAGACAACCTTTGCAACGTCTGATCGACCGGATCTCCGGCCATGATCATCATCAGAATGCGGCGAGGACGCTCCAAGGAGCGGCAGAACTCCTGCAGCGTCTTCGTGCCGATCAGGTGCTGTTCGGGGTGCTTGTGAACCAGGCGGTCGACCCAGTCGGTTTCCAGGTTCCAAACCGCAACTGGATGACCATGATCGGCAACGTTAAGGGCGAGGTTGGCACCCATTACGCCGAGGCCAATGACGCCGAACTGTGCAGTCCTGACCGCGGTTGTGACTGGCATGAACGCCTCCCTTTCTGCAGCGTCAGTTAGCGTGGCGACGGATGAATCTGGGGCGACTAAGACTTGGCTTTGCCGATGGCCAGTCGCGCTTTAGCAATCACGTTGTCCACCGTAAAGCCGAAGTTCGTCATCAGGTCTTTGATGGGAGCCGACGCCCCAAAATCGTCGTGGCCCACGACCTCGCCATCGTCACCTACGAATTCTGTCCAGCCAAAGGTAGCTCCAGCCTCAACCGCCACGCGCGCTCGCACAGCCGGAGGAAGAACTTCTGAGCGGTACTCAGCAGGTTGCTTTTCAAACAGTTCCCAACACGGCATGGAGACAACCCGAGCTTTAACTCCTTCAGCCGTCAGCTTCTCGTAGGCCCCGACACAGAGCTGGACTTCTGATCCCGTGCCTATCAATATTACGTCGGGAGTGCCCTTGGAATCGGCGAGTACATATGCTCCCTTGGCCACACCCGAAGCCGCGCCGTACTTCGTCCGGTCAAAAGTTGGAATCGCCTGACGGGTGAGCGCGATCACCACAGGTTCGTGCCGGAGTTGCATAATGTAGCGCCAGGTTTCGGAGACTTCGTTAGCGTCGCCCGGCCGGAATACCAGCAGCCGCGGCATCGCGCGCAAAGACATCAGCTGTTCGATCGGCTGGTGGGTAGGTCCGTCTTCACCCAAGCCTATGGAATCGTGCGTGTAGATGAAAATTGAGGGCAGGTCCATTAGCGCGGCTAATCGAATCGTCGGTCGCATGTAGTCGGAGAAGATGAAGAACGTCGCACCATACGCCCGTATCAATGACACGGTCATGCCGTTCACGATCGCGCCCATGGCGTGTTCGCGGATACCGAAATGGAAGTTGCGTCCGGCGTAATCATTTCGCTCAAAGCTACCCGCATCTTTAATCAGGGTCTTGGTTGACGGTGCAAGATCGGCCGCTCCGCCGATCAGCCAGGGCACGTTTTTGGCCACTGCGTTCAGCACTTTGTTGTTCGATTCCCTGGTGGCAAGCCCCTTGGCGTCGACGGGGAACGTGGGAATGTCCTTGTCCCAGCCCTGGGGCAAATCGCGGTTAGCGATCAATTGCCATTGTTTGTCGAGATCAGGAAACGCCTGGGCCCATGCTTTGTAGCGGTCGTTCCAGTCCTGCTCCCACTTGGAGCCGCGCTCGACCGCTTTGCCCATGTGGGTCTTCGCTTCTTCCGGCACCAGGAATTGCGCGTCGGGCGGCCAGCCGTAATTGATTTTGGCCAACCGTATTTCGTCAGCCCCCAGAGGCTCACCGTGCGCTTCGGCAGTGTCTTGCTTGTGCGGCGCACCATATCCGATGTGACTGTTGACGATGATCAGCGACGGGCGTTGAGTTTCTTCCTGCGCCTCACGGATTGCGCGATCCAGAGCAGCCAGGTCGTTGACGTCGCCGACGTGCTGAACGTTCCAGTGCCATGCCAGGAAACGTGTGGCAATGTCGTCGGAGAAGGCCAGCGAAGTGCTGCCTTCGATCGTGATGTGATTGTTGTCGTAAAACCAAATGAGGTTGGAAAGTCCAAGGTGACCGGCGATCGAAGCTGCCTCGTTGGAAACTCCTTCCATCAGGTCGCCATCGCCGCAGATGGAATAAATGCGGTAGTCGAACTGGTTGTGCCCGTCGCGGTTGAATTGCGAGGCAAACCAACGCTGGGCGATCGCCATGCCCACGGAATTACTGATGCCCTGGCCAAGCGGGCCGGTTGTGGTTTCCACGCCGGCGGTCAGGCCATATTCCGGATGTCCGGGTGTCTTCGATCCCCACTGGCGAAAGTTCTTGAGATCGTCGAGGGTCAAATCGTATCCGGTGAGATACAGCATCGAGTAAAGCAACATGGAGGCGTGGCCATTGGACAGGACAAAGCGGTCGCGGCCTGGCCAGTGCGGATCCCGAGGATTGAAACGCAGGAAGCGGTCCCAAAGCACAAACGCAAGAGGAGCCAATGCCATCGGCGTACCGGGATGGCCACTGTTGGCTTTCTGCACCGCGTCCATCGACAAGGTGCGGACTGTGTTAATGCAGAGCTGTTCGAGTTGCTGCTGCGCTTTGGCGTCAGCGATGGCCTGCTCTTGTTGCTGCGCGGGTATTGGGGTTTGGCTACTCACCGGCGGCTACCTTTCTCTTGCGTAGATTGGGGTTCACTTCGTAACTTCGACCTGGTAATCCGTGCCTTGCCACTGCGACTGTTCCGGCCAGTAAAAGGTGAAGCGTATAGGAGCCGTCTGCGACGGCGCAACCCGGATATCAGCGTATTCGATGCCGATGGAAGTCGGGGTGGACGAGGTGTCACGCTTGGTGGTCCATTCGTCGTCCGTCCAATGCATCAGGAACGACGACGAGGCCACCAGCCTCAGTAAGCCACCCGCAGAAATGCACTTGACCTGGCGATTCATTTTCCATACTTCGATGACGGGCCGTGGCTTGTCGTTGCAGTAACGTTCAGCAACGGAATCGATTAGATCGAACACCTTGCCATCGGACACCGAGCGTAACAATTTGACATATTCGGCATGGGCCCACATCAGCGGAATCGCTGCGCCCGTGGCCTTACCGAAGTACATATATACTTGGGGAAGGTCAGGGGCGTCCCAGATCTGCTCGGGAATCAGACCGATGCCGGTGGAGAAATTCTTGGCTGCCTGCAGATAGATGTCAACGTCGCGCCCAGCAGCCTGCTCATAGGTGGCGCGCTCCAGGGTGAGAAGCGGCCATGGCCTTCCGACACCCCAACCTTCGAACGAGCTTCCGTCGTCGCGCTGGCCGTAGCCGTCGTGGTTGTACCGCTTCCAACAGGGACCGCCCGGCGTGTCTACCTTGAGTACCGCGTCGATTACTTTCAAAGATTGCTCAATCAGCAGGTCTCCGGGTTTGCGAATTCCCAAACGAGCTAACTCGAGGAAACCGGCGTCTACGATGTCCTTAGCTGGATATCGATGCTGCGCGCCGGGGGCTTGGTTGGAAAGAGCCAGCATGCCGAGGTTGGGATCTTCATCGCCACAGGATCCGTGAGTGCTTACGGCGGGATTGATGCGAATGTAATGCGTCCCGATGCCCCGCACCAGCGTTCCCTCGGTCGTGACCGTCCACTTTTCGACGTGAGATTCGAGGAAGTCCGCATGGGTGCGAACGAATTCGGCGGTGTCTTTGTCGCCGCGGGCCTCGATAAAATCTGCGGCGCAGATCAGGCCTGCGATGTTCGAAGCCAGCGTGGAAGGAGAGTAGCCGGCGGCTTCCTCCCATCGGTCTTGCACAGTGGCAGGTCCCTCGCGGATCAGAAAGCTGCACGCGCGCTGCACCGTGATATAAGGGTCGAAATTCTCCAGGGCGTTGGACTTCCACATTCGCCACGCGAGGATGATGGGGAAGGAGACTTCATCGAGCTGAAGGCCCGTCCAGTAAGGGCGGCCGTCGATCCAGAAATTTTGATAAAAGCCGCCGTCGTCGCGCTGGCTGATGGCCAGATAAACGAGGGCCCGTAGTGGGGTCGCGAGATCTCCGGCGGATAGAAGCGCGGTGGCGCATTGCACCATGTCGCGCGTCCAAACTAGGTGATAGCCGCCGACATCGTCGTCGCCTTTGTCTTCTCCCCACGGAATGCTGAGACTGGCGATCATGGCGCCCGGGAAAACTTTATCTTCGTGGGCGAGCAGCAGGTTTACGCTGCGCTCGTACAGCGTGGAGTCGTGCGCGGCAATTTTGGCCAGGAGGGCGAAACGCTTACTGGTGCGATTCCACTGATCATTGAAGTGCTGCAGGTGGTTGTCGAAAGGTATGCACAACGACTGGTAGAGCGTGGTGGTGGCGTTGTGCTGGGTATGTCCAAAGCCGACGCCCAGCGTGAATTCGGTGCCTCGGGAGAGATCGATTTCGCCCGTGAGAGCGATATTGCCGTCCAAGGCAGAGTCGTACGTCCAGTCCATTTTGAGGTTATGAGCGAGATCGGTCCAGCCGTCATTTACCCCAACATAGCCGCACGAGAGGCGCGAAAACGGCAAGGTTGCCGCGAGGGTCAAATAAACATGGTCCCGGTAGGCCATCAGAAAGCGACGCCCCCGGCGCTCTATTACCTCGCCGTTGTTGTGCATTCCGCCGATCTGCAGATGGGGCGCGCACAGGACATAAAGGTGCAGCTTGCCCTGCCATGCGAGAGCCGCATTGAAGCGGGTATGCACCAAGAGACAGTTGAGGTGTGGGTCGCCAATAATCTGCTTTTCGATGCTGTAACGGCCATCGGGATCAGAGTTGGTGACCTTGAAGCCCAAACTGGCCTTTTCGAGGCAGTCTAAGTGAGTCTGCATGTGGCGACGCTCATCGTGAAAGAACGTCTCGCCGTCGCTGACGAGGTACTGGATATCGCGCACCTGGGGGGTGTCGATCGTGGGGTAATAGAGCTCAGTGATGACGCCATTCGCCATGGTGTACCAGACACGACTGGAAACCGCGTAGGCAGTGCCGACTGCATCCTTGGAGCCGCGTGTCCATCGGGGAGATATCCCCGGGCCACCCGGCGCTGGATTGTTGCCTGCCATGACAGTCTCTCCGGAGGTCAGTCGCTGAGTCAGGGCAGGCGCGTCCGCTTCATTCAATTGCCGCTCGCGACGCACAGCCCGGGAATTAGTGTAACCCGAGTCCGACGCGAGGCTTTCGGCGAGTGCGGGGTGGCTCAACGAAATTTCACAAACCCCGACCAAGGCCAAACTACAATGCCCGCCTTGAAGACAAGGCGGGCGGGGAACGAGCCGAGACGAGCTACTTCTGGGGCGTCGCCGGCTTCATGGCCTTAGATTTGCCGGCGGCCGGAACTCCGGTCAATTCGTCGGCCAAGTCGTCGGCGCGATAGATCTTGCGCAACGACTCCATAATGGCACGTGAGTCGGTCGAGACCGAGCGGCCAACCACATCATCGTAGATGAAGTTCCAGGGAAGCGATTCAATGTTGCCATCGAAAATAATGCCGACGACCTCGGCGTTCTTGTTGATGAGCGGGCTGCCCGAGTTGCCTCCGATAATGTCGGGAGTGGACGCGGTGTCGAAGGGAGTCTTTAAGTCGATCGAGGACTTAGCTTTGATCCAGCTCTCCGGCAACTCGTAGGGGGGCTTACTGCCGTGCTGGGCTGCGTGCTCGTAGGCGCCGCCCATGGTAGTAAACCAGGGGACATGTTGGCCGTTCAGCTCGTAGCCTTTTACCGCGCCGTAGCTGAGGCGAAGTGTGAAGGTGGCGTCAGGCGGAACGCTGAATCCGCCTTTCGCAAACAGGGCCTTTCCGATGTTCCCGCCATTGCGGCGAAGCACCGACTGGACGTCGTCCTCATCGCGCTGGTGGAGGGCGCTGGCGGTGGGCTCGATCTGGCGCATCAGCACGATCAAGGGATCGTTGCTGGCATCGACGGCGGCTTTGCCCCCTGCATAGAGCTGCTTGCGGACAGCGACGTCGTCGAGTTTAGTGCCAGCGATCAATTCGGCGGCGCGTTCGTCCGGAGACTTTCCGGAGAGAGCCATGTTGACCACGTCGTTGTTCGCGGCTAGTTGCTCCTGCATTTCGGCGAGGCTTTCGGCGAGCTGAACGCGGTCCAGAGATTTGTACACAGGTGCGGTAGAGAACAGCCGCTGCTCGAGCGTCGGCAACGCCGAGTCCTGAAAGCCACGAATACGCTGATTGCTGGGCTTCTGCTTCTCCGTAGTGGCGCGCACGATGGTGCGAGCGAAGCGAGGGAGGTCACCGCGGAAGCCGGCCATGTTATCGACGTAAATGAAGGGCAGGAACATTTCCTTCTGCACGGCGACTGCCTTGTCAATCTCAGCCCAGGGATCGCCGAACTCCTGCTTCAGCTTGGCGTCAGCGTTGACGAAGTCTCGCAGGGCCTTCTCGTCGCCGGCCTTCTTGGCCATCAGGCTCTTGTCCAGCAGGCCTCCTTGGTACCCCGAGATGGCCTTGTAGCTATTCTGCAAACCAAAGAAGTCGCTCTCCGCTTGCTTGGCATTTTCTTCCGACGCCGCACTGTATTTCTTCAAGAGGTCGATACGTCGAGCGAGCGACTTAATCTGCCAGGGATACTGCACGTCTCGCAGGAAGGCCAACTGGTCCATGGTCAACAGTCGGCCCGTACGGCCGGGATGCCCGGACACGAAAACCAAGTCACCCTCTTTGATGCCCGTTTTTGACCATTTCAGATAGTTGGGTGTCTTGGCGGGCTGATCGTTCTCATAGGCACGGAAGAACGAAATGTCGAGGTCGTAACGGGGGTATTCGAAATTGTCAGGATCGCCGCCGAAGAACGCGATGCTGAATTCGGGTGCCATCACTAGTCGAATGTCGCTGTACTTTTTGTACTTGTAGAGGTGATAGAGTGCCCCTGAGTACAGCGTGACCACATCGCAGCGGAGTCCGTCGACCGAGCACTCACTCTCCAGGTTCGACATGACTTCGCGCTCGGCCTTGCCGGCGTCGGCCGATGACATGCCAGGTCTCGAAGCGGCGTTCACCTTCGCGGTTACGTCTTCAATGCCCTGCAGAACGACAAATTCAACTCCGGGACACTTGGGCTCTTCGGCTCGCGTCGGAGCGTAGAAGCCGTCTTTCATGTAGTCCTTGCCGCCAGTGGAGAGGTCATGGATACAGCCCTGCGCGATGTGGTGGTTGGTAAAGATCAGGCCATCGGGAGAAACGAAGGACGAAGAGCCATTCGGGGCCCGTGCGGAGGAAAGACGCACGTGATCGAGCCATCTCTGCGACACCTCAAATCCGTATGTGGCCTTCACCTTGTCTTTAGGAAAAGCGTTAAACAGCCACATCCCCTCGTCGGCGATGGCTGAATTCGCCAGTGTAAGGGTGAGCAGTAAAAACAGGGCATAAATGCGTTTCGTCATGATGGCTCCAGCCGCGGCAGAACCGCGAAATTGGGTCCCCGGCCCGTACCTGGGCGGGGAACAGATAAGCAAACCCCTAAATATAGCCCCCCGTGCGACACGCGGCAATGGAGTGTGACGGATAAACTAGACTGTTGCGCGCTTGGGGAGTACAAAAGTTGGTTGCGCGAGTTTGCGACTCTGCCGAGCCCGAGGGCGCGCGGCCTGCCCCTGAAATTTAAATAAATACGGTTCCACAGAACTGAGCGAGGGATTAATGTCCAGCATCGTTAATACACCAAAGGGCCTGGAAGGGGTCACGGCCGTCAATTCCAGCGTCTGCTACATCGATGGCGACCAGGGCGTGCTTGCGTATCGTGGCATCGATATTCATGAGCTTGCAGACAACTCCACTTTCGAGGAGTGCTGCTACTTGCTGTGGTTCGGTCACCTGCCCAACCGTGCTCAGTTGCAGGAATTGAAGCTGAACCTCGCGCGTGAACGCAAACTCGATGCTTCGATTATCAGCCTTCTGAATCAGGCTCCCAAACACGCCCTTCCGATGGACGTGCTGAGGACTATCGTCTCAGCCCTGTCGTTTTACGACCCGGAGGAGAAGGTAAACGACGCAGAAGCCAACCTGCGTAAGGCGATCCGGCTCACGTCTCAGATCGCCTACGTGGTCGCCGCCTATGATCGCATTCGCAAGGGCAGGCCAGTGATTGAGCCCGACCTGACGCTATCTCATCCTGCAAACTTTCTGTACCAGTTGAATGGTGTGATTCCGAGCCCAACGGCGGAGCGGGCGCTCGACATCGCTCTGATTCTGCACGCTGACCACGAACTGAATGCTTCGACATTTGCTGCGCGCGTGGTTGCCGCCACGTTGAGCGATATGCACTCGGCGATTACGGCTGCGATCGGTGCTCTCAAGGGTCCATTGCACGGTGGCGCGAACGAGGCCGTGTTCCGCATTCTCGAAGCTATCGACTCTTCAGGAGCCGATCCGGTCGATTACATTAAAGGGATGTTGGCGCAGAAGAAGAAGATCCCAGGATTCGGGCACCGCGTTTATCACACGGAGGATCCGCGGGCCACGCATCTGCGGACCATGTCGCGTGATCTCGGCAGCTCCAGCGGAATCGCTAAGTGGTTTGAAATCTCGCGCAAGATCGAAGAGTTCGTGGTAGCCGAACGCAAACTGAATGCCAACGTCGATTTCTATTCGGCTTCGACGTATCACACGCTGGGAATCGACATCGACCTGTTCACCCCTGTGTTCGCGGTGTCGCGCATCTCCGGCTGGACGGCCCACGTCATGGAGCAGTTAAGCGACAACCGGCTAATTCGCCCGCGTGCGGAATATCAGGGACCGATCTACCCCAACAAATACGTGCAGATGGAACATCGATAGTTTTCTAGGTTTGAGTGCCGGCCCGCGTTGGATGGCGCGGGCTTTTTATTGGTGCTGAAAGGCTGCCAACGTTTGGGCTTATTGTTGCGAATCGATCCGTTTCTCCTCGGAATCTAACTAACACGATAAAATAGGTTTAGCGATGCACAGGGTCTACCTCGACAATAATGCGACCAGCGCGCTTCTGCCTGAAGTCTTTGAGGCCATGAAGCCGTACTTCCTGGAGAAGTTCGGCAATGCCTCGTCGATCCATCAGCAGGGGCAACAGTCGCGTGCGGCTGTAGAACATGCGCGCGAGCAGGTGGCTGAATTGGTGAACTGCCGTCCGGCGGAGATTGTGTTTACCAGCGGCGGCACGGAAGGCGATAACCTCGCGCTGTTTGGGCTGGTGAAGGCGGGTGATCATGTGATCACTTCGGCCGTCGAGCACCACGCCGTCTTGAACGCGTGTAAGCGCCTGGAGGAAATCGGTTGCGAGGTCACGTATCTTCCGGTGGACGGATGTGCGCTCGTTGATCCGGACGATGTCCGACGGGCGATTCGTCCGGCAACGAAACTGATCAGCATCATTTTCGCCAACAACGAGACCGGCGTGTTACAGGCTGTGAACGAGATCGGTAAAATTGCCGCGGAAGCGGACGTGTACTTCCATACGGACGCGGTACAGGCCGCCGGCAAGTTGCCGATCGACGTCAAGGATATTTGTTGCGATCTGTTGACTCTGACAGCGCACAAGATGCATGGCCCGCAGGGAGCAGGCGCGCTGTATGTCCGCAAGGGAACGCTGCTGCAGCCAATGTTTTATGGGGGACGACACGAGCGCTCGCGTCGGGCCGGGACGGAAAACCTTGCCGGCATCGTTGGGTTGGGCAACGCCGCGGAGATTGCTCGCGCGGGGTTTAGCGACGGAAGTGTTGAGCGCATGGCTGGACTGCGCGACCGATTGCAACGAACGGTGGTGGAAACCGTTGACCAAGTCAGTGTGAACAGCGCGGGTGCCCCCCGTGTACCTAACACCACGAATATTGTGTTCGACTGCCTGGAAGGCGAGGCAATGGTGATCGCACTGGATCTCAAAGGTCTATCAGTGTCGACGGGTGCGGCCTGTTCTGCAGGAGCGATTGAGCCGTCGCATGTTTTAACCGCAATGGGCTTGTCGCCGGACCGCGCGCGGGCGAGCTTGCGCTTCAGCCTCGGCAAGCAGAACACCGGGGAGGACATCGACTTCGCGTTGCAGTTGATTCCAGAGGTGGTGACGCGGCTGCGGGACTTGAGCCCGGTGTATAAGAGAGCCGCTAGGTCCCAAGCGTAGCTTCGAGTTCACGTTCGCGCAGAGAATTCACGAGAGATTGGATAGCTTGACTTGAACCACGAGAACCAGACCATTGCCGTAGCTATGTCGGGCGGCGTCGATTCGTCGACCGTCGCGGCCATGTTGTGCGAGCGCGGCTACAACATCATCGGACTCACGCTGCAGCTCTGGAACCAGCGCCGCCTGGCTAGTCACGAGGGTATGCCTGAAGCGGTGCAGGGGCGATGCTGTTCCATCGACGATGTGTACGACGCGAGGTATGTGGCTCAGAAGCTGAGTATTCCGTACTACGTCGTGAATCAGGAGTCGCGTTTCGAGCAGGACGTGGTACGTCCGTTTGTCGAAGACTATCTTTCCGGGCGTACTCCGATCCCGTGCAGCCTGTGTAATAACCATCTGAAGTTCGATCAGTTGCTGATTACCGCGCGTCAGATTGGGGCCGACCTGCTGGCCACAGGACACTACGCCCGCAATGAATATGACGAGCGCAGCGGACGTTGGGTGCTGAAGCGCCCGGCGGACTTGGCCAAGGACCAGACATATTTCCTCTTCGGCCTGACGCAGGAACAGTTGAGCCGGACACTGTTTCCGCTGGGAGAGATGCGCAAGCCCGATGTCCGCGAGGAGGCGAAGCGAACCGGGCTGCGGCTGTTCGAAAAGCCGGATTCGCAGGAGATTTGTTTTATCCCGGGCGGCGATTATAAGAAATTTCTCGACGCCTACCTGGAAGAGCAGGGTGAGGAGATTCCTGACACTTCCGGCGACCTGGTGACTACGACGGGCGAGGTACTGGGGACTCACAACGGCATCCATAACTTTACCGTGGGCCAGCGCAAGGGCCTGGGAGTTGCGACGGGGTCGCCGCTTTATGTGCTGGAGATTCGCGGCGACAAGCGCGAGGTTGTAGTTGGAGCGGGAGAAGACTTGCTGTCGCGGACGTTACTCGCCAAGCGGATGAACTGGATTGCCATCGACCACCTGCGGGAGCCCATGCGTGTACATGCCAAGATCCGTCATCGCCACGAGGCCGCGGCGGCCATTATCGAGAGAAGTGGGGATGACGAGGTTCTGGTCACGTTCGATGCATCGCAACGCGCCATCACCCCGGGGCAGGCGGTGGTGTTCTACGACGGAGACGCCGTAGTCGGAGGGGGCTGGATCTGCTAGTGATTCAAAGCCCGATCGCGGCAAGTTTTAGCAGCAGAAGAAAAAGGCAGCGTCAACGCGCTGCCTTTTGGTTGTGTGCCGAGCATGGTCGACAGCTGGGAGGTGCGAGTCCTCTACCCAACCTGATGGAGGTGAAGGGTTAGCGAAGCGCAAGGGTGAAATAACACTCGCCGCGAGGCGGGGCCTGAAAGAAGCGTGGAGCAAAGACGCGAGCTGATGAACAATTCAACGGATACGAGGCCTACAGTGACGGGCGATCGGGCAACTGACCGCGAAGCCCATATCCATCAAGTGCACTGGTGGTAAATCCGGCGGTTGCGCGTTGAAGGCGGTCGAAATTACCTCGGGAGATCTGCGGCATGTCACAAAACGTGACTGAGGGTGAAGCGATTCACTCTGACCGTGCCGCAGAAGTCAGCAGAGGGCGTATTACTCCAGAAGAGCGGAGAAAGGCCCGAACGGTACCCCGCAAGGGGAATAAAGGGAAGGGCAAGTAAGCAGCGCGACTCATGAGCGGACAGCGGCAGAAAAACCGGCCCGAACAAGGGGTGCTGGCCTTTCCGACGGAGAGTAGGAGTGAAGCTCCGAAGGCCGTGGAGAAAGGGACCGAAACGCTGGTGGCGAAGCGCAGGCCTGAAAACCTGGCTGAAACCGAACGACTGATGGAAGAGGTCTGCGAGTGGGAAAACTGCAAGCAGGCATTACAGCGAGTCAAGGCTAACAAAGGGAGTGCGGGAGTGGACGGGATGACCGTCCAGCAACTACCGGACTACCTGAAGCAGCATGGGCCAGAAATTCGGGAGCAGTTGCTGACGGGGAACTACGAACCGAAACCGGTCAGGCGGGTGGAAATCCCGAAGCCGGACGGGGGAATGCGAAAGTTAGGCATTCCTCCGGTGCTGGACCGTTTTGTCCAGCAAGCGGTGTTGCAAGTTCTGCAGAAGCGCTGGGACCCGACGTTCTCCGAACACAGCCACGGTTTCCGACCGGGGCGCAGCGCGCGGCAAGCGGTGCGACAGGCACAGCAGTATATCGCCGAAGGGCACCGCTGGGTGGTGGACTTGGATCTGGAGCAATTTTTTGACCGAGTAAATCACGACCGCCTGCTAGCGGCGGTCGCCAAGCGAGTGGCCGACCCACGGATGCTCCGGTTGATCGGAGCCTTCCTGAAGGCCGGAGTGCTGGAGAACGGATTGGTGACGGCGGTCGACGAGGGAACGCCGCAAGGCGGTCCGCTTTCCCCGCTGCTCAGCAATCTGGTGCTGGATGAACTGGACCGGGAGTTAGAGAGGCGCGGTCACCGCTACTCGCGCTATGCCGACGATTGCAACATTTACGTGGGCAGCGAGCGAGCGGGGCAGCGAGTGATGAAGAGCGTAACGCGCTTCATCACGCAACGACTCAAACTCAAGGTCAATCAGGCAAAGAGCGCTGTGGCCCAACCGTGGCAGAGGAAGTTTCTCGGATTTAGCTTTACCAGCGAGCGCGAACCAAGGCGGCGGATTGCCCCCAAGGCCATCGTCCGCTTCAAGGAGCGGATACGGGAACTGACGCGTCGAACCCGAGGCATCAGCCTGCCCAAGATGATTGCCGAAACGGCAACCTACTTGCGCGGGTGGCTCGGCTACTTCGGGGAGTGTCAAACGCCGTCGGTGCTGAAGGGCCTTGAGTCCTGGTTACGCCGCCGACTCAGGTCGGTGGTGTGGAAGCAATGGAAGCGCGGACGGACGCGATTCAAAGAACTTCGCAAACGGGGCGTGAGCAAAGATCTGGCGGCGCAAACCGCTGGGAGTGCGCACGGTCCGTGGCGAATCGCGAACTCCCCGGCGTTAGCCATGGCACTACCCAATGCCTACTTTGCCTCACTGGGACTCCCGGCCATGGTCATACGGTCTTAGCTCAACCCGCCGAACCGCCGTATGCGGACCCGCATGTACGGTGGTGTGGGAGGGGAGGACGGGCGACCGTCTCCCCTATCCCGATGCACGAGAGCTCTCGGCCGACCTAAATAAACATCTCGTCTGACGGACCGCCATCGCGCTTCCGCTTTTGACCGAAATACGTCCCCAAGCCAGTCGTGATCCCCTGTACCAGGCCGCTGGCATGTTTTACCGGAGAGGTCACCGTGTGGGCGACTTTTTCCGTCGTGTCTTCCACTGTATCCATTGCCCGAGTGACCATCTCGTCCGCACGGATAACTTGCAGGCGTGCCCGGTCCAGTATGTCGTTGACGGTGTTTTCGACACGTCCTATACCGGAATATGCGGTAGTGGAAATCTTGGCGGCGTTGTCGAGGACTAGTTCCACCTTGGGCGCGGAAGTCTCTAGAATCCTTTTGATGTCGGCCTGCAAGACTTTACCGTCTTCCAAAAGAGGGAAGGCCTGGGACTTGATTTCATCCATGGTCGACCTAAGGTGCGTACTAAGGGCGCGCACCGTAAAGAACATACCCGCCAGAATTAGCATCTGGAGCACAACCGCAGCCGATGTAATCGCGATGAAAATTGTTAGTCTTTCGTCCATGTCGTTCCTGGTCCGGAGCCAAGGCCTCGGTATGCCATCTTGCTAGAGTTTAGTGGCTGCCGTTTCGCCTTCGTCGGTTGTGGACTCGCGATACGCCTGGCGTCCCGCTTCGTAGGCTGACCGGATCTGGTCTTTCTGAGAGTTCAGGTAGTCGCGGCCCTTATCGGCCCACGTCCCAGCCTGTTCTTTAGCCTGTTGCGCACGCTCTTTCACGGCGTCGCGGCCCTGCTCGGCAGCGTCGCGAATCTGCTGGCGAGTTTCTTCCCCGGTCTTCGGGGCATAGAGAATTCCCAACGCCGCTCCGATGCCTAACCCCGCCAGAAACCAGAGAATGCCACCACCATCGTTATCAGCCATAAATGCCTCCTTAATAGAAACCTCACGAGTCCGGATGTTAGCACTCGCATTGGCGAATTACAAACCACTCACACCCTACTTTTGGTGGCAAAACTCCTTAGAATCGCAATCTGTCCGGCGTGATAGAGATGGTGCTGAATGACTCCGTGCACTTCGACATAGATCAATTTATCGCGGCCTTGGGCTGCCTGTTCAAGTCGAGCGGGATCGAGTTGTGAAACGCACCGGCGGAAGTCGAGATTGGACCTGCGGAAGTCATCCAGCGTAGACTGCCAGTTTTCCGCCGTAGGCTCCGGTATGGCGGGGAAGTTCAGCTTTTCCGCCGGCCGGTCCGGCAAATTGTTGAGCCGGCGAAATACCTGCGTCTCCCAAAATGTCATGTGAGCCACCAGTTCCCAGATGTTATGCAGTTGGGGCTGCGCGCGACTGACCGCTTGCTCCGCCGAGATGCCATCTAGGATTTTCCAGACAGGATCTCCATGCCAGGCGTCCCCATTGACGGCGCGGTCGTACTGATCCAGGATGCGATACACTTCTGTCATTGTTCCGGCCTCCATAACCAGCAAACATGATAATACAGGTTAGGGCTTCTGAGTAGGCCGAAGCAGGACTTCGCTGACAAACGACTGCGGCCGCTGCGTCACCAGCATGGTCACAACATGCGCTACGTCTACGGGCTTCAGCATGCGGTCAGCCGCCTTCCCCACGTGCGGACTAAACCCGGTATCCACCGACCCGGGGCATACGATGCTGACGCGAATGTTGTACGCGCGGAGTTCCTCCGCGACAGAGTAGGTAAGCCCGTTCAGTGCCCACTTCGAAGCGGAATAGGCCGCACCCCGAGGGAGGGGATTCTTACCTGCAAGCGAAGAAATGTTGACGATATGACCTGCACCCGCTGCGATCATCAAGGGAACGACAGCTCGCATGACGTAAAAAGCAC
The DNA here is from genome assembly GCA_963722405.1 of uncultured Acidobacteriaceae bacterium. Taxonomy (GTDB): domain Bacteria; phylum Acidobacteriota; class Terriglobia; order Terriglobales; family Acidobacteriaceae; genus DASRAA01. The sequence continues at coordinate 84,419 of CAVRMO010000025.1, forward strand.
CGCGGACATTCGTATTGAAAATGGCATCCCATTCGTCGGGATTGCGTTCGTGGAGCAGGGGAGCGGGGCCGCCGATCCCGGCATTATTGATCAGGACATCGACGCGGCCATACGTTTCGCGCAGCCGTCCTCCCAGGGCGGTCACGGATGCAAGATTAGTGACGTCGCAGACGATGCCTTCACATTGGACTCCCAGCGAACGCAGTTCGGCGGAGGCTTGATCGAGGGGTGCTTTGTCCCTGCCTGCAATGACGATGCGAAATCTCAATTCAGCCAAGGCGAACGCGATGGCAAGGCCGATTCCGCGGCTGCCTCCGGTGACAACCGCGACTAAATTAGAGTCTGTTAATACCGGGTCTGAGTGCATGAGCGCGTTCCTCCTAAGTTGTATTTCCCTGATCGGACGCCGCCAGCTTATAATCGCCTGAGTCGGGAGTCCGTCCTGCCGCACGACCGAGGGCGCTGGAGCTGCGTGGAATCGTAAGTAACTTGCCTTCGGCAAGATACCTACTTATAATCCCCCTCTCCGCAATCTTGTGTGAAGACCTCAGCGTGTAGCGTGGAGTGCGGAAGAAGGAACGCCTTGATCACCCAGGTCTGGTGTCTAATTAGGCTGGATCTGACCGCGTGAAATTGTGTTTGAGACTCGGCGAGCGTCATCATCAGGTCCAAGACTCTAAGGAGCCAATCGAATGAAGAAGTTGCTAGTAATCATGTTGCTGGTCTTTGCAATGGCGGGAACCGTGGTTCCGCAGTCGGCAGGTCAGGCTCCGGCTGCACCAGCCGCGCCAGCTACTCAGAAGCCGCAGATTAAAGATCCGGCGGAATACAACGCGTATGTCAGCGCCGTGCAGCAGCAGGATCCCGCCGCCCAGGCACAGGCCATCGAAGCTTTTCTGCAGACCTATCCCAACAGCGTGATGAAGGAGGATGCGCTGGTGTCGCTCATGGGGGCTTACCAGAAAGCCGGAAATGCCCAAAAGACAGTCGACACCGCTAATCGAGTGCTCCAAGTCAATCCCAACAACATTCGCGCGCTGGCGTTGCTCGCCTACTATTACCGCACCATGGCTTCCCAGGGCGGCGCTGACGCCGCGAAGAACGCTGACATGGCCATGCAGTACGGCCAAAAGGGAGTGGACGCTCTGCCCAACACGCCCAAGCCCGACGGCATGAGCGACGCTGACTTCACCAAGTTCCACAATGAGTTGGGAGCTATCTTTGAAGGCGCAGTGGGTTTCGCGGCATTGCAGAAAAAAGACTCGGCGACGGCACAGAAGGACCTCCGCGCTGCCGTAGCGGACGAGTCGCAGCCGAACATAGCTGATATCTATCCTCTGGCGACGGCCGATCTCGAAGCTAAGCCGATGAACCCGGAAGGATTCTGGTTCATCATCAAAGCAGCTGGACTCGCACAAGGTCCCGGACAGCAGCAGATTCTCGACTATGGGGGCAAGAAGTACGCTCGGTACCACGGAAGCCGCGATGGCTGGGATGACTTGGTCAAACAGGTGCAGGCATCGACGAGCGTAATGCCGCCGGCCGGATTTACCGTGGCTGCCGCCCCGCCGCCGCCCTCGCCAGCCGAACAGGCTGCCGACCTGGTGAAGAGCAAGGACCCCAAGCAGATGAGCTTTGCGGAATGGCAACTCGTCCTGTCCTCGGGCAACCAGCAAGCCGCTGACACCGTTTGGAACGCGATTAAAGACAAAGCGGTGAAGTTGGTGGCCAACGTTATTACCGCTTCGCCTACCAAGCTGACACTGGCTGGCAGTGCGGACGATATCGACGACAAGAAAGCAGATATCAACCTGACCATGGCAAAAGCGATTCCCACAAAGTTGGTACCTGCTGTAGGCACATTGACCCAGTTCCAAGCTACCGTTTCCAGCTATACACCTAGTCCTTTCATGCTGACCATGACAGACGGCGTGCTGTTGGATAAGGCCGGGAACCCGATTGGAACGGCGGCCGCTCCCGTGCATCACGCACCGGCCAAGAAGCAGTAAGCGAAGTTGAACACGAAACTACGGGAGCCTCGCGGCTCCCTTTTTTGTGCTCGAAAATGTCCGGAGTTAGGTGGGCGCTCGGGGTGGCGTTTCACGAACTCTAGCGGGCAGACCGCTTGTCGAAGGTCGACGGACGTACGCTTCTGGGCGGGCGGCGCCCGCCGTTACGCAACACCTTTATGTCGAGCTCAAGTTCGGCGATGGTGCGGCTGAGAGTGTTGCGGTGCATGCCCAACTGGCGCGCGGTCTTGCACTGGTTGCCCTTGTTCTCCTGCAGTACGGTGAGGATGAAGCGCTTCTTGAATTCGCGGACTGCTTCCGAATAGAGGATTCCGCTTTTGTGCATCTGCAGTATCAGGGCTTCGAGTTGGTCTTTCACAGTGCCTCTCTCTTTAACTTTCCGTGATCGAGCAAACCAGCCCGATGTATTAATTCTTATCGCCGCCCGCGTGCTCAATGTGTTCCGGCACAGTCCGCAGCAGGTTCCATCCGTCGCGGAACCTTTGCCGCAACTCTGCGGGCGCCGCCCAAATCAGCGCACGGCCAGTGACCAGCATGAACGGAGCGATTCGCGAATCTTGTATCCAGGGGCTTGTGGGGCTAAACGCCGCCAATGCCATTACGATGACGGTGCACACCACAACTCCCTTGAGGAACCCGAACAGGCCTCCCAGAAGACGATCGATCCAGCGCAGACCGACCCCTTCCACTGCCCATCTGGCAATCTTGCCAGCCACACCACCCAACACCAGCACGACGAAGAAAATTGTCAAAAACCCAGCAATGTCCGCCGCCCACGCCGAATTCACGTAGTGCGAATAGAACACGGCCACCCGGGGATATTCCCATGCCGCCAGCAGGTATCCCAGGATTACGCCAGCAAAAGAAAAAAGCTCGTAAAAGAACCCCTGTCCAATCGCCCCGAGGACATTGAGCAGAATAGCCAGCAGGATCAACCAGTCGAGGAGGGAAAACCCGAACATTCAGCGGCCTCCCGTCAGGCTGGAAGTGGATGCCCGGTCAACTGCGCATAAGCTTCTACATACTTTTCGCTGGTTTTTTCTGCAACCTCCAGCGGCAGCCCCGGCGCAGGTGGCTGCTTGTTCCACTTAATTGACTCCAGATAATCACGAACGTACTGCTTGTCGAACGACTCCTGTGCTCCGCCCGGGTGGTATTTATCCATGGGCCAAAAGCGCGAGGAATCGGGAGTCAACACCTCGTCAGCCAGGACCAGTCCCTTCGGCGTGTGGCCAAACTCAAATTTGGTATCGGCAATAATGATGCCGCGAGTCTCCGCATAATCGGCAGCGGTCTTGTAGATCCTTATGCTGAGATCGCGCAGCTTCTCGCTCAACTCTTGTCCGGCCACGCCGACCATTCGGTCGAACGAGATATTTTCATCGTGGCCGCTGGTGGCTTTGATGGCGGGCGTGAAGATCGGCTCGGGCAACTTGTCCGATTCGCGTAATCCTGCGGGCAGATTGATTCCGCAGACTGAGCCGCTGCTCTTATATTCCTTCCACCCGGAGCCCGAGATGTATCCTCTGACGACGCACTCGATGGTGACCATGTCCGCGCACGCTACCAGCATGGATCGCCCACGTAACTGGTCAGCATACTTCTGCAGTTCCTGAGGATACTGCGCGATGTTGGCTGTGGCGAGATGGTTGGGGACGATGTCCTTAAGAAAATCGAACCAGAACAAGGAGAGCTGCGTTAGCACGCGGCCCTTTTCAGGGATCCCGGTGGCCAGTACGTAATCAAAGGCCGAGATACGGTCGGTGGCGACGAACAACAGGTGATTGGAATCGACCTTGTAGATATCGCGGACTTTGCCGCTGGCGTGAAGCTCAAGGTCGGGAATGTCGGTATGGAGAAGTACGTTAGTTTTTGTCGTTTGTGTCACGGTCTTGCTCTGATCGGTTATTTGAGTTGGCGTAATTGTATTTGCCCGGCGAGGTTTGTCAACGGAGTCTCAAAAAACAGAAAAATGGCTATCAGCGATTTCAATGAAAAGTTCTTGACAGAATGCGGTGTCCCGCGAAACCCGCATGGCCAGTGGCTTTCACCGAAATTGTCTATTGCTGAAGGACGCCCGCGTGGCGCTGAAAATTGCGAGCGGCCGAGAAATTGTCAAGCACAAACCTGCGGCCGCGTGTCAAGTATTTTTCTTCACGCCGCTGCGAAAGTTAGATCAATCCGCGGCCGACCGGCGCACGGTGCGTGCATCTTCCAGAAAATGAACGTCAGGGGCCCCGACCACCCCGGCCTTCTGCATTGTTTGCTTGAGGTCGTCGGAGCCTGCAAACCGGCGTGCACGTTCAAGGCTGTCCCAATCCAAAAAGATGGTGATCTCGCGAGGGTCGTCCACTGACTGCAGGATACGGTAATCGGTCTCCCCCGCTGCCTTCCGAGTATTGAGATGCGCGTCAAAAGCCGCTTTCCAGCGAAAATAGTCTGCGACTTTATGCCGAATGATCACGTGAACCATGTAGAGTCCTCCACACAGGGTACGAGTCAAGCATACGAAATAACGGCGCGATTGTGAACCCTCAAGTGAAGGTCGTGTGTGTGACGTAGGGCACAAAAAACGGTTGCGATCGCGACTGGCGCGATGTCCGGAATTGTCGCGAGTGGTATTACTTGATTACGTTATACTTCGGGTCAATTCCTTTCGGAGGGGTCGCAGTTTGCCACGCCTGATTACTCGATCATCAGACATTCATGCCGCCGGCTGCTTTGCGCTGGAAAACATACCCGAAGGCACGGTCGTGTTGGAATATACGGGGGAGCGGATCACCAAGGAAGAAGGTGATGTGCGCTATGAAGGCCGTCCGTTCACGTATCTGTTCGGAATTGGAGACGGCGCCATCGTTATTGATGGCCACGGAATGGCAATGTTCGTGAACCACTCATGCGATCCCAACTGTGAAACCGACGAAGACGACGGACGAATTTTTATTAAGACCCTGCGCGATATGAAGGCTGGGGAAGAGATTACCTACGATTACTGGCTCTACGACGGAGAGGACGAAGCGCCGTGCCACTGTCGCAGCAAGTCGTGCCGGGGTAGCATGTACTCGCCTACCGAGCTAAAGCGAATGCAACGTGTCGCCGCCAAGGAAGCCAAAAAGAAGAGGCGGGCGGAAATCGCCTCCCGAAAGAAACGCACAGTCTGAGCGAGCCTGGGCCGTATACTCTGGCCCGCAAGATGTAATGGGTTCGTATTGTGTGTTTTGTCCTCAGCCGCTGGAGATCAGACCGACCTTGCCGGTCAAGAAACTCATGAACCCTTTGTTTCCCAAAAAGCATCTGTTTTGCATCATCTGTTATCTGGGGAGTTACTGTGAAAAGTGTTATAGGGTTGCTGTATTCCGCGCTCGTAATATTCGCGATACTGGCAACGTCAGGCTGCAGCAATACTGAAGCAAAGCAACCTGCGCAACAAGCTTTGCCGGTGAAGACTCAGACCATTAGCTTGGAACCCGTGCCGCGGGCCGATGAGTATGTGGCCACCGTTAAGTCGCGGCGCTCGGCCAGTATCCAGCCCCAAGTCGATGGCATCTTGACCCGTATTCTGGTGAAGTCGGGCGATCATGTCGCCCCCGGACAAGTGCTAATGACCATCGATCCACTCAAACAGCAAGCGACTGTGGATCAACAGCGGAGTACTGAGGCCCAGAAAAAAGCGATTTACGACTACAACCGAATCGAGTTGGATCGGCAAACCCAGTTGTTCCAGGCCGGGGTGACCAGCAAACAGAGCTTTGATCAGGCGGTGCAGGCGTTCGCCAATTCGAAGGCGGACTGGGAAGCATCGACGGCTGCAAAGATCACCCAACAGCGCCAGCTTGGGTACTACAATCTCACGGCGCCCTTTGCCGGCGTTGTGGGCGATATCCCGGTCCACTTGGGGGACTACGTTTCATCGCCGACTTTGTTGACCACGGTCGACGAAAACAAAGAACTGGAAGCGTACGTCTACATCCCGACGGAGCGAGCCGGCGATATCCGCATGGACCTGCCAGTGCAGATCGTCAGCAGCACCGGGGAACTGATTGAGAGTTCAAAGATTTACTTCATTTCGCCGCAGGTCGATAACGCCCTTCAAGGTGTTCTGGTAAAGGCACCCATACACGCTTCGCTTGACAGGTTCCGCAATTTGCAACTGGTGAAGGCCCGGGTGATATGGAGCACGGCACCCACGGCGACCGTACCCGTGCTGGCCGTTACCCGAATCGGCGGCCAGCCCTTCGTTTACGTCTCCACGCAACAAGGGAACGGCCACGTTGCCAAACAGCGCGCGGTCACGCTTGGAGATACCGTGGGAAACAACTATGCCGTGACCAGCGGATTGATGCCCGGCGACCGGGTCATCGTCTCAGGCACGCAGTTCCTGGTCGATGGCTCGCCGATTCAACCGACCAGCTAGCTAACGCCATCTGAAAAGCAAGGACTCTCGCCCATCGCGGGCGCCGCAGGAGAGGAAATACCCGCTTGGTTGACTTTTTCATTCAAAGACCTATTTTTGCAACGGTCTGCGCGCTTCTGATCATTCTTGCTGGCGCGGTGTGTATTCCCACACTGCCGATTTCGCTTTATCCAAACCTGGCTCCGCCGCAAGTCAACGTCAGCAGCAACTACGTTGGCGCCAATGCCCAAGTCGTGGAGTCGGCCGTCACAATCCCTCTGGAGCAGCAGATCAATGGCGTTGAGGGGATGCACTACATCACTTCGGCTAGTTCTAACGACGGCACAAGCAGCATCAACGTGACCTTCCGCACGGGTTACGACCTGAACATTGCCGCGGTTGACGTACAGAATCGCGTAGCGACGGCGCAAGGTCGCTTGCCACAGGAAATCAAGAACACCGGCGTCACCATCACCAAGGCGAACCCGAATTTTGTCTTCGGCGCGGGATTTTACTCTCCTGATAGCAGTCTTTCGGACCAGTACATCTCGAACTATCTCGATGTTTACGTAAAGGACGCATTGAAGCGCGTACCCGGCGTGGGTGACGTTGTGATTTTCGGGGAAAGAAAGTATGCGATGCGAGTGTGGCTTGACCCAACCAAACTCGCCGCGCGACAACTGACCGCCGCTGACGTCGTTTCCGCCTTGCAGGAACAGAATGTCGAGATTCCCGCGGGCCAGCTAGGACGCCCGCCCTCAAATCCCAAGCAGGATTTTCAGGTGACGTTGAAGGTAGTCGGGCGCCTGTCGGATCCGAGGGAATTCGAAAATATCATCCTGAAGAACACCCGCAACGGAATCGTCCAGTTGAAAGACGTTGGTCGGGCGGAAATCGGTTCTGAGAGCTACGACTCGAACCTGATGTACAGCGGACACGAAGCCGTTGGCATCGGTGTTCAACAGCTCTCGAACGCTAACGCGTTAGACGTGGATAAGAAGGCGAAAGCCGCGCTGGCGGAACTGTCGAACTCCTTTCCGCCGGGAATCAAATACGTCGTCGCGTTCGACACCACGACGGTGGTCGGCGATTCAGTGAGGGAAGTGGTAACCACGCTCGAGGAAGCGATCCTCATTGTCATCGTTGTGATTTTCTTTTTCCTGCTCGACTGGCGCGCAACGATCATTCCGGCGGTTACGATTCCCGTTTCGCTGATCGGGACTTTTGCCTTCGTCAAGATATTCGATTTCTCGATCAATTCGTTGACACTGTTCGGTATCACGTTGGCCACGGGCCTGGTGGTGGACGACGCGATCGTAGTCATCGAGAATGCGCAGCGACATATCGATCAGGACAAGACCGATCCACGAACGGCAACCTCGGCCGCCATGAAGGAAGTATCCAGCGCGGTAGTGGCGACGTCGCTGGTGCTGATCTCGGTATTCGTGCCAGTGTCATTCTTTCCCGGCACTACGGGAATTCTGTATAAGCAGTTTTCCCTGACTATCGCGTTTTCGATCGCGATTTCGCTGTTCAATGCGCTAACGCTTTCGCCAGCCCTGGCGGCCATCCTGCTGCGCGGTGAGGAATACAAGTACTCGGTTTTCGATTGGACCAGAATTGGCTGGCTCTCAGGCGCCTATCGCAAATTTGCTCACGGAATCGACGGTGCGATTCGAGGACTGGCTACGTGGTATGGCAAGGCCATCACCCAAACGCTGAAGATCCGCTATGTGATGGTTGTACTCTTTGTCGCGGGACTGGCAGCTACCGCTTACATGTACGTCCACGTTCCGACAGGCTTCGTGCCGCAGGAAGACCAGAACTACTTCATTGTTGTGGTACAGGCACCCCCGGGAGCGTCCCTTTCTTACACCAGCAGTATTTCTACCGAGGCAGAGAAAATTCTGCTTGCCGACCCCGACATATTCGGCACCTTTGCCATCCCTGGCTTCTCGCTTACGGGCGGCAGTTCATCGAACTACGGGCTGATTTTCGCTCCGCTGAAATCAATCGATCTGCGCAAAGCCCCCGGACACGCCGCGAGCGATATCGTGGCGCGAGACGCCCCGAAGTTGTTTGCGATTCCGGGAGCCGTTGTGGCCGCCTTCGAGCCGCCTGCCATTCAGGGTATCGGAAGCTTTGGCGGATTCCAGTTCGAACTGCAGGACCTGGGCCGCAATACGCTGCAGGACATCGACGAGGTAGCTCACAAAATTGTCGGCGGTAGCCGCCAGCGCAAAGACCTTACCGGGCTCTTTACCAGCTTCACCGCCAACGACCCCCAGCAACTCGTCGAGATCGACCGGGAAAAGGCGAAGGCCATCGGTGTGCCGCTAAACCAGGTGACTCAGGCGCTCGGCGTCTACATGGGATCGCAGTACGTTAACGATTTCGATTTCAACAATCGTTCCTATCGGGTGTATGTGCAGGCCGACCAGCCGTTCCGCATGACCGCGCAGGATTTGCGGCAGTACTATGTGCGCTCCGATACGAATGGTTTGGTGCCGCTGGGAAACATCGTTACTCTCAAAGACGCCTCTGGACCTCAGGTCATCAGTCATTACAACTTGTTCCGCTCGGCGGAAATCGATGGCGCTGCCGCCCCGGGATTTAGTTCGGGTCAAGGTCTGAAGGCGATGGAAGAGCTAGCCCGCCAGAACATGCTGCAGGGCATGGCGTTCAGCTGGACGGGGCTCGCCCTAGAACAAGTTGAGGCAGGCGGTAAGGCCATCCTCATTTTCGGTCTCGGTATCCTCGTGGTCTACCTCACTCTTTCAGCACAATACGAGAGTTTTGCGTTGCCATTCATCATCCTGTTGGCCGTCCCAATGGCAGTGCTTGGCGCCCTGTCGTTTGTCTGGATGAGAGGACTGGTGGACGACGTTTATGTGCAGATCGGGCTGGTGATGCTGATTGGCCTTTCGGCGAAGAACTCCATATTGATCGTCGAGTTTGCCGAGCAACTGATCGAGCGGGGCCGCACCGTCACCGACGCGGCCATCGAAGCGGCCGAACTGCGCCTTCGTCCGATCCTCATGACCTCTTTCGCCTTCCTTCTGGGCGTGTTGCCGCTGTACTTCGCCACCGGCGCGGGAAAGCTGGGCAGACATTCGGTGGGAACCGCGATCGTGGGCGGCATGTTGTTTTCCACGGTCCTCAATCTGTTTTTCATTCCTGTGCTGTACGTGATTCTTAAGACCCTACTCGCTTCGAAGACTGGGAAAACAGGCGAGCAAGCGACGTCTGCGGCGACCTCTTAGCGAATCGCGGCAGATTTGCGGGCGTGCTCGGGAAAGGCTGCTCGCAGCTTTTGCATGGAAATCGAGTTGAATCCAGCCGTAACAGATCGGCTGCCATGGACGAATCCGCAGTGTGGACAAGTACACGTCGGATTCGGGATGTCGTACCGCGACTTTCGGGTTATGACTTCTTCCTCAGCCTGCGCCCGCAGCGTTTATTGTCGGCAAAGGTGTCACGCAGTGTCATTCAATCCGAGGTAACCGTCCGCATCGTATGCGCGCCGAGGCATCGGTGCGACACCGACAAAAGGCTCGAGCCAAGCAAAAGAACGCCGGCCTCGGCCACCCGTGTCGATGCGAGGCCGCAACCTTACCACGAGTGGGCGCAGGTGCTGACTGCGGCCACATTTCCCGAGCAGGTGGTGGACGCTGATCAGTGGCGGCAATCGCAGAGTTATGCGTCTCCCTACCAGATTGCAGCCGGAGCCGACAGGCAAACCTGGGATCCTAGCGTCAAGGCGTTAACAGCGTTTCCGCAGGTGTTGGCACAGATACACCGGAACCTGCCGTGGACTAGTGATCTGGGCAACGCCTATTACAACCTGGAGGCGGTACAGGTTATGCGCCAGCGTGCCCAGGCTGCCGGAAACCTGCAAAGCACTCCACAGATGGCAGTGAGCTACGCTCAAGGCAACATTCAGTTGGCCCCGGTCAATCCGCAGGTAGTGTATGTCCCGGTCTATAATCCGTGGGGTGTCTACGGACAATCCGTCTCGTCTTAACCTTTGTTTTCCATGCTTGGCGCCTTAGGGTCATTTCTTGTCTCCGCGCCGCTGAGATTTGGTCTGGGGATCGCGATGACGGCGTTCAGCGGCACGATGGAAGCAAGGGGATAGCGTCTCCAACGGCCCGACATTTTGCACTGAGTGAGTTCTTTTGACAGGGAACGACATAGTCCTCTCGCTACCTCACTGGTCACAAGGACGGGGCGCCGACTATTCGCTCAAGTGGATTTCCGCCGTGCGCTAAGGGTCCAGCTGTCGATCGCCTCCTTCACCCATTCCGGAACAGGCAATCGTCCGGATGTGGCCGCCCTTTTCTCGCAGATCCGCGATGACCCAATGGCTTCCTGGAACTGGAGATCCTCAAACCGCAACGCTGTCAGCTCGGCCCTTCCCAGACCTCATGCCATATGTGATGACATCTCCTCGTGCGGAGTGTCCGCACCTCGGTTCCGGCTACGCCGGCTCGACCCTTCTTTACCTCGCTGCCACTTCTGGCCATAATTAAGATGCTATGTCCAAGCAACAATTCCAGACTGAAGTAAGCCAGCTCCTCGAACTCATTGTCCATTCGCTCTACTCCCACCCGGAGATCTTTCTCCGCGAGCTCATCTCCAACTCCTCCGACGCGCTCGACAAGCTGCGTCACCTCACTCTGATCGACGAAAAGTACAAGGCGATGGTCGGCAACGGCATCGCTTCGCCGCGCATCGACCTCGAACTCGACGAAGGTAAGAAGACCCTCACCATCTCCGATACCGGCATTGGCATGAACGAGGAAGACCTCGTCGCTCAACTCGGCACCATCGCCCGCTCTGGCACAAAGAACTTCCTCGCGCAGCTCTCCGGCGATGCCAGGAAGGACTCCAACCTCATCGGCCAGTTCGGCGTCGGCTTCTACTCCGTTTTCATGGTCGCTGACAAGGTCGAGGTCTTCTCCCGTAAGGCAGGTGAAGACAAGACTTATAAGTGGACGTCAGACGGCAAGACTGGTTTCGACATCGAAGAGGCTACTGGCAACGACTCACGCTCCACCGCCGGCACCACCGTCCTCATCCATTTCAACGACGATGGTACGCCGTACGCCAGCAGCAGGCGCCTGCAGGAGATCGTCAAGAAGTACTCTAATCACATTGCCTTTCCCATCTTCCTCACCTACGACAAAAGCGACTGGGACGCCGACAGGAAGGAGTCCACCAAGTCCCGCGTCACCGAGCAGGTCAACGCCGCCTCAGCCATGTGGCAGCGCCCCAAGTCCGAACTCACCGATGAGAACTACAAAGAGTTCTACAAGTCCATCACCGGCGACTGGGGAGACCCACTCTTCTGGTTTCATACCCGCGCCGAAGGCACCCTCGAATACACTACCCTCTTCTACATTCCGGCCAAGGCCCCCATGGACCTCTACCAGTCTGACTACAAAGGCGGCATCAAGCTCTACGTCAAGCGCGTGTTCATCATGGATGACTCCAAAGAGCTGCTCCCGCAGTACCTGCGATTCGTCCGCGGCATCATCGACTCCGAGGACCTGCCCCTCAACGTTTCGCGTGAAATCCTGCAGCAGAATAAGGTGCTCACCAGCATCAAGACCGCCAGCGTTAAGAAGATCCTCTCCGAGCTGAAAAATATCGCTGCCAACGACAAGGACAGGTACGCGCAATTCATCGTCGAGTACAACCGTCCCCTCAAGGAAGGCCTCTACGGCGACTTCGCCAACCGCGAGACTATTCTCGACCTCGTCCGCTTCAAGTCGACGAAAGTCGAAGGCCTTACCTCGCTCGCCGAGGCCAAAGAGCGCATGCAACCCGAGCAGAAGGCGCTCTATTACATCACCGGCGGCTCCGAGAGCATGCTCCGATACTCGCCCCTGCTCGAGATCTACAAGAAGAAAGGCATCGAGGTACTCATCCTCGACGACGACATCGACGAGATCGTCTTCTCTTCTATACCCAAGTACGGCGATGTCGACTTCAAGGCCGTCAACAAGTCCACCACCGGCGATGACTTCAAGGACGACTCCACTCTGGAGAAGACCGAAGAGCTCAAGCCCCTGCTCGAAAAGATCAAGGCTACCCTCGGCGAAGCCGTCAAAGAGGTCCGCGCCTCCGTCCGCCTCGCCGACAGCCCATCGGTCATTGTGTCGGACGAGGACGAACCCAGCGCCCGCATGCGCCACATGATGCGCGCCATGGGCCAAAAGGAGATACCCGAGCCCAGCCCAACGCTCGAGATCAACCCCGACCACGAGATCATCAAGAAACTGCTCGCCAATCCAGACGCCAGGCTGGCCGACGCCGCTTGGCTCCTCTTCGACCAGGCCCTCCTGCTCGAGGGAGTCCCACTAAAGGACCCAGTCACCTTCGTCCAGCGCCTTAACCGAGTGCTGAATCAATCCATCTGAACCGACCACAAGCAGCGGACCAACGCGTCTCCCACGAGGGAGGCGCTTTTGCATGCCTTCAACGGCGAGGACGAGTACCGATATGTCGGCAAGTGTTTCGGGAAACCGGCACATCAGTGGTTGACCAAGCTACCACAAGGGGCCCGGAGACCGCAGTTCCGGCCTACTCGGCCGTCGAATTCCAACCAGGCCAGTTGGGTATCTTTTTACCTACATTCCGCGCTGACCGGGTGGAGCAACTAGTTCCCGAGCGGGAGTTGCACCCGCTGAAGTCCAGCCCCTTTTCACGGCGCACTTTATCGACAACTAACGGCGAACACGAGTGGCTAAGCGGCCTCTCTGCAGATCGCCAGTTCTTCTTCGGTGAACAATGAGTGCCATTCTTAATGGTCGTGAATGATCGCCTCACTGCTTCTCCTTGCGGGAGCGCGGAGCGCCGGAGCCAAAACACCCCGTGGTTTTCTCCCTCAACCTCTGCGACTGCTCTAGTCGAAGTGGCGGTAGGCGTTCCACTCCTTAGTCAGATCGCGGTCGTATTTGCGGCAGTGGTAGATGGGCTTTTCCCAGTCGGGACGTGCCCACTGGACCTTGGGGTTGGCGACCAGCGTGACCGAGGCGCAGTGACGCTGCAAGTACTCCAGGTCGGCATCGAGGACGATGACGCTTTCACCGGTGTAGCCTCTGCTTCCCCAATACCAGTAGGAGTGGTGGCTGCAGATCGCCTTCGGCAATCCCAGTGCGGGCCCGAAGTGATCGATCGCTCCGGCTTGTCCGTAGAAGCTACCGAAGATCGCCGTCTTCTGGCGTTCTTCCGCGGGAAGAGCATTGTAGTAGCGCGATACCGCTTCGGCGCGCTCCTTCCATCCGAAATTGTTGCTGTAGTAGTCCGGGACCGCGGAGTGCGCGTTTTCCTCAGATTCGGTTCGGTGCAGCGCTATCACTTGGTAGTAGCGCGCGAAGTCATCGATCGAGAGGACGGGAACTACGATCGGTAACATGAGCGCAGACAGCGCGCAGGCTGCGATGACATACGCGGCGACCAAGCGGCGGCTCCATGTGTTGGCGAACCAGCGTTCGGCGGCGACGGCTCCGGCGGCCAGCATGCCTGGATAGACCGGCGTGACCAGATAGTCCTTGGCGTGGAGCGTGTACATCAGCAGCATGTAGGCGATAAAGGCCCAGCCGAGGGCTCGGAGGCGCTTCATTGGCGGTGCAAAGAAGAACACCGCCCCGGCAATGACGAAGGCGGAGCTCAGTATGTTGGCCAGCAGCGCCTGTGCGTAGACGAACTGCAGCAGGGGAAGAATGACGTTGCGGTGATTGTGCTGAAGCTCCAGGAATGGGAAGTGACGATGTGCCTGCCACAGGATGTTAGGCAAAGTGATCGCCAGAGCAATGGCGACTCCGCCCCAGAACCAACGATTGAGGAACCACCTTCTCCATGGTGTTAGTAGTGACCCCACCACGAGCGCAACGAGGTAGAACGCGAGGCTGTACTTGTGCATCAGCGCAACGCCGGCGACTGTTCCGAAGGCGAGCCAAAGGCGCGGGTTCGAGGTCTTCTCGATGCGGACGAGAATCAGCACTGCGGCAGTCCACAGCGGCATATCGAGGGCGTTGGTGCTGAGGATGTGTCCGAAGGCGAGCGCGACGGGAGTGATCGCAGCCAGCACAGCGGCAGTGATGACGGCGCGTTTCTGGCCGCCAAGCTCGGACGCGAGTCGCGCTACGAGAATCACGGTGGCTGCCGCGGCCAGTGCGGGATAGAGGTGAATAGCCGTGAGGGATGAGCCGAGCGTGTGGATGACGATCCAGGTAAGCCACGGAAGAAGCGGCGGAAGATCGACGTAGCCCCACGTGGGATGCTCGGCGCAGGCCAGGAAGTAAAGTTCGTCGGCATGGAATCCGTATCGACCGGCGAAGCAGACGAGAAGTACGAAGACGAGTGCAGCGAGGTGTGCCGGGAACCTGAGGCTGAGGGGACGATCCTCGGTTACACAATCCGCAGACCGACGGCTCCGTCCTGCGGAATACCCACCAGGCCGAAGAAGGTACCTATCACTGAAACGCATAGAAGTTGTAGTCTTCGCACCCGATATACAGCACACCCCCGCTTACGATCGGCGACGCGTTGACCCGCTCCTCGAAGTAGTAGATAGATTTTGGCTCACCCGTCTTCACATCGAGGAACCAGACTTTGCCGTAAAAATCGCCGATCGCAACCGTGCCCCCGGTCACGATCGCCGACGAAAACACGTTGATCTTTGTGTCCCGTCGCCACTTCTCCTTCCCTGTCCGCGCGTCGACGGCATGAATGTATTCCCCGTCGGAATTGCCCGTAATCACTAATCCGTCCGCCACGGCAGGCGACGAGATCACCCAGTTTCCTTCATTGTCGTAGCGCCACAGCAGCTTACCCGTCTCCGCTTCAACCGCGTACAATCGTCCATCGCGACTCCCGAAGAACACGGTTCCGTCCGCGACCGCCGGGGACGACTGAATCTCGCCCAAGGGAAAATACTGATTTCCTTCTGTCTTGAACTTCCATTTCAGCTCGCCCGACTTCAGGTTGACAGCGTACAACGTCCCATCCATGCTGCCGGCGTAAACGATCCCGTTCGCAATAGCCGGAGTCGCCCGCACCCGGCCAGCTGTCTTGAAGGTCCACTGTTTTTTGCCGGAGAATGCATCGAGCGCATAGACATATCCGTCACCCGCGCCGAAGACTACTCTGTCTTCCGACAGGGCAGGTGACGAAAGGAACCAGTCCCATCCGCCCTGAAACGGCAAATCCGGCCCAGTGGCAAATGTCCACTTTACTTTGCCGGACTTTGTCTCGACCGTGCGAAATTTGCCATCACGACTCATGAAGTAAACCAACTCGTTTGCCACTGCCGGCGACGACGACACTGCCCCATCCGTCTTAAGTTTCCATACCAGAGTCCCATCACCGGCTCTCAACGCATACATGTAGCCGTCGTCACTGCCGAAGTAAACGACTCCCTTCACCAGCGCCGCCGAAGATCGAATCCTGCCGTCGGTTTGGAAACGCCATTTGGGGTTGATGAACGCGCCGCCTTTCGGTGTCGCCGAATCGGCAATCACGCCCGTATGCTGCGGATTCCCGCGAAACATCGGAACATCCGCAGCAACAGCAAGAGTGAGGCTAACGATTAGGTAGAGGAGAATCGCGACCAGCTTTTCCATGCCGGCAGGCTACCACGTGGCGAGATTCAATGTCGGTGACATCAACGCGGGTGTCACTTTTGCGCGAACCGCTAACCGGCTGCCCGGTCAGGATTACCTACGCTATGGCGATTTCCCATGCCATGAACATCCACTCCCGACCTTCTCATGGCCGATCTTCTCATTCGCCGCCACACTATCTTCTCTAACAGCGTGTACCGCAGTACCTAGCTATGACAGGGACACCATGCTGTGGGCCGTTCGTTCTCTTGTTATCACTCCCGTCTCGACATATCTTGGGCCTCAAGGAACCCATGAGGACAACGTGTATCAGCGTTCACCTCGATGCCCGCACAGGAGAACAATATGACCAAGAAAGTAATTGTCGCGCTTGGATGCTTGGCGCTACTCGCTTCGTTCGCTATCGTGGCGAACGCCGACCAGATCACCATTGGCCCGAGCATTAAGAACAACGGGGTGATCATCACCGACCTCATCGGCACCACCACCCTTGGGTTCACCTACAACAATAATACAAGTGCCACGCTGAAGGGCACGGCCAGCTACCCTGATACGCTTCCGTTCTTCGGGCCGTACACGTTCACCTTCGGTTCTGGAACACTGCCGTTCCTGACCGAGGTTTCACCCAGCATCTACAACGTGACCATGGGCACGGCTCCGCTGACGCTGGACGTCTGCATCATAAGCTGCGCCAACCAGCTCGACGGCACGGTTGTGCTCTCTTTCCTTTCCGATGCCAATCCCGCGCTGATCAATATCAGCGGAACGATCACCGTGACCAACGTGACCGGCATCCTGTACAACGATTTTGCCGGTGGACCGGGCACAGTGGATTTCGATGTCACCCTGTCGAAGACGGCCAAAAGTGTGGACTACGTGTACGGCCATAGAGGCACCTCTACGCAGGGCACAATATCGAGCGGCGAAGTGATTGGTAGCCCTGTCCCAGAGCCTGGCACACTGGCGCTGCTTGGCTCCGGCATCATCGGGCTGGCGGGCGTTCTGCGCCGCAAGGTGGAGATCTAATCTGCTGTCACTTCGTCTAACTTTCAACCATCTGCGGCTCTGGTGGCCGCACAAATTAAATTAACCGGTTCGGTTTTCATTCGGAGGATTGTCTCAATGAAGAAACTGTACGCGCTACTCGTAGTAGCCGTGTTCCTGCTTGTCGTCCAGGCGGGAGCCACGGTCATCATTGGCCAAGTCGGAAGCAACTTGCCAATGCCAAACGTCAATTACTTTGGCGCAGGTCCCCAGACCTTTGGTAATTACACCTGGAGTTCAACCAACGCCTCCAACCAGGGCGGCTCCGTCTATGGCTACACGGGCGGATATGGCTACCTCGACAACGGCTTTTGGGACGGCGCGCTGGGCCCGATGGCCGGCGTGAACGATAGCTTCGACGTCTACGGTGTTAGTGACACTATGACCTTCGCTTTCGCGACGCCGGTCTCCTGGGTCGGCGGCTTCTTCAACTACGTTCCCGGTGGCTCGACTCCAACCACGCTGGCGGTGTTTGACACCTCGAACAACCTTATTGAGTCGTACAACCTGACCTTCCTCACCGGTGGCGGAGTGGACACGGGCGAGTGGATTCGCTTCGTGGAAAGCACTCCGATCGGGTATTTCACGATGTCCGACAACTACGTTGGCGTTACGGGTCAGGCGGCTACTCCAACTCCCGAGCCCGGCACGCTAGCGCTTCTGGGCACCGGCATTGTTGGCCTCGCCGGCTTCGCCCGTCGGAAGTTTGGAATCTAATTTCCAATTCCCACGTCGTGGGCCCACCGGCCGGAGCGAACCTGCTCCGGCCGTTTTCTGCGCGCGCCTAGCCATGTCCTCAGAAGGATCGTGGCTCAAAGACCTGCTTTCGGGTCTGACTCAGGGTGGGCACGTTAGCCAGCAGAATCACGCCGTTCCTTCAGCCCAGGATTGAAAGCGTGAGCGCCGGCGGCGCACCAAGTCAAAGCACGTTTCCGCCCTTCCCGTTTTAGGAAAGAAATCCGAGGCGTGCCATCCGTGGTCGTTGTGTGTTCTTTTGCCGTGTCATCTTTGTCCCCCTCGTACTTTCTGACGAAGCATCCTGTACCGCAAGACGCAGCCATGAGAGAGAAGGCGTACATGGGACATTCGACCTCTTGTGGGCTATTCCGCATCGGCCTATGTTCGAGAGTTCTAAGGAGATCGGGAACGGCATGGATGAGTCAGACGAATATTCGACCGCAGATGCCAAATCAAAGAATAAACGTCGTATTTTCCGATATTCGATCACCGGCGCAGTTCAGTTTCAATGGCGAGCAGCGGATGGTCAGTGGTATGACGACGTCGGAATCACACACGATATTGGAAAAGGCGGGGTCTTCATCGAGAGCGACTCAATCCCGCCAGTCGGCTCACCACTCAAACTGACCGTGACACTACCCTCCGAATCGACACCCAACGTGACGCTTCAGCTTAGTGGCTCTGGTACCGTCTGCCATGTACGACAGGGGCATACCCAGCCAAGCGGCTTCGGGGCTTCGGCGATCTTCCACGTGGACGTGCCGATGTCCACGGGAAACACAGAGGGCGGAGAACCGTAATATTCGACGCATGGCAGCGCGTGGCTTCCGACGCGCCGCCCCTTAAGAGACGTTACTTACCCATCCACCCCCAACCGCCTGATGACTGCTCTTCATCAGTTGCTCCCAGCGGCTCGACCTGTCGGCATTCTGCTCCTTGGGATGACATTCCCGCGCATCCACGTGGATAGATATCGCCCGTAGACGATGTTCAGTGTTGCAGCGGACGAGCGCGAGTTCCCTCGTCACTTCCGAAAACGATCACAGCCAATCCCTACCTTCTCATGGCCGACCTTCTCATTCACCTGATACACCTTCTCCCCTAACGGCATGTACTGACTCTCCCAGCCAAACAAGAGAAGGAGTGCGTTGGGCTGTTCGCTCTCTTGTGGCTGTTTCTATGTCGGCCTACCTTTGAAGTGCATAGGGAAGAATGAGAGCAACATGAATAAGCCAGTTAGATACTCTGACACGAAAACCCGCCGAGAGGACAGACGGAACAACGTACGGTATCTGATCACTGGCACAGTGTGGTTCCAATGGCTGGCGGCGGATGGGAATTGGTACAACGGTATCGGAACTACACGCGATTGCGGGAAAGAAGGGCTGTTCATTCAGAGTGACTCAAGACCGCCGATGGCTTCCCCTCTTCGCTTAGTTGTAACTCTTCCCACCACATGGAAGTCAGGCACTTCTCTTTGCCTTAGCGGTACGGGCTGCGTTCGCCACATCCAGCGGGAACCGAGACAGGCAAGTGGGTTCGGAGCCTCAGCAGTGTTCCACACGGAGGTGCCGATATCCACTGCAAAATAACTGTGATTCATGTGCATCGCCGTCGTCCTAAACAGCAGTCAACCTAACCTAAGCCATTTAAGAAAGGACCTTCCACGATGCGTAAGCTTTTGATCGTCCTCGCGATTCTCACGTTCGCCACCGCTGCCTTCGCTGGCGATGTCACCATTCAGTTCAACAATGCTGGCGGCAACTCTTGGAATGGAGTCTCCACCTATCCCTACCTCGGGAGCGTCAACGGAGTTCCCACCGACTTCATGTGCGTCAGCTACAACGAGCACATCACAGGTGGCGAGTCTTGGCAAGCAATGCAGTACACGGTTGCTGGCTACAGTACTCTTATTGGCAATCCTCTGAAAGCTGAGGGCTTAGCTTATCTATACAATCAGGCTAATCTTCATCCCATTATTTCTGCAAGCATCAATGCAGCGGCTTGGGCGTACAATGAAGGTTCGCCTGATGTCAGCGGTGATCCCACAGCCTCCATCATGTTGTGGATTGTTGACAACCGCTCGTACTACCAGCCCGTTGAGTACAGTGGCGTATACTTCTACGTTCCTGACCTTGGCAATCAGACTGGCTGGACGGACGGGGTTCCACAGACTTTCCTTGGGTCTACTCCTGAACCGTCAACTCTATTGACGCTTGGCTCTGGCCTCATCGGGCTCGCTGGACTGGCGCGGAAGCGTCTTTTCAGCTAATCCTTACAGTTAACCGTTAATCATCTAATCCTATCCCGTGGGGGTTGTCGAACAACCCCCAATTGTTTCAGGAAAGAGACAACAATGAATGCGCTTCTTGAAATTGGGAATTGTTCTCGCGATCCTCGTATTCGCAGCGTTCGCTTTTGCTGACACCGTTGGTTTCACTTACGGTAACGGTAGTACGTTGACGGTAGCGGGTAATCTGGCTGGCTCTAATAACCAGAATACAGGCGTTTTCACCGCTACCTCCCTCTTCAGCAGCGCCGACTGATCCCCTCACTAGCCGAGGAAATGGCCGTCTGGTCGCACAATCAACAAAGGAGTTTAACAGTGGCACACCAAAGGTCTGGAAAAGTCCTTAGACCCAAGCGCACTAAAGCTGCACCGAGGAGTACCATCGACCTTTGCCTCTCCTTGTTCCCGTGAGTCAAGTTTCGCAAGCACAAAGCTGCCGTCAAGATGCACACCCTGCTGGACCTGCACGGCAACATCCCCACCTTTATCCGCATTACCGATGGCCAGGTGCACGACGTAAACCTGCTGGACGAGATCATGACTGAGCCGGGCGCGTTCTACGTGATGGATCGCGGCTATATCGATTTCCAACGTCTATTCGTGTTCACGCTCAGCGCAGCCTTCTTTGTAGTGCGCACCAAGTCGAATGTTTTGCTCCAACGGCGCTACTCCCACGCGGTCGATAAGAACACCGGCATCCGCTCCGATCAGACCGTCATCCTCACCTCCTTCGAATCGGCCTCGGCATATCCCGATGCACTGCGGCGCGTGAGTTACTTCGACGCGGAGACCAACAAGCGGCTGAAATTTCTGACCAACAACTTCGCGCTCCCCGCACTGACCATCGCCCAAATCTACAAGGGCCGCTGGCAAGTGGAACTGTTCTTCAAATGGATCAAGCAGCACCTGCGGATCAAGGCCTTCTACGGCACCAGCGAGAATGCCGTGAAGACGCAGATTGGATTGCGGTGTCGATGTACGTGCTGGTGGCGATCGTACGCAAGCGGTTGGAGCTGGACGCCAGCTTGTATCAAATCCTACAGATTCTCAGCGTGTCGCTTTTCGAGAAAACGCCCATTTCATGCGCCCTCCAGGCGATCGACGAGGACGCCAATTTCGCCAATAACGTCAACCAACTGATTCTCTTCGACTTTTAAGCGGACAGTAGTGTCTTCGATTCTTCCGCCCTATGCCCGTGTTTGTCCGATGCATGAAAACCCACAGCGGCGATCAGCATATCTACGATGTCGGGTGCGGTATAGGCAACACCGCAAGCATGTTGGCCAAAGCTGGGATGCATGTGACGGCCATTGATCTTCAACCCCGAGACAAATCCGTTTCCGCATTCCCTGTCGTGCAAGGCGATAGCACCGAGTACGCCTTTGAAAAGGGATCGGTATTGATGTTCTGCCAGCCCTTGTCACGACCGCGACTTTGTGCGGAACACGATTCTTCGTGGCCGCAATTGCGGTGTCAGTGCAGTTGTTTATGTTGGATTGCTGCGAAACGTGAGAGCCGATCCTGGGGGGTATTACAAGAAATTTAGCAAGCGGCGGATAGCGGGGATCGGTCATGCTGACGAACGTATTTGGGAGATGAGGGTCGGGCGTCTCAGCGCAAATGCGTATTTGCGGCGTGGGGCAATTCCCCCACTCAGTTCGGACTTTTCGCGGTGAAGCCAAGGCATTACCCGACGCATATGCGGTTTGCGGTCAAGGTCGGGTTCGAGCAGCAGCAGCCATCTTTTGTAACTCTGTGAACAAAGATGGTAATAGCCCGCGAACAGAGCCATCGTTATAATTGTGACCTAGGGACGACCTAGAATCCTCATTTTAAGAGGCGTCCCAAACCTAGTCCAGGAGAGGTATTTTGGTGGATAAATACCGTGACGAGCGTAGACTAAACACTCATATCCTTATTGTGGATGACGAACAAAACATCCGTGGAATGATTGCAGCGTTACTGGCTGCAAAAGGCTATACGGTTTCCACCGCACAAGACGGTTTCGATGCCATTGAACAACTCCAACACCGAGTGCCTGACCTGATTATCAGCGATCTAAACATGCCGCGCATGTCGGGAATGGAGCTTCTCAAAGTCGTGCGCCATCGGTTCCCAGAAATTGCATTGATCGCCGCCAGCGGCGACTACGAGGATGACCGCACTCCCGATGGGTTGGTCGCAGACGCTTTCTACGCAAAGGGGAGTCACCAACTGAAAGACCTCTTGCGTTCCGTTTCACAATTGACGACCAATAGATCTCAATCCTTACCTTCCTGACAAGACCGAACTGATGTATGGTTTGGGGGTTTCTGTCGGGAGCATGTGCAAACTACGAGTGAGTCATCGCTTGCTTTTGGGAGCAGCCATGGGCGGATTCGACTTCGATTAGTTGTTCTGCGGTCAGGGCGAGGTCGCCCCACGTGTGAGAAACAGTCGAAAAGCACGTCATACAGACGGATTCAACTCTTCGAAATTTGCCAATGCGGTGGAGGAACTTGAGGCCAGCCGAGGGGGATTCCATAGGGCGATGATACAGGACCGACGCCCGGTGCCTCAATTTGTAACTGACATTTGACATGCGGCAGGTTCGCCGACAGAAGCTCATCCAGCGTCGAAAAGCCGAGAATGTAGCGCGATTGCTGTCTGGTCTCTTGCGGCAACAAGCGAATGCGGATCAAAGGTCAGTCCTTCTTCCGGCCAGTGAGGAGGTCGTCGGTTGCATCCAAAATGCATTCAGCCTTCAGTCGCGTGGTGTCACGCACAATCCTTGCCCACGCACGAGTGCCACGATATTGACCGGACAAGATATTGAACCACGCTTTTGCATCGCTAGGATATATCTTGGTGTACCCATCAGTATCCAGCATGTATCGATTAAGTAGACCATCCATCAATTCTTCATTGCCGGGGGTAGGCGTTACTGATATGTGCCCGTTGTCTAGCTCGACAGCACCAGCTACTTCATCGCCTGTATCGTAGTCGTTTGATACATAAATCTCACACTTACGCATAAGTACTCCTATAGCCATAAGAGGTTTCGGTGCCGCAATCGTTGGCACGAAATGGCGGCTGTGTGAATGTCATAAAGGCTTCACACCGCCACCTCGCCCACCGTTGGAGGCCACCGAACGGACAGTAACTAATTCTTATCGGCAGACTGGATGCGATCGCCACTCAAATCGACAACAACGGCGGAAATATGCAGCCGCCGAAGCCGAGGAGAGAGCGATATTGCGAGGGTGAGGCAGAGATGTCGCCCTGAGCACATCCTCTCATCATTCTCACCGTTCCCTCCCGAACCTCGCGACGGGTCACATATTGGTGCTGATGTCCTGTAGCAAATCGACGTTTATGCCGATACCAGACTTTGGGGATTCGCCTCGTTCCGTTCGGCGACCATCGCCACAAGCGTAGGGCGACCAAGCAGCATTCGATCAACTTCTTATTTGTGCTCAACCTGTTTGCGGATTCGGCGGGCACGATGAGTATTGGCATACATCGATGAGCAGATACGGCAATCATTACATTTGTGAGGCATGGGTGCGGGCGACGTATGACGAGAAGGGTTTGCTCATCGATTGGAAGGCGTTTCACCATGAGCTTCGAAACGCATTTGCAACCTACCTCCGCGATTTGCGTAAGGGCGACGACCAAGTCTCTCAGCGATAATCTCAAATCAAAAATGTACGGTATCTGCAGGAATAGGACGTGAGCGGAAGGCAGACTTGATCAGTGGACGACAAAAAAATCCTGAAAATCTAGGCTCTGCACAACAATCTGACGAAGGGCGCATTTTAGGCGGCTTTCTGAAAAGCGGCGAATTCGGTCTTGGTGGCGGCCAGTCGCTGTGCCTTTAGCAGCAGATAGTTCAGATCGCGGTAGCCCCGGTTGCGACGTAACAGCGCCTTGATGTTGCCGTTGACGGCTTTCCACCACACCCAGCGGCACCTTGATCGCACTGCGTTGGAAGCGGCTCAACTGTTTCTCGAAGAACTCGTCCAGAGTCTCTTTCTTCCGTTCCCGCCCGAACCACAACGGTTCTCCGCTCTCCAGGTTGCTCACCCGGTGAGGAACTTCTGTTTCTGCCCCAGATGAATCTCGTCAATGCCCATCTGTCGCAAGGCAGGCTTTCGTCGCATCTCCGCCCGACGCTTCAGATATCGCAGATCGATGGCTCGCACCGTGCTGCTCGTCAGCGCAAACTGCTGCGCCACCCGTCGTGCCGCTGCGCTCTCGCAGGCTAGCCCTACCGCCTCTTCGAAGCGCAGCCTGAACGGAGCCTTGCTGGGCAACTGCGGTACTTTCTCCGTCTTGATGCCGCAGTCCGGGCAACGCACTCGATACAACTCAATCGCCACCGTCGCCTAATACTGGGACCAGGGCAGATCGCGCACCTCGCGCTGATAGATGTCGCAGGCTTCGGTCAACTTCCGTCCACAGCCAGAACACACCAGATTCCGGTTGCCGCGCTTGCGCCTCACCCACAGCTTCAAGGTCTTGCTATGCTCGTCGATTTCGTGCCGGTACACGCGGTAGCCCGGCCACCCCAGCAGTTTGGTCCAGTCGTTCTCTCGCACCCGCTGAGTGTACCCAGAGTCCCCAAAAATCAAAATGCACGTAAAATCAGGGGCTGTTCAGATTCCTGCTCAGAACCAAAATCTATTAGCCAGCCGCCAACTGCGCGCGAGGGCGCCTCTACAAGCCCTTCGAACCAGCCTTCTTTGCCGCAGCCCATCGCTTTTCGGAGACGGATCGATCGTTGGCCGAAAGTCCGCCGATGTGCTGCATGGCGGCTTCAAAGTCGAGGTTCCGACTGCGGTGCATCCATGCCGCTGCCATGATCAGTGATCGACTCATTCCTGCCGCGCAAACAAGCAGGACGGCACCACGTCTGATCTCGCCCGCGAGTGTCTTATGGTCTCTTCGGGTTGCGCGGGTGGAATCGGCTGAGCGTCGGCGACGGGAATCCACACACACGTGATTCCTTGCACTTTGGGAAGCAGCTCCTCTGGACAGAGCGACACGACGGTGTCGATACGGGCTGGATTGTCGGCATTCAGGCGTTCAGACCGCCGACGTAGAGACATAGCCAGACTCTGGTTATCACCTGTACTCTCAGCCTCCATCAGTTTCGACCAAGTATCAAGCCCGAGATTGCTCGTGCTAATGCACTCGAGTTACAAGCACATATTCCATGTGACGCCCCAAGTGCTCGCCGACGGTTATCCCCCACACTTTCAGCAGATGTTCGGGGACATAACGGCTGTTCGCGTTCCTCAGGCACCAGTTCCGCAGTTTAGCGGAGTCCTGATATTCGTCGGGACATAAGCCGAGCTTCTCTACCTGTTGTTCAAACTCGGTAGGTAGGGAAGGAAGGGGTGCGATGGGCTTGCCCCAGTTGGGATTACCTTGACGCTTCATGCGATTCTCCAGACCAATTGAGTTCTTCTCCAAGTCGTACCAAGTTACTCGGAGGCTGCGACGGAAGCCTGATGCTGGACAGCATTCTAGGCAGCAGCCGCAATACGAATGCCACCCCTTCAGGAGGATGGCGCACCTCGATATTTACAGCCGCTGGAACCGAGAGCAAGTGAGAACGTACCGACTTACTTACGAAAGTAATCTGCGGTTGACAAGCATGGCATGGTAACTGTGGAACGCCAGCCGACACGTTCAGCTACTTGAGAAGAACAAACGACCCCTTCGTGGAGATTTGTTAATCACTCACCAGCGGATGTCGCCGTTCAAGAAGTAATTACACGGTTCGCGAATCCGTTACCGATCTCTCCGTTTCATCGGTGGCGCGTGGTGGACGAACCTGCGCCAATGTAACGACTTGTTCGTCTGGGCTACAACGGCGCGTCGAGTGCACCTCAAACGACCATCACTGACCATCCACATTTGTCCCGATAACTGTTTGTCGGCATCTGAGCGGATTATCCTCTGACAATTCGCCCAAGTTGCCGTCCAAACTATAAGGAGTTACATATGGTAGCGACGTATGCAATTGGGGGTTGTAATCGGGAATTCAAGGACCTTAGCAAGGGTCGGCTATTCCTGTTCCCACCAACGGGAATGCTTGGAGGAGAGAAGCTGTCTGACTACTGCTACTGGCTCTGCCCAGATTGTTCGTCCGTGTACACCCTAGAACAAAGAACTTGCGGCCCTGCGCAACCCGAACACGGACTAAGAGATTAAGACCGGTGTCAATCTCAATGAGGATTACGTGATTTCGTGGCGCAATAGAAAGATGTGTCAGCAGCTTCAACAATGGCTTTTGCATCGCGGTGTTATTACGCAAGTTGTACTTCGCCTGGATAACAAGGACACCGACCGACCAGACTACCGCTCACCCGCATCGAGCTGCGCGCCGGTCTATGACGATGGCGACGGACCGGGGGGGGAAGTCCGACTTTTGACTTTTCCACGATTTCCACGGCGCGTCATTTCCACAGCGAAGCCGGCAACCCAGCCAAACCAGGCCCTCGGCGCTCACAGAAATGCTGGCAGTACGGATCGCGGCTGATCAGCCAAATTTCGAAGTGCCGCTTAAAATGCGCGCTTCGTCAGATTCTGTGCAGAGCCGCAAAAGTGCCAGTAATGAATCGTCATCCGTGGGGACCCGCCTCACCGAGCCTATTGAACATTGAATAATATAATGACTCACATGGCCAGGAGCCTCGACAAAGAGGGGCACTTTGTCACTTACGCGCCACCGACTTTCATCGGATTTCGCCAGGGCGCGTACCTGCAGCCCTCCGTGAGTACCCAATTGGACGCTCCCCCTGAAGCTTCACGCTACAAGCAGGCTGTGCTGGCGTTCGACGGCCACATTTCGCACCTGATCCGGCCCCTGCTCGACTTCTTCCCGGGTGAAAACGATTTCGACGGTATCGATTTCAGCGCCGTCATCCACGTGAGTACTGCCCCCTGTTTCCAACAATGTCATATACGATCGCGGACTGTGGTCGACTGCCATGAGAACGGGGTGTTGAGCGTCAGTTCGCGAAAACAGGGTTTCGCCGGAAGCGGCTGTTTGCCAGCATGAAAAAGAAGACCATCGGAAGACCGACCCATACTGGCGGGTTAATGGCTTGGCCAACTTCAAGATTCTAGACTGCTGAGTACGTATCGCACTCCGGCCGTAATCGAAACAGTGAACGACGGCAATCGGCGATCACATTAACCAGGCGAAGCCCCATCGTACGAGTTCGGTTCGTCACCACTCCACTCCGTTTCTTGCTCTGGCGAGGAACAATTCAGTCAAAACAATTGCTTCACGGCAGCCATGCCTGGCGTTCCTGAAGTGTTTCTGGCATCACTCTTCGACGTGAGGCACCTCACATAAATTATGCGCTAAACACGGAAGTATAGAGACGGGAACAACTATTGAGCAGGTGAATCATGCAGCCGTTCGCAGGAAAAGCGACAACACCGAACGATGATCGCCGATGGAAACTGGTCGACGCCACCATGCGCAAGCATGGCAAAGAACCTTCCGCCCTGATCGAGTCCCTTCATACTGTCCAGGAGTCCTTCGGCTATCTCGACGACGTTGCGCTGCGCTACGTAGCCCAGTCATTGCGGGTCCCTTACAGCAAGGTCTACGGGGTCTCGACGTTTTACCACTTCTTTACCCTCAAACCACAGGGCGAGCACACGTGCGTGGTCTGCACAGGAACGGCCTGTTACATCAAGGGAGCCCAGCGTCTGCTGGACACGGTGGGCGATGCCGTTGGCATAAAGGCGGGTGAAACCACCGCGGATGACAAAGTCTCGCTGTTGACGGCGCGCTGCGTCGGGTCCTGCGGTTTGGCTCCGGCGGTTGTGTTTGATGGCCAGGTGGCGGGCAAGGTGACACCCGATTCAGTGTTGCAGTGGGTGGGGAAGTGGACCAAGCCGATGGAAGCTCACGTGGCCGTTGAGCAGTAGCCGGGGGCAAGAAGGTCCAACGGTTCCAGCCGAACAGGTCATTTGACCGCACACATTGTCCTCAGCGGTTTTCGTGGCGGAGGATGGAGGTCGCAGTGAATCTCGAAGAACTTAAACAAATAGCCGAGGCGGAGCTGGAAGCCGCTGCGCCCCTGGAGCATACGATACGGGTCTGCGTGGCCGCCAGTTGTCTCTCCTCGCGTAGCGGAGAGGTGAAGTCTGCGCTCGAATCCGAGGTAAAAGCCCACGGACTAGAGCACAAGTGCAAGGTCAAAGGTGTGGGATGTATGGGTCTCTGCGCTGCCGGGCCGTTGGTTGAGGTCGATGGCGAGCAGCCGAGAATGTATCAAACCGTCACGCCGGAGGATGCGGGCGCCATCGTGGCGAGTCTCGATAAAGAACCGGTCGAGCGGTTGGCGCTGTCGACCGCACAGCCTTTTTTCTCGGGACAGAAGAAGATCGTGCTGGAGAACTCGGGGATCATCGATCCTGAGCGTATCGAAGATTACATCGCTGCCGGCGGTTACGAAGCGCTGATAACCGCGCTGACCACGATGACGCCGCATGAAGTCATCGACGAGGTGAAGAAGAGCGGATTGCGCGGCCGTGGGGGAGCGGGCTATCCCACGGGTCTGAAGTGGAGTACGGTGCAAAAGGCCGCTAGCGAGGACGACAAGTACGTGATCTGCAATGCGGACGAAGGTGATCCTGGTGCATTCATGGATCGCAGCGTACTGGAGAGTGATCCGCATCGGGTTCTGGAAGGCATGGCCATCGCGGCCTATGCGGTCGGCGCGAACAAAGGATACATCTACGTGCGGGCCGAGTACCCACTGGCGGTCAAACGATTGCGTGATGCTATCCGCCAGGCCGAACGGATCGGGTTGCTGGGCAGCGATATCTGCGACACGCGCTTCAGCTTGCGAATCGAGATACGGCTCGGAGCCGGGGCATTTGTCTGCGGCGAAGAGACCGCGCTCATCGCTTCCATTGAAGGAAATCGTGGGCAACCCCGACCTCGCCCGCCTTATCCGGCGCAGTCAGGGCTCTGGGGACTGCCTACGTTGATCAACAACGTTGAGACGTACGCCAACATTGCTCCCATCGTACGCAACGGCGGCGCATGGTTCGCCGGAATCGGCACGGCAAAGAGCAAGGGCACCAAGGTCTTCGCTTTGGCCGGGCGAGTCAACAACACCGGCCTTATCGAAGTACCAATGGGCATCACGCTCCGCGACATCGTGTTCACCCTGGGAGGCGGCATTCCCGATGGCCGCAAATTCAAGGCAGTGCAAACGGGTGGGCCTTCGGGCGGCTGCGTGCCTGAGCAGTATCTCGACATGGCGGTGGATTATGAGTCGCTGGCCGAGGTGGGATCCATCATGGGCTCTGGCGGCATGATCGTGATGGACGACACCTCGTGCATGGTCGACGTCGCCAAATTCTTCATGGACTTCTGCCGTACTGAATCTTGCGGCAAGTGCATTCCGTGCCGGGTCGGCACCGGACATATTCACAACCTGCTGAGCAAAATCTCAGAGGGCGAGGCTGATGCTGCCGATATGGAAGTGCTGGAGCGGCTGTGCGACATGGTGCGCCACACCAGCCTGTGCGGGCTCGGACAGTCGGCGCCAAATCCGGTGTCGAGCACGCTGCGCTATTTCCGCGCTGAATATAACGAACACATCGAGAACAAGCACTGCGGCGCGGGAACCTGCATAACGCACACAGCGGTAGGAACGGGAATATGAAAAAACAAGTCCAGATCAAGACGCTGCAGATCGAAGGCCGCGACGTAAGCGCCACCCGCGAACAAACCATCCTGCAAGTAGCGATAGAGAACAAGATCCAGATTCCACGATTGTGTTACGTAGAAGGACTTTCGCAATTCGGAGCCTGCCGCTTGTGCATGGTCGAGATCAAGGGCAGCAACAAGCTGCTGCCAGCCTGCGTCACCCAAGTCGAGGAAGGCATGGAAGTCACCGTCCACTCCGATCGACTGGACAACTATCGCGAGCTGATCCTGGAGTTGCTGTTCAGCGAGCGCAACCACATCTGCTCGGTGTGCGTCGTCAACGGCCACTGCGAATTGCAAAGTCTGGCAGTGCGGTTGGGACTCGACCATATCACGATGCCGTATCTGCACCCCAAGGTTGGGGTAGACGCGTCGCATCCGCGGTTTACGCTCGATCACAACCGTTGCATTCTGTGTGCGCGCTGCGTGCGGGTATGCGACGAGATCGAGGGGGCGCACACCTGGGACGTAATGGGCAGAGGCATGGACGCTCGCATCATTGCCGACATGAATGAGCCGTGGGGCAGTTCGGAGAGTTGCACTAGTTGTGGCAAATGTGTGCACGTCTGTCCTACCGGGGCGCTCTTTGAGAAAGGGAAGTCAGTGGCAGAAATGTCGAAGCGGAAGCAATTCCTGCCGTACCTCACGTTGATGCGGGAGTCGCGGCAATGAGTAAATTGAAGATTGCCACTATTTGGCTGGATGGCTGTTCAGGATGCCACATGTCATTCCTCGACATGGATGAACGCCTAATCGGGGTCCTAGAGGCCGCAGACCTCGTGTACTCGCCTTTGGTGGATGCCAAGGAGTTTCCCGATGACGTCGATATCACCCTGGTCGAAGGCGCGGTCAGCACCACGGACGACCTGAAGAAACTGAAGAAAGCACGCGAGCACTCGAAGCTGCTGGTCGCGCTGGGGGATTGCGCCGTAACTGGCAACGTACCGTCCATGCGTAATACGTTTGGCCGCACAGCCGTACTGGATACGGTGTATATAGAGAACGCTACCATCCACAAGCAGATTCCGAGAGAGATCATCCCGAAGCTGCTGAAGTTCTCCAAGCCGGTACACGAACTGGTGAAAGTCGATATCTTCTTGCCGGGCTGTCCGCCATCGGCGGACAAGATCTTCTATGCATTGCAGGAACTGGTCGCCGGCCGTGTTCCTCAGTTTGAGCCGACTCCCCGTTTTGGCGCTTAGGAGAAACAATGCCGACCATTACCATCGACCCAGTAACCCGCATCGAGGGCCACTCCAAGATCACCATCATGATGGGCGACGATGGTGAAGTCCAGGACGCACACTTCCACGTCACCCAGTTCCGCGGATTCGAAAAGTTCTGCGAAGGACGCCCGTTCGAAGAAATGCCTGCCTTGATGGCTCGCATTTGCGGCATCTGCCCGGTCAGCCACCTGATTACATCTGCAAAAGCCTGCGACATGATCATGGCGGTCACGATTCCCGAGACGGCCGAGAAGTTGCGTCGCGTGATGAACCTGGCGCAGATTGTGCAATCCCATGCGCTAAGTTTCTTCCACCTCTCGTCGCCTGATTTTCTATTGGGTTTCGATAGCGACCCGAAAAGCCGGAACATTGTTGGTATGTTGCAAAGCAACCCCAAGATGGCACGGGACGGCATTCGTATGCGGCAGTTTGGCCAGCAGATCATCCAGTGGCTGGGAGGCAAGCGGGTTCATCCAGGATGGATCGTGCCGGGCGGGGTCAGCGAACCACTTACTGTCGAACGGCGAGACCAGATCCTCGGCACCATCCCCGATGCTATCGCGATTGTGCTGCGCGCTTTGAGTTGGTTCAAAGGACAGATTGAAAACTTCCGAGAGGAGATTCGGACCTTCGCCAATTTCCCAACGTTGTTTCTTGGATTGGCGAAGCCCGATGGCGGGCTCGCACTCTACAAGGGCTGGCTGCGCGTGGTCGATTCCACGGGTGAAACGGTCGCGGACCACCTGAATCCTCTCGACTATCAGGACTTTCTGGGTGAGGCGGTCGAACCGTGGTCGTACCTGAAGTCCACGTACTACAAGCCGATGGGATATCCAGACGGCATTTACCGGGTAGGACCGCTGGCGCGGCTGAATCTGGCCAAGCGCTGTGGCACACCATTGGCCGATGCCGAATTGGCGGAATTCCGCGAACTCGAACGCCACACCGTGCTCAGTTCTTTCTACTACCACTATGCGCGGCTGATTGAGATGCTGTTCGCAGTGGAGCGCATCCAGTTGTTACTTCACGATGCAGACATTCTCAGCAAGCACGTGCGAGCGCACGCGTCGCCTAACAATCCCGAAGGCGTCGGCATCATGGAGGCGCCACGCGGCACGCTTATTCATCATTACAAGGTCAATGATGACGGCCTGATTACGCATGCCAACATGATCATCGCCACCGGGCACAATAACCTTGCAATGAACCGTGGCGTGCTGCAGGTGGCGAGACACTTCGTACGCGGAGAGAAGATCGAAGAGGGAATGCTCAATCGCGTGGAAGCCGTGATCCGGGCGTTCGACCCCTGCCTGAGTTGTTCGACTCACGCGGCCGGACGAATGGCGTTGCATGTCGAGTTGCGCCGGCGCGACGGCGAGCTTCTCGACCAGGTCTGGAGTAACTAATTGCCCAGGGTGCTGATAATCGGATATGAAGTTCGCTGCATAGCGACGGCAACGTCGGCTGTCATGCGGTGCAGATGCTCGACCGTCTTTATGACGGCGATCCCACCGTGCGCGTGATTGGCTCCCATCAACTCACGCTTGAGATGGCAGAAGACATCGTAGGCGGCGAGTTTGTGCTGTTTTTCGATGCTGCCGCCGGCGAGCCTGCCCGAAAAATCAAGACCGCGACGGTCAATCCCGCTCTGGGGCTTCCAGCTTTGCCCACCAACCTCGACCCCGCGCCGCTCCCGGCGGCCGCAACGAGTTGTACGGTAGAGCGCGTCCGGCGCGCTTACTCACCATCGTGGGCGGCGCACTCGTCTCGCTGTCCAGAAGCTGGGGCGACGGGAGGCTGGCACGCCAATTCAAGCCAAAAGGGTTTTAAGGCAGGGCTTCGGAGTGGAACTGGCCCCATGATCCTTTCCCCTGCAACCGCAATCCCCGCCCGTCCTCCTCAGCTTAGTTTCGGACCATCCCCTCCCGGACCATCTCGCTGGACGAAGCCGAACACTTCTTGCACAATCATCCGTTTAAGGTGAACATCGATTCCGGGAACCAGGAATCTAAGCCGAGTGGCGACTTCGCCGGGACTCGGCTATCTGCGTCCCACCGGATTATAGGCACGACGTCAAGGACGGTGATTGCGATGAGAAGCAGAGCGTTCTCATCCGCGTGACAATTCAATCGCATCCCGTGGGAGGCTATACCTGGAGTACGTCACCGTCGCGCGCGACCATCTGGTACAACACCGGATTGACGAAGAATCCGATGAACAGCCGGGAGATCAAACCTGCCACAATCACAATGGCGAAGGGTTTCTGAGTGTCCGAGCCAATACCGGTAGCGAGAGCGGCGGGAAGCAAACCCAGACATGCGACCAGTGCCGTCATCATGATCGGGCGAAGGCGTAGGAGCGACGCCTCACGAGTTGCGGTGCGGATGTCCATTCCTTCCTGGCGAAGTTTATTGACGTAGGAAACCAAGATGACTGCCGTTTCGACGGAGACTCCCAGCAAGGCGAGCAATCCCAGCACAGATGAAACGCTAAACGGAGTATGCGTGAGCTTGAGCGCGATGAGCGCGCCCACGGGCTCGGTCAGAATAACGCCCAGCGCAATCGTGACCGGGAACTTGAAGTTTCCGTACAGCGCAAATAGGATCATGAAGATGAGTACGATCGCGAGTGGACCGATCAACATCATCTGCGCCTTTGCCTCCAGAAATTGACTGTACTCACCGCCCCAATTCAGTGTGTATCCCTGGGGTAGGCTTACGGCTTTATCGACAGCTTTTTGGCCTTCTTGCACGGCGCGCTCCAGGTCGCGTCCTTCGATGCTGTACTGCACCCCGATGTAGCGCGAGTTGTTCTCGCGGTAAATAAACGACGCACCGTTTCCTACCTTGATGTCAGCGAGCTGGCTTAAGGGAATCTGTTTGCCATCAGGAGTGCCGACTAACAACTCACCGATCTCGTGAGCACTGCTGCGGAATTGAGGCTGCATGCGAACGACCAAGTCGAACAGTTTCTCGCCCTGGATGACCTGGGTGACGGCCTGTCCGCCTACTGCGGCGGAGATCACGGCTTCCACGTCGGCGACATTAATCCCGTAGCGGGAAATCTTGTCGCGGTCGACGTCGATGAGGAGACTTGGCTGGCCAAGTTCGCGCACCACAGTGAGGTCGGTGAACCCTGGCACTTTGGCCAGCGTGTTCTTGATTTGGATGGCCTTGTCCTGGAGTACCGTTAGGTCTTCGCCATAGATCTTGACAGCCAGCGAACTCTTCAGTCCGGTCAATGCCTCGTCGACAGCATCTTCTGCGGGTTGGGTATAGTTAAAAACGATTCCGGGAAAGGCGCTGAGCTTCTTGTTGATGGCTTCGATCAGTTGGGGTTTAGTGCTGATATTGCCACCCCAAGCTGCGTCCTTGTAGGGCTTCAGACCGACATAGAACTCACAGTTGAAGAAACCGGTGGGGTCGGTTCCATCGTCGGGGCGGCCAAGCTCAGAGGCAATCACCGTAACTTGTGGATAGGACATCAGGATGGCCCGTATCTGCGGCGCGATGCTGCTCGCCTCTTCGAACGAGATGGTGTAAGGCATGGTGGCGCGCACCCACAGTGCGCCCTCGTCGAGGTGAGGCATGAACTCGCCACCAATGAACGGAACCAGCAGCAGGGTTGCGCCGAAGATCAGCACTGCGATCAGCATGGTGAGCTTAGGGCGCGCCAGTGCCCAATCCAGTTGGGTCGCATATTTGCGCTTCATCCATTCGTAGGGGCGGTTGGTGTGCTCGCGTACGCCCTTTTTGAACCAGTACGACGCGAGGACCGGAACCAGCGTGAGCGTGAGGATCAACGCGCCTACCAGTGCGAACGACATGGTCTCGGCCATGGGATGAAACAATTTCGCCGAGGGTCCTGTCAGTGCGTAGATCGGGAGGTAACCGGCCAGGATCACGGCGACCGAGTAGAAGATGGGACGGTCCACGTCTTTCGCCGCAGCGAGAATGACATCGTGCAGCTTGTAGTTGAGGCCTTCCCGCAAGGCCAGTTCGCGATAGATATTCTCCACCATGACTACTGTGCCATCGATGATGATGCCGAAATCGATCGCGCCGATAGACAGGAGATTGGCGGCGCCGTCGTGTGCGTGCAAGGCAATGAAGGCGAACAACAAAGAAAGCGGGATCGTGAGGGCAACGATGACAGCCGCTCGAATACTGACCAGGAAGAAAATCAGGACGATCAGCACCAGGATCATGCCGCGGACCAGATTGGTCTCTACGGTATCGGTGGTCAGCTTCACCAACTCGCTGCGATCGTAATAAGGATGGATTTTGACATCCGGGGGCAACACGTTTCGATTTAGCTCGTCAGTTTCGGCCTCGACGCCCTTCAGAACATTCTGGGTTTGCTCCCCACGGAGCATGAGGATCACGCCCTCGACCGCATCATCGTTCTTCTGATATCCGAATTCGCCCAGGCGCGGCGCGTTGCCGATCACGACATCGCCGATGTCTTTGATGCGAATCGGTACGCCGTTGGTACTGCCGACCACTATGTTGCCGATATCGCTGGTGTTGCGCACCAGGCCGATGCCGCGCACGTAATAGAACTGTCCACCCTGAGAATAGAATCCACCGCCGGCGTTGGAGTTGTTAGCTCCCAGCGCGTTCATCACCTGCGGAACGGCCAGGTGATATCCATAAATCCTGGCGGGATCGAGCAGCACTTGGTACTGCATGACTGTGCCGCCGAAGCCCGAGTCGTCCGCGACGCCGTGAACGGAACGGTAAGCTCGTTCCACCACCCAGTCCTCGATGGTTTTCAGTTCCTGCGGACTGCGATCGGGACTCTCAAGCACATACCGATAGACCAGGCCGCTGGGACTGAAGAGCGGAGCCATGGACGGGGTCACTCCCGCAGGCAGAGTTGCTTGTGCTATTCGTTCGAAAACGATCTGCCGAGCAAAGTAATCATTGGTGCTGTCTTCAAAGGTGAGGATTACGTCGGAGAGACCGTACAGCGATATTGACCGCATCACGACCATGTGCGGAACGCCGTTCATCTCCAATTCGATGGGAAGCGTAACCAGCCGTTCGACTTCTTCCGCAGCGTGGCCTGGCCATTGGGTGATGAGTTCGACTTGCGGCGGCGAGAGATCGGGATAGGCGTCCACCGGCATGCGCCGGAAGGAGATAACTCCGGCGACCATGATGAATCCCGTCAGCATCAGCACCAGGAACCGCTGACGAAGCGACGCTTGTACGATGCGATGGATCATTCGGTTGTGGACGCCATTGTCTTAGTCATGCCCAGGTCATTCCGATGCTCGACGTGCTTAACGTTGCAGCGAATTCGCAAACTGCAGAAACAGGCTACCGTCTCCAATCACACGATCTCCCTGGTTCAGTCCGGCCATAATTTGGGTTTGCCCGTTGATGCTGTCCCCCAGGGTGACGGCGCGCCTTCCAAACTGCTTGTCGGCTACTTCCACATACACGAATGGTTGATTCTCGGTGTCGCGCAGTACGGCGGAATCCGGCACGGCGATGGCGTTCTGAACGGTACCGGCATCCACCGAAGCCACCACGTACATGTCTTTCTTGAGCTTCAGATTGGGGTTGCTGGTCTCGATACGCGCCTGCAATGTGCGTGTGGTCGGATCGAGCGATGCGGCGACATAGGAAATCCGGCCATGGAAGACGTCGGGATAGGACTCCGTCTGAATCGTGACCGGATCGCCGACATGCACGTAAGGCAAATCCTTTTGATAAATGTTGACCAACACCCAAACCGTGCTGGTATCGGAAAGCATGAAGCATTGGGTCACACCAGTCTGAAGAAGCTGTCCCACGGCGACGTTTTGTTCAACCACTTCGGCGCTAATTGGTGCTTTTACCAATGCCTCATAGGATGGCGGAGCTTTCAACAGGGCCTCGAGGTTGGTAAGGCCCATCACCTTCAAGGCGGCCTCAGCCGAAGCCAAATCCCCTTCAGCTTGGGTCTGGACGGATTCCGCTTGCTCCAGATTCTGCTCAGCAATGGCATGATGCTGATACAAATCCTGCGCGCGCATATACGCTTTTTGCGCCAGCACGTAGGCGTCTTTGGCCTTCAGATAATTGGTGCGGAGTTGCGAATAGTCAGGACTGGCCACGTACAGCAGAGGCTCGCCTCGTTGCACCTTCTGTCCCGGAACCACCACGATCCGGCTCACCGGCCCGCTGACTTGAGTAATCACTGGAGTGGTATGAAAACTGTTGTAGGCAACGGCCCCTGTCAACCGCAGAGTCCGAGTCAGCTTCGTAGGCTGGAGAGTGAGCACCTGCACGTGGGACATCTGGTCCGACGGGATCGTGAACAACTCCGCATTGTTCGAGTTATTCGCGTGGTTCTTGGCAGCGTTGTCGGAACCAGCGCCGCTGCAGCCGGCGAGCACCAGCATGATCGCGGATAGGGCCGCAAGCGTGATTCGTTGCGGCATGAGATGGTGGCGCATTGTCACGGAATGTTCCTTGTTCCTACGGCTGTTTTCAACTGCTCAAGTGCGGTCATGTATGCGGACAAGGCCTGGAGATACGCTAATTGGATCGCCCGGTTGCTGCGCTCGGCATCGAGGAAATCCAACAGGCTCGTCGCTCCCCGTTGATAAGCATACTCACTGATATCGCGCGAGTCCCGCGCCTGCTTCAAGTATCCGGAAGTATAAAGCTGCACAACCTCATCACTGCTGCGCAGCGCTTCATAGGCATCGCTGACATCGGACAGCACAGTATCGCTCGTCGACTGCTGCAGTTCCTGTGCCTGCGTCAGGGCGTAACCAGTGCGCGCAATTTCACCCTGGTTCCGGTTGAAGATGGGCAACCCGAAATTCACAAAGAACGAAGCGCTGCTCTGGTCGGACACGTGTGAGTAAGCCAGGTTGGCGTCCACGTCCTGCTTGGCGTTCGCTTTGGCCAATGCTATCTGGCTCTGCGCGGCGGTCACGCCGAGTTCAGCAGCACGGTAGTCCGGACGCTCCCGCAGCGCCTTGGCCTGCAAGTCCTCCAACCTCACAGGGACTGGTTGATAGGTTAAGTCACCTACCACGTCGTAATTGGGCGGAACTGCATCGTATCCCAGCAATTCGCGCAATGCGACTAGCGCCTGCACTCTCGCCAGGCGGGCGGAGGACACATCTGTCTGAAACTGCAGCAACTGCAGCTTGATCTTCAGGTAGTCGCCTTCGCTGATGTAGCCCGCTTTGTATTGCGCCAGGCCGATATCGACCGTTTGCTCAAAGCTCTTAAGGTCTATCTCGGCAAACCGCAAAGTGGATTCGGCCAGCAACACGGCGACGAACTGCTGGGCCACATTAAAGATGAGGGTGCGTTCCGCGTCTGAAACCTGCGCACTGGTTACGGCCGTCTGATCGCGTGCAGCCTGCAAGCGATGCTGGCGTTTTCGGCCACGCTCGAACAGATACCCAATGCCAGCATCGAACTGCTGGACTTCGCTCAAATTGTCGGCCGAAAAGTTGGATGGAGAAAAGATCGGGAGAAACTGGGAATCAAAATTCAACGTCGGATTAGGGCGCAGGTTCGCCGTGATTTCCTGCGCCTGGTTCTGAAGAATGAGCGTGCGAGTTGCCCGCAGCGAATGATTATGCACCAGTGCCAGATCAATAGCCTGTTCCAAAGTAATAGCCGTCGGGGATTGTGCCTTGACTACGTTCGCGAGCAACAGCAGGCAGATCGCAACTGCCAGGCCTGTTATCCGGAAGTGCGATGGATGTATAGGACTCAAATCTAAAATGCAGGACCTCGGTTCGCGTCGGCGGAGGGACTTCCCCATAGCCTCAATTTTCGTACAGACCTTCCGTGCCTGTCCTCTCTAAAGTTGGCGGGCTTTTTGCATGGGAACGACGAGCCATGCAAGCAGAAAACACATTCTAAATCAAGAAGTTGCAGGGAGCAGCCAGACTGTCGTAATCTGTGGCAGTCTCGCCTCGCGACCCGAATCGGCCATGATAGCTGCCGAAACTTACTCTCGTTGCAAGTAATTAACTTTACAGTTGGAAAGCTGATAGCGAACTCAGCGAACAACTTCGGGACCGTTCTAATTTCGTCACTCGCGGCCGCCCTCCGCGCTGGAGGCGACCTTCGTGACCAACGGCCGATGAATAGCAAGATTGTTGGCCGCGTCACGGGCGACTGTGAAGTTATGGGTCAGAACGGACTGGCGTCGACGCGGTCCGGAGATCGGGTTCTGGGTTGCAGGGGATGCTAGTTGGTGTTCTAGCGGGTGCAAAGTAGGCGGGAAATATCAGTTTTCCGCTTGCAGGTTCGACAACCCCCACGGACAAGCTACTCCGCGCAACCAATAAGGTGGTTTAGTGCGGTTAGATCGTGATTCGAAATCAGACCGGTCCGCGGATTTTGAGCCCCCGGTTCCGAGTCTCTCCAGCCGTTATTCAACTTCTTGAAAAGATGGTGAGCGCGGAAGGAATCGAATCCGCGCTTAAATGTAAATTCAACAACATGCAGGTCGGCGGATGACACCTAAGACCATGAAAAGCAGTGGTAATCCAACAAACAGAGCGCAGATAGAGCGCGGCTTGAGGGTCCCTGCGCTGTAGATTTTGTGCGTTCGAACTCTGGAATCCTCCAATTCCAGACCGCCGAATGCTGTGATTCGAGTGACGGGGCATCCTCAGCTGCCGCCCAAACCTCCGGGCAATCCGACATCAGATAACTTCGGTGTCGCCAACGAACCTGGCGTGACCGTCATGTCTCCCGCCGGACTCGGTTAGTGTCCCGCAGCT
Organism: uncultured Acidobacteriaceae bacterium; assembly: GCA_963722405.1. GTDB lineage: Bacteria > Acidobacteriota > Terriglobia > Terriglobales > Acidobacteriaceae > DASRAA01. The sequence goes on from CAVRMO010000025.1 coordinate 124,254, forward strand.
GGATCACCCGTCGGCGGTGGCGCATGGTCCACAGCCGCGGGAGAGCCCAACAACTCCGTAAAGATCAGTTTCAGCGCCTCTGCCCAGACTTGATATGCCTTCACCGTTGGATGGAGTTTATCTTTCGCATTCATCATCCCCTCGAGCGACTTTCCATCGTCGTCTGCCAGCTTGTCGTTGATATTCAGGTATCGAATCTTCTGGCCATCAGCCAACTCCGACAAATTGCGGTTAGTCCTGTCGATGATGGGCATGAACGCCAGGTTGTCGTTCCTCGGGAAGATGCCCATCACGATGATGGTCGCTGCCGGCGCCTTCTCTCGAATCACATGCACGATGGCCTGAAGACCCCTCGTAATGTCGTCCGCTCTCGCGTCGGCTCCGCCCGATGCCGATAGATCGCCAACATTGTTTGTGCCGGCGAGCAGAACCACGACTTTGGGGTTGACGCCGTCCAACTCGCCATTCTCCAGACGCCAGAGAATGTTCTGCGTACGATCAGCGCCCCATCCAAAGTCAGCAGCGTTCCAGCCAAAGAAGTTCTGTTTCCAATTGGCGAGCAAATCCGGGTAGTCAAGCGCGCCCCACCGTCTCGTGATCGAGTCGCCTTCGAAGTAAACGTCGATCCCGCCCTGCTTCGCCTTCGCCAGCAACTGCGCATGAGCAACCAGCGAGTTTGCGTCCGTCCGAAAAACTGGCTGATCGGCAGGAAGTTCCCATGGTGTCAGGCGATAGTCCAGGAACTTGTCCGCCCACGGAATAAAGTACTTCCAGTTCGGGGCATCGGTGTGGCCCGCGTCATGCTGCCGCCACGCGAGTTGGCCATCAAGAAGCCCCGTATTCACCGGCGGCATCTTCGCAGTGTGATAGTCCTCATTCACTCCGATGTTTTTCGCGCCCAATAGTTGGAAGACGGCACCCGCGGCCACAGTCGCCATGAAGCTACCTTGCTGGTCCAGCCACGCCGCGTCCCCCATTGCCTGAACCCCATAGCTGATGAACGTCAGTCGCGGTGCGCACAGTGCAATCAGTTCGTTAGAGTCCACCGGGAGGTTGCTGGCATTCATGCTTCCGAATGATGCCCGTGCCGCTCCGTACTTCAGGAAATTACCTGCCATCCAGTGGTACTCGCCGGACCCCGTGAGATTCTCCACTTGCTCTCCGTAATTGCGTCTGTGCGGTTTTGCGCCACCTTCCCCAGAGGAGCCCACCAGCACCACAGCGAAACGAGTATCGAAAGCCATGGTCACGAGCGCAGCCTTTCCATAGCGAGAGACCCCCTCGATGCCAACGCGCTTTGCATCAACGCTCTTGTCCGTTTCCAGATAGTCGAGCGCGCGCGAGGCACCCCAGCCCCAGGCCCGCAACGCACCCCAGTCGTCCGGCTTTCGCGCTTCGCCCTTATTGGTAAGGCCAATGATCCCCTTCGTCAGGCCTTCGCCGCTATCCGCTTGTATGCTGTCGGTGTCGAGCAACGCGTAACCCCACCCGCCGGCAATGAGTTGTTCCGACGGCGGCGGATCGCTCCCCATCATCTTCTTAAATTCCGGATGGCTTGCAATGAACTTGCGCATGGCAGCGCTGCTGAACAGGATCATCACCGGCACGGGACCTTTCGCATTTGCCGGCGTGAGCAGGGTCATTTTGATGTCAACGCTAGTCGATCGGTACGCCGAGTTGTCTACGTGTCCGACCAGTTGCTTCTCGACGACAGGGAAGACACCGGCCTTCGAATCGGTCATAGTCTTCACCGACCAGGTGACCCTGGGCACATTAGATGGGATGCGTCCGTAGACCTCGTGCTCGAAGCCCTCGACAATCTCCGGGCGTCGCTGATTCCACCACTGTTCTGCTGACGTAACCTTTTGCCCGCTCTTGAACGTGAGCGCATCGGGTAGATCACCATAGGGATTGGCCTTCGCCTCATCGTAATTGGTGTGATTGGGGTCATTGTCATTCCCGCTCGGCCCAGCACGAAGCGCCTTGATTCCCAACTTATCCATCATGTTTTGATGGTCCTGTTCTGCCGTCCAATTCACTGGCTGCGATTGCTGTCCGGCGACCGTCTGACACGCGAGCACAGCTACGACGGCGAACGCGGTCGCCCTCGACAGTGCCTGTTTCGAGGGTCTGCCTAAGGTCATGCTTGACGCTCCAACAAGAATGTCATCGGATAATAAATCGGGGAAGCCGGTCCGTGGCTATAATCGATCCCGTCGCAATCAACCAGCGGAACGCGATGGGTTTTCTCACGACTTCCGGCGGCTGAAACAGATAGGTAAGAGTACCGAAGGTGCATGTTAGGTGCATCGAGGAGCCATAGAACGACGAGAATGATTTGCCGGTTTTATGCAGGCTGCAACTCGCGCAGCGTACCGTCCGATTCCAGTGTGGCATGATCTAGTTCATAGCCCAAACCAAAGAGGTTGCGGATTGTGTGCCGACAGTCATGTTGAGAAGGCATTCAGATACGCACACGAAGTCGACGGGGCACCGAAACCGCGATCTGATGCAGCGATTTAGGTAGTCGTCTCGGGGCAGGAAGTGATGCGTAGTCGATACCGTGAAGGAATCATGATAAAGGCGACACTGCGCAACCTCTTATTCGTGTTCGGCTTACTGAGCCTGCCGCTGTGGGCGCAGGGATCGCGGTCAGCTTACGAGAATCCCTTACTGCCATTGAAACAGCGAGTGAAGGACCTGGTTTCACGGATGACGTTGCAGGAAAAAGTGTCGCAGCTTGGGCACACGGCGGATGCGGTTCCGCGGTTGGGCGTTCCGCAATGCGTCTGGTGGAGACAACAGGTGTGGAAGCACAGTTCACGATAACGGGTTCGTTGGCGCTTCTGGGCTAGGAAGGTAGCGAATCGTGGCAGGAAAGCCGAAGCATGAAAATCATTGATGGAAAAGTAATTGTCTGCGGTCCTGGCAGGAATTTTGTCACGCTGAAGATCGTGACGGAAGACGGCGTTTACGGCTTGGGTGACGCGACACTCAACGGACGGGAACTTGCCGTGGCGAGTTACCTACGCGACCACGTGGTGCCGCTGCTAATCGGACGCGACGCGCGGCAGATCGAGGATACATGGCAATACTTCTACAAAGGAGCCTATTGGCGGCGAGGACCGGTGACGATGTCGGCGATCGCGGCGGTGGATACGGCCCTGTGGGACATTAAGGCGAAATCACTAAACACGCCACTGTACCAATTACTCGGCGGTGCGTCACGAGAAGCGGTACTGGTCTATGGGCACGCCAGTGGGGTGGGAGTAGAAGAAACGCTTCAAGCGGTTGCGCAGTATCAGAAGGCGGGATACAAGGCGATACGCGCGCAGTCGGGAATTCCGGGGCTGAAGAGTACATACGGAGTAGGCAAAGGTACAGGGCACTACGAACCGGCGGAGAGGAACGCGCCTCCGGAAAATCAGTGGTCATCGGAAGCGTACATGAATTTCATTCCGACCCTGTTCGCTCGATTGCGGAAGGAGTTTGGACCGGAACTGCATTTATTACATGACGTTCACCACCGGTTGACGCCAATCGAAGCGGGCCGAGTAGGGAAGTCGCTGGAGCCGTATCACCTGTTCTGGATGGAGGACCCGACGCCGGCGGAATTGCAGGAGAGTTTTCGCTTGATTCGGCAGCACACGACAATACCACTGGCGGCCGGCGAGGCCTTCAACTCCATCTTCGATTGCCAGACGCTGATTCAGGAGCAGTTGATCGACTACATTCGAACGACGGTGGTCCACGCGGGCGGTATCACACACCTGCGGCGAATTGCGAACCTAGCGGAAATCTACCAGGTGCGGACGGGATCGCATGGGGCAACCGATCTTAGCCCGGTGTGCATGGGAGCTGCGCTGCACTTTGATTTGAGCGTCCACAATTTCGGCATACAGGAATACATGAAGCACGCAGATGAAACGGATGCGGTGTTCCCCCGCGCGTATAAGTTCGAAGAAGGCTTCATGCATCCGGGTGAGGTACCGGGAATCGGCGTGGACATCAATGAGGAGCTTGCGGAGAAATATCCTTACAGGCGAGCCTACCTTCCAGTGAATCGGAAGCTCGACGGCACGATGCACAATTGGTAGGTCGCTAAAACATATCGTGGTGTTGTTGGGCTATCTAGCGCGCGGGACGGCGGCCATATCCGAAGAGGCAACCTCTGAGTCCAATTCCACACCAAGACAGTCGCGTGCATTTTGGAAGCTAGTGTCATTTGTACAATTACCTTTTACCCAGGGCAAAATAATAGGTCGCTGGTGCGGTTGTGCGGGTTTGCATGCAGGCTAGCGCGGATTGTAAGTTACTCGACGAAACCAAAACCTGACGGAGGACCGACGGGCGCGCCATATGCCACGCATTAGTGTGCTGTTCGTAACCGCCTTACTTCTTAGCTGCGCCGGATTGGCGGAGAGCGGTGAGGATGCCTGGCTACGCTATGCGCGACTCGATCCTGGCGTGGCCAGTCAATATGCGTCGCTTCCGGCTGCGGTGGTTATTCTCGATCACTCGGCGGTGCTGCAATCTGCGCAAACGCAACTGCTACGCGGGATTCGAGGAATGCTGGGACGCACATTGCGGATCGAAAACCGAGTACCGGCGGAAGCCGCCATTGTTGCAGGAACGGTGGGGACGGTCCGCACCCTCGATGCAGATTTCCATCCTCCCGGTAATTTACAGGCTGACGCCTATGCGCTGATTTCTACACAGATCCGGGGACAGAAGGCGCTCGTTATCACGGGTGCAACCGATCGTGCCGTTCTTTACGGCGCGTTCGCGCTGCTGAGAAAGATCGCGGAGGGGGAAAGCATTTCAGCTCTCAACGAGGTCCAACAACCGTCGGCGCCGATACGTTGGGTCAACCAGTGGGACAACCTGGATGGCTCGATCGAGCGGGGCTACGCCGGACAGTCGATCTTCTTCGAGAACCACAGCGTGCGCACGGACCTGACGCGTGCGGCAGAGTACGCGAGACTGCTGGCGTCGGTCGGCATCAATGGCTGCAACGTCAGCAATGTGAACGCTGACGTCCACATTCTCGACCCGGATTTCATCCCGCAACTCGCACGTATTGCCGACGTGTTTCGACCCTACGGCGTGCAGTTGGGTGTGGCGGTGAATGTCAGCATGCCAAAGCAAGTGGGTGGCCTGGATACCTTCGATCCCCTCGATCCAACGGTGGCTGACTGGTGGAACAGGAGATTCCACGAGGTTTACCGGCTGATTCCGGATTTCGGCGGCGTAGTGGTGAAAGCAGACTCCGAAGGGCAGTCGGGACCTTCGGTGTATGGGCGCAATGCTGCGGAAGCGGCTAATGTAATTGCGAAGGCGCTAAAGCCGCATGGAGGAATTGTCTTCTACCGTGCGTTTGTTTACGACCACCACTTGGACTGGAACAACCTGAAAGCCGACCGTGCGCGAGCTGCATATGACATTTTCCATCCACTTGACGGTCAGTTCGACGACAACGTGATCGTGCAGATCAAGCACGGCCCTATTGATTTTCAGGTGCGCGAGCCGGTATCGCCGTTGTTTGGCGGGCTCGAAAAGACAAATGCAGCTGTCGAACTGCAGATCACCCAGGAATATACCGGCCAGCAACGTCATACCGTCTTTTTGATACCGATGTGGAAGGAAGTCCTGGACTTCAACATGGCGGTGGATGGGCGACACACGCCGGTGAAGACCATCATCGCGGGACAGAGCTTTCATCGGCCGATTGGAGGATACGCCGGAGTTGCGAACGTTGGGCTGAGCACAGACTGGCTGGCAAACCAACTAGCATTGGCGAATTTGTATGGATTTGGCAGGCTGGCATGGAATCCGGATCTAACTGCGCTGGCGATTGCGGAGGAATGGACGCAGCTGACGTTTGGCAATGATCCAGAGGTCGTGACGAAGGTAACGAATATTCTGTTGGAGTCGTGGCACGCGTACGAGAGCTATACAGGTCCGCTCGGATTGCAGACGCTGACCAATATTACAGGACCGCATTATGGCCCGGCGCCGGAATCTCAAGAGCGTAACGGTTGGGGCCAGTGGATTCGGGCAGACCATGACGGGGTCGGAATAGACCGCACCGTGGCCACCGGAACAGGTTTTGTCGGACAGTATTCGCCGAGCGTCCAGAAGATGTATGAACCGGTACCCGATACACCCGATAATATCGTTTTATTTTTTCATCACGTGCCGTACACCTACCGGCTGCACTCGGGCAAGACCGTCATTCAGACAATCTACGACTCTCACTATGAAGGCGCCGAGAGGACGGCCGATTTCGTGAGGGAATGGAAGTCATTGAAAGGTAGCGTCGACGAAGAGCGATACAGCGATGTGTTGGCACAATTGAAATATCAGTCGGGGCACGCGATCGTTTGGCGTGACGCGGTCAATGACTGGTTCCATCAGGTGTCTGGAATCGATGACCAGAACGGTAGAGTTGGACACCATCCCAATCGAGTGGAAGCGGAGACGATGGAGTTGCGGGGATACAAGATCTTTGAACCGGCGTCGCCGGAAAGTGCCTCGGGCGGAAAGGGCGTGGATTGCGCGCCCGAGGCGGCAATGTGTTCCGCTCAAACCAAGTTCAATGGGGCTGCCGGCTGGTACGAGATCGATGTCGAATACTTCGATCTGAGTAACGGGAAATCGAAGTTCAAGGCGTCGGTGAACGATAAGGTGGTGGATGAATGGCGTGCCGACCTGCTACTTCCGGGGAACGAGGCGAGCGCGGATTCCTCGGTACGACGTCGCATTAAGGGGTTGGCGCTGCGGCCGGGAGATGTGATTCGCATAGAAGGAACGCCGGATGGTGGCGAACGTGCGCCGCTGGATTACATTGAAGTATTGCCGCTGCAGAATTGAGAGAGGGCGATTCCCGATGAGACTGGCGAGACGTCTAGTGGCAGGCGGGGTAGTGGTTTGCTCGCTTGTACTGGGAGCGTTCGCACAACAGAACATCCCGCACCTTGCGAAGCACGGCAAGGTCACCCAGTTGATCGTGGACGGAAGCCCGTTTCTCATCCTCGGCGGAGAACTCCTTAACTCGAGTTCGTCGAGCGTTAGCTACATGCAACCGATATGGCCGGAACTAGCGGCTATGCATTTGAATACCGTTGTTGCGCCCGTGGCGTGGGAAACCATCGAACCGCAGGAAGGGGAGTTCGATTTCACAGCAGTGGATGGCCTGATCTCGGGCGCGCACGAGCACAATCTGCGGCTAGTATTTCTTTGGTTTGGTAGCTGGAAGAATACGTTCTCGAGTTACGTGCCGGAGTGGGTGAAGAGGGATACGAAGCGGTTTCCGCGGGTGTTGCTGAGGGACGGGCGCCCGACCGAGAGACTGTCGCCATTCAACGACGCGAATCGAAAAGCGGACGCAACCGCGTTTGCGGCGCTGATGAAGCATGTGCGGGAGGCAGATGCGGCGCATGCGGTGATCATGCTTCAGGTGGAGAACGAAGTAGGAGTGATTCCCGAATCGCGAGATCATTCGGCGGTGGCGAATGCAGCGTTTGCCGGTGCGGTTCCGAAGGAGTTGATGGACTTCATCGGGAAACACAACGATGAACTCGCGCCGGAATTACGAGCAGCCTGGATCGCGGCAGGAAAGAAGACAAAAGGCTCGTGGGAAGACATTTTCGGACAGGCGCCAATCACAGATGACTTCTTCATGGCGTGGCAGTATGCAACTTATATCGATGCGGTGACCGCAGCCGGAAAGGCGGAGTATCCGCTGCCGATGTATACGAATGCGGCGCTCGTCCGGCCGAATTATCAGCCGGGGCAATACAACAGTGGAGGGCCTCTGCCGCACTCGAAGGATATCTACCGCGCGGGCGCGCCGCACCTGGATTTTCTCTCGCCCGATGTCTACTTCGACAATTATGCGTTTTGGGTTGGGAAGTACAGGGGGAAGGAAACCTGGTTTTCGTGCCCGAGGCGCACGGCGGCCTGGAGGGCGCTGCAAACGCTCTGTACACCTTCGGGGAGTTAGACGGGCTAGGGTTTTCGCCGTTTGCGATCGATGGGCATATGTCGCAGCCGGAATCGGAAAAACTGGAGACGATACAGCAACCGATTACGACGGTGTATTCACAACTTTCGCACCTGGCGCCACTGATTTTGGAGAAACAAGGAACTGGACAGATGACGGCCATGGTTCTCGAAGGGGAAGCACAGCGCAACGGGAGGTTGTATCTCGGTGGATACAGCATGACGCTGACACGATCGAGAGCCATCGGACCAGATCGAACGGGTGAGGAACAGGTCGCTGTGCTGTTTATGCAAACAGCTCCGGACGAATTCATCGCTGTTGGTGCCGGCGATTGCCAAGTAACGTTTATGCCCGATTCGGATGGCCCATCCCAGGCGGGAATTGCCAGCATTGACGAAGAAGTACTAGTGAACGGCGAATGGGTTCGCCAAAGACGCTTGAATGGCGATGAAAACGGTCAAGGACAAGTACTGCGCATGAATGCCGACGGGACAGGGAAAGCCTCCGTCTACAGGGTCCGGCTGTACAGATATTAACGGCAGACAGTCCATCACTTTCAACAACCGGGTCCAAATTTTGTGCTTGACACCAGCACCGAAAAGTATATAGTTCGACACGCGAATTTAATGGGCAATGAAATTTGCGTTTATGACCTCAGTTCGCGGTCGCTCTACGCTTTGGCTTGTAGCTGGTGCAAGACGAATGAGACGCTTAAATTTCACCAATACGCAGGTTGCTTCCAGTGAAACTGCTCGTGACATCAACCGCGGGGTTGTGCTCAACCTGATCCGTCGGAAGCAGCCGATTTCGCGTGCCGAACTTGCGCGGGTTTCAGGTTTGCAACGAAGCACCGTATCGTTGATTACGGAGCAGTTAATTCGCGAAAAATGGGTGATCAATGGCCCTTTGGGACGACTGCCGCGTGGACGTCGTCCGACCTTCCTGCGCCTCAACGAACGACGGGCGATTGTTGTCGCCGACCTCCGGCCAAATCAGACAACGGTTGCGGTAGCTGACGTAAATGGGCGATTTCTCTCGCAAGAATCGATGCCGACTTCAAACCAGCCCGCTAAGACAGCAGCCAAGCTGGCTGCTTCCATCAAGCACCAGATGCAGGCGCATCCAGAACTGGTTTTCGAAGGTGTTGGCGTAAGCGTGCCGGGTCGCATCGATGCAACGACCGGGCGAATCGTTTTTGCGCCAAACCTCAAGTGGCCCGAATTCGATCTTAAGGGTTCGCTCGAAGACGCGACCGGTATGCAGGTGGATATGGAGAATGCCGCTAACGCCTGCCTGCTAGCCGAAGCATGGTTTGGCAGTGGAGAGATTGCCAACGACATGGTAGTGGTAACAGTTTCCGAAGGTATCGGTACTGGATTGTTCGTGAACCATCATCTGGTGAAAGGGCTTCGTGGTGTGGCAGGCGAGTTCGGGCATGTGCCGCTTGATCCTAGCGGTCCTCTCTGCTCTTGCGGAGGGCGCGGTTGCTGGGAGGTGTTCGGATCCAATCGGGCTGCCGTCCGCTACTACTCGGAATCGGCCGCCGAGGTCGGACAACGTTTCGTTCGAGGATCTCATGACGCTGGCGGAGACTGGTGATCCGCTTGCGCTCAAGGCGTTGGAAAGGATGGCGCACGAAATTGGACGTGGAATGCGGGTCATAGTGGCTGGTCTTGCGCCCGACGAGATCGTTTTAGTGGGCGAGTTCACACGGCAATGGGCCCTAATGGGTCCAATCATCGAGGCTGAGGTAGCAGCCGCAGTAGTCGCGGGTAGGGCACCGCGAGTGCGTCCGGCGGAGGCGGATCCGCGCTTAGCGCGTTTGCGTGGAACCGTGGCATTGGTGCTACAGAAACATTTCGGCGCATCTCCTGAGACGATTCAGGAAAGGCCGCAGGACAAGCGCCTGCGCGCAAGAGCGTAGGCAAACCCTGCGCTCTGGATCTGGGCGGTATTGGTTCGGATAGTTTGTTTGAGTATAAAACTAAATCACTTCGTTCGGGCCCGTTTGTGAACGTGATCGCGAAATTATGTGAGAGGAGAAGTTCCATGGGTGCGAGAGGTCCGATCGGCGAGTCGAGTTGTTGGCAACGGGAGCGCACGAAACTGATTGTTTCCACTCTTGTGTTGTTCATGCTGATGTTCTGCTGTACCAGTTCTGGGCTAGCACAGGTCTTGTATGGCTCGCTGACCGGGACCGTCACCGACACTTCAGGAGCAGCCATCGCCGGAGCGAAGGTTGAGGCCGTCAACATTGCTACCGGCGCTGTCGGGTCCCTTACCACAGACAGCAGTGGTGGCTACCGATTCGGCAATCTCCAAGAAGGGACGTATAAGGTCACTGTTTCAGCGCCTTCGTTCGGTACGAGCGTCTCCGAGAATGTGCGTGTCGTTGTGAACAACGTACAGAGAGTGGATGCGCAGTTGAAGGTTGCTTCGCAAACGCAGGAAGTTGTCGTTAGCGGGGAAGCAGAGGTCCTGCAGACGGAAAAGGCCGACGTGCACACTGACCTGTCGGCGCAACCAGGTCGATAATCTGCCCACGGCCGGGTCGCAGGGACGGAATTTCCAGTCCTTGCTGCGAATCATTCCAGGAGCGGGACTGACGGCGGAGACCAACTCACTTTCCGGCAACCCCCAGCGGGCGATTAACACCAATGTTAACGGGCAATCCAATCAAGGCGTCAACACCCGTATTGACGGGGCGCAGGATGCCTACCCGTGGCTGCCCGCCAACGTGGCCTACGTGCCCCCGGCGGATGCGATTCAAGAGGTGAACGTCGTAACTAATTCGATGGACGCCGAGCAGGGCTTGGCGGGCGGAGCCGCGGTAAACGTGCAAATCAAGTCCGGAACCAACCAGTTCCATGGCACTGGCGTGTGGTTCTACACCGCCCAGGATTTGGCGGCGCGCAACTACTTCCAGACGAACACCACCTTATTCCCGAAGAAGAACAGCAACCACCAGAACCAATATGGCGGCACGTTCGGTGGTCCGATCGTGAAAAACAAGTTGTTCTTCTTCGTCGACTACGAGGGCACGTTGCAGCATAATTTGGCTGGACCGGACACGCGGAGCTTACCGACCCCGGCGATGCTTTCCGGCGACTTTCGCAACCTGCCGGGTAACCCGATCATCTACGATCCGGCGACCGGCAATGCGGCCGGCCAGGGCAAACAGCAGATATCCTGCAACGGTGTGTTGAACGTCATCTGTCCCAACCGCATCGATTACGCGAGTTCACAGATGGCTCAACTGCTGCAATCCTCGGTCGCGCAGGAGTTCCCGACGGCCAACGGTCTGAACAACTTTTCCGGCAGCGGAGTAGCCTCTTTCAACCGAAACAACGCCGATATCAAGATCAACTACCTTCCGAACCCACGGGCCATGATCTTCGGGCGCTACAGCTTTTCGAAGAGCCTGGTTTACGATCCGCCTCTCTTGGGACCCGCCGGAGGCGACGCCACCAACGGTGGTCAACTTGGCGACGCCCCCGGGCTGATTCAAAGCGTCGGCCTCGGCGGTACCTACACCTTCACGCCGAACCTGCTGCTCGACTGGAACTTCGGCTTCACGCGGCAGAACCTCTCCGCACAATATCAACTCGGCGCGCCCCTCGGTCTGGACCTGCTGAAGATTCCGGGAACAAACGGCGCCGGCGTGCCAAATGGTAATGACCTGTACAACGGCCTGCCGGCCTTCCAGATAAACGCGGCTGGGGCAAGTACGGCCTCGACAAGTGTGAATTTCGGAAATCCCAATACCGGAAACCCATTCCAGTTTCGCGATAATCAGTATGTTACCGGCGCAAACCTGAGCTGGAACAAGGGAAAGCATAACCTGCGCGGCGGATTCGAATGGAACCACACGCAGATTAACCACTTCCAGCCGCAGGGCGGCACGTTCCAGACGGCCCGCGGAAGTTTCCTGTTCAACGGTGACGTCACATCACTGCCGGGCACCACTCCTACCTATTTCAACGCGGTGGCTGATTTCCTGCTCGGCCTGCCGAATCAGACCGGCAAAGCCTACCAAGTCTTTAACCCCATTGCCCTGCGATGGAACCAGTGGGCATGGTACGTTCGAGACCAGTGGCAGGTAAGTCCGAACCTGACACTGAATCTGGGGCTTCGTTGGGAGCGCTACCCCTTCGGCTACAGCGATAACGGGAACGGACTTCGCTGGTTCAATCCAGCGACCGGCAATGTGCTGATTGGCGGCAATGGCGGCGTTCCACAGAACGACGGCATCGATATCGGGCCCGGTCAGTTCCTTCCGCGGGTTGGCCTCTCGTACCGTCTCTACCCTTCCACGGTTATCCGTGTTGGCTATGGCATGAGCGCCGATCCGAACAACTGGCGCTACTTTCGGAATGCATATCCGTCCGCTGTTATCTCGAACAACGCGGTGCCGAACAGCTCGAGCTACATTCCTATCGCAAGCCTCACAGGCACTAACGGAACCGGGTTGGGCAACGGGTCGTACTCAGTGCCAACCGGTCTGGTGAATATACCTGCGCCCAATACCAGCAGCGGCGTCGTCCCGCTTCCCACCACTGCGTCGACGACGACGATCCCGAACCCCTTCAATCGCGGGTACATCAATTCGTACAACCTTACGATTGAACAGGAATACAAAGGGTTCGTAATTCAAATGGGTTATGTGGGCGCATACGACGTCCGGCCGTTGGTCAACATGAATATCAACGCCTCGCCTCCGGGAACGGGCGCTGCCGGCGGCCTCATCAGTACCTCCCTTGGCAAGACCTATACCGGCACTATCAATTCGCTGACTCCCTTCAAGAATAGTTCCTATAACTCGATGCAGACAAAGGTGACCCGCCTGGTTAAGAACGGATCGAGCTTCGGCTTCGTCTGGACGTGGTCGAAGGCGCTCGACTACGAAGACAACGAGGAACTCAACTCGCTTAACTTCCCGTATCCAGCTTATTGGCAAAAAGACTACGGACCGGCCACTTTCGATCGCACTCAGAACATCGAAGGCTATGGTGTGTTCCAACTGCCCTTTGGCAAGGGGCAGCAATGGGTGACCTCCGGGGTCGGCAACCAAATCCTTGGCGGATGGCAAGTGAGTACGGTGATCAGCTATATGACGGGCGCACCCTTTACCGTGACTGGGGCGTCCGGTCCCTTGAACGCAAACGGCTCGATCCAGACGGCCGATCTTGTCGGCCAATATAACCAGATTGATGGCCAGCCACTGCGCACAGGACAAACCTGTACGGCTACAAACCTCAGCTGTCACTTCTTCAACCCGGCTGCGTTCGCTGCGCCAGTGATCACGAGTAATGCCAATGCGCATTATGGAAACACGAACCGGGACCAGTTTCGCGGGCCCAGCTACTTCAACATGAACCTGAGCCTCGCCCGTGTGTTCAGTCTGACGGAGCGGTTCAAGCTGCAGGCGCGGGCCGACGCCATAAGCTTCACTAACACGCCCCATTTCGCCAACCCCAACAGCGCATGTTGCGGTGCTAATTTTGGGGTGATTACCGCCACCGCGTCACCAGGCGGCTTCTTCGGGCCGGATCCCGGAAGCCGCGTAGTTTGGCTTGGACTACATCTTTCGTTTTGACGAGGCATGTGACCAAGACCGAGTGCTGTTAACTCAGCGACTGGCGAACTCCCTACCCTCTGGTCCGCCAGAAGCTGACCTGCTGAGAGCGTATTCTTGCCATGCGGCAGGAGTATCTCGTGTACAACTTGTGCGCAGGCTCCTGGAGAACCGGTGCAGTTCTCTGCACCATGCCAGGAACCTGCGGTTTTCCGGTCCGCTGCAAACTGCACGGGGGTACTTCCTGGAGAATGGACGAAGATTCCTTGTCGAATTGCGTCGTCGCGGAGAAACGAAAAACAAGTCATGGGGCATCCTGCGTTAGATCTTGAGTCGAAGACGGCAGTGGTAATCGGGGGGACTTCCGGCATCGGATTAGCGTTGGCAAAGGGACTGGCGGTGGCGGGAGCCGATGTGGTTCCGACGGGGCGCCGCCGCTCCCTGGTACAAGATGCCGTCTACGAAATAATAAAGATGGGGCGCCAGTCGCTGGTAATGGACTGCGACGTAGGCGATCGGGCCAGTTTGGAAGCACTGCGCAACAGCGTAATCGAAGAGTTCGGGAAGGTGGACATTCTCGTGAATTGTGCCGGCATCACGCAACGTACGCCGGCATTGGACCAGGACGAAGCGGAGTGGGACCAGATCATGGATACCAATCTGAACGGAACTTTGCGCTCATGCCAGATATTCGGACGCGCGATGGTCGACCGCAAGTATGGAAGGATCATTAATATCGCGTCTCTGACTTCCGAGGTCGCGTTCTTTGAGGTCGCCGCTTACTCGGCCAGTAAATCTGCCGTGGCGTCGCTCACGAAGTCGCTCGCGGTAGAGTGGGCGAGATACGGTGTGTGCGTTAATGCCCTCGTTCCGGGCGTCTTTCGTACTGATCTGAACGCCGCCTTGCTCGATGGCACTGGACGGGGACAAGAGTGCCTGATGCGCACTCCTATGCGCCGATTTGGCGAACTGGACGAACTCGTCGGAGCCACGGTGTTTCTTGCGTCCGATGCCGCAAGCTTTGTGACGGGACATTTGCTGGTGGTCGATGGCGGGTTTCTGGCGAGCGGAATGAACCAATGATTTTGCCGAGCCCATCTGCTTAGCGATGCAAGAATCTAGAGATATCGCTGGCATTCTTACTCTCGCGGGCTCTGCATATTTGTGTACCTGGTGTTTGATTCAACTACTCACTCCGCGGCTGGAACCTGAAACACTGTCCTGAAAGGGCGCTGGACTGAAACATATGCTTTTGTCGATTAAAGCGAAAGAACAGTGCGCTTGGGATGAGGTTTCCCTTGGCGAAGTCATGTTAAGACTCGATCCCGGCGATCACCGGATTTGGACCGCTAGAGATTTTCACGTTTATGAAGGTGGTGGTGAATACAACGTCGCCCGTGGGTTGAAACGCTGTTTTGGCCTGAACACAGCCGTGGCTACGGCGTTTGCCGATAACCCCGTGGGGAGACTGCTTGAGGACCTGATTTTTCAAGGCGGCGTTGACCAGTCGCTCGTTCGTTGGGTGCCTTATGACGGCGTCGGGCGAGCGGTGCGCAATGGATTGAACTTCACTGAACGCGGCTTTGGTGTGCGTGCTGCACTGGGATGCTCCGATCGCGGTCACACTGCGGCGTCAAAGTTGAAGCCGGGAGACATCGACTGGGAACATATCTTCGGCAAACGCGGTGCGCGCTGGTTCCACACCGGAGGGATTTTCTGCGCTTTGTCGGAAACGACACCCGATGTTGCACTCGAAGCCATGCAGGCCGCCCGAAAACACGAAACGATCGTCTCCTACGATCTGAATTACCGTGAGTCGCTGTGGAAGGGCGTCGGCGGCAAAAAGCGCGCGCGAGAAGTGAACCGACGGCTCGCGCCCTACGTGGACGTCATGCTCGGCAATGAAGAGGATTTCTCAGCCGCTCTTGGCTTTGAAGTGGCAGGCCTGAAGGAAGACATCTCGAACATTGAGACCGCCGCCTTTAAAAAGATGATCGAAAAAGTTACCTCGGAGTTCCCATTCAAGATTGTTGCCACGACTTTGCGTCATGCCAAGACGGCGACGTGCAACGACTGGGGCGCGGTCTGCTACGCGGAAGGAAGGTTCTACGAATCCTTAATGAGAACAGATCTCGAAATTTATGACCGCGTTGGTGGTGGCGACTCATTTGCCTCCGGCTTGATCTATGGACTGCTTTCCCGACGGGACCCGCAGTGGGCCGTGGAGTGTGGCGCAGCCCACGGCGCATTGGCAATGACATCCCCTGGTGACACCACCATGGTCACGTTGCAAGAAGTCACGCAGGTGATGCGTGGTGCAGCCGCGAGAATCGCAAGGTAAGGAAGATGACAAAGCAGGAAGTCGCAAAAAGAATCTGCGAGATCGGAATTGTGCCTGTCGTGCGCGCTGCGTCTGCCAAACAAGGAATGCAAGCTGCGGAAGCTGTCTGCGCTGGAGGAATCCCCATTGTCGAGATGACGATGACGGTGCCCGGCGCGATAGAGCTAATTTCACAACTAGTAAACAGCATGGGCTCGGAAGTCCTCGTTGGAGCGGGAACCGTAACCGACGCCGAGACGGCGCAGCAATGTATTGATGCCGGTGCGGAATTCCTGGTTAGTCCCGGATTCGATTTGGAAACTGTGAAATTGGCCAATTGTGCGGGCAAGCTCATCATGGCGGGCGCGTTGACGCCAACCGAAGTCATCACGGCATGGAAGGCCGGCAGTGATCTGGTGAAAATTTTTCCGTGCGAGACAGTTGGTGGTGCCACGTACATTAAAGCGTTGAAGGCGCCTCTGCCGCACATTCCGATGGTTCCGACCGGCGGCGTGAATCTGGCCACCGCTGCTGAGTTCATCCGGGCTGGTGCGGCGGCGCTTGGCATTGGCGGAGAACTGGTTTCGGCAAAGGCATTGCAATCGGGCAACACAAACGAAATCGTTGAGGCAGCGCGTAAGTTCGTGTCCATCGTGCGCGAAACGCGAGAGCAATTGCGGAAGAGATAGTTTCTTGATGCCCAGCCATGGTCAAACCCCGACGGCTCAGGCCAACTGGTAGGCCGATGTGAAACTCGACGGCTTCAACATGCCATGGAATGCGATGCCAGATGCAGGAAGATCTGGTCTTCGAGGATGGATGGCGCGGCAACCGCAAGATCTGGCACGACTCTGTTGTGAAGAAAGCTCCAGAAGAGGAGTTCGTTAATTTGGTAAAGCAGACGTTACGGGTTTTACTCACCAGAGGAATGAAAGGCTGCTACGTCTGTTTTGAACATGCCCGCACGAAAGATCTCTTTCTCAGTCGAGTGCCGGCCGAGACGGCGAGCATAGCCGGGTCAAAATAGCGGTTCGACAATAACCGTGGATGGCAACGAGCCCAGCATCGAATCAGTGCGGACATTCATACCCGGATTCTGCACCTGAAGCGGTGAACACGGCTCTACAGAGTCGCGGCACCAGCCTTTTTCCTCGCAGCCCACCTTGCTTTCATCAGAGATGCTAACTTCTTGCGGGCGGCTGGGCTCACAGGCTTCCGTGCAGAGGCTGCCTTCGTTGGGGCTGCGGTCTTCTTCGGCGCGGACTTACCCAAACGTTTCGCCCACCGCAGCTTTATAGCTGCCGATATACGGCTGCCTCGAATCCCACGCACGCAGAAGGAACTCCTACAGCCGCATCAGATTCGGCAGCTGATTGAGGCTTTGCCGTGGCAGACCCAGGCAATAGCAATTCTCATGGTGGCTGGCTCCCTTCGTTTTGGGGAAGTGGCCGGTCTCCGATGGAAGCGTGTGTTAGAAAACCGCGTGGAAATCCGTGAACGGTTTTATGAAGGGACGTTCGATGACACAAAAACCGATGCCCGGGATCCGGACGTGCCGCTCGACCCGGTAATGAAGGCTGCACTCGAGAAAGTTAAGACGTTGTCACATTATCGTAAGTCGGGTGATGGTACCGACCCTCATTGACAGGCTGGAATGCAGGTGTCGAAGGTGGTGGAATGAGCATGGCGGCAGCCCCAGCTTCTTCAGCGTGGGTATCAATGCCGATTTAACAGGTTACATCGGTTAATGGGCGAGCCGTTGGATCCCGTGAAAACCAGACTCCTGAAGTGACCTGCGACAACATGGGGCATTCGACGGTCGACGTTACCCAGAACATTTTCGTGGGGACATGGTGGGAGCAGCGGAGAGCAGCAATCGAAGGCATCGGGAACCTGATTTGGGGTGATACGAGTTTCATGTCCTAGGCACAATGCCCTTTCGGCGGTCTCTTGGGGGAGGGGTCGTCGTAATTGCCGAATAGGGGCTGCTGACAACCGCAGCAGCCTATTCTTTGGTGTGCCAAGCATGATCGACAGCCGGGACGGGCGAGTCCTCTCCTCAACCTGATCGAGGTGAAGGGTTAGCGAAGCGCAAGAGTGAACCGCGCGAGGCGGGGCGTGAAGGCGAGAGAGAACAGTCACCGGATAAGAGGCCTGCTGTTCCGAGCGCTAGGGCGTAATCGCAATCACCCTCAGAGGGCTACCGGATCCGCCAACAATTTTCAGAGGCGCCGCAATGACAATAGCGCCAGCCGGCGGAAGCTGGTCAAGATTGCACAGGCTCGCCAAACCAAACTTCCCACTGCCGTGCATCAGGTAGTGGTTGGGGAATGGTGGATCGAAAGTGGCGGCTTGGCCGGCATCGGTTCCGACTGTCTCTACCCCCACGCCTAGGACGTCGCGCTCTTTGGCAAGGAACGCAGACGTATCTTTCGCGAACCCAGGGGTATGTGGACCATTCTCTTTTGCGTTGATGTAATCCTTCGGATGCGTCTTCTTCGACCAGTCTGTGCGCAACAGGACCCACGCGCCTGCTGGAATTCGCCCGTGCTGTTGCTCCCACTGGCGAATATGATCAGGAGTCAGCAGGCAGTCCGGATTTTTCGCAACCTCGGCACTGATGTCGATCACGCATGCCGGCCCCACAAACTTCTTTGGAGGAATTCGATCGACGGTATTGTCGGCGAGGTCTTTGCCCGAGACCCAATGAACCGGTGCGTCAAAATGCGTGCCGGTATGTTCGCCAGTTTCGAAACCGTTCCAGTACCAGGCTGGGCCGCGATCGTCGTACCGCGATAATTCCCATATCTTGAACGCAGGAGTGTTATTCCACTGTGGCGGCAGTGGTAGCAGAGGTGTCTGCGGACTCAAGGGCTGGGTCAGATCCACGATCCGCAACCTTCCAATGTTGAGTTCTTCGACGAGCATGCTCAGCACGCTGGACATCAGGCCCACCTCCGCGCAGCTTATCTGTCGCTGACTTCGTTTAATGCTGTGTCAATGACTGAATGTACCTTCGAAATTGAAAACGATTCTCGAGCAGGGACAAGTCGGTGACGTAACCGCACGGACCGGTGGCTGCAACTTTTGCAACGATCGTCGTCAGTTCGTTGCGCTGAGGGGCTCCGCAAACCTCACTTCTAAAGTTATCGAGATCGCGCACGGTGACGACTCGCGGGACACCAGCGGATCGAGCGATTCCTTCCAAGTCGGTACCGGTGCTGGTAGCTGTTGGAAACCCACCAACCGAGAGCAAACTCTCATTGTCGAAAACAACGTGAGTCAAATTCTTTGGGCGATAACGCGCCATCGTGCTTAGGCTCCCCAAGTTCATTAAGAGCGAGCCGTCGCCGTCAAATACAATGATGCTTTGATTGGGCAAGCACAACGCTAGCCCTAAGCCCGTGGAAGATGCCAAGCCCATCGCGTGTAGCAGGTAGAAGAAATTGGGGCGGTGTCCCAGAGACTGCAGTTCTGCTGAGACTGCTCCCATGATGGTGACGACAAGGTAGTTCTCAAGCTCCGAGTACACCGAGCGAAGACAATCGAGACGCAGCATTACTCCTCCCACATCAGGTCGCGCGTCAAAAGTACGGCGACGGGTTGCAGGCTGCTTTCCGCTAAGGTTTGCGCATCTCGAATTCGTTTTTTGACGGTTTCGATACTATCCAGAAAGGAATAAGGGATTCTCAATGCGCGCAAAACTGGTTCGGTCACATTGCCGCCCTGCGTCTGCCACGGATCTCTTTCTCCAAACGAACCGCGATGACTAATTAGCATCAGAAGTGGAATCTTGTATAGATGCGCGAAAGAAACAATGCCGTTGATGGATGCCAGGAACCCATGGTTCTGCATTAGCATGGCTGACTTCACCCCGGCAAAGTACGCTCCTGCGGAGATGCCAACGGCCTCCTCCTCCTTGGCCAATCTCACCAGTGTCATTTCCGGATCCTCATCCGTCATTCGAATCAGATGAACGAGCCAGGTCTCGGGCAGCGCTGACACCAAGCGAATGTCACACTCTTTCAGCGTTTCGTAGATCAGTTTCGAGTTGGCGAGGGACACCGACATCTTGGCCGCTTTCGGTTTGATCCACCTGCTTGGAAAGAAGAGGACATATTCTAGCTCACGAAGGCGAATCCGCGCTCTTGACGAGGGGCGCGGCGCAGTAATAGGGTGACGAAGTTCGTCTCCCAAGACTGCTGTAGTGCCTTTCCAGACGGCCAGGAGCAAAGTTTGCCGGCTAAGTCCCAAAGCGTTCTCAACGGCGAGAGTCCATCCGGGCAATTGCACGACTTTCCGATTGAAGCTATTCGTGCCGCTTTCCCGGCGTTGAATCGCAAGCCGGAATTCACATTTTTCGATAATGCCGCAGGCGCACAGGTGCCGCAAGTGGTGCTCGACGCCGTCAATCACCACCTACTCGAATGCAACGTGCAGCGCGGTGGACGCTACGCAAAGAGTCGTGCGGTGGACGAGATGATCCAGCGCGCCCGGCAAAGCGTGGCGGACCTGGTGAACGCGCGCGATAGTAGAGAAATCGCATTTGGCATGAATGCCACGTCCTTCATTCGCCTGGTAAGTCTGGCGATTGGACAAACGCTCGGCAAGCGGAACGAGATCGTTGTCACCGACATGGACCACGAGGCCAATGTCGCCGCTTGGCTTGTCCTGGAGCGAAATGGAGCGAAGATCGTCTGGTGGAAGATGCGGGAGGATGGGAACCTACATGCTGCCGATCTGATCCCTCTGGTATCGGCTGCAACGCGTCTGGTTGCCTGCACTCTCGCTTCGAATGCGATAGGGTCCGTTGTCGACGTTGCTACGGCGGCGAAAGTGGCGCACGCTGTCGGAGCCGAAGTCTTCCTCGACTCTGTGCATTTTGGCCCGCACGGCTTGATCGATGTGCAGGCGTTCGGATGTGATTACCTGGTGTGTTCCGGCTACAAGATATTCGGTCCCCACATGGGATTTCTCTGGGGGCGCCGCGAACTGCTGCAACAGTTGCCGACCTTCAGAGAAGATTTCATCCCCGATGAGCCGCCGGGAAAAATCGAGGCAGGCACTTTTATCTACGAAAATGTGGCTGGCATGGACGCCGCGGTGCAATACCTGGAAAGCCTGGGCAGAATCGGTCGGGAAGAAACGCGGCGCACTCGCCTGGAACGCGGGCTCGCATCCATTCGCGCTTATGAAGAAACCTTATCGATGGAGATGCTTAGAGTTCTAAACGAGTTTGATGCCGAGATCTTTGGCGTGAAAAACGGGGGCATGAAGAACAGGAACCGAATTCGGGAGCGCGTGCCGACTTTGTGCTTCAACTTGCCGAACGTTCCCCCGGCCAGAGTCACGGAAGAACTGGCAAAACGAGGTATAGGCGTTCGCGATGGCCACATGTATTCGCCGCGGCTCATGCGTCGACTGGGGTTGTTCCCCGAGACGGGCGCGGTCCGGGCATCACTGGTGCACTACAATACGCTGGCCGAAGTGCAGAAGTTTGCAGGTGCACTAGCCGAAATTAAAACATCATGTTGACCGACTCGCAAATCAACGAAGTTCGTTCTCGCTTCCGGATTTTCGATCGCAAAGTCTATCTCAACACCTGCTCGCAAGGCCCGTTGTCGGACGCGGTGCAAGCCGGCTTTGAGGACTACCTGGCGAGCTGGCACGAGCAGGGGTCACCGTGGGAGCGCTGGATTGAGCACTATGAAGCCGCGCGGGCCGCATTCGCGCAATTCATCAACGCCAGTGCTGACGAGGTCGCCATCGTGACCAGCGTTTCGGCGGGCATCAACAGCGTCGCCAGCGCGCTGAATTTCCGCGAACGGCCGAAAGTCGTGATGGGAGAATTCGAGTTCCCCACTATGGGTCACGTCTGGCTGGGACAGCGTGCCCGGGGAGCCGACGTTCGGTTTGTGAGCGCTGAGGGCAACCGCATCCCCAACGCCGGTTATGAAGAGGCGATCGACTGCCAGACGCTCATCGTGCCACTGACGCATGTCTGTTTCAAGAACGGATTTCGTTCCGAAGTAGATTCCGTCACTCAAATCGCCCATGGCCGCGGCGCTTTTGTGATGCTCGATGACTACCAGGACTGCGGGACCCGCCCCGTGGACGTCAAGGCGATGGACCTAGACTTTTATTTGAGTGGGACTCTCAAGTACCTGCTTGGACCTCCTGGACTCGCCTTTCTATACGTTCGCAAGGAGCTCATATCAACCTTGGCCCCTTCGGTCACGGGATGGTTCGCGCAGGCGAATCCGTTCGCCTACAACCCGCAACATTTCGAACTTTCGCCGACGGCTCGCAGATTCGAGTCAGGTACTCCGTCTATGCCGAATGTCTACGGAGCCGTACCGGGCTCCCAACTCCTGCAAAAAATCGGCATGGACGAGGTGGCACGCCACATCAGAAGCCTGACGCAACAGCTTTTGCGATCCGCCCGTGAGATGGGCGCCGTCGCCAAAACCCCCGCCGACAGCGCTGGACCGCTCGTTGTACTGCAATCAAGAGATTCCACCTTATTAGTGCAGAAGCTGGCGGAAAGTGGAATCGTCGCCTCGAACCGCTACGACGGATTGCGAATCTCGTTCCATGTGTACAACACAACGGACGACGTGGACGCGGTTACTGAGATTCTAAAGAAGAATATCGATCTCATGGTGCCTGCCCCAGCCGTCGCCAGCCATGACTGATCCGCAAGTCACAGGGATTGCGACCGAGTCGCAGTCATCTTCATCTCGGCAGGTCGACGGCCTTCAACGCCGCCTCAGCCAAAGACAACTTACGATGATGGCCATCGGCGGCGCCATCGGGGTTGGACTGTTTCTAGGCAGCAGCGTGACCATCCGACTCGCCGGACCCGCCGTGATCCTGTCGTATCTGCTGGGAGCTGGAATCGCTCTGATAATGTCGTACGCTCTGGCGGAAATGGCGGTTCTCCAACCCGTGGCCGGTGCGTTCGGCGTTTATGCTGAGACCTACTTCAATCACTGGGCCGGTTTTACGGTGCGCGCTACCTACGGCGCTGCCCAAATTATCGCGATCGGCGCGGAAGTGACGGCGGCCGGCATTTACATTTCGTTTTGGTTTCCGAATGTTCCGCAGTGGATATGGATCGTGTCGATTTCGGCCGCTCTGGTGGCGCTCAACGCCATGAAGGTCAACCGCCTGGGAGAGTTTGAATATTGGTTTGCCATGATTAAGGTGGCTGCCATCCTCTCATTCATTTTTGTGGGGAGCTACCTGATTTTTGGCGATGGCTCTCGCGGTGCGACCGGCTGGGCGAACCTGACTCAGCATGGCGGGTTCTTGCCGACTGGATGGGAGGGAGTCTGGTTGTCACTCACCATTACGCTGACCAGTTACATGGGAGTAGAAATCATCGCAGTGACGGCAGGCGAGGCAGAGCATCCGGAAGTTACTATCCCGCGTGCGATGCGCAGCATAGTGTGGCGACTCATTCTGTTCTATGTTGCGGCGATTGCGATCATGGTGGCGATGGTGCCGTGGAACCAGTCCAGCAGTTCGGCCGCCCTCTCCGCCAGCCCGTTCGTCACTGTGTTCGTTGCAGCACACATTCCTTTCGCTGCCGCAGTCATGAATTTCGTGGTGTTGACCGCGGCGCTTTCAAGCGTTAATACGAACCTCTATCTGTCGACAAGAATGCTTTACTCTCTTGGTCAGGAAGGTTATGTCCCGCGCTGGATGGGCAAAGTCAGCCGCAATGGTGTTCCGCATCGTGCTCTCCTCGCCTCAACTGGTGGGATTATCGCTGCCATCCTTTTGGCGATCTTTGCACCGAAGAACGCTTTCCTGATGTTGTACGGAGCTGCGGTCGCGGGGATGCTGTTTGTCTGGCTGGTAATTCTCGGAACGCATCTGCGATTTCGTAAGGCCCTCACGCGCGAACGATTGTTGCGTTTGCCCATGCGTTTGCGAGCCCATCCCTTGTTTACTTTGGCAGGCATTGTGTTCATCGTCGCGATCGCCGTTACGACGTTCTTTGTGGACGGATTGCAATGGTCTGTCCCGGCATTCTCGGGTTTCCTCCTTTTGATCTCGCTTTTGTATCTGCGCATCAGGCGGCAAGAGACTTCAGGGGCGCAAGGTAATGCCTGAAGCAATCGAAGAGACGTATTCCGCGCTCCGAGGACGATTCAAAGGTGATCTGCTGCGGCCCGGGCATCATAATTACGAAGACGCACGTGTCATCTGGAACGGCATGGTTGCCAAGAAGCCGGGACTCATCGCACGCTGTGCGGATGTCAACGACGTGCAAAATGCGATCAGGAGTGCGTCGGCCAACGGAATTCTCATGGCCGTCCGGTGCGGCGGTCATAGCCTCGCTGGTTTCAGTACTTGCGATGGCGGTCTTGTAATCGATCTGTCGAGGATGCGCGAAGTCGCCGTCGATTCTGTCGCGCGCTGCGCCAAATTCGCTGGTGGTTGTCTGCTTGGATCGATTGATAGCGCGACACAGAAAGCAGGTCTGGTCTTTCCCTCTGGTGTCGTCTCGCACACTGGCGCTTCCGGATTAGTACTGGGAGGAGGCACAGGGTGGCTTACTCGACGATTCGGATTGTCCTGCGATAACGTCGAAGGCTTTACGCTCGTCATCGCCGATGGCTCTGTCGTGCGTTGCAACTCAGGCGAGAACCCAGACTTGTTTTGGGCCTTACGCGGAGGCGGCGGCAACTTTGGAGTTGTCACAGAGTTCGAAGTAAGACTCCATCCACTCACATCAGTGACGCTCGCTCTGGGACTGTGTTGCGAGGCCGACATTCGCCGCCTGCTTGGATTCTGGAGAGACTTCATGGCAGATGCGCCACTTGATCTGAAGTGCAATATTGATCTGCGCCTCGCACCAAACGAGAAGAAAACTCCTGGCGACCTTCGCGGGCGTCCGGTGGCGAGTTGCTCTTTAGTGTGGACTGGCGCGTTCCAAGCCGCGGACAAATATTTGCAGCCAATCCTTTCGAGGTGTCGGCCGGATTCGGTGAGCAGCAGTGTTGTTTCCTTCACTCATCTGCAGACAATGGCGGATTCCTGTTTCCCCCACGGCCGGCGTTACTACACAAAATCGGGCTACTTTACCTATCTCGACGATGTAACGATAGATCGCCTGCTGGAAGCGGTTGTTTCGCTCCCATCGGTGGACACTCAAATTGAGCTCGCCTATCTTGGTGGCGCCGCGTCCCAAGTTCCCGCCGCTGAAACCGCGTTCGGCGATCGCGGCGCTCCTTTCATCATGAATCTCTTGGCAAACTGGTCGGATGCCTCGACCGACGATGTCCACATTTCGTGGATTCGGGGAGTATTCAATAAGCTTCGGCCCGCAATGAAGCCTGGCGTTTACGTAAACTTCATGAGCGGCGACGAGCAGGATCGCGTCCCCGAAGCTTACCGTGAGCGATGGGACCGCATGGTCGCTGTCAAAACCCACTACGATTCCCGCAACTACTTCAGGTTGAATCAGAATGTTCTGCCCAAAGCCACTCGCAACACATAGGGAGTTCGGGTAGCGTGTGAGCTGCCTCTCAGCGCGAAATCTTCCCTGTGGTACGCAGAAATTGGAGCAGAACCGAACCCCTTCTGTTCGAGCCAATGATAAAGGTGCTGTCCCCGCCAAAACCCTACCCGTTTGCAGAATCGATGACTCGGAGCCGCACCTGCCAGGCGCGCTTTTCGCTATGCTTCCCTGATGTTTGCGTGCCTTCGACACCTATTCGGCTGATCATCTGTGTCTTTCGCTCCCGAGAAGAATTCCTCGGTAGGGCTCGGTCGCGTGCGGCACGGCAAATTGTACCGGGGGGGAATCAGGCACGCACGCAAAAAATGCGGGCCTATTCAGATTCCTGCATAGAGCCGATAGTACACCCACGATGGAAGTACGGAACAGCAGGCGTCAATGCCTGAGATAGAAAACTTTCAAGACTCCGCTGAGCATTGTTTCAAACTCGCCAGCTCAAGCAACTTGCTGGAAGGGGATGTTGCCGTAGAAGCCTTCGAGCTGTTAACCGCCAACCAGCATGACTGCGTGTCGGCACACGGACTCGGCGTGAGCCTGTAAGGAGTAATGGCGGCAACAGTATGGCAAAGCTATATGCAAAGGACATCATCGTGCGCATCACGGATGAAGCATATCTCGCAATGCCAGTTCTCCGAGAAAAACGACATCGTGTGCCAGATAGACCACTACCTAACGGCTGCGCTGATGGAGATCCGCAAGCGGTTGGGATTGACAGACGTACAACTGGAGAACTGACTAAAATCGGTATAATCTGCGCCGACCCTAGCAGACTATTTTTGCCGCCTGTCATTTCAATCAGTTCGGCCTGGGCCTCCCTCAGCTTATGCCGGATTCGCCTGACATTCTCAAACACATTCGCAATGCAGCGAGGGTGTTACAACATCCACTATGAGTTTATTCCATTTCGGGAACAGCCTCCACTTTCATGCTAGATTCTTATTGTCACCTAGGTATTAGAGCGGCATAATTTTGCCGTAGCCCACTACGCGAATGGAGGCGCGAAATGCCGGAAATGACGACGACACTGACGACGACACAAATGCTTGCAGAAGCACTACAGGAACTGCTCGACCCTTACGCCGAGGTAAGGACTCGCGAATTCCGGCATGAACTAGAGGGAGCCAGAGCGCCCAAGCAGACGATCTCAGAGCGCGAGTTACAGGTAATCCGCGCTGTGCTCAAGGGGTTAACGAATCGCGAGATTGCAGCCGAACTCCACCTAAGTGAGGACACGATCAGTCACCATTTGTTCAACATCTTCAACAAACTTGGCGTTTCTTGCCGTGTTGAACTAGCTATGTACGCAATAGCGAAGAACCTAACAGGAGAATGACCCCATATTAACGGCACGTGTTGCCGCACCCTCGCAGATTGGCGTCAACCATGAAGACGAGTCGTGTCAGACAAGGGTCATTATTTATTTTCTTGACACACAATGAGCGACGGTCTGGAGTTTCACCTTGATACTTTATCTTTGGAGACAAGATGACCGCAGCAGCAACATGGCAACAAGAGAACGAATACCCCACCGGATATCTCCTCTGGGAGGGTTACGTGCAGCGGTACAGGTTGCTTGAGAAGCTAGCGTGGAGGTGAATGAGAAGATCGACCATGAGACGGTAACGGCCAAATAGTCGGGTGTGCAAGGCGGCTGGACTGCCTCGGTACCTGCTGCCGTGAATCGGGAGAATTCAGCGGGTTCCAATGTCCCTTAGCCGAGCTATGGGTATTGCGAGTGATAAATCGCCTCTCTAACAACGCCGGCTGTGTCAAGTACTTTTTTTCAACACTTCTGCATGCACTCAGAGAAGAGCGCCATTTCGCTCTAATTGAAATCAGTGCCATACCAACCAAGGCTCGCTCGTAATCAGTTTCAGGTCAGATATCTCGATCCGACCCATGCATCTCTTCGGTCGCAAACACGATCATGATTACTACTTCGAACCTTCGAACTCCTCTTTGCAGAGGAGTGGGACGCCAAATCAAACTGTCGATGTTCTACTGCACACCATGGCGATTTCCGGGCTGTCCCACGTGCGAACCGAATTTCACAACTTGCTCGTAATTCCATCCCTGGCGCATCATCCAAAATAGACGAATCGCTAGTTTCCTGGCCATGGCAACTTTGGCAATCTTTCGCCCACGCCGCATCGTCAAGTGAAGGTACCTACTGCGCCATTCTGGAATCGTACGGCTGGTAGCCTGCGCCGCTTCCACTAACAAGAAGCGCAGCAGAGTATTGCCCTGCTTGGTGATATGTCCCAGCCGACGCTTCTCTCCGCTCGAGTCCTCCAAGGGCACCAATCCCAAATAGCACCCCACTTGTTTGCCGCACTGAAATCGTTCTGCTTTTCCGATAATCAGCACGAAGGCTAATGCCGTTAGTGCACCCACCCCGGGATGGGTCATCAAGCGCTGCGCTTGAGGGCACTTCTCCGCTTCTTGCTCGATCGCTTGTGTCAGTTCGGCAATGGTCGGGTTCAGCCGATCCAGTAACTCCAGCAGATCCTCCCGTCGCCGACTTGCCCAGGGGGCTAAGCGAAATGCTTCCAGTTGTTCTCGTCCGTGCTCTCTCCACAGCTTCTTCTTGCACCGTAGCCCTTCGTTCAGAGCTACCGCTTGCAACTGGTTCATCACTCGCGTGCGCGCTTGCACCATCCGGTGCCGGTGCCACAGTAGTTGCCGCAGATCCCGGTTCTCCCAACTCGCTACCCAGATCTGGGGAAAATCACCCGTGAGCAGGAGGTTCAGAATATGCAGTGCATCCTGACGATCCGTCTTAGGCTTGCGGCCTCGCTTGGCTCGGATCATCGCCGCATCTCCCACCCACAGCTCGATATTCAGGTCCCCCCAGCAGTTGCTCGAACCAGCGCGCGTGTCCACTGGCTTCCATCCCGACACGCACCTTCTTCCCCTGGGTGGCAAGCTCGCGATAAAACTCTTGCGCTCCCTCACAGTGTTCCAAGCGCTGCTCTCCACAATCTCCCGTTTCAGTATCCACAAACGCAATTTGTTGGAAGCCCGGGTGGTAATCGCATCCTATAATGATCATTGTCCGGCTCCTTTCTACCCGAGCCTTTTTGGTTGGTTTCGCACCACCAAAGTTTACTCAGGTATCGGAGCCGGCGTTGTTATGGAATCAAACTCACTTTCAATCCGATGATCACATTCCGGTTCGGGGATAGCGTAAGCAATGGCCTGTTACCAACAATAATCCGACTGGAACGTGAAAAGCCGCCACAAAGGGGGGCTTTCTTCGATTCGTTCGCGTCGGTCGGCTAGGGCTTGTAGCTCGAGTAGCCGAGGCCGGTCTTATCGTACAAAGTCGATTCCGTGTCCAGTTAACCACTGAGAAATCGCCGTCTGTTAGGTAATCCCGGCTAGTCGCCTCGAGCATTTAGAAGAACGATCGGCCCTGTGACGGTGGGGACACTGTGGGCGTTACGTCTCCAGCGGCGTGAATCGATTGAAGAGTAGATGGCAACTCTATGGTTATCGCCGACCCGCCGCCCAGCAGGCTACGGCCTGACATCTGTCCCCGGTGTTCGCGGATGATGTTACGGCAGGCGCTGAGCGCCAGGGATGTGGCGCTGGGAACGCTCCTTGCGCTGTGATCAAAGAGGCCCAGCAGGTTCACACGACCCGGCGACAGGCCATCGGCATCCTCGGCGATTTCTACGATCACCTCGCCTTCACCCAGGATGCTGCCTACAGACAGGGTCCCGCCGCCATGTTGGTGCAGGTCCTCGATTGCATTCCCGATTATGCAGAAGAAGACTTGCAGCAACTGGCTGCTGTCGCCGATCACCGGTGGCAGGTTTTGTGTAAAAGTCCTAATAACTTTGATCACTGAGTGCTCGGCGATGTCGAGAGTTCGTAATTCGACAGCTTCCGCCAGCAATTGATTTATGTGAACGGGTTCTCGGAGACCGAGTGGCCGTTGAGCCAATTGTCGCAGACGGGCCATTGCCTCAGTTACGCGGTGGGCTTGTTCCACGATTTTTGTAAGGAAGGCTTGCGCCGTCGGCGGAAGGGAATGGTCTTCGGCGATCAATGCCGAGTACGTCAGTATGGAGGTGAGAGGATTGTTAATACCGTCGTCGGCAACCGCAACCAACTCCACCAGTATCGCCAGTCGCTCAGTTTGTATCAGTTGCTCGTGGGAACGCTTCAGACCCAGGTAGCTCGCTTGCATTTGTTTCCACAGCCGGGTCAGTTCGCACTCCAGGAGATGTTTCTTGAGAAACACCAGTGCTTGCAGTACGACCAGCGCCACGCCGGTTGCAGCGAGCCGGTAATTTCTGACGCCAATCGGCATCGTCGCCCAGTAAGACCATAGTGCGAAAAACGGCAGCGAGATTACCGCCGCCATGGCCAGCCGCGAGGCGAGCACGCCGACCAGACGGGTGCTGACGCCGGTCTCGGGTTGCGGCAGGCTGTTGCTGGAAGCCAAGGCGGCAATGAAGATACAAGTGGAGATGACCATTCCCAGATCGAATAGACTCCCCGAGTAATAAGAATGTACTGACAGCGCGTGGTTGACAACCTGCACGGCGACAGCAAACGTTGCACTCGCCCAGAACAGCATTCCGTAAAGGCTTCGCCACCGGCCCTGCGCACGCAGGAACATTGGGATCAGTCCGAACACTGGCAATGCAGTTTCCACCGCGTATAGCAAATCGAAGTTCCGGCTGTATTGCGGAGTGTTGAGCGATACAAATTCCCAGGGAATAACCGCTATTGCGTAGAGGTAGATCCAAAACAGCAGCAGTATCAGGAAATCCAACCAGCTGAATGCCAACGGTCCCTCGTATTGCTTGGCATGCGGAAGCACCGCCAAGGCACCCATTAGTGCCACTGGCAGCAAGAAGAAGAGCATGTCACCCATAAAGACATCTGGAACGGGGAGCTTTAGAACAATCTCGTACCAAGACCAAATAAGTGTGCCGCAGAGCCATCCCAGGGCCCACAGCAACATAAATATCCAGAATCGGCGACTACGCCCTGTGCTGGATGCGAGGTTGCGAATGGTTAAAACCACCAACGCGGCCAGCATAAGCAATTGCACGCCGTCGCCGAACGCAGCTGTTTCATACCGTCGGGCCGGAGCCACCCATGCGACAAAACCGTAAATGAACGCAATAGCTGCGGTGGCTGTAATCCACGAGATGTGACGCCAGCGTACGATACGTCCTCCGTACTTCGTGTCGCGGTGTGCAACCTAATTCTCAGAGCCTAGATCGAGCCAGCCGTGAGAGGATGTCCTGCCTTCCCCGCGTCACGTGATATCACAGAGAAGTCCTGATGTGAAGGGACGGGCCAGCGTCGGCTGCCGTCGTTGCTTCCAGGAAACTCCAGATGAGTATCGGGGAGACAGGTTGAATCTGGACCACACGAGGAGGGAAGTCAGTGACAAGCATCACCTCTCTGTGAGTACATCACCAGCGCTTCAACCGGAAAGGGAGCAGCTCAGGCGCGTGAATGCTCTAGAGCGGAGTCTGGTGTGTGCCCCCAGCGCCACTGGGCAGACGCTGGGGGGCGGACGCGTCGGCGCTTTCGAGCCCCAGCTTCTCATCCTATCTAGGGTTTCTGACCGCATGCCTGGTATCCGAGCAGACGAATCGTCGACGTGGACTCCGGCTGGATTCCTCTCATCGGCGTAGGAACGCATTTAAATCCAGAATTAGCTTGGCTTAGTTATCGTTGCATCGAGAATTTTGTTCGTTGCTGGTCAGGAATCATGACTGTTACCTATCACGCGCCGTGTGTTTCCTGTTTCGGCCAACAATTCCAATACGCTGCGCAAGGCCTGGAAATCCGGCACAACGAATGAGGCGCGCGTGGGTCCCGGGCCGACATGCACCGTCCAGGAGCCATCGGGCATTCGCTCGAATAGGTCTTCGTCTGTGCGATCGTCACCCGCCGCAAATAGGAAATCCGGATCACGTGACTCGCCAAGCAGGCGATTGAGAGCCTCACCCTTGTTTACCCAGACTGGCCTGACTTCCACAATCTTGTGCCCGCGAAATGCCCTGAGTTCCGTGTCGGCGAGCATGGCCTCTAACATCGATACCAACTCATTCGCCAGCCATTCTCCGAATTCCGGTTCCGCCATCCGGTAGTGCCAGACCAGGGCATATTTCTTTTCCTCAACAAAACTGCCCGGCGTGCGATCCACGAAGTGCTCCAGAATCGGCGTGACGGTAGACTTCCAGTCTGTCGGCGCTTGCTGACTCAACGATTCCCACGCAGATGGGGACGGAGGTTTCAACTCGGCTCCATGCTCGGCCACCAGCCACAATCCTCGCACGTTACCGAACCAGCTCTCCAAGTTTTCCGCCGACCTGCCTGACACAAGGGCCACAAGATTCCTCGGCTCGGCCTCCAGGGCACTGAGAAGATCCAGAACCGCCGGTGGAGGAACCGCTTGCTGCGGCCACCGCGAAAACGGAACAAGAGTTCCGTCGTAATCGAGAATCAGCAAGCGGCGGTTCGCGCGGACGTACGCATCGCGGACTTCATTCGACCGTAGTCGCTGCGGTTCGGCGCCATTAGAGCGTACCCTATTCAACACAGCTTCTTGGAGCGCAGCCAGAAACCGCTCTCCCCATCGGAAAACGTTGTTTCGCAGGACCCTGCGGTGAAGCATCCTCATGCGCATTCCACGCTCTTGCTCATCGAGGGCCAATGCGCGCTTGATCGTGTTCTCCGTGCGTTCTTCGTCAAAGGGGTTAATCAGGAGCGCCTCTCCCATCTCGGCAGCGGCGCCCGCAAATTCGCTCAACACCAGGACGCCGTCACCCTCGGGCTTGCAGGCCACGTATTCCTTTGCCACCAGGTTCATCCCGTCGCGAAGGGGTCCCACCCAGCAGACAGCCGCCAACTTATAGAGGCCCACCAGTTCGGTTCGTTCAATCGAGCGGTTGATGTAGACCAGGGGCGTCCATTCCGGAGTGCCGAACTTTCCGTTGATTTCCCCAACCAGCCGGTTCACTTCGGTCCGCAAGTCCTGATAGGTGTCGATGCCTTCGCGGGTAGGCACAGCGACCTGGATCAGGATGATCTTCTCTTTAAGCTCTGGCGACGACCGGAGTAAGTGCTCAAAGGCACGCAGCCGCTCGGGAACCCCCTTTGTGTAATCCAGCCGGTCGACGGCCAGCAGTATTTTCCGGCCGCTGTGACGCGCTCCCCAATCTGCATATTTCTCAGCCGTAGTTGCATCGGCTTCCAACAGGCTTGTGTATTCTTCGGGCGCGATGCCGATGGGAAGCGCCTCCAGACGAACGGAACGGCTCCCTATAGCGACCTGAGTGACTTTGCTTTCCATGCCCAGCACCCTCAGGAGCGCAGCGCGGAATTGCTGCAAATGCCCGTGGGTCTGAAATGCGAGCAGGTCAGCTCCAAGCAGGCCCTCAAGAAGTTCTTCGCGTCTAGGCAAAACCGGAAAGATCTCAGACGACGGGAACGGAATGTGCAGAAAGAAACCGATGGCTGCGTCGGGCAACCTCTGGCGTAACATCTGGGAAAGCAACATCAAGTGATAGTCGTGCACCCAGATCAGGTCGCCCGGTTTATAACGATCGACAACCGCGTCGCAGAAGATGCGGTTCGCTTCGACATATGACTCCCAGCCTTTCGCGTCGAACTTCAATTGAGAAGGAAAGTTGTGAAACACGGGCCAGAGAGTTTGATTCGCATAGCCCTCATAGAATCCGGCGGCGACATCTTCTGGCAGATCGACCGCGAAATAGTGATCTTTTTCCGCCCATTCGGCAAGAATCGCACGGCGCTGCTCGATGTGTTCCTCCCCGCCACCTCCTGCCCAACCAATCCAGGCTCCGCCGTTCCGTCGGAGCAAGGGGTCCATTGCGCTGGCGAGCCCGCCGGAGCTTCTCGACGTCGTCCAGCCTTCTGCTGTTTTCAGCAATGTCAGAGGAAGCCGGTTCGACACCACGAGGAGGCGAGCGGAAGAGCTGGGCTGCGTTACCGTCACGTTGGTGGCCGGTTGTAAACTCATACTTCTTCTCCCACCTGGCTTAGCCAATGAGCGCGGGTAACTAGGGACCGTTCATT
Source organism: uncultured Acidobacteriaceae bacterium (assembly GCA_963722405.1). GTDB lineage: Bacteria > Acidobacteriota > Terriglobia > Terriglobales > Acidobacteriaceae > DASRAA01. The sequence continues at coordinate 157,759 of CAVRMO010000025.1, forward strand.
GCTAACGCGACTCCATCTCCCCAGCAACAAGTTCACAGAACTTCGATGCCAAATCCATGGCGATAGTTCGCAGATTTGGTCTTTATTCCCGAATCACTGCTTCGCTGAGAGGATTTTCGATATGCTCCTCTGGAGGAGTCGGAGTCCGTCGGGACTATTTTCCCATTCGCTCCTACTGCCCCATCGACTGTGGCCTTCCCTGAAAACAGGAGCGTCGGCGCTTGCCTTAGTTGTTTCGGCCTGCTCAGCGTTTATTCGGATTACGGCATGCACGCTCGCCAAGCCTCCATCGAGGCCCTCTACACCGAGGGCTTCAGCGACTCCGTTGCGCCTCTGGCGCTCCTTTGATTGCTGCCGGATGGAGCGAACCAGTTCCCGGGCGGTCTGTCTCCCGTGTGCTGGTTATCCGAGCGCAACTTCAACATTCGCAGCCTGACCTCGTGCAGCGACGGCACCTAACTTATCTGAAGTGCCAGGCAACCATATTCACAGCCCCAAAGAATAACAACGGAGAGTAACGAAGCATGCGTAAATGCCTAATTGCCTCAATTCCGCAGGGTTCTCAAGTTGCAGCCGAAAATCAGAACTGGTTCGACCTCGAGAGCATAGATGTGGTCGAGATCACGTCCGAAGAGACGGAATTTCCAATCGAATCTGCGCTTCTGCCCGGAGAGCCAAGGGGGTGGCGTGCGGCTGTCTCTGGGGCTCAGACGATCCGGCTGCGTTTCGATCAGCCCCAGAGGCTGACTCGCATCCGGTTGTCCTTCGAAGAAACGCAGGCCCCGCGATCGCAAGAGTTTGTCCTGCTATTCTCTTCGGACGCAGCCGGTCCGCTGCGCGATATTGTTCGCCAACAATGGAATTTCAACGCCCCCGCCGCGGAACATGAGACTGAGGACTATGCTGTCAAACTCTCCGACGTCAGGATTCTGGAACTGGACATCGTGCCTGACACGAGCGGGCGCTCCCCGAAGTCGGCGTGGAGGAGGTCTTTGCTGTTCAGAGCGGTGCTTCGCTAGTGGCACTCCTTTCCCAACTTAGATTCGGCACCGCAATTCGCTCTGAGGTAGTCATATAAATGACATGGTTCTCCGTCTGAGTCGATTACCCCAACTCTTACTGCTGTTGTTGTCTCTGCCGATTGTGGTTTATGCGGGTACGGCCGCGTTCGATTTACCTGGTCCAAAAGTCGAAGTACGCGTGTCACGAGGCGACAAGCAACTTCCGATTGCACTGGTTCCTAATCTGCAGGAGGGCGACCGGATATGGCTGCAGCCGGCATTTCCGGATACACAGAGCGCACACTATCTGCTGATCGCCACATTTCTCCGCGGATCGACGAATCCGCCTCCCGAAAACTGGTTCACCAAGATTGAGACGTGGAACAAGCAGGTGCGAGCCGAGGGTGTAGTGGTGAAGGTTCCCAAAGGCGCGGAGCAGATGCTGCTGTTTCTGGCTCCAGAAACCGGTGGTGACTTCAGCACGCTGCGCACCACAGTGCGCGGCAAGCCTGGAGCCTTCGTTCGGGCGATCCAAGATTTAGACCGGGCAAGCCTGGATCGTTCACGGCTTGATGCCTACCTGAAGGCGGTCGAGCACGCGTCCGATACAGATCCCGGCGAGTTGAAGGAGAAATCGACGCTGCTGGCGAGAAGTCTGAACATCAAGGTCGACAACAAGTGTTTTGAGAAGCCCGAAGAACAGCAGTTGCCTTGCCTTATGCAGAACTCCGACCAACTTGTGCTCGACGATTCGCACAGTCAGTCGATGGTCGCCGAGTTGGCGTCCGGTCCTTCAGCAGATTTGGTGGGCCAGCTTAGCGCCACGCCAATGGCCGGAGGCGGATTTTACAGTGCGTACGTGGGAGCGATTGTCGACGTCGTCCGGCTGACGTCAACGCTGCGCACTGCCCAATATCAATACATTCCTGCGCTGGCGCTACCCAGGACTGACCTGGTCGATCTGGAGCTCAATGCCGCGCCCTCGTTTCGCAAGCCGAAGTCGGTGCTAGTGGTTGGATTGCCGCCGGTAGCAGCGCCGCAGTTGCCGCCACTGCGCGCAGTCGATCCCAAAGCTGTGCACTGTCTGCAACGCACCTCGCTAGTCCTGCCTGCGGAAGGCGCGCCGCTGGTGTTCTCGACGAATCTTGCTCACGATTTGGTTCTTCATGTCTGGAGCAAATCCGGCGAGTTTATGGACATCCCGGTGAAAGCGGATGCGGCGCGCGGTGGTTTCTCGGTGGACACCAATGCGGTGAAGAACAAAGAGCTCGATCCCGAGGTGAGTGGAACACTGCGTGGGCAGTGGGGATTCGAATCGTTCGAGGGACCAACGTTCCATCTGCGGACTTCGCACTCGGCTCTGTGGACGATTGCGTCGGCGGACCAGAGCGCGCTCGTCGTAGGACGCGACGACGTTCTGCATGTTCATTCTGACGCCGCTGCATGCGTGGAGGACGTGAGTGTCGAGGACCAGCATGGCAGGAAACTCAAGGCGACCCAGAAGATGGTCGGTCCCGATGAATTGCAAGTGGAGGTCTCGTTAAGAGATGTCGCGCCCGGACCACTCACCCTGCGAGTAAAGCAGTTTGGACTGGCGAAGTCGGACGAAGTCGCACTGAACACTTATTCCCAAGCGGGACGTCTAGACAGCTTCACCATCGACGCCGGAGACCACCAAGGACTACTGAAGGGTAGCCGCCTGGACGAGGTTGAGAGCCTGGAGGTCAACGGAATCCACTTTGCACCTTCGGGGCTGAAGCACGCGGGCAATGAAGATGAACTACAGATGTCAGCGCCTGCCTCAGCAGAGGTGGGCGGCTTACATTCTGGAGAAAAGCAGACGGCGCACGTCTCGCTCAAAGACGGCCGGGTGTTGGATGTGGCGACCGCCGTCCAATCTCCACGACCGAAGCTGGCTCTGCTCGGCAAGAATATCCAGCCGGATGCGACAGGGATCCCGTCAGCGATTCAGTTGGAAGGCCACGACGAGCTGCCGCAGAATGCGAAGTTGGCGTTTTCGCTGAAGACGCAGGTCCCAGAGACGTTTTCACGCGATGAGAAGATCGAGATTGCGACCGAGGACGAGTCGGTCCATGTTTTTCTTAGTATCGCCGATGGAACCCTCACGCTTCAGGATTCGCGGACCGTGCTGGCAACGCTTGATCCACTGAAGAGTTTTGGGCCTTCGGCTTTCGGACCGCTGCGCTTCCGGCCGGTTGATGCGAACGGCGAGAAGGGAGATTGGCAGCCGCTAGTAACGCTGGTGCGATTGCCCACATTGAAGGAATTGCGTTGTCCCGACGCTTCGGACCAGCAATGCACTTTACAGGGAGCGGGCCTGTATCTACTAGATTCCATTTCAACGGATGCTCAATTTCAGCAGAGCACACCGGTGCCCGATGGCTTCGCCGGTTCGACTTTGAGCGTGCCTCATCCCGCTGGAACCGAGTTGTACGTCAAGCTGCGGGATGATCCAACGACAGTAAACAAAGTGATTTTGCCTGTGCTGCCGGAGGAATAATGAAGAGAATCGTCCTCAAATGCTCGAAGATGGCAATACACGACCGCCCACGGCGAAGTAGGTGCTCGGAATAAGCGTAACCAGCGACTGGACCAACGCCAAACCCTGGCTGGTTTTCGTAACCCGAAAATCCCGGCCCATAGGCCAGCCACGAACGCGTCCAGGATGCGAGCACGGGATTGCAAACTCCATCATCAGTCCAACGATTGGCCAGCGATGACCTCGTGTGGGTGCCGCGCCTCATGTCAGGCTGAAGTCCTGTCTCGTGCCTTCTAGAAGCGCAAACCGGCACTGCGACCGCATTGACCTGTGATCACGATGAAGCCCGGGATGATCAGTGCGACAAAGCCAAGAACGACCAGGACAACCATGTACAACGTCGTGAGCAGCAACGATACATTTCGAGGTTTTCGAGAGCCACAACCACCTGAAAGATCACTAGCGATCAAGCGCCAGCGACCTCTTCCCCACCAGCCTCCCTTCACTGCTGACAGGAATTACGTTCTCCCCTGTCTGAATTCCTTGAGCGGAAATGCGGGGAGGCAACACTTCGGGCAGGTTAATGAATCGGGACTTGGAGTTGCCCTTTACTCGGATACAGGACAGTGTCAGCCCTAACTTGCCCCGCGCGACGAGACAGGCGTAGCCAACCTGCATCAACTTGCGGTTAGCTCTTAGCCACCTCACATCATTCTCATAACGCTTCAAGGCTCCAACTACGTCGGCCGCAGGCGTGCTGATACTGGCGTCTTTCCATTCGACGACCGCAAGCGGCTGATACCCGTTCCACCAAGTTGCACCGACTCGCGGCCAGACAACGAGGTCTTTCGAGACCCGTGGTTTTTGATCAATGTTCGGCTGGGCTTGCATTACCGGGTAATGCATCCCAATCTGCCTTAGATCGAGGTTCCTGCGCACGAACTGAGGGAGCAAATGACCGAAGACAAACAGGCCCGCGATCTCGTGCTCGCAGATGTAGCATGCATTTGCAGCCCACTCCTCGAAAAACGGTGGCAGCGAATCGCGCATTATCTCGTCGAAAACTTCTACCGCATTGGGGAGCTCGTCGAAGTTCATGGACATGAGGTCATACCTAATTTACGAGAATAGAACACAGTGCGATGGTACCACCCCAGTTTTCGTTCACCTTAATCCACCGCAATTTCAGCAGGTCTTCAGGGGCATAGTGCGTATTCGCGTTCGCGTTCCTACGGCACCAGTTCCTCAGCTGGGCCGAGGCCTGATACTCGTCGGGTCGCAAGCCGAGTTTCTCTACATGCTCTTCAAACCCCGTAGGCAGCGCAGGAGCGGGAACGGTGGGCTTGCCCAGTTGGGATTACCGCGATTACTCATGCAATTCTCCAGACTCCTTGAAGTCTTCCGCAAGGACTGCCAAGGGCTCAGAGGCTACGAAGGAAGCTTGATGCTGGACGGCACATCCTCGCCTTAGCCGCGATACGACTGCCTCCCCGGAAGGATGGCACACGACTATATTTACAGCCGCTGGAACCGAGCGCAAGTGAGAATGCGCTGATTTAGTTACGAAAGTAACCCTGGCGGCATCGCTTCTACAGGTGTACAGCCAACCACACCTAGGCAGCTCCTGAGTAAAACGATTACAGCGCTTCCCAGTCGAGGGAGTAGACGTCCCGGGTTCCGGCGTTGCGGAGCATGATGGGAGAATCGTCGGGGGCGACCGCGAACCATAAGCTGTAATAGCCGGTCGTGGCGAAGTTCTTCAGATCCACGATCCGTTCCGTCGTATGGTCGCTGAGGCGAATCCTGAGAATGGAACCCGTTCCGCTGCTATCTTCGACCTGAAGGTGTAGCGGCCCGCTATTGTTGAGCGACGAACTGGGCCGCTTACAGCGCCTGGCGGAGAGGCCCTCGGTATCTGACTTGGGGCTAGTACCCCGTAGACCTATAGCTGCTCGTTTGCTGGTCCGCTCGGTAACGCCTTGCCACAAGCTCTTGTATTGAAATGGTCGGAGTCCAGACGCATCAGATCGGCTGGCGTGTGGACGAACCCGCAATGCGGACAAGTCCACGCCGGTTTCGGGATGTTGTGTCGAGCCTTTCGGGCGATGAGTGTTCACTGAGGATATGCCAGCGGCGTTTATACGCTAATTAGCGCCATCCCCATGATCCGCCTGTGACATAAACACAGGGGTCAAGTTGCTTCCCCGATTTCAGATGAGCGTTACGGTTCCAGAACCCCGGATGGCGACAGGGCTGGCCTATTCAGATTCGTGCATAGAGCCGATAGTACACCCACGATGGAAGTACGGGACAGGAGGCGTCATGCCTGAGATAGAAAACTTTCAAGACTCCGCTGAGCATTGTTTCAAACTCGCCAGCTCAAGCAACTTGCCGGAAGGGGATGTTGCCGTAGAAGCCTTCGAGCTGTTAACCGCCAACCAGTATGACTGCGTGTCGGCACACGGACTCGGCGTGAGCCTGTAAGGAGTAATGGCGGCAACAGTATGGCAAAGCTATATGCAAAGGACATCATCGTGCGCATCACGGATGAAGCATATCTCGCAATGCCAGTCTCCGAGAAAAACGACATCGTGTGCCAGATAGACCACTACCTAACGGCTGCGCTGATGGAGATCCGCAAGCGGTTGGGATTGACAGACGTACAACTGGAGGACTGACTAGTAATCGGTATAATCTGCGCCGACCCTAGCAGACTATTTGCCGCCTACCATTTCAATCAGTTCGGCCTGGGCCTGGAACCAGTCCTGGTCAGCGTGCTCGTTGGTTCTGTCGCTGGACTCGTAGATCTGGTAAGCGCGGACTCGTATCTCTTCATCCGAGAAGATACTTGCCGGGGCTTCCCGGGGAGATTCTTGTTGTATGGCGGAGATAGTTTTCGGACTAACCTGGACATTAGGTTTTGCCACTTTAACTCCTACGATTGCACAACTAAGAGGAAGGTACTCCAGAACGGCTGACCTAGCGGGAGTTTCCTACGACTAAGCTGAAAAAGCTGGGATGTGGTTCAGAACCAAGAACCTAGAGGCGCTTTGCGTATATACGACGCGCCTTAACTAACCATCGGCGTTGCGCCGAGTACCTGCGCCAAGGTTTGTCGGGCCGTGTCGGTCTCTTCGATCTGCCAGCGCACCCGTGGCCTTCCCTTGCGCCCCGTGAGGTCGATGAGTCGGCAGCAGCGCACTTCCGACAGCTCCTCCAGCAGCTTGCGCGCACTGCCTTGAAATCCTGCTTTCTGTACAGCACGCCGGTGCAGCAGGGTGACGAGCAGATAGGCCGTCACGCACAGAAATGCGTGCACCTGCAATTTCTGATCCGTCCAGTGAAACTGTGGCCGGGTGGAGAGCATGTGCGGATCTTTCAGATCGCGAAACGCGGCCTCGGCTTGCGCTTGCCCACGATAGGCTTCGATGATTTGTGCCGTGCTCCACTCCGCACGATCCGTAATCAAAACCCGAAGTCCAAAATAGCCTGTGGCCAGACGTCGATACTCTTCCCCGTCACTCCACACCCTGACCCGCACTACCCCTTGCTCGTCTTCCTCCACCCGATAGTCCAGCAAGCGGCGAAAATACTGACGGCTGCGCATCTTCTCCAACATCCCTTGCGCCATTTTCACATTCAACCGCGAACGCAAACTCATCTCCTCCAGCCCACGCTGACAGCGCGCCATCGCCTGCTGCAAGCCCCGCAGCTGCCCCTCATAAAGTTGGGGACTGAAAACCACCACCACTTCCCGCGGCTTTCCTGCCAACACCCGCTGGCTTCGCCATGCCCGCACTTGCGCCCCGTGGGACAGTTGCACCACCGCCAGGGCAACGGCCGCTTCCGCCAGCAAGGCGCGATGATCCGACGGAGGCAGGGCGGTCACATAGTGTTCCGTGGTCTCCAGATTGGCTCGCGACGAAGCTCCGGCATCGAAGACCAGGGTGAGCTGCTCGGGCTGGCCCGTCAGTTCGCCCAGGCGTTTGCGAACCGGCCGCAGAAACTCGCCGAACGTCTTCATATCCGAGCGCGCTCCGGCGTAGAGAACATAGGCCAACGGCAACCGCGTGTCCTGGTCGACCACCAGCGCCAAGCCCAGTTGCCGCAGATCGTGCCGGCCTTGTTTATTGTGTCCCCGCTGGGGCAGTTTGGGACGTAGGTTGGTGCTGGCAACGTGGGTAAAGAAATTGGTCGTGTCGTAGGCTAGCGCCTGCAGCTGCAACTGTTCGACTTCGACGACCTGGCGAACCAAGGCCTGCTCGATGCCCGCCAGTTGGTCCACGGGCAGGGCGTTCATCTGATCCCAGAAATGTTGGCTACTCAGATCCGCCGCCGCGAAGTTCATTAACTCGGGCAGATAGGTGGTTCGGGCCCAATCGGCAAAAGCGCGTTTGCTACGCGGTGCGCAGGCGCGGGCAATCATAGCCGCCACCAGGGAGGCGCCCACCGTCAGATCGTCGCGAACTTGCGCCTCCCCCTCCGGGGCGATGGCACGGTTGATTCGTCCCGCCACATCGAACTCCTGCGCCAGGCGGTACAGTGCAGTGACCGCACCGGCCGAGACCGACGAAACCTTCACCGGCACTTCCTGGTGCTGCTGATGAAGTCGCAGAATGTCGTCGACCCGGCCGAGGTGGGCGAGCACGCGCAGGCAGGGCTTGCCGTCCTTGCGGAAGGATTCGACGACCCGGTAGTAGCGGATGCCGTGCGACTGGTAGGCCTGGAGCGAAGCCATTTAGCTACGTATATACATAAACCGGATACCAGTTGTCAACAACCAATATTAGCTTGTATATCTGGAGTAACTGCCCGTTATATTTCCGTATATACACAAGAGTGCGTATCAATCCTTTTCAAATCAATCACTTCAGATAAAGATGCTGCCTAGTCGCGGGAAACTTCCGCTAGTTCAGGGGGTCTGAATGAGGAATCGGGAAACTCCCTCAACCTCAATCATACGCTGATCGTATTCGACTGTGCCAACTGGTCGCTTGTAAACGCCTGGAGCACGGCGGAGCAAGGAGTAGGAAACCGCATAAATACAGGCGAATCCCACCCCTTGTATAGTGCGCGAAGTTGTTAATTCTCCCTGCGAAACTAACTCATTCGTGACCGCGACTTTCGAGTGATGACTTTTGTCCTTGGCCTGCGCCAGCAGCGTTTATTGTCGTCAAAGCTGTCACGCAGCGTCATTCAATCCGAGGTAACCGTCCGCATCGTATGCGCGGCAAGGCATCGGTCCGACACCGACAAAAGGCTCGAGCCAAGCAAAAGAACGCCGGGCTCGGCCACCCGTGTCGATGCGAGACCGCAAGACCCTACCACGAGTGCTTGACCATTGGCTTTTAGGGAACTGCTTAAATCGAAATGAAAATCTCCAGTTTGAGCAGAATTGAACACAAGGAAAAGATCAGCCTACTACAGTGGTGGTCGGAGTAATGATTCTTGGTGGTCGGCTTCCCGAGAGAAGTTGCCTCCTTACACCACCGCCAAGAACCCCGGTGACCTCCCTACTTGAGGAATTAACAAGTCGGGTCTTGGGTCGTGAACGCTACCGACAGGGGGAAGAACGATTGCACCGATTCGCCTGAGTCTGGCCGAGATTGGGTGAGTGAATAATGGGACAAGCAACGGCTCGGCCTGGAGTAACGATAAATCTATGTTTGCCATGCCTCAATAGGGGAAGGAAAACGCCTTCCGCACGCATCGTCTATGGGGAGAGCTGATGCGATTATTGCGCTAACGACAAAGAGCACCCGATCGAGGCAGCTCGCAACGCAGCCCGCAAACTGGAGAGGGATGGGGCGTACCGCACAGCGTATCAGTCAATGCCAACGAATCTTAACCAGGGAAGCGCGGGAGGCCAGAGAGAAGGCCGAGTGTCCTTTTGACGTGGCCGCACTAGTAGTGTGGCAGCACTTTCTTTACTCGCGATCCGACGTCTCAAAGAATACCGTACTTAGAACTCTGGCCATCCTCTCAGATTAGAGCCGTTAAAGTTTCAGCATCCGTTGTCAGAATCGTACACGACTGCACCGGCTGTCCCGTCGCGTCCTTCCAACGGTCCCATAGTGCCTTGGAAATCCCCCGTCCCAACGGGCGCAGTACTCACTAACGGAAAGCGCCCCCCTTAACAGTCTGAACCAATACAGGTTGCTGTCACTTGACGATAAATCGCCGTATCACTCGCTATCGGCGGTTCGGGCTATGCTTCCGCCAACCTCCGAGCCACCGTCGTTCGGCTGCAACCAAGCTGTGCGCCGGTTTGTACCGCACTGAGTCCCTGATCTGCAAGCTTTTAAATCGTCACTAGACGTGGAATTATCGGCTCTGTACAAGAATCTGACGAAGTGCGCATTTTAGGCGGCTTTCTGGAAAGCGACGAATTCGGTCTTGGTGGCGGCCACACGCTGCGCCTTCAGCAGCAAGTAGTCGAGATCGCGGTAGCCACGACCACGACGCAATAGGGCTTTAATGTTTCCATTAATCGCTTCCACCACACCCAGAGGAACTTTGGTCTTGCAGTAGTTCAAGATTCCCTCCAGATGGTTCAATAGCATCCGCGCCAGTTTCTCCATGGGCTTGAGCCGCTGCCAGCGCAACTGGTCGATCCAGCTCTGCAGGTAGCGCAGCATGGCTCCTTCATAGGTGTAACTCCAGAGCCGATCCAAGCTCTCCTTCAACAGATAAGCCTTCATCACCCGGCGGTTGAGGGCGAACAGTGCATTGAGCTGCCGTTTCTTGTTGGTGTTCAGATGAACCCAGCGGGTCAGTAATAGCCAGTGCTTTCCCTTGATCAAATCCCGGGCCGCTCCACCCTTGCGAAAGAATTCCGCTTTCCTCACTGGCTATTCCAGCGATGTGAATGGACTATTCCAGCGCGATGTGAATGAACGTTCCGGCGATGTGAATAAAGTCGGAGCGAAGCGACGCTGGAGTTGCAATCATGCCTGAGACCTTCGACAGTAATCAAGGGGGGAGGGGCACGATTTATCATTATTTCGTCTCCGTTTTTGTCATTATTTCGTCTCCAGCTTCTCTGCCGTGAAACCAGCCCAGTGTTGCTCGAAGGTCTCCACCTTCTCGGCGACATACTTCCAGTAGTGACTCGATATTTCCTGCTGAACTTCGTCGAACAACTGGGTGAAGTAGTACAGGCTGGTGATGGGCGTGCCGCGTCCGTTGTGCAAGACAGTGGCATACTTGCGCAGAGCGCCCAGCAAAATGGCGCGCTCGACCTGGATCAGGGAGACACCCCCGCGATAGAGCGATCGAGCCAGTTTCTCATCGGCAGCCGTAAAACTGCTCTGCACACAGCGGCGTTGGAGAAAGAAACGTTTCACTTGCTCCACATAGGGTCGCGATTCATCGCTGGTGGCGGGATCGGAATCCCGTTGATAGGGCCAGAAGCGAGGGTTGATCTGAATGATGCCATCACCCAGCACGCCCACCCCTTGCCGCTGCAGCTCTTCGAGGGCAAGATGGACGTCGCTTTCGGTTTTGCCGAGCACCTTGGCCAACTCTGGGGGAGTAATCGAGAGTGCCCCTCGGCTGCGCTCGGCATGTAAGCAAAGCCAGACGAACAGCTTGAAAGTCGCGTCGGAGAGCAGTGTCAGGGCGCACTCTACTTCCTGGCCGGCGGCAAACCAGCCGGTCGGCCGCTTCAGTTGTAAACGAGATCTCGCATTGATCATTGTCCCTCCTCCGGTTCCGGTTTGCGGCCCAGGGTTTTGCGCATGGACTCGCCGTTCAACTCCATGCGGTAGGCGTTGTGCAGCAATCGATCGAGGATGCTGTCGGCGATGGTGGGATCGCCGATCTGTTCATGCCAATGGGCCACAGGCATCTGCGAGGTCAGAATCATGGAACGGCGCTGATAACGGTCGTCACAGACCTCAAGAAAGTCACGGCGTTCGCTATCTTTCAGAGGCGCCATGGCAAAATCATCGAGCAACAGCACATCGATCTGCGCCAGCCGGAGCAGCATCCGGCCGATGCTGCCATCGGCATGAGCTATAGCCAGTTCGCGGAATAACTCGCTGGTTTTCTTGTGCAGAACCGAGAATCCGTCACGACAGGCTTTCTGGGCCAGGGCACAGGCCAGCCAACTCTTGCCGATGCCGGTGGGGCCGAGCAACACGAGATTGAGTTTCTGGCGCACCCATTGGCTGCTGGCGAGGGTGCGCCAGAGCTGGCGATCCAGTCCGCGGGGATATTGGTAATTGACATCTTCGATCACGGCGCGCTGGTTCAACTTGGCAGCTTGCAGACGACGTGCCAGCGCCCGGTTCTCTTTCCAGAGCCACTGCTGATCGACCAACAGGGCAAAACGTTCTTCGAAACTCAGCTGGTGCAACTCGGTGGTTTCCAGTTGAGCACGGAAGGCATCGGCCATGCCGTGCAGTTTCATGGTGTGCAGTTTCTCGATCGTGGGTTGGTTCAACATAGGGGTTGTCTCCTCAACTGACGTTTAATGGACTTGCTTGCTGGGGGCCGCGTAGTAGTGACCGCCGCGGAGGTTTTCATGCTGCGGGCTGGAGCGTTCCGCTTCCGGCGTGAGGCAAGGCTGGCGGTCCAGCCCGCGCTTAAGAATCGACTTCAGGCTTTGATAGGAACAGGCTTGGGCTGCGAGGGCCCGCTGGCAAGCCGCTTCCAGCCGCGGGTTGGAATAGGTCTTGGCAAGGCGGAGAATGCCCAAGCAGGCGCGATAACCCATCTCCGGGTGGGGCTTGTTTTCCAGGATGGTGCGGATGACTTGGGCCGCCGCCGCCCCGACGCTTTCCCCCCAATGAATCAAGCGTGAAGGGGTCCACTCCACATGCGCCTGATGGCTCTTGGGCATGTGCTCGTGCACGGTGGAGTGGTGGTAGGCGGTGAAGCTGCGAGGGTGCGAGGCCACCCGTTTTCCATGGTGAAAAATCTCTACCATGGTGATCGTGGAGCGGGTTTCCAGTTTCTCTCCCACCAGCTGATAGGGAACGCTGTAATAGTGGCGATCGACCTCGACGTGGTAGTCGATGTTCACGCGCACCGTTTTCCACTCCGCCAAGACATAGCGCTCGGCCGGGAGCGGCTGCAACGCCGGTCGGTCAAGGGCAGCATAGAGCGAAGCACGAGTACCTTCCCGCTTGCGGAAAGGACGCTGATTCAATCCTTCGAGAAGTTGGGCCAGGGCCTGGTTGAGATCGGCGAGGCAGAAGAACTTTTCGTGGCGCAGTACGGCGATCAGCCAGCGTTCGGCCAGGAGCACCGCGGCTTCCACTTTAGCTTTATCCCTGGCCTTGTAAGGACGGGCTGGCATTATGGCCACGCCGTAAAACTGCGCCATCTCGAGGTAGGTGCGATTCAGATCGGGCTCGTAGCGGCAGGCGCGATTGACGACCGTGCGTGGATTGTCGGGTACGATTAACTTGCTCGTACCCTGGAAGAACTCGAATGCCAGGATGTGACACGCGATCCAGTTGGGGAGGTCCTGGCTCAGGGTGGCATGCGCAAACGTGTAGGAGCTGGCGCCAAGTGCGGCGACGAAGAGCGAGGCTGGTTTGGCTTCACCGCTCTTGTGATCGTAGATCGGAATGCTCGGACCGGCCCAATCCACGAACATCTTGTCGCCGGCCCGGTGCTCCTGGCGTAAAACTACGTCTTGCTTCCGCCGCCATCGTCGGTACAACTCACAGAAGCGACTGTAGCGATATCCGTTCGCCTGACCCTGGCGATATTCCTCCCAGAGCAGTTGCAGCGTCACATGCTGGTTGCTTTGTAGCTGGCGTTGGATTTCTGCGAAGTCGACGGGGTTGCGTGCAGATGGATTGCTATCCGCCGGCCCAGCGGGAAAAAGCAATTCACTCAGTCGGCGGTCGTCACAATCTTCCGCCAGCGGCCAACTCAGACCCGCTGCGACAGCTCGTTCCAGGTAACGATGGACGCTGGGTTGGCTGATGGAGCAACTACGCGCGATCTCGTCCTGGAGCAGGCCGAGATCGTACCGCAAACGTAAGACCTCTCTGATTTTGCGCATGGACAAAGCCTTTTGGGGCATTTGGTTCCTCCTCTAAACCAGAGGAGAAATCCCAAACCGGTTGTCCAGCGCCGCCTTCGGCTCCAACTCAGAAAACTCGATCCAGAGACATCAATATCGATCCGGGTTCCATCCAATTTCTTTGCCGCTCGGATTCTCATCCCCGGAATCGGTATTCACATGCCCGGAATCCTTATTCACATCCTCCCGTAATCTATATTCACATCCCTCCGGAATCTCTATTCACATGCCCCGGAATATGCACCTCACCTCGGAAACCGCTTCGTTGGCATGCTTCATGACGTGGAACTTGTCATACACCAGGCGACACTGCGGTGCCCACTGCTCCAGGCTCATCCGATACGGTTCGTGCATGTCCACACAGGCCGCCTGAATGGCGCTGCGCTGAAAAGCACTCAGCTGGGTCTGGAAAAACTCGTCCAAGGTTTCCTGCTTCCGCTCCCTCCCCAACCACAGTGGCTCCCCCGTCTGCAGATTGCTCACCACCGTGAGGAACTTCTGTTTCTTCCCCAGATACATCTCGTCCACCCCCATCTGCCGCAACGCCGGCTTCCTTCGCCCCGCTGCCCAGCGCTGCAGATAACGTAGATCGATGGCTCGCACCGTGCTGCTGGCCAATCCAAACTGTCGGGCTACACGCCGCACGGCTGCACTCTCGCAAGCCAACCCAACGGCATCTTCGAAGCGCTTGCTGAACGGCGCCTTACTCGGCAACTGCGGCACCTTCTCCGTCTTCACCCCACAGTCCGGACAACGCACTGGTACAACTCCACCACCACCGTCGTGCGAAACTCGAAACAGGGCAGTCCCGGACTTCTCGCTCGTAGCTGTCATAAGGCTTCGGCCAGCTTGCGCCCGCAGCCCGAGCACACAAGTTTCCGGTTCCCACGCTGGCGCCGAACCCACAGCTTCAGCGTTTTCAAGGGTTCGTTCACTTCGTGTCGGTAGACCTTATACCCAGGCTACCCCAGTACTTTGCTCCAATCGGATTCCCTCATCCTCTGGAGTGTAACCAGAGTTCCCAAAAACGAAAACCCTCATCAAATCTGTGTGGGTTACAGATTCTCGCTCAGAGCCGAATTATCGCATTCCCGCAGCGACGACGACTCCTGGGAGTCCAATCACCCCAAGAAACCAAACCTGCTCAAATCGCGGTCTCACCCCGCTTACTTATAACTCCGCAGGCTAATCTGCCAAGGTCCCTTTCTGCGAAGTGGAGGGGCGAATGCCGGATCTGGAAGACTAGGCTCCCGTTTGTTGACAACCACTTCCGACCCGCATCGCGTGAGGGTATGCGTTGCATCACACTCAGGACAGAGCCAATAGCAGTAGTCGGACAGTTTTCCACCACCGCCCCACCACCCAAAGTGGTCCTGAGTCGGTGGAAGCAGGTAGAGGCGGCCCTTACTCAGCAGTTGGAACTGGCGATTACATCCAGGGTTTGAACACATGGCCACCATGGAAAGAACCTCATTCGCAATTGGATTTACACGAACAGCCACCCAGAAATCAGCAAGCCCGGTCCAGCGGTTCTATAAGGGGGATGAAGGGCTTGGACCGGAGTCGCTTGAAGGAGTGACGGAGGCTGGTAATGTGCTGCTCCTGGGAAACGGGTCGGCCCGCTGCCCTGCTTTCAGCCAAGGTACAACTGCACGCAACCTCCGTATATTAGTGGTTGTTACTGTAGCCCTTATATGGAGTAACACAATACCACTTTCTGGTGGTTATTCCACCCATAGGTATTGCGGCACAAACCGCAAGAGGACAGAGAGCCTAGAGACTCATCCGGAAAGTCCCCCCGCAACCGTGGACTCCAGTTTCGGCGGGCCGAACGGTAGGCCGGAAAATAGCAAGGAAACCAAAAAAGATATTGACTTTTCCTATATCTATGATACGACATAGATATGTCGACTCTCGAAGAACATTACACGACCCTCCTGCAGGGCATCCGCCGCCAGGGCGGCACCGTACAGGTCTATGCCAACATCCCCCTGCCCTTGGCCTCTGCTCTCGACTTGGAACCCGGCGAAACGGTCACCTGGAAGGTGGTCGACCGCACCCACCTGCTGTTGGTGCGTTTGCCGGATCGTAAGCCCCTGACCGGCGTGGCCCGGCCGGAGGAGAAGAAGAAGGGGGAGAAGAAGAAGCCACGGAGCCGGGAGTCACACTCATGATGGGCACCCGCTCGCCGCAAGACAAGTTGTTTGCCGCCGACCAGATCTATCTCGATTATGTCGGACGCGACAGTTTGTACGGGTACTTGGCGCAGAACCGGCAACAGCTATTCCGGGATGAAGACTTCGCCTCTCTGTACTGCCTTAAGAATGGGCGCACCTCGGTGCCTCCCAGCCTGGCGATTAGCCTGCTGTTGCTGCGCGCGGTGGAAGGGGTGAGTTTCGCCGAGGCCATCGAACGCAGCAAGTATGATCTGCGCTGGAAGGTGGCGCTGGGGTTGGAGATGGAAGAAGTGCCGATGCAGAAGAGTGCGCTGCAGGAGTTTGAGGCCAAGCTGGTGCTGCTGGAGATGGGGGAAGGGCTGCTGCAGAAATCGATCGCAGAGGCGCGGCGCGCCGGCTACCTGAAGAACCGCCAGCTGCGGGTGGCCCTGGACACCACCCCGATTCTGGGCAAGGGAGCGGTGAAGGACACCTACAATCTGCTGGCCGAAGGTATCGAACAACTGGCCTGCCGGTTGGCAGAAGTGGAAGGGGAAAGCGGAGCGGCGTGGGCAGAGCGGCAAGGCTTCCGTCGCTATTTTGGCAGTAGCCTGAAAGGTGAGGCAGCCATTGACTGGAACGACAAAACACGGCGCGAGCAGTTGTTAACGGCGATCGTGCAGGATGCGCGACGACTACTGGGCTTGGCCGAGCCGGCAAAGGCGGCCCATGCGGAGCAGGCGGAAGCGATTGCGGTAGCGGCCGCCTTGCTCGAGCGGTTTGACCTTGCCCTCAGAATGCGTATCTCTTAACCGGTCGGTTTTGAGGATTTAATCCATCCTCGTCGTCGTGGCGGTGGGAATGTGGAAATCGGCTTCATCGATTTCCAAGGTTTGTGGGAAGGGCGGGAAACAGCACCATCGTTTTCCGGGCTTTCCACGAACCGTCATTTCCACGGCCTGCTTTGATCACCGCGAACTCTCAGGCGGCGATCGTCACCGTAGCCTCCATCCAGTCTTGCTCGAACTGCACCGGGCTGACGTAGTTCAGCGTCGAGTGCATTCGTGTTCGGTTATACCAGAGCAGCCATGACATGACTTCGTCCTTGGCCTCGCGGACGGTTGCAAAACGCTGGCCGTGCAGCCGTTCCACCTTCAGCGAACCAAACAGCGTCTCCGAGCAGGCGTTGCTGGCCCAGGATGTAGAAGAGAAACCGGAGGGCGGTTGCCAGATCAAGCAAGGGACGGAAAAGGATCGCTTGACCAGTGTGCATGATCCGGAGATGCGGCACGGACACAAGAGTGCCAGCAAACGCTTCAACGGCCACAAGGCCGCAATAGCCGTGGACATAGAGAGTCAGTTGATCGTGGCGGTGGAAGTGTTGGCGGGCAATGCCGGCGATCAGGAAAAAGCGCTGGAGTTGGTGCAGCAGAGCGAGCGCGTGACGGGCGCTGAGGTGGAAGAAACCGTGGGCGACTGTGCCTACGGGGGCGGCCCACGCGACGCGCTTTTGCCGACGAAGAGCGCGTCCTGACGGCCAAGGTGCCGGCTTGCAACAACGGCGATTGTTTTTCCAAGAGTGAGTTTGCCATCGACTTAGAGAAGCGGGAAGTGCGCTGTCCGGCGGGGCAAACGACGAACGACTATCGCTCGGCCAAAGCGGGCGGCGGAGGACGTTTCGTGTTTACCGCCGCCACCTGTCAGGCCTGCCCCTTGCGCTCGCAATGCGTGCAGGGGAAAGGGCCGCGCACCATCAGTATCCAGGCTGAAGAAGGCTTGCAACAACAGGCCCGCGCCCACAACCAGACCGAGGCGGGGCGGAAGAGCTTGCGGGAACGGGTGGTGGTCGAGCATCGGATTGCGCGCCTGGTGCAGTTAGGGATTCGCCGCAGTCGCTACTTCGGAAGAACGAAAACCCGATGGCAACTGGTGATGGCAGCCGTGGTCGCCAACCTGAGTTTGGTGATGGGACACTGTAGGCGCCAGGCGGAAGCAGCCGGGGTCCTCTCGGCAGAGGCCGCTGCTGCACCGCAAAATGGCCTTCTGGGCGCCCTTTTAGTCTTCTGCAGTCGACTCTTCGCCCGTTCCGAGCCAGCTTGGACGTAACTCGTAGAGAGCGGCCGCCGCGACGCCAATCACGTCACGGAAATCTTCGGTTCAAAAACCCGGGTTCCCGGATGGGTTTCTAGCCCGAAGGTGGTCAATTCTGCTCAGACCCCAAACAGCCGCGAGATTACAAGAGTGGCAGCAGAAGCGCCGCAATACCACGCGTTACAAGGGCCAAGGAGAAATATGAGACCCAGCATGAAAGACAAAATCAAGGGCAGCTTCCACGAAGTAAAGGGAACCATCAAGGAGGAAGTCGGAAAGGTTACGAACGACCGGAATTTGAAAGCCGGGGGGAAGCCGAAAAGAAGGAGGGCAAGGTTCAGCAGCGGATCGGCCGTGCGAAAGACACTGTCGCAAAGCTCAAGGGAAAGCTGAAAGAGCTGAAAACAGCACAGGTTCTCGAAAAATGAATCCGCGTAGAAAGTCGCGACCTGTCGCTATACTGTCTGCGCGAATCCCGATGATGCTAATGATCGCGATGTCTATACCATGCGAATGCTGGCCCATCTCCCGAGCCCAAGAGTTCCAAGTGCACTCACGGACTAGGTGACCACCGAAGGGAGAAGATGAAAATCCATTCAAGCCATTTCCGGGTGCGACCCGGAAAGAGGGTCGATCTCAAAGAATGGCCGACGATCGGGAAGCCCATTTACAAGTCGAAAGAGCAGTACCAGAAACTTCTGGAAGAACATATTGGGGAGTTGAGTTCGCTGCAACAACTGCAATATGCATCCGATCGCTATGCTTTGCTGCTGATTTTTCAGGGGATGGACGCTGCCGGCAAAGACGGCGCCGTCAGGCATGTTATGTCCGCAGTCAATCCGGCAGGCTGCGAGGTTTTCAGTTTCAAACAGCCGAGCGCCGAAGAGCTGGAGCATGATTTTCTCTGGCGCACGACATGCCGCCTACCCGAACGCGGGCGGATAGGAATCTTCAATCGTTCCTACTACGAGGAAGTACTCGTCGCTCGGGTGCATCCGGAAATTCTCCGCGTCCAGGGGCTCCCGATTGAGTTGCGCGACGCGAAGAATATCTGGGAAGAGCGGTATCGCTCCATCGTGGATCTGGAAAGCCACCTTTATCGCAACGGAACCCGGACCATCAAGATATTCCTCCACCTTTCGGAGGAGGAGCAGCGAAAGCGGTTTCTCGAACGCCTTGACGAGCCTGACAAGAACTGGAAATTCAGCCTCGCTGACATTCACGAGAGAAAATATTGGAAACATTACATGAAGGCGTATGAGGATTGCCTGAGCGCGACCAGCACCCATCGTGCGCCTTGGTACGTCGTACCCGCCGACGATAAGCAAAATGCCCGCTTGGTTGTTTCGAGAATTGTCCTGAATACGCTCAAGGAACTCAAGATGGCATATCCGAAGCCAACCGAGAAGCGCCTGCAGGAGTTGCAATCGATCCGCAAGCAGCTAGCGAAGTAGCGGTGGAATTATGGTCTTTCACGGTTGCCACCGAGGCCAAGAAACCGAGCGCTGACTTTGCGGCGGACTGTCGCTGGCTCGTTGATAGGGGCTCAACGCCCGTCGCACTGCCGCCGAACTTCGGACAATTGACTCCGCCGTAACGCTCTCATGGAATAATTCGACGCCTGATTGAGGGACCAGGATGGGAAAACCAACGGAGTCTGTAAAGAGCTTCTGGGATCGCCCGCTGCATGAACTGTTTGAACTTCTACCGGCAACTCCGGCAGGACTGACGACGGAAGAGGCACGGCGGCGATTGCGTCTTTACGGCCCAAACTCCTTCGTCCGCGAATCTCGTTTCGCTGCACTGCTCAGTTTCTTTGGTTTCTTCCGTAATCCTCTCGTTGTCATCCTTGTCATTGCTAGTGCTGTGTCCCTTGCGCTCGGAGAGCATATCGGTGGGCTGATCATCCTTGCGATCGTACTGTTCAGCGTAATCCTGAATTTCCTCATGGAATTTCAGGCCCGGCACGCCGTGGAGGATATTCAGAAGCAGATTGCCCTGACCGCCGCGGTGGTGCGCGATGGACGAGAACAAGAACTCCCAACCGCCGAACTCGTCCCGGGGGATATTGTCCGCCTCAATGCAGGAGACTTGGTCCCAGCCGACGCCCGTTTGCTGGAAGTAAAGGACCTGCATGTCCGCGAGTCCGTCCTCACCGGTGAGTCGTTGCCGGTTGAGAAGACGGTGGCTGACCTGCCTCAGGAGAAGCACAGCGTTGCGGACGCCAGCAATAGTGTTTTTCTGGGCACCGCGGTTCAGACGGGTATCGGCACCGCACTCATCGTCTGCACCGGAAAAGATACCGCTTGCGGTGAGATTGCGAATCGTCTAGCTATGCGGCCGCCGGAGACGGAATTCGGCCGCGGCATTCGCCACTTCGGAATGATGCTCACATGGGTGACCATGTTGCTTGTCCTTTTCGTCCTGCTGGTGAACATCATTTTCCATCGCCCGATTTTGGAGTCCTTTCTTTTCTCAGTCGCACTTGCCGTCGGGATGACACCTGAGATGATGCCCATGATCATCACGGTGACGCTGGCCCAAGGCGCGAAGCGGATGACAAAGAAAAAAGTCCTGGTCAAGCAACTGTCGGCAATCGAGGATTTCGGCAGCGTGGATATTCTCTGCACCGACAAGACGGGCACCTTGACCGAAGGGGAGATCGTGCTCGACCGACACGTCGATTTTCAGGGCAAGGACAACGATAACGTCCTGCAGCTCATTTACCTGAACAGCCACTTTGAGGCGGGCATCAAGAGTCCCCTTGACGACGCAATCTTGAAGCACGAAGCGCCCTCCATTGCCGGATACGACAAGGTGGACGAGATTCCATTCGACTTCAATCGCAAGCGCCTTTCCGTGGTGGTGCGACACGCGGACGAAGACCTTCTCATCACTAAGGGTGAGGCTGAAAGCGTGTTTGCCATTTGCGAGACGGTGACCGTCGATGGTGTCCCTCAGCCGTTCGACGAGAAGCGGCGCGCAGAGGCGGAAGACACCCTGAAAAAGCTGAGCGCAGACGGATTCCGCGTGCTTGGGGTGGCAACGCTCAAGGTTGAAAAACAGAACGCGTACACTGTGGCGGCCGAACAGGCGATGACGCTAGTTGGGTTCGCGGCATTCCTCGATCCACCGAAGGACGGAGTGCTTGCCGTCCTGAAGGCACTCAAGCAGAATGGCATCTCCGTGGTTGTCATGACCGGCGACAACCAGTACGTGACCCAGAAAATAGCCCACGACGTAGGGTTGAACACGGACCGCATTCTTGTTGGCAACCAGCTCGACACGATGGACGATGGCGCCGTGGCCAACCAGGCGGAAAACGGCGCGATCTTCGCCCGTGTCTCCCCCGAACAGAAGAACCGGGTAATCCTCGCTCTCAAGTCACGCGGACACGTTGTCGGCTACATGGGAGATGGTATTAACGATGCTCCGTCGCTGCACACTGCGGATGTTGGGATCTCCGTCATGAATGGCGTGAACGTCGCCAAGGGCGCAGCCAAGATCATCCTGTTGGAAAAAGACCTTGCGGTCATAAACGAGGGGGTGCTCGAGGGGAGGCGCTCCTTTGCCAACATCATGAAGTACATCATCATGGGCACGAGCTCGAATTTCGGGAATATGTTCAGCATGGCGGCGGCATCGCTGTTCCTACCGTTCCTGCCAATGCTCCCAAGCCAAATACTGTTGAACAACTTTCTCTATGATGTTTCGCAGGTCAGCCTTCCCACCGACAACGTTGATCCCGCCATGGTGCAAAAGCCCAAGCGATGGCAGATTGGGTTCATCCGCCAGTTCATGGCGATCATCGGTCCGATCAGCTCAATTTATGACTTCCTCACTTTCGGAGTGCTGCTCTGGGCGTTTCATGCTTCCACCAACGAGTCACTCTTTCACACTGGATGGTTCGTAGAGTCCTTGGCGACACAGACGCTCGTGGTATTTGTGATCCGGACAGCAGCCAACCCTCTCAAGAGCCGGCCGAGTCGGCCGTTACTGATCAGCGTATTGGCCATCGTTACCGTCGCGATTGTGTTGCCGTACACACCGTTGGGGACATTGCTGCGGTTCACACCACTGCCCGTATCGCTGTTGGCGGCAATTGCGTTTCTTGCGGTGACCTATCTTTTTGTCGTGCAAGCCGTGAAATCCTGGTTTTATCGCCGGCACGCGCTGCTTTGAGAGCGACGGTGGAGGAAGGCACAGTGCCCGGGATTCGGCTGGCCTCTAGTAGCGAGGAAGCGGAGTAATGTCCGTGGAGCGAAGAGGCCCTGCTGTTTGTAATGGCTCTAACAAAACGGGAGGCAAGGGTGAGATGACAAAGCGCCTATCAGTTTGCAGGACCTGAGAAGGAGTCTATACATCTGTTTCGGCTGATACCTGTGGTTCCGCTGACAGGAAGATAAATTTTCTCGTCGACAAGTTCCTCAGAGACGCTGCAATCACGTGAAATTCAAAGCACTCTCGCGCCCGCTGGTATTAACTTTTCCCGAGACGTCATTGTTCATCCGCCGAGTGCATCGTTCCACCCACAATAAAGGGCGTTTTCCGCCGCGGGTAAGGTTTAACAATTTCTCCTAAGTGATTGAAAACATGGTGGCCAAGGACGGAGTTGAACCGCCGACGCCAGCCTTTTCAGAGCTACGTTATGCTGTACTTTCGTAAGCGGTAAGGGAGATACATGTGGCAGATGGGTCGTGCCAGAGGAATCGCGGAGTTTTTGCGTTCTACTGAGACCGACCTTTATAGTATTGGCATGAGCCGCATACAATTCCACAAGATCTGGGTACAGCAGTGCCGAGCGACCCGCGGCATCAAAAGGCGATATGGCGTCAAGAGCGCGCTCGACTATCTGATCGGGGAGAAGCTCATGAACTTTGCTGATGCGGCAGAGCGGCATCCGGAGTTTGCCGCCGAGCTTCCACGGTTTCAAGCCGCGGTGTGGAACATCTTCAATCCCTACGAGCTTGCTGGTTATCTGAGTAGCCTTAAGCCTTCGAGGAGAAAACGGCTCCAAGAGCTTGTCTACGTTGACGGTTCCTCGAGGTCGCGCAGGGCAGGCTAGGCCCAACCCAGTAGTTCCTCACGTGAAGTCAGCAGATAGATAGATCGCGCCTGCCAAGGGTTCGCTTGATCGTAAACTCGAGCTGGAGCTCACCATGACTGGCGAAACCGCACGTGAAATCTCTACCAACCCCGAAGTGCTCAAGAGGCTTGCGAAGTACCTCGCGCAGCAATGTTTTCGCAATACCAAGCTGGAGGATTTGCATGCCGGGATTACGCCGGACTCGCAGATCGGCGACTATACAGACGTGGTCATCCGCTCCCCCTACGGGGAGATTCCCTGGCCCAACCTTTCGCGGCTGAGCGACGACGAAATGAAGGCGTTGATGATCGATGTAGTGAACAAGACGTACTACGCACTGGTTGTCCTGTTCGACGACCGGCTGGGCGGCGAACTGATCAAGATCCTAGCTGAGCGAGATTTTTTACCTCGTTGGAACGAGCCGACCTTGACCACGACGGGCTCCGTTCAGCCTGCCGACCCCGACTTGGGTTTCCAGTTGCCGGGAAGCAATTCGGGAAGGTGAGTGATTTTGATCGAGGGTAAGCGGGCCAGGACATCGGTGAGATAGTCCTGGGGGTTGAGGCCTCGGCGCCGGGCGCTGATCAGCATCGAGTAAATGACCGCACTGCGCCATCCGGCCTGGGGATGACCGATGAACAGCCATCGCTTCCGTCCCACCGCGGTCGGTCGAATATCATTTTCCACCAGATTGTTGTCGATCTCGAAGCGTCCATCCTGGAGATACCCCAGCAAGGCATCGTACTCGTTGAGAAAATAGCTCACCGCTTTGCCCAGCGTGCTTTTGGGTAACAGCTTGGGTTGTAGCTGCTGGGCGTGTTCCTGGAGCGCGGCCCAGATCGCTGGGGCTTGTTCCTGGCGAATCCGGCCACGGTCGGCGGGGTTGAGGCAACGCACTTGATCTTCGATGCGATACAGCTCCCGGATCTGGCTAATGAACCAAACAGCTTCCTGCACGGATTCCCGCAGGGCCTGGTAGAAGCGCCTGCGGGCATGCGCCAGGCAGCCAATCCGGTGCAGAGTGGAGTCCTTGCGCTCTAGGGCCGCATAGACCTCATAGGCGTCGCTCTGAATCGTCCCCTGAAATCCTTGCAGGCGTTGCCGCGGCACCTCCTGTCCGCGACTGCGGGAAAACTCCAAGATCACATCTTGCCTGGGAACTGAGTAGAACCACAAATACCCTTGCGCCGCCTTGCCCCGCACCTCCGGATCCAGAACCTTCACCGGCGTTTCATCAATCTGCACGTAACCTTCCCGCTTCATCGCTGTCCACATGGCGTCGTAGAGCGGCTGCAGCCAGCCGGCGATTTGCTCCACCCATTGCACCATTTGCTGCCGCGGAATCTCCGTCCCATGGCGCTCACGAAAGATCTGCTCCAACCAGTAGAACGACAGATGATCGTCATAACGGGCCAACACGATGTAGACCGCCAGGCCCAGCCCCAGCTTGCTCTGCGGCAGCAGGCGCGGCGGCAGTGGAGCAATGGTCATACCCACCTGACCGCAACGGCAGGCGGCGTACTTGGGCCGTATCGTCCGCCGCCGGATCAGTTTGGCGGGCACCCAATCCATCTCTTCGCTGACTTCTTCCCCGATGCGGGGCAGCGGTCCGCAGCAGGAGCAACTCCTGATCTCCGGCTCCAGGACCACCGTCTCGCTCTCCAGTTCGATGGGCAGGGGATGACGGGGAGGACGACGACGACGCTGCGCTTTCTGTTCTTCCGTGAGCACTTGCTGGCTGACCGATGGCGGCCGTTGCCCCTGCTCCCGCAAATCGTTGATGATCTGTTCGACTTGCGCTTCTTGTTCGGGCGATAACTTCTCCGCTTTGGAACCGAACAGTTGGCGCTTCAACTCGGCGATGAAAGCCTGCGCTTCCGCCAGCTGTTCTTCCTTCTGGCGCAGTTGTTGTTCCAGCGCGAGCTTGCGTTCCTCTAACTCCAACACCTGTTCCAGCAGCGCTTCCCGCGGCTGCTGCTCCAGTTCGCGGAGCCGGGTCTCACGCGGTGCCATGGCAGAGCACCTCCCGAAAGTTGGTCTGCAGGGGATACACGTAAATATCTTTGATCGGTACCTCGATACTGCGGGAGCGGTCCTGGCGCGAGCGCCCCTGCGTCTGCCCGATCCGTTGCCAGTTCGCCGCCCGATACACCGTGCCGCGAAACCGATCCCGTTCCACGAAGGTCTCCACCAGCGTGATCCCATGCCCGTACTTGCTCTGCCAATCTCCGCTCAGCTGGCGTAGCACCTGCCCCAGGATCCAACTCCCCAAGTGCAAAATCCGCACCCACGGCAAAATCACGAAGCGACAGTTGTTGGTGATCCGCCACAGATTAGCTTCCCGCTGCTCCGGGCTCCAGCCCAGAAAGCGATCGCGATCCGCGCACTTCCAGGCGGCCGATCCAAACCACAAACCCGCCAGCAGGCGATCTCCCTCGCTCACCCGGTATTGCAGGTTCTCCCCCACCGTGCCCCCGCTCGACCCCAGATAATGAAACTGCTCCAGGGCCGTGGCCAACTCTTCCCGTCCGCTCCGCTGCTGGCTCACCTCTTCTACCCGCAATCCTTCCCGTTCGCCTAACCCACCCTCGATCGGAGTCTGATCCCACTGCCGCGGAACAATCCGCGCCCTTCGCATGCGGTTGCCTGGGGTCTGACGGCGGAGCGGCAGCGTCAAAAGGCCGCGCTCCTGGAGTTTGACTAACAGCGTTCGTGCCGCCATGTCCTTCCACTGGCCCGCTCGGTTCCGCCAGTTCCACTGCATACACAGTTGCTGGGAGATCCGCCGCCGACTCCAATCCGGATGCGCCGCGATCAGTTGCCGTACCTCTTCCAGGTCCTGGGCCTGCAACCGTCGCCCTTGCATCACCAGAACTTCTTCTTCTGTTGCTGGCATGCGCTCAGTTATGCCCGAAATAGAAATCCGGAGTCCAGCGGAAAATAAGGCAGCCGGTTAATCACCTTGGTTACCGCCGCAACCAGTGGCGGCGCGCGGTGGCTTCCAGCCCGTGCAGCAACAGACTCAGTTCTTCCGGACGTACACAGCAACTCGCCCCCTCGCCCTGCGGCCAACCGAACGTGCCTTGCTCGAGACGCTTCGCGCACACCCACAGACCACTGCCGTCCCAGACCAGCAACTTCAAGCGATTGCGATGGCGATTGGTGAACAGGAAAACGTGCCCGGAGAGCGGATCCTGCTGCAGCACACTCTGCACTCGGGCGTGCAGTCCGTTGAAGCTCTGCCGCAGATCGACCGGCTCCAGAGCAACAAAGATGCGGGTCGCCGGCGATAAGTTCAACATAGCGGGCGCAGACTCGCCAACAACGACTGCATCCACGATGGCTCAGCCGTCGCTCCCAGGCGCACCAGAATCCCGCCCGGAAGCACCACTTCCGCCGCCCATGCGCCGTTCGTTCCCAATGCGGACAAACTCAGTTCCGCAAAACCCGGGGCTGCAATCGGTGAACCGCCGCGCTGGCGTTCTTCTCGGATCCACCGCTGCAGGGTTCCTACCTTCAGGCCATGCTGTTCGGCAAACTTACTGGCGGGTAGCTGACTGGAAACGTACTGCGAGACCCACTGCGCGCGCGCTTCCGCACTCACCCGAGTACGATGTTGCAAGACCATAGCTTCTCCCATGGCGCCAGCTTCTCATTAATCGCCTGGATTCGCTATATGCATCCTGCTTAACGCTTACGTTACAAACTTCACCTTACTCTTGACCTTGTCCGATGCGATCAGCCTACGTTCCACATGAGATTGCCGACGAAGGCCTCCACTGGCAAGCTCGCATCGCATCCCAGGGCCAGCGCCACAAGTAGGGCATGGCACTTTAACGGCCTCTTTTTCAATTAGTTCATCGGATGACATACCAACAGATTGCACATGGCCAGTTAGGACGTCTGTGCGTTTCTGCTCAAACTCGACTTTCGTGCTCTGTTTGCCAAAGGGCCAAATCTGCTTCACAAGACGCATCTCCGGTGGCCCTTTTTATACACTTGAAATCGCCAACTAGCCCGACTTTACTGCGCTGAGGCGGCAAACATCGTCCCAAGCCGCTACTGGCGCGGTCGCGCGCGATGGCGGAGCGTATGACCTACGCGCGTTGGTAGTGTTCTAGGCCAAGGGCGGCGAGGATGTTGCGCTGGATTGGCTCCATGTCGGACAGCACGGTGCGAACCAAGGGTTCGTTGGAACCTCGCGGAGCAGGATAAAGCAGAGTTACCTCATGGATGTTGGTGAGGCGGTCCATCATCTCGACGATGCTTAATGAGATGTCCGCCTGTGCGAGCTGTCGCCGCAGCAGGTTGAGCATCATCAGTGCCAGGACACAGTAGAAGGCGTGAACCCGAAGCTTCTGATCTGTCCAGTGGAAGGTGGGGCGGAAACTGAGATAGTGAGGATTCTTCAAACGCCGGAAGTCGGCCTCCACGTGGTGTTGGGCGCGATAAGCTAGGACGATCTGTTCGTCGGACCAATCGCCGCGGTCGGTGAACAGGATCGTCTTGCCCAACAGCGTCGAGCGCAGCCGTTGGTAGGCGGTATCGCGGAAGCGGAAGGTAATACGGGGTAAGCCTTGGCTGGTTTTTCGCACCTGGACGGCGAACAGATCCGCCATGTGACGGCCTTGAACAATCTCCTTGACTCGCTTCAGCACTCCCTCGACGGTAGGCTTTTTTCCCTTGTCCTGCTTTCGGCGACGTTGGAGAGTCAGCTGTAAGCTCTGGAGTTTTCGCTTGCGCTTGCCAATCTCACGTGCGAGGGTTCGCGTCTGGGCCTGGAAGAGTTCCTGGTTCCAGGTGCACAGGATAGTACGCTCCACACCAAAGACCACTTTGCGGGTTCGGTGCGACCACACCGACGGCAGTTGCGCGCGATCGAGACGTTGCATGGCCCGGCGTGGAATGCGGAGAAGGTCGGGGTGTTGGGTGGGAACCAGGGAGCCCACAAAGTGCACCGGATGATGATCCACGATGGCTAAATTCTCTTTCGAGTTGTTGCCCTTGTCGAAAACCAGCGTGACATCAGAAGCTCCTTCTGCCAGGCAACGACAACGCTGCAAAAACTCTGCGGCGACGCTGTGGAAGGTCACGGAATCATGCTGATTGCCCTGGTAGGTGTGGTGGAACAGTGGCACCTCGCCATCGGAGGTAACCAAAAGGGCCAGACCGAGCAGGCGAAGATTATCTCGCCCCTCCTTGCTATGGCCGCGCTGGGGCAACTGGGCGCGGGAGTTGAAGCTGTCGAGAAAGGTGAAGAAGTTGGTGGCGTCGAACAGCAGACAACGGAGATCTAAGCCGAAATGGAAGACGGCGGTGGCGGCCAGATCCTGCTCGATGGCCGTGATCTGCTCGGCCGTGACCCGTTCCATGTTGTCCCAAAATCTCTGACTGGTAAGTTGGGTGAGGGACAAGGGCAAGAGGCGCACCAGGACGGTCTTCTGATACCAGTCTGCCATCTGAGCCTTACTACAGGGAGCGATACAGCGGTTGAGGGCGGCGAGCAGCAAGTAATGGCCGACCGAGGGTCCCTGGGAGCCTCGCTTGGGGACGTGACGGTCAATGGTGGTGACGACTTGGAGAGCCTGGGCGATGGAGAAAAGAGCGGCCGAAGCGCCAAATTCCCGAAGGGCGAGATGGGACGGTTCGGGACGCAAGAGGCGGTCGAAGATGGACTGAGGTGTACCCAAATAGATAGTGGAGATGATCTTGGGCTTACCGTTCACGCGCTGGCACTCGCGCAAATAGTAGTAGGGCTTGCCGCGCAGGATCTTTTTGGTGAGGCTTGGCATGTGATAGGTCATACATAGGCGCAGGAAATGGCGGTGTCAAGATAAATACTTACGCCTTAGTGCCTTATTATATTCGGGTTACGGTCAGCTAACCGCGAGCGCTCGTGGATTCTCAATACAGGTCATACAAATTTGCATACGAACTACCGAAGGCAAAAAGGGCGCTGACCCGCATAAACAGCGGCTCTGGGAGACCCAAGGCAGGTTGCCAGATTACTTCAAATCGACCGAGGGCGGTAAACTCGGGCTAGTTGTATTTGCAACATTCGTGATGCTGCCCCGCCGGTGGTCCATATCGCGGCGACGTGGACGTTCCCTGTGTGCGGTCTACAGGATCGTGGGTTTTCCCCGGCCACGCTGCCATATCCCCATGGGCTGTTTGCTGATCCTCTTGGCGTTTGTCTGTTCGGAAGGCGAAGGGCGGATGTTCCCGCCACTTCGCACCACTGGTGAGGGGGAATTCCATAGCAGAGTCTCTGCGGATTATTCGGCGTCCGGTGTGGTTGAACCGTCTTGTAGAAGGGCCCGTCTCTCTTCCCGTAAAAGGGCCTGTTTCTCTTCCAGAAGCTGGGCTTGTTCCTCTTCCAGAAGCTCGGCGATTTCAGGATTCTCGTCGGCCAAGTGGTCTTTTGTGTGCTTGTCTTTGACTTGCAGCAGTCGATTAATTTCAGCGACGAGCGCCATCAGCTTCTCACTATCCTGTTCCTGGGATGCTAATTCAGCGAGTTCTTCCCACGACTCAGGCTCGCCATCTTTGGCCATATCAACTCCCTCCACCGATTACATCGGTAAAGCTGGCCGAAGCAACTGAGAGATCTTCTCCAGAAGCGCTCCTGGGCCTTCGCCCTTGGTGAAATAACTATCTACGTACGAAAGTGTTTCCATCTCGATGTCCAGCCCTGAAACCAGGATGATCGGGAGGTCGGGCCTGTCGGCCTTGATCTTCCGCGCCACCTGTTCACCATTGATGCCTGGCATGGAATAGTCGAGCACGACGAGATCAACCGGCGCCGACGCAAAAAAGTCGAGCGCTTGCTCGCCGTCGGAAGCGCTGAGCACGTCATATCCTGCGGATTGCAGCAGCTTCTGCCGGGAATACAACACTCCCGCCTCGTCATCCACTGACAGAATGATCCTGCTACTACTCGTCATAGCATTCAAAGACGTACGAGAATGGAAGTCCTGGACGTGCATCTACCCACACGGTCTGGCGGTGAATTCTAGTGCGGGAAACTCTTGGCGTCTGTCTGGTATCAGACAGAAAACTCAAGAAATCACGCGGGCGTACACTCTCGGCATGGAAACCAACCCGATGCGAAATACGTGCCAAGAGTGCGGGGCGCTGGGCGGGGAACCGTGTCTGGGACCGAAAGGCGTGGTGAGGTCACAGCCTCACCGGCTGCGGTTCTCGCGGTGCGCGGAGTCGATGCGAGGATGTGTACTCAGGCCCGCGACTCAGGCGCAGCCATCACGGCGCAAGCGATCTGTCACTGCGTGAGATTTTCGCCCGTCCTACGTTGTGGGATAGCTGTGCTCAGTCCTTGCACGTATATTCGCTTTTCATTCGCGAATACTTTGTGTCAGCTTTTGTGTCAGAGACACCCTGACCATTGACACAAATGCTGATAAATGGAGCATTATCTAGCTAGTCGAGAGATTCGTCGAGCGTCCATAAAACCTTTAATTCCCGCCACTTAGGGTCTATCTGGCCGTATCCAGCTAAAATCGCGGCTCTCGTTCGCAACGAGGAGGCCAGCGGTTCGATCCCGCTCAGGTCCACCATCTTTTCAACAACTTAAAAGCACATTAACTGAAAAGCAACCCGGCCATTGCAACCCGGTCCCCGGCTTGGTGACTTTCCGAGTTGCCCGCTCTTGAGCGGTTGCAATGCGGGTGATGAGGGCCGCGCACGGGCGCTGACACGCCGATCGGTCAAATTATTCTCAGGAAATTGCGGCGCTCAGGCCGTGGCACCTGTTGCGCCGTCGGGTGGGCCGGGCGTGGTTTAGATGTGAGCCTTTTCGTGGCGCGAAAACGCAGTCACAATAGAAACATGCCAATTGAGAAACAACGTGTGCGGATATGGGCAGCTTTGAATTTGGTGGGTCTGATTTTCACTCTTGTCGGCGGTGTCCTGCTTTTTTATTGTTTGACACTGAAACCCTCTAGCTACAGGCTTGTGAAAACAAGCGATGGTCGCCCGGTAATCTGTCTTGACGATAAAGAGGTAACAGTTGGCTTTGGCGGCGGGTTTGGCGCGGGCGATGCTTGTAGCGTGAGTTTGCGGCAAGGCTGCTTAACTCGACGTGAGCTGCCCTGCTAATGTCAGTCGGTCTGCCCGACGAGGGCAAGGAGGACCGATTGATGAAACCCGCTAGTGTAGTGTCCAACAAATAACTTTACAATTAAGTGCGGGCACGCTATCTTTGCTTATGCCTGCTTCCGTTGCACCTTTATCTGTGAGCGACAGTGACCGACGGCAACTTCAGCAGTGGGCTTCGGCCTACGGCACTCCCCAGCAAGTTGCCCTGCGCTGCCGTATCGTGCTGGCGGCCGCCGACAGTGAATCCGATAACGCCATTGCGCTCCAGCTGAAGAGCAACCGTCCAACGGTGAGGTTATGGCGCGCCCGCT
This sequence comes from uncultured Acidobacteriaceae bacterium, assembly GCA_963722405.1. Classification (GTDB taxonomy): domain Bacteria; phylum Acidobacteriota; class Terriglobia; order Terriglobales; family Acidobacteriaceae; genus DASRAA01. The sequence continues at coordinate 189,061 of CAVRMO010000025.1, forward strand.
TTGCCCAGAAGGGTTTGCAGGGTCTATGGGAGGTGGCTCCCGGTCGAGGACGCAAAGCCACCTATGGCCCGGAGGTAATCCAGCAAGTCATCGACACCACCTTGCAGTCCAAGCCCAAGGGTAGAACCCATTGGAGCTGCCGCTCCATGGCCCAGCGCCTGGGAGTCAGCAAGTCGACGGTGAGCAACATCTGGCGGAGCCATAATCTCAAGCCGCATCGGGTGAAAACGTTTAAGCTCTCGCGCGATCCGCATTTTCTGGAGAAACTAACCGACGTCGTGGGTCTGTATCTGAATCCACCCGAGCAGGCGATCGTGCTGTGCGTCGATGAAAAGAGCCAAATCCAAGCCTTGGATCGTACCCAGCCCGGCCTGCCCATGAAGAAGGGGCGCTGCGGGACTATGACCCACGACTACAAACGCAACGGCACCACCACGCTGTTCGCGGCCCTGGAACTGGCGCAGGGCAAGGTGGTAGGAGAATGTTATCAGCGCCACCGCCATCAGGAATTCCTAAAGTTCCTCCGCCGTGTCGACAAGGAATTTCCCGGCACCGTCCCCCTGCATCTGGTGATGGACAACTATGGCACCCACAGTAAGCCAGAGGTCCGGGCCTGGCTGAAGAAACACCCTCGTTTTCAGCTCCATTTTGTGCCCACCAGCTGCAGTTGGCTGAACTTGGTGGAACGCTGGTTTCGGGAGTTGTCGACGCAGTGCATTCGCCGGGGTGCGTTCTTCAGCGTGGATGACTTAAACAAAGCCATTCTCGGGTTTCTCGCCGCCTGGAACGAGGATCCCAAGACTTTTATCTGGACCGCAACCGTAGATTCGATCACGGAAAAGCTGGCGCGCTGCAAGCAAACCTTGGAGAAGATTCAGCCCCGGTCCACGCTGCCTCGCAGCAGAAAAAAGAAAAAGTAGGTTGTATAGTTATTTAGCGGACACTACACTAGCGCATCGGCGATACCCCCCGACATGGAACAAGCACGGCAAGAACTGGAAGCGTGGCGGAGCACGCATCGGGCCCGTTGCCACATCCCCGATAGCTTGTGGAAGAGGGCGGCGGAATTGGCGAGTCAGCATGGTCTTTATCTGACATCACGTACCTTGCGCGTGGACTACATGCGTTTGAAGAAACTGGTGCAACCGACGAGCCCAGAGCGGAAGAGCGCGGGAGTTGCCGAGGTTTATCGAACTGATGGCGCCGACGGTGGCCGGCATTCCGGAGTGCATTGTGGAGTTGGAGGGAGCCGGGAGAAGGATGCGAATCCAGATGAAGGGCATGGGGGTGGCGGAGTTGGTGGGATTGAGCCGGATGGTGTGGTCGGACAAGTCATGATCTAGCCATCACACCCCAGATGCGAATCCTGGTGGCGGTCGAAGCCGTCGATGGAAGGAAGGGGATTGACGGTCTAACTCGATTGTGTCAGGAGAAACTGCAGACGAATCCGTTCTCGGGATGCTTGGTTTTCTTTCGCAGCCGGCGCGGCACGTCGATCCGTATCTTAGTCTTCGATGGCCAAGGGTTTTGGCTGGCGCAGAAGCGGCTCTCGAAGGGGCGTTTTGTGTGGTGGCCGAGCGGGAACGAGCCCACGCGGGTGCTGGAGGCGCATCAGGCACAGATGCTGTTGGTAGCCGGCAACCCGGATGCGAAGGCCGCGCCGGTGTGGCGGCGCGTGAGCGTGGAACCATCCCCGTAAGAAATAAAGAAGAGATCACCAGGATTTGCACTTGCGTTCCATTTTCGGCTCTGCCACACTGATGGTCATGCCCGCTGCTTGGCAGTACCGAGGCCGAGTGATCAGCGCCGAGGATATCGTTTTCATTCAGCAGTTGATTCGGGAACACCCGGGCGCCAGCCGCCGCGCGCTGTCGGCGAAACTGTGTGAAGCGTGGCAGTGGAAACAGAGCAATGGCGCCCCGCGCGACATGGTGTGTCGCGGTCTTTTATTAATGCTGCATCGGGCGGGCGCGATCGAGTTGCCGCCGGTACGCTATACCCCGCCGAACCCGCTGGCGAAACGCCAGCCACCGGTGGCCATGCTGATCGACACGACCCCGATCCAGGGGCGACTAAGTCAGCTGCAGCCGATCGAGTTTCAGCAGGTGCGGCGCACGGGGGACGAAGCGCTGTTCAACAGCCTGATGGAACAGCATCATTACTTGGGCTATGAGCAGCCGGTCGGCGAGCAGCTCAAGTATCTGGTCTGGGCGCAAGGGCGGCCGATCGCCTGCCTGGCGTGGAGTTCGGCACCGCGTCACTTGGGCAGCCGGGATCGGTATCTCGGCTGGAGCGCGGAAGCGCGGCGGCGGAACATCCGCTTCCTGGCCTACAACACCCGCTTTCTGATTCTGCCTTGGGTAACGGTCGAACATCTGGCGTCGCATATCCTGGCTCGCATGGCGAAACGGTTGTCCGAGGACTGGGAACGCCTCTACCAACACCCCATCTATTTTGTGGAAACCTTTGTGGATCCCACGCGCTTTCGCGGGACTTGTTATCGCGCCGCCAACTGGATTCGGTTGGGAGAAACCACCGGCCGCGGCAAGGATGATCACACCAATCGTCCCAACCGATCGATCAAAGAGGTCTTGGGCTACCCGTTGACGCAGCGCTTTCGTGAGTTACTGCAGGAGGTCTAGATGCAACCGGCAACCTTGCCCTTCGAAGTGACGGCCGAAGAGTTGGAGGCATTGCTGGAGGGCGTGCGGGAAGGGCTGGGGGAGGCCGGATATCAGAAACTGAAAGCCGCGATCCGAACCTTGGGCTACTTGACCGAGTTGTTGCGCGAACGAAAGATCACTTTGGAGGGGCTGCGCGAACTCTTGCTGTCTGGGGCCGAGGCGAGCACGGAAAAGACCCGTCAAGTGCTGAAGCAGGCGGGCATCGAAACGCAGAAGAAAAACCAAGAGAAGCAGAACTCGCAAGCCAATGGGAAGCCGCGCGGCCCGGACACGGCCGCCATGGAGTCGATGCTTATGGCGGGGCAAAGAAGGTCAAAGTTCCGCATCCCAGCTTACACTCCGGCGATCGCTGCCCAGGTTGTGGCCAGGGCAAGGTCTATGTTCTGGAGGCGCCGGGAGTGTTGGTGCGACTGGTAGGACAGGCGCCCATCACGGGCACGGTCTATGAACTGGAGAAGCTACGCTGCAATCTGTGCCTGGAGGTGTTCACGGCGGAAGCGCCCGCAGGCGTGGGCGAGGAAAAGTACGATGCCACCTCGGCCAGTATGATGGCGCTGCTGAAGTACGGCAGCGGGATGCCCTTTTACCGCTTGGAAGGGTTGCAAGAGAAACTGGAGATTCCGCTGCCGGCTTCGACGCAATGGGGCATCATGAAAGAAACGGCGGAGCAGCTGGAGCCCGCGCTGGAAGAGCTCATCCGGCAGGCGGCGCAGGGAGAAGTGGTTTATAACGATGATACTGGCATGAAGGTCTTAGTCTTGGACGCGCCCGATCGGCCAGAGCGTACGGGAGTGTTTACTTCGGGGATTATCTCCACCCGCGAAGGACAACGGATGGCGCTGTTCTTCACCGGCCGACGGCACGCTGGGGAAAATCTGTCCGCGGTGTTGGCCCGTCGGGCTGCCGATCTGGCTCCTCCCATTCAGATGTGCGATGCCCTGTCGCGCAACCTGCCCAAGACCCTGGAGGTCATACTGGGAAACTGTCTGGCGCATGGTCGACGCCGGTTCGTGAAGGTGGCGCAGAATTTTCCGGAACAATGCCAGTTCGTGCTGGAAACCCTGGCTGAGATTTATCACAACGACGAGCTCACCCGGGAACAGGGAATGTCACCCGAGCAACGGCTCGGATTCCACCAGACGCGCAGCGGTCCGGTCATGGAGGAACTGCATGTCTGGCTTACGGCACAACTCCAAGAGAAAAAGATAGAACCCAACTCGGGTCTGGGCCAGGCGATCTCCTATTTATTAAATCATTGGAGGGAGCTGACGCTGTTTCTGCGCCAGCCGGCAGCACCCCTGGACAACAACATTTGCGAGCGGGCGCTCAAGAAAGTCATTCTGCATCGCAAGAATGCACTGTTCTATAAAAACCAGAACGGCGCCCAAGTCGGGGACCTGTTCATGAGCCTGATCCACACTTGCGAACTCTCCGACGCCAATCCGTTTGATTATCTGACCCAGTTACAGCGACACGCCTCGGAGCTGGCAGAAAGTCCCTGCGATTGGATGCCATGGAACTATTGCGCTACGCTGGCGCAGTTGGATACCGCCGCGTGATCGGGAACCCCCAACCAGGAGCAGCTCATGCCATCGGCTAAGAAGAAGTCCAGCAAACCAACCATTTGTCCAGCATGCGGAGGCGTTGACTTGGTCAGAAAGATCACCACTTATCCCGTCCTACTCTCTGGCCCGCTGGAAGGTAAGCAGGTCCACGTTGGCCGTGTTGCTCTCCACGAATGCTTGACCTGCGGACACCTCATGCCCACCCCTGCTGGCCAGGCGAAAGTCGATCGCAATGTCGAGATGGGCATCCGCCTGTTCCTCGGACAACTACATTGATCGGCTACCGCCACTTTTCCACGCTCCCACACGCTTGCCGCAAACTCACGCAAACTCACCTTGTAGCGAAGACTGGAAACACACAGGGCTAACGGCGGAAATCGTCGCGGAAAGACCTAGTTTCGTCCATTGGGGATTGGGTCTAATATTCGTCGGTTTCGTGCTGCAATTGCCTTTGGCGTGGCAGCCGTTCGTAAAGATATGAGCTAAGGCCGCCCAATGCCTCAGGCACACCGGGCGGGCCGGGCGCGGGTGCGATGGGCGCGCCGGAAACCATCACAGTGGTGTTGGGTCAATGGGCGCTTCGCTTAACTTGCCATCTTTCGTGTCGCAAGCGAATACTGCAAAAAAATGCCAGTTGCTACAGCGATAGACGAGCACTGCGGAAACGACATTGATTTCGGCTGTGTGCAGTGCGACCAACTCTACACCTTGGACTGGCTGTAACTGGCTGTCCCAGCAGTGAGGGCACAACGTGGGGCGTGGCGGCATCGCATTTTCATCGTAGCGGTGGACGGAAAAATTAAGCGGTGTGATTCGTCACGGCGAATTGTGATTTCGCGCTGCTACACCGGGCCATCCGTCACATACAACACGGCGACAGTCGCGCCGCTTGATGCACCGGGCGGGCCGGGCGCGGCGCTGAGACGCCCCTGAGCGAAAAAGGGGATAGTGAGTAAGTTTGAACAAACGTGTGCGAAATTGCACAGACAGCACATCCGGCCCATCGCATAATTAATCTTGGCATGTTATCCGGCGACTCAATGGAAACTGAAGCCCTGACGATGCGCTGCCCTACGTGCGGAGCCGGTCCTCAGGTGCTGTGCGACCGCGTTGAAGTTGGTGGCGTACGCCCGCTATCTCACTTGGAGCGTAGGCGAATCGCCGGACAAGGTGGCCCATTGCACAATTTTGAAATGTTATCCGGCGACTCAATTGAAACTGAAGCCCTGACGATGCGCTGCCCTACGTGCGGAGCCGGTCCTCAGGTGCTGTGCGACCGCGTTGAAGTTGGTGGCGTACGCCCGCTATCTCACTTGGAGCGTAGGCGAATCGCCGGACAAGGTGGCCCACAAAATGAAATTGGTGCAGCTAAGAAATGACGATTCCAACTGACTTACATTGCCCCGTGATTACGGCGTCAGGTGCGGCGGGCGCGGTGAGCTCTCAATTATCGGGCATGGCACATTTTGGGCACGCCCGACGGTGCTCATCCTCAGCTTCTTGCAACGTCTGGCCCTTTGACGCCTGTGGCTGGCGAATTGTTATTTCCGCCATAGATTCCTTGGGATTTCCCGTCCTGCTACCATTCTTCGATGCGCAATCTGGCCGTTCTTTTCATCCATTTAATCGCCGTCCTGGCTCGGTTGCTCGGTCCTGGCGGCGTCCGTTCCGTAGTCGCGGAATCGCTTCTCCTCAAACACCAACTCCTGATCGTGAATCGCTCCCGGCAACGATCGCCGAATCTATCCGCTTCGGACCGCATCCTTGCCGGCTGGATGGCGCTCTTGGTGCGTCCAACTCGTCTGCTCCGTTCCGCAATCGTACTGAAGCCCTCGACACTGCTAGGCCTTCACAAAGCCATGAGCAAGCGAAAGTACCGCATGCTGTTCTCACCGAATCGCCGTCGGAAGCCCGGCCCGAAAGGACCGAGCGCAGAACTCATTCAGTGCGGTCGTCGAAATGAAGCAGCGTAATCCCAACTGGGGCTGTCCGCGAATCGCCCAACAGATCGCCTTGGCGTTCCACATCCCAATCGACAAAGACGTGGTTCGAAGGATTCTCGCCCATCACTACCGGCCGGGACAGGCGCTCCGGTGGTCCCTCCTGGCTGACTTTCCTGGGCCACATGAAAGACAGCCTCTGGAGTATAGATCTGTTCCGGTGCGAGTCGGCCACGTTGCGGACCCACTGGGTCCTGGTCGTCATGGATCAATACACGCGCCGGATCATTGGGTTCGGCGTCCATGCGGGAACGGTCGATGGCGTCGCACTCTGTCGGATGTTCAACCGCGCCATTCGAGGGCATCGCTGGTTGCCGAAGTACCTGAGCTCCGACAACGATCCGCTCTATCGGTTCCACCAGTGGCAAGCCAATCTGCGGATTCTGGAGGTGACAGAAATCAAGTCCATCCCCTACGTTCCCCTGTCCCATCCCTTCGTGGAAAGACTAATCGGCACCCTTCGACGCGAGTATTTGGATCACATGTTGTTCTGGACGACGGCAGATCTGGAAAACAAACTGCTCGATTTCAGGACCTACTTCAACCACCATCGCACGCATACCTCACGGGAAGGGCGAACGCCGGATCCGCCCGCGTCACGACCAGTCGCCAATCTCGGCTCGTTTCGATGGCAACCACATTGTCGGGCGTCTATATCAGACACCGATGGCTGCCTGATTTGTAAAAGACTCGCTCGCTGCGGTATTCGGTCAACCTCGGCAAAACTTTCAAGAAATCATTCGGAGTTTCTCGATCGCAGCGTGCTTCGCGGCTCCGATCGTTTAACTGCTAACGGGTGCGTCCCGAAAGTGAGACTCAGCCCACTTTCGCAGCGCGCTTATCAATTCGCCAGGCACAGCCCAATTTGGAAGGAGTACATGACTGAGGAGTTGCTGCCGTTGGTGGAGGAACCTGCCATCGTCTTGAACTGGTCAGAAAGAAGTAAGTGGCGGCATTGGTCTCTTCCCGTGCGTGTTCTGCGTTCCATTGGTGGAGGCCGCGAGTTCAATCCAATGGTGATTTTGTTCCGACCACTGAGACCAGCCCAAGCGTTCCGATTTTGGTCGGCATTCAAAGAATGGAAGCATGGTGAAACAGAGCCAGTTGAGCGGTTGCGGAATGAACTCTTCCTGCAATTCTAACCTCGGCAGAAGATTGTTGGCGCAATGTGTATCAGACTCGGCGGTTATCCCGTTCTGTTTCGAACCGGAATGCATGGTTCAGAGGGCTCACAATGCGTATGTTGGCAATGCGCGCCGAGTGTTCGCGGGTGGTTCAATCACTCAGCAATTGTAGCGGTGAGGTCTTTGTAACCCGCTGCCCCGTGACCATCGTCACTGACAGCGATCTTCGATTCGTGGATACTGGCGCAAGCTTAGTACGTGGAAGGCCCGCAGTGGAGTGTCAGAGGTGATTGGGGTATTAGCTCCCCATTTGAGACCGATTATCTGGCACCCCCTGCGGGTTGTAGCGTCTTTGAACAGTCTCTCGTGATGCCTGTCACGGCCGTCTCCACACTGTGACACCAGTACCATCCTCCCGCGCACGCGGGACGGGTACAAGTGGGTCAGATTCCGCTACGCCGCATCCGCCCTGATCCCGCTCACACTACCCACTGCTTCGGCGACAGCGGTCTCTTTCCAAATACTTCGGCCTCTGCACGAACCCAATCTTCGAGGTCGTGACCGTCTTCGCAGCCCCTGTCCTCGTAGAACCGATACGCACGGGCACGGATTATGTCCTCGGTCAGTTCAAGCGAACCTTCATCGGGATTCGCGGTTCGATGTGGCATAGCAGACCTCCTGTATCGGTGACGACGCAATGCAAGGTTGACAAATGGAAGGCCGACGCTGGAGCGGTGCTTGATGCAACAAACTCGCGTCCGTCCATACACCTGCATTCATACTCTCACTACTGTTCTCGCTTGTCAGTGACAATTGCCACAGCCCCCGAGCCAAGCGCCACGTTATTGCACTTGTCATGTTTCGGAGAGAAGGCGAAAACATTCCGCACAAACATCCCGTTTTGCGTTCACCAAGGAACAGGTCTGCAGCCAGAAATTCCTTCGGGATTTCGCTGCTGCCTGTAGAAAGATGTCTTTTTCCTGTTTTGGAACGGACAGACTTTTTAGCATGGAGTATCTCTGTCAAAAGTCGCTGATCACGCCTAAGTTCAGAACTCCTGACATACCCCCTGGAAAAATGGCCGAGAGATTTGGTTTTGTCCTCTCTGGGTGCGAACCAAAACCTGTCCGCTTTTTGATTTTTCTATCGTAGCTATCGGAGCTCCGGCGCTTGAGGCGATCGACGAAGAGCCGCTCAGGGTTGCGATAGAAGCTCGTCGGGAGGCGCCATTGGTCTGCCTGTTTCGCCTCCCTGGGTGCGAACCAAAACCTGTCCGCTTTTTGATTTCTCAGTCGAAGCTATCGGAGCTCCGGCGCTTGAGGCGACCGACGAGGAGCCGCTCAGAGTTGCGGTAGCAGCTCGTCGGGATCCGCCACTGGTGTGCCTGTTTCGCCTCTCTGGGTGCGAACCAAAACCTGTCCGCTTTTTGATTTTTCTATCGCGCGGGTAAGGGCATGCTAGCCCCCTATGCACTCATCTTCCCAGCAACCCGAGCTCTTGCTGGCTCCGCTTCCCCTGCCTGGTAGCGTCATGGTGAACCATCGCGTTTCCCTCCAGACCGAGGGTACACAGCGGGTGATTTTGGTCCACGGCATCCGCTTTGCCAACTATTCGGTCGCCGATCGCGCTGCGGAAGCCTACGCATTGGTTTCGCTTTTCGAAGCCGGATACGCGGATCAGAACGATATGGCTCGCTGCTTCGGCTACTCCACACGCACCCTTCGTCGCTACCAGCAGCGTCTGCGCGTGGGGGGACTGAGCGCCCTGGCGCGTCCCCAGGGACGCCCGCCAGCCCGCGTTCCGGTGTCAGAGAAAATCCCCGAGCGCGACCGCACCATCCTTCGCCTCAAGGCCAAAGAACATAGCAACCGATGGATTGCGGGACGGCTTGGTCTCAGCGAAACAGCCGTACGCAAGGCTCTCCGTCGGCTGGGTTGGAAACCTGACCCGGAACTGAGTCTCCTTCAGCTTCCCTTGGTGCCGGAAGTGGGTGGTTGCCAAGCCCAGCCCGCAACCACGGATTCGGCCACTGGCCATCAGCCCATGCAGACTCCGCCCGCCGCGCCGCCACCGCCGGTTTCTCCGCCGGCGCCCCTTCCCACCCAGGCAGCAGCGAAAAGCCTCGACCTCAATCCGCTGGATCGCTCCATGGATCGACTCCTGGCGGCCATGGGGCTACTCGACGATGCTCCTCCGGTGTTTGCCAGTGTGCCGAATCTGCCGCGCGCCGGAGTTCTGCTCGCCCTTCCCGCCCTACTTGCCAGTGGCCTGCTCTCTACCGCCGAAAAAATTTACGGCAGCCTCGGTCCCGCCTTCTACGGGCTGCGCACCACTCTGCTCGTCTATGTTCTGTTGGCCCTGCTCAGGATTCCTCGCCCCGAGGCGCTCAAAGAACATTCTCCCCAGGGACTGGGTCGCATTGTGGGTCTGGATCGTATGCCCGAAGTTAAAACTCTACGCCGTAAACTGGCCCGCCTGGCAGCGCTGAAGGGCAGCTATCAACTCGGTTGTCAGATCGCCAGTCAACGTGTGGCCGAGCGTGGAAAAGTGCTCGGGTTTCTATATATCGACGGCCATGTTCGCGCCTACCACGGCAAACGCACCATTCCCAAGGCCTATGTGACTCGTATGCACCTGGCCGCCCCGGCAACCACCGACTACTGGGTCAACGATCAACGTGGTGATCCTTTGTTTGTGGTCACCGCCGAGGCCAACGCCGCCATGACGAAAATGCTCATCCCGGTATTAACCGAAGTGCGCCAACTGCTGGGACCAGATCGCCATTCCACCGTGGTCTTTGACCGCGGCGGCTGGAGTCCGAAACTGTTTCGCAGCCTCCTGACCATGGGCTTTGACGTCCTCACCTATCGCAAGGGCCGCACCCGCCGTATCGCCGCAACCAGATTCTCCCGCCACCAGGCCAAGCTGGACGGTCGAAGGGTGAAATACCTTCTCCATGATCAAGCGGTGCGATTCCTGAAAGGCAAGCTACGACTGCGTCAGGTGACGCGCCTGACCGACAGCGGCCATCAAACCCCGATTGTGACCAGTCGCTGGGACCTGCGCGCCATCGAGGTGGCCTATCGCATGTTCGAACGCTGGCGTCAGGAGAACTTCTTCAAATACCTCCGGGAAGAGTATCTGCTCGATGCCCTGGTCGACTATGAGGTCGAGCCCGACGATCCCGCCCGTTCCGTCCCCAACCCGGCACGAAAAGCTCTGGACAAAGAGTTACGGCTGGCGCGTACCGCTTTCACCAAGCTGCAAGAGCGCTTCGGGGCCTCGACAATCGACTATGTCGACGGACACACGCCCCAAGCGGATTTCGAGAAGACGGAGGAGAAACTGCGCAGCGACATGGAGAAGACTACGACCCGTATCCAGAAACTAAAGACCCGGCGTGATTCGCTTCCCACTCACCTGCCGCTGGCCGAGGCCAAGAAAGGTCAGGAGGTGGTGAAACTATCCACCGAACGCAAGCACCTAACCAACATCCTGAAAATGGTTGCCTTCCAGATCGAAAGTGATCTGGTGGAGATGATTCGCCCCCACTATAAAAGAGTGGAAGACGAAGGACGCACTCTGGTGCAAAGCATCATGCAGAATGCCGCGGATATCGAACCGGTGGAGGGTGAGCTTCGCATCACGCTAGCCCCGCTGAGTTCGCCCCATCGGTCGCGAGTCATCGAATCCCTTTGCGAGGCGCTGAACGAGACAAACACGATGTTTCCGGGAACCCAGCTTCAAATGCGCTACGCGGTTGCAAACCCGCGATCCTGAAGCAAAAAGCGGACACCTTTCTGGCATACCATGTCAGGAGTTCTGAAGTTAGAGATTGAGCAGGAGCCCTGAAGTCCACTTCTGCCGTCGCCGACACAGGCGAGTGTAACGAGTCTGGCGGTTCTGCTCAGGGGGCAGACATGGAGCGCACCCAGAATCGTCCAATTGTCTTCGGCCACCGAAGGAATAGTGACGCCACCATTGACTCGATTTGCAGGAGTTGTTTCTTAGTGGTGGGTCGTGCGTTTAAGAAAGGCGATTTAGAGTATATGGAACTCACAGGCACGTCTGTCAGACAGTTGAGCGGCGTAAGTCCATTCGAACTGTTCACCGAATCTTCCCTCACCATGATTAAAGAGTGATTACAGTCCTCCTCTTCCCCCACCAATGCCCATTGCGACAGAAGTTCCTGCGGGATTTCACTGCTGCCTGTCGCAAGATGTCGCTGCTGCTGGAGTTCACCACGAGGGCGTTGGGGCAGAAGTATTGAGGGGAGGTGGACCTGCTGGACACCTCATTGTCGCCTTCGATTGCCCAGCAAATTCTCATCCAACGGGATATCAAGCCATACGTTTGAAAGACAACGTAACCCACAGCTTCGTAGCAGTGTCGGCAATACGGTACATACACATCATGTGGCCGACGCTCCAAATCCACGTTTCATCCACGCTCCCTGCCGCACATTGCGAACGACCCTAATACCATCAAGTTGAAGAGTTACATCGCACTTCGATTCGGCGGATACCGCGCCCACTTCATAAACACGCGCCACACCGCTATTCATCGAACCCTACCTCTTTCCATTTCTTCTGTTCTCCGCGGACATCGGCACCTCCGTACGGAAGATTGCTGAGGCTCCGAAGCCTTTTGTCTGGCTCGGTTCCTGCCTCACGTGGCGCACATGGCCAACACCGCTGAGACACAGAGGTGTGTCGGTCTTCCATCCCGTGGGTAGCACCACGATGAGTTTGAGAACCGAAGCGACTGGTGGTGTGGACTCACTCTCAACGAAGACCCCAGCTTTGCCGATGTCGTGTGTGGTTCCGACACCGTCGAACCAAATTCTCTCCGCCGACTGCCATTGGAACCAGACCCTACCAGCGATCAGGTGCCGAGCATTTTTCCGCCTATCGGCTGAGTGTCCACTTCTGGGTGGATATTGAGGAGGCTCTCCCATGTCGTCCTCATGCTTCTCGTGAATCCCAAAAGTAGGCCGACATCGAAATGCTTACAAGAGAGCGAAAAGCCCAGCGCATTCCTTCTCTGGGGCGGCAGGGAGAAGGTGTGTTGGGTGAATGAGAAGATCGACCATGAGAAGGCACGGATGGCACCGTGCGGATTCTTTTCCCTAAAGAGGACAGTCGTGACGTGCGTCACAAGTTTTATCCACAGCGGTGCAGATTGTTGTGCAAAAGGAGGGAGGATATCTTTGCGGCGGGTGCGATTAGATTGTACCTGCTCGCAAAGCCTCCAGCGCCCTCTCCAGCAGATATTCGACGCTGTCTTTGTCCCTGCCTTCCAACGTCTGAACAGAATGCAGGAGCGTGAGGGCTTTTTCGAGGGAGCGGATGGCGGTTTTCTGTGCTTCGGTCATCTTTGGCGCGTTCATTGGATTGAAACAGACCTCGCGTTTCCTGTGCCGCTTGCGGATGCACAGCGATCCGCGTTGCTCTGGAGCGGGGGAGCGGCCTCCACAGAGTTTCGCTCTTCTAACTCGTTCTTGGCTTCATGGAGGCTGGACTCAACATCGTCCGCGTCACGCCAGCCCATCACACACTCAGTTCTTTTTCGAAGCTATGGCAGATCGCATCGCTGGTTCGCCGAACGCAACAAACTGCGCGATCAGCGCAAGCACCCAGATGTACCACGGAATCATGTCATGATAATGAAACTGAAGAATGACACACACCACGAAGAGCAGACCTCCTAACATGACGCCCTCCTAACCAATCTGTTTAGTTTCGAACCGTACCCCAGGGCCAAGAGCAAGTCAGTGACACGGATATGCTCATTCAGGGATACTCCAGTCCTACAACGGTTAATCGTGGTTCAGGATGTCGTTCGTTGGTTGTGCGGGTTGCGCGTGGTGGTTCGCGGAGGTCACACGAGGGGGATGAAGCCTACTTTTTCTTTTGTGGCGTCTCCAGCGATCTAATTCACGTCCTTGCTGGGGTACATCTTCGCGAGGAGTCTTTATCGTTGTATGACCCATCGGAGCTAAGGCGTTTTGTCTCCGGACTTGCGGTATCTCTTCTATTGCGACTATTTCTGCGTCTGCGTAATTCTGAGTTACCAACAGACCGTGCGGACGGCATGGATAAGTTTGCTGTTGGGAGACCGACACCACCCTCTGTCTCATTGGTTTCGGCCATGTCCGCCACGTACCGCAGGAATCGCGTCAGAGGAGTGGATTCGGAGCAGACGTGGAGCACACCCAGATTCCTCCAGCCTTCGAGCACCGAAGAAATAATGACGCCACCATTGACTCGATTTGCAGGAATTGTTTCTTAGTGGTGGGTCGTGCGTTTAGAGAAGGCGATTTAGAGCATCTAGAACTCAGACACGTCTGTCAGACAGTTGAGCGCCGTAAGTCCATCCGAACTGTTCACCGAATCTTCCCTTACCGTGATTAAAGAGTGATTACAGTCCTCCTCTTCCCCAGCAATATCCATCGCGACAGAAGTTTCTTCGAGATTTTGCCACCGCCTGTCGGAAGATGTCGCCGCTGGTCGAGTTCACCACGAGGGCATTTCGACGGATGGAAATTGGTGAACCGTCCCGTCTGTCCCCAGTTTCTTCCTAGAGCGCGGAAGAAGCAAAATTTCTGGACGATTTGTCGAATTCCGGTCCGGCCGTTCGACTATATCGTGGAGGCAGGGCAACCGGAAAGAGTCTTCATCGTCACAGGCTGTGATTCTAGTCACAGACCGCGGTGAGACGAGTAGCACCAGCGACCCTTCACGCTGGCGTAGGTCTCGTCCACCCGCCACGACTTGTTGGTCGGCTTGAGATGCCTTCGCAGTCGGTGCTCCAACTCAGGGCTGTAATACCGCACCCAACGCCAAACCGTGGCGTGGTCGACGTTGAGACCACGCTCCTCCAGCAACTCCTCAACATCGCGCAACGAGAGAGAATAGCGAAGATACCACAGGACCGCGCAAAGTATGATGCCGGGTTCGGTCTGCCGCCATTTGAAGATCGCCGGTCGGCTTATCATTTCGCGATTGTTTCACGCTACCAGCCAGCCACCCTGAAAGTTGCAACACATCCGGAAAAGGTAGAGGTCACGTCCGGAGTTTATCGCCTTTCGCGAATCCGCACCAAGTACTCAGAATTGGCGGGTGCGTGCGCCTGCTCGGAAGCTGGCCTCTTTGGGAGGCCTAGTAGCTTACCCTCGCTCTTCCTGGTTTCGCATGATTTGCAAGAGTTCGACATCATCCATGATGGTGATTTTCCTTTCACTGCAGAAGGCACGGACTGACGGCTCATGAAAGTGTGCGTCGAGCGTACAAAGGACATTAGCCTTTCCGGCCACGGCGGTGTAGACAATGGGGTCGTCGTTAATATCGGCCCGGATGAGTGGAGCACCTGGATACGGCTTCACTATCTCTGAGACGGTCCCAAGTACCTGGAGATATTGTTCGACCTCTCGGGGATGGAGCTTCCAGCGCTTCACGATCCTGGGGTAGGCCAAAACCCGGGCGACCTCCTGAAGCAAGAAATCGGAGGTAATAAGCACATGGTTGCCGGAAAGGGTTGTCTGTAAGACTTCTCTAGCTGGACCTCGCGCCTTGGGAATGGCGCGAATGAGGACATTAGTATCGAGGACAATCCTCATTTGACGGGGCGATAACCTGGGCGAGTGGAGCGCATGGCATCGTCGAGAATTTCGTCCAGCTCATCGTCAGAAGCATCGCTTGCCCGTTCCGCCATCGCGTCCATCTGCTCATTGAGGTGCTGCGCGAGTTGCTCCCGGACAGGACCCTGCGCAGCTTCATGAGGACGAAAAGCCATGATGCTTATTTCTTCATCTGCCTCCAAGGCGCGGCCAAGAAGAGATTCTAGAGCTGCCCTTACGGCAGTTGAAAGGTCTTCCGTCTTTTGAATGCTGATGTTTTGCATATGACAATCGTCCGGTTGTGGGTCACTACTCTTAATCTACCCCTAAAACATGCGGTTGTCACGGACGGTTTGGAGGCAGAATACGCAATGACGACTTTTGTTTTCTATGAGATAGAACGTATCATAAAGGACGTTATGACGCGTTGATTCACTCTTGCTAGCATTTCCTGTGGCAGACGAAATAGCGATAATTCTCCCGGGCCAATTAGAGGTATTGGGGATTGAATACATCCCGCGAATCATCACGTCTGAGGGCCGGAATGCCTCTCAGAGATTCATCGAATTCTTTACGGCGAACATCAGAAACAAGAATACCCGCCTGGCGTATGCCAAGGCGGTATCGATGTTCTTCGGCTGGTGTGAGGACCGAGGCTTGAGTCTCAGCCGGCTCCAGCCGTCAGTTGTGGCTATATATATAGAGAGAAGCTTCAGCAGACGCATTCTGCCCCGAGCGTGAAACTGCACCTCTGGGAAGACTCCGGTGCTCACGTGTGGCTGTCGGGCTCTCTATCAGACACCGCTGGCTGCGTGATTTGTAAGAGACTCGATCGCTGCGATATTCGGTCAACCTCGGCAGAACTTTCAAGAAATCATTCGGAGTTTCTCGATCGCAGCGTGCTTCGCGGCTCCGATCGTTTAACTGCTAACGGGTGCGTCCCGAAAGTGAGACTCAGCCCGCTTTCGCAGCGCGCTTATCAATTCGCCAGGCACAGGTCGCACAACGATATCTATTGTCTTGCAGCAGATAGACGTTAGGTCTCGTCGGAGGTTGAGACTGGTCCAGGTCAATCTTCCAGGTACCATCAAAGCGGCTCTGTGCCTGAGCGAACGTTAACCACGAAACCAGCAGCGCACCGCAAAGCACGAATCTCATTTTCGACCTCCTTGAACTTGGAGGGACGTTGCTAGCGCGAAAGCATATCAGTTTCAGTTGCAGAAGACGTACAAGCGAGCCTGGTTTCCGGGAGTAATTTTCCACATGCCGGTTTCGGGCGAGCTTGGTCCAGCCACTTCGACGACATGGCGACTATACGACCGAGTGGATTCCGGGACCCTTGCGCGTTTCTCAGTACTAATCCGACGTACGACCCAATGACTTCCGGCTCGCCCGTCACTTGGGCAGCGCAGCGAAGAGTGCACTTTGCAGCGGACACCTTGAAATCGTGACCGGGGCAAGCTAGCTTTCATTCGTCGCTCAACTGCTCGGTAGTCCGACACGTTGAACCATCTCTTGGAATCTGGGGTCTTTGCGCAGAGGATTCATTCGAGGATCCACCCCGATCCAGCACATTCAAGTCGACCGGTCACGATAAGCTTCGTCCATAGCTGCAAACGCCTTCTCGATTTGGCCGAGGTCCGCGTAGACGCCGGCAACAATGAATTGACAAACGTAGCGGCTCTTCGCAAGTTGCAAAGAACGTTCGAGAAGTTGCAAAGCCTCGTCGTGCTCTCCCGCGCGAGCGAGTGCCGATGCGGCCGTTCCCAATACGCTCGGACTGTCAGAAAGACTGCTTACTTTTTCCGCCGCAGCCACGGCTTCGGTTCGCTGCCCCATGTCAGCGTACGCCAGGGCAAGCATCGCATACGGCAATCCGGCCTGCGGTTCCAGCTCAATGGTCTTCTGGGCTTGCTCCACAGTCTCTTTTAATCGGCCGGAAAAGTAGTAAATCCACAGGGCTTCGTCGCGACTGCCCACTGCCAGCGGATCGACTGTGTACGCCTGCTGGATGTACGCAATGGCCTCGTCAAATCGTCCGAGCGTCGCCAAATAATCGGCGTAGCCCAGTTGCGCATACGGGAGACTGGGATTGATCTGGAGAGCGCGGCGATATTCCATTTCTGCAACCGGCCAATTCCAGTCGTAGAGAAGCGACACATCTCCCAATGCCGCATGGGCGCTGGCCAGGTTTGGGTCGAGCTCCAAAGCCTTCAACACTGCCTGCTTGGCCTGCGGCATTACCTCACGCGGAGAACTGTAATAGGTACGCAGCGCGAAATATGTTTCCGCTAGAGCCACATACAGGCGAGCGTCATCCGGAGTTTTAGCAATGGCCTGCTGGAAGTACTCGAGCGCTTTGTTATCACTTTCCCTTGTTCCCTGCTCCAACTCATGCATGCCCAGAAGGTACTTGTCGTAACTTTCTAGATTAACCGGGAGGCTGGCGAATTGATCGCTACTGGTTGGCAGTATCTGCAAGGAGAGGGATTGAGTTATCTTTTCCGCGATCTCCTTTTGTATGCTCAAAACATCCGTGAGAGGACGTTCATAAGTCTCTGCCCACAACTCGGTCTGGTCACCTGTCTGCACCAGCGTTGCTGTTATGCGCACACGCCCATCGGCCCGCCGAACACTGCCTTCCAACAAATAGCCGACTCCTAATTCCCGGCCGATTTGCGCCGCAGTCTCTGGTGTCGTTTTGTAGCGAGCAACCGAGGTTCGAGCGATCACGCCCAACTTGGCGGGCTGCAGTTGTCCAAGCTGGGCAATCATCTCTTCCGTGAGCCCGTCCGAGAAGTAGTCCTGTCCGGCATCCCCGCTTAAATTCTCAAAGGGTAGGACAGCCAGCATCGCGCGGGTAGATGACGGCTTGATGGCAGGATGTCGCCGCCATCCCCACCAGTATGCAGCGAGTAGTGCGACCGCCACTGCGCATACGGTTACAACAGCGGCGATCGGGCCCCATCCACGTGTGCGCAGTCTCGATGGCTCAGTTGTTGTCGCGACCGTTGCGACCCCGGAATCGATCTGACGTTGCACGCGCTTAAGGTCTGCACCGATTTTAGAAGCATGCTGGTAGCGCAGGTTGCGGTCTTTTTCCAGGCATTTGCTGATAAGATCTTCCAGCTTTTCTGGAACCTCGGGGTTGAGCTGACTGGGTGGCACAGGGGAGCTTGTGAGAATGGCTTCAAAGATCTCCGCCACGTTCTCTCCCCGGAACGGTAGACAACCCGTCGCCATCTCATATAAGACCACTCCAAAAGAAAACAGGTCCGTGCGTGCATCAAGTTCCTTCGAGCGGGCCTGCTCCGGCGACATATATGGTGTGGTGCCTAACGTCGCGCCAGGAGTTGTCAATTTGTACGGGTCATCGTTCAGAGTCAACGTATTTGCGTCGTGATCAGGGGTGACAAAAGTGGCCTTGGCGAGGCCGAAGTCCAGGATCTTAACGTGTCCCTGGCTGGTTACAAAAATATTCGACGGTTTGATGTCGCGATTGATGATTCCCTTTGCATGTGCCGCCTCCAATCCATTCGCGATCTGAATACCAAAATCAAGGATTTTCTGAATTTCCAACGGTCGATGCGCGATCAACTGCGCCAGCGTCTTGCCTTCCAGACACTCCATAGCGATAAAGCGCCTGCCGTCATGCTCGCCAATCTCATGAATGGTGTAAATGTTGGGATGGTTCAGAGCTGAAGCCGCTCGTGCCTCTTGCTGAAAGCGAGCCAGGGCCCGAGGATCGCGCTCGACACCTTCGGGAAGGAATTTAAGCGCGACAAAACGGTGCAGGCTTGTGTCTTCCGCCCTATATACAACGCCCATGCCTCCAGCACCAAGTTTTTCCAGAATGTGGTAGTGAGACACGGTTTGGCCGATAAGCGTGTCGTCGGTCACAGTGCAGACATAATACTCCCGAATACTTTTGACTCGCCTCAATGGGTGGGACTACGGATTTCGTCCGGCACCTTGCAGTCGGGGCAACACGAGTGGCTGCGGCCGCTTTCCAACACCCGGGCGGGCACTGGCGGATCTACTTCTCATGCACTGCCAGGCACTCGCTATCCGACCGACCATGTGATGAGTTGTCGGCATGTCGTCGAAGTGGCTGGACCAAGCTCGCCCGAAACCGGCATGTGGAAAATTACTCCCGGAAACCAGGCTCGCTTGTACGTCTTCTGCAACTGAAACTGATATGCTTTCGCGCTAGCAACGTCCCTCCAAGTTCAAGGAGGTCGAAAATAAGATTCGTGCTTTGCGGTGCGCTGCTGGTTTCGTGGTTAACGTTCGCTCAGGCACAGAGCCGCTTTGATGGTACCTGGAAGATTGACCTGGACCAATCTCAACCTCCGACGAAACCTAACGTCTATCTGCTGCAAAACAATAGATATCGTTGTGCGACCTGTGATCCCCCGCTCGATATTAGCGCTGATGGCCGTGACCAGAAAATCACGGGAGAGCCGTGCTACGACACTGTCAGCCTCAAGGTGGTAGACGATCGGGCGACGGTTGAAACTGACAAGAGAAGTGGGAAGACGGTCGGCACTTCAAAGATGACAGTCTCATCCGACGGGAACTCCGCCACAGTCGAGTGGACGGCGAGCTGTAATGAAAACGGTGATGTGATCACTGGGAAAGACATCCTGAGTCGCGTAGCCAAGGGCCCGAGTGGGTCGCACGTAGTTTCGGGTTCGTGGACAGAAGATTGTGAAGCGCGTGAACCGATCCGAGAATGCGCTCGTCGTGACCCTGAAGCTTGAAGACGATACTTTTAGCTTCGCCGATCCGGCCGGGCAGAGTTACGCGGCGAGGCTGGAACCGAGGCGCCTATTAAAGGGGATCTTAGCCATACCATGGTTTCAGTAAGGAGCGTTGGCGAGAACACAATTGAGGAGACTGACAAACAGGACGGGAAAGCGATCGAAGTCGTTCGCTTCACGCCCTCCGCTGACGGCAAAACGTTGACAGTCGCCATGGAAAACAAAAAGACAGGAAACACCTGGCAGTTTGTCGCCTATAAGAAATGACACTCCGACACATCTTGCTATCCAAAATCAGGCCAGAAACCGATGTCAACGGAACCCAGGAGAGATTCTGGGTGGATGTCGGCTACACGGAAGCAATCCAATTTGACGGCTTGTCGCCATCTCGGACAGGTGGAGCGGCAAACTCCCGAGAAACCCTAGTGTTGTATCGGATGCGCCCCACAGTCAGTGTGTGCAGGTAGGCCCGGTGCTGCGGGGCGCGTCCGATACAACACTAGGGTTTCGGACCAACTTCGTGTTGGCGGCCCACAGGTCCACAATCATTAGTCGGCTCTCCGTCTTCGAAGGGTCTTTCTCGCTACTCCTACGGGAGAGGTATGCGGCCGTTGAAGTCCGTGGTCGCCTGCCTTAAGGCTTACCGCCGCATTCGGGATGAACGTCTAGGCGTCGGTGCAGTCCTCTCTTTCCGCCGCGACGCCAAAGCGATTGCCGTGCGGACACTCTTAATCGCAGTGAACAATGGATCGTCCGGTTGCTTGCGCGCCGTTTTGAGCAGAAAGCCGCTAACTGTCCGCAACCTGCTCTCGATTTCGCCGCGTTTACTCTCCAGTCCTCGAGAGGCGCTCAACGCCCGCAGTGAGTAGTGGAGCGGCATGTAACTTCCGTCGTTGTGAATCCGTCGCTTCTCATACTCGCGCGAGACGGCGGCCATGGCGGCGCCCGCCTCGGGCGGGTTCCGCTTTTCCTGATACAGGTAGGTCGCGATGCGGTCAAAGTCGTATTCGCTGCTGAGCGCGACGGCAGGCCAGTTTCCTTTCACTGAGAGGCCATCTTTTCTTTCAAGGCGCGCCTCCCAGCGATGGATCAGGCTCTTGCGATGTTCGGGTTCGGAATCCGCAAACCTGACGGCCTCTTTGAAGACCGGCGTGTCGCTCTTTGGATCAGCCAGTATCGCAACGAGATCGTTCACCTTTTTTCGCCGTTCCTCGCACGCCTTGATCGCTCCAGCCGGCGCCGCCAGCTTACCCTGGTCGTCGAAGCCGAAATGTTTCTCTTCCACGAGGAATCCACTCATCGCCATCGCATAGGCATCCACCGCGGCGACGAGATCGCCGTATAGTTGCCACGCACCCGGCCGGCTTTGATCATCTACCTGATGGGCCGCTTCCCTGAGTACCGTATGGACCGCCCGCGTCACAGCGAACCGGTCCAGCCATCGCTGATTTGTACAGTCTGGCAGGGGCTCTCGGAACGTCTTGCGATCGAACAGTTCAGCAAACCCAGGCACCAGCTCGGTGATAGCCGGTGCGGGAATCTCATCCAGCACCGCCTCAAGTTTCGCCCACCAGCTGGAATAGTTCTCCTCAGTCGGCGGCTGGGATTCCATTGCGACGCATATGTCGTGCACTAGGCGTCGCGTGTCCTCCTTTGTAGCCACTGTGGACTGGTAAGCGCTCAGAGGACCTGCGAGCTTACCCGGATCGAATCCGTAAACATAGGTAAATACCTCGCCGTTCCGGATCCCCACCGCCGTAGCCAGCGCGCCCGCTTCGAAATGGATCCATGGCGCTGCCACGTTCTCGGGCGTGAGGAAAATGATCCCGGTTTTGGCATCGTTGAGATCATTGCGCAAAGTCGTGGACCACTCGCGACCCTTTTGGAACTCGGTCGAGAGGATTGGCGTCCCGGTGACGATCTCCGGCAAGAGCTTGGCCCAACCCTCGGCAATAGCCTTGCTGCGATTCTTTGACCAGCAGAGGAAGAATTTTTTTGGTGCCTCCATTTTTTGGACCTCCAGTAGGCGGAAGTTGTGGACCACAGGGACCCGCAGAAATTTCAATCGCATTCCTTGCCAATGTTGCCGGCAGGTACGTTATCACGTCATACCAATATCAGCTGAAGTCCATTCGGTGTCCCACGCGCGACGCAGCCGGAGCACTCCCGGTGAAATCGGAATCTCGGAGAACTGGCTGTTCAACTCCTTGGAACTTAGTGCTTCTGGAAGTTGACGGACGGCCGGATAGGACCTTCGAGATTAGTCGCCTTCTGCTTATCCGGTTGACTCAGCAAGCCCCAATATGTTGGGGTTGAGATCCTTGGCTCCGCGGATCTGCTCGTATTCGGTTGATTTTCGACCGGTTCCGAGGCCAAGGAGAGTTTGAAAGGCGGCTGCGGGTTTGTTGCGGCGGTTGTGCCGGAAGACGAACTCGTCGAGGTAGACCTGGAGTTGAAGCTTGCTCACTCCGTAGTAGGTGCCGATCAGCCATTGCTGGAGGTTTCCAATAGCGCGATCGGCAAGGGGAACAGCCGACTTGGCGCCTTTGCGGAGCGCCGATCGCAACGGCTGAGTACGGGCGAAATGTTTGAACCCAGCCGCCGTAAGACCCTCAAAACTCTTGAGGCCATCCGTGTAGACGATCGAGCCGCGAGAGACGTTCTGCTGGACGCGCGGCCCGAAAATGCTGCTTCCAGCGCGAACCAGGTAATCGTCGGACCCGATGCGGAAATGGTGATCGCCCTTCAGCACATAAAACCACTCATCTTGCTTACGGTGGAAATGTGGCGGTGGTCCGGAATGTGGGCTGGTAGGGATTTCAAAGAAGGCCCAGACACCACCGGTGTCCTTCCTTGACACTTTCAGAGAAATCTCGCCGCCCAGGCCTCTTGTCCCGTGCGCACGCGACGCTCCCGGCAGCACCATGAACGGATCATTTGTTGACACTTCTTGCCTCCCTGCGATTGCCGAAGCTACCGCGCTTGAACTGCTCCACTCTTTGTTTCGGCGGCTTCCAACATCGGGATGAGATCCTCGGAGCCGCATACCCAGCCGAAGAAAAGCTCCACTCGCATCAACGCGGATTCGTGCAACTCGGGTGTGATGTCAGCGGTGCAGTCCGACAGGACGAGCGAATTGAACTCCATGAACATGGCGTCGCGAACGGTCGACTCAACGCATACGGTCGTCGTCCCGCCAGCAAGCACGAGCGATTCGATGTTGCGTGCTCTCAGGACTTCATACAGATTCGTGCCCCAAAAACCACTGAAGCGCGTCTTGGCTACGATGAGGTCGGACGATTGCGGAGCAAGCTCCGGAACGATTTCCGCAGTGGCGCGGCCCTGCAGCAGCGGGTTCTCATCTTCAGCACCGAGGCCGAGCATCATCTGGCGCGTACGCGATCCAGGACGGCCGGCATTTTCCATGCCGGCGGAGAATTCCGTTTTGAGGTGAACCACCATCATGCCCGCTGCGCGGGCAAACGGTAAGAAGCAAGCGATGCGCGGAACTATTTCACGCATGGCGGCAAACGGCGGCAACTGCGTAAAGGCTGGCTGTACATCGACGACAATCACAGCTGCGCGTTCGGGCTCCAGAAAGAGCGGGCTGCCAGAACCCGGAGGACGCGGTTGGCGGGAATCCGGCAGGACGGAAATGACGCCGTTGTTGCAAAACAGTTCTCGTGTTGATTCGAACATGAATGGCCTCCTGTTTCTCCACATCCGACTTGCGAGTTCAGTCATTGTGCACAATACGGGACTTGCGCACACCACCTAAATGTGTAGTTTTGCAAATCTGCCCAGCCTAGAGAGGATCGGCGGACAGTCCGTGGCGGTGGGCGAACGAGGCGGCTTCGGTGCGATTGGCAGCTCCCGTCTTATTAAAAATATTGCGCAGGTGGTAGGAAACGGTATTCAGGCTGATAAACAGGTCTTCGGAAATCTGTTGGTTGGTGCGTCCGGCGGCGGCAAACCTGAGGACGTCCACCTCGCGCTGCGAAAGACCGGCCGGGTAAGTTGCGATTTTCGGGTGCCTTCGACGTTGCGCAGCCGGAACTTCGAGCTCCGTTCCGAATCCTTTGGCCATGAAAAGTGTCATCGCCCGCATCGCATCGCGATCGCGCCAGATGTCCATGCCTGACCTGCCGGGTACTATCATGAGTTTCGCCTGCGACATGCGTTTCACAAGCGTTCTTACTTGACGAGTTCTCACAAGTTCGTCGTCGGAGGCGTGGAGCCATAGGACGGGAACTTTCACCCGAGAGGCAACCCGACAGAGTCGATTTTCGAGAAGCACCTTTTCCCACAGCTTCAGCGAATCGGGCCTGAGAGCCTCTTGCGCCACTGCCGCCAATGCCGAGGCATTGCGCTCATCGTCGAGACCTCCGAGTAGGGCGCCCCGCAGACGCGCCTCAAGGCCCGGATTCGTGTGCCGCAAGCTCAATACTCTGCGGTTTGTCTCAGACTCGCCGGCAGCGATAAAGACCATGCTCGTTACACGAGCGGGCAACTGCAATGCAAAACGGCAGGCAACCAGGGCGGCATCGCCTAAGGCACACAAGGCAACACGCTCGATGCCGAGGCATGTTAATACGCTTTGCACGTCTTCTTTAAAGATGTCTAGCGAAAGCGATTTCACAAATCGCTTCGATATTCCCGCGCCGCTAAAATCCAGATTGACCACCGAAAAATAGCGCGCCAGATATTCAAACGCTCCCCGATGCAGCGGAACCTGCCAGTTCAGGGTGAGATGATTCACGTAGTAGGGAAACAGGATTGCGACCGCAGGCCCCTTACCTAGCACATGGAATGCAATGCGTGCGTCATTCGCGTATTGAATCTTTGGCGGGACCATGATCGGAATCATTCCCTGGGGCCTGTGATGTGGGGCCTGCGATAAAGGAGCTAAGGGCAGCCCTCTCGAGCCAAGACTTATGGGATTGTACTCAGCAACAAGTCTGACTCTTGGTCTAAAGTCCGAAATAAGCCTCTCGGAGATCACTGCGTTTTTCAGATCGAGTTTCTCAGCCAGGGCCACGACAGCGCTGGCTGGCAATCCTTTGCGGATTAGTTCAGTCAGGTCCACAGAATTTTTGATGCCGGTTTCGGGACAATGTGACAAGCGAATACTGCTCGGAGAATTATGTCCGGTTCAGTTAGGGTACGACATGGCATGATTACGCCAGCCATCCGAAAGTCTCGCCAAAGCACTCATGTGAACCTCGATCACAACTGGCAACTCACGCCGATAGTTCGGTCGAGCTGGAGATTCGAGCCTTGAGGAATTGGTTTTCAAGCCCAGCTCCTCATCATGTTCCTCAAACGAGGCCCCGGCTGGAGGCTTGGCAGAAAATCTGGTGACTTATACTGCGTGAAGGCTGTCACCAAGAAGGCCGCGGGGTTCTAGTTCCGTCGCTCCCATCCTCGGGATATGCGCTGTTGAGTTTGCAAATAATGGTAATTGCAAACGACGAAGATCTCTCCTCTTTCTCCTCCCTTCCCCCTCCCCTCCCCTCCTCCCCCCCCCCTCCCCCTCCTCTCCCTCTCCTTCCTTCCCCCCCCCCCTCCTTCCCTCCCCTCCCCCTTCCCCCCCCCTCCACTCCCCCTCCCCTCCCCTCCTATTTAAAGAAAGCGCTCTTGAATGCTTCGTGCTCGTTGCGGTTGCCTTCGTTCAAACTCGATCAGCACAATCAAGCTCCGCAACCACATCCCAGGCCCCTGCAAAACCTCTCCTGCCGGAGAAAAATGAGGGTGAGCGGCGGATTTTCCGAGAGCCTCCCCCTGGCGACTTCATCCTGAAGGTCAGCCCCAAGAACAATGGTTCTCAACAGCTTGTCATGGGAACGGAGGAGATGGCTCCAACGTCTGTTTACTAATAGCGACTAAATCGCTCACACCCCTGCCACAGCGTGCCGTAAACAACCGGTGCGGTAAATAACAAAACCATCACCGATGCAGCGGCGATATGCCAACAAACTCGAGCACTGCGGTTTAGTCCTTGAAATGCTTCCGCCCCAAAACTGTCATAGTCAATTCTGATGGATATCGGCGTCGCAAGGAAGCTGAGTTCGCCTCAATAGCTATGCGACGGCAATTCGTGATCTTACTGAAGGATCGGTGGGCGAATGAGCGATCCCCTCCGTTTCGTCTCTAC
This sequence comes from uncultured Acidobacteriaceae bacterium, assembly GCA_963722405.1. Lineage (GTDB taxonomy): Bacteria > Acidobacteriota > Terriglobia > Terriglobales > Acidobacteriaceae > DASRAA01. Next base: position 214,969 of record CAVRMO010000025.1, read on the forward strand.
CTTTAACGACTACTACTCTTCTTGACCTCCTCGGCCACGTGATTGCGCGTCTTGCGCTGATCGGAGCCTAAAGTGGCCGGATCGCGGGCTAGCAGCCATTTCAGGTCGGACTCTAACACGTCGCGCGCCGCCGCGCGCTCGCCCAAGTCCTCAAGCGTCCGATATAGATTCCAGGCGCTGAGGGTCGTGTGCGGGTGGTCCGCTCCGAGCACCCGTAGGCAGCTGGTTAGGAGCTCTTCCTGCAGTTCGCGCGCCCCTGCAAAATCGCGTTGCGCTCGCAGATCTTGCGCCAAGCTGTTCATCGAAGCAAGCGTATTGGGGTGGTCGTACCCTAGCCCTCGACGCTTAATGGCCAGCGCCTGTTCCTGAAGCTTGCGTGCTCCAGCTAAATCGTCCTGCGCTGCCAACGTTGAGGCTAGGTTACTCATCAAGCTAAGGGCGACCGGGTGCTCTGGCCCCAGTACATGGCTGATGGTGGCTAGGGCCTCCTCCTGCAGTTTGCGTGCCCTCGAAAAGTCTCTTTGCGCATAAAGATTCACTGCAAGGTTGTTCATCGAGATGATCGTATCCGGGTGCTCGAACCCCAGCACTCGACGACGAACGGCCAGCGTCTCTTCTTGAAGCTCGCGTGCCCCAGCCAAGTCGCCCTGGTCTCGGAGGGTCGCCGCTAAATTGTTCATCGACTGGAGTGTATCCGGATGTTCGGGCCCCAGCACCCTTCGCTGAATGGCGAGCGTCTCTCCCTGTAAGTTACGCGCCTCTGCCAAGTCTCCGAGTTTCTGTAGCAAGATGCCCAAATCGCTCATCGCTGCCAGTGAGTTGCGATGCTCGGGCCCTTCCGCCCGTCTGCGGACTCGACGGCGCGCTCCAAGAGCGCCCGAGCCGACCCGTACGCGCCACGTATCGAATCATGCTGTGCCACGAAGACGATTAGATCGGCTTCATATACGGTGGTGGAGATTGCGGCGACCGACGCGCATGCGTCACATAGAACTCAATTTGATTGTGCAGCCTCGGGTCGTCAGCAGCTTCGGCGATGACCGCAGTCAGCGCCTTAACCGCCGCTGACCGTAAGGCTTGGGTACGCTCGGCTGTCGATTTCTCCTTGAAGCGTACCGCCCGCGAGACAAGCGTGTGCACAGAGCGCGCGTCTTGTTTCTCACCGGCGACCTCTGGTAGTGACGTTTTGGTCACTTCGTGAAAGGCCTTGCGTTGGCGTCGCTCGGCTGTGTCGTGATCCAGTCCGTCAGCCTGTTCGAAAACGGAGGTGACGAGCGACCCGGGAATAGGCGCAACGGCGAACACCGACGCAAGACGGAGGAAATCCAGTCCATCGGTTCCCAGCCTGCGAATGCTTTGCAGCACAGTTTGTGTAATACTTTTTTCGTGACCATTGGGCAGGGTGTCTGACAGGTCGTTGGCCAGTTCCAGCGAGTCTTCGTCCTCGTCTGCCAACTCCGCGCGAAACTTGCGGAACCGTTTGGCGTCGCTATACTCCACCAGCGCGGAGGCCGTCACGTCGAGCGCCAGCGCATGGTAGGCCAAGTCCTTTGCGAGTTCGCGCGCCTGCCCCTCTTCGTCCTCACCTACGGGCGTCCGCCGTGAGGTCAGCAGTTGCCAAGCCTCATCGCGCGTTAGCACGGAGAGATCGATCCCTTTAATGACCGAGCCATACGCTCATCTGCTCTGGCCGACGAGCGTGCGTGCCACGGCGTGCGGAGCAAACCATGGGCGCAGCGCCTCGCCGTCCAATCCGTTCGGCACATCATCCACGACCCGAAGGCAGGGCTTACTGTGGTCTCCCAGTTTCCAGCACCATGCAGCCTAAGCATGGCCACCGTCCAGCCGGCCTGTCCTCGCCTGTTACAGAGACAGCTCGGCTGGACGCGGGTTGGGGGAAGCGCACTCAGCTAAAGAACTGCGCCTAGGCTCAAAGCACACAGCTAGGGGCAAGCCGTTCGCGGTTTGACGCGCCATTGGTTCTAGGTCGAAGATGAGCCGCTGCAGTTAAATCCCCATTCTTTCAAAGAGCCCATGAGCACTCCGGCCGCCGAGCGAGGTCGGTATCTGGCGACGAGCGTTGCGGGCGTTGCGGAGGTGCCGTTGCTGACTGAGAGCGCCGCGATTATTCTGGGGAAAAGGTACCGAGCTGCGGTCAGGCTGACAAAGACGTTGGTTCGGCGCAGGACGAAAGCCGAGACTGCGCCAAGGAATTTGGAAGAGGGGTACAGGCTATGCCGTTTCGTCCGTTTCCCGCGAGGTCCGAGTTTCGCTCGCAGGAATTTCCCGGCGGTCGCATCGATAAGTCGCCGGAAGGATACCTGGTGGCGTCCATCGACGGCGACGCCCTGCTGAAATCCCGGACCCGCGGGATACGGCATCGTCATCGAAGACGAGGTTGGCCGGCGAGTTGCCGAGCTCAGCGAATTTCTGGGCACCCAAACAAGCGAATACGCCTCCTACGCCGCTTTGCTCGCCGCGCTCAACTACACGCTCAGGCACGGCTTCAAAGCGATGAAAGGTCATCAGCGACGCCGAGCCGCTTGTCATGCAAGTCAAAGGCGAATCCGAAGGTCGGCACTCCCACCTCGACCGAACTCCGCGGGCGCGCGCTGAAGTTGCTAGAACAGCTCAACTACTTCGAAATCAGGCACGCGCCACAGAGCAAAAGCAGTAACGCTTTACGCTTAGCTAACATTGCGATAGACCGTGGGATTGCGAAGAAGGCTCCTGCAGTCGAGGCAACCGATGTCGGCGGTGCGGCCTCTGTTGTACCAGAGGTGAATGGCGTAGTGCGCGACGGAACAGTGCGGTTCCTCGGAGACCCGCTGCCCGACGGCACGCATGTGAAGATACACCCGTATGGACAGCCTTCCAAGCATGAGCCTTAGACGATGCCGGATAGGCAGCCCTACCCGTGACACGATGCAACCCAAGTGGATAAGAAGATAGGTTTTAGCGAAACATGTTGGCGAACCAGACGGAGGCCTAGCCCAATCTGGCAGAAGGTCATTTCGACCTCACGTCCGATTCAGTGAAATGTCATGCCGCGTCGGCTATCTCTGACAGTGTTCGTTCTCCACCACCACGTCCATTGCCTTCAGAAAGTGCTTCGCGCCGCCGCCACTGGTCGTAGGTTGCATTGCATCACCAGCAATCGTAACCGTTCGCCCGACGTAGTTGTTCATCAACATATCGGTTTCGTTAATCACCGGCTTGGAGCAAATACTCCTTGGCAGACGGACCTTGCTGCAGGCATCCGGTTATTTCAATTGGTTTCTTGAAAGTGGCCTGTGATGGTGGCGTGGCATGGGCGCTGGCTACACCCAGAGTCCCCACGAACATGAGCGCTGTAGTCCATATGCCGATAGTGTTTTTCATATTTAATCTCCTTGAAGAGCTTGACTGTCGCTTTGGTGGTTGCCGAGTTCGTCTTGCAAGGTTTTTGCCTTAAGCCCACATTTCCTTTTTGAAGTTCAGGTAAGTGATCGTATGATCGTGCCAGCGCCAGTATTCATGCGGTTTTGACGGCGAAAAGGACACTCCGGAGGCTTGTACCCAGTGGGTGAACAACAAAACCAGCCCTTTCAGCTCTCCTTCAACCCCTCTTTGAAGGTCGATTTCCAAGGATCACGAGTGACCTCGGATGGTGGCCTGCTGCTCGTGCGAGAGTTGGATGAGCGGCTGGGGTTGAGTGCCCTCATTGCAGAACATTTGACTGACTCAGGCGGAAGAACACACAATTGCCGATGGCCGATCTGTTGCGTCAGGCGGTGTACAGCCGATTGGCTGGATACGAAGACGTGAACGATGCCGAGCGTCTGTCGCAAGATCCGACTTTCCGGCTAATGGGTTCGGAAAGAATCTGGGAGCGAGGAGCGGCGCTGACCTCCCGCTTGCAGTCGTTCGAGACGGAGCTGTTGACCCAAGAAGAGAATCTCTCCGGCCTGGCCGTGATTAACCGGGAGCTGATTGCCGGGGCGGAAACTATCGAATCTCCACAGCGGGTGGTGCTGGACATGGATTCGACCGAGATTCCAGCCTATGGCCAACAGGAGCAAAGCTCATACAACGGGCACTTCGAGTCTATCTGCTATCACCCGCTGCTGCTGTTCAACGCCGAGGGTGACTGTGTGGCGGCGAAACTGCGTCCAGGCAATGTACACAGTGCGGAGGATTGGGCGGAACTGTTATTGCCGGAGATCGAGCGCCAACAAGAACTCGGTAAGGAAGTGGTGTTTCGCGACGATGCTGCCTTTGCCAAACCGGAGATTTACGAGGCGCTGGAGGAACGCGGCGTGAAGTATGCGATTCGGATTCCTGCGAATGACAGCCTGGAGCGCGACATCGCGGAGTTGCTGACGCGGCCAATGGGAAGACCCAGCCACAAGCCCGTGGTCTGGCACAAGGGCTTCCTCTACCAAGCAGCAAGCTGGAAGACCGCACGACGGGTCGTGGCGAAAGTGGAGTTTCACACTGGGGAATTGTTCCCCCGAGTCGGATTCATCGTGACCAATCTGGGAGCTCTGAGCCGAGCGGTAGT